>NZ_JAGKJI010000161.1 GCF_020329485.1 Bradyrhizobium cenepequi
CCGCATTGTAACGGTGCACCCAGTCCCGCAGGGTCTGGCGATCCATTCCGCAACTCTCTGCCGCCGTTCTGCGATCCGTGCCGGCCAGAACAAGCGCAAGCGCCAACATCCGCCGCGCCGCGCTGCTGTCTTTCTCCCTTTGCGCCGCCTTGCGAAGCTCAGAAGCCGTCAAATCAACCCGGGTGATCCCTACCGCCGCCCCCATCGATGTCGCTCCTCCCTAAGAAGCAACCATCGAGTCAGAAACTCACTGATTTGGGAATCCCAAATCTGAGTCAATCCTCAAGGCCGTTGGTATAACTCGGTTGCGTTGGAGTTTCGCGAAATTAGTATAACGGATCTTGGTCATGGCCACGTCCCAACCGCTCGATATCGCCTACCAGACGCTTTACTCGGAACTGGTCCAGCGCAGCCTCGACGAAAGCTTCACGTCCGAGTTCTCCTCAAACGGCAGGTTCGTGCCGGTCGAGGTCAAGGGCAAAAAATACTGGTACTTCGACACGCCCAAGGTCGACGCTGCCGGTCAGGATCGTCGCTACGTCGGTCCTGTCGACGATCCTGAAATCACCAAGAGGGTTGAGGCCTTCAAGGATCTGAAGGCCGACCTGAAGGGCCGGCGCCGCCTCGTTGCCACGTTGACGCGCGAGGCCTATCTGCCGCGTCCTCCGTTGATGACAGGCCAGGTGGTGGAGCAACTGGCAAAAGCCGGCTTCTTCCGTCTGCGCGGCGTGCTCATCGGCACCGTGGCCTACCAGTGTTACTCCGCCGTCCTCGGTCGCCGTCTGGACGCGGTCGCCATGCAGACCGGCGACGCCGATTTTGCCCAGTTCCATGAGATCTCGGTGGCCGTCGGCGACTCCATGCCGCCGATCCTTGAGGTGCTTCGAGAGGTCGATCCGACCTTCCGGGAGATTCCGAGCCAGG
>NZ_JAGKJI010000162.1 GCF_020329485.1 Bradyrhizobium cenepequi
CCTTGTCCGGTCGAGTTGCCTTCCCGTATTGGAAGCCCCACGGCAAGAGCCGCGGGGCTGAGGCCCAATCAAGGGCGGCGGGTGAATTCACCTTCAAAACCGCGGCTGGAAGGTCGCCAATGCGATATTGGGCACTGAGGGGAAATGCGCTCGGGGCGATCACGCCTGCATTACCAAAGCTGCAGCCCTGCGCGACAGCTTGCTGGTCCAGCAGCATGATCTTCAGCCCGCGCTGTTGGAGAGCCAAGGCTGCAGTCACACCGACCACACCGGCACCCACGATAACGGCATCGATCTTTTCCACGTCGCCACTACAAAAGACTCAGACCTTAAGCACCGGTGGAGTAAAGATGGTATCAATCATCCCAACATCTCGTAGAACCACCTCTAGTCGTCCTGAATTAAACGCCCTAGCCCTGCTGGAGCTTATTGGCTCGGCTCCGGCATCGGAGCTCATGATGGTTATTGTTGAATCGGCGCCATCATCCCTTTCTTGATCTGAGCATATATGAATACCTACTTGCAGCGCGCTGAGGAGCCCTGCTGCCTCACTCCAGTCGCCAGCCGACCTCTTCGGCAAAGCTCTTGTAGAACTCCGGCGTGTAGGCGTTTTCCGGATCTCGCCGCACGCGTTCGTCGAGCTCTTGGGCATCTTCGCCAACCAGGATGCGCCATTTCCCTGCCTTGACGCCATCGAGGATGATCTTTGCGGCCTGTGCAGCCGAGGTCGGCGCGTTCTCCACAAATTGGCGGGCACGTTCGGCAGCCAGATCTTGAAGCTCCTGATCCGACATGTTGTCCACCTCGACCCCGAGCTTTCGCAGGCGCGCAATCTCGTCGTTGCTCAAGCGGTCACTACCGGTTTGCACTCTCCGGGAGTTTGAGACGATCGATGTTCCGACCATGCCGGGC
>NZ_JAGKJI010000163.1 GCF_020329485.1 Bradyrhizobium cenepequi
AAGCCCAGCCGAGGCCGCCATTAATGCACTGGCCGATCGTCGGCGACGGCTGGGCCGCCCACCATAGTCCTCCATGCGCACGGACCAGGTTTCCGCCTCCGCACGGTCCGACTCCCGGATGGCCTTCTGGGCGGCCTCCCGGGCGGCCTGAGCGCGTATGTCGGCGCCCATGATCCTGCCGCCCCAGATAACCTCGCGCGGTTTCGTGCCCATAGCCGGGCGATTACACCGCCAGCGCGGCCGGTTCGCAATCCACGAGGTTTAGGGGCACCTTGGCGTTCCGTTACCAGTTCTCGGTCAAGTAGGAACGAAATTGGTCGACCATCGTCGGACCTTGGCTTCCGGCCGACTCCTCAAGCCCAGGCCGGAGGAAAACCTCCAAGGTTGGCGGCCCCAGCGGTTCTGGGGCCGTTTTCTCACAACGCCTGCAAGCATCGGTAGTTCGCGCTTTGAGCCGCCATCAGGCAGCCCTACTCTATCTGCTCGGGATGTAGTTCGCGCTTTTGCGTCTCGCACCGCTCGATCAGCAGCGCGATGCCTGATTGAGTCGACTGGTCTGTCACTCGGGCCGAGAGCGTCTTATACCAACGGCCTTAAGGGCTGACCGTTGCCCAATGGCGTGTGGTGATGGCAGCGATCCGCGGTGGATCTGTTGCAAAGAAGTTCCAAGCGTCGCAGGTTTTGTTGACGATGTCGTCATAGTCATCGAACACGGTGATGGCGAGTTTGTTTGCACGCAGGTAGGCCCAGACGTTTTCGATCGGGTTGAGCTCGGGCGCATAGGGCGGCAAGCGTAGCAGGGTGATGTTGTCTGGAACGGAGAGGGCACCGGCACCGTGATAGCCGGCGCCGTCGAAGACGAGGATGGCATGTGCGCCG
>NZ_JAGKJI010000164.1 GCF_020329485.1 Bradyrhizobium cenepequi
CTGCTGCTGCAGCAATGGTATGGACTGTCCGATCCGGAGCTTGAAGAGGCGCTGGATGACCGCGCCTCGTTCCGCGATTTCTGCGGTTTTGTGCTGGACGACGAGACCCCCGACCACGCGACGATCTGGCGCTTCCGCGAGGCGTTGCAGCGGGCCGGGTTGGACGAGACGCTGTTCGGTGAGATCGTGCGCCAGATTGATGCGCGTGGGCTGGTGCTGCGGCGGGGCACGCTGATCGACGCGAGCCTGATCCCGGCGGCGGTGAAGCCGCCGAAGCCGCCGGAAGATCCGCAGCCGCTCGGCCCGGACGGTCGGGCGCCGAGCAAGCTGGTCAACAGCAAGCGCGATGCGGATGCGCGCTGGACCAAGAAGGGTGGCAAGCGGTACTTCGGCTACAAGGCGCATGTCGGCATCGACCAGGGCTCGGCGATCATCCGCCGCAGCAAGCTGACCGACGCTGCGGTCAACGACACGGTGCCGGCCGACGAACTGATCTGCGGTGACGAGGAGGCGGTCTATGCCGACCAGGCCTATGACAAGCACGAGCGCCGCAGCGGGCTCGCGGCGCAGGGCATCAAGCCGCGGCTGATGTTCCGGCCCAACAAGCATCATCCCCTGACCGAGCGGCAGAAGCGCTTCAACGACGCGGTGGGACGGCGCCGCGCGCCGGTCGAGCAGGTCTTCGCACGTCTCAAGGGCGTCTACCGCTGGGCGCGCGCCCGCTATCTGGGCCTGAGACGCAACCAGACGCATCTGCGTCTTATCTGCCTCGCCATGAACCTCAAACGATGGGCGGTGCTGCAGCCCGTGGGAGCTGCGGCGTGACCGCCACCGCCCGCTGCCATCGGACGGCCCTGAAAACGCGGCC
>NZ_JAGKJI010000165.1 GCF_020329485.1 Bradyrhizobium cenepequi
GCCGCGTTTTCAGGGCCGTCCGATGGCAGCGGGCGGTGGCGGTCACGCCGCAGCTCCCACGGGCTGCAGCACCGCCCATCGTTTGAGGTTCATGGCGAGGCAGATAAGACGCAGATGCGTCTGGTTGCGTCTCAGGCCCAGATAGCGGGCGCGCGCCCAGCGGTAGACGCCCTTGAGACGCGCGAAGACCTGCTCGACCGGCGCGCGGCGCCGGCCCACCGCGTCGTTGAAGCGCTTCTGCCGCTCGGTCAGGGGATGATGCTTGTTGGGCCGGAACATCAGCCGTGGCTTGATGCCCTGCGCCGCGAGCCCGCTGCGGCGCTCGTGCTTGTCATAGGCCTGGTCGGCATAGACCGCCTCCTCGTCACCGCAGATCAGTTCGTCGGCCGGCACCGTGTCGTTGACCGCAGCGTCGGTCAGCTTGCTGCGGCGGATGATCGCCGAGCCCTGGTCGATGCCGACATGCGCCTTGTAGCCGAAGTACCGCTTGCCACCCTTCTTGGTCCAGCGCGCATCCGCATCGCGCTTGCTGTTGACCAGCTTGCTCGGCGCCCGACCGTCCGGGCCGGGCGGCTGCGGATCTTCCGGCGGCTTCGGCGGCTTCACCGCCGCCGGGATCAGGCTCGCGTCGATCAGCGTGCCCCGCCGCAGCACCAGCCCACGCGCATCAATCTGGCGCACGATCTCACCGAACAGCGTCTCGTCCAACCCGGCCCGCTGCAACGCCTCGCGGAAGCGCCAGATCGTCGCGTGGTCGGGGGTCTCGTCGTCCAGCACAAAACCGCAGAAATCGCGGAACGAGGCGCGGTCATCCAGCGCCTCTTCAAGCTCCGGATCGGACAGTCCATACCATTGCTGCAGCAGCAG
>NZ_JAGKJI010000166.1 GCF_020329485.1 Bradyrhizobium cenepequi
CCGCATCCGGCGCCTGGCGCACCTGCGCCTCGAACAACGCGTGGATGCACACCTCCGACGGATACGCCGCCGCCGTCCGGTTCAACTCCTCCAACAGATAGGTGCGCTCAGCGGACGACAGCAGCCCAATCCGCCCAACCGGCTGCTCGGCATCGGCCACCATCGCCCGCAGCAGCGCCAGCAAATAGCCACGCTGGCGCTCAATGGTCGCTTCGTCGAACAGCGCCGTGGCATAGCCCAGCGTGCCGGCGATGACCTCGCCACGCTCGCTCAAGTTCAGCTCCAGATCGAACTTGACCTGATCGAACCCATGCCCCGCAGCCTCCACGCTCAGCCCGGGAAGGTCGAAGCACGGATCGGCGTGGTTCTGCCAGGCCAACCCCACCTGGAACAACGGCGTGTGATCCAGCGAGCGCGGCGGCTGCACGATCTCCACCACCTGCTCAAACGGCAGGTCCTGATGCTCCTGCGCCGCCAATGCCGTGCGCCGCGTCCGCTCCAACAGCTCCACCACGCTCGGCGCGCCCGACAGGTCGAGGCGAAGCGCCAGGGTGTTGACGAAGAAGCCGATCAACTCTTCGATCTCGCGGCGACCACGATTGGCGGTCGGCACCCCGATCACAAGATCGTCCTGCCCCGCCAGGCGCGACAGCACCGCGGCCCACGCCGCCAGCACCGTCATGAACAACGTCGTGCCATGCCGCCGGCTCAGCCGCTTCAACTCTCGCGTCAGATCCGCATCGATGACGACAGGCACCGTGCCCCCGGCAAACGACTGCTGTTCCGGCCGCGGCCGGTCCGTCGGCAAGGCAAGACGGGCCGGCGCACCAGCCAGCGTGTTGCGCCAATACTGCGCCTG
>NZ_JAGKJI010000167.1 GCF_020329485.1 Bradyrhizobium cenepequi
CGATTGGCGGTCGGCACCCCGATCACAAGATCGTCCTGCCCCGCCAGGCGCGACAGCACCGCGGCCCACGCCGCCAGCACCGTCATGAACAACGTCGTGCCATGCCGCCGGCTCAGCCGCTTCAACTCTCGCGTCAGATCCGCATCGATGACGACAGGCACCGTGCCCCCGGCAAACGACTGCTGTTCCGGCCGCGGCCGGTCCGTCGGCAAGGCAAGACGGGCCGGCGCACCAGCCAGCGTGTTGCGCCAATACTGCGCCTGGCTCTGCAGCCGCTCGCCCGACAGCCACTGCCGCTGCCAGGCGGCATAGTCCGAATACTGGATCACCAGCGGCGGCAGCGGATCGTCTTGTCCAGCCACGAACGCCCGGTACAACGCACTGAGTTCACGCACCAGGACGCCCATCGACCAGCCGTCCGAGACGATATGATGCTGCGTCAGCAGGAACACGTGCTCCTCATCCGACATCCGGATCAGCCGGCCGCGGATCAGCGGGCCGCGCCCAAGATCGAATGGCGTGCGCGCCTCTTCGTTGCACAGATCCGAGAGCGCGGCTTCCGCATCCGGCGCCTGGCGCACCTGCGCCTCGAACAACGCGTGGATGCACACCTCCGACGGATACGCCGCCGCCGTCCGGTTCAACTCCTCCAACAGATAGGTGCGCTCAGCGGACGACAGCAGCCCAATCCGCCCAACCGGCTGCTCGGCATCGGCCACCATCGCCCGCAGCAGCGCCAGCAAATAGCCACGCTGGCGCTCAATGGTCGCTTCGTCGAACAGCGCCGTGGCATAGCCCAGCGTGCCGGCGATGACCTCGCCACGCTCGCTCAAGTTCAGCTCCAGATCGAACTTGAC
>NZ_JAGKJI010000168.1 GCF_020329485.1 Bradyrhizobium cenepequi
TGGTGACGCTGCACAGCCCGGATCGGGATCGGATGTCGCGTCACAAGCTGGAGGGCGGCGATCATGCGGGGCTGCTGGGGTTAATTGAGAAGGTCCGCAGCCGGGCGGGGGAGAAGCTCGGATCGGTGCCGCGTGTGGTGAGCTGCTACGAGGCCGGCTACGATGGCTTCTGGCTGCACCGGCTGCTGGAGGCCGCCGGGATTTTGAACTTCGTGTTCGACCCGGCGAGCATCGCGGTGGAGCAGCGATCGCGGCGGACCAAGACGGACCGGATCGACGGGGAGCTTCTGCTGCGGACGTTGATGGCCTATTTGCGCGGTGAGCCGCGGGTGGTGCGGATCGTGCGGGTGCCGAGTGTGGCGCAGGAAGACGCCAGGCGCGCCAGCCGCGAACGCGATCGGCTGGTCAAGGAACAGACGGCCCATACCAACCGGATCAAGGCGCTGCTGCGGCTTCGGGGAATGGCGGCCGGCAATCCGCGGCGGCGGGACTGGCTGAGCTGGCTCGCACGGCAGCGCGACTGGCAGGGGCAGCCGCTGCCGCCGCAGCTGCTGGCCGAAGTGACGCGCGAGCACGCGCGGCTGATGCTGATGCGTGACCAGCTTGCGGCGCTGGAAGAGGCGCAGGCTCAGGCCCTTGCCGTTCCTGAGCAGACGGCCGAGCGGCAGGATCTGCTGCAGCGGCTTAAAGCCCTCGGCCCGGCCTTCACCGCGACGCTGACCAACGAGGTGTTCTACAAGGACTTCCGCAACCGGCGCGAGGTCGCAAGCTATTGCGGATTGACGCCCAGTCCCTGGCAGAGCGGCGGCATCGATCGCGAGCAGGGCATCAGCGTGGCGCTCTGGCGCTACCTCACCACCGGACTTGTGCCTGCGGGAGCGACGATGAAGGCATAGAACCGAACCACCGCACCGCTGCGCGTCGCCGCAGTCCGCGCGGGATGGATGATGACCGTGCCACCCATGGGCCGAACAAACAGCCGTTTTGTAGATGGGTCTCATCCTCAGGGCTTCCTCGCCGCAAGCATGCGGAATGTGGGTCCGGACCACACCAGTCCGACCGGATATGAGGTGATGCAGTGAGCTGCAGAAATCTTCGGAAGCCAATCCTCGCCCGGAACACGGTCGGCGCGCTGCGCTACGCATGGCTCCGCGCGCCGCCCTCGCACCGTGCCAACCTCACTCAAGCCAATCGAAAGGCCTTGACTCACAAATCCCCATATGA
>NZ_JAGKJI010000169.1 GCF_020329485.1 Bradyrhizobium cenepequi
TCCGGTCTCGGGCGTTATGGCAATTGCTCTGGCGCCGGCAGCGCGGATACTAGGGGTGGCTCCGTGAAGAGCGCGTAGTCCAGCTGCGCACAACGGGGACCAAGTCCCGTAAACGAAGGTAACGATCAACGGCGCAGTTTGTCGCAATTCCAAAGATGAAACGAGCTTTCCATTTGCCTCAGGGAGAAGGAAATCGGGGGCAGGTTCGTTCGCCTTCAGGGCGACGTCAGGAACGCACGCCTCTCGCAGCCATGATGAAAGCAGCCGGTCGGTTTGGATGTCCAGCGGACGAAAGCCGTCCAAGGTCTCCGCGGAGGCTTCGATCGGCGTACTGAGCGGGCGCCCGTTCAAAACTTCGTCATTCATTCTAGTTCTCCCCCAACGGTGCCCCTCGCGGCACCTGTCCGCGTATGTTTCTTGCATGGTGACCGTGCGTTCTGGAAAACGAAAATTCAACTTTGGAATGGTAGTTGTTGACGAATAATCGTTAGGAATAGTCGGCGGCCCCAAATATCGCGATGAGCCACGGCGCACACGAAGCACTAGGCGCCTGTGTGTACCGAAAACCTTATCCGAGTTGATGAGGTGACGGAATCACCTAAGCTGGCGGAATGATCGGGCTTCTGTGTTTCGTGCTGACCGCGTTGGCCGCGCCATTCAAGTCGAAGATGAGACTGGAGGCTGAGAACCGGCGCTTCGGCATCAGTTGATTGTTTTGCGGCGCAGGCTCCGGGGCTGCGTCCGGCTTACGAACAATGATCGCTGGTTCTTCATTCAGCTGTACCGCTGCTTTCCGTCGATCCTTCAGGTTCTTGCCATCATCTGTCCCGAGACGCTCATCCACTGGCA
>NZ_JAGKJI010000170.1 GCF_020329485.1 Bradyrhizobium cenepequi
TCATCCGGGCTCGGTTGTGATTCAAGCTATGGATGGACCGATTCGTTTTGACTGATGCCCAATGGGCGAAGATGGAGCCGCTTTGTCTTGGCAAGCCAAGCGATCCCGGCCGCAGTGGCAAGGACAACCGACGGTTTGTCGAGGCCGTGCTGTGGATCGCGCGAACCGGCAGTCCCTGGCGGGATCTGCCGCCCTCGTTCGGCCACTGGAACAGTGTCTTCACGCGCTTCCGCGACTGGGTGAAGGCGGATATCTGGAAGCGGCTGTTCGACGCCGTCTCCGATGATCCCGACTTGGAATACGCCATGGTCGACGCCACCATCGTCAAGGTCCACCGCCACGGACAGGGCGCAAAAGGGGGACTCAAAGCCAGGCCATCGGGTGCTCGAAAGGCGGCATGACCACCAAAATCCTGGCGCTCACTGACGCGCTCGGCAATCTCGTGCGCTTCGTGCTTCTGCCGGGACAGCGCTTCGACACGGTCGGCGTGCCGCCGCTCATCGAGGGATTGGCCTTCGACGCGCTGATCGCCGACAAGGCGTTCGACAGCAACGCCATCATCGCCGAACTCGATGCGCGCGGCGCCAAGGTCGTCATCTCCCAGCATCCGCGCCGCGCCAAGCCTCTCACCATCGACGAGGAGATGTACAAATGGCGGCATCTCATCGAGAACTTCTTCGGCAAGCTCAAGGAGTTCAAACGCATCGCCATGCGCGCCGAAAAGACCGATCAAAGCTTCGCCTCCATGATCCATCTGGTCGCGGCCGTGATAAACTCCCGATGAATCCCAACAGACCCTAG
>NZ_JAGKJI010000018.1 GCF_020329485.1 Bradyrhizobium cenepequi
GAACAGCCGCTTCCAGATATCCGCCTTCACCCAGTCGCGGAAGCGCGTGAAGACACTGTTCCAGTGGCCGAACGAGGGCGGCAGATCCCGCCAGGGACTGCCGGTTCGCGCGATCCACAGCACGGCCTCGACAAACCGTCGGTTGTCCTTGCCACTGCGGCCGGGATCGCTTGGCTTGCCAAGACAAAGCGGCTCCATCTTCGCCCATTGGGCATCAGTCAAAACGAATCGGTCCATCCATAGCTTGAATCACAACCGAGCCCGGATGAGAATCCTGAATCCCAACAGACCCTAGTCGTCTTTCGTGGAAATTTCTGTGCCGCTCACCAGCGTCACCTCGCCGTCGATCATGGGCTTGGCGACACCGAAGAAACGAAGGACGGCTTCGGAATTGTTGTGCCGATCCATCGCCGCACGATCAACGTAGCGTTCGTAGGTGGTGAACACGCACGGATCCGTCGCGTCCTGCGATATGTAATAGCCGATGGTCGTCGGTTCGTTCGCACGAACGCTCGCGGCGACTTCGAGCAGCGCCTGACGCATGGCGCTCTCGTGGCCGCGCTTGACCCGGATAATCGCCGTGATGGTCAACATGTCGCCCTCCTTTGATCCGCTTAACCATTCAGGCCATGGCGCCGCTCCTGTGCGTAACGCACCAGCGCGGCGAAACGGTAGATGCCGTGGACGAACTTGCCATAGGGCATGGTGATGAACAACGCGAACACGGCGCCGAGGTGCAGTGCGAGCAGCGGTCCCATGGCGGGCGTCGCACGCAACAGCAGCAGCGCCATTCCGGTGATGCCCGTCAAGAACAGCATGGCGATGAAGCCGACATCCATGCCGTAGCTGATATCATCGAGCAGCGCGGGATCGCGTCTTGCCTTCGCGAGCAGCAGCCCGGTCGGCCCGACGATCAGGCCGATGCCGCCGAGCGAGCCGAGCACGACCGGCAGGTCCCACCACGCATAGGGCGCTTCGCGTCCGAGGAAATAGTGATAGAGCGTGGCAACCGATGTCGCGGCGAAGCACAGCAGGAAGCCATAGAACGTAAGGTGGTGATAAAACTTGCGCCGGTCGGTCGGACGATCGTCTTCGTTGTAGCAGCCAACTCCGCCGCCATGGAGATAGCGCAGTTCGCCCGCATCGCGGATCGCCTGGAAGATCGAACCGCCGTCGGCCCGTGCGCCGATCGGCTCGCCGATATCACGCCAGAATGCGCGCACGCTCATGACCAGCGCCACGATCGCATAGAGGAAGGCCGCGCCGAACAGCGCCACCATCGCATTATGCGGCATCAGCCTGTAGAAGGCGCCGGGGCCGGTGTGGACGCCGAAGAGCAAATTCGAATCGTTGATGACTGCGAAGCCGAGAATGAAAGCGGCCATGCTGAACGCCGCAACCAGGCTGATGACGAGTCCGTTGCGTTCGAACACGCCGGACAGCGCGCCCGGCCAGGCATAGGCGGCATAGGATTCGGCGCGTGCCACCGCCAGCGTCTTCGGTACATTGACACTGAATTCATGCGGCGGTGAGAACTGGCAGTCGACATAGCAGGCGCCGCAGGCGTGGCAGAGATTGGCGAGATAGTTGAGGTCGCCGTCGGAGAACGACCGGCGCATCTCCATCGCGGGGAACACCGCGCACAGCCCCTCGCAATAGCGACACGAATTGCAGACCGTCATCAGACGATCGGCTTCCTGCAAGATCCCTGAGCGTGATGTCATCGGTTGAATCGGTCTGTCCGCGAGTTAACTTCACCTCTCCCGCTTGCGGGGGAGGTCGGCGCGTAAGCGCCGGGTGGGGGTTCTTTCCGCTCGCGAGAGCGCCAATCGTGGAGAGACCCCCACCCCGGCTCTCCCCCGCACGCAGGAGAGGGAGTACAGCGCCGATCGCGGATGCAGCCTCTAGTTCCGTGCATTCTTTGCCGCTTCCCGTCCTGCGATCCGGCCGAACACGCTGCCGATGGTCATGCCAATGCCGGCGGCATAGCCGCGTCCCAGCACATTGCCGGCCATAATCTCGCCGGCGGCGAACATGTTGACGGAAGGTTTGCCATCCTTCATCAGCATCCGCGCCTGCTTGTTCACGCGTGTGCCGAGATAGGTGAAGGTGATGCCGGGCCGCACCGGATAGGCGAGATAGGGCGGCGTCTCGATCCGGCGCGCCCAATGCGTCTTCGGCGGCGTGATGCCCTCGGTGCGGCAATCATCGAGAATGGTATGATCGAAGGTGCCGGGCCGCACCGCGGCATTGAATTCGCGGATCGTCTTTTCCAGCGCTGCCGGATCAAGCTCGAGCTTGCCCGCAAGCTCGGCGATCGTCTCGCCGGCGATCGGCGGGAACAGCGTCGGCATGAAGCTGGTCACGACGGTGGAATCGAAAATGATGTAGGCGATCTGGTCGGGCTGCGCCGCGACCAGGCGGCCCCAGATCGCATAACGCTTCGGCCAGATATCCTCGCCCTCGTCGTAGAAGCGCTGGGCACGCTTATTGACGACGATGCCGAACACCACCGAATCGTGCCGTGTGATGATGCCGCCATCGAATTTCGGCGCGCGGGCGTCGATCGCCACCGCGTGGCACTGCGTGGGATCGCCGACCTGCTGCACGCCTTTGGCCAGCAGCATCTTCAGGATCGAGCCGCGATTATAGGGCGTGCCGCGGATCAGGAAATTGTCGGCGGCCTCGCCCCAATATTCCCTGAGCCACTCGATATTGGCCTCGAAACCGCCGGCGGCCGCAACCAGCGTCGCGGCGCGGACCTCCGCCGTACCATCGATCGGCCGCTTCAACTCGGCGGAGAGGAACAGGCCGTCCTCGATCCTGAGATCGACGACTTCGGCGTCGTAGCGGATGTCGACGCCGAGCCGTTCCGCCGTGAGATAGAGCGCGTTCAGCATCGCGCGTCCGCCGCCGAGGAAGAATGAATTGGTGCGGCCGAGGCTGAGCGTGCCGCCGAGCGAGGGTTGCCAGCGCACGCCCTGTTCCACGATCCAGTTTAGGATGTCCTTGGATTCGTGGATCATGAACCTGGCAAGTTCCTCGTCGGTCTGGCCGCCAGTCACGAGCAGCAGGTCTTTCCAGAACTCCTCCTCGGTATAAGGACCGGTCAGGATCTCAGTCGCCGCGTCATGGGCGCAGCGCATGTTGCGCGTGTGGCGCGTATTGCCGCCGCGGTAGAATTTTGGCGCCCCCTCCAGCACCAGCACAGAGGCGCCGGCACGCCGCGCGCTGATCGCAGCGCACAGAGCGGCGTTGCCGCCACCGATCACCAGCACGTCGTATTTGCTGCTCATTCCTTCTGCCCAACAGCGAAAAGCCATTTTCGGCGTTTCTGGAATGCCGGCGCCATTGTCGCTTTTTGTATACAAAGATATACATAAGCCCCGCAAGCATCGTCTTTGCATGGGATTGATGCGCTTGCGGTCGGAGGCAGGATGGCAAAGCGGCCGAACAAGGCGATCGGATCGATTTCGCGCGGTTCCGGCGTTCAACTCGGGGAGGCCGTGTTCCGCTCATTATGTGAGGCGCTGAAGGCCGGAGCCTATCGGGCCGGAGACCGGCTGCGGGAAGAAGAAGTCGCGCAGCGGCTGAAGGTCAGCCGCACTCCGGTGCGCGAGGCACTGGGGCGGCTCGCGGCGCGCGGCTTCGTCACGTCGGCGGGCGGCCGGGGGCTGATCGTCCGCAGCCTCGATGTCGGCGAGGTGCTCGAGCTCTATACCATGCGCGAGATCCTGGAAGGCGCGGCCGCCCGGCTTGCCGCCGAACACGCCTCACCGCCCGAGATCGATGCGCTCGCCGATATCGAGCAGGCGTTTGCGGAATATCCAGACGATACGGCCGAGATGGCAGAGCTCAACCGCGCCTTCCATGAAGCAATCTGCCGCGCGGCGCGCAATCGCTATCTCGATGGCGCCTCCAGGGAGCTGCAGGACTGGATCGCGTTGCTCGGCCCTACCACGTTCTCCGTGGCCGGCCGCCCGTCGACCAGCCGCAAGGAGCATCGGGCCATCATCAATGCCATCGCCGCCCGCGACGGCGACAAGGCGGAGAAGCTGGCGCGCGCCCATATCAGGGAAGCGCTGCGCTGCCGCCTGAAACTTCTGCAGAAGCAGTAGAGCGCGCCGCTATTTCCTTGCTCGTCGCGACACGCGTGCCGACCCCTCGAGCGGAGGAGCGACGTGATCCAGAAGCTCGGTCGGACCGCCGAGCGACCGCGTCAGCCGCGCCGCCGCCTGCGATAGCAGCGACGACATCGTCTTGATGCTGTCCTTGGTGAAGCGCGGCTTGGGTCCGGAAAGCGAGAGCGCGCCGGCAAGCTTCCCGTTCGGCCCGAACACGGGACAGGCGATACCGGCACAGTCCGGGTCGCGCTCGCCGAACGAGACCGCAATGGCGCCCTTCCTGATAGGATCGTAGGCCTCGCCGTTCTCGCCATCGAATGCCAGGATGACTCGTCCGGCAGCGCCGCGGTCGAGCGGCAGCAACATGCCGGCCTCGACGCGGTCGAGCGTCGAATGCTGGGAATCGATGCGAAAGACACACAAGCGGCGCTTGCCATCATGCCGGACGTGGAACGACGGACTTTCCGTACCTGCCGCCACGAGTTGCCTCAGGACCGGCATCACATGGTCATGCAGATTGTTGGCGCGCTGATAGATCGCGCCCAACCGGAACGGCGTCGGCCCGAGCTGGTAGCGTCCCTCGGGGAGCTGCACGAGATAGCCGAATTCCTGCAGCGAGGTCATCAGCCGCAGCAGCGTGCTCTTGTACATCCCGGTGTGCCGGGAGAGCTCGGCGAGACTCATCGGCTCCGGCTTTTCCTCGAACGCACCCAGGATGGTGAGCGCACGGTCGACGGCGGCGACACCGGGCGAACGCATAGTGTCTCCTAGCTGGAGAAGCCAGCGGGATCGATCAGTTTGGCGATGACCGGAAAGTACGCATCCCCCATCCCCTTGTCGATCGTCTCCTCGAAAATGCTGCGCATCAGCGCCGCGCCCCGCAGATTCAAGCCTGCCTGCCCTCCAAGCTCCAGAGCGTAGGTCAGGTCCTTCAGCGCATACTCGGTCGAGAACGCCCGCAGCGGAAACTCTTTCGCAACAATCGCCTTCATGCCGTGGTTGCGAAGCGCAAAGCTGTCCGCCGATCCCTTGGACAGGGTTTCCAGCAGCAGCTTTGGCTCGACGCCGCTGTGGCTCGCAACGGCAACAGCTTCCGCCAGTGCATTGACGGTCTCGAACAGCACCATGTTGTTCAAAATCTTCGTCACCTGGCCCGCGCCGGTGCCGCCGCAAAGCGTGACGTCGGTGGCGAAGTGCCGGATCAGCGGCTCGACCTTGGCAAACGCGTCGGCTGTAGCGCCAACCATCACGCTGAGCGTACCCTCCCGCGCCGCCTGGCGGGTGCGGGCGATCGGCGCGTCGATCCAGAGTGCGCCCTTGTCTGCCAGCCGCCGCGCAAAGTCGCGGGTCATGCCGACCTCGGAGGTACCGAGATCGATCACGGTCTGACCGCTTCGGATGGCCTGCGCGATGCCGCCCTCGACGACCGATGACACGTGGTTCGCGCTCGGCAGACAGATGAAGATGATCTCGCTGCCGCCGACGACATCGGCCACCGACCGGGCGGCCACGGCGCCATCGGCGACGATCCGCGCCAGCGGCTCAGCCGAAAGATCGAATGCCAGCACCTTGCGCCCGCTCTTGCGCACCAGATTGCGGCAGATCGGCTCGCCCATGACGCCAAGACCGATGAATCCGATTGTCCCTGTCATGCAGGCATTCTCCTCAAACTTTGGGGCGGCAACCGATGGGCGCCGTCCGTCTCGATATCTTCACTTCACCAGCGGGCAGCCGCCTTCGCTCATGGGCCGGAACACCTCTGCGCCGGGCCTGGAGCTGACGATCCTGTAGTAGTCGAACTTGTACTTCGATTCGTCCGGCTTCTTCACCTGCACGAGATGCATCGTGTGCAGCACGCGTCCATCGGGGCGGACAGCGACATCCTTGTTGTACATGTCGTTGACCTTCATCTCGTGCATCTTGGCGGCAACGGCGGTCGCATCCGTCGTGCCGGCCGCCTTCACCGCGGCGAGATAATGGTGGACGCCGCTATAGACGCCGGCCTGAACCATGCTTGCGACCTTGCCGTCCATCAACGCCGCATAGCGCTTCGACCAGGCGCGGGTCTCGTCATTGAGGTCCCAGTAGAAGGAGGTCGTCACCTGCAGGCCCTGCGTCGCCTTCAGCCCGAGCGAGTTGACATCGGTAATGAAGACAAGAAGACCGGCCAGCTTCTGCCCGCCCTCGACGATGCCGAACTCGCCGGCCTGCTTGATCGCGGTCTGCACGTCCGCGCCCGATGTCGCAAGCCCCACGACATCGGCCTTGGAGCCTTGCGCCTGCAGCAGGAACGAAGCGAAATCCGCGGTGCCCAGAGGATGCGCGGCCGAACCGATCACCTTGCCGCCGGCGGCTTCGATGAACTTGGTGGCGTCGCGTTGCAACGCGTGGCCGAACGCATAGTCTGCCGTGACGAAGTACCAGGTCTTGCCGCCGGCGCGCGTGATCGCATCGCTGGTCAGCTTCGACAGCGCATAGGTGTCGTAGTTGAAGTGAAAGCTGATCGGCGAGCAGGCCTTTCCAGTGAAGTCGGACGAACCGGGGCCGCTGATGACGAAGATCTTGTTCTTCTGCCGCGCGATTTCGAGGATAGCAAAGCCCGCGGAGGACGCGGCGCCGTCGGCGATCATGTCGACGCCTTCATTGTCGAACCATTTCCGTGCGGTGGCAGAAGCAATGTCCGGCTTGTTCTGGTGATCGGCGGTGATGATCTCGATCTTCTTGCCGAGGATTTCGTTGCCGAAATCCTCCGCCGCAAGCTTCGCCGCTGCGATCGAGCCGCGGCCGCCATTGTCGGCAAACACGCCGGATTGATCGTTGAGCACGCCGATTCGAATAACGTTATCCGCTGCCGACGCGACACTCACCTGCGCGGCCAGCACGGCCGCGATCGTCCAACGCAACTTCATCAATACGCCTCCCTAATTCAAATATTCTGCCCGTTTACGATATCTTGCAGCACCGGAGCGATATAGGCGCGGAACTGCGCTGGATTCTCGCTCATCGGAAAATGGCCAAGCCGTTCCATGATCGTGGCCTTGGCGCCGGGAATGCTCGCGGCGGTGCGTAGCGTGTCCTCCGGCGTGCAGGAGAAATCGTATTCGCCGGTCAGGAGATAGAGCGGGCACTGGCGCACATCGATCTGGCCGACGCGGCCGCGAAGATCACCGTCGACGCGATAGAAATAGAGATCGCCCTTGAAAATGCCGGGACCGCCTTGTTTGTAGCCCCAAAGGGTTTCGTCGCGCGCCACCACTGGGCCGTTCGGTGCGATCAGGCCGGAGACCAGCGCGGCGCAAACTTCGCCGCCATGGACATCGGGCCGGTTCAACCAGGCCGTGTCGTACCAGGGCTGCTGGAAATCAGCGGCCTCTAATCCGATCAGTGCACGAAACTCGCTGGCATGCGATATCGCGAGATTAAGGACGATACGCCCCCCGATCGAGCAGCCCATCACCACCGGACGATCAAGCTTCAGCGCGTTGCAAAAGGCGCGGATCGTGGTTGTGTAGCTTGCCGTCGTCAGCCTGTATTCGTTGCCATACTGGCTGTCCGGCGGGTTCGACTTGCCGTGCCAGGGCATGTCGAACGCGATGATGCGAAACTGCTTGGTGAACTCTTCGTCGACCAGCAAATGGCGCCACTGTCGCGCGTCGGAGCCGGCGGTGTGCAGGCAGACCAGGGGAATGCCGCTGCCACTCTCTTCGAAGTAGATGCGGTTGATCTCACCATCGATCTCGACATGGACGTAACGGCCAACGATCGGTTCGATAAAGCCATTCATGGCGCGCTCCCGAAACTGCTGCGACGCGGCAGCGACAGGAGATCCTTGAAGTACTGCAGGTGCACCATGAAGGGATGCAGATCGCCTTCCAATGTCGCCCCCCCGCGCTTGGTGAGCGCGAGCAGATCGTGCCAGCCCGGCGGCGGCATCGCCTGCCAATAGGCGTGATACGCGGCCGGCGTCGCGCGATAGGCGAAACGCCAGGACCGCATCAGCACCGGCGCGGGGCTCATATCGAGGATGCGCCCACCGCGGATGGTCACATGAAAGGGCTGCACCGTGGGCCCGAGCAGACACTCCACGTCGAGCAGTCGGCCGCGGCCGATCAGCTTCTCATCGCGCGACAGCAATTCCGGAATGATCTTGAACGCTTCGACGACCTGATCGTCGAACCCGACGGATGGCCGGTCGGTCGATGCCGCATCAGGGTTCACGCTCGATTCCTCCAACCCGACTGTTCTGCGCAGCAGAACGTTGTTCTATTTTACTGCTACCCCTTTACACTCACTTCCCGACCGAACTCAAGGGGATCGGCGACATCTGGTGAATGGTAGTCGAGCGAACCCTATAGGTATTTTCTCCGCGCGATCCGAGGGGGCGCGGGCATCATCACAATGACAGTCGGTATGAATCTGAGACGGGCAACGTGCCGAGGGAATTCTCGGTACTGCAGCAGAGAATGTCATCGCGGTTGGCCGCGCGGATAACGTCGAACGCAAGCGCGTGTATCGCAGCCGGCGTCAAAGCGGATTTCGATCAAGCTGCCCGAGCGCTCAATGCACCCGAGCAGCGGCCGTTTTGAACGCTAAAGTCACCCCCGCTGTTGCGGAGCTTCGTCGTCCCGTTGTGAGCTGACGTCATCGGCCGCCGGGAATATGGCGTCGTAGATCGCGCGCGCTTCTCTGATAAGCCGAGCCCGCTCAAGCTCAGACTTTGGAACAAATCGAACGACCTCACCCATATGCGGCTCCAAGCAAGATCGGGGCAATCCCCTCTTAAATGACGGATATCATCTCAAATAAATGGTGAAGCCTGCCTGGATCGACATCCGATATGTCCCGATGCGGGCATAAAAAGGTCGTGAAAGCGCGTGAGAGAGGGAACCGACAGTCCGTGACCATCGCCGCATTGCCTGCGCAGCGCAGCCGCGCATGGCGAGCACGAGAAGCGGAACGGCGGCCAGCACGATGCGAACTGGCCGGACTGGTACGCCGAATACATCGTCAATGAACAGGCCGGCAAACCGCTGCCATCATAGTGGCGGCGCTGCCCGTAGAGAGGCAGCGCGTCGGCCAGTCACAGCCCCATGAACCGGAGCGGCGACTGGCCGCGGAGTGGCTGCGCTGCCCCTCAGGCCCGCTGCGGCATCGCCACGGGCAAGTCGTGCTGCACGACGGGCTCGTCGGCGGCGATGTCCTCCCGATAGGTCTCAGGCCCGATCCAGATCGCGATCACCGTACACAGCGACAGGAACATCGCGTAGCAGGCGACCGGCCACCAGCTGCCGTAAGCGGCGACCAGCGCCGTTGCGACGAACGGCGCCGGACCGCCGGCGAGCAGCGAGCCGAGCTCGCGCGCAAACGCGAATCCGGCAAAGCGCCGCTGCGGCGGGAACAGCTCGGCGAAATACGCAGCTTGCGGTCCAAACATCGCGGCCGTCACCACGGCGCGGGCCAGGATGAAGGCCACCGCGATCCAGATCCATTCCTTGGTCCCGACCATCCAGAAGAACGGGAAAGCCAGCGCCACGCCCGCGAGTGCGCCAAACAGATAGACCGGCCGCCGTCCGATGCGATCCGACAGCGCCGCGAAGCCGAGGATCGCAAACAGTTCGATGGTGAATGCGAGCATCAGCGCGCTCAGCGCCTCCGATTTCGGTACGCCCACCGTCGTGATGACATAGCTGAGCCCGAACACGGGGAAGAAATAGCCGAGCCCGTTCTCGGCCATCCGCGCTCCCAGCACGACCAGGAAGTTGCGCGGATGCTGGCGCAGCGCCTCCATGGCCGGGTTGCGCTCGACCTTCCCGCGCGCGACGACGGCCTCGGTAAAGACAGGTGTTTCCGCCACGCGCAGGCGGACGAAGAGGCCGACCAGAATCAACAGGAAGCTCGCCAGGAACGGCAGGCGCCAGCCCCAGCTCAGCATCGCCTCGCGCGGCAGCATGGTCACAAGCGCAAAGGCGCCGGCGGCAAGCAGATTGCCGACCGACACGCCGAGCGGCGCGAAGCCGCCCCAAAAGCCGCGATGCCTGCGTGGTGCGTTCTCCACGAGATAGATCACGGCGCCGCCATATTCGGCTCCGGCACCGAGGCCCTGTACCACGCGCATCGCGACCAACAGCAATGGCGCCCAGATCCCGATCTGCGCGTAGGTCGGCAACAGGCCGATCGCGGTGGTGCCGACGCCGATCATCAAGAGCGTTGCAACCAGCACCGGCTTGCGGCCATAGCGATCGCCCATGATGCCAAAAATGATGCCGCCCAAGGGGCGCACCACGAAGCCGACGCCGAAGGTCAGGAACGCCAGCAGCGTTCCGACGACGGGATCGCTCTTGGGGAAGAACAGCTCGGCGAACACCAGCGCGGCCGCGGTGCCGTAGAGGAAGAAGTCATACCATTCGAGCGCGGAGCCGACGCTCGCAGCAAGGATCACACGTAAACGCGATTGGCCGGCGCCGCCGGCCTTGAGCTCGGTCATTGGTTTCCATCCCTGTTGGTTTGTTTATTGGTCGTCGCAAGCGCGAAGCCCGCGGGTGTTGCTCCCCGCGGGCTTCGTCGGAATTCTTCAGGCGGCGCGCGTGAAGTAGGTCTTCTTCGATGCGGACTGCGTTTCGTAGATCGAGCCCTGGCGCTTGGGCGGCGGCAGCGGCACGCGCACCGGAACGCTGGTCATGCGCGGCGCGACCACCGAGCCCCCGGCGAGCAGGCGGCTGTCGTACTCGGCAAAATCCTTCACGCCCATCAGCGGCCAGGCATCGCTCGCCGCGACTTCATAGAGCAGGAGGTTGCGCGGGCGGTTCGACGTGTTGGTGGCCGAGCCGTGCAGCGCGCGCACGTGATGGAACGACATGCTGCCGGCCTTGCCGATGCAGGGCACGGCACGCTTGATCTCGTCCTGAATCAGGTCGGGATCGATCAGCCCGGCGAAGCAGCCGTCCTCGCCGTGATGATTCCACATACTATCGCCGACATGCGAGCCGGGCGTCACCAGCATCGGCCCATTCTCCAGGTCGCAGTCGTCGAGCAGCACGCCGATCGCAAGGATGTCGTCATTGGTGTGGGGATAGAACGCCCAGTCCTGGTGCCATTCGACCGGCGATCCGTACTGCGCGGACTTCATGTTGAGCTTGGAGCCGTGCAGGCGCAGGCCGGGTCCGATCAGCTTGGTGAGAATGGAGATGACGGGCTCGCTGCGCACGATCTGATCGAAAATCGGATGCACCTTGTGCGGCGCCTTGATGCGGCGGACCCGCGGATTATCAGGGGTGTGGCCGGGTTCGAGGTCATAGACGTCGGTGTGCTCGGTCACGTCAGCCGCGCCGGCGACCAGTTCGGCCAGCACCATGCGGATCCGCGCCAGAATATCCTTGTCGAGCACCTCAGGGACGACAATCACCCCGTCGCGCCGATAGGCTTGGACCATTTCGTCTGAAATCATGCGGCGGTTCCTCCTTTATTATGCTAGCGCTATCACGGCCATATGTTAGCGCTATCATTGAGAATGCTAGCGCTGTCACTATGGATGCGCAATCCGGAATCGTGCAGATTCATGACCGCCATGAGTTCCCAGTTGACCGAGACCGAAACCAGTTCCAGCCAGATCGCCCCGACGCTGTCGGCGGTGGCCAAACGCGCCGGTGTTTCATCGATCACCGTGAGCCGCGTGGTCCGGCTGCCGGAGCTGGTCGCGCCGGAGACCCGCGCCAGGGTCGAAAAGGCAATGCGGGAACTTGGCTACGTGCCGAACCTGGTCGCCGGAGCGCTTGCGAGCGCGAAGACCAATTCGGTCGGCGTGCTGGTGCCGACGATCGCGAACTCGATCTTTGCCGACACCGTGCAGGGTCTCTCCGACAAGCTCGAGCCGCTCGGCTGTTCCGTGATCCTTGCGCAGTCGCGCTACGATGCGGCGCGCGAGGACCGCATGCTCGCGGCGCTGCTGTCGCGGCGGCCGGAGGCGATCATCATGGTCGGCTCGCCCGCGACTGAGGATGGCAAGCGCCTGCTGCGCCACGCGCGCATTCCGATCGTTGAGACCTGGGAGCTGCCGATCGATCCGATCGATGCCGTTGCGGGTTTCGATAATTATCAAGCCGGCGTGGCCGTCGCGCGCCACTTCGTCGCGGAGGGCCGTCAGCATCTCGCCTTCATCGGCGGCGACGACCCGCGCGGCACACGGCGATGGCTCGGCTTCCACGACCACGCGCTGGCGTGCGGGCTATCGCCGCCGCGGCGGCTGATCCTCGAACGCAACGCCTCCGGCAGCGTCGCCGCGCACGCGAATTTGCCTGGCGTCGATGCCGTGTTCGCAGCCAATGACGCCCACGCCATCGGCTTCATGGCTGGCCTGCGCAAGGCGGGATTGCTGCGCGACGGCCCCGCCTCGGCGCAGCCGGTCGCGGTCATCGGCCTCGGCGATCTCGAGATGGGACGGCTGATCGCGCCGAGTCTCAGCACCATCAGCGTCCATGGCGATGCGATCGGCTGCACCGCGGCGACACTGACGCTTGAGCGCGGCGGCGAACGCCGCATCGATCTCGGCTTCGAGCTGGTGCTGCGCGACAGCGGCTAGCGCATGATGAGATGAGGTCGAGTTAGTGCCACGCCGGAGGTGCCTCACCTCTCCCCATCGGGGAGAGGTCGGATCGCATCGCAAGATGCGATCCGGGTGAGGGGATGAATTCCAACGAGGGAGTGTAACCCCTCACCCGGCGCTACGCGCCGACCTCTCCCTATGGGAGAGGTAAACAACTCTCGGCCCAGCGCGCCATCAACGTGTTCGACGGCAAGGACTCGTCGACCAGCTTCTTCGCGGTCTCGACGCCGGCCACCGGAAGCTTCGCAGGATCGAGCAACCCGATCTGCACCAGTACCGAGGCCTGATCCCAATAGATATGCTCATTGTAGAGCTTGTCGCCGCGGAAGCGGACGATCGCGACCAGCGGGATCTCCACATATTTGCCGGTCGGCGGGATGCCCGGCAGCATCCAGTCGATCTCGATGTCATGGGTGAAGCAGAACAGCATCTCGTCGACAATGCGGTCGGCACCAATGGTGCGCGAGATCGGCACCAGCTTGGTGTCCTGCGGGGTCTTCGGGATGAAATGGTTCTTGTAGAAGCGGAGCAGGTCGCGATAGCCGACGCCGCCCGTCATGGTCGGAATGTGGTTGACATAGGGCTCGGCGACCATGGTCTTCATGGTCTCCTCCGCCGAGCGCGTCACGAATTCGAGTTCGGTATGCCTGTCCCACAATGCGGAGAGATCGTACTGAGGCCCCAGCACCTTCCGGAACAGCGCGATCGAGCGCGTATGCGCCATCAGCGTCGCGGGCTTGTTGAAGCTCGCCCGCTCCGGCGCCGCGAACGCGTGGTCGCAACCGGGATAAAGATAGAATTCGACGTCGGGACGTCCCGCGAACGCCGCCTTGATCTGTTCGCGTGCTTCCGCCGGCGCAAAGCGGTCGAGCTCGGCGAAATGAAAGACCATCGGCGCCTTGATATTAGCGATCTCGCCAAGATTGCCCTCGATGCCGACGCCGTAATAGCTGACGGCGCAATCGACGTCGGTGCGCGCGGCGGCGAGATAAGCGAGCCTGCCGCCCAGGCAGAAGCCGAGCGCGCCGACCTTGCCCCTGCATTCGCGACGCGCGCGCAGGACCTTCAGCGCATCGCTCGCATCCTTGATCGACTGCTCGACATCGAAGCGCTGGTAGTAGCCCATCGCCTTGCCGAAATCGGCCTCGCTGTAGCCGAGCTCGACGCCCGGCTCCATGCGCCAGAACAGATCCGGCGCGAGCACGACGTAGCCTTCCTCAGCGTAGTAGTCCGCCACCGCGCGCATCGAGGCATTGACACCGAAGATTTCCTGCAGCAGCAGGATGCCGGGACCGGAGCCCGAGGCGGGAACGGAGAGATATCCCCTGAAGCTGCCGCCGTCCGTTGCAGCGATGTCGATCCACTGTCCCGCCATCGTTCGATCTCCTCTCGTCAGCATGATCGTTTGGGTGTCATGCTCGAAGCGTTCAATGCCGGCGATGACGCGATGAAGACTTTGGCGTGCGCTGCTCGCGCAATGCATCGGCCGACAAAGAAACCACTTCGGAAATCTGCATAAGCTGCCTGGCTAGAGGGCTGGTCCTGCGCCAGACCATGCCGATGGTTCGCGAGGGTTGCGGATCCTTGAAGCGGGCGACGGATACCGATGCCGAACGCGTCTCCACCGCGACAGCCATTTCCGGGATGAAGGTGACGCCGATGCCGGCGCCGACCATCTGAACGAGGGTGGACAGCGAGCTCGCTTCCAGCACTTCCCGCGGCGGCGCCGACTGCATGTTGCAGAACGACAGCGCCTGATCGCGAAAGCAATGTCCCTCCTCCAAGAGGAGAAGCTTCATTTCGCGCAGCGCCTCGCTGCTCGGGACCGGCGTTCCCTCATCCTCGCCCGGCCGCACCAAAAGGAAATTCTCCGTGAACAGCGCGACCTCGGTCAGCGAGGGCTCGGATACCGGCAGGGCGACAATGGCCGTGTCGAGCCGGCCTTCGCCAAGCTCCTTGATCAGCTTCGGCGTCACCGTCTCACGGACGTGAATGTCGAGTTCGGGATGGATCTGGGTGAGATTGCCGATCACCTTGGGCAGCAGATAGGGCGCGATCGTCGGGATCATGCCGATGCGGAGCCGGCCGACGAGCTGGTCCCGCGACGCGCGCGCGAAATCGCCGAGTTCATCGACCGAGCGCAGGATTTCGCGGACACGCTGGGCGAGTTCTTCGCCGAACTTCGTCAGCACGACCTGTCGTGCGCTGCGCTCGAACAGCACGCCGCCGAGCGCTTCTTCCAGCTCCTTGATCTGCATCGACAACGCTGGCTGCGTGATGGCGCATGCCTCCGCTGCGCGACCGAAATGGCCGTGACGCGCCACCGCGTCAAAATAGCGAAGCTGTCGGAGGGTAAACTGGATCATCAGAATATCTTATCGCAACAATCACGAAAGTCAATTTCACCTGATGATATCGATTGTTTAGACTTGTTCCAGACAACCCACCAGAAACTGCCGCAGGAGGCGATAATGGATGACAAGACAAAATGCCCGGTCTCGGGTGCAAGACACGGATTTGCCAACCGTGACTGGTGGCCAAACCATTTGGACATCCAGGTCCTGCATCGGAATTCAAGCCTGTCCGATCCGATGGACAAGGATTACAACTACGCCAAGGAATTCAAGACGCTCGACCTGAACGCGGTCATCAAGGATCTGCATGCTCTGATGACGGAGTCGCAGGAGTGGTGGCCCGCCGACTTCGGCCACTATGGCGGCCTGATCATTCGCATGGCGTGGCACAGCGCAGGCACTTACCGCATCACCGATGGCCGCGGCGGCGCCGGCGCCGGTCAGCAGCGCTTCGCGCCACTCAACAGCTGGCCTGACAACGCGAACCTCGACAAGGCGCGCCGGCTGCTCTGGCCGGTCAAGCAGAAGTACGGCAGCAAGATCTCCTGGGCCGACCTGATGATTCTCGCCGGCAACGTCGCCCTCGAGTCGATGGGCTTCAAGACCTTCGGCTTTGCCGGCGGCCGCGCCGATGTCTGGGAGCCTGAAGAGCTGTACTGGGGTCCCGAGGGCACCTGGCTGGGCGACGAACGCTACAGCGGCGAGCGCCAGCTCGCCGAGCCGCTCGGCGCGGTGCAGATGGGCCTCATCTACGTCAACCCGGAAGGACCGAACGGCAAGCCCGACCCGGTCGCCGCCGCGCATGACATCCGCGAGACGTTCTTCCGCATGGCGATGAATGACGAGGAGACCGTCGCGCTGATTGCCGGCGGCCACACCTTCGGAAAAACCCACGGCGCAGGCGATCCGTCCCTCATCGGTCCGGAGCCGGAAAGCGGCGCGCTCGAGGATCAGGGCCTCGGGTGGAAGAGCAAATTCGGCACCGGCGTCGGGGCTGACGCTATCACCGGTGGTCCTGAAGTCATCTGGTCGCAGACCCCGACGAAGTGGAGCAACTACTTCTTCGAGAACCTGTTCAAATATGAATGGGAGCTGGTGAAGAGCCCGGCAGGCGCATGGCAATGGCAGGCAAAGGGAGCCGACGCGATCGTTCCGGATCCCTTCGACAAGTCGAAGAAGCGCGTGCCGACCATGCTGACCACCGATCTGTCGCTGCGCATGGACCCGGCCTACGAGAAGATCTCGCGTCGCTTCTACGAGCATCCCGACCAGTTCGCGGACGCGTTTGCCCGCGCATGGTTCAAGCTCACCCATCGCGACATGGGCCCGATCGTGCGCTACCTCGGCCCGCTGGTGCCGAAGGAGACGTTGATCTGGCAGGACCCGATCCCGGCGGTTGATCATCCGCTGATCGACGACAAGGACGTCGAAGCGCTGAAGGCGAAGATGCTCGCCTCCGGCCTGTCGGTGTCCCAGCTGGTGTCGGCGGCCTGGGCCTCGGCGTCCACCTTCCGCGGTTCGGACAAGCGCGGCGGTGCGAACGGCGCCCGCATTCGCTTGAGCCCGCAGAAGGACTGGGAGGTGAACGAGCCGGCGCAGCTCAAGACCGTGCTGCAGAAACTCGAAGCCATCCAGAGCGAGTTCAACGGATCGCAAAAGGGCGGCAAGAAGGTTTCGCTCGCCGATCTGATCGTTCTCGCCGGCTGTGCCGCGGTGGAGAAAGCGGCGAAAGACGGCGGCACTGACGTGAAGGTCCCCTTCACGCCGGGACGCGCGGATGCGTCACAGGATCAGACCGATGTCGCCTCTTTCGCTCCGCTCGAGCCACGGGCCGACGGTTTCCGCAACTACATTGGCAAGAGGCATCAGTTCATGCTGCCTGAGGAGGCGTTGGTGGACCGTGCGCAACTGCTGCGGCTCACCGGCCCGGAGATGACGGCCCTCATCGGCGGACTGCGCGTCCTCGGCGCCAATGTCGGCCAGTCGAAGCACGGCGTCTTTACCGACAAGCCCGGAAAGCTGACGAACGACTTCTTCCTGAACCTGCTCGACATGCGTACGCAATGGAGCGACAAGGGAGATGGCGTCTACGAAGGCCGCGACCGCAAGACCAACGAGCTCAAGTGGACCGGCACCCGCGTCGACCTGATCTTCGGTTCGCACTCGCAGCTGCGCGCGTTCGGCGAGGTCTATGCCTGCGCGGACTCGAAGGAGAAGTTCGTGAAGGATTTCGTGGCGGCCTGGACCAAGGTGATGAACCTCGATCGCTTCGACCTTAGCAGCCGCTTGACGCCCTGAAGGCTTTTGCAAGCCATAGACTGGAAATCGGAGAGGGCGGCGTTTCAAGGCAAACGCCGCCCTCTTTGCGTTCACCGTTCGCACGGCAATCCCACACCGGATTTCATTGCGGCGCAGCATGCAAAATGAGACTGCCCGTCAAGCCGCGCGGCGTGGAGATGTCCGCGCTGCATCGGCCATCGGTTAGCCTTCACCCAACAACCAGACGTCGCGAAAGCCGCAAACGCGCGGCCGCATGCAAGACGCTGCAAAACGGGAGGAGGAGAGCAATGCTAAAAGGCAGTGTGGGACTGATCGCGCTAGGCAGCCTGCCGCGGTATAGCCGGCGAGCGCCGCCGAATAGGAGGCGCAATCCAAACAGCAGCGCCGATGTCGGGACGCGGAGCCGGTCGGAAAGCCGACCGGCTGACCAATCAATCAGGAGAGATGCGGCCCTGCTCATGCCGCATCAATAATGATCGGTCATCGGACCGACCTTGCCGCGGAACACGCGGTAGCCGATCACGACGTAGAGCAGCATCAGCGGGAACACGAACAGCCGCACCGGCGGCGGCGGTCACGTCATCGCAGCGCCATCGCCCGTCCCAACGGGATGCCCGCGCATTTCCCGTGCGAAGACGATGCGATCGGGATGCGTGAACACCTCATAGCCATCGTCGCGCGCAACGGCGATCAAGGTGATCCCCGCTTCATCCGCGGTATTGAGCGCGAGCGTCGTCGGTGCGGAAACGGCGACGATGACGGGAGCGCCGATCATGGCCGTCTTCTGCACCATCTCGACCGAGATGCGGCTCGTGAGCAGAACGGCTCCGTTCGCAACCGACCTGTTGTGACGGATCAGAGCACCGGCAAGCTTGTCGAGTGCATTGTGGCGGCCGACATCCTCACGCACGGGGCCGACGCCGCCATCGGCCTGCCAGAAGGCGGCCGCATGAACGGCGCGTGTTTTCCGGTTGAGGTCCTGCAGCGGCGGGAGAGCGCGCATGGCCTCCAGGATATCGCGCGCATCGAACCTCGCGCCCTTCTTCACCCTTGGAAGGGCACGCCGCGCCTGCACCAGGCTTTCGATGCCGCAAAGCCCGCAGCCGACCGGGCCCACGGAGGCGCGCCGCCGCGCGAACAAGGCCGCCGTGCGATTTTCTTCAAGCCAGATCCGGACCTCGATGCCAAGGTCGGTCTCGATCAGGTCGAGGCTCCTGATCTCGTCGCCGCGGGCAACTATGCCCTCCGTCACAGCGAAGCCGACGCCGAAATCCTTCAGATCAGTGGGCGTCGCCATCATCACCGCATGGGTCGACCCGTCAAAGGTCAACGCGATCGCAGTCTCCTCCGCCACCGCCTGCGACGACGAACTCGCGTGGCCGCCACGCCAGTGGAGGCCGGCCCGTTCGATGAAAGCACAATCGGCGGTCACGACGACCTCAGCTCGTTGCGATTACGCGGTTGAGGTCACGCGTTCGACTGTCCCCTGATTGTCTCGTAGAGGAACCAGCTCCGGCGTTCGGTTTCGTCGATCCAGTTTTCCAGGAGGCTGGCGGTGGCGACGTCGCCATATTCGTCGCAGACATTGTGAACCTGGCGCATTTCCCGCGTGAGCTGCAGATTGTCGCTCAACAATTCAGCCAGCATGTCCTGCGGATCGACATAGTCGGCATCGTTGTCGAGGATACGCTGCTGACGCGCGATGTGGCCGATCGAGCGGATCGTCGTGCCGCCGATCTTGCGCGCGCGTTCGGCGATCGGGTCGGTCATCGCGAAGATCTGGTCGGATTGCTCGTCGAGCAGAAGATGGTAGTCGCGGAAATGGCTGCCCGACATATGCCAGTGGAAATTCTTGGTCTTGAGATAGAGCGCGAACACGTCGGCGAGCAGGCCGCCGAGCGCTGCCGAAATATCGCGAGTCGCTTCGGTTTTCAGGTCGGTCGGGCTCTGCAATTCGGGACGCGGGTGAGAAGACTTGAGCATTCGTGCCATCCTTGTTTCTTGGTCGGCGGCCTCAGCTATTCCGGGCCGTCTCTGGCTGTTGTCATAGCGTGTGTCGCAGAGCGTATCTTTCCAGAGCCTGCGGACTCTTTCGGATTCACACGGTTTCACGGACGGAGCGCCTTTGCCGGTACTCCAAATGCAGACTGATTGAAGGGGTATGGACACACTCTCCCACCCATGCGGATTCGGCCTGAACCTCCGATCGCGCGGCCAGTTGCCTTAGCGTGCGACGGCCGGCATGCTACGGTGACTTGATCTGTCCCTCCGAGAAGGCCTGAAGACCGCGATGTCCGACCAGTTCTCCAACACCCAGCAAATTCGCAAACCGGCTGTCACCTCCAAGGGCGGCATCGTCGCTTCGCAATCGCGAAGGGCCGCCGAGGTCGGCGCGGCCGTGCTGGCGGCAGGCGGCGATTGCGTCGATGCCGTGGTCGCCACCACTTTTGCGCTTGGCGTGGTGGAGCCCTGGATGAGTGGAATCGGCGGCGGCGGCGCGATGGTGCTCTACCGTGCCCGCGAAAACCGCTATGAGGTGATCGACTATGGCATGCGGACGCCGAACAGCCTTCGCATCGAGGACTATCCACTGACAGGTGACGGCACCGCCTCCGACCTCTTTCCCTGGGCGCGGGTGAAGGACGACCGCAACCTCCACGGCTCCGGCTCGGTCGCCGTGCCCGGCGTGGTGGCAGGCATGGAGGAGGCGCATCGCCGCCATGCCAAATTGCCGTGGAAGGAGTTGCTCAAGCCGAGCGTCGATCTCGCCGCCGAAGGTCTGTTGGTCGACTGGTGGACCACGCTGATGATCGCAAGCTCTGCCACCGACCTCCGCCGCTATCCGGCGAGTGCAGCCGCCTTTCTGCAGGATGGCCTGCCGCCGAATGCGCAATGGGGCATCAAGTCGGTGGTGCGGCTGCCGCAGGACCGCCTGAAGGCGACGATGGCGCAGCTCGCCGCCGAAGGACCGCGCGACTTCTATGAGGGTGGCTTGGCGCGCAGCATCGCCGCCGACATCCAGGACAGCGGCGGCGCTATATCGGTCGAGGATTTGGCCGCGTTCCGCGCCCATCTGCGTGAACCGCTGCGCATCGCCTATCGCGGCGGCTATGTCTATGCGACGCCCGAATTGACCGCCGGGCCGACGCTCGCGCATACGCTGCGCCTGTTGCAGCAAAACCTGCAGCCCTCACGCGCCCCGGACGGTGCCGCCTACACGGCTTACGCGCAGGCGCTGCAGACCGCCTATCGCGAACGCCTGCAGGGCATGGGCGATGCCGACGGCCGTCGCTCGCTTGGTGCGGAAGCGGTCGCGCCCACCTGCACCACGCATTTCTCCGTCGTGGACCGTGACGGCAACATGGCGGCGGTGACGCAAACGCTGCTGTCGACCTTCGGCTCGAAATTCGTGACGCCGCAAACCGGCATCACCATGAACAACGGCATCATGTGGTTCGATCCGACGCCGGGCACGCCGAACTCGCTGGCGCCCGGCAAGCGCTGCCTGTGCAATTACACGCCGGTCGTGGCGCAAGCCGCCGATGGCCGCCGTGTCGCGGTCGGCGCCTCCGGTGGACGGCGAATCCTGCCGGCGGTGACGCAACTGCTCTCCTTCGTGATGGATTACGGCATGGACCTCGATGCTGCGATCCATCAGCCCAGGATCGACGCCAGCGAGGGCGCGATCGTGATCGGTGACGTGCGGCTGCCGCCGCAGGTGCGCGAGGCGCTGCACTCACGGTTCGACTATGACGAAGCGCGCCTGCAGACGATGCCACTGAAATTCGCCTGTCCCAGCGTCGTGCTGCGCGACGGCGCCACCAACAGCGGCGCCACCGAGCCATTCCACGCCTGGAGCGAAGCGGTGGCGGAAGGTTGATGGGGTTTGGCGCACGCCCTCCCTCCACCTCCGAGGTGAAGGTTCTCTCCACTTCGGACGGTACGACTCGCAGCAAACCCCCATCCCAACCTTACCCCTTTCAGGGGGAAGGAGCGCAGCGGCGTAAACGGCGGCGTTTCACCTCCCCTTGAAAAGGGGAGGTCGGTTTGCGCGTTGCGCAAACCGGGTGGGGATCAACTCTCTCCACACGCTCCGGCTCCACACGCACCAGCGCTCGGCGCGGCGACTTAATCCAATCGCATCAGGAGATCATCGATCCGGATCGGGAAGCGGCGTGCGCGAACGCCGGTGGCGTGCCAGACCGCATTGGCGACCGCACCGGCACTGCCGGTGACGCCAATCTCGCCGACACCCTTGATGCCGAGCACGTTCACGTGCGGATCGTGCTCATCGACCGTCAGCACATCGAGCGACGGCACGTCGGCATTCACGGGGATATGGTACTCGGCAAGATTCGCGTTCAGGATCCGCCCCGAACGATGATCCATCACGGCTTCCTCGTGCAGCGCGAACGATGCGCCCCAGATCATGCCGCCAAAGAGCTGGCTCTGGACCAGGCGCGGATTGATGATGCGGCCGGCGGCAAAGGCACCGACCAGGCGTGTCACACGGATCTGGCCGAGTTCGGGATCGACCTTCACCTCCGCGAACACCGCACCATGGGCATGCATGGCGTAGTTCGACTGCGCCGCCGGATCGGCCGCGCCGCCGCCGCTGGCTTCGATCTCGGCGAGGCCGGCGCGCTTGAGGATGTCCGTATAGCTCTCGCCGCGCGCTTCATCGTCACGACGGAACAGTCGCCCTTCCCGTGCGATCACACCGGCATTGCCGGCGCCGAACAGCGGCGAGCGTTCGTCATTGGTCGCGAGATCGGCGAGCTTTGCGATCACGGCCGCGCCGGCATTGTGGATCGCAGCACCCGCGGTCGCAGTATGCGCCGAGCCGCCGGCGATGCCGGCGTCCGGCAGATCCGACGTGCCCGACCTGAACTCGACCTGGTCGATGCCGAGCCCGAGTCCGTCGGCCGCGATCTGGGCAAGCACGGTCCAGGCGCCCTGCCCCATGTCGTGCGCGCCGCTCTCCATCACGCCCGACCCGTCGCTGCGGATCACCGCGCGCGCCTGCGCCTGGAACATCAGCGCCGGAAAGGTCGCGGTGCCCATGCCCCAGCCGACCAGGAAGCCGGCATCGTCGCGCATCTGCCGTGGCGTGAGCGGACGCCCGGCCCAGCCGAAGCGTTCGGCGCCCTTGGCGTAACACTGCCGCAGCGCCTTCGATGAAAACGGCTTTCCCGAGATCGGCTCGACCTCGGCGTAGTTCTTGAGACGGAAATCGAGCGGGTCCATTCCGCAGGCCAGAGCGATCTCGTCGATGGCGCTCTCGAGCGCGATCGACCCGGTCGCCTCTCCCGGCGCGCGCATGAACAGCGGCGTGCCAGTATCGACGCGCACCGCTTCATGCGAGGTCTTGATCGCGGGGCTCGCATAGAGCGTGTGCGAGGCGTCGGCGGCCGGCTCGTAGAAATCATCGAACGTGCTGGTCGTGACCTTGGCGTGATGATCGATCGCAGTCAGCCGGCCCTCGCCATCGGTGCCGATGCGCAGCGTCTGCCGCGTCGGCGGGCGATGGCCGACCGGGCCGTACATCTGGTCGCGGCGCAGCACGAGCTTGACCGGACGGCCGACCAGTTTTGCGGCCATGATGCCGAGGACTTGCGGCCCGGAGACCAGTCCCTTGGAGCCGAAACCACCGCCGAGGAACGGGCTGCGGATATGGATATTGCCCGGCGGAATGCCGAACAGTCCGGCCAGCCGCATCTGCGCGATCGCCATGCCCTGGCTCGGCGTATCGATCGAGAGCTTGTCGCCATCCCAGCTTGCGACGATCGCGTGCGGCTCCATTGCGTTGTGGTACTGCGCGGAGGTTTCATACATCGCCTCGATGCGGTTCGATGCGCCAGCAAGCGCGGCGTCGACATCGCCATGACGGACCTCGGCCGGATTGCCGATACCGACCACCGGCGGCAGATAGCTCTTGGCGTCATCGAGGCCGACGCGCGCAGGCTCGACGTGATATTGCGGCGACAGCAGCGCCGCGCCTTCGGTCGCGGCTTCCAGCGTCTCGGCGACCACGACTGCGATCGCCTGGTTCGCGTAGCGCACCTCGTCGTTCTGCAGCAGCTCCATCTTGAACGCGAAAGGATTGGGCTTCCCGTCCGGATCTTCCGCAAGCGGAGGTTTGTGCGAGGGCGTCATGACCTCGACGACGCCGGGATGGCGCTTGGCCGCCGCGACATCGAGGAAAGTCACGCGGCCGCGCGCGATGGTAGAGACCGCGATCACGGCGTAGAGCATCCCCGGCGGGTGATTGTCCGCGGCATAGCGGGCTTCGCCCTTCACCTTCAGGATGCCATCGCGGCGCGTCAGCGGCTGGCCGATGTTCGAGCCGTGCCTGAGATGGGCGGGGTCGCAGGTGAGGTTGATCTCAGGCGACATGATGCACTCCTGAAACGGATGAGAAGGGAGAACCAGGAAGCGCAGGAATGCGCTCCGGCGTGCCAGCGGCGGCGAGTGTCAGCGCCCGCACCAGGATGCGTTGGGCGAGCTCGATCTTGAACGCATTGTCGCCGGAGGGTTTGGCATCGGCGAGCGCGATGCGCGCCGCCTCGCGCAAGCCGGCAGCATCGGGCGCGACGCCGGCAAGAACCTGCTCTGCCGCCCGCGCGCGCCACGGCTTTGCCGCGACGCCGCCGAGCGCAAGCCGCGCCTCGCGGATCGTGCCCTGCTCGATCCGCAGGCTTGCGGCAGCAGACACGACGGCGAACGCATAAGAGGTGCGCTCACGGACCTTGATGTAGCGCGCATGCGCGGCGAAACCGCGCGCCTCGGCCGGCAGCCGCAGCGCGACGATCAGATCACCGCGTTCGAGCAAAGTCTCCCGCTGCGGCGTGTCGCCGGGCAGGCGGTGCAGTGCCTCGAGCGCGACCTCGCGTCGCCCGCTCCTGCCCTCGATCTCAACGACCGTATCGAGCGCAACCAGCGGCACGCAGAAATCGGACGGATGCGTGGCGATGCAGGCCTCGCTCCAGCCGAGCACGGCATGCAGGCGGTTCTCGCCATGGCGCGCATCGCAGCCGGCGCCGGGCCAGCGCTTGTTGCAGGCGCTGGGGGCGTCGTAGAAATACGCACATCGCGTCCGCTGCAGCACGTTGCCGCCGACCGTCGCTGCGTTGCGGAGCTGCGCGGAAGCGCCCGACAGCAATGCCTCGGCCACAGAGGGAAAGGCGCGCACGAACTCGGCGTCATGCGCGAGGTCGGCATTGCGGACCAGCGCGCCGATCCGCACGCCGCCATCGGCAAGATATTCGACGCCGTCGAGTCCCGGCAGGCGCGTGACGTCGACAAGGCGACTCGGATGGCAAACGCCGCCCTTCATGAGATCGAGCAGGTTGGTGCCGGCAGCGAGATAGGTTGCGCCTTTCTCGGACGCGGCTGCGACCGCCTCGGCGACGGTCGCTGGCCTGACGTAATCGAAATTCATCATGCGGAGCGCCTCTGGTCGGAATTCGTGAGAGTGTTCTGAGCCTCGAGCACGGCTTCGGTGATCCCGGCATAGGCGCCGCAGCGGCAGAGATTGCCGCTCATGCCTTCGCGCACGCGCTCGGGATCATCGCCGGCCTGGCCTTCGGTAATCAGCCCGATCGCGCTCATCACCTGGCCGGGCGTGCAGAAGCCGCATTGAAAGCCGTCATGCGCGATGAAAGCGGCCTGCATCGGGTGGAGCTGGTCGCCCCGCGAGACACCTTCGATGGTGAGGATGTCGGCACCGTCCTGGCTCACCGCCAAAGCAAGGCACGAATTGATGCGCCGGCCGTTGACCAGCACAGTGCAGGCGCCGCACTGGCCGCGGTCGCACCCCTTCTTGGTTCCGGTCAGATCAAGGCGCTCGCGCAAAAGATCGAGCAAGGTGACGCGGGGGTCGTCGAGCTCGATCTCCCGCCGCACACCGTTCACGGTGAGGCTGATGGAGAAATTCATGCAGGGCTCCGATCAGTGCTATGGTGAAATTGTTACAGTGGTAACGCACCGCCTGCGGCCGCCAATGTGATCGGCGGACCTTTGCAGGCCGGGTATTCATCGCATATACGGAGGCATCCTCCGTTTTACAAGGGAGGGGTAACCGCAAATCTGATGGCCAGTCAGTTCGCAGGACTAGTTCGCAAGCCACGCGCGGATGCCGTGCGCAATCGCGAGCGCGTGTTGGAGGCGGCAAAAGCCGTGTTCAGCGCTGGTGGTCCCGAAGCCAGCCTGGAGGCCGTGGCGCGGCACGCCGGCGTCGGCATCGGAACGCTGTACCGTCACTTTCCGACTCGCGAAGCGCTGTATGAAGCGGTCTATCGGCGCGAGGTGGACCAGCTCGGCGATCTCGCGGAACAATTGAACGATGAGGCCGATCCGGTCGAAGCGCTGCGGCATTGGCTGCACGCCAATGTCCAGTTCGTCGCCACCAAGAAGGGCATGGCGGCCGCGCTGGCACTGGTCGCCCACGGCTCCCCCGAGCTTCACGCCTATTCGCTCGAGCGCCTGACCCGGGCGATCGGCGCGCTGCTTGCGCGCGCGGTCGCCGCCGGCGAGATCCGCGCCGACATCAGCGCCGAAGACGTGCTGCGCGCGCTGATCGGACTGTGCTACATGCACGACCAGGCAGGCTGGCAATCGACCGTGCTGCGGCTGTTGGATGTGTTCATTGACGGGCTGCGCGTGCAACCGGCAAAGGCGACGGCGGCAAAGCGAAAGCCGGTGAAGAAGGCTCTGAAACGAAAGCGCTAATCCCAAGCCTCGTCATTGCGAGCGAAGCGAAGCAATCCATCTCGCCGCACGCGAAGACGTGGATTGCTTCGTCGCTTCGCTCCTCGCAATGACGAGCAACTCACCCAAATCTGTGATCGTAGCGCGCGATCGACAGCTCACTCACATCGATCTCCGGCTTGCGTCCTGATAGCAGGTCCGCAAGCACGCTGCCCGAGCCGCAGGCCATGGTCCAGCCGAGCGTGCCGTGACCGGAGTTGAGATGGAGATTGCCATACTTTGTCGCGCCGATTACCGGCGGTCCATCAGGCGTCATCGGGCGCAGACCGCTCCAGAACGTCGCCTTGGCGAGATCGCCGCCGCGCGGAAACAGATCGGTCAGCGAATGATCGAGCGTCACGCGCCGTGCAGCATAGAGCTTATCAGAGTAGCCTGATATCTCCGCGGTGCCGCCAACGCGGATGCGGTCGCCGAGCCGCGTGATCGCGACCTTGTAGCTCTCATCCATAACCGTCGATTCCGGCGCGCCGCTGGCATCCACGATCGGCACCGTGATCGAATAGCCTTTTACGGGATAGACCGGCAGCGAAATGCCGAGCGGCTTCACCAGCCGCGGCGACCAGCTTCCGAGCGCGACGACATAAGCGTCGGCCTGCAGCACGCCCTTGCTCGTGGCGACGCCAGTGACGCGCGAAGGATCGGCGATCAATCCATCGATTCCGACGTTGAACTCGAAACGCACGCCGAGTTTTTCGGCTTCAAGCGCCAGCGCCTGCGTGAACATGTGGCAATCGCCGGTCTCGTCCTGCGGCAGCTGCAGCCCGCCGGCGATCTTGTCCTTGACAGCGGCGAGCGCCGGCTCGGCGGCAATGCAGCCTTCGCGATCGAGCACTTCGAAAGGAACGCCATATTGCTTGAGCACCGCGATATCGTCGGCGGTGTGGTCGAGCTGGGAGGCATAGCGGAACAGTTGCAGCGTGCCGCGGGAGCGCTCGTCATAGCGGATGCCGATCTCGCCGCGCAGCGCGCGCAGGCAGTCGCGGCTATATTCCGCGATCGGGATCATCCGGCTCTTGTTGACCGCGTAGCGTTCCGCGGTGCAGTTGCGCAGCATCTTCAAGAGCCAGACCCACATCGCGGGATCGGGTTTCGGCCGGACCACCAGCGGACCGTGCTTCATCAACAGCCATTTGATGGCCTTGATCGGCACGCCGGGGCCGGCCCAGGGCGAAGAGTAGCCGGGCGAAACTTCGCCGGCATTGGCAAAGGACGTCTCGAGCGCGGGCTTCGGCTGCCGGTCGATAACCGTCACTTCATGACCGGCACGCGCGAGATAATAGGCCGACGTGACGCCGATGACGCCACTGCCGAGGATGATGACTTTCACGCTTTTCAGGCTCCCGCCGCGGCATTACTTGCCGCTGCAAATAATCTTCGCAACGGCTGGAGCAAGGGTCAGGCCACTCGCTTGATCGCGTCGCCTAGGATCGACACCATTTCGTCGATATGGTTGCGCTCGACGATCAAAGGCGGCGACATCGCGAAGGAGTCGCCACTCATGCGAAGGTAAAGGCCGCGATTGAAGCAATCGACCATGACGTCATAGCCGCGCGCACCAACTCCGTCCTTGCGCGGCGCGACTTCCACGGCGCCCATCAGACCGACATTGCGGATGTCGATCACGTTCGGAAGGCCCTTGAGCTGATGCAGCGCATCGCGCCAGTACTCGGCGAGCGAAGCGCCGCGCGTCAGCAGGCCTTCGTCCTTGTAGATGTCGAGCGTCGCAAGGCCTGCGGCGCAGGCCACCGGATGCGCCGAATAGGTGTAGCCGTGGAACAGCTCGATCTGGCTTTCCGGCCCGGTCATCAGCCCGTCATGGACCTTGCGGCTGGCGAACACTGCGCCGCAGGGAACGGTGCCGTTGGTGATGCCCTTCGCGGTCGTCATCAGATCGGGCGTCACGCCGAAGAACTGCGACGCGAACGGCGTGCCAAGCCTGCCGAAACCGGTGATGACCTCGTCGAAGATCAGGAGAATGCCGTGCTTGTCACACAATTCGCGCAGCCGCTGCAGATAGCCCTTCGGCGGCGGCAGCACGGCGGTCGAACCCGGAACCGGCTCGACGATGATAGCGGCAATGGTCTCGGCGCCATGCAGCGCCACCAGGCGTTCCAGATCGTCGGCGAGTTCGGCGCCATGCTCCGGCTGGTCCTTCGCAAACGCGTTGCGGGCAAGATCATGGGTGTGGCGGATGTGGTCGACACCAGGCAGATGGGTTGCAAACGCGCGGCGGTTGGCCACCATGCCGCCGACCGACATGCCGCCGAAACCGACGCCGTGATAGCCGCGCTCGCGGCCGATAAGGCGCGTACGGGTCGGCTGGCCGGTTGCGCGGTGATAGGCGAGCGCGATCTTCAGCGCAGTATCAACCGATTCCGATCCCGAATTAGTGAAGAAGACGCGATCCAGTCCCTTCGGCGCGATCGCGGCGAGGCGTTCAGCGAAATCGAAGGCGATCGGATGGCCCATCTGGAACGACGGCGCGAAGTCCAGCGTCATCAATTGCCGCTCGACCGCTGCGGCGATCTGCTTGCGGCCGTGGCCGGCATTGACGCACCAAAGCCCGGCCGAGGCGTCGATCACCTTCCGCCCGTCGACGCTCGTGTAATACATGCCCTCGGCGGAGGCGAACAGCCGCGGTGTCTCCTTGAACTGCCGGTTGGCCGTGAACGGCATCCAGAACGAATCGAGCTTGATGGTGTTCGGAATCTGATGAACGGTCACGAGCGTCGCTCCACTGCTGACCTAGCCAGCCGAACACGCTCTCATAGGCGCAACAAGTCCTTTTCTGTGCCGCCGCAACCCATTGATCTCATTGGGGCGAACGCGGCATATTTGCGCGATCCGCAACACCTGCAACAGGAATTTCGCCATGAGCGTCGATATCGGTGGACGGCTGCGATTCATTCGCGCGCAGCAGAAGCTGTCGCAGCGCGAACTCGCCAAGCGGTCCGGCGTCACCAATTCGACGATCTCGCTGATCGAGTCGAACCAGATGAACCCGTCCGTCGGGGCGCTGAAGCGCATCCTCGATGGAATTCCGATGGGACTGGCTGAATTCTTCGCGCTCGAGCCGGAGCGCCGCCGCAAGGTGTTCTATCGCACCGACGAACTGACCGAGATCGGCAAGAAGCCGATCTCCTATCGCCAGGTCGGCGACAATCTGTTCGGCCGGAGCCTGCAGATCCTGAAAGAACGCTACGAGCCCGGCAGCGACACCGGCCGCGTGCCGCTGGTGCATGACGGCGAGGAAGGCGGCATCGTGGTGTCCGGCAAACTCGAGGTCACCGTCGATGACGAGCGCCGTATCCTCAATCCCGGCGACGCCTATTATTTCGAAAGCCGTCGCCCGCATCGCTTTCGCTGCGTCGGCGGCAAACCCTGCGAGGTGATCAGCGCCTGCACTCCACCGACATTCTGAATGCGGCAGGCGCCGCGCGGCCTTACAGATCACGCGTCTGCTTGTCGCCCCAGAGGATGGCCGCAGCGATTGTCATGACCATCGCCGTCACGCCGATGATGACCAGGATGGTATCGAGTGTCATGGCTCTTCTCCATGCTTTCTGGAGAAAAGCTAGCGGATTGCCGCCGTAGCGCTTTGCGCTCGATCAAATCCGAAGAGATGTCAGGCTCACGCCATCGCCAGCCGCTGCCGCGAGCGGAGCAACAGCATCAGCATGATCGTGACGTTGAGCGCGTTCCAGGCGAGCCCGTTGGCGAAGGCGGCAGCGTAGGAGCCGGTGACATCGAAGATCAAACCGGAAATATAGCCGCCCAGGGACATGCCGATCACCGAGGCGAAGATCACGATGCCCACCCGTGTGGCCGCTTCCGATGCCGGCATCGCCTCGCGGATGATGATGGCGTAGCTCGGCACGATGCCGCCCTGGAACAGGCCGAACATCGCCGAGATGATGTAGAGCGAGCTCAAGCTGTCGAAGAACAGGTAGAACAGCAGCGCCGCGCCCTGCGCGACCGAGCCGATCAGGAGCGTGCGGATGCCGCCGATCCGGTCGGCGAGGAAGCCCGAACCGATGCGGCTGATGATGCCGAAGCCGAGCATCAGGGACAGCATCTCGGCGCCGCGCGCGACGCCATAGCCGAGATCACCGCAATAGGCGACGATATGCACCTGCGGCATCGCCATCGCCACGCAGCAGGCGATCGCGGCCAGCGAGAGCATCGCAGTCAGCGCATTGGTGGAGAGGCGCACATTGACGCGCGGCGGCCGCGCGTTGAGATGGCTGCGCTGGCTCGCTGCGCCCGTCAGCCGCCGCAGCGCGAACAGCGCGACCGCCATCGCAACCGCGGTGAAGATGCCGATCACGACATGCGTGGTGCGCCAGCCGAACTGCTGCATGCCGAGGTTCACCAGCGGCGGCCAGATCGTGCCGCCGATGTAATTTCCGCTCGCGGCGATCGCGACCGCAAGCCCGCGGTAGCGGTCGAACCAGTGCGAGGCTTCCGCCATCAACGGCCCGAAGGTCGCCGACGACGACAGCCCGATCGCGAAATGAAACAGGATGAACGACCAGATTGACGGCGAATAGCCGGCGCCGATATAGCCTAGCCCGAGGATGCCGATGCCGAGCCCGATCGCGGTAACGATGCCGTGGCGATCGGTGATCTTGCCGGTCAAGACCCCGCCCGAGCCGAAGCCGATCATGACCAGGGTAAAGGCCAGCGAGGCGGTCCCTCGTGTGGCGCTGAAATCCCCCTGCACCACCGGCAGCGCCACCACCACCGACCACATGCCGACGCTACCGAGCGAGCCGATCACCACGGCAACGGCGAGCCGCAGCCATGCCCGGCGCGAGTCGGGAATGAACTGGTCGGAATATGGGCTGATTTGAGAAGGAATTTCCACGGCGAAGCCAAACTTCGTCGCGAATTGCTTCCCGGTCAAGCGGTTTGGCGAAATATTGGGCATGTGAAAGCCCGAATGACGTTGTCACAACTTGGCGAAGCCGGCGATTGGCGGTATTTAGGCGTTGATGTTCGTACGCTTGACGAAACGGCAACGGGCCAAGGCAGGGTGGTTGGTCGCCCTGCTCTACCTGTTTTGCGTCCTTGCGCCGGGGGCCGCACTCGCGGTGGGCAATCCCGCACCTTGGCTGCCGCCCGAGGTCGCACAGGCGCCCACGGACGCGCATCCCCGCTCCGGTCATGGCCTGCACGAACATGGCGGCGGCCACGCCGCCCATCACGCAGATGCCGACGGCGTCAAGCACGAGCATGATGGCAAGGCCTCGCCAGGGCCCGGTTGCGCCATGCTCTGCCTTTCCGCAATGACGGCGGATTTGCCCGGGATCGCGAAGCCCGCGCGGCCGATGTCGACCTGCGTTCCTGAAACCTACCGGCGCCTGCATGGTTCGGCGCCCCCTCTGCCCTATCGTCCCCCCAACGCCTGAACTGACGTGACGACGTACGCGCTGCGCGATGAAGCGCGCGTGCGCCTTGATTCATGCACAGATCAGGAATCCATTGATGTCTTCGCTATCAGGGGCGAAGTCCGCCGTCGTTGGTACGGCCGGCGGACGCCATCTCCGATCCACCCTCGCGCTCGGCGCGATCATCGCCGTCACGGCCGCGGGCTGTCAGCCCGCGACAACGCGGCTTGCCAATTCCGACCCGGCCGATCCAGCCGCGCGCGTCCCAGGCGTCAGCTATCGCTCGACGATCGCACCTTACACCAGCCTGCGTCCCGCGACGCCGGCGCCCTGGCGCGAGCGCAACGAGGATGTTGCCCCGGGACAACGGCAGGAACCGCAACAATGATCCATGTTGCCGTCCGTGTGCCTGCGATCGGTCTGCTGCTGATGGCGGGTCCTGTCCTGTCCGCTTGCGCTTCCTTCTCTCCCGACAGCGGCATGACCATCGTCGCCACCGCGACAGAACAAACCATCGGCAAGGATGTCGCATTCCTGCGCTCCGCCGACGATGCCGAACGCATCCGCGGCACGGTCCGGCGCCTGCTCTCGCGTCCGCTGACCGCAGATTCCGCGGTGCAGGTCGCCCTGCTCAGCAACAAGGGACTGCAGGCCGCCTATAACGAATTGGCGCTCGCCGAGACCGATCTGGTCGAGCAGAGCCTGCCGCCCAATCCCGTCTTCTCGATCTCGCGGATCAGCGGCAACGGCGCGAGCGAAGCCGAACGCCAGGTGGTCGGCGATATCCTTGCACTGGCGACATTGCCATTCCGCTCCGACATCGCGCGGGAACGTTTTCGGCAAGCACAATTACGCGCTGCGCTGGAAACGCTTCGACTCGCCGCCGATGTCCGGCGCGCCTACTTCCGCAGCCTAGCAGCCAACGAAATGGTCGGCCTGCTCACCGATGCCAAGTCGACCGCCGAATCAACCGCGCAGCTTGCGAAAAAGCTCGGCGAGACGGGCGCGCTCAACAAGCTCGATCAGGCGCGCGAGCAGGTATTTTACGCAGAGACCACGGCCGACCTCGCCACTGCACGCCAGGAGGCGGCAAGTGCCCGTGAACGGCTTTCCCGCCTGATGGGATTGTGGGACGACGATCTCAACTTCAAGATTCCAGACAAGCTCCCGCCTCTGCCGAGACGTCCGCAAGCGCTGCCCTCGATCGAAGCCGACGCCGTGGCCCACCGCATCGACCTACAGATCGCGCGCATGGAGCTTGTTGGCTTGGCGAAGGCACTCGACCTCACGGAGGCGACGCGCTTCGTCACGCTGCTCGACCTCGCCGGCATTGAGAAGCGCACCCGCGATCCGGAAAATCCGCCGTTCCGCGAGCGCGGCTTCGACGTCCAGTTCCAGATCCCGGTGTTCGATGGCGGCGAGGTGCGCGTCCGCCAGGCGGCGGAGACCTACAATTTCGCCTTCAACCGGCTGACCGAGAGGGCGGTCAATATTCGCTCGGAGGCTCGCGACGCCTATCGCACCTACCGCTCGAGCTACGACATCGCCACCCACTATCAGCGCGAGATCCTGCCGCTGCGCCAGATCATCACGGAAGAAATGCAATTGCGCTTTTCCAGCATGCAGATCGACGTATTCGCGCTGCTGACCGAGGCGCGCCAACGCCTCGCTTCGCTCCGAGCTGCAATCGACGCCAAGCAGGCATTCTTTCTGGCACAATCCGACCTGCAGACCGCCATCAACGGCGGCGGATCGCTGACAAGGGAAATCCCAACGACGACAGCATCCGCGGCCGCACCGGCTGCCGGCGCTCACTGAGTGTGGAGGGGATGATGTTTTCACGCAGAGGATTCTTGGGCAGCGCAGCTCTCGTCGGCGCCGGTGCCGTCGCTGGACGCGTGCAGGCCGCCGCCATTCCGGAAGCACCAACGATGGATAAGGCGGTCTCGCAGCCGCCGCTCCATCCGACCTCGGGACCGGATTACCGGCCGGTCGTAACACTGAACGGTTGGTCGCTTCCCTGGCGCATGAACGGCGACTGGAAGGAATTCCATCTCGTCGCCGAGCCGGTGGTGCGCGAATTCGCCGACGGCATGAAGGCCAATCTCTGGGGCTATAACGGCCAGTCGCCGGGACCGACCATCGAGGCCGTCGAGGGTGACAAGGTCCGTATCTTCGTCACCAACAGATTGCCCGAGCATACCACCGTGCATTGGCACGGCATGATCCTGCCCTCAGGCATGGACGGCGTCGGCGGGCTGTCGCAACCGCACATCAAACCGGGAAAGACCTTCGTTTACGAGTTCGAGCTGAAGCACAGCGGCACCTTTATGTACCACCCGCATTCCGACGAGATGGTGCAGATGGCGATGGGCATGATGGGCATGATCGTGGTGCACCCGCGCGATCCCGCCTTCCGTCCCGTCGACCGCGACTTCGTCTTCGTCATGAGCACCTACCTCATCGACCCCGGCACCTATCTGCCGAAGGTCAATGAGATGACCGACTTCAATATGTGGACCTGGAACAGCCGCGTGTTTCCCGGCATCGATCCGCTGCCGGTGCGGCTTAACGACAAGGTGCGGGTGAGGATGGGCAATCTCAGCATGACCAACCATCCGATCCACCTGCACGGCCACAGTTTTCATGTGACCTGCACCGATGGCGGCTGGATTCCTGAGAGCGCGCAATATCCAGAAGCGACCACCGACGTTCCCGTTGGCGCCGTGCGTGTGTTCGACGTGCTCGCCGACAATCCCGGCGACTGGGCGTTCCACTGCCACAAGTCGCACCACACCATGAATGCGATGGGCCACGACATGCGCAATCTCATCGGCGTTTCGCGAAAGGACCTCGCCAAAGCCGTCGGCAAGCTCGCACCGGACGCGATGGTGATGGGCTCGACCGGCATGGCGATGGGCAACATGGAGATGCCCGCGCCCGACAACACGCTCCCGATGATGACCGGCAGCGGCCAGTTCGGCCCGCTGGAGATGGGCGGCATGTTCACGGTGATGAAGATCCGCGAGGGAATGGCCCGCGACGACTATCGCGATCCCGGTCCCTACCAGCACCCGCCCGGCACCGTCGCCTATGAGGTGAAGACGCCCGACGCCGCACCCGCGCGGCAGTCATCGCCAGCAACAGCACCGACGACGGGCAACCGCGGTGGAAACAAACCGATGAAGGGAATGAAGATGTAGCGATGCACTGGCGCCCTACCCAGAAGAATCCTTGAAGGACATTCCGATGACAAAAATCACTACGACCAGCCTCGCGCTGATTGCGCTTGCAACCGCTGCTGCTGCGCCCGCTCATGAACAGCATGGCCACTCATCCTATTCAGCCGGCGAACCCGGCAATCCGAACAAGCCGTCGCGCACGATCGAGGTCGAGATGAGCGAGATGGCGTTCAAGCCCGCCAAGATCGAGGTCAAGCGTGGCGAGCAGATCCGCTTCGTGATCCGCAACGTCGGCAAGGAGGACCACGAATTCCTCCTCGCCACCACCACGGAGAACTTGAAGCACGCCGAGACGATGAAGAAGCACCCGCATATGGAGCACGATGATCCGAACGGTGTCCGTCTCGCGCCGAAGAAGTCGGCCGAGATCGTCTGGAAATTCACTCATGCCGGCAGCTTCGAATATGCCTGTCTGATCTCCGATCATCGAGACTACGGCATGACCGGCCGCATCACCGTGAAATGAACAACGAGAGGAGAACAACAATGAACGGGATCATCCGCATGGCCGCAGCGGGGGCACTCGCGACCAGCCTGCTGACGCAGGCAGCCTCCGCGCAGAGCGCCGCCATCAACGGCGAGGTCAAGAAGATCGACGAGGGCGCCGGCAAGATCACGCTCAGGCATGGCCCGGCCAAAAGCATTGGCATGGACGAACCAATGACCATGGTCTACCGCGTCAAGGACCCCGCTATGCTCAAACAGGTGAAGGTCGGCGACAAGGTGCAGTTCGAGGCCGAAGAAGCCGCGTCAGGGTATACGGTAACGAAGCTGCAGAAGGCAAAATGAGCATCACGGGCGCATTTGGTCGCGTCGTCGTTCGGGGATGGACCGAAGACACAGCAAATTTTGAACACCAGGACCTTCCAGCGGCCGGCCAGTTGTGAGAAACTTAACCCATGGACATCCGCCAATCTTTCAAGTTTTTGGTCGCGCTGCTGGTGACGGCGAGCCTGACGCTGGCGCCGCTCGCCACGCCGGCCGCGGCGGAGCATTTGGTGTCGTCCGCCGGTGTGCACATGGCGGCGATGTCGGATGGGCATGACATAGCCGATATGGATATGGCCGACATGGCAGCGGCCATGCCGTGCTGCCCGGACAAGCAGAAGGCTCCCACCTGCCAGGATTGTCCGCTGGTTGCGGTCTGCATGATGCAGGTTTTGCAGGTCGCTCCATCTAGCAGCATGGTCGCGCTGGACCTACGGCTGGAGCAGCAGCTCCATCCCTTGGACGACATTATCGCTGACGGGCTCGCGCGCCCGCCTCCTGACTATCCCCCTCGAACTTTGGCCTGACCGGCGTCGCGGCGCCGGACGCTGCCGCGTGGCTTGAAAGGCCGCGCGGATGACACGTGCTGCGCGAGCAGCAAGACCAAAGCAATCGAGGAATGGAAAATGAAATCGTTCGACACCAGGCGCGCCGTCTCGGCGGCGCTCATCGGCATGGCCATGCTGGGCACGGCCGGCAGCGCGCGGGCCGAGATCAAGGACTACGAATTCCAGTTGGTCGATCAGATCGTCCAGGCCGGAGCAGACAAGATCATCACGGTTCGGCTGGTCAACAAGAAGACTAGCAAACCAGTACCGGACGCGGTGATCTTCGCCACCCGGCTGGATATGGCGCCTGACGGCATGCAGGAGATGGCGACCAAGGTCACCGCGGTGCCCGGCGGCGAACCAGGATTGTACAAGTTCAAGGCCACTCTGGGCATGGCCGGCCGCTGGCAGCTTTCGCTCGGCGCCAAGGTGCAGGGCGAGACCGGCGCCGTCGAAAACAAACTCGTTGTCACGGCGCAGAAATGACCCGCGCCATCGTGATCGGCGCCGCCGCTGCGAGTTTCGCAGCGGCGGGCATCGCCATTTTCGCTGGCGTAATCCCGTGGCCGAAGCCCGCAGGTTACGCCGTCTCGCACGTGGCCGCCGCCGGCGGCGGGGCGCCCATTTATTATCAGCACCCGGACGGCAAGCCCTTTTACTCGCTGACGCCGAAGACGACCGAGGATGGCCGCGACTATCACGCCGTCCCCGCCGGCGCCGACATCAGTTTCGACGACGCGCCCCAGCCAGCGCCGACCGAGAGTGCCGAAGCCAAGGGTAGTCGCAAGACCAAATACTATCGCAACCCGATGGGGCTGCCGGATACGTCGCCGACGCCGAAGAAGGATTCGATGGGGATGGACTACATCCCCGTCTACGAGGGCGAGGACTCTGACGACGGCTCAATCAGGCTGTCGCCGGGCCGGATCCAGCGCACCGGCGTCAAGTCCGAGCCGGTGATGCTCCATATCGTCAGCACGCTCGTGCGCGCGCCGGGCACCATCCAGTTCGACGAGCGCCGCGTCTCTGTCATCGCCATGCGCGCCGAAAGCTATGTGCAGAAGGTCGCCGATGTGACCACCGGGAGCCGTGTGGCGAAGGGCCAGCCGCTGATGGAGATCTACAGCCCGGCGGTCTCCTCGGCCGCCGCTGAATATCTCTCCACCATCACCTCGAAGGCCACGGCGACCATCGAAACCTATGGCCGCGGCTCCCGGCAGCGGCTGATGAATCTCGACGTGCCGGAGTCCGCCATCACGACACTGGAAAAGACCCGGACCGTTCCGATCGTGATCCAGTGGTCTGCCCCGCGTGACGGCATCGTGCTGGAACGCAACGCCGTCGAAGGCATGCGCGCACAGCCTGGCGACGTGCTGTTCCGCGTCGCCGACACCTCGCTCGTCTGGGCCGTCGTCGACGTGGCAGAACGCGATATCGGCGGCATCACCGTCGGCCAGCCCGTCACCGTGCGCGCCCGCGGCTTTCCCGGCCGCGCCTTCACCGGCAAGGTCAGCGTGATCTATCCGCAGATGAACCGCGAGACCCGCACGGTCCGCCTCCGGATCGAGCTCGATAATGCTGACCTCGCACTGCTTCCCGACATGTATGTCGATGCGGAGATCGAGGTCGGCAGCCAGGATCCCGTGCTCGCGGTACCCGATAGCTCCGTGCTCGACACGGGTAGCCGCCAGACGGTCATCATCGACAAGCGCGGCGGCCGGTTCGAGCCGCGTGAGGTCAAGGTCGGACATCGCGGCGGCGGATATGTCGAGATCACGGAGGGTGTCAGCGAAGACGACACGGTCGTGACCTCGGCCAACTTCCTGATCGACGCCGAGAGCAACCTCAAAGCGGCGCTGAAGGGCTTTTCCGCGGCAGGCAGCGCGCCGGACACATCGTCGACCAGCGGCACGGGAGGACGGCCATGATCGCCCGCGTCATTGCCTGGTCGGCGCGCAACCTGCTGCTGGTGCTGTTCGGCACCGGCTTCGCCGCGGCGGCCGGACTCTATGCGCTGCTTCACCTGCCGCTCGATGCAATCCCTGACCTCTCCGACACGCAGGTGATCGTCTACACGGAATATCCGGGACAGGCGCCGCAGGTGATCGAGGACCAGGTCACCTATCCCTTGACGACCGCCATGCTGACGGTGCCGAAATCGAAGGTCGTGCGCGGCTTCTCGTTCTTCGGCGTCTCCTTCGTCTATGTGATCTTCGAGGACGGCACCGACATCTATTGGGCGCGCTCGCGCGTGCTCGAATTCCTCAATGGCGCCACCTCGCGGCTGCCGTCCGGCGTGACGCCGACGATCGGACCTGATGCGACCGGCGTCGGCTGGGTCTATCAATACGCCGTGATGTCCAGGGAGTTGAACCTCGCCGACACCCGCACGATCCAGGACTGGAATCTGAAATTCGCGCTTGCCAAGGCCGAGGGCGTCGCGGAGGTCGCGAGCATCGGCGGCTTCGTCAAGCAGTACAACGTGATCCTCGATCCGCAACGGATGCGCGACCGCGGCATCAGCATGCAAAGGATGCGCGAGGCGATTCGCGCCAGCAACGCCGACGTCGGCGGCCGCACCGTCGAATTGTCCGAATTCGAATACGTCATCCGCGGCAAAGGCTACATCAAGGATATCAACGACCTCGGCAATATCGTGCTCAGGGTCAACAACGGCACGCCGGTGCTGCTGCGCGACGTCGCCCGCGTCGAGCTCGGCCCGGACGAGCGGCGTGGCATCGCCGAACTCAATGGCGAGGGCGAGGTCGCCAGCGGCATCGTGCTGCAGCGCTTCGGCGTCAACGCGCTCGACGTCATCGACAACGTCAAGAAGCGCTTCAAGGAGATCGCGACCAGCCTGCCGAAATCGGTCGAGATCGTGCCGGTCTATGACCGTTCGAACCTGATCAACGCCGCCATCGATACGCTGAAGCACACGCTGGTCGAGGAGAGCCTCGTCGTCGCCCTCGTCTGCATCGTGTTCCTGCTCCATGTCCGCAGCGCGCTGGTTGCGATCCTGATGCTGCCGGTCGGCGTGCTGATGGCGTTCGGCGCGATGAAGCTTCTGGGCATCGGCTCCAACATCATGAGTCTCGGCGGCATCGCGATTGCGATCGGCGCCATGGTGGACGCTGCCATCGTCATGATCGAGAACGCGCACAAGCATCTCGAGCGGGCCAAGCCCGGGCAGTCGCGCATCTCGATCCTGATCGACGCCGCCGCCGAAGTCGGGCCCGCCCTGTTTTTCAGCCTGTTGATCATCACCGTTTCCTTCATGCCGATCTTCACGCTGGAATCGCAGGAGGGACGGCTATTCAGTCCGCTCGCCTTCACCAAGACCTTCGCGATGGCGGCCGCCGCCCTGCTGTCGGTCACGCTGGTGCCGGCCCTGATGGTGATCTTCGTGCGTGGCAAAATCGTTCCGGAGCACAAGAACCCAATCAACCGCTTCCTGATCTGGATCTATCGTCCGGTCATCAAGGGCGTATTGCGCGCCAGGATCCTCGTCGTGCTGCTCGCGCTCGCCGTCCTCGCCGTCACAGTGTGGCCGGCGCGCCAGCTCGGCACGGAATTCATGCCGAACCTGAACGAAGGCACCCTGCTCTACATGCCGACCACGCTGCCCGGCATCTCCGTGACCAAGGCCGCCGAGCTGATGCAGATGCAGGATCGCATCATCCGCTCCTTCCCCGAGGTTTCGTCGGTCTACGGCAAGGCCGGCCGCGCGGCGACCGCGACCGACCCGGCGCCGACCGAGATGTTCGAGACCATCGTCAACCTGAAGCCCAAGGAGCAGTGGCGGGCCGGCGTCACGGTCGACAGCCTGATCGCGGAGATGGACAAGGCACTGCAATTCCCTGGTGTGTCCAACGCCTGGACCATGCCGATCAAGGCGCGCATCGACATGCTCTCGACCGGTATCCGCACGCCAGTTGGCGTGAAAGTGATCGGCACCGATCTGATCGAGATCGATCGTCTGGCCAAGCAGATCGAGCAGGTCCTCAAGGCGGTACCGGGCACCTCGTCGGCCTACGCCGAGCGCGGCATCGGCGGCTATTATCTCGAGATTGCCCCGGACCGCGCAGCGCTGGCGCGCTACGGCATGTCGGTGCAGGACGTGCAGGACACGATCGCGACTGCGCTGGGCGGACAGACGGTGACGACGACGGTCGAGGGCCGGCAGCGTTTCACCGTCAACATGCGCTACCCGCGCGATCTCCGCGACAATCCGAAAGCGATCGGAAGCGACATCCTGGTGCCGATGCCGGCGGGAGGCGCGGTGCCGCTCGGCGAGATCGCGACGATCCAGCCGGCGCGTGGGCCGACCTCGATCCGGACCGAGAACGGACAGCTTGCGACCTACATCTATGTCGACATCCGCGACCGCGATCTCGGCGGCTATGTCGCCGACGCGCAGCGCGCGGTGCAGGCGAGCATCCAGTTTCCGCCGGGCTATTACGTGATGTGGAGTGGCCAGTACGAATATCTCGAGCGCGCGATGGCGCGTCTGAAGATCGTCGTGCCGGCAACGCTCGTGATCATCTTCCTCCTGCTCTACCTCAACTTCCGCTCGGTCACCGAAACCATGATCGTGATGCTGTCGCTGCCGTTCGCGCTGGTCGGCGGCCTCTGGCTGATGTGGTGGCTCGGCTTCAACCTCTCGGTCGCCGTCGCGGTCGGCTTCATCGCGCTCGCGGGCGTCGCCGCCGAGACCGGCGTCGTGATGCTGATCTATCTCAACCAGGCGCTGGCCGAGATCAGGGAACGACGCGCCGCCGAGGGACGCGCCTTGACCCGCTCCGATCTGCGCAAGGCCATCATGGAAGGCGCGGTCGAGCGCGTGCGACCGAAGATGATGACGGTGGTCGCGATCATGGCCGGCCTGCTGCCGATCATGTGGAGCACCGGCACCGGCTCCGAGATCATGCAGCGGATCGCGGTGCCGATGATCGGCGGCATGATCTCCTCGACCCTGCTGACGCTCATCGTGATCCCCGCGATCTTCGGCATCGTCAAGGGTTTCGGCCTGCCGTCTGACGATCAGGACCAATCACGTCCGCCGGCCTCCACCGGGACGCGCGTGGCGCGCGTCCGCGTTCCAGAGCCGGCAGAATGAGCCGACCATGACGACAGCTCACGAGACCAAGCATCAGTGCGGTAGCCGACGCGCTTCATTGCACCGGCGACCCACTGCCATTCGTTGCGATCTGGTACAGCGGAGCAAACTGCCTACGATTGGGAGGAATGAACATGCATCGTGTGCTCATTGCGGCAATCGCGCTTGTTCTGGCCTCTTCGCCGGGCCGCGCGCAGCAGGACAGTTTATCTCGCGGCGAGCAGGATTTTCGCGCCTGCGCGCCGTGCCACTCGCTCGAGCCCGATCGCAACATGACGGGTCCGAGCCTCGCAAATCTCTGGGGCCGCAAGGCGGGTAGCCTGCCGAGCTTTGATCGCTACTCCGAGGCGCTGAAAGCTTCCGGGATCATCTGGGACGACCTTTCGTTGGACGCTTGGCTGACCGCCCCCGAGCGCATGGTGCCGGACAACATCATGCCGTTCGAAGGCATCAAGGGTGCTCGCACACGCGCCGATCTGCTCGCCTTTTTGAAAGAAGCCACCAAGCCCGGCGCCGGCCCCCAGCAGATGGCTCAGTCCGGCATGGGCGGCATGATGAGGGGAATGATGGGAGGTGGACGCGTCCCGAACCTAAAGAGCCTTCAGCCTTCCGAACGCGTAACGCGCATCACCCACTGTCGAGACACCTATCGTGTGACCACCGCCGATGGCAAGACGCGCCCATTCTGGGAACGCAATCTCCGGCTCAAGACGGACTCCAGCAAGGAAGGTCCGGAGAGAGGCGTGGCAGCGATCGTCCCGGCAGGTATGATGGGCGATCGCGCCGACCTGATCTTTTCCGCACCCGACGAGATCAGCAATATGATCGAACAGCGATGCTAGGATGGGCCAGATGGGCTTCTACAATGACATCATTCTTCCGAGGCTTTGCGACCTTGCGATGCGCAACAAGGAGCTTCTGCCCTACCGGGAGAGGGCGATAAGGGCGGCGGAGGGCCTCGTGCTCGAGATCGGCATCGGGTCCGGTCGCAATCTCCCATTCTACGGCGCGGCTGTGAAGCATGTTGTGGGCCTCGAACCCGGTTCGAAGCTCCTGAACATGGCGCGCCACGCTCCACATCAAGATATTCCTGTAGAGTTTGTCGAAGCCTCGGCCGATGCGATTCCGATCGAGGGTGGTAGAATCGATACCGTCGTAACGACTTGGACAATGTGCAGCATTCCCGACGTCGACCGTGCTCTCGCGGAAGTTCGGCGGGTCCTGAAGCCGGGAGGAAAGCTTGTCTTCGTCGAGCACGGGCGCGCACCCGAACCCCGTGTGCAATGGTGGCAAGATCGCCTGACGCCCGCATGGAGGCGCATCTCAGGCGGTTGCCATCTCAATCGGGACATTGCTGACGTCGTGCGCAGGAACGGCTTTCATGTCGAGGAGATGCGCACCGGATACATGAATGGACTGAAACCTATGACCTTCATGTATGAAGGCTTGGCAAGCCCTCGTTGATGGGGCCTGAGCGACCAAGCAAGGCGAACGCCATGTGAACTGAAAGCGGAGCAGAACATGGAACATAGCGCATATTCCGTCACACGCCGATCGTTTGGGGGCATCTTGACAGGGTTGGCGATGGCGGCATCTACCAGTGCCGTAGAAGCGGACGAAACTACGATCACGGTGCACAAGGACCCGAACTGTGGATGCTGTACGGGATGGGTACAGCATCTGCGCGGCGCCGGATTCAAGGTGCGAGTGGAAGAGACCTCCGACCTGGAGCCGATCCGCGTCCGACTTGGGGTGCCACCGGAATTGGCCGCGTGTCACACGGCAGAAGTGTACGGCTACATCGTCGAGGGACACGTGCCGGCAGCGGCCGTGCGACGGTTGCTTTCCGGGCGGACGAACGTGAGAGGTCTCGCGGTGCCTGGAATGCCGGTCGGATCGCCGGGCATGGAAGGTGATCGGCCTCAGCCCTACACCGTAATTTCGTTTGGAGCAGATGGCCCCAAGCCGTTCATGCGCTTCCTGGGCAAAGAGGCGATCGGCTGATCTGTCCTCATTTGCCACCTACGAGACAGGCTCCATCTTTGTTCAGGCTCCCGAGTCAGGGCTATGTTGCCGCAAGCGAATGCCAAGGCGACCGAGAAAACCTTTCCCACGCCCTCACCTCACTTCGCCAGCGGCTTCCCCGCCGTCTCGGGCGCCATCGCGATGAAGGGCAGGCCGACCACGTAGATCAGCGACAACAGCGAGATCGCGAGCGGATAGCTCCCGGTCTTTGCAGCAAGCGCGCCGATCAGGGTGGGGCCGGCCGCGCCCAATACGCGCCCCATGCTGAAGGCAAAGCCGGAGCCGGATCCCCGCAACGCGGTCGGGAACATCTCCGGCAGCCAGATCGTGAACAGGCCGAATACGCCGTTGGTGAAGAAGCCGAGCACCGGCAGCAGGACCAGGAACAGCGCAAGGTTGTCGAGATGCGCGATCGCGATCTCGTAGCTCGCCACCACCGAGATCAGCGAGCCCATAAAGAACAGCACCGCCGTCCGGCGGCGGCTTGCGAGATATCCGGTGATCCAGGGCATCAGGAGGCAGCCGATCAGCGTGCCGACGTTGGTGATGAGCCCTGCCACCGCGCCCATCAAGCCATCGAGCATCCATCCAAACCAGGTCGCCCAGAACACTTTCCTCGGCGATACCGCACCGCCCTCCTCGACCTCCGATGCGATGGTCTCAACGGCGCTCTCGGTCATGTTTCCTCCACGTTTCTTTTTCGGGCGAACTATGACCGCGTTTGCACGAGGCGACACCTACGGCAAATAGGACGGAGGCATCCTGTGGGAGAATGGCAGCAGGCTGCGACGCCGTGCGTAAGCGAGAGCGATTCTTTCGACGCGACCGGGGAGCAAGAAAGCAATATACAGGACCGTGAACGAAGTCCGCGCCGGGTTCGTTGTAGGGACAGCGGCGCCGCAAAGGTGGAAGCGAGACAGACGTGCGACGGATTGAAGATCAAGGTTTCCTGCTGCTGCTGTTCGTCGTCACCCTGGCGTTCGCCTGGATTTTGCAGCCGTTCTATGGTGCCGTGCTCTGGGCCATCGTCGTGGCCGTCATCTTTGCGCCGGTCAATCGGAGGATATTGAGATCGGTGGGCGGAAGGCCGACGAGCGCCGCCTCGATCACGGTCCTGCTCATCATTGCGATGGTGCTTCTGCCGCTCGCGCTGATCGCGACCTCCCTCGTTCGGGAAGCGTCGAGCCTCTACGCAAAGATTCAGTCCGGGGAGTACGACTTCTCCGGCTACGTCCAGCGGATCTTCGATGCGCTGCCGGCGTGGGCGACCGGTTGGCTGGATCGCTTCAACCTGGGCGACCTTTCGGCGCTGCGCGAAACGTTGACGTCAGGCCTTATGAAGGGCGGACAGGTTCTGGCGCCGCAGGCGCTCACCATCGGAATGAACACGTTCGATTTTGTGATCGGCCTCGGCATCATGCTGTACCTTCTGTTTTTCCTATTGCGCGACGGCAAGGCGCTTGCCGATCGGATCAAGGAGGCCGTCCCCCTCGAGGCCGATCGGAAGTCCGCGCTGTTCACAAGATTCGCCGATGTCGTCCGCGCCACCGTCAAGGGCGGCGTGCTGGTGGCGATGGCCCAGGGCGCGCTCGGCGGGCTGGCGTTCTGGTTCTTGGGCGTTCACGCGCCGATCTTGTGGGCGGTGCTGATGGCCTTCCTGTCGCTGCTGCCGGCGATCGGCGCCGGGCTGGTCTGGATCCCCGTTGCCCTCTATTTCCTGGCCACCGGCGCCATATGGCAGGGCCTCGGGCTGATTGCCTATGGCGTGCTCGTCATCGGCCTGGTGGACAATGTGCTGCGTCCCTTCCTGGTCGGCAAGGACACCAAGCTGCCCGACTACGTCGTGCTGATTTCCACGCTGGGCGGCATCGAAGTCTTCGGTCTGAACGGCTTCGTCATCGGTCCGCTGATCGCCGCCATTTTCATGGTGGCGTGGGAAATCTTCGCCGCCTCCAGGCGGACGACGGCGTAATCCTCCGTTCCTCACTACTCCGCGGCCACCGCGACCTCTTGCGGCACCATCCCCGCCTCAGCCAACCCGGCAAACCGTCGCAAGGCCTCGGCCATCCGCACACGCCCGCTGACGCCGGTGATGATCACATCGACCATGGTGAAGGAACAGTGGAAATGGCCGCGGGCGTCGAGCTGTTCCACCGGCACGCCCGCAGCAGCGAGCGCTTCGGCGTAAGCAACCCCCTCGTCATGCAGCGGATCGAACTCGCAGGCCACCACGAAGGCCTGAGGCAAACCCTCGAGCTTGCCGCGTAGCGGCGAGGCGCGCGGATCGGTCCGGTCGCCAGGCGAGCAGTAGATGTCCCAGAACCAGTACATCAGCGAACGTGTCACGAAGTAGCCCGTCGCATTGTCGGTGTACGATGGCCGATCGAACGTGCAGTCAGTGACCGGGCTGATCAATAGCTGGCCCGCGATCTCAGGGCCGCCGCGATCGCGCGCGAGCTGGCAGGCGACGGCCGCGATGTTACCGCCGGCGCTCCAGCCGGCGACCAGCACGGGTCCCGACACACCGCCGAGCTCGGCAGCGTGCTCGGCAATCCAGCGCGTCGCCGCAAAGCCGTCCTCCGCTGCCGTCGGGAAGCGGTGCCAGGGCGCATGCCGATAGCCGACGCTGACGAAGATCATTCCGCTGCGCCGGCACATGTCGCGGCAGAACGGATCGTCCGACTGCTCATCGCCCAAGACCCAGCCGCCGCCGTGGAAATAGACCACGATCAGATGCGGTCCCGGCGTCGCCGGCCGATAGAGCCGGTATGGCAGCGGACCGTCGTTGCCCGGAAGCGTGCCGTCAACGATCTCGCCGACCGGCCGGCCCGCGGGACGGCCCTTGTTGAACTCATCGAGGAAGTCGCGCGCGCCCTGGGCACCAAGCTGTTCGATCGGCGGCAGGTTCATGTCCGCCAGCATGCCGAGCACGAGCCGCACATCCGGTTGCAGCCGCACGACCTCGCCGTCATTGCATTGCTCGGCGACATCGGGCCCGGTAAGCCTGAAGCCGAGCATGCCGCGACTGGCGATCTCGTTGCAGATGCTGCGATAGGGGCCGACGCCGCCGGTATAGGGCATCACGCCCCACGCCTTGCCCGGAACGTTCGCGCCCGTGTACCAGGTGTTGGCGAGCCGGTGCAGCGTGACCATCGAGCAGCCGGTCATGTGCCGCGCCCAGCCCGCCTGCGCCGTCTCGGTCGGCTCGATGGTGGTGAAGCCCGCCTCGCGCAGCGCGATCAACCGATCGACCACCCAGTCGATGTGCTGCTCGATCGACACCGCCATGTTCGACAGCACCGACGGGCTGCCTGGTCCGGTGATCATGAACAGATTGGGGAATCCGGCAACGGTGAGTCCGAGATAGGTCTGCGGTCCCTGCGCCCAGACGTCGGACAGCGATTTTCCACCACGTCCCGTGATCGGATGCACCGCCCGGATGGCGCCGGTCATGGCGTCGAAGCCGGTCGCGAACACGATCACATCAAGATCGAAGCTGCGCTTGTCGGTCGTGATGCCGGAGGCCGTGATCTCCTTGATCGGCTCCTGCCGCAAGTTCACCAGCGCGACGTTCGGACGGTTATAGGTGGCGTAATAGTTGGTATCGAGACAGGGGCGCTTGGAGCCAAACGGATGATCGTGCGGGGTCAGCGCCTCGGCCGTATCGGGATCCTTCACGACCGCGCGGATCTTCTCGCGGATCAGCTCAGCGACCAGCGCATTGCCATCGACGTCCACGCCCTGGTCGGCCCAGAGCTGGGTCAGGACGTGGACGAGATCGCCAGCGGCCCACGCCTTTTCGAAGCGCTCGCGCCGCTCGGCATCACTCAACTGCCAGCTCACGACCGTCTGCTGCGGATATGGCACGCCCGTGAGCGACCACCGCGCCTGTTCGCGATAGCCGGCACGGTCGCCCTCCAGCATGCCGAGCCGATCTGCCGGCGGCGGACCATTGTGCGCGGGCAGCGCAAAGTTCGGCGTGCGCTGGAAAACCGTGAGATGCGCCGCCTGCTCCGCGATCACCGGGATCGACTGGATGCCCGACGATCCGGTGCCGATGACGCCGACGCGCTTGCCGGCGAGGGTGACCTCTTCATGCGGCCAGCGGCTGGTAAAATACACCTCGCCCTTGAAGTCCTTGACGCCGTCGATCTCCGGCGGCTTGGGCGCGGAGAGACAGCCCGTGGCCATGATGTAATAGCGACAGGACACGGCCGCGCCATTGTCGGTCGTGAGCAGCCAGCGTTCCGCGGTCTCATCCCACGTCGCCGCCGTGACCTTGGTGTGAAAGCGAATATGGCGCCTGAGATCATAGCGATCGGCGACGAAACCGAGATAGCGCAGGATTTCCGGCTGGGTCGCATATTTCTCCGACCATTGCCACGCGCGCTCCAGCTCCGGATCGAACGTGTAGCTGTAGTCGATGGTCTGAATGTCGCAACGTGCGCCGGGATAGCGATTCCAATACCAGGTGCCACCGACGTCGCCGGCCTCTTCCAGCGCCACCATCGTGAAGCCGGCCTTGGATAGCCGGTGGAGAAGATAGAGGCCCGCAAACCCGGCCCCCACCACTGCGACGTCGACCTGTTGCGCCGTGCCGTTTGTCGCCTCTGACGCACGTGCTGCAACCATTGCCTCTGGCATGCCATCCTCCCGTGCATTTGATTTTTCGTGAGGCTATGCCGGGGGAGCCGCTTTGTCATCGGACAATTCAATCTTTGGTTGGTGCGCTGCAGCGACCTGTTGTTCTTGTTCGGAAATGCTTCAGCACGTGCCCGCACCTTCAGCGAGCTCGGCGCAGCATCGGAAACAGCGGCGGCGATGCCCCCACCTGGACCGTGCCGAGAACCTCGAAACCATGTCGCTGATACAGCGGAATATTGGCCGGGTTGGTGGATTCGAGATAGGCTGCGACATGATCGCGATCGAACAGCCGAACGGCGTCCGCCAGCAATGCCCCGCCACAGCCCTTGCGTCGATGCACCGGATCGACGCCGATCAACGGCAGATACCAATGAGCTTCGTTGGGATGATAGGCCGTCATCCCTTCGAAAACGGCGGCCATCTCTGACTCCCGCCCTGGCGGCATGGTCGCTGCAAGAGCTGCCTCGTCGGGTTCGATGCCCGGCGGCAGCCACAGTGCCACGCCTGCACAGTCATCGACACAGCGCGCCGTATCTTGCTCGAAAGCGCCGCCACCGAATGCGCGCACGAGGGCCCGAAAAGATGCGAGATACTGGTCCGGATCGGGATAGGTCCAACGTGCTACCGGATCGGCGTTGAAGGCAAGTACCAGAACGGAGATGGCTCGCTCGATATCGGCGGGCGCAACGGCGGTCACCACCGGACGAGAAGCTGCGTTCGCGGGGCTCATCACATGACCTCCACTCCGGCCCAATTGCCAGGTTCAAGAGCACGTTGAAGATCGAACCACAAACCTGGGGCGTCAATCGGGAGAGGCGGTCAACAAGACGTGCGTTATCGGTTCGTCCCCGAAATGCATTTTGCCGTGTGCAGAGAGGCGCCAGGACATGGCCATGCCGTGTGTTCCGGTCACGAGCTTGATCATCCCCTTCGGGCAGGTGCCGTCATCGACCAGCACGGTCGCCCCGTTTCTCATGTCCAACGGTTCCTGTTTGACGACGACCTGCGCGTGGCAAATGCCACCCATGGCAATCGGGACCGTCAGGGCGATCGATCCAGTAATGACCGTTCTCACTTGTCCCCTCCCGCCCGTTCCTGGTTGCCGGTTCGGAAACGGCATACTGCTCCGCTTCGCCGCGCGAGGCTACGGCAGATTGGACTAACAGCCCGCGGAACCGACTGGAACCATCCGATCAAGATTTGTCAGGGCCATCAAGGCAGCGCAGTGTCGATTGACATGGCCGGCAGCAAGGAGTTTATTTCCCCTCACGGGGATTAGGCGATCTCCCCGCGAGGCGACATGCCCAAGCATCGCGTCCTTAACTTATGAGGGACGCAGCATGTCTTCATACACCTCGATTTCCCCTGACAAGCTTTCACGATTGATTGGCACGGCTAGCGTGCCTGTTCTGATCGACGTCCGCCTCGATGAGGACTTCGCGGCGGATCCACGCCTGATCCCGGGCGCAACGCGTCGCTCGCATCTCGACGTTCACGACTGGGCGCGAGACCTGGCCGGCCGGTCGACCGTCGTCATCTGCAATAAGGGCCAGAAGCTCAGCGAAGGCACGTCCGCGTGGCTCCGCCACAATGGCATCGCGGCAGAGATTCTCGAAGGCGGCCATCTCGGCTGGAAGCAGGCGGACCTTCCCACCGTGCCCGCCGACAAGATTCCGAAGCGTGACGGGCGCGGGCGCACCGTCTGGGTGACGCGATCGCGCCCGAAGATCGATCGCATCGCCTGTCCCTGGCTGATCCGCCGCTTCGTCGATCCCGCAGCGGTGTTCCTGTTCGTCACTCCTGCGGAAGTGGTTGCGGTCGCCGAGCGCTTTGCTGCCACGCCGTTCGATATCGAGAATGTGTTCTGGAGCCATCGCGGCGAGCTCTGCACGTTCGACGTGATGGTACAGGAGTTCGGCCTTTCGACACCCGCACTGGAGCGGCTGGCCGTGATGGTGCGCGCGGCCGACACCGCGCGTCTCGATCTTTCCCCGGAGGCGGCAGGCCTGCTCGCGGCATCGCTCGGCCTGTCGCGCATGTACGACGACGACCTCGAGCAGTTGAACGCCGGCCTTCTTCTCTACGATGCCTTCTACCGCTGGTGTCGCGATGCGACCAGGGAGACCCATAACTGGCCGACCAGCAAGGTGAAGCCATGACCGAGCTCACCGCAGACTCGAAAGCCGCTTCGCGCGACGACGCGCACGGCATCGCCTTTGCCGATGCGCTCGTGGTCTGGTTGCGCGTCGCGATCTTGAGCTTCGGCGGCCCGGCCGGGCAGATCGCGGTGATGCATCGCATCCTCGTCGAGGAGAAGAACTGGATTTCGGAAGGGCGCTTCCTGCACGCGCTCAACTACTGCATGCTGCTGCCCGGGCCCGAGGCGCAGCAGCTTGCGACCTATATCGGCTGGCTCCTGCACCGCACTGTCGGCGGCATCGTGGCGGGAGGCCTGTTCATCCTGCCCGGCGTCATCGCCATTATGGCGCTCAGCTACATCTATGCCGCCTACGGCAACGTGGGTTTTGTCGAGGCGCTGTTCTTCGGCCTGAAGGCGGCGGTGCTCGCCATCGTGATCCAGGCGGTGGTCCGGATCGGCAAGCGCGCCCTTCGCAACCCAATCATGATTGCGATCGCGGCGATCGCGTTCGTCGCGATCTTCTTTTTCGCCGCGCCGTTTCCGCTGATCGTCGTGGCAGCCGGCGTCATCGGCTACATCGGCGCCCGGCTCGGCAGGCCGGAGTTCGCCGCAATCGAGCACGGCGGAAAGAATGCCGCCGCGATCGACAGCATGCTCGACGAAGCGATTCCTGACCACGTGCGGCCCAGCGCGTCCCGGGCGCTGCGCGTCGGTGTCACGTGGCTTGCACTCTGGCTCATTCCGGTGGCCGCTTTGCTCGTTGGCCTCGGTCCGTCCAACGTCTTCAGCCAGGTCGCGATCTTCTTCAGCAAGATGGCGATGGTGACGTTTGGCGGTGCCTACGCGGTGCTCGCCTACGTCGCGCAGCAGGCAGCCAACTATTATCACTGGGTCGAGCCTCGCGAGATGCTCGACGGCCTCGGCATGGCCGAGACGACGCCCGGACCGCTGATCATGGTCGTTCAGTTCGTGGGCTTCATGGCCGCATTCCGTGGGGCAAGTGGACTGTCCCCGATGCTGGCGGGCACGCTCGGAGGGCTGCTCGCGACCTGGGTCACGTTCACGCCCTGCTTTCTCTGGATCTTCCTCGGCGCTCCCTATATCGAGACAATGCGCGGCAACAAGGCGCTCGTGGGCGCGCTTTCGGCGATCACCGCCGCGGTCGTCGGCGTCATCCTCAATCTCTCGATCTGGTTCGCGCTGCACACGATCTTCCGGCAGACCGTCCCGGTGCAAGGCTTCGGCCTCTTCTTCGATGCGCCGATACTGCGCAGCGTGGATTGGCCAGCGCTTGCCCTGTCGATCGCGGCAGCCACCGCGATCTTTCGCTTCAATATGGGGATGCTCGTCGTCCTCGCAGCGTCCTGCATCACCGGCGTCCTGTTGCGCCTGACGGGCATCATCTGACGACAACCGCAAACAACGGGCTGGAGGCACAACCTGGGAGCAAAGACCATGATGCGACTGATCTCTGGCGCAGCCCTTTGCCTGGCGATGACGGGCGTGCTGTCGCCTGCTTATGCCCTGACACAACAGGAACTCGTCGCGAAGCTTGAGGCCGCAGGCTACTCGCAAGTCGGTGAAATGAAATCAACCGCCGAAGGCACGATCGTGAAGGCGGTGAAAGACGGAAAGGAAGTCCACATCGTCGTCGACAGCAGCGGTCAGTTCAAGGAGCGGCGGTAGAGCTGCGCGCTGCCCTCGCGAGCACAAGCATCTCCAATACACGAACTCCAACAAGAGGAGAAATCCCCATGACCAAGACGTCTCGCCTTACCGCCATCGCGGCGGCCTTGCTGTTGCCCAACCTCGCGGCGGCGCAGCCCGTCGACTGGAACATCTTTGCCGAGCCGTTTATCTCGGATGCGCATGCAGAGGCGATCGACTGGAAGAAGGTGGACGCCGCGCTCGGCAAAACGGCTACCGTCAGCGGCGAGGTCCATCGCTATGGCCTGCCGCGGTCCGATCTGCACGTCACCCTTGACGGCGTGGCGATAAAGCCCGCGCTCGCGCTCGGCGGCTGGGTGGCCTTCGCCCCCGTGAATGGTCAGGCGATGGTGATGGGCGATCTCGTCCTGCTCGAATCCGAGATCACGCCTGTCATGACGAAGCTCTTGAACAGTGGCTTGGACATCACTGCGGTCCACAACCACATCCTGCGCGCTTCGCCGGCGACGTTCTATATGCACGTCGGCGGACATGGCGATCCGGCCAAGCTGGCCACTGCGATTCACGAGGCGCTGTCCACCGGCAGCAAGACGCCGTTCGATGCGCCGACCACCGCCGGCCCGGCCGCGACCGTCGACCTCGACACCGCGAAGCTCGACGAGATCATGCGCGCCAAGGGAATGGTGACCGGCGGCGTCGATCAGTTCGCGATCCCGCGCCGCGATCCGGCGGCCGAAGCCGGCATGACAGTCACCCCCGCGATGGGCGGCGCTAACGGAATCAACTTCCAGCCGACCGGCGGCGGCAAGGCCGCCATCACCGGCGACTTCCTCGTCACCGGCGATGAGGTCAATCCGCTGATCCGAGCCTTGCGCGCAGGCGACATCGAGGTGACCGCGATCCACAGCCACATGCTCGACGAGCAACCCCGGATGTTCTTCATCCATTTCTGGGCCAACGACGACGCGCTGAAGCTCGCCCGAAGCGTCCGCGCCGCGCTCGACAAGACCGCGGTGGCGCAGAAGTGACAGGTGCAGCCATGTCATCCATCGTCCTTAGCTCGCTCACTGCAATCTTCGCCGTGATCGCAGCCGGCGCGGTCCTTCCGCAGCCGGCGGCCGCCGCGACAGCCGAGCAGGAAATTGTTGTCCGAGACACCGAGAGCGTCGCGACAAAACCCGCGACCGAGACGCTGCGCGGTGTCATCGATAGCATCGACCAAGGCCACGATACGCTGAAGGTCCGGCTATCCCCTGACACGACGGAAGAGTTCAAGGTCCAGGACGGCCTGATCTTCAATTCGGTCCGCTATGGCGATCCGGTCGAACTGACAGTGGAGAGGATCGGTGAAGAGAGAACGATCATAGAGCTTCGCAAGGAGTAACTACGTCGATGGTGCGCGCGCCGCGATGGGAGCCAGCCTATGATCTTCGCGGATGACGCCGCTCGCAATTCGTCCCGCGAGCTCTTGCGCGTGGAAAACCTCGCCAAGCGCTACGACGGGGAGACAGCGATCGCGCGCGTCTCATTTTCCATCGCGGCCGGCGAAATCCTTGGCATTGTCGGTCCGAACGGGGCCGGGAAGACGACCTTGCTGGAAGTGCTTGCGGGCCTGCTTCCAGCGGAGCAAGGCGTCGCGTTCTGGTGCGGAGAGGAATTGCCGCAGCAGCGGAGAAAGGAAGCGCTGTTCTATCTGCCTGACGGCATACGGCCCTATCAGGACCGGTTCGCCATCGACGTCATGACCTTCTTTGCGCGGGTCTACAAGCGAACGGAAGCGCAGGTGGCCGCAACGATCGCTTCCGTCGGATTGACGCCGGTGCTTGGCAAGCGCGTGCATGCGCTGTCCAAGGGATTTAGCCGCCGGCTGCTGTTGGGGCTCGGCCTGCTGACGCCGCACGACGTGCTGGTGATGGACGAACCGTTCGATGGCTTCGACATCAGGCAGACGCGAGCCATCATCGACGTGATCCGCCAGGAAGCAGCGCGCGGACGCACCTTCATCCTCGCCATCCACCAGCTTGCGGATGCCGAGCGCGCCTGCGACCGCTTTCTGCTGCTCGCCGGCGGAAAAGTGCGCGGCATCGGCACCCTCGGCGAGCTGCGCGCGAAAACGGCGCTGGCCGGCGGTTCGCTGGAGGAGATTTTTCTTGCGCTCACATGAACCATATCGCGCTCGCCAGGCGCCGCTCGCTCCGCTGCTTGCGAAGGAACTGGCCGAGATTGTCTGCGGCCGGGCGCTGTGGACGATGCTGCTCCTGGTCTGTCCGTTGATCGGCTACAGCTTCGTTCAAGCCGTCTCGCTCTATGGCGAAGCGAGCGCGTCGGCGCAGCAATCTCCGGTGCTGGCGGCAAGTCTGTCGCCGCTCGACGGCATCCTGGTGCCGACGTTCGGCTCGTTCTACGTCGCGGTCACGCTGTTGTTCCCATTCGTGGCAATCCGCGTGCTGGGTCAGGAAAAGGAGTCGGGCGCGCTGAGCCTGTTGGTCCAGTTGCCCTATCGATCCTCGACGCTCATTCTTGCCAAGCTGACCGCCGTGCTCGCGGCTTGGACCCTGGTAAGCATCCCCGCTCTTTCAGCACTGGCAATCTGGGCGATGATCGGCGGGCATCTTGCGGCATCCGAGACTGTCAATCTCCTGTTCGGCCATCTGCTCTACGGCCTGCTCGTGGGCGCGATCGCACTATTCGCCGCGACCATTGCCGACAGCTCGGCCACGGCCGCCATCATTGCGCTGGCGGTGACGATCGGATCATGGGTGCTCGATTTCACCCTTGCCGGCCATTCCGGCGTCGCGGCCTTTGTCGCACAACTATCGCTGACGCAAGTGCTCCGCCCGTTCGAACAAGGCCTGTTCTCCGCCGGGCTGGTGCTCGGCGGGACCGGCGCAATCGCGGGCCTGTCCGCCCTCGCGTCCGTCTGGCTGCTGCCCGGCGTGGCAACACAAACCAAGTGCATACGTTCCGTCCCGTGCGTCCTCGCCACCCTGCTGACGCTCGGCCTGTCGACACAGATCAGGCAAACGATCGATGTCACCGAGGATCGGCGGAACTCCTTCCCGGCGGCCGATCAGCGGCTGCTCGCCACCCTCCGATTGCCTTTGATCATCAAGGTCTATCTCGCACCGGAGGATCCACGCTATGGCGATCTGCAGCGCAACGTGCTGGCGAAGCTCGATCGCGCAATGCCAAACGTTTTGATCGTTCTCGCCGGCAGCCGCCGCGATGCCGCCAGCCGACCCGCCAACGATACTTATGGCGAAATCGAATATTCCTACGGCACCCGATCGGATGTCAGCCGCTCAACCAGTCCGCGCGAAGTCCTGCCGCTGCTGTACGCCCTGGCCGGCGTGCAGCCGCCCGCGGCCGCACCTGGTGACGCATATCCGGGCTATCCGCTGGTCGCCACGGCGGATGCGACACTGTTCTGGTTCATCGGCGGGCTGCCGCTGTTGATCGCCGGCGCCTGGTGGTGGAGCCGACGGCCGCCGGTCATATCCCTGTTCACCTGCAAAGGAGCTCAACCATGACCACAGCAGGAAGCATCGGACGCGTCGCTGCCGCGACGGTTCTCGCAGTACTGGTGCTGCCGGCACTCGCCGGGCAGCCGACGAAAATCGACTTCGTCGACGACACCATTGGCGCCGAACCGAAATCGCTGGTGCCGGTCGTCGGCACCTGGCGGATCGAGAGCGATAGCGGCAAGAAGGTGCTCGCCGTGGACGGCCGGCAGTGGAAGGAGGGACAATCGTCTGCCGGGATCGCCGACAAGGCGCGCGCGCTCTATGGCGAGCGCTACGCCGAATTCCTCGACCGCGTCCAGGCCTATGCCTATTTCCCCTACGCGATCGCGCCCGACATCCAAAACTTCACCGACGGCGAGATCACGGTGCGCTTCCAGGGATTGTCAGGCCGCATCGATCAGGGTGCCGGAATCCTGTTCAACCTGAAGCCGAACGGCGACTACCTGACCATCCGCGCCAACTGTCTGGAAAACAACCTCGTGCTCTGGAAGTTCGAGAAGGGCAAGCGCTCGTCGGTCAAATGGGTGCGCAACACGCCAACCGCCACGCGCCAATGGCACGACCTCAAGATCCGCATCAACGGCACAAAGGTCGCGGGTTATCTCGATGGCAAGCTCTATCTCGAGCACACACTGGCGCAGCCCGTCTCAGGCCGCGTCGGCCTGTGGTCGAAGGCCGATAGCCACGTGCAATTCTCCGACTATACTGTCACGGCAGCCGACTGAGAAATGCATCGTGAAGCGACTCGCGTCGCGGTCGCAGCGCGGACCGGCCGGGCCCGCGACTGATCGCCACGCAGGCTGGGGCGCCCATCGGCAATCGCGCCGGTGCAAATCTGGTTGCCCTATCCCCTCCCGGGGGATAGGGTCTTGCCATGACTCATGAGCACATCCACGAAACCCATCCGGAAATCCTCAAGCGGCTTCGCAGGGCCGAAGGGCATCTGCGTCGCGTGATTGAAATGTTTGGCGAGGGGCGGCCGTGCCTCGATCTCGCCCAGCAACTTCATGCCGTCGAGAAGGCGATCAGCGAAGCCAAGCGAAGCTTGATTCACGATCATGTCGATCACTGCCTGGATACAGCAGTGAACGGTTCCGTGAAATCGACGAAGAGCGTGGTGGCCGACTTCAAGGCCATCTCCAAGTATCTCTAGGGCTGCAGTGTCCTTTCGTCCGATCAAAGAGCCGTCAATGGCAAGCCGCTCCATCATCGCAGCGATTGCCTTCATGGCCGGCGCCGCGGCCGTGGCGCTGACGCCGGGCGTGTGGGCTACGCTGCAACGCGCCGTTGGTATCGCGCCGGGCAATGCCCCGACGCAGGCCAGCAGCAAGCCCGGGCAGACCGAACCGAGGATACCCATCGTTGCCATGGACGACGACCGGATCAAGCTGGCGCACATCGACCTGGCAACGGCAGGCGCCGGAATGGTAGCGAAACGCCTGGCCGTGCCGGGGACAGTGACTCCAGATGCTGGCCGGGTGTCCCATGTTTCGGTGAAGCTGTCCGGGACAGTGGCCGAGCTGCGCAAGAATATCGGCGATGACGTCACGAAGGGGGACGTGCTTGCTGTGCTCGAAAGTCGCGAAGTAGCGGACGCCAAGAGCGAGTACCTCGCCACCCGTCTTGCCAATGAGTTGCAGCAGGACCTCACCTCACGCGACAAGTCGCTGTGGGAAGGACGAGCGGTTCCGGAGCAACAATACATCAAGTCGCGCAATGCCGCCGCGCAGACCGAGATGCGCCTCAACATCGCTCGCCAGAAGTTGCTCGCACTGGGCGTAGAGGCACACGAAATCGCCGGCCTGCCGCAATCCTCAGACACGTCGTTGCGCAGCCAGGACGTCCGCGCCCCGGTCTCGGGTCGGCTCGCCGAACGCAAGGTCGAGCTTGGCGCGGCGGTGGGGCGCGACAATCTCGAGACCGAGCTCTTTGTCATCGTCGATCTCAGCCGCGTCTGGGTCGAACTGTCTGTCTCTTCCGCCGACCTGCCTATGGTCACGGAGGGCCAGTCGGTGCGCCTCTCCGCGCGCGGACTGCCCGAGACGGCAACGGGCAAGATCGTGTTCGTCAGCCCGTTGCTCGACAAGGAAACTCGGACCGCCCGCGTCGTGGCGGCTCTCGACAATACGAATGGATACTGGCGTCCGGGATCGTTCGTCACCGCCGCGATTGCACTCAACGAGCGTCGGGTCGACGTCGTCGTGCCGGCAACCGCGATCCAGAATGTCGACGGTAGAAAGGCGATCTTCGTCCGCAGCAAGGACGGGTTTGAAAAACGCAATGTCGTGCTTGGCGAGCAGGACGGCCAGTCCGTTGAGATCGCCTCCGGAATAGCTCCCGGCGAAACCATTGCCGTTTCGAATACCTTCTCGCTCAAGGCGGAACTCGCAAAACCTCGCGACGAGGACTAGGCGATGATCGGCCGGATCGTCGATTTCTCCGTTCGCCAGCGCGGGCTCGTTGTGCTGGTCACGCTCGCTGCTGCCGCATCCGGTTTCTGGTCGCTGACCAGGCTGCCGATTGACGCCGTTCCCGACGTGACCAATGTCCAGGTCCAGGTCAACGCAGTTGCGCCGGCGCTGACGCCGGTCGAGATCGAGAAGCAGGTCACAGTGGCGCTGGAGACCGCGCTCGCCGGGACACCCGGGCTGGAATCGACCCGATCTTTCTCGCGCAACGGGTTCGCGCAGATCACCGCTGTGTTCGCCGACCGCACCGACATCTATTTTGCCCGCCAGCAGGTCGCGGAACGCATTAACGAGGCAAAGATCAACCTCCCGCCCCGCGTCGACGTCCGGATGGGACCGATCTCCACCGGCCTCGGCGAAATCTACTGGTGGGCGGTGGAATACGAAAAACCCGGGGCGACCACGCCGGTGCAGGACGGCAAGCCCGGCTGGCAGAGCGACGGCAGCTACCTCACGCCCGAAGGCGAACGGCTGACGGACGATTTTCAGCGCACGGTCTATCTCCGCACGGTCCAGGATTGGATCATCCGACCGCAGATGCGGACCGTTCCCGGCGTCGCTGGGGCGGATGCGATCGGCGGTTTCGTGAAACAGTTCCAGGTGCAGCCCGATCCGGTCCGGCTTGCAGCCTACGGGCTCTCGTTCACCCAAGTGATCGCCGCCATCGAGGCGAACAATATCAGCCGCGGCGCCAACTTCATCGAGCAAAACGGCGAAGGCGTCGTCGTCCGGGCCAGCGGGCGGGTGGAAAATCTCGATGATATCGGCAGGATCGTGGTGACGACACGAGGCGGCGTGCCGGTCCGCATGTCCGATATCGCCGACCTCGCAATCGGGAAGGAACTGCGCACCGGCAGCGCCAGCATCGACGGCCGCGAGGTGGTGCTCGGCACCGCGCTGATGCTGATTGGCGGTAACAGCCGCACGGTCGCCGCCGCTGCCGACCGCAAGATCAAGGAGATCAGCCGGACCCTGCCACCCGGCATCCGTGCCCGAACAGTCCTTAACCGAACCCAACTGGTCGACGCCACGATCGAGACGGTCGCGACCAACCTGGCAGAAGGCGCGCTGCTGGTGATCGCCGTGTTGTTCCTGATGCTTGGCAATTTCCGCGCGGCACTGATCACGGCCTGCGTGATTCCGCTGACGATGCTGTTGACCGCGACCGGCATGCTGCAGGGACGGCTCAGCGCCAACCTGATGAGCCTCGGCGCGCTCGATTTCGGCCTGATCGTCGATGGCGCCGTCATCATCGCGGAGAACAGCCTGCGGCATCTCGCCGAACGGCAGCGCGAGCTTAGGCGCGCGCTATCGTTGCCTGAGCGGCTTGAAACGGTCACCGCGTCCGCAACCGAAATGATCCGGCCGACGGTCTACGGCCAGCTCATCATCATCCTGGTCTACGTTCCGCTCCTCACCTTCACCGGCGTCGAAGGCAAGACGTTTGAGCCGATGGCGCTCACCGTCATGATCGCGCTCGTGGCCGCGTTCGTGCTGTCGTTGACCTTCGTGCCGGCGGCGATCGCGATCGCGATCTCAAAGCCTGTGCGCGAGCAGGAGAATGCCATCATCCGCGCGCTGAAATCCGCCTATGCGCCGCTGCTCTCCCGTACCGCCCGCGCGCCGCTGCCGGTGATTGGGCTGGCGTTACTTCTGATCCTCGGGGCGGGTGCGCTGTTCACCCGGCTCGGGCAGGAATTCACGCCGACGCTGGACGAGAAGAACATCGTAATGGAGGTCAAGCGCGTGCCCAGCACCTCGCTGGTGCAGGCGCAGGCGATGCAGCTCCTGATCGAGCGGTCGGTCAGCAAGTTCCCGCAGGTCGCCTTCGTATTCTCGCGAACCGGCACGCCCGACCTTGCCGCCGATCCGATGCCACCGAGCGCCTCCGACACCTACATCATCGTCAAGCCGCAGAGCGAGTGGCCGACCCCCTCGATGTCCAAGGATGATCTCATCAAGGAGATCGAAGCCGAGGCGAGCAAATTGCCGGGTAACAAGCTCGGCTTCTCGCAGCCGATCGAGATGCGCTTCAACGAATTGATCGCCGGCGTGCGCGAGGACCTGGCCGTCAAAGTCTTCGGCGACGATTTTGCCGAAATGCAACGGACGGCCGAGAGCATTGCCAACGCCCTCCGCCGGATCGAGGGTGCTCAAAACGTCAAGGTCGAGGAGACGACCGGCCTGCCGTTCCTGGAGATCAGGATCGACAAAGCCGAGATCGCGCGCCGCGGACTCAACCTCGCCACCATCCAGGACCTGATCGAAACCGCCATTGGCGGCCGGGTCGCTGGCCTCGTGTTCGAGGGTGACCGTCGCTTCCAGATCGTGGTCCGCCTGAACGACGCGTTGCGCTCCGATGTTTCCGCGCTGGAAAACCTGCCGGTGCCGCTGCCGCATGCCAACCCCAATGCACCCGCAGCTTCCATCCCCTTGCGTACCCTCGCTTCGTTCGAATTGACCGAGGGCGCCAACCAGATCAGCCGCGAAAACGGCAAGCGGCGCGTGGTCGCGACCGCCGAGGTGCGTGGGCGGGATATCGGTTCGCTGGTTGCCGAGGCGCAGGCCAAGGTTGACGAGCAGATAAAGCTCGCGCCGGGCACCTATCTGACCTGGGGCGGCCAGTTCGAGAATTTCTCGGTCGCCCGCCAACGCCTCTTGTTCGTGGTGCCAGGCTGCTTTGCGATGATTTTCCTGTTGCTGCTCGGTGCACTGGGATCGGCTCGCGATGCGGTGCTCGTCTTCAGTGCTGTCCCTCTCGCCTTGACCGGTGGCATCGTCTCGCTGTGGTTGCGCGGCATGCCGTTCTCGATCTCGGCCGCCGTCGGCTTCATCGCGCTCTCCGGCGTAGCGGTGCTGAACGGCCTCGTGATGCTGAGCCAAATCCGCAAGCTGATCGGCGATGGCATGGATACGCGGACCGCGATTCAGGAGGGCGCATTGACCCGTTTCCGGCCGGTCGTCATGACCGCTCTCGTTGCGTCGCTTGGCTTCGTGCCGATGGCGCTGGCGACCGGCACCGGTGCGGAAGTGCAGCGGCCGCTCGCCACCGTCGTGATCGGCGGGTTGCTGACGGCGACATTGCTGACGCTGCTGGTGCTGCCGGCGCTGTATGCCTATTTCGCGCGGCGGCGCTCGCAGCCGGAGACACAGCATTTCGTGCCGAGACGGGCAGCGGAATAGCCTGCCATGCTGGCCGTCCTTGCCAGCCGCACCTATCGCCACCTGTTCGCCGCCGCCCAGGTCATCGCCCTGATCGGCACCGGCCTGATGACGGTCGCACTCGGCTTGTTGGCGTTCAAGATTGCCGGCGACAGGGCCGGCGCCGTCCTGGGCACGGCGCTGGCGATCAAGATGATTGCCTATGTCGGCATCGCGCCGATTGCAGGAAGCCTGGCCGGCTATGTTCCTCGGCGGCCGTTCCTGGTCGCCATGGACCTGGTGCGGGCATCCGTCGCGGTAGCGCTGCCGTTCGTCACCGAGGTCTGGAACATCGCTTCTGCCGCTCGTCGCGCACGGCGGTGATCCGCAGTCACGCTGCAGTGGGACTAGAGATCCTTGCGGTCATCGCGCTTGGAGCATGGCCTTTGCTCATGGGATGAGTTTGTGAGCTTCGTCAGAGCAAGACAGATGCACATTTCGTTTGAACGGATGCCGTACAATCGCGCTAATTTCCTCAACCATTTCAACCTGATTTGCCCCGTCCAGTCCTCGCGCAAGAAATATTCCGCTTCCGTCGTCGGGCAAATCAGTGATTTAACTCCGCGCGTCTCACCGCAGATGAGGGGCGGCTCGCGATCGTCACGAACGTTGCGGTGAGATGCGGTGGACGCGGGTGTTGCGACTGACGAGCGCGGCACTCGCGGACGGCGAAGTCGTGTGGTCCTGGCGCCCCGACGCTGGCGCTAAGTTCTGTGGATCAAGTGTCCGCAGAGTGACGGTGGCAAGAAAGCCCGGTCACCGGGGAGAGCACGAAGTAAGCCGTAAACCACTGCGCAGGGAAAGCCGGTGTTGCTCCGGTTGACCTGTGGTCCTACCCCCGTGCTTTTTGTTGCATGGGGTCCATGGGTGCAACCGGCACCCGGCTTTCCCTGCGCCCTCACTTCGATGAGAGGGTGGAAAGTAGCCCAAAGCTCGGGCAGATCATGCCGCGAGAACGCGGACGCACGTCCCCTCCGCTGTTTGAAATTCAAATCAGAACTCACCCCGTCATTGCGAGCGGAGCGAAGCAATCCATCGCGCCGCGTGCGGAGGCATGGATTGCTTCGCTCCGCTCGCAATGACGGAATCGTAGGATGGGTAGAGCGCAGAGGCTGAGCAAGTATTCGCGACGGCCGTCCGCCCGTAGAAAATCGTTCGCCGGTATAGCGCACGCGGAGGCCATCGCGGAATTTTCCTTGCGCCACGCAGCAGGACCGAGAATGGATTTCTACTCCTTCGAGAGCCGATCGAATACTTGCTCAGCCTCGCAGCGAAACCCATCACTCGCGCCGCTTGCTCAGAAGCCTATGGGTTTCGCTGCGCTCTACCCATCCTACGGGCTGGGGTTCGCTCGCAGTGCGGCGCATCGCCCCGGAATGACGGCCAAGCAACCCCGTTAACCCTTTAATAACCATACGCTGGGCAAAAATTGCCGGGTGAAGTCGAGTGTCATCGGTCGCGTATGACGGGAGGAGATCCCCCGTGGACGCCAGCGCGGTGCCTCACTTTCGGAGCGGCGGCCCGCAAGCCGCCGGGCAGACATTTGGCGGCCGCGGCCGGCAGGCGCGGGGGATCGGGCTACCATGGTCGACGTGACGGCGGGTCAGGGCACGGCATCCGGCGGCTTCTCTTTTGCCGACATCACCAACGTCCTGAAGCGCGGCGACATCGCGCTGGCGTTCGGCATCCTCACCATCCTGGTGGTGCTGATCCTGCCGCTGCCCGCGATCGTGCTCGACCTGTTCCTGGCGATCTCGATCACGCTGTCGGTCTTGATCCTGATGACGGCGCTGTTCATCCAGGCGCCGCTGGAATTCTCCTCGTTCCCGACCATTCTGCTGATCTCGACCATGCTGCGGCTGTCGCTCAACATGGCTTCGACCCGGTTGATCCTGTCGCGCGGGCACGAGGGGACGGCGGCGGCTGGCCACGTCATCGAGGCCTTCGGCAATTTCGTGATGGGCGGCAATTTCGTGATCGGGATCATCGTGTTCGCGATCCTGGTCATCGTCAACTTCGTGGTCATCACCAAGGGTTCAGGCCGCATCGCCGAAGTCGCGGCACGCTTCCACCTGGATTCGATGCCGGGCAAGCAGATGGCAATCGACGCCGACCTCTCCGCCGGCCTGATCGACGAAAAGGTCGCCAAGGAGCGGCGCAAGGAGCTGGAGGACGAAAGCGGCTTCTTCGGCGCCATGGACGGCGCCTCGAAATTCGTCCGTGGCGACGCCATTGCCGGCCTGCTCGTCGTGTTCATCAACGTCGTCGGCGGCATCATCATCGGTGTCGCCCAGCAGGGACTGGGCTTTGGCGAAGCCGCGCGCACCTACACCGTGCTGACCGTCGGCGACGGCCTGGTGACGCAGGTCCCGGCGCTGATCGTCTCGACCGCCGCGGGCCTCCTGGTATCGAAGGCCGGCGTGTCCGGGGCCGCCGACAAGGCGCTGATGAAGCAGCTCTCGGGCTATCCGCAGGCGCTCGGCATGTCGGCCGGCGTGATGATCGTGCTGTCGCTGCTGCCGGGCATTCCCATGATCCCGTTCCTGGCGCTCGGCTCCGGCGCCGCCGCGCTGGCCTGGAACGCACGCAAGCAGAAGCATGCCGCCAAGGCCGCCGAAGCCGCAGCTGCGGCCGCCCCCGCTGTGGCGGCTGCTGCGGCTGCAGCGGCCGCCGAGGAGCCGATCTCGAGCGCGCTCAAGATCGACGACCTCAAGATCGAGCTCGGCTATGCGCTGCTCCCGCTTGTCAACGGCCCTGACGGCACCGACCGATTGACCGAGCAGATCAAGGCGCTGCGCCGCTCGCTCGCGGTCGAGATGGGCTTCGTGATGCCGGCGGTGCGCATCCTCGACAACGTCCAGCTCGAGGCCAACACCTACGTCATCAAGATCAAGGAGGTCGACGCCGGCACGGGACGGATCTGGCCGAACCAGTTCATGGTGATGGACCCCGCCGGCAACCAGGTCCAGGTCCCCGGCATCCACACCGTCGAGCCGACGTTTGGTCTGCCCGCAACCTGGGTCGACGCCGCGCTGAAGGAAGAGGCCTCGCTGAAGGGCTACACCGTGGTCGATGCTGCGACCGTGCTGTCAACGCACCTCACTGAACTGCTCAAGAACAACATGTCGGACTTGCTGTCCTACGGCGAGGTGCAGAAGCTGCTCAAGGAGCTGCCGAAGGAGCAGGGCGAGCTGATCAAGGATATCGTGCCAAGCCAGGTCACGATCTCCGGCATCCAGCGCGTGCTGCAATTGCTGCTGGCCGAGCGCGTCTCGATCCGCGACCTCTCGACCATCCTCGAAGGCATCGCGGACGCGCTTGCCTTCTCGCGCAATCCGGCGACCATGGTCGAGCATGTCCGCGCGCGCCTGGCGCGGCAGATCTGCGCGCAGAATACCTCCTACAACGGCTACCTGCCGCTGATCGCACTATCGGCGCGCTGGGAGCAGGCGTTCGCGGAATCGATCGTAGGCACCGGCGAGGACCGGAGCCTTGCGATGCAGCCGTCGAAACTGTCGGAGTTCATGACCGCCACCCGCAATGCCTTCGAGCAGGCCGCGCGCGAAGGCGAGGCGCCGGTGCTGGTGACTTCGGCGGCGATCCGGCCCTTTGTTCGCTCACTGGTTGAGCGGTTCCGCTCGCAGACCACGGTTCTGTCGCAGGCCGAGATCCATCCGCGGGCACGCTTGAAGACGGTCGGTAGCGTGTAACCGGGCACAAATCGGTTGCTTGGCGGCGAAGCATTTTCGTCACATGCAACTTGTTTGTGGAAAATGGCTTAATTTCAACAGCTTACCGGCAGTGCATGGCACTTTCGATCTAAAACATTGAAATAACTAGATAATATTCTCTCCAACGTTGATCTTGATCGCGTTGGATCACGTCTATTCACGGGCTTGTGATGACCTCTACGGAACGGAATTCGCGATTCCTATGTTGGAAAGGCGCGACGATGTTGAACCTGTCGGAAGAGGTGTCCGACAAAAGTAAAGCGACAGGGAAGGCGGCAGGAGACCTTCATGAACCACTCGATCTACAGCGCGGATCGAACGACCCATCTGAAGATTGTGGTCGTCGCACTCGTGGCGGGTGTGATCGTTGCCGGCATCGGCATCATGTCGCGCACGAGCGCGGACGAGTACCAGACCGCGCGGGTGATGAAGGCCGGCAAGCCGGTGGCCATCACTTCATCGAACAATTCGCTCATACGTTAGAGAAGGATTTTACGGAATTCACGTGGTTCTTTACAGCCCCCCAAAGGCCACGTGGATATTTAAGACCCCCAACTACCCCCAAGTTGACTATCGAAAACGCCCGCTCCCCACGGGCGTTTTCTTTTTATCTGAATCAGCGGTTCCCCGCCGGCGCGGGCGGCACGCTCTCGATCAGCTTGCCGGAAAAGATCGGCGCCGAAGTAGGGCTGCCCGTCGGCGATCCGCCCGCCTGCTCGACGGTGACGGCAAAGGTCGCGTCGTTGATCGTGGCGGCATCGTAGGACGACGGCACCGGGCGCTCGGTGAACTCACCCGCGCCGATGACGCCGAGCGAGCGCGGCTGCGGAAGCTGGTCGGAGATCAGCCAGAGCTCAAAGCTCTTGCCGGCCTCCGGCGTCGCCCCGACCCGGCGCACCGTGAAATTCTTGGTGGCGGCATCGACGGTCAGGATGAAGGCCGGCGAGTTGCCGTCCTGCTGCAACACGGCGACATATTGTCCCGATGGCGGCGTCTTCACTTCCGCAATCTGCGCGCGGGGCGTCGGACGGATGGCGTCAGGCAGGGACTCGGGCTGGTAGACTTGAAGCCCCAGCACCACCAGGAGCGCCGCCGCAATCGCGCTGACCGCCGACGCCACGCCGCGCCAGCGCCTCAGCCGGCTTGTGAGTTGGACGACGCGGCCGTCGTCGACGATCGGCGCTTGCTGGACCGGCGCCTCCGCGACTGTCTGCTCGACGGGCGGTGGCGGGGACGGCACTTCCGGCGGCAGCGCCAACGGCGCCCGCGGTGCGGAGGACTGACTGATCGCGCTCTTGATGTTCTCCCACACGATCGGCCGCGGCTCGACCAGGCCCACCATCTGGTTGAGCGGGCCGAGCCTGAATTCCCAAGCCTGCACGAGGGCGGCGAACTCCTTGTCCATCGCCATCATGGTCTCGACCTGCGCGCGCTCCTCCGCATCGAGCGTGCCCAGCGCATACTCGGCGGCGAGCGCGATATGGTCCTCGTTATCGGCCATCACGCAAATATCAAGATCTTCAAGGTCCAAGCAGCCTTCAAAACCCAAGACACTCCCTGATCTCCAGCAGGCTGCGGCGCAGCCATGTCTTCACCGTGTTCACTGGCGTCTCGAACTTGGCGGCGAGTTGCTCGCGGCTCCAGCCGTTGTAATAGGCGAGCAGCACGAGCTTCTGCCGGTCCGGCTCCAGACGGCCGACGCATTCCAGCAGCCGGCGCAGTTCTTCCGTCATCTCGCGCCGCGCCAGCGGATCGGGCGTCTCGGCCGCGACCTCCATCGCCGCAGGCTCTTCCTCCAGCGAGATTTCGCTCTTCTTGCGGACCAGGTCGATGGCGCGGTTGCGAGCAATGGATGTCATCCAGGTGATCGGCGACGCCAGCGCCGGATTGAATTGTCCCGCGCTGTTCCAGATCTTGACGTAGGTATCCTGAATGACCTCCTCGGCAAGATCCTGTCGCCGCAAGATACGCAGGACAACTCCGAAGAGTTTCGCCCGTGTGGCCGCGTACAAGCGCTCGAAAGCGGCCTCATCCCCCTTCGCAACGGCGGCGACCAGCCAGACCAACTCAGCCGGCGTCAGCATTCAGCATCCCCCAATTGCGATCCCTGTTCGCCTGATGCCGGGAATTAATCCTATCTGCCTCGTAGCATAGTTTGGCACGCCGCGATCCACCAGCCGATCGGATGCGGCGGCCTTTCCAAAGCAAAACCCGGGCCTTGCAGCCCGGGTTTGGTTCCCGTCCGACGCGCAGAGGTTCAGGATTCAGGCGACGCCGAGGCGCGCGCGCATCAAGCCGATCGAGTCCATGTCAGCCTGCTCGCGGGCGCTCTCTTCAGCGCGCTCGCGGGCCTGGTCGCGCTCATCCAGGAGTTCAACCTTCTTGAGTTCCTCGAAGGCTTCGCCGAGCTGTGCCTTGGCCTCTTCGAGTTGGATGCGTAGTTCGTCAGCGGAGCGGGTCAGGTTTTCGCGGCGCTGGATCGCGGCCTTGGCATAGGTCGGATAGGCGAAGTGGGCGGGATCGTTGATCCCGGCGCGCTCCTGCTCGGCCTGAATCTCGCGTTCAAGCTCCACCGACATGCGCTGGAAATCGGCGATCATGCCTTCAATCTGGGCGACCCTGCGGCGCTTCTCGTCGACCTGAAACTTCTTCAGGCGGATCAGCGTGTCACGTGACTTCATCGACTCATACTCCCCAGAAGTCCCGATTTTGAACGCGGGACAAGGCCGGCTCCCCCTGGGCCCCGCCGGCGCAGCTAATGACGTGCCGTGGATGATGGCCCGACAAAGTTAGCGTTCCGTTTCCAAATTCGAGAGGATTTGCGCCAATTGCCGATAGCCGTCGGCAAGGCTCACGGACTCGCCCTTGGCTTGGCGCAGGAAGGCCTCCAAAGGCTCGTGCAGCCGGATCGCCTCGTCCACTTCCGGGCTGGAACCCGACCGATAGGCGCCGAGCCGGATCAACTCCTCCATATCGGCATACGTCGCCATCACCTGGCGCGCCCTGGTGATAACGGGGAGAAACGCCGGATCGGCCGAACGCGGCATCGTGCGCGAGACCGACTTGAGGATGTTGATCGCCGGATAACGCCCACGCTCGGCGATCGAACGCTGCATCACGATGTGACCATCGAGGATGCCGCGCACGGCATCCGCGATCGGCTCATTGTGGTCGTCGCCATCGACCAGCACCGTGAAAATCGCGGTGATGGCGCCGGTCCCTGTCCCCGGCCCTGCCCGCTCCAGAAGCTTCGGCAGTTCGGTGAACACCGTCGGCGTGTAGCCCTTGGCCGTGGGCGGCTCACCGGCGGACAGGCCGATCTCGCGCTGCGCCATGGCAAAGCGCGTCACCGAATCCATCAGGCACAGAACGTCCTTGTCCTCGTCGCGAAAATACTCCGCGATCGCGAGCGTGAGATAGGCGGCCTGCCGCCGCATCAAAGCCGGCTCGTCGGAAGTCGCGACCACGACCACTGACCGCGCGAGCCCCTCCTCGCCGAGGTCCTCCTGGAGGAATTCCTGCACCTCGCGGCCGCGTTCGCCGATCAGCCCGACCACCGAGATGTCGGCATCGACGTTGCGCGCCAGCATCGACAGCAGCACCGACTTGCCAACGCCTGAGCCGGCGAAGATGCCGAGCCGCTGGCCGCGGCAGCAGGTCAGGAACGTGTTAAGCGGGCGGATGCCGAGATCGAGCGGGCGGCCGACCCGCTTGCGCGAATGCGCTGGCGGCGGCGAATTGCGGAAGGGAACGGGAGAGGCACCCTGCGGCAGCGGACCCTTGCCGTCGATCGGCTCACCCATCGCATTGACGACGCGGCCGAGCCAGGCCGGCGACGGCCGCACGAAGCCGGCGGCATTGGCGATCACAGCACGGCAGCCGCGCCTGACGCCTTCGAGGCCGCCGAACGGCATCACCACCGCGTTGCTGCCGGAGAAGCCGATTACCTCGGCCGGAATGAAGCGATTGCCGCCGACATCGATCACGATCCGGGCGCCGACCGACATCGCATGGATGGGGCCGGCGATCTCAACCATCAGCCCGCGGACGCCGACCACGCGGCCATAAATATTGACGCCGTCGATGTCGCCGATCTGTTCCGCGAGCGCCTTCATTGCGAAAACCTTAAGTTTCGCCGATTTCTGCGCATCCGCTTAACTTCGTGTTTACCCGCATCATTAATCATTGCGTCACTGTCTTTGGGTGACTGAGGTCGCTTGCCTGTTCAGAAGAAGGGCGAGTCGCGAGAGTCGGTTAGTGCCGCCTCTTAATATGGAGCTTGAACGAGAACGGATGAGAAAAGCTGCTTCCACGCAACATCTTAGGGCGATTCGAAAAAAAATGCACCGCGGACCTTGCGAATGGGAATCAGTTTTTGTTAACCATGTCTCGTCAGGATCCGAATCAGTTGTGCAAAGGCGTTTTGTGAGTGCCGCAAGTGCGGCCGACCTGACGCCCAGGAGCGGCGACTAAAGGGGACTGGCATGCGCGTTTTGCTGATAGAAGATGACAGCGCCGTCGCGCAGTCGATCGAATTGATGCTCAAATCCGAGAGTTTCAACGTCTATACGACGGACCTCGGCGAAGAAGGCGTCGACCTCGGCAAACTTTACGACTACGACATTATCCTTCTCGACCTCAACCTGCCTGACATGTCCGGCTACGACGTGCTGAAGCAGCTCCGGGTCTCCAAGATCAAAACCCCCATTCTGATCCTCTCCGGCCTCGCCGGCATCGAGGACAAGGTCAAAGGTCTCGGCGTCGGCGCCGACGACTACATGACCAAGCCCTTCCACAAGGACGAGCTGGTCGCGCGCATCCACGCCATCGTGCGCCGCTCCAAGGGTCATGCCCAGTCCGTCATCCAGACCGGCGACCTCGTGGTCAATCTCGACACCAAGACGGTGGAAGTCGGCGGCCAGCGCGTGCACCTGACCGGCAAGGAATACCAGATGCTGGAGCTGCTCTCGCTGCGCAAGGGCACCACGCTGACCAAGGAAATGTTCCTGAACCACCTCTATGGCGGCATGGACGAGCCGGAATTGAAGATTATCGACGTCTTCATCTGCAAGCTGCGCAAGAAGCTCGCCAACGCCTCCGAAGGCCGCAACTTCATCGAGACCGTATGGGGCCGTGGCTACGTGCTGCGCGAGCCGCACGAGGCCGACGAGCGCATCCCGGCCTGATCACCCGATCTCGCTCCTCCGACCAGACCCCGCCGGAACGGCGGGGTTTTTGTTTTGCACCACGGCTCGCATAAATAGCGCGAACCGGCCGCTCGGTTGCGCCTGCGCTGCTAAGTACCCAGCGCGGTCGATGTCTCACCGAGTGTTGCCTTCGCGGCATCGCTCACCCGACCTGCCGCACTTCATCGATACATTTCATCTCAGCCGATCGAAACTTCGCAAAAACTGCTACGATGGCTTCCCGGGGAAGGAATATCGCTCCTCAAGGCAAGGAGTTACGCAAATGGGTATTCTCTGGACCATCATCATCGGCTTTATCGCCGGGGTCATCGCCAAATTCATCATGCCGGGCGACAACGAGCCGTCAGGCTTCATCATGACCACGATCCTTGGAATCGTCGGCGCCTTCGTCGCAACGTATCTCGGACAAGCCCTCGGCTGGTACGGCCCGGATCAAGGCGCAGGGCTTATCGGTGCAGTCGTCGGCGCGATCATTGTCTTGTTCGTGTACGGCCTCTTTGCGAGCCGGCGAACGACTTGAAAGGCTCATTCGTGGCGGGCGGTGTCTAGTTGCGGAGATACCGCCGCTGTTCACGCCGATCAGCGCCCGCTGTCGCTGACGATTTGCCGTTCGTCATGCTAGCTGCGCGAGCTGATGGAGATTGCGGCGCATGTCGAACTTCGATCTGGCACTGTCAGTTGGGCTTGGCATCGGCTTGGCCGCCGCAACCGGCTTCCGGCTGTTCCTGCCGCTGCTGATCCTAAGCGTCGCCGCCAACACCGGTCATGCCGACCTGAATGAGGGCTTCGCATGGCTCGGTACACCGGCCGCGGTTGTCATGCTCGGCACGGCAGCCATAGCGGAGATCGCCGCGTTCTACATTCCGGGTGTAGACAACCTGCTCGATACGGTGGCGACGCCCGGTGCCGTCGTCGCGGGGACGATTGTTTCCGCCGCTGTTATGACCGACCTGCCGCCAATGGTGAAATGGACGGCGGCCATTATCGCGGGAGGCGGCATTGCCGGCATCACGCAAGGTCTGACCGCAATGCTCAGGGCTAAATCCACTATCTTCACGGGTGGTCTTGGGAATTCTGTCGTTGCGACCGCCGAGCTCGGGAGTGCCTCTCTGATCTCGCTTCTGGCGCTGGCAGCGCCGCTCGCCGCGCTCGCGCTGCTCATCCTGTTTTTCTGGCTGGCATACCGCCTGCTTCGTGGCTCGACTCGGGCATCGCATCGGCCAAATGAACCATAAGGGGGTCACCGGTTGTGAAGGTTGTGATCACTCAAGCGACGTTCACGACGAAATCATAGCGGCCGATCTTGCCGTCGGGCGCGTTGTCGATGCGCATCAGCAAGCGGCGGTCGAATATGCCGTCGCGGCTGTTGGCGCGCGCATCGTCCGGAAAGTAGAGCTGCGTAGTGAGAACCCGCTGACCCGGCGCCGCGATCTTGACGTGGAAGTGCCGTGTGCGCCCGGGATAAATGCCCGGCACGATGGTCTCAAAAACATAGCGTCCCTGCGCATCCGTGATCTGATATCCACGTAACTTGTAGGCGGCATTGTCGTAAGCGCCACGCGCGTCAGCGTGCCAGAGGTCGACGACCGCGTTCGCGACAGGCTGGCAGCGCCTGTCGATAACAAAGCCGGTCAATGTGATCGCCTCGCCCGTTGCATCGCCCCGGAAGTCGCGCTTCATGGGTGTGCGCGGCGTGTAGAATGGCCCTTCGGTTTGCGAAACGGTGGGCGCGTTGTCGGCACCACATGATGGCGTTTCGGGCAGCAGTTGCGCTTGTGCCGGATCGGACTGCCATAGCTCCGAAGCAGCAATACCGAGCGACGTTGCAGCCAGCCAGCGACCGATGGCCTGACGTCGCGTCAACTGATGATCTTTCATCGGGGATTGCCAACCTGTCTCCATGGGCGCCCGCCGAGATTTTGCACGACGGCTTATCGAGCCAGGATGGTACGGCCGACATTGGCCGACATCACGCAGCAGGCAGTCAAAGCTCCGTGATTTGCTTCGCCAAGGCAGCCGTCGTCCGAAACCGGGGTTTGCTCGGTAGGCCGGCTGAGGGAGCATCACTTCATGCACCGCGCGATCCTTTGAGAACGCGGATCAGCGCGCCGCGGAAGCGACCGCCTTGAGCCCGATCGGCGCGCCGGCGCGCGTGAACGGTGCTGTGCCCAGGCAATAGAGACCCCGGCGGTCGGGATAGGGCTTGAAGATGCTGGTGATGCCAACCACGGATTCCGCTGCCCCGAGCGCCAGCACGCCGTCGGGCTCCAGCATTTTCGCAAGCCGCGCGAAGATGTCCGTCTTCGTCTCCTGATCGAAATAGATCAGCACGTTCCGGCAGAAGATCACATCGAACATGCCGAGATGGGAGAAGTCCTGCAGCAGGTTGAGTTGACGATGCTGCACCATGGCGCGGACATCGGCATTGAGCTGCCAGAACTCGCCGATCTGCGTGAAGTATTTCACCAGGAGCTGGATCGGTAGGCCGCGCTGCACCTCGAACTGGCTGAAGATTCCAGCCTTGGATTTTTCCAGAACCGCCTGCGACAAGTCGGTCGCGACGATCTCGGTGCGCCAGCCCGACAGCGCCGCGCCCATTTCCTTCAGGCACATCGCGATCGAGTAAGGCTCCTGCCCCGTGGACGATGCCGCGCACCAGATCCGCAGTGAACGCCGTGCGGCGCGCGCCTGCAGCAGCGCCGGCAGCACCGCCTGCCTTAAATGATCAAATGGAATCTTGTCGCGGAAAAAGAAGGTCTCGTTGGTGGTCATCGCCTCGACCACTTCCGATGTCACCGCCTCGGCACCAGCGCCCTTTATCTTCTGGACCAATTCCGGAATGCCGGCCAACCCTGACTTGCGCGCGAGCGGCACCAGTCGGCTCTCGACCAGATATTGCTTGTCGGATGACAGGTCGAGACCGGACCGCTCCTTCAGGAGCTTGCGCAGATAGTCATAATCCAACGGCGTCACGAACGATCTCCAGCAAAGAACCGGTTAAGTTTCGGTCCGATCTCCTTGAGCGGCAGCACCGCCGCGCAGATCCCCGCATTCGCCGCCGCACCCGGCATGCCCCACACAACGCTGGTCGCCTCGTCCTGGGCAATCACGCTGCCGCCGGCGGCGACGATGTCCTTGCCGCCGCGCATCCCGTCCGACCCCATGCCGGTCAGGATCACCGACATGATGCCGCCCTGCCAGACGTCGATCGCTGAGGTGAACATGGGATCAACCGCAGGCTTGCAGAAATTCACCGGCGGCCCGTCATCGAGCGCGATCGTGATCTCGCCACCGCGGCGCGCGACGCGCATATGGCGGCCGCCCGGCGCAAGATAGATCTGGCCGGCCTTGACGGTCTCGCCGTCGACCGCTTCATGCCCAGGCCGGCGGCTGGCACGCGCGAGATGCTCGGCAAGGATCGTGGTGAAAGTCGGCGGCATGTGCTGGGTGATCAGCACCGGAAAGCGGTCGATTACCGGTCCGATCTCGGCAACCAGCGCCATCAGCGCCTGCGGACCGCCGGTCGATGAGCCGATCAACAGCACCTTCGGCGCCAGCATGCCGAAGGGGCGGCGCGCCAACCCCTGCTGCGCCGCGGCCGGGTGGATCGCGGCTTCGCGTGCCTTGTCCGGCACCGGGGCCAGTACGTGGCTTGCGACGGCCGGCGCCGCGGGGCGGCGTAGCCTGGCGCCGAGATGGCGAATCTTCTGGATCAGGTCGTGCCGAAAGGTCTCGGCGGCGCCAGCCTCGCGCGTGCTCTCGGGCTTCGGAATGTAATCGGCCGCGCCGAGCGACAGCGCCTTCAGGCTGATCTCCGCGTTGCGGCGGGTCAGCGTCGAGGCCATGATGATGACGAGATCACGCTTCTTGGCGAGCAGCTTCGGCAGCGCCGAGATGCCATCGAGCTCCGGCATCTCGATGTCGAGCACGGCGACATCGGGATTGACGCGCTCGAGCTGGTTGACGGCGTCGAGACCGGTGCGGAAGGAAGCCGTCACCTGCATGTCGGACTCGGCGCCGATCCAGCGTGAGATCATCCCGCGGATGACGACGGAGTCGTCGACCACCATGACCCGCAACGGCTCCGCTGTCGTCGAAGTTCGGGCCGGGGCATTTTTCAACGCAACACTCATCGCTTCACCAACGGCTCAACGGCACGCCTTCTCCGGATCATGCTCTCATGCCGATGGCTTTCAGCCGCCGGATCGAACACGACGCTCAGATCAGGCCGACCTCCTGGAACTTCGCGGTGACGATGTCTCTGTCGAACGGCTTCATGATGTATTCATTGGCACCGGCATGCAGCGCACGGGCGATATGCGCGACGTCGTTCTCGGTGGTGCAGAACACCACCTTGGGCTGATCGCCGCCGGGCATCCGCCGCAGATTGCCGAGGAATTCATAGCCATCCATCACCGGCATGTTCCAGTCGAGCAGCACAGCGGTGGGCATGGCGCGCTTGCAGGCTTCTAGCGCCTTCTCGCCGTCTTCGGCTTCGACAATCTGGAAATCCAGGCCTTCCAGGATGCGACGCGCGACCTTGCGAATGACGCTGGAGTCATCGACGACAAGACAGGTTCTCATGTTGGGCCTCTACTTCCTCATCCCGCGAGGGACGTTTCCGTTTCAGTTCTTCAATAGGCTTGCCTGCCAAGGCGATGGCTAGGCCGCCTTCGCATCCGGCATCAGTTCGAGCACGCGGTCGACGTCGAGGACGACCATGAGCTGGCCGTCGAGGCGATGGACGCCGCCGGCGAGCTTGGCCATCCGCGGGTCGAGGTTGACCGGATTTTCCTCCCGGCTGTCGTCGGGCAGACGCAGCACCTCGCCGATCTGGTCGATCAAGAGGCCATAGGATTCGCCGCGGAGATCAACGCCGACCGCCATCGGCGGCTTGCCATCGTCATTCTTCGGCAGGCCGAGCCGCGCGCGCATATCGACGACGGTGACGATGCGGCCGCGCAGGTTGAGCACGCCCGCGATCTCGCTGGAGGACAGCGGCACGCGGGTCAGCCGCTCCGGCATGAACACGTCCTGCACGCGAGAGATCGGCAGGCCGAACAATTGCCCGCCGATCACGGCGGTGACGTATTCGGCCATGGTGCCTTCGATAGTGTCGGTCTTGCTGGTCATCGTTTCAGTTCCTTGTGCCCGGCTCAACCTGCCTATGCCGCTTTCCTGATCTCGGCGGTCTGTTCCTTCAGCGCCGCGATCAGGCCGGGACGGTCGAATTTGGCGACGTAGTCATGGAAACCGGCTTGCCGCCCGCGCTCGATCGCGGCCGGCGAGACCATCGCCGACAGCGCGATGATCGGAACGCTGTTCAAATGCTGATCGGAGCGGATGCTCTCGGCGAACTCAAAGCCGTTCATGTCCGGCATCTCGATGTCGGTCAGCACCACGTCGAACGCCTGTCCCGAACGCAGCACCGCAAGCCCTTCCTGCGCGTTCGGCGCGGTACGCACCTTGTAGCCGGCAGCCTTCAGGACAGGAGCCAGCATGTTGCGGAAGAACGCGCTGTCGTCGACCAGAAGCACCGATTGTGCGTTGGAGGACGGCCGCATCTCCTTGCGGCTGAACCAGTCGGCGAAGGCCATCGGCAGGAAATGTCCGACGTCGATCACTTCGGTCGCCTGGCCCTTGATCACGGCCGAGCCGAGAATGCCTTCCTGCGAACCCGCGACCTCGATGTGCAGCCGCTCCTCGACAATGTCGATGATCTCGTCCACCACAAGCCCCATCGAGCGGCCGTCGTCGGCGAACACGAGAATCGGCTGCGAGCCGGAGGTCTGCACGTTGACACCAGCCATCTGCACCAGCGGCATCAACTGATCCCGGTACTGCACCATGTAGCGGCCGTTGGAGAGCTCGATCTTGTCGGTGGCGATCTCCTCCAGACGCGTGACGAGCCCGAGCGGCACCGCCTTGGGCTGGCTCGTGCCGGCGCGGAACACCAGCAGCGAGGTAAGCTGCTCACCGCTGACATGGGCGGCGGCGCTATCGTCCGCCATCTCATGGGCGGACGAGCCGGCAGCGCCGAGCGCCTTCGCAATGCCGTTGGGGTCGATGATCATGATCACGGCGCCATCGCCCAGAATGGTGTTGCCGGAGAACATGTCGATGTGACGCAGCTTGGTCGACATCGGCTTGACCACGATTTCCTCGGTGTGGAACACGCCGTCGACCACGATGCCGAATGTCTGGCTGCCGACCTGCGTCACCACGATGAAGCCGTTCTCGGGATCGCTGGAAGATCCATCGTCGATCATGAGCAGCTTCTTCAGATGCATCAGCGGCAGCAGCTTGTTGCGCAGGCGCAGCACGGCGGTGTCCTTGATGCGCTCGATTCGGTGCTCGGAATTGGCCCGTGCGCGAACCAGTTCAACGACTGAGAGCTGGGGAATCGCAAAGCGGTCGCCGCCTGCTTCCACGATCAGCGCGGATACGATGGCAAGCGTCAGCGGGATCTTGATGGTGACGGAGCAGCCCTCGCCCGCGACAGACTTGATGTCGATGGTACCGCCGATCTGGTCGATGTTGGTGCGCACCACGTCCATGCCGACGCCGCGGCCGGAAACCGAAGTGACTTGCGCGGCGGTCGAGAAGCCAGGCGCGAAGATGAACTTGTGGATCTGCGCTTCCGTCATCTTCTCCAGCTCGGCCTCGGTAACGAGGCCATTGGCCAGAGCTTTCGCCTTGATCCGTTCGGTGTTGAGACCGCGGCCGTTATCGGCGATACAGATGATGATGTGGCCGCCTTCGTGATAGGCGGAGAGACGGATGGTGCCCTGCTCCGGCTTTCCGGCCGCCGCGCGCTCGGCCGTGGTTTCCAGACCATGATCGGCGGAGTTGCGCACCATATGCGTCAGGGGATCCTTGATCAGATCGAGCACCTGGCGATCGAGCTCGGTGTCGGCGCCGTGCATCTCCAGTTCGATCTGCTTGCCGAGTTCGCCCGAGAGATCGCGCACGATGCGTGGCAGCTTCTGCCAGGCGTTGCCGATCGGTTGCATGCGCGTCTTCATGACGCCTTCCTGCAGTTCGGCGGTGACGTTGGAGAGGCGCTGCAAGGGCACCTTAAACTCGGTGTCCTCGTTGCGGCGGGAGATCTCCAGCAGCTGGTTGCGGGTCAGCACCAGCTCGGAGACCATGGTCATCAGGTGTTCCAGCGTATCCACGTTGACGCGGATCGACTGGTTGGCGACCTTGTCGGACTCGTGCATGTCGCCTTCGGCGGCGGCCGTCTTCCGCGCCGCCTTCTTCTCCTTGGCAACTTCTGCAGCCGGCTCTGAAGCAGCGGCAGGCTTCGGCGCCGGCGCGGCAACAGGTGCGGGCGGCGTCACTTCGGTGGCGGTTTCGCGGAAGGCGCGCTCGAGCTCATCGAGCGAGACTTCACCCGGACGCAACGGACGTTCGAGCGTCTGCACCACCAGTGTGCCCTCTGTTGCCGCGGGCTGCAGCGGCGGCGCGGTCACGACCGGAGCCGCCGGCTCGGCAGCAGGTTCGGCGCCGGCTTCGGCCGCCATCGCCTCGAAACTGCGCTCGGCCATCTCGTGCAGCATGACGATGAGATCTTCGTCCGACCCTTCCGGCTCGGCTTCGGTCGCTTCCAATCCTGCGAGGATCTCCTTGATGCGGTCGATGCTCGACAGGATCAGCGTCACCGCTTCCGCCGTGACGGGCATGCCGTCGCGGAATTTACCCATCAAGGTCTCGCCGGCGTGCGCCAGCGCTTCCAGCCGCGGGAGGCCCAGGAAGCCGCAGGTCCCCTTGATGGTGTGCACCAGGCGAAAAATGTTGTCGAGAATCTTCGCGTTGTTCGGCTCTTGCTCGAACTTGACCAACTGATTGTCGACCGTGTCCAGGCTCTCACTGGTCTCGGTCAAAAACTCCCGCATCAAATCGTCCATGAACCCAGCCTTCGTACGCAGCGGCACGCGACATCGACGCGCCTTACGGAACTTGGGCCAGCTTCCATGCAAAGCGTTTAAGTTTGGTTGAGTATGTGAAAAAGAACGGGATCAACAAAGAGATAAGAAGAAAAGATCGAAGGCAACGCCAAGTTGCAAACAATTGGTTAACGCCATGGCCGCCATCCCGGCGCGCGCCACGCTCGCTCCGAGCCCTTAATTGCGCTCGCCCTTGTTGCTTGAGCATGATCTCTTGAGCGCCTGCGCGCGAGATCATGCAGCAATCGTCAGGATGCGCTGACCACTACCGTGTCGCCCTCGGGGGCGAGCTTGACCGTCAATCCACAGGCCTGCGCCAACAGCCGCGTGTAATAGGGCTGCACTGAATGAGCGTCGGCCGCGGCGGCCGTGCTGCCCAGCATATCGACGATGTTCTGCGGCACGCGGGAGTTCAGCCCGGCCGCGGTGATGCGAAAGCTCATCGTGTCGCCTTCGCCAACGGGATCGATCGTCAGCGTGCCGCCGCGCGGAATCGTCTGCTGCGCGATCAGGAGCATGTTCAGCAGCAGCTTGACGCGGTTCTTGGGCAAGAGCAGCCGTGGCAGATTCCAGGTCAGCGTCACCTTGCCGTCCTCGACGTGCCCCTTGGCCATCGCCTGGGCGTCGCCAAGATCGATCTGCGCGCCCGACGAGCCGGCGGCACCGAAGGCGAGCCGGCAGAACTGCAGGCGGGCGGAGGCGGTCTTGGCGCTCTTGCGGATCAGGTCGAGCGCAAAATCCCGGTCCTCGGGTTTCGGATTATCGTCGAGGACCTCAAGGCCATTGACGATCGCGCCGACAGGACTGATGAGATCGTGGCAGACGCGCGAGCACAACAGCGCCGCCAGTTCGAGGGCATCGGGAGCGGGACCGGAAGACGAAGTGCCAGACATGAAGGGTTCCTGGAATGCCGCGATACGCGCGGACGGGAGCGAATCACGCATGCTTTTGGGCTTGATACACTGCGGAAGCGCATGCTGCCAGCTTGCGGCGGAAGTGCTATGGGAACTCGATCATGATCCGTTTGGACGGACCGGATCATGATCTCATCTCATTGTTCGAGCACGATCTTTCCGGAGAACCGGTGTCTACGTTTCCGAATCATGCTCTAGTTGCCTGTGAGAACCGCTTATGAATGAGGCATGCCCGCCCCTGATCGACGGCGATGCCGCGGCCGCGCTGGTCGAACCGTTGACGGAGTTGGCGATCCGCGCCGGCGAGGCCATCCTCGCGGTCAACCGCAGCGTCATGAAGGTTGAGGGCAAAAGCGACGGCTCGCCGGTGACCGAAGCCGATCTCGCAGCCGACCGCATCATTGTCGAAGGCTTGGCGCGGCTTGCGCCAAACGTGCCGTCACTCTCAGAGGAGCGCACGCGTCTAGCCAGGCCGCCCTACAGGGGCAGCTTCTTCCTGGTCGATCCGCTCGACGGCACCAAAGAGTTCGTCGCCGGCCGCAACGAGTTCACGGTCAACATCGCCCTGGTGACCGAAGGAACGCCGCTGCTCGGCATCGTCGGGGCGCCAGCCCTGGGTGTGATCTGGCGCGGCATTGTCGGCCGCGGCGCCGAGCAGCTGATCGTTCGCGATGGCGCGCCGCCGCTCGTCGAACCGATTCGCACCCGTCCGCACCCGCCGCGCGGAAAGCCCTGGACCGTGGCGGTCAGCCGCTCCCATGGCGATCCGCGCACGGAGGCCTTTATCGCCAAGCGGGGCGGCGCAGTGCGCGCCGAACTTGGCTCCGCGGTGAAGTTCGGGCGGGTGGCCGAAGGCAAGGTCGACATCTATCCCCGCCTTGCGCCGACCTCCGAATGGGACGTCGCAGCCGGCCATGCCGTGGTCACCGCCGCCGGCGGTAAGGTCACGGATTCGCGGGGAGCGGCGCTGCGCTTCGGTTTCCGGGACGATTTCATCGTGCCGGAATTCATCGCCTGCGGTGATCCCGTCGCGGCGCCTTAGAGCATGATCCGGAAAAGTGGAAACCGGTTTTCCGAAAAGATCATGCTCGAACAAAGATTCGTCTCGTCGAGGGCGCTACTGCGCCAGCGTCTGCTCCAACTCCGGCCAGCGGGCTGTGGCGTCTTTCAGGAAGCGTCCGGGATCGGCGACAAAGGCGTCGCGGTTGTCTTCCCGGCCGAACAGATAGAGCCGCTGCCCGGCCACCGCCCAGAACCTTGGATTGCCGGCACAGGTGACGCCGCGCCCGAGGTCGACCGGGTCGTAGCCGCCGAATTGCGGTCCGTAGATCTCGGGATGGGCAACAAAGGAGGCACGATTGCCTTCATTGCGGAAGCGCCAGACCGCGCCTGTTTGCGCCGCCTCAAAGTCTTGCGAACCCGGAAGGGCCGCAGCATCGGTGAAATAGGCCACTGGATCGAATCCCTCGATGGCGAGGCCGGAATAGTGATTGACGACCACCCGCTCGGTCGTTGCGGCCTGAACCGCCGAATCAATGCCGATCAAAGCTAAAAAGGCGGCAGCGAGAACGAAAAAGGCTATTCCGGGGCGCCGGCGATATATTTCCTGCCGTTGTACCGTCATAGTTGCTATCGATAACATTCGAGTCGAGGGGACACTGGGCGCAACCTAGAGCCGACCTTGTTGGCGTCAGGTTAAGGCGGCGACCAGAATTTCGATCGCAGGGGTTCTTTTATGAGTTTCGCATCACGCCTTGCTGCGGCAACGCTCGCCGCGCTGATGTGCTGGATCGCGCCGGTTGCCGCCCAGCAGGCCCCGCCGCCGCAATACCCGCCGCCGCAGCGCGAGCCCACTCCAAGCACCTATGGGCCGGACGAACTTGTTGCCGCCGGCCACAAATTCTTCGGTAACGTCTCGCGCGGGCTTGCCTCCGTCATCGAGCGCGCAGTCAGCCAATGGGGCCTGCCCAATGGCTACGTGCTGGGCGAAGAGGGCTCAGGCGCCTTCGTTGCCGGCCTGCGCTACGGGGAAGGTACGCTCTACACCAAGAATGCCGGCGACCTGCGGGTCTATTGGCAGGGGCCCTCGGTCGGCTTCGACTGGGGCGGCGATGGCGCCCGCACCATGACGCTGGTCTACAACCTGCCCTCCACGCAAGCGATCTACCAGCGCTTCGTCGGTATTGACGGGTCGGCCTATATCGTCGGCGGATTTGGCATGACCGCGCTGACCGCCAACAACATCGTGCTGGTGCCGATCCGTTCCGGCATCGGGCTCAGGCTTGGCGCCAATGTCGGCTACCTGAAATATACCCCGCGCGCGACCTGGAACCCATTCTGATTCCGCCGTTAACGCCTTGACGTGAATCCGTAACCCACGGGCAGGCATTTGGCTGGCCTTTTGTCGGCGGCCCGTGGCATTGTGATTAACGATCCATTATCGTGGGAGTAACCCGTTCATGGTCGAACCGATCATGTATCTGGCGATCGGTTTTCTGGTGTCGATGCTCTGCGGGCTGATGATCGTACCGCTGGTGCATAACCGGGCAGTGCGGCTGACGACCCGGCGCATTGAGGCCGCAACCCCGCTGTCGATGGCCGAGATCCAGGCCGACAAGGACCAGTTGCGCGCGGAATTCGCGATGTCGGCGCGGCGGCTGGAGATGAGCGTCGAGCAGCTCAAGAGCAAGACCACAAGCCAGTTGGCCGAGCTCGGCAAGAAGACCGACGCGATCAACCGCATGAAGATCGAGCTCGGCGAGAAGAACGCGGCGATCTTTGCCCTCGAGGCGCGCGAAAAGGCGATGAAGGAGCAACTCGGCACCACTGAGGGGGAATTCACCGCCAGGGCCGAGCAGTTGCGCGCCGCCGAACAGGCGCTGGCGGACAAACAGAGCGAGCTCGCCAAGATCAATGCCGAACTGAACGACCGCTCGATGGCGGCGGACACCCGCCAGATCGAGCTGGTCTCCGTCCGCACCCAGATCGAGGAATTGAAGGACCGCGTCCGCGACGCCGAAAAGGATTTCGCCGCAACCCAGGCCCGCCTCGCCCAGGAACGCAGCGAATCCGAGACTGCGACCCGCGAGCTTGCGGAGGCACGGGGCCGGGTCGAGAATCTGAGCCAGCGCGTGACCGACCTCGACCAGCAATTGACCGTCCAGGTCAAGGAAGCCGAAGTGCTCGGCAACCGGGTCAACGAACTGCAGGGACGGCTTGAGGCGCAGGGCAAGCTGCTGACCGAACGGGAATCCGAGAACAACCAGCTCCGGCAGGCCAATGAGGCAGCCGAGCGCACGGTGAAGGAATTGCGCGAGGAGATCGGGGCGATGAAAGGCCGCAAATCGCCCGCCCTCGAAAAGCTCAAGAGCGAGAAGACCGCGCTGGAAGAAGAGCTGCGCATCGCTCGCGACGAACGGTCAAAGCTGCAGCGCGACATCGATGCGCTCCAGCAGCGGGCGGAGAGCTCCTGGTCGGCCGAGCGCACGGAGAATGCTCTGCTGCGCGAACGCATCAACGACATCGCCGCCGAGGTCGCGAGGCTGGCGATCCGGCTCGAAGGGCCGAATTCGGCAATCGAAGCCATGCTGGCGGCAGAGCCGTCGATCCCGGCCAAGGCGGGACCGAAAGCCGCCAATGGCGCCGCGAACGGCGTGCCCGCCGCAAACGGCCTGCCCGAAGGCGGCGGAACGCTGGCCGAACGCATCCGGGCGCTGCAATCCCACGCTTCCCGAGCCCGCGGGCAGGAGACATAAAGCGCTTTGGGGGGCGGCTTTGGCTTGACACCCCGCCCCTGCCCTTCGTAAATCGCGAGCTCCGGCTGTAAGGCCGTTTCCGGATGCCGGTCCGGCTTCCGAGCACACCAAGATCCCGGACGCATAGCTCAGCGGGAGAGCGTTCCCTTCACACGGGAGAGGTCCAAGGTTCGATCCCTTGTGCGTCCACCACGCAAACAACTGAAACCTTTGGCGAAATTCACAAAGCCCTGGCATGCCAGATGGTGTTCTAACTGCATCTGCACGCAGGACAGAGCGCGAACATGTGTGCAGAAGCGTGCAAAATGTGTGCACGATGTGCTGGGGACGGACCCTTCCTGGAGCGAATTTCCACTGTACTCGTACAAATAGTGTCACCTTGAGTGTGCACTCCCATGGAGAGCCCCATACAGTCTGCACGGCGGACGCGCTCTGCGCGACCCACGCTCAGAAGGCGACCAGAAGCCCGTCCGTGTGTTCTCTTTCTGTTCAGGAGGTAGGGAGCCCTTGCACCAGGAAATCGATCCTAGAGCCTCCTGAGGCGGTCTGAAGGCCATCCAAAGAATGATGACACCGTAAACGTCGCGGCGTGTCCGCTTTAGCTCAGACACCCGACGTTCTGGAAGCCGCACGGCTGTACGGCTCAGGGCCAATTCCGGACGAGGCTGACGCAAGACGGATCATGCAGATTGTTTTAGGCGATCACTCGGTGGAATTTGAGACCAAGCATTGGAACTTAGATAAGGTGTGCTGGTTTTGCGCGATTGGCTTCTCTCAGTTCCTCATGCGGAAAGGAGAGATTCCAACGCGCGTGTGATAAATGAGCGAGTTAGACCAATATCTGGCGGTGGCGCTCAGTCGTGACGTTGGACATTCGCCACTCCTCGACTGGCTCATCGGCACCGTTCTTGACCTGCCCTCGCTCAAAATGCTGCCGCTCGTCGCGGCTGAGAACTGGCGTCGACCGGCAATACATCCGCGAAAAGATACCGATCGAACCATGTCGGAAACGCGCGGGCCAGATCGCGCTTTCCAGAAAGCTCGAGCCCCAGCCGTTTCGCTTCGATGAAGCTGACGTCCCCCCGCCACCACGCAACTAGAACTGGTAGCTTTGCGCGCACGAGCAATGGCTCGGGGAACCCGGGGTTCACCAGACAAAAAGATATTTCGGATGCTTTGAGCAGCAGAAAGCGGGGCTTCATACCGTCGATCTCGAACCGAACGACGATCGGTTGAGCGGGGAGCGCATCGCGCCGCACGCGCCGCTGCATATCGACGAACAGCGGCTCCGCGTCGAGATTTTCCTTCTCGGACTGACGCGGCAGGAAGCGCTGACCCCATGTGCCCAAGGCCATGACGACGGAGCTGATCTCCTTCCCGGACGCCGTGAGTTCATATTCCGGCCCCGAGTTTCCATCGTAGCGCTCGACTGCGCCGATAGCGATCAGTTCCTGGAGCCTCTCCGACAACATGGTTTTGGAGATGCGAGGAATGCCTCGGCGAATGTCGTTGAAGCGTCGGCTCCCGCAGAGCAGTTCCCGCACCACAAGCAGCGTCCAGCGTCCACCCAAGACTTCATGGGCGCGCGCGATCGAGCAAAACTGTCCATAACCGGCCATCGCGGCAGACTACCAGGTATGGCCGAGTTGCACAGGTCCGGAATCCGGACCCCCGCGCCGCAATCGCACCTGTAAGATGCGAGAGCGTGGCAAGTTCAGAAGGGTGCAAGCATGGCCCAGGTGCCCACCCTCCGATTGAATCCGGCTAATGGCACAGTCCATGGCCGGTTCTTATGAGACTCGAACGAAACGACCTAAAGCGATAGGACCGTCAATGACCGCGGCCCAGGCCACTATCCTAGACACCATCGGCAACACGTCTCTGTTGCCGCTGCGCCATGTCGTCCCCGCCAACGGAGCTCGCATCCTGCTGAAGCTCGAAAGCGAGAATCCGACCGGCAGCATTAAGGATCGCATGGCGCTGGCGATGATCGAGGCGCCCGAGGCCGATGGACGATTGCAGCCTGGCGGCGCGGTCGTCGAATATACCGGCGGCAGCACGGGAGTCTCCCTCGCGTTGGTATGCGCGGTGAGGGTGCAACCGTACCATTGACCGCCGCCACGCTGAGACTGAGGAAGCCGAAGCGATAGGCATTCCCACGCTGGCCGCAGCAACGCGGAAGACGCGTCGTAGCATCCTGTTCTCCCGCACGAAGCGACGGAGCGGAACGACGGTGGACTCGGGCGACAGGCGTCGCCGCATCGTTTGCCGCGATCACACCTGTTCGTCGCGATAGTGGCTTCCGAGACGACCGAGCGGCTCGGTCTCGCGTGGCGACGCCACACCCGGGCGGCGTTCAACGAGCAAGGTCAGAATTCCATACCCCACAGACAACGCCGGTCAATCCATACTCTCTCTCGCAACTTCACTCATGGTTATGGAGGAACGCACCGTGTCGGCTCATCTCCTCATTCTCTATCCTATCCCCAAAGACGCCGTGGCGTTTGACCGCGCCTATAATGACGAGCATCTTTCCTACGCCGGCCCGAGACTCATCGGCGCGACAGGTGTCGCCACCAAGCGCGTGGTCGGGCCGGCGTTTGCGCCACCGCCCTACCATTTGATGTCCGATGTAAGCTTTCCGACGATCGATGCACTGAAAAGCTGTGCAGCGTCCAAGGGCGGCAAGGAAGCCCTGGAGCACGCCGCGTCGATCAGTTCCGGCGGCGCGCCGACGATCATCGTCGTCACCGACGAGACTTAATACTCGTCGCGACACAATCCAAGGCTCGCCCTCGGGGCAGCGACTAATGTGTTCGCCCCGATGGGCTTCACAGCCCTGGCGCTGCTGTGGCTCACGGTGGCACAAGCGGCGTTGTTGACTTTCACCATGCCGATCTGGGCGACGCTGCTCGCTTGGCCGATCCTTGGGGAGCGCGCCAGGCTGCGAAGTGTGATCCCCCTGTGCCTCGGCGTGGCCGGATTGGTCCTCCTTATGGGGGCAAATCTGGGAGCCAGGATCGGCGGGCAGCGATACGCGACAATACCATCAAGCGAGGTCGATGGCCGGGACCAATCGGCCACGCCCCACAGTGATTTGAGGGACTGGCGATGATCGAGTGGTTCGAGGATTTGTCTTTGGGAATGCGCTTCAAAAGCGGAACTGTCCAAGTCTCCGAGCACGATATCAAGCAGTTCGCGGCCAAGTTCGATCCGCAGCCGTTTCATCTAGACGATGACGCTGCGCAAAAAACGATTTTCAAAGGCCTCGCAGCATCGGGATGGCACACCGCTGCCATAGCAATGAGCCTTGTGGTTCAGACTCGTCCGTTTGGTCCTCATCCCCTCATTGGTCTCGGAGTTGACGGTCTTCGCTGGATGACGCCGGTGAGACCCGGCGATATCCTGTTCGTCGAAGGCGAAGTTGTTGGCCTCACGCCTTCCAAGTCCAAGCCTCAAGGCACCGTTTTGATCAAGTGGATTGCTTACAATCAGAACGGCGACGCGGTTTACACTTTCACTCCGATTGGTTTTGTGCCGTGTCGGCCGAAATCGATCTAGGCGCGCGGTGAGGCGATCGAGGCGCCCAAGGGTCCGCGGGATGACGGGAACACCGTAGCCCTTGTGGGCGTCACCTATCGCCTTGTCGGATTCGACACGGCGGAGACCGGCCGTCTGACGCAAGGGGCCAGCGAGGCTGCGCCCGGCGGCTAAACGCCCTTGACCGCGTGGGAGATGCCTACGTTCAAATTGGCCCAGGCTGGTCGTCGTCAGCCCTGAGCGTCATGTGCTCAAGACGCCAATGCGTGAGTACCCGGGCCTTGCTGACGGGCAGATCGTCCTCGGAAATGGCGATGCAACGCTTGATGACGATCTGCTTCTTGTCCATTAGCCGAGCCTCGCAAGCCTCTTGCACGGCCTCGGCCAGTTCATCCGCAGTATCGGCAGACGCCTCGGCATTATCCCCGGGATGATAGACCAGAACGATGCTCAAGTCGTAGGGCTCGCCATCAGGCCGCTCCAGCGCCAGACCGCCATCCAGATCGAAATAGACGAAGGAGATGAGCGCGCCATGTGGTTCGAGCTTCTTGGCCAGCCTCTCATCGACCTTGGTCTTCTGCATCCTGCGAACGAAGGCATCTGGAAAGGCCGCGCGGTCATAGCGTGCACTCAACCAACTGCGCAGAACCTTAAGCCCTTTGCCGTCAACCACGAACGCGCCATCCGGCTCGAAACTCGCGAGCGCGCTCTTGGGCACGAGGCGTTTGCTGGTAGTGACAAGCTCCACGATTACCGGGGCGCCGTCCCGCTGCATCGACAGATGAAGCGTCCGCGGCGCCTTGCCCCAGGAGAAGTTGCCATTGGGCGCTGACACGACACGGCCGACGATAACCTCGACGTGGGGCTCGGCATGCAAATCGTCGTTGGCCAGATCGCAGTCGTGGCTAATGACGACCACGCAGGTGGCATCCGTATCCGCGTGGTGAAGCTCAAGGACGGCACGGGCAATGGCGCACAGAACATGCCCTTGACGCCATGGCGTCTCACGGGACCACTGCGGCTGCCCCTGCTCCATGATCGATCAGGCGTCCTCATCCAGGGAGGGCGTGCCGATGTCCGACGCCTCAGGGCGCGCTTTGCGGCCTCCGAGAATATCATCCAACTTGGTCCTGGCTTCAACGCCGCGCTGGACGACGCGAACGAGTTTCCTGGCGGCCTCGCGTCCGTCGGCGCCCTCGCTGAGCAACTGGAGCAACGACTTGCCCTGCGTGATGGTGCGGTCGAGAGCGAGTGACGTTGGCTTGAAGCCAAGCGCCGAGAAAATTCGCGCGGCCTCGGCAAGCTGTCGCAGCTTCTCCTGATGCGCGGGCTTCGGTGTCTCACCGTTGATCCAGTTGTAGAGTGTCTGCCGCGAGACCCCAAACACTTCTGGCAGGCGCGTGAGGGTGCGCCCAAAGCCGGTCTTGATCACTTGCATCAGCTCGGCATACGGCGCTGCATCGGGCGCCTGAGCCGGCGGAACCACCACCAGGAACGCCTGATACCCGATCTGCAAAACATACATGCGGCGATAGTAATCGCCGCTTTCGATCCCGCCCGTGCCAGCGGCGCCGATGGTGGGCAGAACCTGCGACGCAGGACGGGTATGCGAATGGATCGCCGGAACAGGACGATATCCCGTGCCAGTCGCCAGATCGGGCATAGCTAAGTCAGCGAGAGCGGTCATTCTTCATCCCACACTTGAAAGGCATGCTCAGTCACAACCGCCTTGAAGGCAGCACTGATGACACCATGGATGGTGCCAAGCTGCTCGCCAACAGCTGGGGCTGAAAACGCCATGCGTCTTTCAACGAATCCATCCGTATCCACTGTAGCGTGATGGCCAGAGTATTCCAGGAATCGGTCGTCGATTTGCATGCCGTCCGGCGTGAGGTCAGGAGGAAATGCAAGTCCGCCATCCTGAATAACGACTCGTGAACGCAGTTGCACATCGCCGACTCGACTGAACGTCTCCGAGAAGGAATGCACAGCCTTGCCCCCCAGACGCGCGCCCAGCCCGCGCACTTCTGGCACGACATACAGATCCAGATGATCGTTCGGCCGGGGCGCCACATGGTCAAGGTACCGTAAGCCTACCCGCTCGGTGTAATCGAGTTGCACCACCTCGTGCACGATCGCCAGCCCCTTGAGAAATTGAGCTGAGAAGTCCTCAAACCTCCCGTACCGCGTCGACTGAAGCGTGAGGGCGTCGGGGTTCAACACGAAGATGTGCGTCTTGTCCGCATTTCCGAACAAGAACTGCTCCAGGTTGGTGACGCTCGGTGGCGTTGCGTCGCCTTCCTGGGCGGTGAGCTTAAGCGTAACCATCTTGCGCGACGCAAAATCCGGAAAGCCACCCTTGCGCATCGCCTCTTGGATCGAGGGGAGATAGTCCCCAAGCTTCAGCAGCGTGTTGAAGCGCGCCTGTACTACGGTGAAGTAGACAGGCGGGCTCTTCAGCGGTGTTCCCATAGCCAGCTCCTAGTAAGCCTGCAGTTTACACTTCGGTTTACAAATCGCAAGCCGCATGACGCCGCATGGTTTCACTTGGGTATACCCACGAGAGACATTGGAATGAGACGAAAGTTATGTCTCAATAGGATTGATTTTTGAGTTCCGAGACGACAATCTCAAGAGTCTAGAGCCTATTGAGACAAAAGGGGAGCTGAACGGTGACTGTGATTGGCTACGCCAGGGTGAGCACGACGGACCAGAACCTGGAAGTGCAAGAGGCCGCACTTCGGGCTGCAGGATGCGACCTGATTCGATCGGAGAAGCGCAGCGGCACGTCGACAACAGGCCGGGACGAACTGCGGACGATCCTCGATTTCCTGCGAGCCGGTGACGTCCTGATGGTCACTCGGATCGACCGGCTCGCGAGGAGTATCGGCGATCTCCAGGACATCGTTCGCACGGTGAAGGCGCGCGGTGCGTCGCTGAAAGCTACAGAGCAGCCGATCGACACCAGCACCGCGGCAGGCAAAGCTTTCCTCGACATGCTCGGCGTCTTCGCGGAGTTCGAGACCAACCTGCGGAAGGAGCGGCAGCTTGAGGGAATTGCCGATGCCAAGGCTCGCGGCGTGTACAAGGGGCGAAAGGCGTCGATGGACGTTGCGAAGATCAAGGAGCTGAAGGCCAGCGGCATGGGACCAACCACCATCGCCAAGACACTCAAGATCGGACGAGCTTCGGTCTATCGCGCACTGGAGGACTGACAACCTTGTGGAGCGATGAAGCTGCTGTTCGTCGGGATGGCTCGCCATGGTGAAGATTTTCGTGGAAGAAGCTGAGAACAAAGAGCGAGCGACGTTCCTCCTCCGTTCGACCAAGCCGCCCCGCGCTTCGCAGGCTCCGCGGCGGTCTGAAGCAATAGCCACAGTCACTCAGTAAGTTGGAAACGAGCTGAGAACACCTGGTTGTTCGCAACACGAGCAACCGACGCTGGGCGCCGTGGGGAAAAGCGGGACCGCGCAGCCGATGTTCGGGCCCGGCGTGGACTCCGAGACTCCAAGGCCTCACCATTCGCGGGACCATTTTTTTATTGAACAGGCCCCGCCGTGCGAGAGACGACCCCACAGTACGATTTCGTAAAAGACGAATTTCGACCCAACGCACCCGGTCGAGTTCTGACGCCAAACACTAACCTCAAAGTTCAAGACCGCAAACGAGCAGGTTCCCAAGAAGGAACAACGTTCCGCGCCCTGTTCCAGCGCAGTTTTCGCGAACTCCAGGACATTCAGCGCCAACTCCGGGCTGATGGCCTGTCATATACAGTCGTGGAGACGCAGTGATGCCGGTGGAAGAATCCTCGGCGTTGTTCACGGACTCTGTGCAGACCAGAGAGGAGGCGTTCGAGAACTGGACCACGAAGCGCCGCATCGGCAAGCGGAAGGTGTCCCGTAGCATCCCGGGAAGGGGTGTCCGCGAGCTTGAAGCTGCTTGGCGTTTTGCCAAGAGCATCGGGCAGCCGATGAACCGGTTCGTCACGATCAGGCCATCCGACATCGACGACCACACACCGGTCGAGCGGATCGAGATTTGGCAGCACTGGAGGAACCGACTGGCCCAATTTGCGAGGGACAACCGGTTTCCGTTCACCAGCGTCTGGACAAGAGAGTCGGAGCCTGACACCGGCCGGAAAGAACATCTGCATCTGCTCATGCACGTCCCCCGGAAACGGCTGGCGCAATTCGACGAGTTGATGACGGCGTGGGCCGGCGGAACGGAGCAGATCCTGAACGAGCCGGCCGACTATGGAACGAAGGTGACGGACACCGGCCGGTACAAGAACGTGTTCAACTACATGACCAAGAACAGCCCCCAGGCCGCCTACAAGCGGAAGCGGTACTTCCGCAGCGGTGGTCCAATTTTGGGGAAAAGGTTCGGCACGACCTCAAACATCGCCAGCAAAGCCCGCGCCGTGGCGGAAGTTCGCGGTGGTCTCAGGCGTGATCTGGGCCTGGAGACCGTGCGTCCAGGGACAACTTACCCATCCCATAAAAGGGGATTTTCGATTTTCGATGCAATCGTCTCAGAAAGGCCGGTCGTTACGCGCGAACTGGCCTCAGAAAAAATCGCGGCAAATTCGAATAACTCGAGCAAGAGTGAAGCCGCATGAGCCTCCCCGCGTCGCTGGAACTACTGCCGATCGTTCAGGGCAACGATCTCGCCCGCATCGTGACCGAATGGCCGGACGACCATGACGGCCGCCAGCCGAAGCAACAGCTGCCGAAAAAACGGATGGCGGCCAACGATAACCAGAAGCTCGGTGAAGTCTACACGTTCGCCGAGGCCGCAGCGAAGCTCAGGGTAAGTCCCAGAGCGCTCCACGGCATCATACGAAAGTTTCCGCACTACGCGAAGAATGGCCGGGTGTACCTGTTCTCCGACTCTGACATTCTCGCCATCTGGGAATCTATGAGATGCGCCTCTACCTCTACCAGCGAACTCCGGGTTCGAACTTCTACATCCGCGGCACGGACGCCGAAAGTAACAAGATCTTCGAATCTACAAAAACTGTTCACCGGCCGACCGCGGAAGCGAAGCGCATAACACGCGAGCAGGAGCTGCTGCAGGAGTCGGTCCACGGCAAGAAGGCGGTGGTGACGTTCGACCAGGCTGCGGCGTCCTACCTCAAGAATGGCGGTGATCCCCGCTTCCTCGGTAAGTTCGACGAGGAGACCGGCACATTCGACGGTCTCACCGGGAAGCTCTCCGGGATGAAGCTGCGGACGATTACGCAATCCAAGCTCGACGAGGTCGCGGCCGAGCTGCTGCCGAACGTCCAGCCGGAGACCCGCAACCGTCAGGTCTACACCCCCTTCGTGGCGGTATGGAATCACGCGGTCGGCAACGAATGGGCGGACTTCCGGAAGTGGCGCCGGCCGAAGAAGCCGAAGGGCACCCGAACGTTCGAGACCAGGAAGAAGCGGGTCGGCAGCTTCCCAACCACCTATGACCGGGCCGCGAAGTTCGTGACAGCCATGTCGCCGGCGAACGCCATCGTCATGACCATCCTCTTCTACACGGGCATGCGGCCGATTGAGTTGTTCCTGATGGATAGCGTCCAGGTCCAGGTCCCGAAGCGCTGGATAGTCCTGCCGTCGTCCAAAACCGGCGACCCCCGCGGCGTCCCCATGCACGATTTCCTGGTCCCGCTGCTCTCTGCGCTGGTCAAGCGCAAGGATGGCCCCAGGCTCGTCAGGACGTGGGAGGGAGAGCCCTGGACGGTCGTGGAGGGCAATGGCGGCCAGATGAAGAAGGGCATCGCCAACGCCCGCAGCCGCACCGGCATCCGCGATATCGCGCCCTACACCGCCCGGCACACGGTCTCGACCCAGCTGGTGGTCAACGGCGTTCACGAGTACATCAAGGACCAGATTCTGGGGCACGTCGTCGACGACACCAGCCACGACTACGTCGACATCCCGAAGGCCAAGCTGATCGAGTCCATCAACACCCTACCGACTTTCCCAGAGTGGGCCGCCATGCCCTGGATGACCGACCCGCTCGGCTGGGAGCACAAGCGAGTGCTGCCACTGATCGCCGAGAAGAAGGCCAAACTGCTCAAATTGGCCTAGAGTGAAGTGTGCAAAATGTGTGCAGCAATGTCGCGAAGATCAGAAAACGCCTTGTTTGATAGGCGCAGCAGCTACGGCCCCCCGCCTTCACACGGGAGAGGTCCAAGGTTCGATCCCTTGTGCGTCCACCATCACCCTAAGCCCGCAACTGTCGCAGAGAAGCTCTCTCCGATGTGGGGCCTTCACACCCAGCCGATCGTACTAACGTGGCCCTTCTCAAATCCCGAGCATCCAGATCGCAACGATCGCTGCAATCGTCGCCAGGGCGCTGATGGTCCAGCCAGCGGCGTATAGGGTGTTGTTGTGTCCGGTGCCGAGCATCGCGTCCGCCTGATCGGTGGTCGATCGCCAGCGCATGGCCATCTCCTCAAGCCTGCCCGAAGCCAGAACGCCCGGCACGCGTCGTGGGTTCCAGTCTCACGCGTACAGTGATAGTCCCCTGCACATCGGCCAAGACATGCGGTGAGCGGCTCGTCGATGGTCAGCTTCCGCGTCAGCCTGCGCCCGTGAACCATGAGGCGGGGCCGCGGGATTCGACTCTCGCGTACGAAGAGATTCATGAAAGTGGTCGCGGCGGTCGCGGACACGGCGCAGGAGTTCACGCGCCGCTCACGGATAGCTGATCTCGGCAACGGAACTAGAAGCATCGCGGTTCCGTTGCAGGCGGGGCGAATTTGGGAGAACCATCCGATGCGCAAACTGATTATCGCCGCCACCGCACTGGCCTTCATTTCGTCGCCCGCTTTCGCGCAGACCACCGACAAGGCCGGCGGCACCACGGGCGCGGCCGCGCAGAGCGACACCGCGAACCAAGACAACGCGTCGAAAATGGCGCCGAAGAAGAGCTCGAAGAAGGTAGCCAAGAAGTCGTCCAAGAAGTCCGGCGAGACCACGACGCATCAATAAGACAGGATTTGTGGGGACAACAAAGGCCGCCCTTAGGGCGGCCTTTCACATGTCCCGGGTACCGTGGCTCACCGTCCTTCCTGTCCAGGATTTCCACTGGATTTGCAGGCCACTGCATTCACCGGGAGGAACATTTCCCTTGGTGTCGAATTACCGGCTGAGGACCTGCGGGCATGGACGTGTGATGTTGAACCTCTTTGACGATTCAGACGAAGCAGAGATCGAAAAGATCCTGGCCCATCACGCCGCCATCAGCGCCGCCTCGAACGGGACCGGCTCCCACGAGAAGCAGTTTCGCGATGTGCTGCAGGCGTTGCCCGCCGCGATCTACACAACGGATGCAGACGGTCGCATCACCTTCTTCAATGAGGCCTGCGTCGATTTTGCCGGGCATGCGCCGAAGATCGGCGACATGTGGTGCGTGAGCTGGAAGCTGTTCCGCCCGGACGGCACGCCGCTCCCGCAAGAGGATAGCCCGATGGCGATTGCGCTTCGAGAAAACCGCCCGGTGCGCAACATGGAAGCGATCGCCGAACGGCCCGACGGCTCGCGCATCTGCTTCATGCCTTACCCCACACCGTTGCGCGACCCTGCCGGCCGGCTGATCGGCGCCGTCAACATGCTGATCGATATCACCATGCGCAAGCAGGCCGAGGAGCGCATGATGCGGCTCGCCTGGGAGGTCGATCATCGCGCGAACAATCTGCTCGCGGTGATCCAGGCGATCCTGCGCCTGACCACGGCCGATACCGCAGAGGAGTTCCAGGCGGCCTTCCAGGGGCGGCTCGGCGCGCTTGCCAATGTGCAGCGGCTGTTCTCGGTCTCGCGCTGGACCGGCGCCAACATCCGGGCGATCATCGAACAGGAGCTCAAGCCCTATGCGGAGCGCGACTCGAAGCAGGTCGCGATCAGCGGCCGCGATTTGAGGCTGACCGCTGCGCTGGCGCAGGCGGTCGCGGTCTCCGTGCATGAGCTCGCCACCAACGCCGCCAAATATGGCTCGCTCTCCAGCCCATCAGGCAGGATCGAGGTGAGCTGGCGGACCGACAACGCCCGGCTTGCCCTGCACTGGAAGGAGACCGGCGGTCCCAGGGTGGCCGAGCCGGCGCGGACAGGGTTCGGCGTCGGCGCCGTCGATGGCGTGGTCCGCACCTTGAGCGGCACCATCACCCGGCAGTGGAAGCCGGAAGGGCTGATTTGCGATTTCTGTTTCCCGGATATTGCCGCGTAAGCCTGCCTCGTCTGCCAGCCCCCTACATCTGCACTTCGATCAGCCGCGGTCCCGGCTCGGCAATCGCTTCCGCCAGCGCCTTGTTGAACTCGTCGGCGGTGGTGACCGCGCGGCCCGGCACGCCCATGCCCTTGGCGAGCGCGACGAAGTCGATAGTCGGCCGGTCGATCTTGAGCATGTCCTGCGCCCGCTTGCCCGGCTCGCCGGCGCCGACGCCGTCGAACTCGCCGCGCAGGATCTGATAGATGCGATTGGCGAACACGATGGTGACGACGTTCAGGTTCTCGCGCGCCTGCGTCCACAGCGCCTGGATCGTGTACATCGAAGAGCCGTCGCCGACCATGCAGATCACCTTGCGATCGGGCGCGGCCACTGCGGCGCCGGTCGCGACCGGCGGCGAGAAGCCGATCGAGCCGCCCATGTTCTGCAGCCAGTCGTGCGGCGCGGCGGCCGCCGTCGGCGGGAAGAAGCCGCGGCCGGTGGTGATGGATTCATCGACCACGATAGCGTTCTCGGGAATCGCGCACGCAATCGCCTGCGCAATCGAAGCGTGGGTCAGCGCGCCGGTCGGCTTCGCAAGCTCGACAAGCTTCTGCGGCTTGACGTCCTGCGGCTTGGCCCCGAGTGCGCCGGCGAGCGCCTCCAGCGCCGCCACTGAATTCTCCCCGCCCGAGGTCATGCGATGCACCTCGCAGCCGGCCGGCTTCAGAAGGCTCGGCTTGTTCGGATAGGCGAAGAAGGCAACGGGGTCGTTGGTCTCGACCAGCACGATATTCTTGAAATCCTTGAGAATCGGCAGCGCCTGCTCGATCACATAGGGGATACGGTCGATCGAGAAGCGGCTCCTGCCGCGCGCCATCTTCGGGTTGTAGGTCTGGCCCATCACCTTGCAGCCGGTCTTGCCCGCGATCTGCTGCGCCAGCGCCAGCCCGTGCTCGGTCAGCGCGCTGCCGGTCAGCAGCAACAGGTTCTGCGAACCGCCTTCGCGCAGGACTTTGGCCGCCGCTTCCACTGCCTGCGCCGAATAGTTCGGCCGCTGGCTTTCCAATGGCACCTGCGCGATGCCGTCGGCCTCATTCCAGGCCGTATCGGCCGGCAGGATCAGGGTCGCGATCTGCGGCGGCGTGCTCTTGGCGGCGGCGATCGCGGCAGCACCGTCGGCGGCGACCGACTTGGCGTCCGGCGAGGTCCTGACCCAGGCCGACATTGGCCGCGCCAGGCCCTCGATGTCCGAGGTCAGCGGTGCGTTGTAGCCGATGTGGTAGGTCGCGTGCTGGCCGACGATGTTGACGACGCCGGAATTCGCCTTCTTGGCGTTGTGCAGGTTGGCAAGGCCATTGGCGAGACCGGGGCCGAGATGCAACAGCGTCGAGGCCGGTGTTTCCTTGATACGGAAATAACCGTCGGCCGCGCCTGTCACCACGCCCTCGAACAGGCCGAGCACGCAGCGCATGCCCTCGACCCTGTCCAGCGCGGCGACAAAATGCATCTCCGAGGTGCCAGGATTGGTGAAACAGACGTCGACGCCGCCCGCGACCAATGTCCGCACCAGACTTTCCGCACCATTCATGTCTCGCTCCCGCACTCTCGTGGTGTTGTGTTGGCCCAGGCACAGCCTCCAAGCCCGGCCCAGATCAACCATTGTTCACCCGTTTCGTCAAAGGGTTAGGGGAACATTGCTGCCATCGTTTCCGATGTGTTGCCTTTTTTAACCGCCCTGTCCGAAAATCTGTTGCTCACGGCGGCGTGGGTTGCGAATTCGAATCACTTATGGCCTCACTTTCGTGAGGTTGGGAATGACGCGAGGAAGGCAATGACACGGGGCTGGGTTTTGCTGTCGGCGGCGCTCTTGATGCTGGGAGGCGCCGGCCAGGCGCAGGCCCAATTCTTCGACAGCCGCGATATCATGGGCGGTGGCCCGAACTTCTTCGGCTCCGGTGCGAGCGCGATCCCACGTGCGACCGTGATGTACCCGACCCATTATGCGCCCGGCACCATCGTCATCAATACCGCCGAGCGGCGGCTCTATCTGGTGCTGCCCGGCGGCCAGGCGCTGCGCTACGGCATCGGCGTTGGCCGCGACGGCTTCCGCTGGGGCGGAACCCATCGCATCACCGCCAAGAAGGAATGGCCGAGCTGGACGCCACCGGCACAGATGCTGCGGCGCCGCCCCGACCTGCCGCGCCACATGGCCGGCGGAATCGAAAATCCGCTCGGTGCCCGCGCGATGTATCTCGGCTCGACCCTTTACCGCATCCACGGCTCGAACGAGCCGGAGACGATCGGACAAGCGGTATCGTCGGGCTGCTTCCGCATGACCAACGAGGATGTGACCGATCTCTATAGCCGCGTCTCGGTGGGCACAACGGTCGTCGTCAAGAATTAGGACGGAACCGGCGCTGCTATACGCAGGCGCGTCCCATCCAAGCTTGCACGCGCAGGGTGATTGCGGCAGCGTCATCGCGATGTGCACGCTTCTTCGTATCTTCGGTTTCGTCGCCGTCGTGGCCACGCTGGCCGCGACCGCCCCGGACCTTGTCGCGCCAACGGCGTGGGCGGGTGAGAACCCATCAGTTACCTCCCGCCAGCGCAACGAAAAGAGAGCCTTCACCGACAGCGAGATCACCGAAGGCTTCATGAAGACGGCGTTCGGCGCCGAGTACCACCTCGCAGGTCGCGTCGACCGCATCCGCAAATACGAGGTCCCGATCAGGGTATTCGCTGACGGCACCCGCGCCGACCGCAAGGCGCAGCTCGCAAGGATCGTCGGCGACATTGCCGCCAAGGTCCAACATCTCGACATCGCCATGACCGATAGCAGCGAGACCGCCAACATCAAGGTAAGGCTGGTGCGCGATCGTGATCTCTATCGCACCATCACGACCTTCTACGGCAGCGAGCGGGCGAAAGAGATTCGTTCCTCGCTCGACCCGCAATGCCTGAGCGGCTTTCGCAAGAACGACAATTTCGAGATCGAGCATTCCGACGTGATCCTCACGGTCGACAATGGCGATTTCGTCTTCTTCGATTGCGCCTACGAGGAACTGTTGCAGTCGCTCGGCCCGATCAACGACACTTCGAGCGTGCCCTGGACCATGTTCAACGACAACGTCTCGATGGGCTATTTCGACATCTATGACCAATACATCCTCAACCTGCTCTACGATCCCCGCATCAAGGCCGGCATGACCGTACAGGAAGTCAAGGCCGTGCTGCCCGCGGTCCTCGCCGGCGTTCGCGCCTGGGTCAAGAAGGTGAACAATCTGCCGGAGTGAAGGGTGCTGAACACGTAGGATGGGTAGAGCGAAGCGAAACCCATCATTCGCGCCGCACGCTTCATCGCGATGGGTTTCGCTTCGCTCTACCTGTGCCCATCCCCGAGACGCCGCTTGCGCGGCTGCTCGATCTGAGAGCATTCAGATGAGTACCCGACGCATTACATATGAAATCACCTGATCTGCTAGCACCTGCGGTCGAGTGTCGCCGGCCTGCAGTCGAAGCTCCGGAGCGTCCGGCGCTTCATACGGCTGATCGACGCCGGTGAAGTTTCTGATCTCGCCCGCCAGTGCGCGGCGATAGAGTCCCTTGGGGTCACGTGCGATACACGCTTCCAGCGGCGCATCAACGAATATCTCGATAAACGCTTCCGCGCCGATCAGTTCGCGCAGCGTCTGCCGCTCGGCGCGGAAAGGCGAGATGAACGAACACATCACGACCAGCCCGGCGTCAGCCATCAGCTTCGCTACCTCGCCGACCCGCCGGATATTCTCGACCCGATCGGCTTGAGTGAAGCCGAGATCCTTGTTGAGACCCAGGCGAACGTTGTCACCGTCGAGCAGGGTCGTGTGAATGCCACGTGAATGCAGCCCCGCCTCGACAAGATTGGCGACTGTGGATTTACCCGCCCCCGATAAGCCAGTGAACCATAGTACCAGCGGCCTGTGATGCATCAGGCGCGACCGGTCCGCTGTTGTCACGGCGATATCCTGAGGGCGAATGTTGGCGGCCCGGCGGAGCGCGAAGTCGATCATGCCCGCGGCCAGCGTCTCGTTGGTATAGCGATCGATCAGGATGAAGGAGCCGGTTTCGCGATTGTCGCTATAGGCATCGAAAGCGACAGGCCGCGCGAGCGACAAGTTGCAGACGCCGACGTCATTCAACGACAACGTCTTCGCTACGCTCCTCCCGAGCGTGTTGACGTCGATCCGATGCTTGAGGGTGGTTACCGTCGCGGCAACGGTCCCGTGATTGATCTTCATCAGATAGGATCTTCCGGGCAGCAGCCCCTCGCTGGACATCCATACCAGATGCGCGGCAAACTGATCGGCCACAAGCGGACGGTGCTGCGAGGCGACGAGCATGTCGCCGCGGCCAATGTCGATCTCGTCGGTCAGGGTCAGCATGACCGCATCGCCCGCCGCAGCAGTATCGCATTCGCCGCCGGCGACAAAAATCTGCTTCAGTCTGCTAACCTGCCCCGACGGCAGGACCGCGAGTTCATCGCCGACGCGCGCACGGCCGCTTGCCACTGTTCCGGCGAAGCCACGAGAATCCGGATCGGGACGCAAGACGAGTTGCACCGGCATGCGGAACGGTCCCAGGCTGCACTCGTCCTCGACGTCGATCTCTTCAAGGTACGACAGCAAGGTCGGCCCGCAATACCAGGCCATTCGCGGACTTGGTGCTGAAACGTTGTCGCCATCACGCGCCGAGACGGGAATCGCCTGGATGGTCCGAAACCCGAGATCGCCGGCGAAGCTGACAAAGTCTGCCGCGATCCGTGTGAAGACCTCCTGGTCAAAGGCCACGAGGTCCATCTTGTTGACGGTCAGCACCACATGGCGAAGGCCCAGCATACTGGCAATAATCGCATGGCGTCGGGTCTGTGTCAGAAGGCCCATGCGCGCATCCACCAGCAAAACCGCGAGATCAGCGGTCGATGCGCCGGTGGCCATATTACGCGTATATTGCTCGTGGCCAGGGGCGTCGGCGACGATAAAGGCGCGCCGCTCGGTCGCGAAATAGCGATAGGCAACATCGACGGTGATGCCCTGCTCTCGCTCGACCTCCAGCCCGTCCAATAACAATGCAAAATCCACCGCGCCAGTGGTGCCATGTTTCTGCGAGTCACGTTCGAGCGCGGCCAGATGGTCATGGTGAACCAGCTTCTTCTCGTAGAGCAGCCGGCCGATCAGCGTGGATTTTCCGTTGTCCACGGAACCGCAGGTGAGGAAACGCAAAGGCAGCCGTGTGTAGGCGTTCAACGGCATCGCCTCGCTGCCGGGCGGCGCGGAAGTGCGTTCCTGCATCAGAAATAGCCTTCGCGCTTCTTCTGCTCCATCGAGCCGTTGTCATCGCGATCGATCACGCGGCCCTGACGTTCCGATATGGTCGACGCCATCATTTCGGCGATAATGTCGTCTATGGTCGCAGCGTTGGACGGAATGGCCCCTGTGAGCGGGTAACAGCCGAGCGTCCGAAAACGCACCTGCATCATACGTGGCACCTCGCCCGGCAAAAGCGCCAGCCGTTCATCGTCAACCATGATCAGCGCGCCATCACGCTCGACGACCGGGCGCGATCTCGCGAAATAGAGGGGCACGACAGGAATTTGCTCAGCACGAATGTAGTGCCACACGTCCAGTTCGGTCCAGTTGGAAAGCGGAAACACACGCATCGTCTCCCCCTTTTTCATGCGCGTGTTGAACAGACCTCTGAATTCGGGACGCTGGTTGCGTGGGTCCCATCCTTGAGCGGCCGTTCGCAGCGAGAAGATGCGCTCCTTGGCGCGGCTCTTTTCCTCGTCGCGGCGCGCGCCACCGAAGGCGGCATCGAAATGCCATTTCTCGAGCGCTTGGCGCAGACCTTCCGTCTTCATCACATGAGTGTGCAGGGCGGGGCCGGACGCGATCGGGGAGATGCCGCGAGCGAGCCCCTCCGCGTTGACGTGAACCAGCAATTCCAGCCCGGAGCGTGCAACCAATTCGTCGCGGAACGCGATCATCTCGCGAAACTTCCAAGTGGTATCGACGTGGAGCAACGGGAACGGCAGCATTGCCGGCGCAAATGCCTTCAACGCCAAGTGAAGCATAACGCTCGAGTCCTTGCCGATCGAATACAACATGACCGGTTTGCTAAACTCGGCGACCGCCTCACGGATAATATAAATTGCTTCCGCTTCGAGACGACGCAAGCGGAGATGATGATGGTGCCAAGTCATATCGCAGCAGGTCATATCGCAGTCCGGAACCAGGAGTCCGACGATCGCCATATTGCACAGTTGGAGCAACGGGCCAGGCGCGGAACCTTGTGAGCGTAGCGCCTGTCGCGATCATGGTGAGGAATTTGCGGCATAGGTTGGGCGGCAGTCACCGGCTGCCGAGCCATTCCGCGGTCAAGGAGGCCTCCAGCTTAGGGGCGCACCTCACACCCTAGCCAACGTATCCCCAGCCCCTCGTCACAGCGCGCAATTCCGAGCGCATCCGCGGTAGTGCGGAGCACCTCGCTGCCGTCGATCTCGACCACCAGGTCGCCAGCGGACAAGTTGGCCACGAGCTGCCCGGCAAGGGGCAGATCGTGCGCAATCCCTTGCTGTGCCAGATGCCATGTCGCGCCGTCCTGCCGCCAGATCGAAAGGACTGCCGCGCGTCCTGAGTTCTGTAGCAGCAATGCGGCCATATCCGAATCGTCACCGTTTCCACGGTAACCGACCACGAGCGACACATGGCTTCCCGCGCTGGACGGATCGAGCCTGTACCGAAAACCGAGCGGGCTGCGCATTTTGCCACGTCCAATGGCGAGGCAAAGATCGTCGGAAGCCGCCACCCGAACGCCGTCGTCCAGTCGCTCGGGTGCTCCCAAGAGCATATCGAAATCCTGCCAGAACTGCCGCCCGCTCGCGGCATTTCGCGCACGCGACAGTTGTCGGCTTTCGATCTCGCGCCACAGATCAGCCGCGAGCAGTCGATCGAGACCTGCGAACGAGTGCCCGTGATGAGCGTCGTCGGGTACATCGGCAAGCCTGACCTCATGAACGGCGCCGTAAGGACCGAGAGCGAGATAGTCGCTCGCCTGCCACGTTCGTCGGTTGAGAATCCAAAGGCCACTCAAGGAATGGGCTCGTGACGCGCGGCTGGATTTGCTGGATGCGCCGACGAGGATATGGTCGGAGGTGGCTGCAAGGCCGCGCGTGTAGATCGCGGAGCCGGATTCCCACAGGATACGGTTGTTAGCCAGGTCGATCAGGCTGCCTCCTGAGGAGTGGCAGGCGATCTTGCTGCCGTCGTCGGTGACGAATATGTTGTGCAGGCCGCTGACGTGACTGTAGGACTGCACTTCAATCAGCCGCAGGTCCGAAAGCGAGAATATTGCGAGCTGCGATCCCTTGTTGAAGCGGTGGGCAACGACATAGAGCCGATCATGGCGCGCGAAGACGGAATTGAGATGGTCGCCGGACGAGTCGCCCAGTGCCAGCGTGAGGAGCTAATCCGGGCCTCCTGAAACAGACCTGGCTTGTGCAGATCGATGATCGTCACCGCATTGCGGCCGGTATTCGTACAGGCCACCTTACCGTCGGTGAGACATAGAATCTGGTGGGGCTGTGACAGGAACCTGCCTGATTCCAGGGCGCCGGCCGAAATCCAACCGACTTCCGATTGGGCGTAGGTCACCATGTCGACAAGCGTCTGATTGTCGAGGCCGCTGTGCGACAGAACCAGGTCCGTTCCATCGGCGAACCAGGATATACCGTAATATTCTCTGCGGTGTTCCTCGATCGGTGTGGTGACACGGTCCACCAGATCGACGAGCAGGAGGTAAGAAGCTGTTGCAACTAGCGCGTATCGCATGACAATGCCCTGACCCTGCTGATCTCAAGACGTGGTCTATTTAATTCGAAGTCTTCATCGCGATCCGGAATGACAAGGGAAGACAAGGACGCGCTACGCGGTCTTGTCGAACAGTTCGCGGCCGATCAGCATGCGGCGGATTTCGCTGGTGCCGGCGCCGATCTCGTAGAGCTTGGCGTCGCGGAGCAGGCGGCCGGTCGGATAATCATTGATGTAGCCGTTGCCGCCCAAGAGCTGAATGGCGTCGAGGGCGCATTGCGTCGCCTTCTCGGCGGCGTAAAGGATCGCGCCGGCGGCGTCTTCGCGCGTGGTCTCGCCGCGGTCGCAGGCTTTCGCCACCGCATAGACATAGGCGCGCGAGGCATTCATCGTGGTGTACATGTCGGCAACCTTGCCCTGCACGAGTTGGAAGGTGCCGATCGGCTGGCCGAACTGCTTGCGCTCGTGGACGTAGGGCATCACCACATCCATGCAGGCCTGCATGATGCCGATCGGGCCCGCCGCGAGCACCGCGCGCTCATAGTCGAGGCCGCTCATCAGCACGTTGACGCCGCGGCCGACCTCGGCGAGCACGTTCTCCTCCGGCACCTCGCAATCCTCGAACACCAGTTCGCAGGTGTCGGAGCCGCGCATGCCGAGCTTGTCGAGCTTTTGCGCGGTGGAGAAGCCCTTCATGCCCTTTTCGATGATGAAGGCGGTGATGCCACGCGGCCCACCGTTCGGATCGGTCTTGGCATAGACCACCAGCGTGTCGGCGACGGGGCCGTTGGTGATCCACATCTTGTTGCCGTTGAGCACGAAGCGGTCACCCTTCTTCTCCGCGCGGGTGTTCATCGAGACCACGTCGCTTCCGGCGTTCGGCTCGGACATTGCAAGAGAACCAACGTGCTCGCCGGAGATCAGCCTGGGCAGATATTTCCGCTTCTGCGCCTTGTTGCCGTTGCGGCGGATCTGGTTGACGCAGAGATTGGAATGGGCGCCATAGGACAGGCCGACCGAGGCGGACGCGCGCGAGATCTCCTCCAGTGCGATGCAGTGCTCGAGATAGCCAAGGCCGGAACCGCCATACTCCTCCTCGACCGTGATGCCGTGCAGCCCAAGCGCGCCGATCTTCGGCCAGAGGTCGCGCGGAAACTGGTTGGTGCGGTCGATCTCGGCCGCGCGCGGGGCGACCTCGTTGCTCGCGAAATCAAAAACGGTCTCGCGGATTGCGTCCGCGGTTTCGCCCAGATCGAAATTGAACATCCGTTGCGCGTTGGGAATCATGGTCGGGCGGCCTCCGGCAGAATGGCTTGTTGCCCCTAGGCTTATTCGCTGGCGAGCGGCTTGTCACGGGGGGCATATTTTCTCCCTCGCCCCCACGTGGGGCGATGTGACCGTCGCCAGCAACCACCGCCGTTATTCCGGGACGACGCGAAGCGTCGAGCCCGGAATCCATTTTTCCGCCTGCACAAGCGGCGAAATGGATTCCGGGCTCGTCCTTCGGACGCCCCGGAATGACGAGGCTGGTAGAGATGGATTCGCGGAGGCTCCCCTCACCCGGAATTCAAACTCCGTTTGAATTCCGACCTCTCCCCGCAAGGACGGGGCGAGGTGGAATCTGGGCTCGCTTTTGCGCCGATTACTGCAAGCTCCCATGCGGCCAAATGTGCCAAACTCGCCCTTGCCCCGTGGGGCACGGCGGGTTGTAATTCGCTGGAAATGCGCTCGCCGGAACAACCGGGCCGGGACGATCCAGGGAGATACGCCATGCACGGGACGATCGATCGCCTTCAGAACGAAGCCCAGGAGGCAGCGCGGGGGCGGGCCTATTCGGTCCCGCTGGATCAATTCGACCCCGGTGACCCCGAACTGTTCCGCACCGATACGTTCTGGCCCTATTTCGACCGGCTGCGCCAGGAAGAGCCGGTGCACTACTGCCGGGACAGCCTGTTCGGGCCCTATTGGTCGGTGACCAAATATAACGACATCATGGAGATCGAAAACAACCATTCGGTGTTCTCCTCGGCCGCCTCACTCGGCGGCATCACCATCCGCGACGTCGCCCCCGACCTGCGGCGCGAAAGTTTCATCGCGATGGACCACCCGCGCCATGGCGCCCAGCGCAAGACCGTGGCGCCAATGTTCACCCCGACCCATCTCGACCAGCTCGCGATCAACATCCGCAAGCGCTCGACCGAATGCCTCGACAATCTGCCACGCGGCGACGTGTTCGACTGGGTCGACAAGGTCTCGATCGAACTGACCACGCAGATGTTGGCCGTGCTGTTCGATTTCCCCTGGGACGAACGGCGCAAGCTGACGCGCTGGTCCGACGTCGCCACCACGCTTCCGGGCGCGGGCGGGCTGGTCGCGACCGAGGACGAGCGGCAGGCCGAGCTCATGGAATGCGCCAGCTATTTCTCGCGGCTCTGGCAGGAGCGGATCAACCAGCCGCCGAAGAGCGACCTGCTCTCGATGATGGCGCACAGTCCCGCGACGCGCGACATGGACCCGAAGAACTTCCTTGGCAATCTGATCCTTCTGATCGTCGGCGGCAACGACACCACGCGCAACACGCTTTCCGGCAGCATCTATGCGCTGAACCGGCATCCGGACCAGTATCAAAAGCTGAAGCAGAATCCCGACCTGATCGACAGTTTCGTGCCGGAGGTGATCCGCTGGCAGACGCCGCTCGCCCATATGCGCCGCACCGCGCTTGCCGACATCGAGTTCCGGGGCAAGCAGATCAAGAAGGGTGACAAGGTCGTGATGTGGTACGTCTCGGGCAACCGCGACGAAGATGTGATCGACCGGCCTTATGAATTCATCATTGACCGCGCCCGTCCCCGTACTCACATTTCCTTTGGCTTCGGCATTCACCGCTGCGTCGGCCTTAGGTTGGCCGAATTGCAGTTGAAGATCATCTGGGAAGAGATCCTGAAGCGCTTCGACACGATCGAGGTGGTGGAGGAGCCGAAGCGCGTGTATTCGAGCTTCATCAAGGGATATGAGACGCTGCCGGTCCGCATCGCGGGCTGAGCCGCAAGGAGCTGATAGCGATGAACGTGCAGACTTCGCTGAGGGCCGACAGAACCGAGCTGATGCGGCTGGCGCGCGAGGAGGCCTATTCGACGCCACTGAAGGACTTCCATCCGGGCGCGCCGCGGCTGTTCCAGAACGACACCTGGCAGCCGTGGTTCGAGCGGCTGCGCAAGGAAGAGCCGGTGCATTATTGCACCAACGCGCCGATCGAGCCCTATTGGTCGGTCACCAAGTACAACGACATCATGCATGTCGACACCAACCAGGGCATCTTCTCCTCCGATGCGCGCCTGGGCGGCATCGGGATTCGCGACCTGCCGGAGGGTTTTGACTGGCCGAGCTTCATCGCGATGGACCAGCCGAAGCATTCGGCGCAGCGCAAGACGGTGTCGCCGATGTTCACGCCGACGCATCTGGACGAGCTTGCGAAACTGATCCGCGAGCGTTCGGCGCGCGTGCTGGACAGCCTGCCGCGCAATGAGACCTTCAATTTCGTCGACAGGGTCTCGATCGAACTGACGACGCAGATGCTGGCGACGCTGTTCGACTTCCCCTGGGAAGAACGGCGGAAATTGACCCGCTGGTCCGACGTCTCGACCGCGCTGCCCAAGAGCGGCATCGTGGAATCGCCGGAGCAGCGGCGGCAGGAGATGGACGAGTGCCGCGCCTATTTCGCCAATCTGTGGAACGAGCGCATCAAGGCGCCGCCGCAGAACGACCTGTTGTCGATGATGGCGCATAGCGATGCGACGCGGCACATGGACCCCGACAATCTCATGGGCAACATCATCCTGCTGATCGTCGGCGGCAACGACACCACGCGCAACACCATGACCGGCTCGGTGCTGGCGCTGAACGAGAACCCGGAGCAGTACAAGAAGCTCCGGGAAAACCCTGAACTGATCGACTCGATGGTGCCGGAAGTGATCCGCTGGCAGACGCCGCTCGCCCATATGCGACGCACCGCGCTTGAAGACACCGAGCTCGGCGGCAAGACAATCAGGAAGGGCGATCGCGTCGTGATGTGGTACGTCTCCGGCAACCGCGACGAAGAGATGATCGACCGGCCCAACGAGTTCATCATCGACCGCCCGCGACCGCGCACGCATCTGTCGTTCGGCTTCGGCATCCACCGCTGCGTCGGCATGCGGCTCGCTGAATTGCAATTGAAGATCGTCTGGGAGGAGATGCTGAAGCGGTTCGACCGCATCGAGGTGGTCGGCGAGCCCCGGCGAATCTATTCGAGCTTCATCAAGGGCTACGAGACCCTCCCCGTGCGCATCCCGGGGTGACGGCCAGCGTCGTCATTGCGAGGAGCGCAGCGACGAAGCAATCCATGCGTCCGCAAGCGGTGAAATGGATTGCTGCGCTGCGCTCGCAATGACGTGGAGAGTACGTGCTCCACTCTGTCTCCTCACCCTGAGGAGACCGCGGAGCGCGCGTCTCGAAGGGCGAGGCCACCGGCCGGGCCTCATCCTTCGAGACGCGCGCAAGCGCGCTCCTCAGGGTGAGGATCGAGGGACGGATTTTTCCGCGGGCGGGAATGATCCTCCGATGGCGCTGCGCTTCTTCCGGGCTGCGGCACCGTAATCCATGCTTGCCAAGCCTGGCATGGTGTTTCATACGCTATGGCAAAGAGCACAGGGAGATTACGCCGGAGCCGCCAAGGCCCGCCGATCTGCTATCCCGCCAGCGCCGGTGATTTCCGATGACCGCACCAGAACAACATGACGACCATTCCGACATCCGCGATGCGGTGGCAAAGCTCTGCGCGCAGTTTCCCGGCGAATACTGGCGCAAGCTCGATCGGCAGATGGCGTATCCGAAGGAATTCGTCGACGCCCTGACGCAGGCCGGCTATCTCTCGGTCCTGATCCCCGAGGAATATGGCGGCGCGGGGCTGACGCTTTCTGCGGCGGCGGCGATCCTGGAAGAGATCCAGCGTGCGGGGTGCAATGGCGGCGGCTGCCATGCGCAGATGTATACCATGGGCACGCTGCTGCGGCACGGCAGCGCGGAGCAGAAGGCGAAGTATCTGCCGAAGGTCGCGAGCGGCGAATTGCGGCTGCAGGCCTTTGGCGTCACCGAGCCGACCAGCGGCACCGACACCTCCTCATTGAAGACTTTTGCAAAGCGCGATGGCGACCACTACGTCGTCAACGGCCAGAAGATCTGGACCAGCCGCGCCGAGCATTCCGACCTGATGATCCTGCTCGCGCGCACCACGCCGAAGGAGCAGGCGAAGAAGCGCACCGATGGTCTATCGGTGTTCATCGTCGACATGCGCGACGTCAAGGGCAAGGGGCTGGAGATCCGCCCCATCAGAACCATGATGAATCACGCGACGACCGAAGTGTTCTTCACGGACATGCGGGTGCCGGCGGAAAACCTGATCGGCGACGAAGGCAAGGGCTTCCGCTACATCCTCTCCGGCATGAATGCCGAGCGCATCCTGATCGCGGCCGAATGCATCGGCGACGCCAAGTGGTTCATCGCGAAAGCGACCGACTACGCCAAGGAACGCGTCGTGTTCGGCCACCCGATCGGCCAGAACCAAGGCATCCAGTTTCCGATCGCGAAATCCTACGCCTCGATGCGCGCGGCCGAACTGATGGTGAAGGAAGCCACGCGCAAATATGAGGCCGGGCTCGACTGCGGCGCGGAAGCCAATATGGCCAAGATGCTGGCGGCGGATGCGTCCTGGGAAGCGGCGAATGCCTGCGTGCAGACCCATGGCGGGTTCGGCTTCGCGGAGGAATATGACGTCGAGCGCAAATTCCGCGAAACGCGGCTCTACCAGGTGGCGCCGATCTCGACCAATCTGATCCTCTCCTTCGTTGCCGAGCATGTGCTCGGTATGCCCCGCTCCTACTGAGGAAAGACGCATGCTGCCGCTCGAGGGACTGACCGTCATCGCCGTGGAGCAGGCGGTTGCAGCCCCATTCTGCTCGTCGCGCCTGGCCGATGCCGGCGCCCATGTGATCAAGATCGAACGCCCCGAGGGCGATTTCGCCCGCGGCTATGACGCCGCCGCCAAGGGCCAGAGCAGCTATTTCGTCTGGCTCAACCGCGGCAAGGATTCGGTCGTGGTCGATCTCGCGACCAAGGAAGGTCGTGCGAGCCTGGAGGAATTGATCGCGGGCGCCGATGTGCTCTTGCAGAACCTCAAGCCCGGTTCGATGGACAAGCTGGGCTTCTCGCTCGCGCGGCTGCGCAAGGATTATCCGAAGCTGATCTGCTGCACCATCACGGGCTATGGCGACGAAGGTCCGTACGCCAATCGCAAGGCCTATGATCTCCTGATCCAGGCCGAGAGTGGATTGGCCTCGATCACCGGCGGGCCGGAGAGCGCCTCGCGCGTCGGCATGTCGATCGTTGACGTCGCGACCGGCGCGACCGCGCATGCCGCGATCCTAGAAGCCTTGATCGCGCGCGGCCGCACCGGAGTGGGAGCCGACATCCGCATCTCCATGTTCGACGTGATGGCGGACTGGCTGACCGTACCACTGCTCAATGCCGAGGACGGCAAGCCGCCGAAGCGCATGGGCCTCGCCCATCCCTCGATCGCTCCCTACGGCGTGTTCCGCTCCAGGGACGGCAAGGAGATCCTGATCTCGATCCAGAGCGAGCGGGAATGGAAGAAACTGTGCGCCGAGGTGCTGGGACAACCGGAGCTGCCCGGCGACCCGCGCTTCGCCAACATGGTCGAGCGCGTGCGCAACCGTGCGCTGACCGATCAGACCGTCGGCGATGCCTTCGCGAAGCTGACACGCGACGAGCTGTTGCAGAAACTCGGCGATGCCGACATCGCTTTCGCCGAGGTCAACACCATGGCCGATCTCGCACACCATCCGCATCTGCGCCGGATCGAGGTCGACACGCCGAACGGCCGCGTCGCCTATCCGGCGCCGGCCGCGATCTTCGTCGGCGAGCCGCGCCACTATGGCGCTGTGCCGGCGATCGGCGAGCAGACCAGCGCCAACAAGACCTTTCCTGCGCGAGCACAGTCATGAATGAACCACTCGACCTCGACCATCTCAGGCAATGGGTCGGCCGCACCAGCGAAGCCACCGACATCGTCACTGCGCAGCTCGTGAAGGGGCTGCGCGCGACACTGTTCCAGGAGATCGGCGAGCCCAAGGTAGGCGATGCCGCGCCGTTCACGGTGCACTGGTGCCTGGCGCAGCCGGTGTTTCCGATGTCGGAACTGGGCCCCGACGGCCACCCGACCCGGGGCGGTTTCCTGCCGCCGGTGCCGCTGCCGCGCCGGATGTGGGCCGGCGGCGAGGTCGAATTCCTCGACACGTTGCGGGTCGGCGACGAGCCGAAACGTATGTCGCGCATTTCCGACGTGAGTCTAAAGAGCGGTTCGACCGGCACGCTGTGCTTCGTCTCCGTGCATCACGAAGTGACGACGCCGCGCGGGCTCGCGATCCGCGAGCGGCAGGATATCGTCTATCGCGAGATGACGAGCACGCCGTCGGCCGCGCCTGCGAAGGCTCCGCCCCTGCCGCCGGTTGCAAAGCACCGCGAGAGCCACATGGCCGATCCGGTGCTGTTGTTCCGCTATTCGGCGCTGACCTTCAACGGCCACCGCATCCATTACGATCGCGACTACGTCACCAAGGTCGAGGGATATCCGGGGCTGATCTTCCACGGGCCGCTGCAGGCCGCGCTCATCATCGAACTGGCGGCCAAGCTTCACGGCGGAAAGCCGCCGAAGACGTTCGTCTATCGCGGCGTGCAGCCGCTGTTCGAGGGCAGCGAGTTCTCGGTCAACGCCAATGAGAATGGCGCCGCCCTGGAACTGTGGACCGCGAATTCTGAAGGACAGCCGACGATGAAGGGCACGGCGACGTGGTGACGCGCTAGCGCGTCATTCCGGGGCGCGTCAAAGACGCGAACCCGGAATCTCGAGATTCCGGGTCTGGTGCTAACGCACCATCCCGGAATGACGGAGTATCGGACACAGCTCCGCGCAGACGGAGCATCTACTGATGGGAGAATCGCCTGATGTCGTCGCGCAAGCCCGCCACGAACAGCAAAGCCGTTACCGTCAAGGACGCAACGTTCGGCCTGCTCCGTGCCTTGGGCATCAAAAAGGTGTTCGGCAATCCCGGCTCCACGGAGTTGCCGTTCCTGAGCGACTGGCCCGATGACATCGACTATGTGCTGGGGCTGCAGGAAGCCTCCGTCGTCGGGATGGCCGACGGCTATGCGCAGGCGACGCGGAACGCCGGCTTCGTCAATCTGCATTCGGCCGCCGGCGTCGGGCACGCGCTCGGCAATGTCTTCAACGCCTACCGCAACCAGACGCCGCTCGTGATCACCGCGGGCCAGCAGGCGCGCTCGATCCTGCCGCTGCAGCCATTCCTCTATGCCGAACGCGCCACCGACTTTCCGCAGCCTTACGTGAAATGGGCCGTCGAGCCGGCACGGCCCGAGGACGTGCCGGGCGCGATCGCACGCGCCTATTACATCGCGATGCAGCCGCCCTGCGGGCCGACCTTCGTCTCGGTGCCGGTCGACGACTGGAACCGGCCGACGCAGCCCCTTGAAGCGCGCGAGATCAGCCGTGAGATCGGGCCCGATCCGACGGCGATGAAAGCGCTGGTCGCGGCGCTTGCCGAGAGCAAGCACCCTGCCCTCATCGTCGGTCCCGCCGTCGACCGCGCGCAGGCCGTCGATCTCATGGTCAAGGTCGCGGAGAAGGCCAAAGCCTTGGTGTGGGCGAGCCCGTTCTCGGCGCGCTGCTCATTCCCCGAGCGGCATCCGCAATTCGCCGGCTTCCTGCACGCGTCCCCCGGGCAGTTGTCGGAAGCGCTGCGCGACCATGACTTGGTCGTGGTGATCGGCGCGCCGGTGTTCACCTTCCATGTCGAGGGCCACGCAGCGATCTTCGACGGCGCAACGACGCTGTTCCAGATCACCGACGATGCAAGCGCGGCATCGTTCACGCCGGTCGGCAACAGCATCATCGGCACGGTGAAGCCGTCGCTTGCGATGCTGCTGAAGGCGTTGCCCGAGACCAAACGCGCCGTGCCGACTGGCCGCACATTGCCGCCTGTGCCGGCGGCCGGCGATCCAATCGCCGCCGAATTCCTGATGCATTCACTCTCCGCCGCGATGGGGCCGGACGACGTGCTGGTGGAAGAGGTGCCGTCGCATCGCCCGGCGATGCAAAAGTTCATGCCGATGCGCGGGCAGGACAGCTTCTATACCATGGCGAGCGGCGGCCTCGGCTACAGCCTGCCGGCGGCGGTCGGCATGGCACTCGGCCGCTCAGCCTGTCACATCGTCTGCCTGATCGGCGACGGCTCGGCGATGTATTCGATCCAGGCGCTATGGACCGCGGCGCAGCGCAAGCTGCCCGTGACCGTGGTGGTGATCAACAACGCGGGTTACGGCGCGATGCGCTCGTTCAGCCAGGTCATGCAGGTACGCAACGTGCCGGGGCTTGAATTGCCTGATATCGATTTCGTCAAGATCGCCGAAGGCATGGGCTGCCACGCGGTGCGGGTGACGAAGGCCGCTGAGCTTTCCACCGCGCTGAAGCGCGGGCTCGCGCATGACGGCACGAGCCTGGTTGAGGTGATCGTGGATTCGGCGGTGCCGCTGCTCTACGCGCAGAAGGGATAGCGGGCGAAATAGCCTTTGACCTCATCTGAATGTCGCCTGTTGGCCCGAGCCGAACAGCGACGAAGCGGCTGTCACGTCGGATAGCTGCGGTAGGCCGGACATCGATGCGCGCCCGCCTCACCGTCACTAAGCGGACTTTCCGCCGGCCTGCCTTGAAATCAGATCCTCCGGCTTGGCTCGCCGATGCAGCGTAGAGGATAGCCGTTGCGATGGGCCAGTGCGGTACCCGCGCGACGATAGCTGAGGCCCGTTCGACGGAGGCTCGGCGGTTGTAGCCGACAGCAACCTATGACACCATCCAAGGTGTTTTGACTTTTGGATGCCTATGCCACGCCGGAAATATGCTTGGGAAAAGCTGTCGGATGAACAGTTGCTTGAGCAACGCCTCAGTAGTCTGAGGGTTGCGGTCGAAGACACTTGGCTCGAGGATTGTCTCAGCGCTCTCTATGAAGAGCTCGAAGGGCGGGGCATCCGGTTGCGGCCACACGCATGGATATCGAGCGAATGGTTTAGTCCGGCAGATGTGCCCGGCATCGCCATCCCATTTTATCTCACCCATCCCCGCCTGATGAAGATCGAGAAGAAAATGATGCTCGACGTCGAGGGCGGCAATTGGTCCGAGTGCATGGCCATTCTCCGGCATGAGGCAGGCCATGCCGTGCAGCACGCCTACCGACTGCACCGCCGTCGGCGTTGGCAGCGGCTGTTCGGCCCATCCTCGAAACACTATCCACGTTACTACCGGCCCAATCCGGCCAGCCGGAGCTATGTCCAGCATCTCCGGCTCTGGTACGCGCAGAGCCATCCGGACGAGGATTTCGCCGAAACCTTCGCGGTCTGGCTGCGGCCACGTTCAAACTGGCGGACGCGTTATGCAGGTTGGCCAGCGCTGAAGAAGCTCGAATATGTTGACGAACTGATGAACGAAATCGCCGGGAAGCGGCCGCTAGTCACGACGCGGGAACGTGTCGATCCGCTGCATGAGCTCAGCCAGACGCTTGGCGACCACTATCAAAGAAAACAGGCGTTCTACGCCTTCAAGCCACCGAAGACTTACGACCGCGACCTCTCCCGGCTCTTTTCCGCCGATCCACGGCATCGCCGGGAGCAACCGGCTGCGGTCTTCATCAGACGGCACCGTGCCCAAATCAGGCAGCTTGTCGCACGGTGGACGGGCGAGAACCAACTTACGCTCGATGCTGTGCTTGACGACATGATATCCCGCTGCCGCGAGCTCGATCTGCGTGCCGTCGGCCCTGAACGGAAGCTTGTGATGAACTTCACCGTCCTGTTGACCGCCAAGACCATGCACGCGCTGTTCGGCCCGTCGCGCCGCAAATGGATCGCGCTATGAGACGCCTGCGCATCCTGGTGCTCATGCATCCGGACTTCGTGCCTCCGGACTCTACCGACGGATATACTGGGCAGCAAATCAATGCATGGAAAACAGAATACGATGTCGTGAGTACCTTGCGTGCGGCCGGCCACGAGGTTCGCCCACTCGGCGTGCAGGAGGAAATCAAGCCGGTGCGCGACGAGATCGAAGGTTTCAAACCGCATGTGGTATTCACGTTGCTGGAGGAGTTTCATAACGAGGTGATGTACGACCATCACATCGCAAGCTATCTCGAGCTGATGCAGATCGCGTATACCGGGTGCAACCCGCGTGGCCTGATCCTGGCGCGCGGCAAGGATCTGTCCAAGACGCTGGTGCACCATCGCCGGATCGCGGTGCCGGCCTTCGCCGTGTTCCCGATGCGCCGCAAGGCCAAACGACCAGCGCGTCTTGCGCTGCCGCTCATCGTCAAGAGCCTGAACCTCGATGGATCGTTTGGTATCTCGCAGGCATCCATCGTCGATACGGACGAGAAGCTCGCAGAGCGAGTCGCCTTCATCCACGAGCGGGTCGGAACAGCCGCAATCGCCGAGCAGTATATCGAGGGGCGTGAGCTCTATGTCGGCGTGCTCGGCAACAATCGGCTGCGAGTTCTGCCGGTTTGGGAATTGAAATTTGGCAGCATGGGCGGTCACGGGGCGCGGCACATAGCCACCGAAAAAGTCAAACACGATCCCAATTATCAAGAGCGCGTCGGAATTGTAGATGGGCCGGCCAAGAACCTTGCGCCGGAGGTTTACGCCCGTATTCAGCGAATAGCAAAACGCATCTACCGAACGCTGGGGCTCGATGGATACGCGCGCATCGACTTTCGCCTTTCTAGCGACGGCACTCCGTATTTCATTGAAGCGAACCCCAATCCCGAAATCGCGAAAAGCCAAGAGTTCGCTACAGCGGCTCGGCATGATGGACTCGATTACCCGGACCTGCTGCATCGCATTTTGGCTCTCGGAATAAGCCGGGCAAAGGCGGGCGTATCCGCAGGCTGAAGGCAACGCGAGACGAGCATGCAGGAGACAGGTTCCCCGCCTGTTGGCCCACAGGCGACCTGCGGCCGATGAAGCCATCGCATCCGCTTTCAGATGCAAAGAGGACGGAGGTTGGCGTCGGACGCAACGTCGGCTGCTCAACCCGAAGCGAACTTGACACGGTAGGATAGTGACCCTGTCGCGAAGTTCGGCGCAAATTGCATGATACGGTTGGCGACAATCAGGAGGTGAGCATGGAGAAATATGGTGCTGGTTCGATTGTTGTGTCCGACTATGACCCCGGTTGGCCGACGTTGTTCGAGCAAGAGAGCGCGATAGTTAAGAGCGCTCTCGGCTCATTCGCATTGGCCATTGAGCATATAGGCAGCACGGCGGTTCCTGGTCTCCCCTCGAAGCCTATCATCGACTTGTTAGTTGGCGTACGTAGCCTTGAAGAGGCAAAGGAGCGATGCGTCGGGCCCATTGAGGAACTTGGTTATATTTACATACCGGAGTACGCGTCATGGCTCCCCAGTGAGTTGTTCTTCCGAAAGGGGCCTCCAGGACCATGGACCCACCATGTGCATTTGATGGAGCCGTCCCATCCTCGTTGGGAAGCATTACTGGTGTTTCGCGACTATCTTCGCGCACACCCTGAGGCGGCCCGCGCCTATGCCGACATTAAGCGGGCCCTCGCTGCTTCGTCAAAAGACAACATAGAGGCCTATCGAACCGGCAAAAATGTCTTTGTCGAAGAGACAACAGCTAAGGCTCGTGCATGGCGCGCCAATGCAGGAGATCAATAGCTGCGCGAGATTTCAGAGCCTCAATATATGCTCTTGGCCCGAATCTGGCGAACTCGGACACTCGTCTCAAGGTCGTCTGCCAGGAACAGTGGGACATCGTCCGCCTCGGCCGCCAATTCCGTATCTGACCTAGCTCCGAAAAACGGGTAAAATGACCGGGGGTTACATCCGAGGAGCAACAACATGACCCGACAAATCCCCGAGGTCGTTCCCACCAGGATCGACTGGCGCGCCTTCGCGATCATAGGCAACCCGATGCCGCCCCGAGATCCTGATGACGACGAAGAGGACGAGGAGCAGGACGACGAAGAGAACCGAACCGACGAACCGCCGGTCGTGCGCGAGCCGGATGAGGACTAAAGCGCGATGAGATGAGGATGAATCATCATCGCGCTTTAGGCATGATCTTTTCGGAAAACCGCTTCACACTTTTCCGGATCATGCTCTAGGCGCTCTCACCAACCAGTTTGGGGTTGATCCTGTCGATCAGATCAGAACGGAGCAACTCCGCGGCGCTTATATCGGCCGACGTCTGTTGCAACGTGCTGACATTCGATCCGAGCGATACGATTCCGCCCAGCACCAGGGTCACCGACCCAATAGCAGCGACTTGGTTAGGCCCGAACAGGCCGAGCATCATAACGATCAGCAATGCGATACCGCATGCGATTGCCACCTTGGAAACCAAAATGATCTTTCTGCATCGCTCGGCGACTTCGGCAAGCTGCTCGAGCCGAGCTTCGATCATTGAAATCTCGTCGAGGGGCTCGTCTTCAGTCATCGAACTCAAGATCCGAATCCGGAGATCACGTATCTACGCGGCGTTGCGTCCTGGCGCCGCTCCCTGGTCGAACAGCCCTGCTTCCACGAGCGACGCCCGGATTCGCGCGATTTCCGCATCCGTTATCTTGACCAAAGGCGGCCGCACCACGGCACGAGGCAGCTTTCCAAGCAAAACCAAAGCTTCCTTCATGCGGTTATGCATATCGACGAAGGGATCAGCGTAGAACACGCGCGCCAATGGATAAATCCGATCGTTGAGCCGACGGGCTTCTGCAAGATCGTTGGTCTGTACGGCGCGATAGAGCCTGGCTTGAAGATCGGCGATCACGCTGCCGCTGCCGGAAAGCAAGCCATTACAGCCGAGCACCAGGGAACTCAACAGCCATGCACTGTTGGTCGATAGCACGTTGACGGAGGGCTTGCGCCCCTGCAACACACGAATCTGGCTCTCGTGCTGCGGCACCAGTGGCGTCCAGTCCTTGATCGCGCGGATCGTCGGCACCTCATCGAGCAGTCGCTCCAGCGTCGCCGCCGGATAGCCCTGCCCCGTAGCCAAGGGATATTGAAACACGATCATTGGCAGATCAGACGCGTCGCGGATGGTCTTGAAATGGGCCAGCACCATCTCAGCCGATTGGCCAAGCGTGAACGGAGCCGGCGGGAACACAAGCAGCGCCGAAGCTCCGCCGGCCTGCGCCTGCCGCGCAATCCGCGCCGCCTCCAGGCTGCCGTCTGCCCAGACACCGTGGATGATCGGCAAAGTGCTGCCGACTTCCTCGCCCGTGATCTCCATGAGGCGACGCTGCTCGTCCCTCGTGCAGGATGCAACCTCTGTGGAGTGCGCGTTGATCGTGACCGCCGACAATCCCTGCACCGCCGCGACATCGCGCAAGTGAGCTCGGAAGCTATGCTCGTCGATCGACAGATCCTCGAGGAACGGCAGCAGCACTGCCGGGATCACACCGTGGGGCACGAAATCTTGATACCGGCCCATGTGTCGTCTCCTTCTGCGGTCTCCTACAGGGTTCTACCCGTAAGCCTAGCGCTTTCCCGCCGGTCAGCCGAGTCACCCAATCCTGGTTTATTGGCTTGAACCGCCTTCTATCTCGCCTCTTTCGATGGTGAGGGTCACGTCGGCAAACGTCTCGAGCAGCTTCGGGTTCGACTCCGTAATCAGCATCGTAATGTCCTTGTCCTGCGAACGAAGCCGACGAAGCGCTTCGGCGTATCGCTGCGCGAGGACAGGGGCAAGTCCCTGAAAGGGCTCGTCGAGAATGAGGAGGCGGGTACCCAGCATGAGCGCGCGACCGAGCGCGACCATCTTGCCTTGTCCGCCCGAGACCGATCCCGCCGGACGCCTGGCAAGCTCTTTCAGCTCCGGCAACACGGAGTAGGCCCGCTCCAACCTTCGTCGTGTCTCTTCCGCAGCGAGCTTCGCCACGCGACCAGGCAGAAGGATGTTTTCTTCCACGGTAAAAGCCGAAAACAGGCGGCGATCTTCAGGCGCGTAGCCCACACCCAGCAACGGCCGGCGGTGCGGCGCAATCGGCCCGAGGTCCTCGCCATCCAGCCGCACGGCGCCGACCGCTTTCGTGAAGCCCATGATGGTGCGCACGGTCGTGGTCTTGCCGGCACCGTTGCGGCCAATGAGCGCGGCACTTACGCTGGGCCTCAACGAGAAATTGACATTGCGCAACACCGGCGCATCGGCGATCGCGACATTGACATTCTCGAAACTCAACATCGGTGTCATATGCCGATCACCTGCTCTCGGACCTTTGGGTCCATCAGAACCTCCGCCGGCGTGCCGAGCTTCTGGATCTTCCCCACGTTCCATACGGCGACACGATGGGCGTAACGCTCGACCATGTCCATGTCGTGCTCGACAAAGACCGACGTAACCTTCTCCTTCGCGAGCGCGGCGGTGAGAATATCCATGATTTCGAGCTTCTCAGAAGAGGCCACGCCCGAGGTCGGTTCGTCCATAAGCAACAGCTTGGGCTTCAGCGCAAGCGCAAGCGCGATATCAACCAGCTTGCGTTGCCCTTCAGGCAACTCTCGCGCCGTTCGGTCGGCATAAGACCTGACGCCGACGAGCTCCAGCAGCCGCTCCATTTCCGGCGCCTCCGGCAATCGCGAGAGAGCCTTGAAGCCTGACGGGTATCGCTGCCGCGAGGCCGCCGCGATCAGCATGTTCTCCATGACTGTCTGATCGAGGAAAAGCTGCGGAATTTGAAAGGCGCGAGCAATGCCAAGCTTGGTGATGCTCCGTGGAAGATGCGCAGTAATGTCGTGGCCAAGAAAAGTCACCGTACCGGCCTGCGGCCGGAGATAGCCCGTCGATATGTTGAGGAAGGTCGTCTTGCCGGCGCCGTTCGGTCCAATGATGGCGAGATTCTCTCCCTCATGGATGTCAAGGTCGATCCCGTCCGCGGCGATAATCCCGCCGAACCGGATCTTGATGTCCTTGGCGGAGAGCAGGACGTTGGCCATCAGTGCTCCCCCTTCCTGGAGTGACTATACCGTTGCCTGAGGCCGATCAGCCCGTTTGGCGCGTAAAGGATGATCGCGATCAGGACGACGCCGAGAATGAGCTGCCAGGAGTCCGCGAGGTGAGCGGCCGCATAGAACCGGACGCACTCGAACATCGCAGCCCCCGCAAACGCGCCGAAAGCGTGGGCGCCGCCACCAAGGATCGCGATGAACACGAACTCGCCCGACTTGGTCCAGAAGCCGAACTCCGGTGTAGCGATCTGCTGAATCATAGCCACTAGCGCGCCGCCGACACCGCCGAGAAATGCGGAGATCACGTAAGCTATGAGCAGCACGCGGCGAGCCGACATTCCCAGATATTCGAGCCGAGTCTCGTTCGATTTGATCGCCCGCAACATGTGCCCGAGCGGGCTCTCGAGATAGCGTTGCATGCCGCAGAATGCAGCAACTGCGATCAATAGGCTCACGTAAAGGATGACATACTGGAAGACTTCCGGCGTGAAGGAAAACCCCAGCAAGTCGGGACGCGCCACCCGGATGCCGTCTGCGCCATTGGTGTAATGGAACATCTTTTCAAGAAGCGACCACAACACCATCGAGAAGGCCAGGTTGAGCATTCCGAAGAAGATCTGGCGGTAGCGGACCACGAACAGGCCGACGATCAGGCCGAAAACGGTGGACGAGGCGCCTGCGAGCACGACATAGAGCAGGATGTCGCCACTACCGATGTATTTGCCCCAGAAGGCCGCCGTGTAGGCGCCGGCGGCGAAGAACATCGCATGTCCGAACGATACCTGCCCCGCCTGCAGCAGCAGGACGATGCCGAGCACGACGACGCCCTTGGCCAGGATCAGCGCGAACAGCGTAGCCCAGCTCGACACGAACAGCGGCGCGATCGCGCTGACCAGAAAGAAGATGACGGCGACCGCCGTGATCGGCTTGATGCGGGTCGTCATCAGATTTTTCTCACATGGACAGCGCCGAACAGTCCGAACGGACGCACCAGAAGCACCAGCACCATCAGCAGATAGGGTACGAGAACTTCGAACTCCGGCTGGAGGTAGATGATAAAGGCGCGCGTCAGACCGATCATAAGGGCGGTGAGTGCGGCGCCTTCAATCTGCCCCAGGCCGGCAGTTGCCGCCACGGCGAAGGAGAGCACGATCATGTCGGCGCCCATCCCGGGTACGAGTGACGTCGTCGGCGAGGCAAGCGCGCCGCCGAGTGCCGCCAAACTCGCTCCGATGATGAACGTGGCGAAATAGACGCGCCTAGCGTCGATACCGATGGACGTGGAGGCCTCACGATCCTCCGTAACGGCCAGGATCACAGCCCCGGCAAGGGTGCGACGCAGGAAGTAGCGGAGGCCGAACAGCGTCGCGAGCGCCACGACCGGCAGCAGGATGACCTGGTAGGACGTGTAGTTCACGCCGAACACGGTCACGTTCGGCAGCAGCTTCAAAGGCTCGGCTGCGAAGATCGGCTGCACGCCCCAGATCAGACGCTGCAGATTGTCCATGATCATGAAGGCTGCAAACGTGATCAAGAGCTGAAGGACATCGTCCCGTCCGTACAGCGGCCGCAGCAGAAAGCGTTCAATGAAGCCGCCGCAAACTACGCCGATCACGATCGACGCGGCCAGCAGCGCGGGATAGGTGAGCCACGGCGACACCGGCGCAACCTTGATGCTGAATGTCGCGGCAAGATAGGCGCCAAAGGCATACAGGGAGCCGTGCGCCACGTTCACGACGCGAAGCACGCCGAAGATCAGGCTGAGCCCGACGGAAACCAAAAACACCAGGGCGGCGTAGCTGATCCCGTCGAGGACGGCCAGTATCGCGAGAGTCGAGTTCATGGCGACCTTCAGGGAAGCCCGTCCCCCGGACAGCCGGAGGGCGGTAACGGAGCGCTATTGTTTGAAGGTCGGCACGTCCATTTTGGCGAACTCCGGCTTGAGCGTCTTGAGCCACTCGACCGACCGCACGCCCGCCGGGTTGGTGATCACCTTCGGGTCGAAGATCATCATGTTGTCGAGGAGTTTGAAGTCGTAGCCCGGAAAGGATTTAGTGACGCCGACAAGCTGGGCTTCCAGACCCTGATTGTCCTCGGGCCTCAGCTTGACCGGCCGGCCGAAGCCGGTTGCGAACTCTGTGCCGGCCGTCGCATCCACGACTTGCTCCCGCGTGGGCCAATTGCCGCCATTCGCCTTGATGGCTTTGTCATAAGCCGTTTGCAGCGCCTTGAATGCTTGCGCCATATGATAGACCGGATAGATCGGCCATGCGCCCGTCTTCGCCTTGAACTCTTCGTTGAAGGCTTTGAAGGCCCGATCATTCTTCTTTTCCGGATGCAGGAACCAGTGGTCTCCCCGCGCACCGACGATCAGGCCCTCCGGCAGATCCTTGCCCAATCGCTGGATTGACGATTCTCCGATACCCAGCACGAATGTCGATTGCTGCAGCAAGCCACGTTGACCCGCCTGGCGCACCAGAGTGTCGAGGTCGCCGCCCCAGGCGGTCGTGAGCACGACGTCAGGTCGGAGTGCCAGCAAACGAGACACCTCGGTGGAATAGTCAGGGGCACCGAACTTCGGAAACAGCTCTGCAACGACCTGGACGTCAGGTTTCATCGCCTTCAACGCAGTGGAGAATATCTCCCAGCTTTCGCGACCCCACGCGTAGTCCTGATTGACGACCGCAATCGTCTTGAAGTCGGGCTTCGTCTTGAGGAGATAGATGAGCACCGCCAGCATCTCCGGCGTGCCGTTGGCCTGAGTGCGGAAATTGTAGCGGTACTTCTTCGTCTCGAGAATGGAAGCGGCGCCGCAATCCCACATGAAGTTCATGACCTTGAGGTCTTCGGCAACCGGAACAAGCTGATTGCAGCTACCGGAAGAGATTGCAGCGAACGTCGCGTCAACCTTCTCGTCCTGGACCATGCGGCGGTAGTTTGAAACCAGGGCCTCGCCGCCGGCACCTTCGTCGATGAAGGAGAGCTTGACCGGAACGCCACCGATACCGCCCTTCTTGTTGAGATCCTCCGCGATCATCTCCGCCGCGGCCCTTGCCGGCACGCCGAAAACGGAAGCCGGTCCCGACAGGAATGTCGCAATACCGATCTTGATCTCCTGAGGTTTACTCTGCGCAAGAGCGGCGCCTGCAAAAATTGCAGTTGCTGCGGCCGCCGCAAGTGCGGTCTTGAAATATTGCATTGGAGGCCCTCCCTGTTTTTTCACTATTTGTATCTGGCCTGGTGGCCGTTTTTTCTTGCCGTAACGCTACTATAATTTGCGTCCTTTGCCAGCATTTACTGATCGCCTGAGAGCGCGACGTCACGTTCGTTCGCGAGGGCGCTACCCCAACTCAAAAGTGGTGACGCCGAATACCCGCTCCAGCCGCAATGGCGGAACAGTGCCGGTATACATGCGCGCGGTCTCGAACACTGACGCAAGCCCCAAGTCTTGCGCCAACGCCACGGCGTCGCAGTTGACGCTTGGAACATCAAGGAAGATCTCGCCGCCGCCCACGCGGGCCAGCAAAGCCGAGAGAACCATCTCGACGCTGGCGCGGTCGTCGGCGACCAGCGGGCCGATCTTGCGGCCCCTCCGGCACGGACGGATCACGCCCCAGCCGGCAAGCCCGCCGTCGCGCACGAGCGCGCAACCGACATGCCCGGGCGAGTCGATCCAGGCGCGCAGGAACGCGGTGCGCCTGGCCGGAAACACCGTCGCGTCATACGCCTCCACCGTCGCCAACGGGACGTCGGTGAGCGCGACGACATTGGCCTGCGGCGCGTCCGGTGCCGCGGCGGTGCCGCCATAACGGATGTTGGCATAAGCGAGCTCGAACCCGGACTTCCTGTAGTTTTCCTGCTGCGCCACCACCCCGTCGAGCCCGATCACACGTCGGCCAGCATGCGCGATGGCCGTATTCCACATGCGCAGACCATAGCCACGACCGCGCAAGTCTTTCCGGACGATGTAGAAGCCGAGGAAGGCGAAGCTCTCATCGTAATTGACGCAGGAGACGGTTGCGACCGGAGCGCCGTCGAGCTCGCCGATGAAGAAGCCTTCCGGGTCGGGCGCGGCAAAGCAGGCGGCGTCGGCGAGACCCGGATTCCAGCCTTCGGCCGCCGCCCAGTTCACGGCTATCGAGATTTCGTCCGGCCGCATCGTGCGGATGCGCAGGTTCTCTGTGGAGGGCGATCGTGCCGATGGACTCATGAACCGATATCACCACGAGCGAGTGGTCCCCGGCAAATGAAGAAACGCCGCGGCGGTGGCGCCCAGGATCCGCCAGCTTGCGTAGGATTCTGCTGAGCAGGATAAGCGTGGGAGTTTCAAATGTTCCAGCGGTCACCCAGCTGGGGCCGTCCGATCCAGGCCCTGTTAAGACAGCGGGTTGCCCAGCCGGGCCGCGGTCTTCCCTGTAGTCGAGCCTGAGCTTCGTGGTAGGGACCGACGTAGCGAAGCCGGGCGGGCATTGCGGAGTACAGGCGTCGTATACGTGCAAGCGCACGTTCTGCGGCGTTCCTGTCCCGTTCGTCGAATGCAAGTCCGAAGCACGTGCGAAGGCGGTCGGGCAGCAGCTCGGTGCTCAGGGCTTGATACCATCGCGGTATGCGCAACCATGGTCGTCCGCCGGCGAAGATCTGTCCCGCCACCTCGCGTGCGGTGTCCGTGACCGACAATGTGCCCGATTGCATCATGGCCTCGTTGTAGGCCACAAATGACTCCCAATCGGCCGACAAGTCAGTCGGCTTGAGCCCGAACAACGCCCCAAACAGCTGGCTTTCGGCCCAATACCGCTCGCGCTCCTCGGCCGAGAGCGGAGGCAGGATCATGTCATGCACCATGAGAGCGGTCTCGACGAGAGTCGCGTGAACCCAGCGCAACGCTGCGACCTCATTGGCGCAATAGGGCGAGCCACTCGCGAACGGACCGATGGCTTCGGGCAAGTGGCCGACGATCGTGGCATGGCGACGGTGCAGATGTCGGGCAGCAGCAAGAGCGTTGTCCAGCGAGCCGAACACCATTGTGAACACGACGTCAAAGGTTCGATGAAAACGACCGATTGGGTCTGCAAAAGTCCGGGAATGCTCGGCCACGGCGGCGGCGACCCACGGATGCGCCAACTGAAGGAGCAAGGCGCGACCGGCGCCCAAAAAGATGACGGCTTCCCTGTCGATCCTCCAGGTCATCGAGGCTGGACCAAAAATTCCCTCGGCAGATCCGGCAGCCTGAACCCGCACGAAATCCAGAGCAGCCTCCAATTCGCTTGCGGAGACCAATGCGTACCTTTCCAAGTGGGAATGACAGCTATTGCAGCGCACTGCATAGTCTATCGCAAGTCAGCAGGCCGAAGCCAACTTAATGCGTCCAAGCGTCTTGAGCGTCCGGGTCAGCATCTGCTGCGAGATGCCGGCGACGTGGCGCTTGATGTCGTTGAAGCGCGGCGGTCCGTCCTCAGGGCATCTTCAAAGCTCCGCCAGGAAGCGCTCCAGCGCCGCGTTGGTCTCGGCTGGCGCTTCCTGCTGCACCCAGTGCCCGATGCCTGGAAGGATGACCGACCCGCGAAAGTCGGTGCAGCCGATGGCGGGGTTCGCATAGAGATCCATGCCGGGCACGAAGGCGCGAACCGCGTCGCGCTCGCCGGCCACAAAATACGAGGGTTGCGTCACCGGCTTTCCGGCAAACTCCTCCAGCTCCTGAAAATCGATATTCTGCGCGCGGTAGCGATTGAGCGGCCCGCGGAAGCCGCCGGTGCGAAATGCGTCGACATAGACCTGCAAGTCGTTCTCGCTCATCCAGTCCGGAAACGGCTGCGGATCGATCATCCCATCGAGCAATTTCGCATCGACAGGCTTGTGTTCGAGCCACTTGTTGAGCGGCGCGCCGCCTGAGATGGCGAAATAGAGCTTTCGCAAAGCGACGGGGATGTCGGCCTCAAGCTCTTTCTCCGCTACGCCTTCGTCCTGGAAATAGATTTGATAGAAGAAGCGATCCTTGTAGGCGGCTTTGATGGCATCAAGAAAAGCGACAGGTCGTCTGGGGATGTACGGGACACTCAAACCGGCGACAGCCGTCACCTTGTTCGGGTAGAGCAGCGCCGTGTTCCAAACGATCGGGGCGCCCCAATCGTGACCGAACAGGATCGCCTTGCCGTCGCCCAATTGATCGATCACGGCGGCGACGTCGGATGCCAGATTGCGGATGGTGTAGGCGGCAATCTCCTGCGGCTTTGAGCTCTGCCCATAGCCACGGACATCAAGCGCCGCCACCGCGTAACCGCGCTTCGAGAAATGACCGATCTGGTGACGCCACGAGTACCAAAGCTCGGGAAAGCCGTGAACGCAGACGATCAGCGGACCGCGCCCGGCGACGGCGACGGTCAGGTTGATCGATCCGTTCCGCACTGTGGTGAGATCCATGGCGTCCTCGCAGGGTTTTCCGTTTCCAGTTGTTACTTTTGCTCAAGCTCGTGCGGATGGAAAGGCGCGGATGACCGAACACGGCTACATCTGTAACGAGGCGCCACGCGGACGGTCCTCTTGCGTGAGGGGATAGTGTGCAGCGTGCGGCTCTCTCGCTGTCGTCCCGGGCTTGACCCGGGACCCATAACCACAGGCGTTAGTAGTGAGCTCCGCTGCAACTGCTTGCTCGCGCCACAACAACTCCCTGTGGTTATGGGTCCCCGCTTTCGCCGGGGACGACGCGTGTTGTTTGTGGCGAGAGCGCAGCTTATCGCCCTGTCGATTGTTCCCCCTCATTCGAGGAGCAAACGCTGCGCGAGAGTATGAGTTGCGCCACCGGCGCCTATTTCCCGTATTCTTCGCGCATCTTGGCCTGGATCTTGGCCATGCCGCCGATCCAGCGGTCATAGTTCTCGGTCTTCTTGCGCATGTAGCCGAGCACCTGCGGGTGCGGCAGGATCAGGAAGGCTTCCTGCTCGATGCCGCGCAATGCATCCTCGGCGACCTGCTCGGGCGTGAGATCGCCGTCGCCGGATTGCGGGCCCTTCGGGATCGAGCGCAGCATGTTGGTGTCGACGCCCTGCGGACAGAGGATCGAGACCTTGATGCCGTCGGCGCGATGGGAGATCGCGAGGTTCTCGGCAAAGCCGACCGCGGCATGCTTGGTGGTGGAATAAGCGGGGCTGCCGACCTGTGACAACAGCCCGGCCGCGGAAATGGTGTTGAGGAAATAGCCGCCGCCGCGCGCCTTCATGCGCGGCACCAGATGCCGCGCGGCATAGACGTGGGCCATCACATGGATCGCCCAGCTGCGCGCCCAGGGCTCATCGGAGGTGCCGCCGGCATTCACGGAGAGCGGATCGAAGCCGCCGCCGATGCCGGCATTGGAGCAGAACAGCGCGATCGGGCCGAACAGCCGCTCGGTGGCCTCGATCACATGCAGGACGTTCTTCTCCTGCCCGACATCGCATTTGAACGCCGCGCCGCCCACGGAGGCCGCGACCTTCTCGGCGGCCGCATGGTCGAGGTCGACGACCACCACTTTTGCGGCGCCCGCGCGATGGAACACTTCGCACAACGCCTTGCCGATGCCATTGCCGCCACCGGTGACGACCACGACCTTTTCTGCCACCTGCATGGCCCCTCCCGATTTGTATTTGTCAGCGTCCTCAGCTCGCGAGCACGAGGTCGAGGATCGCCGTATAATGGCAGGCCGCGCCAAGCAAGACAAAACAGTGCCAGATGGCGTTCTGGAAGCGCAGTCGCTGCCAAGCGTGGAATACCACGCCGAGGGTGTACAATACGCCTCCCGCGGCCACGAACCACAGCGCCATCGCCGGCAGCGCTTTCACCACGGCATCATAGAGCATCAGGCCGCTCCAGCCCATGGCGAGATAGAGCCCGACCGACAGGCGGTCGAAGCGGCCGGGCAGCGTCAGTTTCAGCACGACGCCGACGATCGCCACACACCAGACTCCGACCAGGAGCGCGATGGCAAAATAGCTCTCCCTCAATTCCATGATGAAGGGCGTATAGGTCGCCGCGATCAGCACATAGATCGCCGAATGGTCGAAGCGACGCAGCACCCATTTGGCGCGCGATACCGGCCAAAGATTATACGTCGCCGACAGCACCAGCATGGCGAGCAGACCCGCGACATAGACCGAGACCACCGCGACATCGCGCGGCGTCGCGTAGACAGCGGTCAGTACGATCAGCACGGTGGCGGCGATCAGGCCGAAGCAGATGCCGACGACATGGACGATGCCGTCGGCGATCAGTTCGGCGCGGTCGTAGTTCCAAATCACGGCGCCGGCCGCGTGGATCGAATTGGAGGCGAGCTGCTTCAGTCGAAATACCGTCATGGCCAGTCGGCGCAGATCCGTCAGGGGCGAGGGTGTCGGCGTGGAGAGAATACCAATCCACTACCCTATCCTCGTGGCTGTTTTTTGAACCGGCGATGAACGGAGCCGCCGCGGGCGGCGGACGAAGTGCTTGATTTTGATCCATCAATTGCCATTTTGCCGATAAGTTGTTCCGTGAATTGCCCTCCCGCCGGGTTGCGTTACCGCCTGCATGGCCCTCAGTCTCACCGATATCGTCGAGGAAGCGCGCCTGTCGGCGCGGGCGCTCTGGGATTATGGCGACGGTTTCTTCAACCCGACCGTGCGGCTCGGCGTCACCGGGCTATCGCGCGCCGGCAAGACGGTCTTCATCACCGCGCTGATCCATGGACTGACCCGCGGTGGCCGCTTTCCGGTGTTCGAGGCCTATGCCTCGGGCCGGATCGCCCGGGCGCATCTGGAGCCGCAACCGGACGATGCGGTGCCGCGGTTCGACTACGAGAACCATGTCCGCACCCTCGTCGAGGAACGGCGCTGGCCGAACTCGACCACCGACATCAGCGAGCTTCGCCTCGTCATCGACTACCAGCGGCAAAATGGCGCGGACCGCACGCTCACCCTCGACATTGTCGACTATCCCGGCGAGTGGCTGCTCGACCTGCCGCTGCTGGGCAGGAGTTTCGAGCAATGGTCGGCTGAGAGCCTTGCACTTTCGCGCGAGCCGCTTCGGACCGAACTTGCGGCACCGTGGCATGAGCACCTGAAGACGCTAGATCCCGAAGATCGCGAGGATGAGCAGGCCGCGCTGAAGGCAGCAAGGCTCTTCACCGAATATTTGCGTGCCTGCCGTGACGAACGCTTTGCCATGAGCCTGTTGCCGCCCGGCCGCTTCCTGATGCCGGGCAACCTCGCCGGCTCGCCGGCGCTGACCTTTGCGCCGCTCGAAATTCCCATCGACGGCACCGCACCGGACGGCTCGCTGTGGGCGATGATGCGGCGGCGCTATGAGGCCTACAAGGACGTCGTGGTCCGCCCGTTCTTCCGCGATCATTTTGCGCGGCTCGACCGCCAGATCGTGCTGGTCGATGCGCTCGCTGCCTTCAATGCCGGGCCCGAGGCGCTGCACGATCTCGAAGCCGCGCTCGCCGGCATCCTGGATTGCTTCCGTATCGGCCGCAGCACGATCCTGAGTGCGCTGTTCCGGCCGCGGATCGACCGCATCCTGTTCGCGGCGACGAAGGCGGACCATCTGCATCACCAGAGCCATGACCGGCTGGAAGCGATCCTGCGGCGCACGGTGGCGAAGGCCGCCGAGCGCGCTGAATATGCCGGCGCCGCGATCGACGTGGTGGCGCTCGCCGCGGTGCGCGCCACCCGCGAAGCGCAGGTGGCGCGCGGCCGCGAAAAGCTGCCGTCGATCCTCGGCACGCCGGCGCCCGGCGAAACCGCTGATGGTGAGACCTTCGACGGCGAGACTGAGGTGGCGACCTTTCCGGGCGACCTGCCTGTTGACCCCGAGGAGCTGTTCAGGGGCACCTTCCGTGGCCTGTCCAGTGCGACGGCCGACAAGGCCGATTACCGCTTCCTGCGGTTTCGGCCGCCGAAGCTGGTGCGGGAGGGTGGCGCGGAACCCGCCCTGCCCCATATCCGCCTTGACCGCGCGCTCCAGTTCCTGATCGGAGACCGACTGCAATGAGCGAGAAAACGCCCCACCGGCGGCCGGCGACCTTCAAGCTCGACGACCCCTCCGTGATCGTGATCGACGCGGACGAGAAGGGCCGCCCCGCGCGCGGCACCATCCAGATCACGCCGGAGCCCGATCCGGCGCTATTGCCGGTACCGGTCGATGTCCCGCAGGTTGCGGCGCGCCGCGGCTTCCGCTGGGGCACGCTGTTCTGGGCCGCCGCCGGCGGATTGATGCTGCTCGGCGCAGGCCTCGGCGTCATCAACCTGATCGAGGATCTGTTTGCGCGCAACGAAGGGCTCGGTTTCGTCGGCCTCGCATTGGCCGCGGTTGCAACGGTCGCGCTGCTCGTTGTCATCGGCCGCGAGGCCTTCGGATTGGCGCGGCTGGCGACGATCGAGAAACTGCATTTGCGCGCCGCCGAAGTGCTGCTCAGCGACGACCGCGCGGCGAGCCGCGCGATCCTGGACGACCTGCTCAAGCTCGCGCACGAGAACCCGCAGCTCGCGCGCGCCCGCGCCACGCTGCAAGGCCATGCCGACGACATCATCGACGGCGCTGACATGATCAAGCTCGCCGAGCGCGAATTGATGTCGCCGCTTGACGAAGAGGCGCGCCGCCTGGTGTCGTCAGCGGCGCAGCGGGTCTCGGTCGTCACCGCAGTGAGCCCGCGCGCGGCGATCGACGTGCTGTTCGTGTTCGTGGCAGTGCTGCGCATGATCCGGCAATTGGCATATCTCTATGGCGGCCGGCCCGGCGCGCTCGGCATGTTCAGCCTGATGCGCCAAGTGGTCGCGCATCTCGCGATCACCGGCGGCATGGCCGCCAGCGACAGCCTGATCCAGCAGGTGCTCGGCCACGGCATCGCCGCCAAGCTCTCGCAGCGCCTCGGCGAAGGCGTCCTCAACGGCCTCCTCACCGCCCGCCTCGGCCTGGCCGCCATCGAGGTGACCCGGCCGCTCCCGTTCACTGCATTGCCAAGGCCGGCGCTGGCCGACTTGGCAAAGGACTTGCTACGCAAGCGCGACAAGGAGGAGTGAGGCAGCTCGTTGATTCGCCCTCTCCCCTTGAGGGAGAGGGCTGCTCCGCTGCCGGCAACGAACTCGCTTGGGTGAGGGGTTCTCTCCACACGCATCTGCGCTCGCGGAGAGAACCCCTCATCCGGCAGCCTTCGGCTGCCACCTTCTCCCACAAGGGGAGAAGGTGCAGGTCGTCGCGTCCGGCACGATCAACATCGCCAGCACGCGCCAGCGAAATAGCGGCGAATCCGGTGGCGGCGAGAGTTCGGGGGTCCAGCCGGTCAGCTTTTCCAGCGAAAAGCTGTCCATCACCATGCCGCGCCAGACGCGCTCGACGCGTTCGAGCGGCTGGCGCACAACACCTGCGGCGTCCAGGAATGGCATCTGGTTGTCGAGCTCGCGTACGACGTAGATGCCGGTGTGATCCCTGATGCGGTCCATGCCGGGATCGCGGAAGCCCTGGAAGCGCCCGCGCTCGTTGAGCTGGACCACGGGCACGCGGCCGTTGAAGAACCAGCGCAGCATCGCATAGGTGCGATAGTCAGTGGTCGCGATCCAGCTCGCGCCCTGCTTCTGCAATTGATCCTCGACCCGCGCGACGAGCTCGCGGTAGCCGGCTTCGCCGCCGATCGGATCGGTGCGACCGATGAAATTGAAGGGTGTCGCGACGTAATAAACGAACACGCAGACGACGAAGGCCATGCCGGAGATCACCGCGATCCGCGCCCAGGAGATGGTGGAGCGGATCATCCATTTCGGAAAACCTTCTCGCGGCAGCAGGGCGATGTTGATGGCGGTGGCGGCAAAGCCAGCCGGCCACAGGAACATCGGCCAGGTGTCGCCGACCCGAAGCGTCAGCGACTTCCACAGGAAATAGCAGAACGGCACGATCACCGCGGTCGAGAGCAGGATCGCGACCGGCTCGCGGGTACGGTAGCCGCGCCATGCGGTGAGCGTCACGCCCGACAGCACCACCGGCAGCACCACGAATCCGACCAGGCCGAGTTGCAGGGCGAAAAACTCACCCAAAGTGCGGAGCGAGAACGGATGGTCGGCGGTGGCGCGCACCGCCTGGAAACGGAACGAGGCCCAGTCGTGCTGATAATTCCAGATCAAGACCGGCGAGAACACGAGGATCGCGATCACGACGGCAAGATAGGGATAGGGGCTGGAGAGCCAGCGCCACCGCCAGGCCGGCACCAGCATGAACGCCACCACCGCCGGCAGCAGCATGATCACGGTGAATTTCGACAATAGCGCAAGCCCACCGAACAGCCCGGCGGCGAGCCACCAGCGCCCGTTGCGGCTTTCGGTCAGCCGCACCAGCGACCACAGCATCGCGACTGCAAATGGAGTCATCGCGGTGTCGGGTGCGATCTTCGCCATCAACAAGCCGTAATAGAGCGCGGCCTCGGGCAGCAGCAGCGCCAGCACGATCGCCCTGAAATCATGGGTGACGCGCCGGACGATGTCTGCGAGCAGCAACTGAGTTGCCAGCATCGCCAAGATGCCGGCAAAGCGCGCGCCGAGATTGGTATCACCGAAGATCGCGGTGCCGAAGCGGATGAACCAGGCGATCATGGGGGGATGATCGAGGAAGGACAGCGCGTTCTCCTTCGACCAGGTCCAGTAATAGGCCTCGTCCGTGCGCAGGTCGAGCACGGCCGCATAGACCAGGCGCAGAACCGTCATCGCCGCGATCAGGGCGATCACGACGGGCCATGGCGGCGCGGCAGGATAGTCGTCCGCGGTTGCGCGGCGGGTTTTAAGCGGGATCTTCGTCACGGCCGCGCTTTTCCTAGACTCCCAACGGAGTGTCAACGTGTCGCGGGAAAAGAATGATAGATGTTGTTCCGGTGAAAGCCGGACCGATGACAGTGGTGTGTGGTGTGGACGAGGCTGGAGCCGCGAACTCCCACCTCTCCCAAGGGAGAGGTCGGATTTCACGCGGCACGCGTGGAATCCGGGTGAGGGGTTCAGGTCTATCTGCGAGCGGACCTTCCTCGATAGACCGGAACCCCTCACCCGGATTGCATCTGTCGATGCAATCCGGCCTCTCCCACAAGGGGAGAGGCGGACTTGAGAGTGCGGAAGCATTATACGTTATGTCTATAATGGTGATGTCTAAAATGGCGTCCGAGGCCAGGACGGCGACGGTAGTCAGCAGGGAATAAGGCACCAGATTTGACGATAGTATCTACCGATCACATGGCCTCCTCCGCTCGCGAGCAATTAAGAGAATTTTTCCGCGGCATCGGCTTGCGGCAGGTTCGGCTCGCCTGCGGCACCATCCTGTTCGCCTATCTGGTCAGCCATTTCCTCAATCACGCGCTCGGCAACATCTCGCTGGAGGCGCTGGCCTGGGGCGTCGACTGGCACATCGCCTTCTGGCAATTTCCACCCATCGCTTTCATCTTCTACGGCGCGTGCCTGATACATTCCGGGCTCGGCATATGGGCGCTGTACCAGCGCCGCCAGTTCGGCTGGAAGGCGATCGAGCCGCTGCAACTGGTGCTGGGCTTGAGCATCCCGTTCCTGATCATCGCCCATATCGTCGGCGTACGGCTCGGCCAGACGCTGTACGGGCACGAGAAGCTCTATCCGCAGGAACTCTATCTGTTCTTCATCAGCGCGAAACAAAGGCTGTGGCCGATGCTCGCGGTGCTCATCATCGCGTGGGTGCACGGCTGCATCGGGCTTTATTTCTGGCTCAGGCTGCGCAGCTTCTTCAAGCGCGCGGCGCCGTTCCTGCTCGCGGCCGCCGTGCTGATCCCGACGCTGGCGCTGCTCGGCCTCTACCAGGGCGGACGCACCGTGATCGCCGACAGCGAGGATCCGGCATGGCGACACGACAACCTGTCCGCGCAACACGTCGGCACGCTGCAGCAGGCTGACATGCTCGACCGCATCACCGGCGGCATGACGCTCGGCTACGTCGGCCTGCTTGGCCTGGTGCTGCTCGCACGCGGCGCACGCGCCATTCTCGAGCGGCGCGGCGGCATGATCAGCCTGTCCTATGGCAATGGCCGCACCATTCGCGTGCCCAGGGGATTGAGCGTGCTGGAGGCTAGCCTGCGCCACAACGTGCCGCATGCCTCGGTCTGCGGCGGCCGCGCGCGCTGCTCGACCTGCCGCATCCGCATCATCGGCGACTGCAGCGTGCTGCCCGAGCCGTCGCCGCGCGAGGCCTTCGTGCTCGGCCGGGTCGGATCGACCGATCCCTCGATCCGGCTCGCCTGCCAGCTCAAGCCAACCGCCGACCTCTCCTTCTTCCCGCTGTTCAGCCCGCATACGATGTCGGCCAATGTGCATGCATCGAACCCGACGCGGATCGGGCAGGAGCGCTATCTCGTCAGCCTGTTCGTCGACATGCGCGGCTCGACGCAGCTTGCGGAGACTCGGCTGCCGTTCGACACCGTCTTCATCGTTAACCGTTTCCTCGGCGCAGTGTCGCAGGCGGTGATCGAAAACGGCGGCCAACCCAACCAGTTCGTCGGCGACGGCATGCTGGCGCTGTTTGGCCTCGCGAGCAGCCGGCAGCAGGCCTGTCGGCAGGCGCTGCGCGCGGCGGCGCAGATCCGAAACAACATCGAGGAACTGAACCAATTCCTGAGTCATGACCTGCCCGAGCCGATCCGCTTCGGCATCGGCATCCACGGCGGCGAGGTGATCGTCGGCGACATCGGCTATCGCGGCCACATGGTGTTCACCGCACTCGGCGACGCCGTCAATGTCGCGGCACGATTGCAGGACATGACCAAGCTGCTCGGCTGCGAGGCCATCTTCTCCGAGGAGGTGCGCATCACCGCGGGGATCGCAGCCGATGCGCTTCCCGAACAGGAAGTCGCGATCCGCGGCCGCAACGAGCCGATGACCGTGCGCACGGTCGACGACACGCGCACGCTGGCTGCGCTGGTCAACGGCGATCGGGTGGTTGCGGCCTGATCAGTTAATCGCGCCGATCGCGAACACCCACAGCAAAGCCCCGGCCGCACAGATGCCCGGGACTTGCCACGATTGGCCGGTCTTTTCCACGGAAATGAGCGGCAAATAGGAAAAAGGGGCGCAAAACCGCCGCGAAACGGCGTGTTTCCGACAAAATCGCGCGTGAGCTTTGCGCTACCAAGCGCGCCGCGATCTGCGTTATCCTGCGCCTTGCGAACGTGCCGGGGTGTGCGGGGACCGGCGGGTTCGTTTAATTATTTGATTTCCGCCGGAGACGACGTGAATGGCTAAAGGTACTGTGAAGTGGTTCAACCCGACCAAGGGCTATGGGTTTATCCAGCCCGCATCGGGCGGCAAGGATATATTTGTTCATATCTCAGCGGTCCAGAAGGCTGGCCTGACAACGCTCAATGAGGGACAGTCGGTCGAGTACGACGAGATCGCCAACCGCGGCCGGACATCGGCGGAGAATTTGAAGGTCTAGCATATTCGGCAAAGGTCGCACTCTCGGGGATGCGTCCGGGAGTGACGTCCAGACAGATTACGCGAGAGGGGAGCGTTCACAAGGAGCTGAGCGCGCGCATCCGCGCGTCGGCCACTTTCAGTCTTCCGTCACCCATTTGGCGACGGGCATGACGTCTGGCGGCTGCAGATAGCCGCGCGGCCAGAGATCGACGGCCCATTCCACCTTGGTGGCACGTTCGACCAGCACCGCGGTATTGTGCGGCGTCTGCAGCACCAGCGTGTTGCCGCGATAGTGCGGATCGCCGACCGTGTGATGCTTCAGCAGATTCCATTGCTGCAGCACCAGGAGCAGGCTCGTGGTGTTGCGGGTCGTGTCCCAGCAATCATAATTGTGCTTGTCGTCGAAATAGCGGAAATCGGCCTTCGCCACCCGCTTGTCGGTACCGATGATCGGGCCCATGCGGCGGTCAAACCACATCACGGCCTTCTGCACGGCAGCACGCTCGGCGGCGGCGGAGGCGCGGCCCGCATTCATGATCTGCGTCAGCGCGGCGCGGTCTGCGGCGCCGAAATCCAGGATCTCGCGGCGGCGGCAAACGAAGCCGTAGCAGACCGTCATCGCGTTCGCCGACGGCGGATAGATCGACACCGATGTGTAGAGCGCCTCGACCGCCGCGCTCATCTCGGCAGCGGGGGCCGAGCTTCCGAGCATTGTCAGGCCAGCACAGATGCCGGCAAACATTGCGCGCCTGCGGCCGTTTTGCACCGATCGATCGTTATCGCCCATGAACCCTGCACCCCGACGAGACGGCAGAATTAACGTGCGGGCCTGACCATGCCAAGGTGCCGCAGGGGAACCTGTGGATCACATCACTCATGATGACTTTGATGATTTTCGAATTATCTTTCTGATTTTGTGAGATTAATTCGCCGTTTCTTATCGAATCGGCTTGTTGGAGGAATAGGTTTGGCTTGGGTTTGAGGAAACGCCATGGCGGTCCAACACACGATTCCACCTTTCGGCGCGGCCTATGCGCCTGATGATGTCGCGATCGCGTCGCGGCTGCGGTCGGATGCGTGGCTTGGCGCGGAGCAGGACGCGCGGATCGACGCCGCCGCAACGCGGCTGATCGAGGCGATCCGCACCAATGACGATCCGCTCGGCGGCATCGAGGACATGCTGCGGGAATTCGCGCTCTCGACCAAGGAGGGCCTGGCGCTGATGGTGCTGGCGGAGGCGCTGCTGCGCGTACCGGATGCACGCACGGCCGATCAGTTCATCGAGGACAAGCTGGCGCAGGGCGATTTCGTCCATCACGAGACCAAATCGGCCGCATTCCTGGTCAACGCCTCGGCCTGGGCGCTCGGCATGTCCGCGCGGGTGATCCAGCCCGGCGAGACGCCGCAGGGCACGATCGGGCGATTGACCAAGCGGCTCGGCGCGCCGGCGGTGCGCGCCGCCACGCGGCAGGCGATGCGGCTGATGGGAAGCCACTTCGTGCTCGGCGAAACCATCGAGGCGGCGCTGTCGCGGGCGCAGTCGCAGTCGGCCTCGCGGCCGCGCTATTCCTTCGACATGCTCGGCGAAGGCGCGCGCACCGCCGGCGATGCCGAGCGCTACTTCAATTCCTATGCGCGTGCGATCGAGGCGATCGGGCGCACGGCGGGTAACCGTCCCCTGCCCGACCGACCCGGTATCTCCGTCAAGCTCTCCGCGCTGCATCCGCGCTTCGAAGCGGTGAGCCACGGCCGCGTGATGCGCGAGCTGGTGCCGCGGCTGTTCGAACTCGCGCGGCAGGCCAAGGCGTTCAACCTGAACTTCACGGTCGATGCCGAGGAAGCCGACCGGCTGGAATTGTCGCTCGACGTGATCGCCGCCGCCTTTGCCGACGATGCGCTTGCCGGCTGGGACGGTTTCGGCCTCGCCATCCAGGCCTATCAGAAGCGCGCCGGCGAGGTGATCGACTATGTCGACCAGCTTGCGCAACGCCTGAACCGCCGGATGATGGTGCGGCTGGTCAAGGGCGCCTATTGGGACACCGAGATCAAGCGCGCGCAGGAGCGCGGGCTCGACGACTATCCCGTCTTCACCCGCAAGGCGATGACGGATTTGAACTACATTGCTTGCGCGCAAAAGCTGTTGGCGCTGCGGCCGCGCCTGTTTCCGCAGTTCGCGACCCACAACGCGCTCACCGTCGCCACCATTCTGGAGCTGGCGGGCGACGGCAGCACGTTCGAATTCCAGCGCCTGCATGGTATGGGCGAGGCGCTCTATGCGCAGCTTGCCAAGGACCGTCCCGACATCGCCCATCGCACCTATGCGCCGGTCGGCAGCCACCGCGATTTGCTCGCCTATCTGGTGCGGCGCCTGCTCGAGAACGGCGCCAATTCATCCTTCGTCGCGCTCGCAGCCGACGAAGCCGTACCCGCGGAGACGTTGCTGCGCCGGCCGGCCGACATCATCGGCACGGCCGAGCACGCGCGGCATCCGAACATCCCGCTGCCACCGGATCTTTATCGGCCGGAGCGGCAGAATTCGCGCGGCATCGAATTCGGCGACCGCACCGCACTGAACGCGCTTTTGGCGGCAATTACTGCCGAAACAGTGCCAACGGCGGCGAGCCGCGAGGCCACGCCGGAACAAGCCAATGCCGCGGTCGCTACGGCGCGCAACGGTTTTGGCCGCTGGAGCCGCACGCCGGCAGAGACACGCGCGAAAATCCTCGAACGCGCCGCGGAGCTGTTGCAGCAGCGCGCCGCGCACTTCATCGCGCTGTTGCAGCGTGAAGGCGGCAAGACGCTGGATGACGCGCTCTCCGAGGTGCGCGAAGCCACCGATTTCTGTCGGTATTACGCCGCGCAGGGCCGTAAGCTGTTCGGCGAGGGCGAGGCGATGCCGGGACCGACCGGCGAGAGCAACACGCTCGTCTTGCGCGGCCGCGGCGTCTTCGTCGCGATCTCGCCGTGGAATTTTCCGTTGGCGATCTTCCTCGGCCAGGTGACGGCTGCGCTGATGGCCGGCAATTCGGTGGCGGCAAAACCGGCCGAGCAGACGCCGTTGATCGCAGCCAAAGCAGTCGCACTGCTGCACGAGGCGGGCGTGCCTGCTTCCGCCCTGCAACTCGTGCAAGGCGATGGCCGGATCGGTGCGGCGCTGGTGGCGCATCCCGACATTGCCGGCGTCGTCTTCACCGGCTCGACCGAGGTGGCGCGATCGATCAACCGGACGCTCGCCGCCAAGGACGGTCCGATCGTGCCGCTGATCGCCGAGACCGGCGGCATCAATGCGATGATCGTCGATGCCACCGCGCTCCCCGAGCAAGTCGCCGACGACGTCGTGACCTCGGCATTCCGCTCCGCCGGACAGCGCTGCTCGGCGCTGCGACTGCTGTTCGTCCAGGACGACGTCGCGGACCGCACGATCGAAATGATTGCGGGCGCCGCGCGTGAATTGAAACTCGGCGATCCCAGCGATCCCTCAACCCATGTCGGGCCAGTGATCGATGCCGAGGCCAAGCAGCGGCTCGACGCGCACATCGCGCGGATGAAGCGGGAGGCGCGGGTGCATTTCGCCGGCGCTGCGCCAGAAGGCAATTTCGTCGCGCCGCATATCTTCGAACTTGCGAGCGCGAGCCAGCTCACCGAGGAGGTGTTCGGCCCGATCCTGCACGTGGTGCGCTGCCGTGCGGAAAATCTCGGCGACGTGCTGCGCGCGATCGAGGCGACAGGCTACGGGCTGACGCTCGGCATCCACTCGCGCATTGACGACGCCGTCGATGACATCATCGCGCGCCTCGCGGTCGGCAACATCTATGTCAACCGCAACATGATCGGCGCCGTCGTCGGCGTGCAGCCGTTCGGCGGCTGCGGCCTCTCCGGGACCGGCCCCAAGGCCGGCGGCCCGCACTATCTGACGCGGTTTGCCACCGAGCAGACGGTGACGGTGAACACGGCGGCCGCCGGCGGCAATGCGGCACTGCTCGCGGGCGGGGAGTAACCAGTCTTGTAGATTCCATGGGGCGGTGAGCGTGGCCTTTCCGATAGGTTTGGGTTTCCACACTCGAACCCTCGGAGAGTCAGATGCAAGCATCGACCGTAGACACGCCCACCACCGGCCATAATGGCACAATTTTCGTTGCGATCGAACTCAGTCAGAAGACGTGGCTGGTGACGCTGCACAGCCCGGATCGGGATCGGATGTCGCGTCACAAGCTGGAGGGCGGCGATCATGCGGGGCTGCTGGGGTTAATTGAGAAGGTCCGCAGCCGGGCGGGGGAGAAGCTCGGATCGGTGCCGCGTG
>NZ_JAGKJI010000171.1 GCF_020329485.1 Bradyrhizobium cenepequi
GATTGGCCTTCGACGCGCTGATCGCCGACAAGGCGTTCGACAGCAACGCCATCATCGCCGAACTCGATGCGCGCGGCGCCAAGGTCGTCATCTCCCAGCATCCGCGCCGCGCCAAGCCTCTCACCATCGACGAGGAGATGTACAAATGGCGGCATCTCATCGAGAACTTCTTCGGCAAGCTCAAGGAGTTCAAACGCATCGCCATGCGCGCCGAAAAGACCGATCAAAGCTTCGCCTCCATGATCCATCTGGTCGCGGCCGTGATAAACTCCCGATGAATCCCAACAGACCCTAGTTGCTCTGCACTGAGATTATGACTCTTTGGAAGTGTCGGGATAGGCTCGGCCCATTCTGGCGCGGGCCTTGTCTGTAGTGAACATCCATTTGATGCGGCAGCGTGCGGCATTCCTCTGCCGTTCCCAAGCGGTGATTTCGCGGCGCAGTCGCTTGGGGTCGTCGATCCTGCGATCGAGGCACTGTCCCCGCAAGACGCCGATCTCGATCTCAACCATGTTGAGCCAGCTTGCATGCTTGGAGGTGTAGTGGAACTCGAGCCGCCGCAAGATCCGCCTGGCTTCGGCGGGCGGGAACGTCTGATACAGGGCGCCGGCCGAGTGGGTCGATAGATTGTCTTGAACGATCCGGATGGTCTCGGCATCGGGATAATGGATGTCGACGAGGTCGCGCATGCATTGGGCGTAGTCCTCGGCCGCGCGCCGCTCGGTGACTTTGACCTTGCGCCAGGGACGATGCACGTCGAGCAGGAC
>NZ_JAGKJI010000172.1 GCF_020329485.1 Bradyrhizobium cenepequi
TCCGGCGGCGGGTTCGTGCTGCTGATGGGCGGGCAGGTCGTCAATGCCGGCGCGATCACGACGCCCAACGGCCAGGCCCAGTTTGCCGCAGGCGATGACTTCGTGCTGCGGCGCGGCTATGGCACCGACCAGAACGTCGCATCGACCACCCGCGGCAACGAGATCGCGCCAGTGTTTCGTGCCGGGAGTCTCGCGGGACTGGTCCGCAATGACGGCATGGTTTCCAGCGCGCAGGGCGACATCACGCTGGCGGGCCGCACGATCGAACAGAACGGCGCGCTGATCGCCTCGACCTCGGTCAACACCCGCGGCACGATCCATCTGCTCAACTCGGCGACCGATACGCTCGGCAGCGTGACGCTCGGCGCGGGCAGCGTCACCACCGTCATCCCCGAATTGGAGAGCGAGGAGACCGCGCTCAACAGCCAACGCGACGGGCTGATCGCGGCGTCGGCCACCGCCAACCAGCAGCGCAGCCAGCAGGCGACCGGCCCGTTCGACAATCTTTCTTTGCTCGCCGATCGTCTCGACCAGTCGCGCATCGAGATCGTCAGCGGCGGCAATGTGGTCTTCAAGGGCGGAGCTGCTGGCGCGGGCTCGCTGACCATCGCGCAGGGCGGTCAGGTGGCGGTGTCGGCGGCGGGGCGCATCTTCGCCGAGCGCGGCGCCACGATCGATGTCTCCGGCGTGCGCGACGTGTCGCTGGCGATGTCGGCCAACAACATCATGGTCAACATCCAGGGCAACGAGCTC
>NZ_JAGKJI010000173.1 GCF_020329485.1 Bradyrhizobium cenepequi
TTGGCGACGCTCGACTGCGCGACTTCAAACCCAAGCTTGAGCAGTTCGCCGTGGATGCGCGGCGCGCCCCACAGCGGATTTTCGACGCTGATCCGCCGGATCAACGCGCGCAGCTCGGTTTCGATCGGCGGTCGCCCTCCCAAAGATCGTGACTTCCAGCGCCAATAGCAGCGAAAGCCGGAGCGGTGCCAGTGGATGAGCGTCTCGGGACAGATGATGGCAAGAACCTGAAGGATCGACGGAAAGCAGCGGTACAGCTGAATGAAGAACCAGCGATCATTGTTCGTAAGCCGGACGCGGCCCCGGAGCCTGCGCCGCAAAACAATCGACTGATGCCGAAGCACCGCGTTCTCAGCCTCCAGTCTCATCTTCGACTTGAATGGCGCGGCCAACGCGGTCAGCACGAAACACAGAAGCCCGATCATTCCGCCAGCTTAGGTGATTCCGTCACGTCATCAACTCGGATAAGGTTTTCGGTACACACACACCGGGGGCCGTCGCTGGATGCGTACGCTCCCACGCCGCATCGCTCAAAACCAACCGATCCATCACACCCGAGACTGCTTCCCCAAAAGCAGCCTTGAATCTGATTTGCTCCAAAAAGGGAGCCCTCAGAGTCCACACCACCTAGAGCGCAAGAGGTGTGAGCTGTGGCTTCTTGTTCAATTGCTGCGACCGCGGCGCTCCCAGAGGGCGGTATAAAGCCTACAAAAGGCACATCCAAGAAATGGTCGTCCTTTGGACGCACTT
>NZ_JAGKJI010000174.1 GCF_020329485.1 Bradyrhizobium cenepequi
ACTAGCACCTTCGCGGTCCGGCGCTGTTCCCTAGGGAACAGCCGACCGCGTGACCGGTTGCGTCATGGACGTCGCCGACCGCAGCACCGACATCGCCCGCGCGAACACCTTGCGGCGCAGCTACGGAACAGCATTACAACTGAGAAATTCGCGGAACGAAACGGCTCGTCAGTCCTTCTCTGGCTTTTGGGAGGTATCCATGACTTCTCAGGCGATAGAAGGCGCGTGTGCGTTCGCTTGGCGAAACTACCTGCTGTTCCACAGCGGTATTAGCGAGGACGATAGCAGGCGTTCCGCCCTCTATCGCTACGTTACCAATCTTCGTGAGACCGGCGAATATGATTTCGATCTCCTGCAAATAGCCGCAGTCGCTTACCTGAAAAAACTGGACGAACTGCATGACGACCGAGGTGCGAGACTCGCGGCAGATCAAGCTTTGGCCGAGTGTTTAGAATCACGCAGTGCACAACCCGACACTTAGCTTTGGGCCGTAACACCAGAGCAGAAGGAGCTAACAACATGGCAGATAAGACCTCTGATGCAAAACTTTTCGCGCGCGACCCACAAAGGCGCATCACCGCAGCGACAGCAATCGGTATGAATGTCTTGAAGCCAATTATGCACTTTCAGATCTCAATGCTAAGGATGTGGGCCGACAGCATCGAGAGGTTCGCGGGCAATTACGAAAAGGGGTTGGACGAAACCGCGACCACTGTCGAGGAACAGTCAGACAAGGAACGCGCCGCGTA
>NZ_JAGKJI010000175.1 GCF_020329485.1 Bradyrhizobium cenepequi
CGATCGACTGGCGGGTCGACAGCGCCTGGCTGTTGGCCGCTTCCTCGTTGGTGTCGGCCAGCGTCAGGTTGGACGAGCCGGTCTGCAGCACGTTGATCAGGTTCTTGGAGAAGTCCTGACGGATCTGCACGATCGACAGGTTCGAACCGAAGGCCGAAGCCTGCGAGCGCAGCGTGCTCGACGCGTCGTTCAGCGCGGTGAGAACCTTCTGGGTGCTGTCGTTGTCGATGAAGTCGGTCCCGGCAGTCAATGACGCCAGACCCAGGCCAGCCGGATCGTCGGTCACGCCGTTGATCGTCAGCGTCGACTTGCCGGTTTCGTTGAACACCAGCTTGAGCTGATCGCCGTTCAGCAGGTTGATGCCGTTGAAGGAGGCATCCTGCGCTGTCGTCTTGATCTGGTCGATCACAATATTGTACTGGCGAACCAGATCCGCGCGGGTGTTCTGCGCATTGACATCCTTGACCGGAGTGGTCGTGGTGAGGGTTCCGAGCAGGCCGCTGGTACCCGTGGCGGTGCCGGTGATTTTCCCGGTCAGATCGACCGATGCATCGTCATTGGCGGTCGTGATGCTCAGCTTGCCGTCGCTGGAGAGCGAAGCCACCAGGTTGCTGTCGGCGAGCTTCTTGTTGAGATCGTCCAGGGTGTTCACCGCACCGGTACCGGTTCCGATGGTGATGGTCTGAGCCGCCTTGCTGCCGATCGCAGCGATGCTGAGGACCTGGTTATCCTTGGAAT
>NZ_JAGKJI010000176.1 GCF_020329485.1 Bradyrhizobium cenepequi
CCGATGGCTCCGCAGCGCTGAACAAGATGCGCGGCAAGAAGTATGGTCTCGTGATCTCCGACTGGAACATGGAGCCGATGACCGGCTACGACCTGCTCAAGGAAGTCCGCGCCGACCCCAACCTCGCCACGACGCCCTTCATCATGATCACGGCGGAATCCAAGACCGAGAACGTGATCGCGGCCAAGAAGGCCGGCGTGAACAACTACATCGTCAAGCCGTTCAACGCGGCGACGCTGAAGACCAAGATCGAGGCGGTCTTCCCGGACATGGCAACGGCGTAAATCTCCACCTCGCCCCGCTCTTGCGGGGAGAGGTCGGCGCGCAGCGCCGGGTGAGGGGACTCACCGCGAACTCACATCTACCTAATTTGCGGAAGCAGCCCCTCACCCCAGCCCTCTCCCCGCAAGAGCGGGGCGAGGGAGCATAGGGACCTCGCCGCTAGCAGCTACCAGCGCAACTCCCGCATCAGCGCCTTCGGCGGGTGGCCGAACAGCTCCGTCACCGAGGTCGGGTCGAGCTGGTCGACGCCCTCGAATTGCTCGGAATGGATGCCGCGGGTCACGAACAGGCAGTCGATGCCAAAGCCCTTGGCGCCTGCAATGTCGGTGCGCACGGAATCGCCGATCGCCAGCACGCGATTGAGTTCGACCGGATGGCCGGCCCGCTCGGCCGCGAGCTGCATCGCGCGCTCATAGATCGGCTCGTGCGGTTTGCCGTAGAAGATCGC
>NZ_JAGKJI010000177.1 GCF_020329485.1 Bradyrhizobium cenepequi
ACATTGAACTCGGCGGTGTTCTCCGACGGCTCGTTCGTCTACGTGCCGCCGGGCGTGCGCTGCCCGATGGAATTGTCGACCTATTTCCGCATCAACGAGCGCAACACTGGCCAGTTCGAGCGCACGCTGATCATCGCCGACAAGGGCTCTTACGTCAGCTACCTCGAAGGCTGCACCGCGCCGCAGCGCGACGAGAATCAGTTGCACGCCGCCGTAGTCGAGTTGATCGCGCTCGATGACGCCGAGATCAAATATTCGACGGTGCAGAACTGGTATCCCGGCAACTCGGAAGGGCTTGGTGGCATCTACAACTTCGTCACCAAGCGTGGCGACTGCCGCGGCGCTAATTCGAAGATCTCCTGGACCCAGGTCGAGACGGGCTCTGCGATCACCTGGAAATATCCGAGCTGTATTCTGCGCGGCGACAATTCGCGCGGTGAGTTCTACTCGATCGCGATCTCGAACGGCTACCAGCAGGTCGACAGCGGCACCAAGATGCTTCATCTCGGCAAGAACACCTCGAGCCGGATCATCTCCAAGGGCATCGCCGCTGGCAAGTCGCAGAACACCTATCGCGGCCTCGTCACCGCGCACCGGAAAGCCACCGGCGCGCGCAACTATACCGCCTGCGACTCGCTCCTGATCGGCGACAAATGCGGCGCGCACACCGTGCCTTACGTCGAGGCGAAGAACTCGTCGGCGACGTTCG
>NZ_JAGKJI010000178.1 GCF_020329485.1 Bradyrhizobium cenepequi
GGCGGAACGCCTGCTATCGTCCTCGCTAATACCGCTGTGGAACAGCAGGTAGTTTCGCCAAGCGAACGCACACGCGCCTTCTATCGCCTGAGAAGTCATGGATACCTCCCAAAAGCCAGAGAAGGACTGACGAGCCGTTTCGTTCCGCGAATTTCTCAGTTGTAATGCTGTTCCGTAGCTGCGCCGCAAGGTGTTCGCGCGGGCGATGTCGGTGCTGCGGTCGGCGACGTCCATGACGCAACCGGTCACGCGGTCGGCTGTTCCCTAGGGAACAGCGCCGGACCGCGAAGGTGCTAGTGTTCCGTCACTGACAGACGATTCACAAATTGGCGCAAACCTGCGAGTCTGCGCCGATGAGGAAGCTCGAGCAGATTGCGGTCAGCACAGCCGATCGCGAACGATTGGCGCGGCTGGTCCGGGACCGGAACACGCCGCAGAAGGTGGTTTGGCGAGCACGGATCGTGCTGCTGGCGAGCGATGGGTCGACGGCGGAGGCGATCGCGGCAGTGGCTGGCAAGAGCCTGCTGACAGTCCGCCGCTGGCGCCGTCGCTATGTGGCGAAAGGTGTGGACGGACTTCTGAAGGACGCGACGCGACCATCTCGCGTCAAGCCGTTGCCGTCCGAAAAGATCAAACAGGTGGTGCACATGACGCTGCACGGGAAACCGCCGAATGCGACCCATTGGAGCGTGCGCAGCATGGCG
>NZ_JAGKJI010000179.1 GCF_020329485.1 Bradyrhizobium cenepequi
TTGGGGGTCCCGGTAGAGCCGGAGGTGTAGATCACATAGGCGAGATGGCGGGAGCCAAGCGCGCGCACATCCGGATCCGACGCCGGCAGCTGCGCCCAGGCCGGCGTTGCCGTGTCGAGATCCACCACCGTCACATCCACGCCATCACCAAGCGCGGCGCGACCGGCCGCATCGGCCAGCAGCAGTCGTGGCGCCGCATCGCCCAGCACCTGGCGCAGCCGCTGAGACGGGTAGGCCGGATCCAGCGGCAGATAGGCGCCGCCCGCCTTCAGGATCGCCAAAACCCCCACCACCATCGCCGGGCTGCGCTCCAGGCAGATCGCCACCGGCTGATCCGGCCTGACCCCGCGCGCGATCAGATGATGCGCCAGGCGGTTGGCCCGCGCATTGAGCTCGCCATAGCTGAGGCGTTCGTCCGCATCGATCACCGCCACCGCGTCCGGGGCTTTGCGCACCTGCGCCTCGAACAGCTCGTGGATGCACTGCTGCTCAGCATAAGGCGCCGCCGTCCGGTTCAGCTCCTCCAACAGATAGGTGCGCTCAGCGGACGACAGCAGCTCAATGCGGCCGACCGGCTGCTGCGCATCGGCTACCATCGCCCGCAGCAGCGCCAGCAAATAGCCCCGCTGCCGCTCGATGGTCGCCTGATCGAACAGCGCCGTGGCATAGTCCAGCGTGCCGGCGATCATCTCGCTATGCTCGC
>NZ_JAGKJI010000180.1 GCF_020329485.1 Bradyrhizobium cenepequi
GCGCACGCCGGAGACGTCGATGGTGGCGCCGCTCTCGGTGAAGATGCGGCCACCGGCGGAGACCGCCACCTGCCCGCCCTGCGCCATGGTCAGCGATCCGGCTTGTTGCGACGCGCCGCCCTTGAAGATCACGTTGCCGCCGGTGACGATCTCGATGCGCGACTGATCGAGGCGGTCGGCGAGCAAAGAAAGATTGTCGAACGGGCCGGTCGCCTGCTGGCTGCGCTGCTGGTTGGCGGTGGCCGACGCCGCGATCAGCCCGTCGCGTTGGCTGTTGAGCGCGGTCTCCTCGCTCTCGAGCTCGGGGATAACCGTGGTGACGCTGCCCGCGCCGAGCGTGACGCTGCCGAGCGCGTCGGTCGCCGAGTTGAGCAGATGGATCGTGCCGCGGGTGTTGACCGAGGTCGAGGCGACGAGGATGCCGTTCTGCTCGATCGTGCGGCCGGCGAGCGTGATGTCGCCCCGCGAACTGAAGACCATGCCGTCATTGCGGACCAGCCCGGCGCGGCTGCCGGCGTCGAACAACGGCGCGATCTCGTTGCCACGCGTCGTCGAGGGCTGGTTGGCGTCCGTGCCATAGCCGCGCCGCAGCACGAAGTCATCGCCCGCCGCGAGCTGGGTCTGGCCGTTGGGCGTGGTGATCGCGCCGGCATTGATGACCTGCCCGCCCATCAGCAGCACGAACCCGCCGCCGG
>NZ_JAGKJI010000019.1 GCF_020329485.1 Bradyrhizobium cenepequi
ATGATGACCGTGCCACCCATGGGCCGAACAAACAGCCGTTTTGTAGATGGGTCTCATCCTCAGGGCTTCCTCGCCGCAAGCATGCGGAATGTGGGTCCGGACCACACCAGTCCGACCGGATATGAGGTGATGCAGTGAGCTGCAGAAATCTTCGGAAGCCAATCCTCGCCCGGAACACGGTCGGCGCGCTGCGCTACGCATGGCTCCGCGCGCCGCCCTCGCACCGTGCCAACCTCACTCAAGCCAATCGAAAGGCCTTGACTCACAAATCCCCATATGAGGGTGGGCAAAGCGAAGCATGCCCACCGTCTAATGCTGTGCTTGTGGTGGTGGGCACGCTGCGCTGCCAACCCTACGGATCCGAGCTTTACCACCCCTCCAGCACGATCTTGCCGCGCGACTTGCCGCTTTCGAGCAGCGCATGGGCGCGCTTCAGGTTGGCCGCGTTGATGGTGCCGAACGTCTCGGCAAGCGTGGTGCGTAGCACGCCCTTGTCGATGAGGTCGGCGATGTCGTTCAGCAGATGATGCTGCGCGATCATGTCCGGCGTCTGGAACGAGGAGCGCGTGAACATCGATTCCCAGTGCACCGACACCGCCTTGCCCTTGAACGCGCTGACGTTGAATTCCGGCGGATCGTCGATCAGGCCGAACTTGCCCTGCGGCGCCATGAAGTCAGCGATCGCCTTGTAGTGCTGATCGGTATAGGTGAGGCTGGCGACGAGGCCGACCGGCGGCAGCTTCAATTTCTCAATCTGCTCCTTCATCGGCTTGCCGTGATCGACCACGGCATGGGCGCCGAGATCGAGGCACCATTTCTGCGACTCGGGCCGTGTCGCGGTCGCGACCACCGTCAGGCCGGTCAGCCGCCGCGCGAGTTGGATCAGGATCGAGCCGACGCCGCCGGCGCCGCCGACGATCAGAAGCGCGCGTGGATCAAGGCTCTTGCCGGGCACGGCGCCAAGCCGGTCGAACAGCAATTCCCAGGCCGTGATCGACGTCAGGGGCAGGGCGGCGGCCTGCGCGAACGACAGCGTCTTAGGCTTCGCGCCGACGATCCGCTCATCGACCAGGTGAAATTCCGAATTGGTGCCTTGGCGCAGGATCGAGCCCGCATAAAAGACTTCGTCGCCGGACTTAAACAGGCTGACGTCAGGCCCGACAGCGTCGACCACGCCGGCCGCATCGAAGCCCAGGATCTTCACCTCGCCCTCGGGCGGGGCGGCGCGCTTGCGCACCTTGTAATCGACGGGGTTGGCCGAGATTGCCTTGACGGCGACCCTGATGTCGCGCCCCTTGGGCTCCGGTTTGGCGGCCTCGAAATCGAACAGCGAGTCCACGTCCTCGATCGGCAGGGATTTCTTGTATCCGACGGCCTTCATTTGCCTTCTCCCTTGTCTGGCATTGCGATCTAACTGTCGCGCTAGCGCCCGGTTTGCAAGTACGGTAAATTCAGGGAACTAGTCCCTGTTTGGATACTATTGGGAAAAGCCCTTATGAAACGGCGGAATTTTGCCCATCGGCCGGGCTGCGCGGTCGAGGCGACGCTCGACCTGATCGATGGCAAATGGAAGGGTGTCATCCTGTTCCATCTGTTGTCCGGCACCCAGCGCTTCGGCGAGTTGCGGCGACGGATGCCCGGCATCACCCAGCGCATGCTGACCAAGCAGCTCCGCGCGCTCGAGGAGGACAAGCTCATCATCCGCAAGGTCTATGCCGAGGTGCCGCCGCGGGTCGAGTACACCGTGTCTGAGGTCGGCGAGAGCCTGCGGCCGGTGATCGAGATCCTGAAGCAATGGGGCGAGACTCACCGGTCGCGACTGTCCTGCGCGCCAGCGCCGGATGCCATCGAAGCGGCGCAGACCGCCGCCTGAATCACAACAGAGTCGCTTCTTTCACGATCGGCTCACGCCTATATCACATGACGAATTCTCGGGATTTCTACATGCAGTTGATCCGCCTGGCCGCCCTGTTGTTCATTTCAGCCGTTGTCGCGACACCGGCGCTGGCGCAGGATCGCCGCGTGCCGTCCTCGCAGGCCGAGCTGAAACTGTCTTACGCGCCGATCGTGCAGCGCGTGCAGCCCGCGGTCGTCAACGTCTACGCTGCCAAGACCGTCCAGACCCGCAACCCGTTCCTGGATGACCCGATCTTCCGCCGCTTCTTCGGCGTGCCCGGCCAGCCCGAGCAGATGCAGCGCTCGCTCGGCTCCGGCGTGATGGTCGATCCCTCCGGCCTCGTCGTCACAAACAACCATGTCATCGAGGGCGCGGACCAGGTGAAGATATCGCTCGCCGACAAGCGTGAGTTCGAGGCCGAGATCGTGCTCAAGGACAGCCGCACCGACCTCGCGGTGCTGCGCGTGAAGGACGCGAAAGAGAAATTCCCGACGCTTGACTTCGCCAATTCCGACGAACTCCTGGTCGGCGATGTCGTGATCGCGATCGGTAATCCCTTCGGTGTCGGCCAGACCGTGACGCATGGCATCATCTCGGCGCTCGCACGCACGCAAGTCGGCATCACCGACTACCAGTTCTTCATCCAGACCGATGCGGCGATCAATCCCGGCAATTCCGGCGGCGCGCTGGTCGACATGACCGGGCGGCTCGCCGGCATCAACACCGCGATCTTCTCGCGCTCCGGCGGCTCGCAGGGCATCGGTTTCGCGATCCCCGCCAACATGGTGCGCGTGGTGGTGGCGTCCGCCAAGAGCGGCGGCAAGGCGGTGAAGCGGCCATGGCTTGGCGCGCGGCTGCAGGCGGTGACGCCTGACATCGCCGAGACGCTAGGGCTGAAGCTGCCGAACGGTGCACTGGTTGCGAACGTCGCGCCGAACAGCCCGGCGGCGCATGCGGGGCTGAAATTGTCGGACCTGATCGTTGCGATCGATGGCCAGACCATCGATGATCCCAACGCCTTCGACTACCGTTTTGCAACCCGGCCGCTCGGCGGCACCGCCCAGATCGACGTGCAACGCGGCGGCAAGACCATCAAGCTCACAGTGCCGCTGGAGACCGCGCCCGATACGGGACGTGACGAGATCGTGCTGACAGCACGCTCTCCGTTCCAGGGCGCTAAGGTCGCGAACATCTCGCCGGCGCTCGCGGATGAGTTGCATCTCGATGCCAGCGTCGAAGGCGTCGTGGTCACCGATCTCGCCAATGACGGCACGGCCGCCAATGTCGGCTTCCAGAAGGGCGACATCATCCTCGCGGTCAACAATCAGAAGATCGCGCGCACCAGCGACCTCGAGAAGGCCTCGAAAGCGGCGTCGCGCATCTGGCGCATCACGCTGGTGCGCGGCGGCCAGCAGATCAACGTGACACTCGGCGGATGAGCGCGAAGCGCCAGCAGGAACCCACCACCAATCTCTTTGCCGCGGCAGGGATGGAGCAGGATGCGCCGCATCCGCTGCCCGACCGGCTGCGTCCGCGCAAACTTTCCGACGTCGTGGGTCAGGACCACATCCTCGGGCCCGACGGCGCGCTGACGCGCATGCTGGAGACGCGCACGCTGGGTTCGCTGATCTTCTGGGGGCCGCCCGGCACCGGCAAGACCACGGTGGCACGGTTACTGGCCGACGCAACCGAGCTGCATTTCGAGCAGATTTCCGCGGTGTTTTCTGGCGTTGCCGATTTGAAGAAGGCATTCGACGCAGCCCGTGCGCGGCGCGAGACCGGCAAGGGCACGCTATTGTTCGTCGACGAGGTCCATCGCTTCAACCGTGCGCAGCAGGATTCCTTCCTGCCCGTGATGGAAGACGGCACGGTGGTGCTGGTCGGCGCGACGACCGAGAATCCGTCCTTCGAGCTCAACGCCGCGCTGCTGTCGCGGGCGCGCGTGCTGGTGTTCCATTCGCTCGACGCCGAAGCGATCGAAAAGCTCTACGCGCATGCCGAAGAAGTCGAGGGCAGGAAATTGCCGCTCGATGCGGAAGCGCGGGCCGTGCTGGTGCGGATGGCCGATGGCGACGGCCGCGCCGCGCTGACGCTCGCCGAAGAGGTCTGGCGCTCTGCGCGCAAGGATGAGGTTTTCACCCCCACCCAGTTGCAAGACATCCTGCAGCGCCGTGCGCCGATCTACGACAAATCAGCCGACGGCCATTACAACCTTATCTCGGCGCTGCATAAATCTGTGCGCGGCTCCGATCCGGACGCGGCGCTGTATTATTTCGCGCGCATGCTCGATGCCGGCGAGGATCCACTGTTCCTGGCGCGGCGCGTGGTGCGCATGGCGGTGGAGGACATCGGCCTTGCCGATCCGCAGGCGCTGGTGATCGCCAATGCCGCCAAGGACGCCTATGATTTTCTCGGCTCTCCCGAAGGCGAGCTCGCGATTGCGCAAGCCGTGGTCTATGTCGCCACCGCACCGAAATCGAACGCCGTCTACACCGCGTTCGGCGCCGCCAAGCAGGTGGCAAAGGAGGGAGGCTCGCTGCTGCCGCCCAAGCACATCCTGAATTCGCCGACCAAATTGATGAAGTCGGAGGGCTACGGCGCCGGCTACCAATACGACCATGATGCGCCCGACGCCTTCTCGGGGCAGGACTACTTCCCGGAAACCTTGGGCCGGCAGACTTTTTACGATCCGCCCGACCGCGGCTTCGAGCGCGAAATCCGCAAGCGGCTGGAGTATTGGGCGAGGCTCAGGAAAGAGCGGGACGGGACGTAGACCGCCCCGGCTCTGAATCCTCAGTTCATCTTGGCGGGCGCGCCGGTACGCTGTCAACGCGCTGGCGTGGCCTCTGGCCTCCGCCAAATGGGAACGAGCGCCTGAAGATGGCATCAATTTCGGTCAGAAGGGCGAATATTTACTGTTTACGTAAAGCGTAAACCCATCTATCCTATAGACTATGATCGTAAGCTACCGGGATAAGCGAACGGAACGGTTTGCTTCCGGTCAGCGCGTCAAGGAGTTCTCAGGCTTTGCGAGACAGGCCGAGATGCGCCTTGACCGGCTCGATGCCGCGACCAGCCTTGCTGATTTGGCGGCACTGCCGGGCAATCGCCTGGAAGCGCTCAAGGGTGACCGCGACGGACAGTTTTCGATCCGAATAAACGATCAATGGCGAGTTTGTGTCGCTTGGCCTGACGGGGCACCCGGTCCCGTCGATGTAGAGATCGTCGATTATCACTGAGGGAAAAACCATCGTGCCTCGTACTCCTATCCATCCCGGTGAACACCTTGCGGAGGAACTGCACGGGCTCGGCATCAGTGCTGCGGAGTTGGCGCGCCAGATCGATGTGCCGGTGAACCGGATTACGGGCATTATTCATGGCCAGCGTGGAGTCACGGCCGATACAGCGCTGCGTCTCGGCCACTGGTTTGGGACCAGCCCGGAGTTCTGGATGAATCTGCAGCAAACCTACGAGTTGCGTGTCGCCGAGAACGAGATTGGTGCCCAGATCGAAGCACTGCCGCGCCGCGCCAGGCGGCCGACGTCTCGAAAGCTCGGAAAGATCGCATGAGCCGCCGCATCAAAAGGACAGTATCGAAATCCGCTGCCCACGCCGAGCGCCCGAAGACCGCACGTCATGGTCGCAGCCGGCAGGACAAGGATCGCGTGCAGAGCGAGCGACCGTCTGCGCATCGTCCGCACGGCAAGCCGCCGCGCTTTGCCGAGCCGCGGAGGGAGAAGCCCGCGCCGCCGGCGCCCGCCAAAGCTGCCGCGGAATCGCCGCTGCCGACCAAGGTCCAGACGGTCACCGTGACGGCGGACGAGGACAACATGCGCGTCGACCGCTTCCTCGAGGCGCGGTTTCCGGGGCTGTCGTTCTCCCACATCCAGCGCATCGTCCGCAAAGGCGAACTGCGGGTCAACGGCAAGCGGGCGGACAGCAAGGATCGGCTGCAGGAAGGGCAGAGCGTGCGGATTCCGCCGTTGCGGCTGGACACGCCGAAAGCCCCCGGCGCGCTATCGGAAGCGCAAAGCAATACGCTTGCCGCGCTGAAGGAGATGACGTTGTTCGAGGACGCCGACGTGCTGGTGCTGAACAAGCCCGCCGGGCTTGCCGTGCAGGGCGGCTCCGGCACCACGCGTCATATCGATCAGATGCTGGAGGTGATGCGCGACGCCAAGGGGCAGAAGCCGCGCCTGGTGCATCGGATCGACAAGGAAACCTCGGGCTGCCTCCTGGTCGCGAAGACGCGCTTTGCCGCAACCCATCTCACCGGCGCGTTCCGTTCGCGCTCGGCGCGCAAGATCTATTGGGCGCTGGTGGCGGGCGTGCCGAAGCCAAAGCAGGGTCGTATCTCGACCTATCTTGCGAAAGAGGAGGGCGAGGACGACACGATCATGCGGATCGCCGCCCATGGCGACGAGGGCGCAAGCCACGCCGTGACCTATTACGCGGTGGTTGAAACCGCGGCGCAGAAGCTGGCGTGGGTATCGCTGAAGCCGGTCACGGGGCGCACCCACCAGTTGCGCGCGCACATGGCGCATATCGGTCATGCCATCGTGGGCGATCCGAAATATTTCAACCGCGAGAATTGGGAACTTCCGGGCGGGTTGCAAAACAGGCTGCATCTGCTCGCACGGCGCATTGTGATTCCGCATCCGCGCGGCGGGGTGATCGACGTCAGCGCGCCACTGCCGCCGCACATGCAACAATCCTGGAACCTGCTGGGGCTCGACACCAGCAGGTTCGACCCGATCGAGAACGCCCCTGAAGAATAGTTTATTTGCGGATTCGCCGGGGCGTTCCGACATATCCTCTATGAGATATTCAGCGCTTCTAGTCACTCTCGCCTTGCTGATCGCAGCGCCCGCCGCGTCGGCACAGTTTATTGCGCCTGGCACTAACCCGAACCTTTTGCCGCCCCCTCCTGCGCCGCCGCCACCACCGAAGATCGTGGCGCCGACGACGCCAATGATGCGCGGAGAACCGGAAGCTCAGTTGCCGTCACTGCCAAGTCCTCGCGCATCGAGCCGGCGATCGTTCAGTGACCGTATCCGTGGCTGCCTCGATGAGGGCGCCGCTGCCGGCCTCGATCCCGCCGATCGCGCCGCCTACTCACGCAGTTGCGCCGCACGTGACTGACGCCTGAACACCGGCTTTATTTGCGACGATGCCTGACTTATCCTGTGGGCAACGAAGCCTAACGGAAGCTTGCGAACATATGCGCGAATTGTTCGATGAAGTGACGGGACAGTCCCCGCTGGATCCGCAGGAGGCGGCGCGTCGCAACGTGCGCGCGGCGCAGCGCAAGCGGTTCTACAAGAGCGCCGATATCGCCGCAGAGGACGGTGGCTTTGCCGTGACACTCGATGGCCGGCCGATCCGTACGCCATCGGGAAAGAAGGTGACGGTGCCCGCGCGCGCGATCGCCGACGCCGTCGTTGCCGAGTGGAGCGCGCAAGGAGAGACGATCGATCCCTTGACCATGCCGCTGACGCGCTTCGCCAACAGCGTGATCGAAGGCGTGGTCGATCGCCTGGACGTGGTCGCTGACGACGTCGCAAAGTATCTCGGCTCGGATCTGTTGTTCTATCGCGCCGGTCATCCGGCGGCGCTGGTCACCCGCGAGGCCGAGCATTGGGATCCGATCCTGTTCTGGGCCGCGGATACGCTCGGCGCACATTTCATCCTCGCGGAGGGCATCGTGCACGTCGCCCAGCCGGAAAGCGCGATCAGAGCCGCGCGTGAGGCGTTCCCGAGTGATCCATGGCCGGTGGCGGCGCTGCATGTGGTGACGACGCTCACCGGCTCGGCATTGCTTGCGCTGGCCTTGACCCACCGTTTTCGGGACGCGGCCCAGATCTGGACCGCCGCGCATGTCGACGAGGACTGGAACATCGAGCAGTGGGGCGTGGACGAGGAGGTTGCAGCACGCCGCGCCGCACGGCTGGTCGATTTCAATGCCGCCGCCAGTATCCTGAAGACGCTGAATTGAGTCGTTTGCCGCAACCGCCACCCGTAAGTTAACGGGAGGTTTACGGCGCGGAGGTAGCTTCCAATCTTCGAGCCGAGAACCTCCGACATGGCGCTGACCATCAATCCCGTGCTGCCAGTGCTTTCCACCAAGGAGGTGGGCAGCGTTGCCCCCGATCTCGTGCTGCAGCCGGGCAGCGTGATCAATGCGCAGGTGCTGAAGGTGCTCTCCGCCGACCTGGTGCGGATCGCGATCTCGAGCCTGTCGATCGATGTGCTTTCGGAAGTTCCCCTCGAGGAAGGCCAGGCGCTGCAGCTCGCGGTGTCCCAGACAAAGGACGGGATTCGTCTGGCAATGGTCGGGCAGGGCGATGCCACTGCCGACGCGGTGACGCTGTCGGCCGACGCGCTGCTCGATGCCGCTGCCAATCCCTCGACGACGTCCCAGCCCAGAAACGTGCTCACGCCGGTGGAGCGCGCAGCCGTCGCCAATGCCGCACAGAATGCAGCGACGGTGCAGCAGAGCCTGGCGCCGCTGTTTGCCAATCTCGGCGCACTGGCCGCCGCGGGCAACCTTCCGCCAAGGCTGCAGCAGGCGATTGCGCAGGTGCTGGCCCAGCAGACCCGCCTCGACCAGAACCTTGACGGCGGTGATATCAAGAAGGCGTTCGAGCGTTCCGGCCTGTTGTTCGAGGCGTCGCTCGCCGCCGGCACCGGATCCTCGACTGCAGGCGCTCGCGATCTAAAGGCCGCGCTGATCGTGCTGCGGCAGACCCTGCAGTCGGCGCTCGGCACGGCGCCTGCGGCGCCGCCAGCCTCCACCGCTGCAGGACAAGTCGCGGCACATCCCGTGCTGGAGCCAAGCCTCGCGCCCTCCGATCTCGACGTCGAGGAAATCCTGCTGCCGCAGGCGCGCGTTCCGGTTGCCGACGATCTCGTGATGTCGAGCGGCATCAGTCGGGGTACGTCAAATGCCTCCGCCGGTGCGGCGCTCAATCTGCTGCAGGAATTCGGCAGCGCCGCGCGTCCCAGCGACATCGCCGCCGACGTCACCGTCCACACCAACACGCCGCCACCGCCGTTCCGTGGTTCGCTTCCCACTGCCCAGCCTGTCGCATCGCCATCGATCGCACCGGACATGCCGCTCGCCGCCGCCGCACATCATCTGCTTGGCGACACCGACGCGGCGCTGGCGCGGCAGACGCTGTTGCAGGTGGCGTCCCTGCCGGACCGCATCGATCCCGCTAACCCGCAGATCGACACCTCATCGCCGCGCTGGCATTTCGAAATCCCGTTCGCGACCCCACAGGGCGCGGCGATGGCGCAATTCGAGATTTCCCGCGACGGTGGCGGCGTGGAGGCCGAGGCCGCCAAGCGCGTGTGGCGGGCGCGTTTCTCGATCGATGTCGAACCCGCGGGCCCGGTCCATGCGCTGATCTCACTCATCGGCGACAGAACGTCGGTGCGGATGTGGGCGGAGCGGCCGGCGACCGCCGCGCAGCTTCGCGCCGGCGCCCCGCAGTTGAGTCAGGCGCTGAGCCGGGCCGAACTCCTGCCCGGCGACATCGTGATCCAGGACGGCGCGCCGCCGCAGGCAACGCCGGCTCGCGCCGGCCATTTTCTGGACCGCGCGCTATGAGCGTCGATACCAAGAGCCAGCTCGCGGTCGCCCTGCATTACGACCACGGCGGCGCGCCGACGGTCGTCGCCAAGGGCAGGGGCGCGATCGGCGCCAGGATCATCGAGTTGGCAAAAGCCCACGAGATCCCGATCGAGGAGAACGAGGTCCTGGCGGGCGCGCTTTCCAATGTCGAGCTCGGCGACGAGATTCCCGTCGAGCTCTACAAGGCGGTGGCGGAAGTGCTGGTGTTCGTGCTTCGGCTGTCGGGCCGCGCTCGGTAAGGTTCTTGCCATCGTTTCATCACGATGGCATCCATCATTGTCTGCTCCTCAACCCATCCAGGTTCTGCCGTGATCAATCGCCGCCAAGCGCTCGGTCTCCTCACCGCCGCGTCCGTTTTGCCAACGCGCAGCTTCGCCAACGTGTCCTACCAGCGTAACGAGTTTCGCGACGATCTGGCGCGGCGGTTCTTCGCGCTCGGCACCGAGGGCACCTTCGTCGCCTACAAGGTCGATGACTACCTGATCATCGCCAGCGACAAGCGGAGGTCGAGTGAGGGCAAACTGCCGGCCTCGACCTTCAAGATCCCGAATTCGATCATCGCGCTGGACACCGGCGTGGTCGAGGATCCCGACAAGGACGTGTTCAAGTGGGACGGCGTGACGCGCAGCATCGAGGCCTGGAACAAGGACCATACGCTGCGATCGGCGATCGCCGTTTCCGCCGTGCCGGTCTATCAGGAGATCGCGCGGCGCATCGGCGAAGGGCAGATGAAGAAATACGTCGACCTGCTCGAATACGGCAACGGCGACATCGGCGGCGGCATCGACCAGTTCTGGCTGACCGGAAACCTGCGCATCGATCCGGTCCAGCAGATCGATTTCGTGGACCGGCTGCGGCGCGGCACGTTGCCGGTCTCCAAGCGCGCCCAGGAGCTGACGCGCGATATCCTGCCGGTGACGAAGGTGGGAGACGCCACCATCCGCGCAAAGAGCGGCCTCCTCGGCGCGGAGATCGGAAAACCCTCGCTCGGCTGGCTGGTCGGCTGGGTCGAGAAGGGGTCCTCCGTCACCGTGTTCGCAATGAACATGGACTGCAAGAACGACAGCCATATCGCCGCCCGCATGACCGTGACGCAGCAATGCCTAGCCGACATCGTGGCATATTGATGGGCTGATGCTCGCCCGCGCCAACTGGTGCGCGGATCAGTGCCAGACTAACATCTCCGTACAACGAAAAATCATACGGAGGAAACCATGCATTCTGCTTCAGTCTGGCTCTCGTCGCTCACGCTGGCTGCCGCTAGCGGCTGGTTCGCGGCCACTATGTTTGCCGCGCCGGCGACCAGCAAGGAGCCGCGCTTCCCGCAGCTCACGATGGACCAGCTCGACGAAAAGCAGCGACCGCTCGGCGAGCAGATCATGAAGGTCTCGAGCGTCGGCATCGGCGGGCCCTACAACCCGATGATCCGCAGCCCCGTGCTCGGCCAGCGGCTGTTCGATCTGTTCTATTATTTGCGCTGGCAGACTTCTGTCCCGACCAAACTCAATGAGTTTGCAATCCTGATCATTGGTCGGCAATGGCGCTCGCAGGTCGAATGGTTCGCGCATGCACCGCTCGCGGCCAAGGCCGGCCTGTCGGGCGATATCATTGCCGAGCTGAAAGCCAACAAGCGACCCTCGAACATGGCCGAGGACGAGGCAGCGGTCTATGATTTCGTCACTGAGCTCACCACCACGAAGAAGGTATCCAACGAAACCTATGGGCGGGCGAAGAAGGTGTTCAACGATCAGCAGATCGTGGATTTGACTGCGGTCGCCGGCAACTATGTCATGGTCGCGATGATGCTTGCCATGGCGGAAGAGACCGTGCCGCCTGGCAAGGAGGAGCCGTTCAAGGCAGGGGAGTGACGGAGCAACCCCCTTTTTGCCCGGCGCCCGGCCGCATCCAGCCGTTGCCGGCATCAGCGGACGAAGCGATGGCCGGGATTGTCCCGGCCACCCGATGATCAAGTCTGAGGCGGCTTCGCCTTTCCGATCCGTCCCATGTGGGTGAAGCCGAATCCTGCCTGATATTTCAGTCCATAGCCGAGTGCGCGGTCGATGCCGATATGGGCGAGCCAGATCATCGCGATGGAGAGCACCAGCGGCTCGGCGGTCGCAAAGCCGGCGGTCATCAGGCTCACTGGGGCCATGTAGCTGTGGGCCGCATTGTAGATGATCGCGCCTTCGTTGGGACCCACGACATAGCCGGCAAAGCTCAAATCGGGCGCCAGGAACAGGACCGCGTAGACCCACCACGAGCCGCCCCAGACCGCGTATAGCAGCGTCATGCCCACGAACAGCGTCAGGCCCTCCAGCCTGAGCAATAGGCGCACGCCGCCCGTGACCGAGCCGGCCTCGGCTGTCGTCTTATCCATGGTCTTCTCCCCCAAATCTGCGCTGATCAGAGTACCGCCCGTGCCCGGGATTCGGGGCAAGAAGGTGGTTTCCGGTTCAGAAAATGCCGTGTTAGAACCCCGCGCGGGTTCCAGCAGCCAATCACTAGCTAATGCGGGCGGAAGCAAATGAAAGATATCCTCGACACCCTCGAAGAGCGGCGCGCCGGCGCCAAGTTGGGCGGCGGCGTCAAGCGCATCGAGGCGCAGCATGCCCGCGGCAAGCTGACGGCGCGCGAGCGCATCGAGTTGCTCCTGGACAAGGGCTCGTTCGAGGAATTCGACATGTTCGTCGAGCACCGCTCGACTGAATTCGGCATGGAGAAGACCAAGGTTCCCGGCGACGGCGTCGTCACCGGATGGGGCACCGTCAACGGCCGCAAGACCTTCGTCTTCGCCAAGGACTTCACGGTATTCGGCGGCTCGCTGTCGGAGACGCATGCGCTGAAGATCACCAAACTGCAGGACATGGCGATGAAGGCGAGGGCGCCGATCATCGGCCTCTATGACGCCGGCGGCGCGCGCATCCAGGAGGGCGTCGCGGCGCTGGCCGGCTATTCCTACGTGTTCCGCCGCAATGTCGTTGCGTCAGGCGTGATCCCCCAGATCTCGGTCATCATGGGCCCCTGTGCAGGCGGCGACGTCTATTCGCCTGCCATGACCGACTTTATCTTCATGGTGAAGAACACGAGCTACATGTTCGTGACCGGCCCAGATGTGGTGAAGACCGTGACCAACGAGGTGGTCACCGCCGAGGAGCTCGGCGGCGCCTCGGTGCACGCGACGCGCTCCTCGATCGCGGACGGCGCCTTCGAGAACGACGTCGACGCGCTGTTGCAGATGCGCCGCCTGATCGACTTCCTCCCTGCCAACAACACCGACGGCGTGCCGGAATGGCCGAGCTTCGACGATATCGGCCGGGTCGACATGTCCCTGGACACGCTGATCCCCGACAATCCAAACAAGCCCTACGACATGAAGGAATTGATCCTGAAGGTCGTGGACGAGGGCGACTTCTTCGAGATCTCCGAGACCTTCGCCAAGAACATCGTCACCGGCTTCGGCCGCATCGCCGGCCGCACGGTGGGCTTTGTCGCCAACCAGCCGATGGTGCTCGCCGGCGTGCTCGACAGCGACGCCTCACGCAAGGCCGCGCGCTTTGTTCGTTTTTGTGACGCCTTCAACATCCCGATCGTCACTTTCGTCGATGTACCCGGCTTCCTGCCCGGCACCGCGCAGGAATATGGCGGCCTGATCAAGCACGGCGCGAAGCTGTTGTTCGCCTATTCGCAATGCACCGTGCCGCTCGTCACCATCATCACCCGCAAGGCCTATGGCGGCGCCTTCGACGTCATGGCCTCAAAGGAGATCGGCGCCGACATGAACTATGCCTGGCCGACCGCACAGATCGCGGTGATGGGCGCCAAGGGCGCGGTCGAGATCATCTTCCGCTCCGACATCGGCGACCCCGACAAGATCGCCGCCCGCACCAAGGAATACGAAGACCGCTTTCTCTCGCCCTTCATCGCGGCCGAGCGCGGCTATATCGACGACGTCATCATGCCGCATTCAACCAGGCGGCGGATCGCGCGGGCGCTTGCGATGCTCAAGGACAAGAAGGTCGAGATCCCCGCAAAGAAGCACGACAATTTGCCGTTGTGAGATGCCAATCCGCTCTACAAGAATGTACGGAGGAAGCAACATGCCCACTGCCCACTTCATCGTCCGTGCCACCGTCACCGATCCCGCGAAACGCGCTGCCTTCGACGCCTGGTATTCGCGCGAGCATTTGCCGGACGCACTGAAATCGTTCCGCGCGCAGAAGGCGTGGCGGCATTGGAGCGCGACCGATCCGTCGCAGCATCTGGCAACCTATCAGTTCGCCGACCAGGCCTCGCTCGAGCGCGCGGTCAATGGCGAGGAGATGAAGCGGCTGATTGCCGACTTCAACCGCGATTGGCCGGATGTCACGCGCACGCGCGAGGTGCTGGTGCTGGCGGAGGAGGTTGCAGCGTGACGTCCGCACGTCGCGCTTACGCCGCCTTGCCCTGGTTCTTGAACATCTCCTCCGCGCGCCTCTTCAGCTCGTCAGGCGCGACGTCCTCGATGTGGGTGCCGAAGAACCAGCTATTGCCGGCGACATCCTTCACGCCGCCGGTGCGGTCGCCGTAGAACTGGTCCGCCGGCTCCATGATTGAGGTCGCGCCGGCCTCTATGGCGCATCGATAGGCGGTGTCGACGTCGGGCACGTAGAGATAGAGCATGGCGGGCATGGCCTTGGCGTGCTCGTGGGCATCGGCGATCATCACCATGGAATCGCCGATCTTGAGTGCCGCGTGCATGATCTTGCCGTCCGGCCGCAAGGTCGGCGCGTGATGCTTCCGGGCGCCCAGCGCCTCCTCAAGGAAGCTGATGATCTTCGCGGCGCCGTCGACGACAAGATAAGGCGTCACGGTATGAAACCCGTCCGGGGTCGGTCGTGCCTTTGCGGCCATGGCGTTCTCTCTGCGGAGTTGGACGTAACCCCGATAACGCAGAGCCTCCATTTTGGTCGCATCGTCTCGGCAAAAAAGAGCAGGGCGGTCGAGAACTGCCGCGGCGCGTTTTGTCGCGCCCAGTTCAAGCACAGTTCAGCAGACATTCATCTCACGGCGGCAACATTGTTCCTGCATCACGTGCCCTAACAAGAAAAAGGACGATGTCATGGAACGCCGCGACTTTTTGAAGATGGCTTTGGGCGTTGCCGCTGGCGCGGCGACCTTTGCTGCAACCGCGCAGGCCGCGCCGATGATGCCCTTGAGCGAGGACGCGCGGCGGCCTTCCGGCCCCGACGCCGATCCCGCGGTCACCACCGGCGATGAAGTTGATCACCTCAAGCCCGAACAGGTGCAGTGGCGTCGCCGTCACTGGCATCGTCGCCACTGGCGCCCTCGCCGGGGTTGGCGCCGTCCCTGGCACCGTCGGCGCTGGCGTCGCTGGTGAGGCCGGTCTAGCAGGTCGCCATGAAGCTTGCGTAATCGGGAAATCCGAGCTCCAAGCCTATCAATCAGATGGCCCTTGCTTTCCCAATCGCTGCCACCGATCGGTCAAAAAAATGGGCAGTGACCGCGCGCCGCGGTCCCTGCCCATGATGGTTTGACCAGTGTGGTTTAGCCCGCTCTGCTCGGCCAATCTGGTTGGCCGAGCTTTGTTCGATTGCGCTCTAGCGAAAGTTTAGAAAGGCCGGCAGCGGCCGGCTCGCCAGGCGAAGCCGCGGGGGCAAACGCGAGGCGCGACCACGACCCTCGGCGCAGGCCGCACTACGACGACACGGCCATTCGGGCGGCAACCGCCATACGGGCCGCGATGGAAGCCTGGGCCGCAACCGCCCGCCGCGTTTGCGGAGCTGAAGCTCGCAACCATCCCACCAGCCACGACGGCTGCCGCCAGAAGATACTTCATTCTCGTTCTCCCTTTGAGTTCTCGCCGCACTGCAACACCGGAATAGTTCGAATGCGACAGTGATTCGCCGCGCCAGAGTGTCGCAGACGCCGCATCACTTGTCCTGGAGCATAATTTGCAGGGCTGAACGCGATGTGAACGGATCAGTCACGAGGTGCGAAATCCCAAGCGCCAAGGTTCGCGTCCGCCACTTGCCGGCGCGAATGACGGCGCCAGTCAGCGCATGATGGCGGACTTGAACGCGCCGTTATTCGCCGGTCCCGAACAATGCTGCAAACCGCTTTTCGCCGTTTCGGGAAAAATTGACCACGCGGCTGCCCGGCGTCGGATCGCGCGCCGCCCATTTCAGTTCGGTGAAGCGCTCCATGAGCGCAGCGCCCAGCGTGCCCGCCAGATGATGCCGCCGCTCGCTCCAATCGAGGCAAGCCTTGCACACGGGGCGGCGCGGATGAATGAGCGCGTCGGCATCGATCTGCAATGCCTTCGCTATGAATCGCTTGCCTTCGCCGGTCAGCTCCATCGCCTCCTTGCTCTGCCGGATCAGCCGCTGCCTCTTCATGCTGTCGAGCATCTGAACGCCGAGATCGCCGGCGAGGTGGTCGTAGCAGACCCGTGCACGCCGAAGCGCGGGGTCCTTCGGGCCGGTGCGCACGCGCATGTGGCCGGCGCGCGCGGCGAGCCCCGCGAGCCCCTCCAGAACGCCTGCGACGTCGGAGCCGGTGAGGCGGTAGTAGCGGTGCCGGCCCTGCTTTTCCGGCTCGATCAGCCCACCGGTTTCGAGCTTGGCGAGATGTGAGCTCGCGGTCTGCGGCGTAATGCCGGCTTCCTGCGCCAGCTCGCTTGCGGTAAGCGCACGGCCGCTCAGAAGCGCGGTGAGCATGTTGGCGCGCGCGGGATCGCCGACCAGCGAGGCGACCATGGCGATGTCGGGACCTGATTTCATAGTTCGATCATAACCGAAGCATAGGTGCCGGGCAAGGCGGTAATCTCCCAACGGTCAATGCAGCCGTCATTGTGAGGAGCGAAGCGACGAAGCAATCCACTGCTCGATCTCGTGGAGAGATGGATTGCTTCGCTTCGCTCGCAATGACGGTGAAGGACCTGGAGCACCCCATGACCATCACCGTCTTCATTCGTTACCAGCTCGATCCGTTCAAGCGTGCGAAGTTCGAGGAATATTCCAGGCGCTGGCTCACCATCATTCCCAGATGCGGTGGCGACCTGATCGGCTACTTCGTGCCGCATGAGGGCACCAACAACATCGCCTTTGCGCTGATCTCGTTCGAAAGCCTTGCCGCCTATGAGGCCTATCGCGCGCGGCTGCGCGCGGATGCCGAAGGCATGGCCAACTTCAATTTCGCCGAGGAACAGAAATTCATCCTGGCCGAAGAGCGGACTTTTTTGCGCCCGGTTACGTTGTAGGCTATCGCTTTGCGCAACGAGGGAGATGCCAATGATCGCCGTGATCTTCGAGGTCTGGCCGAAGCCGGAACTTCGGCAACAATATTTCGATCTCGCCGCGGAGCTGCGGCCGATCCTGGAGAGTATTGACGGCTTCATTTCCGTGGAGCGCTTCGAGAGCCTGACCGAGAAAGGGAAGTTCTTGTCGATATCGTTCTTCCGCAATGAAGCTGCCGTAGAGGCCTGGCGCAATGTGGTGGAACACCGCAGGTCGCAGGCGAAAGGTCGCGCAATCATCTTTGACGACTACCGGATACGGATCGCCAGCGTGGTCCGCGACTACGGTATGAACGATCGCACGCAGGCGCCGAAGGACAGCCGCGCCGTTCACGAGCCGCATTAGCTCGCAACACAAATCATCGAAGGGAGAGGAAACATGCCGGTCACGACTGCCGACAAGTGCGCCGCGTTCAAGAAGATGCATGAGAGCGGCTGCTTTATCCTGCCCAATCCCTTTGACGTAGGCAGCGCCCGCGCGCTGCAGCAGCTCGGCTTCAAGGCGCTCGCCTCCACCAGCGCGGGCTTTGCCTGGAGCATCGGCAAGGCCGACAACCGGGTCACGGTCGATGATGTCGTCACCCATCTAACCGCGCTCTGCGCCGCCGTCGATCTGCCGGTCAACGCCGATTTCGAAGGTGGCTTTGCCGTCGAGCCGGACAAGGTCGCGACCAACGTCGCACGTGGCGTCAGGACGGGCGTTGCGGGGCTCTCGATCGAGGACTCGACCGGCGATGCGGCCAAGCCGCTCTACGATTTCAACCTGGCGGTCGAGCGCGTCAAGGCCGCGCACAAGGCGATCGATGCCGACGATGGCGGCGTGCTGCTCACTGGTCGCTGCGAAGCTTTCCTGTGGGGACGGAACGATCTGAATCTCGTCATCGAGCGGTTGCAAGCCTATTCTGCCGCTGGCGCCAACTGCCTCTACGCGCCCGGCATCAAGACGAGGGAAGAGATCGCCGCAGTCGTGAAGGCGGTGCATCCCAAGCCCGTCAATCTCCTGATCGGCGCGTCCGGCCCGTCGCTGCAGGAAGCCGCCGATCTCGGCGTGCGCCGCATCAGCGTCGGTGGGTCGCTGGCACGCGCCGCCTGGGCCGGCTTCATGAAAGCCGCGTGCGAGATGGCGGAACAGGGAACATTCACCGGACTCGCCCACGGCTATCCCGGCGGCGAGCTCAACAAGATGTTCAAGTAAGCGGGTCAAACAACAACACGGCGGGCGAACCGATGCCCGCCGTGCGCGAATGTCGCTACCTCTATTTGTTGCTATCAGGCGTCTTCGAGCGGTCGACCTCCTGGCCGGTCGGATTCGACTGCGGCGGGGTGGGACGATTGGTCGCCGAGCCCGTCGTCGTGCCAGGTTCGGTATTGGCCTTTGGCATGCCTTGTGGAGATGCGGGGTTGGCCGGCTGGTTCTGCGCGCTCTGTGACGGCGGCTTCGTGCCTGCCTGCTCAACGGATGTATTGTTCAGGCCATAGAACACTGCGCCGAGCACCACCGCGATCGCAATCGCGAACATCGCGATCTTTGCTCCGCTGGCCGGGCCCTCGGCAAGCTCCGGATCGGGCTGCAACTCGTTGTCCAGATCGTTGAGACGCGCCTGACGGCGGATCTCGTCCTCGGTCATATTGCTGCGGTCAGGATCATTCGGTTGGTGTGCCATTAGGTATCCTCCGTTAGCCCGAAGAACAACTCGCCAGCGCTGGCCGATGTTCCCCTCAGGCCCGCGTCGGGTGAGGAACCCTCCAAGGGCTCGCATCTGCACACACCATTCGCCGGAGAAGAATGCGCTGCACAAAAGTGGGCAGACAAGAATCCCGCAGCCGCTTGGCGCTGTCCTGCGTCCGCCTACCGGCTGCCGGCCTTTGGGGGCGACCTCTCGGCGTTTCGTGCAACCACCCCTCCGACGCACGAAGCGAAAACAAACCGGATCGTTCCCGGTACGAAGTTGCGAACTTCGTAAGCGAGGTGCCCGGGCACAGAATTGTGCTGCGCGGCCTTCGAAAACCGACATAGACTGGTTCTAAAGCGCTTGGATGACTAGCTAAAATCAGTCGTCGCGACCAGGAATTATGAGGGCTTAGATGGGTATCAACCAGGGTCCGATCAGTCTCGACCAGAAATACACCCAGGGCACCGGCCATATCTTCCTGACCGGAATCCAGGCCCTGGTCCGTCTGCCGATGGCGCAGATCCGCCGCGACCGCGCCGCCGGCCTCAACACCGCGGGCTTCATCTCCGGCTATCGCGGCTCGCCGCTTGGCGGCTATGACCAGCAGCTCTTCGCGGCGAAGCACCACCTCGAGCAGTACAACGTCAAGTTCCAGCCCGGCGTGAACGAGGACTTGGCGGCCACCGCGATCTGGGGATCGCAGCAACTCCACCTCTCGCCCGGCGCCAACTACGACGGTGTGGTCGGCATCTGGTACGGCAAGGGCCCCGGTGTCGACCGCTGCGGCGACGTGTTCCGCCACGGCAATGCGGCAGGCTCGGCCAAGCACGGCGGCGTGCTCGTCCTTGCCGGCGACGACCACGGCGCAAAATCTTCCACCGTCCCGCATCAGTCCGACCACGCCTTCGTCTCGGCGCTGATGCCCTATCTCTACCCGTCCAGCATCCACGAGATGATCGAGATGGGCCTTTTGGGCATCGCGATGTCGCGCTACTCCGGCTGCTGGGTCGGTATGAAGGTGATCACCGAGACGGTCGAGACCACGGCCGAGATCGACCTCACCGACGAGATGAAGCCGTTCGTGATCCCGACCGATTTCGAATTGCCGCCGGGCGGGCTGAACATCCGCTGGCCCGATGACCGTTTCGAGCAGGACCGTCGGTTGCAGGACTACAAGGGCTTTGCCGCGATCGCCTTCGCCCGCGCCAACAGGGTCAACCGCATCACCATGGATTCGCCGAACGCGCGCTACGGCATCATGGCGTCCGGCAAGAGTTATGAGGACATCCGCCAGGCGCTGCGCGAGCTCGGCATTACGCCGGAGATCGCCGCCAAGATCGGCATCCGGCTCTACAAGATCGGCATGCCCTGGCCGCTGGAGCCGGAAGGCGTGCGTGACTTTGCCGTTGGCCTGGAGGAGATCTTCATCGTCGAGGAACGGCGCGAGATCGTCGAGAACCAGGTCAAGCAGGAGCTGTTCAACTGGCGCGACGACGTCCGTCCGCGCATCGTCGGCAAGATGGACGAGCACGACAAGCGCTTCCTCACCTTCGCCGCCGAGCTCAGCGTGGCATCACTTGCAAGCTCGCTGACCGAGCGCCTGCTGCGGCTCAATCTCAACCCCGAGATCGCCGAGATGCTGCGCGCCAAGGCCGACTGGTTCAACGGCCGCCAAGCGAGCCAGATGCAAGCCACAGCGCCGATTGCCCGCACGCCGTATTTCTGCTCGGGCTGCCCGCACAACACCTCGACAAAGGTTCCGGAAGGCAGCCGCGCTATGGCGGGCATCGGCTGTCACTTCATGGCGCTGTGGATGAACCGCAACACCGAGACCTTCACCCATATGGGCGGCGAGGGCGTGCCGTGGGTCGGCATCGCGCCGTTCACCAACGAGAATCATATCTTCGCCAATCTTGGCGACGGCACCTATTTCCACTCGGGCATTCTCGCGATCCGCCAGGCGGTCGCTTCCAAGGCCAACATCACCTACAAGATCCTCTACAACGACGCGGTCGCGATGACCGGCGGCCAGCGCCACGACGGCGACCTGTCGCCGCAGCAGATCACGTTCCAGCTGCACGCCGAAGGCATCCGCGAGATCTATCTCGTCTCTGAAAATTCCGATGCCTATCCGACTGATACGATCGCGCCCGGCGTAAAGCTCGCCCATCGCGACGAGCTCGAGAACGTCATGAAGGCGTGCCGCGAGTTCAAGGGCACGTCCGCGATCGTATTCGTGCAGACCTGCGCCGCAGAGAAGCGTCGTCGCCGCAAGCGCGGCCTGATGGAGGATCCGCAGCGCCGCGTGCTGATCAACCCCGCTGTCTGCGAGGGCTGCGGCGACTGCTCTGTGCAGTCGAACTGCATCTCGGTCGAGCCGCTGGAGACCGAGTTCGGCCGCAAGCGCACCATCAACCAGTCGACATGCAACAAGGACTACTCGTGCGTGAAGGGCTTCTGCCCGTCCTTCGTTACCGTCGATGGCGGCAAGCTGCGCCGCCGGGCGCCGCCGGATCTCGGCGCCATCGGTGACCTGCCGGAGCCGGCTACGCGGCCGTCGCTGGAGCGTCCCTATAACATCGCGGTCGGCGGCGTCGGCGGCACCGGCGTGCTCACGATCGGCGCGCTGCTCGGCATGGCCGCCCATATCGAGGGCAAGGCCAGCATGATCCTGGACATGTCGGGCCTCGCGCAGAAGGGCGGGGCGGTGCTCAGCCACGTCCGCCTGTCCGATCACCCGGCCGACGTCACCTGTTCGCGCATCGTCACCGGCACCGCCGATCTCGTGCTGGCCGCGGACGAGGTGGTTGCAGCGTCAAAGGACACGATTACGCTCTGCGAATCCAGCCGCACGGCCGGCATCATCAACAGCCATGTGATCCCGACCGCGGATTTCATTCTCAACCGCGACTTCAACTTCCAGGTTCGCACGGTCAACTCGGTGCTGGAGAACGCGCTGCGCCAGGACTCCGCTTTCTTCGATTTCACCAGGCCGGCCGAAGCCCTGCTCGGCGACAGCATCGCCACCAACATCATGATGATGGGCTACGCCTATCAGAAGGGCCTGTTGCCGCTGTCGGCGGCATCGATCGAGCAGGCGATCGAGGTCAATGGTGTCTCGATCAAGATGAACAAGGAAGCCTTCCAGCTCGGCCGTCTTGCCGCCGCTGATCCGGCGCGGCTGGCCGCGATGATGAAGGACCAGGACGAGCCAGCGACGCCGAAGACGCTCGACGCCATGACGCTGGACGAGGTCATCGCCCATCGCAGCGCCCATCTCACCGCCTATCAGAACGGCAGGTTGGCAAAGCGCTATCGCAAGCTGGTCGACCAGGTGCGCGATGCCGCGATCAAGGGCGGGTATGGCGAAGCGCTGCCGCGGGCGGTTGCGATCAACTATGCCAAGCTGCTCGCCTACAAGGACGAATATGAGGTCGCCCGGCTCTACACCGACGGCCGGTTCGAGCATCAGCTTCGGGAGCAGTTCGAAGGCGATTTCAAGTTCAACTTCAATCTCGCGCCGCCGATCTTGGCGCGCGGCGTCGACGCCCAGGGCCGCCCGCAAAAGCGCGCCTTCGGTCCGTGGATGCTGAATGTCTTCGGCGTGCTGGCCAAGCTGCGTTTCCTGCGCGGCACACCGCTCGACATTTTCGGCTACAGTGCCGACCGCAAGCTCGAGCGCGATCTGATCGCAGGTTACGAGAAGGATGTCGCGACCGTGCTTGGTCTGTTGTCGCCGCTCACGATCGATACCGCAGTCGAATTGCTCTCGCTCCCCGACCGTATCCGCGGCTACGGCCCGGTGAAGGAAAAGGCAGTACAGGACGCAAAGGCCCGCTACGCTCAGCTCGCCGCTGACCTCGCCAACCCGCCGCCAGCCCCCCGCCAGATGGCAGCGGAGTAGGGCGTCGCCAAGCCGCGTAGAGTGGGCAAAGCGCAGCGTGCCTGCCGTCCACGTTCGGTGCAAGGAAGGTGGTCACGCTGCGCTTTGCCCACCCTACGATTCCTCTCACCCCTCATGGTGAGGAGCGCGTAGCGCGTCTCGAGACGATGCTGCGCATCGCTCGGAGAACCATGAGGCCCGGATCGCACCCGTGGCCATCCTTCGAGACGACCGCTTCGCGGTCTCCTCAGGATGAGGTCGGAGAGTGCGGCCACGACCGCTTCCCTCTCGCCGCACGGAATATTTCCGCGCTTGCCAATGCCTGTTTGACGGTCCAGAAAAACGCTTGCACAAGAAACGCCAGCGGAGAACGAGTTGACCATCAAAGGCAAGGCTTACATTGCCGGCATCTATGAGCATCCCACCCGGCATGCTCCCGATAAATCCACTGCGCAGCTCCATGCCGAGGTCGCCAAGGGCGCGATCGAGGATGCGGGGCTGACCAAGGACGATATCGACGGCTATTTCCTGGCCGGCGACGGGCCCGGCGGGCTCTGGCCGATGGTCGATTATCTCGGCCTCAACACGAAGAAGTTGCGCCATGTCGATTCCACCGAGACCGGCGGCTGTTCCTACCTGATCCACCTCGGTCACGCAGCCGAAGCGATCGCCGCCGGCAAATGCTCGGTCGCGCTGGTGACGCTTGCCGGCAAGCCGCGCACCGGGGTGATGCCGCCGCGCGCTGCCGGCGCCGAGGTTGATTTCGAGGCCGCCTACGGGGCTACCACGCATAACGCCTACGGCATGTGTGCCATGCGCCACATGCACGATTACGGCACCACCAGCGAGCAGCTCGCCTGGATCAAGGTCGCGGCGTCCCATCACGCGCAATACAACCCGCATGCGATGCTGAAGGAAGTCGTCACCGTCGAGGACGTCCTGAACTCGCCGATGATCGCCGATCCCTTGCATCGCATGGATTGCTGTGTCGTCACCGACGGCGGCGGCGCGATGATCGTCACCACGGCCGAGATCGCCAAGAGCCTGAAGAAGCCGCTGGTGCGATTGATCGGTCATGGCGAAGCGATGAAGGGTCCGCGCGGCGGCAAGGATCTCGATCTCACTTATTCCGCCGGCGTGTGGTCGGGCCCGCGCGCTTTCGAGGAAGCGGGTGTGACGCCGAAGGACATCAAATACGCCTCGATCTACGACAGCTTCACCATCACTGTGCTGATGCAGCTCGAAGACCTGGGCTTCTGCAAGAAAGGCGAGGGCGGCAAGTTCGTCGCCGATGGCAACCTGATTTCCGGCGTCGGCAAATTGCCGTTCAATACGGATGGCGGCGGGCTCTGCAGCAACCATCCCGTCAATCGCGGCGGCATGACCAAGATCCTCGAGGCCGTCAGGCAACTCCGCGGCGAAGCGCATCCGAAGGTGCAGGTGCCGAATTGCGATCTCGCGATCGCGCATGGCACCGGCGGCCTGCTCGGCGTCCGCCACGCCGCCTCGACCTGCATTCTGGAGCGCGTGTGATGACTGAAGCGAAGAAATACAATGCGCCGGTGACCAACCCGGAAAGCGCGCCGTTCTGGGAAGCGGCCAAGCAAGGCAAGTTCCTGATCAAGCGCTGCACCGCCTGCGGCGAGCCGCATTACTTCCCGCGCTCGATCTGCCCGTTCTGCTTCTCCGACAAGACGGCCTGGGAAGAAGCTTCTGGCGAGGCGACGGTCTATACCTACAGCATCATGCGGAAGTCGCCGACTGGCCCGTATGCGATCGCCTATGTCACGCTGAAGGAAGGTCCGTCGCTGCAGACCAACATTGTCGACTGCGACTTCGACAAGATCGGGATCGGCCAGAAGGTGAAGCTGGTGTGGAAGCCGACCGACGGCGCTCCGCTGCCATTCTTTACGGCGGTCTAGAAGTACCTTCTCCCCTTGTGGGAGAAGGTGGCGCGCATGCAATGCGCGCCGGATGAGGGGTTCTTTCCGCGGGTTCGGTGCTCGTGGAGGCGACCCCTCACCCGAACGAGTTTGTTGCCGGCGGCGACGCTGCCCTCTCCCGCAAGGGGAGAGGGCACTGTAACGGGCGCCGGTGAAGAAGGATCCGGGGAGGAAACAAGAATGCCGATCAATTACGAACAGCTGATGGTCCTGAAAAACCTCGGCCAGAAATACAGCTACGGCGATCGCGAGGTGATGCTTTATGCCTATGGCATCGGCATGGGCGCCGATCCCATGGACGAGCGCGAACTCGCTTTCGTCAATGAAGCGACGCTGACGCCGCGTCCGCTGAAGGTGGTGCCGACGTTCGCATCCGTGGCGGCCTGGGGCGCCGGCCCCGGCGAGATGAACCTCAACCGCGTGCTGGTGGTCGATGGCGAACGCGACATCACTTTCCACAAGCCGCTAGCAACGGCCGCGCACATCACCGCCGATTCAAGCGTGCTCGACGTCTTCGACAAGGGCAAGGATAGGGGCGCGGTGATCCGTCACCAGACCATCCTCAAGGATGAGAAGGGTGACCAACTCGTGACGATCGTCGCTTCACGTTTTGCCCGCGGCGATGGCGGCTTTGGCGGGCCGTCCGAGGGCCAGCCCGAACCGCACAAGGTGCCGGAGCGCACGCCCGACAGGACCGTCGACATCTCCACGCGCCCGGACCAGGCGCTGATCTACCGCCTCTGCGGCGACCGCAATCCGCTGCACTCCGATCCGGAGTTCGCCAAGAAAGCCGGCTTCCCGCGGCCGATCCTGCACGGCATGTGCACCTATGGCATCACCTGTCGCGGCGTGCTCCAGACCTATGCCGATTACGATCCGTCCGCCTTCAAGCAGCACGTCGCGCGCTTCTCCTCGCCGGTGTTTCCTGGCGAGACCGTGACGATGGATCTCTGGAAGGACGGCAACGTAATCTCATTCGAGGCCAAGGTGAAATCGCGCGGCGTCACCGTGATCCGCAACGGCAAGACGGTGCTGGGCTGACACACGCGACGGCGGTCGGCTCCCTCGCCCCGCCCTTGCGGGGCCGAGACGAGCCTAGCTCGCTCTGAGAGGGTGGGGTGAGGGGCTGTCTCCACAGCGGGACTCGCGGAGAGTCCCCCTCACCCGAAATTCGCGGACGCGAATTTCGACCTCCCCCCGCGAGCGGGGCGAGGTAAGAACAACGAAGGGAGAAGCAACCATGGGATTACTCGACGGCAAGGTGGCGATCATCACCGGTGCAGGCGGTGGGCTTGGTGAGGCCTACGCAAAGCTGTTCGCGCGCGAGGGGGCGGCCGTGGTGGTCAACGACCTTGGCGGCCCGCGCGATGGAAGCGGCGCCGACAAGTCGATGGCGCAGCAGGTGGTGGATGCGATCAAGGCCGAAGGCGGCCGCGCAGTTGCCAACGGCGCCGACATCTCGACACTGGAAGGCGGCCAGTCGGTGTTCGACGATGCCATCAAGAATTTCGGCCGCGCCGACATCCTCGTCAACAACGCCGGCATCTTGCGCGACGAGACCTTTGCCAAGGCGAAAGAGGAAAACTGGGACAAGGTGATCAAGGTGCATCTGAAAGGCACCTTCTGCTGCACGCTGCCGGTGTTCAGATGGATGCGCGAGAATGGCGGCGGCGTCATCGTCAACACCTCCTCGACCTCGGGGCTGATCGGCAATTTCGGCCAGAGCAATTACGGCGCCGCCAAGGGCGGCATCTGGGGCCTTTCCAACGTGCTGGCGATCGAGGGTCGCAAATACAACATCCGGGTCTGGACGCTGGCGCCTGGTGCGCTGACCCGCATGACTGCAGACCTGCCCCGCTATAAAGAAAACCCCGGTGCCGCGCTCGGCCCGGACGGCATCGCGCCGGCCGTGCTATACATGGTCAGCGATTTGTCGGGCGACCAGACCGGCAAGGTGCTCGGCGTCTCCGGCCCGCGCGGGGTCAGGGAGATGCGGATGATGGAAATGGAAGGCTGGAAGCCGCCGTTCACGGGCTGGAAAGCTGAGGATATTGTCGCCCACGCCAAGGAGATCTTCTTCTCCGAGGAGCAGATCAAGATGGGCGCGCGGCGGTTTTGAATGGTTGTCATTCCGGGGCGGCGCGTTAGCGCCGAGCCCGGAATCCATGGCCACGATCGGATGAATGGATTCCGGGCCTGCGCCTGACGGCGCATCCCGGAATGACGGAGAAAGGTTAGAACGATGAAACTCACCGCCCAAGCCGCCGGCACCTTTGCGATTGCGCCGACGCCGTTCCATGACGACGGCCGCATCGACGAGCGTTCGATCGATCGCCTCAGCGACTTCTATACCGAGGTCGGCTGCGACGGCGTCACGGTGCTCGGCATCCTGGGCGAGGCGCCGAAGCTCGATGCAGCCGAGGCCGAGCAGGTCGCGGTTCGCTTCATCAAGCGCGCCAAGGACCTGCAGGTGATCGTCGGCGTCTCGGCGCCGGGCTTCGCCTCGATGCGTTCGCTGGCCAAGGCGTCGATGGATGCCGGCGCCGCCGGCGTCATGATTGCGCCGCCGCCGCATCTTCGCACCGACGACCAGATCATTGGCTACTTCAAGCAGGCGCAGGAAGCGATCGGCGACGACATCCCCTGGGTGCTGCAGGACTACCCTCTGACGCTCACGGTGGTGTTCACGCCGGGCGTGATCCGCAAGATCGTGATGGACTGCCCGTCCTGCGTGATGCTCAAGCACGAGGACTGGCCGGGCCTGGAGAAGATCACCACGCTCCGCAACTTCCAGAAGGACGGCTCGCTGCGGCCGCTGTCCATCCTGGTCGGCAATGGCGGCCTGTTCCTCGATTTCGAGATGGAGCGCGGCGCGGACGGCGCCATGACCGGCTACGCATTCCCTGAGCTCCTGATCGACGTGGTCAAGCTCTCCAAGGCAGGCAAGCGCGATGCCGCGCATGATCTGTTCGATGCACATCTGCCGCTGATCCGATACGAGCAGCAGCCGGGCGTCGGTCTGACCGTGCGCAAATATGTGCTGCAGAAGCGCGGCATCATCGCCTCCAGCGCCCAGCGCAAGCCGGGTGCCGTCATCACGCCGCAGGCTAGGGCGGAGGTCGATTACCTGCTGTCGCGCGTGGCCCGCGTCGACCGCCGCGCCAATCTGCAGCCGCAGTCCAGCGCCGCAGGCTAGTTGTCCCATGGCCGAGATCGTCACGCCGCGCCTTGCCTCCACCATCCTGCTGCTCCGCGACGCGGCGCGGCAGGTAGATGTCGACAGCCGCAACGAAATCGAAGTCTTCATGATGGTCCGCCATTACAAGATCGACTTCTCGTCCGGCGCGCTGGTGTTTCCCGGCGGCAGCGTCGACAAGGGCGACAGGGAGATCATTGCGAACCCGGCGCTTTATTCTGCCGGCGAGGGGCTCGACGAGAGCGCGCTCAGCTTCCGCATCGGCGCTATCCGGGAAACCTTCGAGGAGAGCGGCATCCTGCTGGCGCGGCCGAAGGGATCGAGCGAGCTGGTGGATGCTGCCCGCGCCCGCGAGATCGAGCTCGCCCATCGGAGCCTGCTCTGCGAAAGCAAGACCAGCTTCCTCAACGTGCTGGCCGAGACCGGCATGGTGCTGGCGCTGGACGAGCTCGTGCCTTACGCGCACTGGATCACGCCGGAGGGCATGCCGAAGCGGTTCGACACCTGGTTCTTCCTCGCCGCGGCGCCCCCGGAGCAGCTCGGCACCCATGACGGCAGGGAATCCACCGACTCGATCTGGGTGTCCCCGCGCGAGGCGCTGGAGGGCGGGGAGAGCGGCCGCTTCAAGCTGCCGTTCCCGACCACCCGGAATCTGATCAGGCTGGGCAAGCAGGCCAGCGTCAGTCAGGCGCTGGAGGACAGCCGCGGCAGGTCCATCGTTACCGTGATGCCCATCATGACCAAGACCGCCACCGGCCGCCAGCTCCGCATCCCCCTCGAGGCCGGCTATGACGGCGAGGTCTTCGAGGTCGGCGCCGCCGGTTGAGTGTTCGGGGCTCAGCCCCGGTTCCCCCGGAGCCTGATTACGTCGTATATTGGGGGCGATTTCAGCCTGGCCCCCCTAGCATGACCTCCGAATTGCCGCCGAATCCGCCCCAGAAGCGACCGTTCGCGCTGTCGATCGGTCAGCTCACGTTCGGCAGCTTCCTGCTGGTGCTGGCGGTCATCATCATCACCTCGACTGCGAGCGTGATCGCGATCCGTCATATCGACGCCACTTTCGGGGAACTGCAGCGGCTGCAGAGCGTCGGCGACCTGGCCGAGGATATTGACCGCCGGATGAACGAGCTGCGGCTGGCGGCGCGCGACTTCGTCACCGATCCGGGCACGCAATCGATCCAGGTCGGCGAGGCCGCCAGCGCCCTCAGCGAGGCGCTGAAGAAGACCAGGATCGAGCTCGCCCCGGAGCAGCAGGACATGATCGACGGCGTGACCGAACGGCTCGCCACCTACCGCGGCGGCATCGAGCGCATCTCGGCGCTGATCAACCGCCGCGCCGAATTGATCATCGGCCTGCCGCCGCTGCGCGACGCCTTCGACAAGGCGGTGGCGGAAAGCTCCGATCCCGCCACGGCTTCCGCGCTGTTGCAGACCCAGAGCCGCATCGCCACTGGGCTGCTCGCCCACAACCCGTCCGCGGCCGAGCAGGCGGCGCAGAGCATGCGGTCGATGACCATCACCGAGCCGGCGCTGCGCACCGCGGTGAACAATTACGCCGACGCAGTCGTTGCGATATCGATCCGGGAGCGCCAGATCGCTGATATCGACCGTGAGGTGCTGGGCACCGAAGGGCGCCTGATCCAGCGCGTGACCGAGCTGTTGCGCGAGCTCAGTTCGCGCCGCGGTCACGTCCTGTCGCGGGATTTTGCGCGGACGCTCACCGAGGCGAAATGGCAGAGCATCGTGCTCGGCTCCGCCGGCGTGCTGATCGGGATCTTCGCCGCGCTGCTCGTGGTCCGCCGCACCGTCCGGCCGCTCGCCTCGATCACAAGGTCGATCCGCGCGGTCGCCGCCGGCGAGAAGAGCGCCTCGATCCCGGCGACCGACGTCGACAACGAGATCGGCGAGATCGCCCGCGCCGCCGAGGTGTTCCGGCGAACGCTGGTCGAAGCGGATACCGCGCGCGAGGCGGCGGTGCGCGCGCTCGCCGAGCAGCGGCTCGCCGAGGAAAGCTATCGAAAGCTGTTCGAATCCTCGATCGACGGCATTTATGTGACGACGCCGGGCGGCGCGCTGCTCAATGCCAATTCGGCGCTGGCGCGGATGATGGGCTACGCCACGCCGCGGGACCTGATCAACGGCATCGACGACGTCGCGTCCAATATCTATGTCGATCCGGCCGCGCGCACCGAATATCAGCGGCTGATGGAGCGCGACGGCATGGTGCGCGACTATGAGTATCAGGTTCGGTCCCGCAGTGGCGCGGTGCTATGGCTGTCCGACAGCGCGAGCGCGGTGCGCGACGAGAACGGCGAGGTGATCCGCTACGAAGGCACGGTGCGCGACATCACCGACCAGAAGCGCGCCGAAGACGCGATCGCCGAAGGCCGTCGCCTGCTGCAGATGGTGATCGACACCGTTCCGGCGGTGATCAACGTCAAGGACCGCAGTCTGCGCTACGTTTTGATGAACCGCTACATGGCCGGGATTTTCGGCATCGAGCCGCAGGAGGCGATCGGCCACACCACTGCCGAGCTGATGGCGCGCTACGGCGCGGCAAAGACCGACGAGAACGACAAGCGGGTGTTGTCAGGGCGAAGGGAGCTCGGCTTCTACGAGGAGGAGTACAAGGACGTCGCCGGCAACATGCGGCAATGGCTGGTCAACAAGCTGCCGATCCTCGACATCAATGGCGAGATCGAGAACATCGTCACGGTGGCGCTCGACATCGGAGAGCGCAAGCGCAGCGAGCACGAGATGCGGAAAGCACGGGACGCCGCGGAGGCGGCGCTGCGCAATCTGCGCGAGACGCAGAACTCGCTGATCGAGGCGGAAAAGCTCGCAGCCCTCGGACGGCTGGTTGCGGGCGTCGCGCATGAGGTCAACAATCCGGTCGGCATCAGCCTCACGGTTGCCTCCGCGCTGGAACGCAAGGCGGCGACCTTTGCCGCGCAGGTCGAGCGCGGCGAACTGCGGCGCTCGAGCTTGAACGATTTTCTTGCCACGACAAGCGATGCGTCCTCGCAGCTCGTCGCCAACCTCAACCGTGCCGCCGAACTGATCCAGTCGTTCAAGCAGGTCGCCGCCGACCGCAACTACTCCGATCAGCGCAGCTTCGATCTCGGCGATCTCACCGAGCAGGTCGTGATGAGTCTGCGGCCGGGCCTGCGCAAGCACAATCTGACGCTCAACGTCGATTGCCAGCCGAACCTGATCATGAACTCCTATCCGGGACCCTATGGTCAGGTGCTCACCAATCTGTTCCTCAATTCCGTCGCGCACGCCTTTCCCGATGGAAAGCCTGGTGTCGTCGACATCCAGGTGCGCGCTTCCGGCAGGGACAACGTCGAGGTGATCTTCTCCGACAATGGCTGCGGCATGTCGCTCGACGTGCGCCGCCGCGCCTTCGATCCGTTCTTCACCACGCGCCGCGATCAGGGCGGCACTGGCCTCGGGCTTCACATCGTCTACAGCATCGTCACCACGCGCTTAGGGGGCCGTCTCGATCTCGACTCCGAGCCCGGCGGCGGCACGCGCATTCAGATGATCCTGCCGCGCGTCGCACCGGTCGAATTGGCGGCGGAATAGTTGTCCTGAGGCCACGCTCGGTCCGCAAACTCGGATCGCCTCGCCCCGCTTGCGGGGAGAGGGCGAAGCTCTTCCGCTAGTCTATATCCGCAAGCTTGCGCAGCGTGGCGCCAAAGATCTGGCTGGCCTTTCCGACCAGCGCAGTTCCGGTCATGGTCGCCTCTGTATCGGTGAAGGTTCCGGTGACGCCGATGCCGACCGGGGCCGGTCCGCCGAACAGCGGGCTGTCATTGTCGCGCGGCGTGGTGTGTCGCTGCACCAGCACTTCGCCTTTGAAGGTGTTGGCTTTCACGGTGTAGCTGCCGGTGTAGTACAGATAGGCGTCGCCGCCGAGAACCTGGCCGTTACGGAACAGAATCACTCCGCTGCCCTTGCCGACGCGCCCGTCGAGCAGGGTGACGTGAATGGAATACAGGCCATTTCTCATGGCGCCCCACGGCCGGCCGCCTTCGCCCAGAGGCTGCCGATTCAGAATTTATGCCAAAGCAGCATGTCCGGCGCAACGCGGCAGGTTGACCATGCGCCGCTCGACGCCGTGCGAAACCGAAATCATTCCATTGGTCGACGACGCCCCGATGACGACGTTGTGGGGGCAGCGCGCGGCGAATCAACTTGGCCCGCGAAATGCATAACATTTGTTGCACCGGCCGGCGGGTGCAGGAGCGAGAGACAGGTGACGAACTGGATCGATTCCGGCCGCATTTTCGCGAGCCTATGTGCAGAGCTAGCTGGTTCCATCCGTAAGACTACGGACCATCGTCTAGCGGTCCGCCCCAGAAACCCACTCACATTGAGTCTTGTCGCGTTGTTGTCGGCGGCCGCCGTAAGTCTCGCGCATGCGCGCGATCCCGATGGCCGCTACGCCAATTCGCCGCTCAAGCAATGGTTCGACAGCTTGAGGAGCGGGAAGGGGCCGTGCTGTTCCGACGCCGACGGCACCGCGGTGAGCGACGTCGATTGGGAATCCAAGGACGGACATTATCGCGTGCGCATCGACGACGAGTGGATCGACGTGCCTGATGATGCCGTGATCACCGAGCCGAACCGCTACGGCCGCACCATGGTGTGGCCGATGCGCGGTTATCTCGGACTGCAGATCCGCTGCTTCATGCCCGGCAGCATGACCTAACCGTTCGACGCGCAAGCGCTACGCGGTCAGGCATATTTCTTGTCGCGCTCCAGGAGCTCGATCGAGACACCCTGCGGCCCGCGGATGAAGCAGATGCGCACGCCGGGGCGGATCGTGGTCGGCTCCGTCGTGAACTCGACGCCCTTTGCCTTGATCTCGGCCGCAACGGCGTCGATGTCTTTCACCGCCAGTCCGAAATGGTCGAGGCCCTGATAGGGCGTCACCGGCGGTGCATTGACGCCGTCGCCTGGCGAGACCGGCGCGATGAACACCTTGGCGCCTCCGAGCTGCACATCGATGCGGCCGGGATTGCGGATGATCTCGCCGCCCAGCACATCTCGAAGCCACGCCGCGGTCGCTTCGGGATCGGGGGTGCGCAGGTGAATGTGGTCCCAGGTAACCTCTATCGGCATTTCATCTCCCATCTTGCTCGACGCGCGTGATCGCACGATCCGTTGCTGCGGCAATCTACCGGCTCGGAATCCACAAGGCCATCCTGTCACAGGCGCAGCGCCGCAATTTTGCCGAGGAGGCTTGGAACCGTAATGTAAGTGGATGGTTGATCGACAAGTGGCGGTCCCCGTACAGCGGTGCGTCCCTTTCAAGCCGTGCGGTGGTGCGCCGGAGCGGCGTTGCGCGCAGGCAGGAAGCGTTCGCGCGGATGAGGACATGGCCATGGGCATCGGCAGGTGGTCGTTTCAAGGCTTTGGCGCCAAGCTTATTCTGCTCACGGTTCTCACCATCGCCGGATTTGCCGGATGGCTGATGCTCCCCAATCGCAGCGATGCCGACAACAAATCGGTCGCGGTGGCGTCGCCGCCCTCGGCTTCTCCGCAGGATGTCGTCTGGCTCGAGAAGCCGGCCGCGCCCACCGAGCAGCAGGCGGCCGCGCCGGCGGACGATGCAGTGGGCGATGAGGCACCGACCGCCAGCACCAATGAACCCTTCACGGTGGAGCGGTCTCCGATCGATGGGCTGAAGATCTCCCGTCAGTTCTGGCGCCGGGGCGGCCTCGGCTCGAAAGCGCTGGTCACTCTCACGCTGCGCAATGCGAACCACTATCCGGTCAAGGACATCGAGATCGCCTGCGCCTTTGCGCGCGCCGATGGCACGCATCTCACCGACCGCCGGCGTGTGATCAGCGACACCATCAATATGAAAAGCCGCAAGACCTACGCCGGCGTGCTGGTCGGATTCGTGAACATCAATGCAAATAAGGCAAAATGTTCCGTAGTGACGGCCGCGCCTAGCGTGAGTGTCCCGAAAAAGTGAACGCTTTGGTTGAACCTCTAGGGTGTGGCTAGGAACTAACTCCCTATATCGCCATTAGGCGGTAGACCGCGTCATCGCGCGGGGGAGCAGTTTCTGATGTTGGTGACGCGTTATTTCCTTTATGTCGGCGGGGCGCTGCTAGCGCTGCTATATGCAGTCGACGCTCTGGTTCCGCACGACGCGGCCACGACAGCCCACAGCGCGCCTGGCCTCGACAAGTCCACCGTCCGCATTCACTCCGCCCAGAAGCTGCCTGAACGGGTGGTGTTCGACACCAGCCTCCCGACCATCGTGCCGCCGGGCTCCGCCACTCAGATGGCTGCGGCACCGCTTCCGCCGCCGCCGGGGGCCGAGTCGACGGCTGCCCCAGCGTCGACCCAAGCGCCCGCGCGCGAAAGCCTTGCCCAGTACGCTCCGGCAGAGAAGAAACACGAGCCGCGGCCGCCGAAGAAGCACAGGGTCGCCAGGGCGCGCAGCCAGCCGCAGCCGATGTACGCGGGTCAGCCACCGATGTACGGTCAGCAGCCTATGTACATGGGCCAGCGGCCGATGCGGGTGGCGCAGCAGTCACGTTTCGGCTTCTTTGGCGGCGGGCCGTTCTCGGGCACTTGGTAACCGGATTGCGGCCGGACTACTGTGGCAGCTTCGGGATCTTGTTGGCAAAGCCGTTGTAGCAGGTCAGCCGCTCGTCCTCTTCCTTCACGAACCGGCATTCCTTCATCGCCTTGGCCGCGGCCGGCTTCGGCTTGGGCTGCGGCGCGAAGATCTCGTCATAGCAGTTGAGCCGCTCCTTGGTGCCGTCATCGATCTCCTGGCATGCCTGCAGCTTCTGCGCGGCCGATTGCGGCTTGGCCTTCTCGCCCTGCTTCGCCGGCGGCTTCTTCGTGCCGACCTGCATCAGTGGCTTGTCGCCGACCATGGGCGGGTTGGCAGGGTCCGCGAGTGGGGTCGTACCTTGAGCGAGCGCGGCGGCCGGATACAGAAGTGCCAGCGCGAGGATGATCTTTCTCATGTGAGGTGCCTTCGTTCTGGCGCTCGCAAGGAGTGCGCCCAGCCAAATCCTGAATGAAGAATGTCGATTTAGCTGATCTCTCGGCGTGGCGGCAACCCTGTCGAGACACCGACCGGAGAAGCGGCTATCTGTTTTCCCAAAGGATTCAACCCGCGTGGGATCGCGGTCTGGCATCGGAGATGGCGGAATCCGGGGCTATTTCTATGCCTTTCGACCCGGCTTGCGGCTGAAGGGATCGAGCACAGCAGCCCCCGTAGACTTGAAATCCGAGGCGTTGCGCGTCACAACTGTGAGCCCGTATTCCAGCGCCGTCGCCGCAATCATGAGGTCGGCGCTGTCGTTACCTACCGCGGCGCTCAGCGCGCCCCAACGCCGGGCCGTGGGCAGGTCAAACGGCACGATCCTTTCGCCGTACAGCGTCAGCACGCGATCAAGCCAGGCCGCCACCGCGCCCGCAAGATCCGGGTTGGTCTCACGCTGTCGGGCAATGCCGCGTTCGATCTCCCCGATACTGATGACGCTGAGAACAGATCGGCCGTCCGCTGCCGCTCGAACCATGCCACGACCATGGGATCGCGCTCCCGCTTGCGCAGCTCTGAGAGTGTTACGGTGTCGATCAGAAACATCAGAGGTCGAGATCGCGCACCCGAACGTCACGGCGCTCAAACTCCACGTCATCCTGCGGCATGGTCAGCAGGACTTCCGCAAATGACGGTGCGCTGGCGCGTTCGAGGCGCCGGAGCCGCTCGTACTCCTCAACATCGACGACGACCGTGGGCATGCCGTGCTTGGTGACAGTTTGTGGCGCACGCCGCGCTGCGTCCACAACCTCACTGAAGCGGTTTTTGGCGTCCTGCACCGACCAATTTCGGCGGGTCATTCTGCAAACTTTCTGGCTAGATTTTCTAGCTAGAAAATAGGGGGCGCAGGTTGACGCCGTCAAGCCGCCTGGCGCCGCGTCAGCACCTTGTCGAGGGTGATCGGCAGATCGCGCACCCGCACGCCGGTCGCGTGATAGACGGCGTTGGCGACTGCCGCCGCAACACCGACGATCCCGATCTCGCCGAGCCCCTTCATCCCGAGGGGGTTAATCAAGGTATCCGGCTCGTCGACGAAGATCACCTCGATGTCATGGATGTCGGCGTTCACAGGCACATGGTACTCGGCGATATCGTGGTTGACGATCCGGCCGAGACCGTGGTCGTAGATAGTCTCCTCATGCAGCGCCATGCCGATGCCGCCGACGATGGCGCCCATCACCTGGCTGCGTCCCGTCTTCGGGTTCAGCACGCGGCCCGCCGCGACCGCGCTGACGACGCGCGTGACCCTGATGACGCCGAGCTCTTCATCGACCTTCACCTCGGCGAACACGGCCGAGTGCGTGTTCCGAGCGTGCGCGTTGTCCTGGGCGAATTCGTTGGTCTTTTCCCTCTCGATCCGCTCCACAGCGCCATGTCGCATCATGTCGGAGATCGAAACCCCGCGCTCGGCCTGCGTCCGGCTGACAAGCTTGCCGTCAGAAAGGGCGACGTCTTCCTCGACCGCGTCGGCGAGCGGCGACGTCTTCATCAGCTTTGCCAGGCGCAACAGCTCCTTGCGAACCTCGCTCGCGGTGGCGATCACGGCGTGGCAGGCGGAGGCCGCCATCCATGATCCGCCCTCGACCGGCGCTCTCGGCAGCGTGGAATCGGCAAGGCGGATCGTGATGTTCTCGATCGGAAGCCCGAGGCTGTCGGCTGCGACCTGCGCCATGATCGTATAGGTGCCGGTGCCGATATCCGAGGCAGCGCAGGAGACTTCCGCATGTCCGTTGGCGGTCATCACGATCCGCACGGCGACCGGCATCTGCAGCGCTTCCCATACGCCTGAGGCCATGCCCCAGCCCACGAGAGTCTTGCCGTCGCGCATCGAGCGCGGCTCGGGCTGGCGCTTGTCCCAGCCAAAGGCCGCGGCGCCCTCGCGATAGCATTCGCGCAGGCGCTTGCTGGTGTAGGGCAGGTTCTCGTTCTGGTCGCGGTCCGAATAACAGCGCAGCCGCAATTCCACCGGATCCATCTTCAGCGCGACCGCGAGCTCGTCCATCGCGCTTTCCAGCGCATAGACGCCGGTCGCAGCACCCGGCGCACGCATGTCGCAGGAGGTGGGCACGTCAAGCTGCGCGACGCGGTGTTCATATCGGGCATTCGGCGAGGCGTAGAGCAGGGCTGACCAGCCAGTATCGTTGCGCGAGAATTCCTCGAACTGCGAGGTGATGCCGATCGCTTCATGCGTGATCGCATCGAGCGTGCCATTGCGCTGCGCGCCAAGCGCGAGCCGCTCGATGGTGGCCGGACGATAGCCCAGCCCATACATCTGCTGCCGCGTCAGCACCAGCCGCACCGAACGCTGAAGCTTCAGCGCGCCCATTACGGCGAGCACCACCTGATATTGCGGCCGCAAGCCGGCGCCGAACGCGCCGCCGACATAGGGCGAGATCACGCGGATCTCGTCCGGCTTCTTCTCGAACACGCTGCACAGGAAGCCCTGCACGTTCTGCACGCCCTGGGTCTTGTCATAGACCGTCAGCGGGCCCCCGGCTTCCCACATCGCCGTGCTGGCAAACAATTCCATCGGGTTGTGATGCTCAGTCGGGATGAAATAGTCGGCCTCGTGCCGCACTTCGGCCGCTGCGAATGCCTTGGCAACGTCGCCGCGTGGTTTGTCGGGCTTCGCGACGACGATGGCGTTGTCGCGCTTGCGATGCACATCGGTGACGAATGGCTGCTTCTCATAGTCGACGCGGACGAGCGATGCCGCATAGCGCGCAATCTCCCATTCTTCCGCCAGCACCAGCGCGATCGGCTGCTGGTTGAATTTGACCGCGTCGTCGTAGAGGGGGCGGAATGGGGAACCTTCTTCCGGGGCGACGTCGTCCTTCCACGCTTCATCGCTGTCGGCGACCCGCGGCCTGTTCTCGTGGGTGATGACATCGAGCACACCCGGCACGCGCAGCGCCTCGCTGGCGTCGATCCGCACGATGCGGCCCCTGGCAATGGTCGCTTCCACCACCGCACCATAGGCGAGGCCGCCTGAATTGAAATCGCCGGCATATTTGGCGGCGCCGGTGACCTTGGCGCGGCCGTCAACGCGCGAGGTGGCGGTGCCGGTATAGGTTTTCGCGGTGTTGTTGAGCGTGCTCATTGGATCGTCTTGTTCGATTGTGATTGCGGCGTGCCGTGCGCGGCCTGCGACAGCGTGCGGATGATCGCCCGTCGGGCGAGATCGACCTTGAAGCCGTTATGCGCCTGGGGCCTCGCGTCGCGAAGCAGGAGGTCGGCCGCGCGGGCAAAGCTGGCTTCCTCGGCGGGCCGTCCGCGCAGCGCACCCTCGGCCGCGACATCGCGCCACGGCTTGTGGGCGACACCACCGAGCGCGAGCCGCGCCTCCTGGATCGTACCGTCCTTGAGCTCGAGTGCGGCCGCGACCGACACCAGCGCGAAGGCGTAGGACATCCGGTCGCGGATCTTCAGGTAGGAGTGGTTGGCTGCGAAGCCTTTGGCCGGCACTTCGATCGCCGTGATGATCTCGTCCGGCCCGAGATTGGTGTCGACATGCGGGGTGTCGCCGGGCAGGCGGTGGAAATCCGCGAACGGAATGACGCGCGCGCCGGTCGGGCCCGTCACGTGCACGGTGGCATCGAGTGCGGCGAGCGCCACGCACATGTCGGACGGATGCGTCGCAATGCAGGATGCGCTTGCTCCGAGGATGGCGTGGCCGCGGCTGACGCCGTTGAGCGCCGAGCAGCCCGAACCCGGCTGCCGCTTGTTGCAGGGCGTTGCCGTGTCATAGAAGTAGGCGCATCGCGTCCGCTGCAAGAGATTGCCGCCGGTAGAAGCCATGTTGCGCAATTGCTGCGAGGCGCCGGCCATAATCGCGCTGGCCAGCAGCGGATAGCGCTTTTCGATCAGCGGATGCCAGGCGAGGTCGGCGTTCGGCACAAGCGCGCCGATCCGCAAGCCTCCTGAAGCGGTCTCTTCGACCGAGGTCAGCGGCAAGCGGGAGATGTCGATCAGCGTCGTCGGCCGCTCGACATTGTCCTTCATGAGATCGAGCAGGTTGGTGCCGCCGGCAATGAACTTTGCGCCGCCATTGGCGGCGATCAGCCGCACCGCGTCGGTAACGTCGTTCGCTTTTGTATATTGGAACGGGATCATGGCCTGGTCCCCATCGCCTGCTGGACCGCTGCGACGATATTGGGATAGGCACCGCAACGGCAGATGTTGCCGCTCATAGCTTCCCTGATCTCGTCGGCGCTCTTGGCGCGTCCCTCGGCGATCAGCCCGACGCCGGAGCAAATCTGACCGGGCGTGCAATAGCCGCACTGGAAGGCATCATGATCGATGAACGCCTGCTGCAGCGGATCCAGCGCGCCGTCGGTAGCCAGTCCCTCGACGGTGGTGACGTGCGCGCCGTCCCGCATCACCGCAAGCGTCAGGCATGAATTGATGCGGCGGCCGTCGACCAGCACGGTGCATGCCCCGCATTGGCCGTGGTCGCATCCCTTCTTGGTGCCGGTGAGATCGAGATGATCCCTGAGCGTATCCAGAAGCGAGACCCAAGGCAGGACCGACAAGCGCCTCTCGATTCCGTTGACGATCAGTGTCACCGATATCTTTTGCGGCAGCGGGTGAGGGCTGGCGCCCGATTGCACGGCTCCATCTTGCATCGTCAGCGACTCCGTGTTGCAGGTGGCTGCCATCCGCCAGGGATCACAGCGGAGAATACCGGCCGTTTAGATTGGTTCCAAAGTCAGTGGCAGCATGTCGAAGCGGCTGTTCCACTTCTTTCAAAACTGCACGTCGAATTTCGAGAGTGCATTGACGCCGCGCGACATGAAGACGCGGGGAAATCCCGCTGCCACTCCGCTTTGCGTCGTCGCAGTCGTGAGCTTGCTATGAATGTATTCCGTGAAGTCGCCGACTTCGTCCCGACGTCGCGTTCGGTGTCCTCGCCGCGGCGGGACAACGCCGGGCGACGTTATGCATGGCCCGCTGTCCCCGTTCGCTCAGCCAAGGTCTCTATTGCGGCGGTTTCAGTTCGCCACCGAACCAGCCTAATACTTCGGAACGGATCGGATCTGCGGCAGCCTGCGCTTCATGGACGAGCCCGCATTTGCGGCATCTCAAGGTCCAGTGCTCGAAACCAGGTCTTCCCTGTACGACATGCAGCACCTCCATTCGGGCTTGGCACATTGGACACCGGGGCTGCACGGTTTCGCGCGGCGAAAGCTTGTTGGTGAGTTGCGCGTCGGGCATACGGCGCACTCCCTGTTTGCGGCGGGAGCACAACACTCTCAGTCACCGATGGACGCCGAGGATTGAACGGTGATGACTGCAGTATACACCCGGACAAGCCCAACGTATGTCAAAAAGTGTACGCCGCCCGAAGTCTCCCTCGCACTGCCACTGAGGTATCTCTGCGGCGCCTATTTGATGCCGCCGCGGTTGCTGACCGCGCTCGCGGGCTTACATCGCCCCGGCAGCCAGCATCGCAGCTTCACGGCTTTTCGGCCTTTGCGGAAGATGGTTCCTGCATCATGCTTCGGTCGTGTGCTTGCACGAACGCCTGGGTGGGAGTCGGCTCGTTCTGTCTTGTTCCGGCGATGCTATTGGGACGCAGTGCTGTCCCGCGCTTGTTGCCGTCGCTTGGCTTTTTGACGGGAGCAGCGATCAGTCCGTCTCGAATAGCCTGCTTGCGTGCCTGCTTGCGCATCCGTCGTATGGCTTCTGTTTTCTCTCGCGCAGTCTTGTCTGACGGCTTTTCGTAGAAGCGGCGCCGGCGCATCTCCTTGAAAACACCTTCGCGCTGCATCCTGCGCTTCAGAATTCGAAGTGCCTGGTCGACGTTGTTGTCTCGGACGAATACCTGCATACGCTTTTCTCCCAAGCATTATCGGCGCGAACCATTGAAGCCTCTCCAATGGAGGCTTCAGAGATCTCGGAGTACGGAAGTTCAGTCGAAAGCGATCCCGGCGGCGAACAGAAATGGGACGCAATTCCGAGCCGCCGCAATCTTCCTGTTCGGATGGAGCGCACGGTCTCTCGGCCATCGGCGGCGAAGCCGATACGATTGTTTCCAAGATGGTGTTTATGCGTGGAAATAGCCAGCCCTTTTTTCAAAGACTTGGATTGAGCAGTTTGTGCTCCGTCTGCATTTGCAGCCAGCGACACCGCATCAACCGAGAAGACATTCTTCTCGTGGCGCCCTTCCCGTGGCGCCGATTTTGCCTGCCGCGCTTGTAATTCAATACCAACTCCTGTACGCTACACAGGTTCGATTAGCCGCCGTGCCTTTCTGGATGTGCCCGCGGGCTCTTTCCCAAAGACATCGCCCAGTTGAATGGATCGCGTGACGGTCGCGCGAATATGCTTTGGAGAGGAAAGAATGCCGACAGGTACTGTGAAGTGGTTCAATGGTCAGAAGGGATTTGGCTTTATCCAACCTAACGATGGCGGGAACGACGTGTTCGTTCACATCAGCGCCGTTGAACGGGCCGGTCTTTCTGGCCTTGCCGAAGGCCAGAAGGTGGCCTTTGAGATCAAGACCGACAAAATGCGGGGCAAGGTAAGCGCGGAGAATCTGTCGCTGGCCTAAACCGTTCGCGCCATTTCACGGATGTACTGAAATGGCTGTATTGCCCGCTCGATCCTGGGATTGAGCGGGCTTTGCGTCGTTGCGGATTGGGAAGACAGGATGGCCGACAGGAAACCCGCTGAAGCGTCCCCGCAAAGCATAGCGCGCGCTAACAGGCAACGTCTCGCGTCGGAAGAAGGCGCGCGAGCGATGGCGGACATCCAGCAGCAGGCCATTGCAGTGCGTAAGAACATGGAACGTCTTCGCGCCCTGAGAGAGGCCAGGGAAGCCGAGGAAGCGACAGCTCAAGCGGCTCGTCCGGACATCCCCAACAAGAAGCGCAAGAAGACGCTCGCGAGGTAGCGCGCACGTTCGGCTCCAGCTTCGATCCGGCATTCGTAAGGAGCCGATGACCAGGCGACAGGTCGAACCGAGCTCGAGCACATCGCCCGCGCAAGACTTGCCCGCGGTGTGCTCGAAGACGGCGTGGTCGGGCTGGTGATGCTTTAGGCTTCGCCGCCTGAACGGCTGGTTCCCGATTTTCCGGGAGTGGCCGTCTATCGTCGGTGTCGTGCGCGTGATATAGTCATTAGAGCCTGGCGCAGAAAACAACTTCCAAAGACAACAAGAGACAACAATGCGTTGCAGCATGTCGGTGGTCTCGGGCCGCTGGTGAAGCGATCGTAATGGGGCCTTTGTCCAGCCTTCAGCCACAAAGGGACGGCCATGCGCTTGGCGAAGGAAAGTGCATTGCGAGCGCGTGCACGCAAGCTTGGATACGCGATCCATAAGTCGCGTTCACGTTCGATCGACGAGGACAACCTCGGCAAATATGCGCTCGTGAAGGAAGACAGCAATTACGTGGTGCTTGGCGAGCGTTTCGACGCTTCGCTTGAGGATATCGCCAAATACCTGGATTGACACCTGATCGATGCCAACCAACGGGCTTGTTGCTGGCGTGGGACTGCAGCTTGCGACGCCCTGATGCAAGGGTCGGGATGACGTTAGTGCAATTCTGCGGAACGCAGCGAGGGACACTGATCATGGCGCAGCTCGACGACTTCAGATTGATCCGTGAGATCGTCGCGGCCGGCCGTCCCCGGCAGGTGATCGAACAGCTTGATCAGACCAGGTATCAGCGCCTCGTCGAGTTGGGCTGGCTGAAGTCATTTTATCATGAGCTCGGCCACGTGTCCTATCGGGTGACCGAGCGAGGGCGGGCCGCTGCCGCGCGCTCCTGAAGGCAAGCGTCCGCAAACGGGCGAGGGGCAATCAAGACCAGGAAGCCGCCAGCCGACACGGAGGCTTTGTGCTCCGACAGGAAACGAGACATGGTCGATTTCAAGAAGCTGGAAGAACTCGCGAGGATCGGCCGCGACTTCATCAGTCTGCAGTTCAGGCTCACGCCAGGCGACGTAACGCAGTCTATCGATCGTCTCTGGGTTCTTGGTTATTGCTTCGGAGTTCTTGATGCTGTCGGGCAGCGCGCGCAGCTCCAGGAATCGATCGAGAGACTGGCGCTCATTGCCGTCGGCTTCTTCCTCCTGATGTCCGACGACGCCAAAGGCGCCAGCATGATGCGACAGGCGCTCAACGCGCAGGACGACCCGCGTTTTGTGGACGGCTCGTTGCGCGGAGGAAACGATATGCTCGCATGGCTTGCCGATACGACAAAAGTGCCGAATGGATTAGCGGCCGCCTGAGCCACTCTCATCGCTTGCTGGCGCGGAAAGTGCGCCCCCCTAAAGCGAAAGGGCCGCTGATTTCTCAGCGGCCCTTGCCGGCTAATAAAATCGCTTCGGAATGAAATTGGCCCCGGCGAAGCAACGTTAGCGGTATATTGGTCCCATTTGGATTCCGGGGAATCACGGTGGCCCTGCTGTGAGCACCTCCCGTCAGAGTGCTCCCCACTGTGAGCACCTCCGGCCCCGCGGCGATCTCAAAGCCTCACGGCTTTGCGGCCAACCCCGCCATATCGAACCGATATGATGTCTGCACGAACACGCCGTAGCGTTCCGTATTGCCCTTCAAGGGATTGTACGAAACCTCGGTGTCGGCGGGGTCGCAGCCCACGCAACGGAAGCGTCCGTTGTCCGTCCAGATCGCCCAGTAGCGGCCGCCGATGCCGACGCTCAAATTGGGGGTGACGAAGTAGGATAGCAGGAGTTCCGCTTGTACCCCTTGTCCACCCTGTGACGACTGCAGGAAGAATGTACCCGGACGCAGCCAATGATCGTCGCGTCCGTCGAAGCTCACGTACGGCAAATAGGCGATATCGGCGCCGATCTTGATGCGATCCGTCAACATCGCTTCGCCGGCATAGCCGACGCGCAAGGACTGCCAGGTTGCAGCTTGGCTGATGACCAGGGTCGAGGGGCCGACGGCCGGTGCGCAGATGCCGGACGCCAGGTTCGCGGTCTGGGCGCAGGCGTAGGCGTTAAGTTCCTCGCGGAAGTAGTTGTAGCCAACGAAGACGCCGGCTTTGTAATCGGGTCCGCGCAGGACATCGAAGCCGATATCCGCGGTCCCATAGCGGATCGGGCCTTTCACCGGGTTCGACAAAGTGTTGGTGTAGCCGACAAAGGGGGCGCCAGGGTCGTCGTGTATACCCCAGTCTTCATCATGCATGTTGCCGCTGGTGATCGAGCCGGCACCGACAAACCCCTTGATGAAAACGTTCGCTGGCGTGTCGAGGCGGCCGAACACTTCACCGGAATGGCCGGTCATGTCGCCATAGGTCAGCCGCGATTCCGCGATGTCAGGCACGAAGAAATTGTCCCATTGATATCGGCCGGAGCTGAACGAGTAGCGCGCGCCAACCTCGACGCTCCAGCCTGCGGGCTCCGCCGGCCACGCTTTCAAGGGAGCGGCTTTCACCGGATAGGTGGGTGAGACGCTTGGCCACACAGCCCGCGGATCGCTGCCCCATTTGTAGTTCAGGCCGGCTTTCAGCACATGCGCGTCCTGGCGGATATTCGATGTCGCACGAGCGACCACGTCGGTGACGTCTCCCGTCACCGGATCGATCACATTGCTCTGCGGCGTCGTGACGTTGCGATCGCCGAAATGCAGATAGTCGTATTCGAACTTCACCGACCATGCCGGCGTGATGGCGTGCTCCACGCCGGTGCCAACGGTCCATCCCCACGCGAAATAGCCGGTGTTGGTTGCATCCTGCGTAAGCGCACCGAAAAAGTTATTGGCGCCAAACATGGCAACACGGTTGTGGCTCCACGCGAGACCGCTCTTGCCGTAGATCAGCGTGTGGCCGTTGTCGCCGATCATCCGCCCGAAGCGTCCGGCCAGCGTGCCCATGGTCTGCGTCTTGGCCTGGCAGTTGGAACCAACGAAGTCGGCGTGGAATTGCAGACAGGTATTGCTTCCGTCGGACTCGACGAAGCTTCCGTCGATCTCCACACCTGCCAGCCAGCTTGGCGCAACCGTGAAATTGTAGCCGATCTGGCCGCCAAGCACGTACCCGGGCACACCGACATTATCGCCGTAGACCGAACGGCCGAATGGATCGCCCGCCTTGAAATTGCTCCACATCGCGCCCGTGTGCACGCCAACATAGAGGCCGTCCCACGTCCAGGCCGGTTGGCTTTTCTCGTAGACACGGCCCAAGTCCGCGGCGCTGGCCGCGCTCGTCAGTGTCAGGAACACAGCGCCACCGAGAAGAAATCTGCTCATAGCTCCCCCAGTTCCACGGCGAAGGTTTGGCTTCTAGGACGGCCCGCATTCTCTCACCAGGATCGTATCGCGAATACGACGGACGAGACGCCGCGGCATTGATTTCGACATCGGAACGCGGTTCCATCAGCCTGTCGGTTCGGCTGCCAACCAAGCTTCCGCCGCGACTCAAACAATCCATCCATTATGCAGAACGCATTCGGCGCGGTCATCCGTTGTACCGCATTGCCGCTGGTTGCACGGTATCGGTCATTTCGGTCGCAAGCTCCACGCTACAGGCTGCGATCCCGTGACTTACGAACGTGTGCTGCGGCGCGGAGCAGCCCGATGGCATCGGTTGCGGCGTGGGCAACGATATTGGCGAGGAGGTCCTGCCGCCAGATGAAGAACAACGTCAGCACTGCGCCGCTGACGACGAACGCAACGACGGGCCCCCAACCCCACAGGCGCAGATGCATCAGCGCGAACAGCACGACTGTAACGAAGCCGGCAACAGTGTAACTGCCCGTCAGCTCTGCGATGCGCTCCAGGGCGTAGCCGCGAAACAGCGTCTCTTCGGCGACGCCTGCCGTGATCGCAGCGAAGATGAGGAACCACGCAGGCAAGCGGGACAACCTTGCCAACCCGGTTTCAAATCCGCCGAGGTGCAGCCACGCCAGCGCATGGACCTCGACCGGAAGGAGTACCCACACGAAGAAGAGGGTGAGGGCCACGCCCCAGGCGAACGACGCCAGCCCAAAGCCGTGCCAGCCGATCGAAGCAAGGGGCCGCGCCTCCCAGAGCAGGACGACGGCGATCGTACCGCCGACCATGGCGAGCAAGCAGAGTTGGTCGGCCACACGGGTGCTCAGCGCCTCCTCATCCCCGAGCAGCCGATGCGCCGGGCTGGCAAGCAGCGCCGGTCCCCCCAGCGCGAGCGCAAGGCCTGCGAGAGTGGGGACAACGCCCGGCTCGATCATGAATTGCTAGCCTTCGTGCTTGTGCGTGCGGCATTTAAAGCGCGATGAGATGAGGATGAATCATCATCCTGCTTTAGGTTATTGTTTGAGCATGATCTTTGCCTGATCTGCAGCTTCGCGTTCCAAGATTACTGCTCCTGGAACACGCGCGACATGGAACCATGGCCTGTGTCTTGGCTTTGGCTGCCCTTTTGTCGCCGCCATCATGATCCAGGAAACTTGGGGGGACGGCCTTGCGAGGCGATTTCTGAAGGTCCTGCGTGATCGTCCGACATTTGCGGCAACAAGAAGTGATGATGTCCCGCCGCGCCCTGCTGGGCGGGCTTGCAGCCTCGGCGTCTGCACTCGCGCTCGGCGGATGCGCGAGCCTGGGCGCAACCGGCGCGCGCTACGACGCATCCTCGCTGTCGGTCGATCCTACACTGCTGGTCGCAACGACACGCAAGCGCGTGAACGGTGGACTCGCGAAGCCTTGGTTCGGGCCGGAGCGGGCTTCTACGATGACCGTCGCGCGCGCGAAGCTGGTGCCGCCGGACGAGAGCCGTTTCTCTCTCGCGGCAGCCGGGCTCGGCGACTGGCGCATTGATCAGGTCGAGCCGGTTTCGGGAGGCGTCAGCGATCTTCTCGGGCAGGCCGGCGGGGGGTCAGATGTCCTGATCTATGTGCACGGCTTCAAGCAGACGTTCCAGACGGCGGCGCTCGATGCGGCCCACCTTTCCGATGGCATCAAATTCCGTGGCCAGACGATGGTGTTCTCTTGGCCGTCAAAGGCGGGATTGTTCGACTACGCCTATGACCGCGACAGCGCGATGTGGTCCCGCGATGATTTCGAGCGCGTGCTTCAGGCCGTCGTGACACCCCCGGGCGCCAGCCGCGTCCACATCGTCGCGCACAGCATGGGAACGATGCTGGCGCTCGAAAGCCTGCGTCAGCTCCATGACCGATATGGTGACAGCGTTGACGGCAGGATCGGCGCCGTGGTGTTCGCTTCGCCCGATATCGACATGGATGTGTTCTCCTCGGCAATCAACCGCATCGGGCCGCTCGCCCGCAAGATCACCGTGATCACCTCAACGAACGACCGTGCGCTCGCACTCTCAGGGCAGATAGCCGGCGGGATGACACGGGTGGGAGCGGCCGAGAAGGCCGTCATCGAGAAGCTCGGCGTGCGCGTGATCGATGCGTCCGACTCGGGCTGGGGCATCATCAACCACGATCTTTTCCTGTCGAATGCTGACGTGCGGAAGGTGATCCGCCGCTCGATCGACACCTCGGCAGCATGACGTCGGCTTTACGATGAAGAGGTCTGCAGTCGGGATGCCGCGTCGGTAGGGGTAGCGCGCTCGCGCGCCCCCGACCCTCGGAATCGAAATTCGGTACTCTGTCGAACCTGCGGGCGAAGGCGGTCGTTTTCGGACCTGATCTTCGAGAAGAACTCGCCACGTACAGTGATGGTCATTATAGCCATCACATGCTCGACTTCGCGGGCACAGTATGGAGCATTTCGGCGCCGGGATCCGACGTGGGACAGCCAGGTGTTCGTGGCCGTCAAGCCAACGGGAGACATCTTCGCCGCCGGTTCACACCGGCGAGCCCCTCCAGTCCAACCGGCAGGTCGAAACTCGGCCGGCCAGGCTTTGCACAGCCAGCCTTTCTTCGTTCAAGCGCCTTTCGACAAACCCGCGCTCGAGGTCCGAGAGATTGGTCTCGAGCAGCCGCCGATATCGCCTGATGTTGTTGTTGTGGGCGCGCAGACGGGCGACTTTCTCGTCGGTCATTGAGCATCCCTATGTCAGCTTCCGCATTTCGGCGTGAACGCTTGACGGTTCACAAAATTACGCCGCCGAGCTCGAAATACAGCGTCCCGGCGGCGTTTGTCTCGACTGGTGCCCTGAAATCCCAGCGTCGGTATCTTAACAAGGGCCATCCACGTCGCGTGTGATCTGGTTCACAAAGCTGAACTTTCACTGCGCCAGCCTTGCACGGTATGGAAAAGGGCTGCCGGTTCAAGCCCGGCGGGCTTTCACCATGGCTCTCGTGCGATAGCCCGCCGGAAATGCCCTGGAATCGGCGCGCAACTTCTTTCGTCCGTCTGCCTTGTCAACACATTGTGGATTCAATGACTCTGGTTTCTGATGATGTCTGGATCGCTCCGGATGCCGAAGACCTTGCGCCCAATCGTGTCGTTGCTGCTAGGGCTTGCGTTGCTGCTGGCGGGCAATGGCTTGCAGTTCACGTTGCTGCCGTTGCGCGGCAGCGCGGAAGGTTTTGGCGAACTTGCGCTCGGCATCATCAGTTCGGCCTATTACGTCGGCTTCGTCAGCGGTTGTCTGCTCGCGCCTCATCTGATCCTGCGCGCGGGACACATTCGCGCCTTCACAGCGATGGTGGCGGTGGCGGCTGCCGTGGCGCTCGCCTACGCGCTCGCGCCGACGGTCGCGGCCTGGGTCGCGTTCCGAGGCGTAACCGGCCTTTGCCTCGCTGGCCTTTACCTGGTGGTCGAGAGCTGGCTCAACGATCGCGCCTCCAACGAGACGCGCGGGTTCGTGCTGTCGGCCTACGTGGTTGTCAACTATGGCGCCATCACACTTGGTCAGGCTCTGGTGGGGCTCTATCCGATCGCCGAAGCGGGGAACTTCATGGTGGCCGCCATGCTCTCCTCGCTCGCCATCGTTCCGGTGGCGCTGACACGCGCGACGCAACCGGCACCGATCACTATCGTCAGCTTTCGCGTCGGGCAGCTCTATCGCGCGGCGCCGGTCGCGCTGGTTGCAAGTTTCATGATTGGCGCCGCTAACGGGGCATTCTGGGGACTAGCGCCGCTGGCGGCCGCCGGTAGCGGCCTCGGCATCGATCAGGCGGCGCTGTTTATGAGTACGGCTGTGCTGGCAGGAGCGATCGTCCAGTGGCCGGTAGGCCGCCTGTCCGACCGCGTCGATCGCCGCCAGGTGCTGCTCGTTCTCCTGATCGGTGCCGCCACTGCGGGCGTCGCTTCATGGCTGATCTCCGCATCCGGAACAATGCTGCTGCTATTCGGCGTTCTCTTCGGGGCGCTTGCGCTGCCCGGTTATGCGCTTGCCGCTGCCCATGCCTATGACAAGACTCCGGCAAGCGACATCGTGGCGATCGCCGCCACGATCCTGCTCGCCAACGGCCTCGGTTCAGTGGTCGGACCGCCCATTGCTGCCATCTTCATGTCGGCGGAAGGACCGCGCGCGTTATTCCTGTTTACGGCGATCACCCAGGCACTGCTTGCGGCCTACGTCTTCTACCGCACTCTTGTGCAGGCCCCGCCCGCTTTGCCACGAAAGACCGAGTTCGATCTTGCCCCGACTGCACTCGTGGGTACGGTGGTCACGCACGATGCACTGGACCCGGACGATCCCTCCATCGTTATCCCGGAGTCCTCCGCGCACGCGCGGATGCAAACCGATGCCAGGTCGACTCCACCGTCGAAGTGCTGACCGTGGGCTTGCTGATTGCCGCAGCAAGCAGGCGTCACTCTCATGGTGTTCCCATGGGGTTGGGACAGAAGCCCTCGGGCGAGTTTGCATGGGCGCCGGCCGCGCTGGTCGTCAGCGACCGTCATATTCCGCCCAGCAGTCCGCCGTTTCATAGACCCGAACGGCCGAGATTCGCGGGAGGTCCGGCTTCAATCGATTCCATATCCAAATGGCAATATTCTCGGCGGTCGGGTTCTCGAGCCCGTCGACGTCGTTCAGGCATCTGTGATCCAGCGCGCCCATGATGTCGGCGAAGCATTTCTCAACATCGAAGAAGTCCACGACGAAGCCCGTGCGCGGGTCCACCGGTCCGTCCAACCGCACCTCGACCCGGTAGGAATGACCATGCAGCCGGCTGCATCGGTGCGTCTCGGGTACGTTTGGCAGCCGATGTGCCGCCTCGAATTTGAATGCCTGCGATATCTTCATCTGGTTCCTGACAGGGCGCGGCCCATCCGCGATCTCGGGGCTGGCTAGTCTATCGACAGATGCTGCGTTGTTCTGACCGGCGCCGAAAAATGGCGCGCCACGGCCGATGAAGATGGGCACTACTGCGGCATAATATGCCGTAGCCGGGCATACGGTTCAATCGCCGAAACAGCGCTTGGCTTCGATTTGGCGTGACGCGTGATCGCTGCAAGGCTTCTGTCAGTCTCGGCTTCCATAACCAATGCGTCGGAGGCGTTTTGACTCGATGCTTCTGGTATGCAGCGATCTGACGACCGATCGGTTCTGCCTGGCTGAAGCGAAGATGCGTAATCGACGCAAACAAACCCCTGCCGTCGTTCTCAAGACCAAGCTCAACTCTGCAGACGATCCCGCCCTCGTCGCCAGCATAGTGGACTTGAGTGATTGGGTACCGACGTGGTGGATCGGCTGCCAAGGATTGCTCGCGGATGACGGCGGCCACTTCATGACTGACCGTCGCGAAAAGCGGCAAAGAGTCCTTCATCCTGGTCACAAGGCGCTCAACTTGATCCGGATTGTCGATCATGAAGTGACAAGCTTTCCCAAGCGAATCGGCTGACGAATAGTGCCACTATAGCGGCGGTGGGAAACAGTAGGTTGGCATGGACTTTGCGGTAAAATCGCTCGGTGATCATCGCAGAATGGCGCGCCACGGCAGATGAAGATGGGCACTATTGTTTCGCCGTGGCGCTATGATGCTTCGGCCCGCCATGCGCTCCAACCGGCATATCCCGGGCTGCCTGCGATTTTGTGCTACGCTTGCAAATAGTCTTCAGTAGGCCACATCAAGGGAGTGCAGTTTCATCGGTCCCGTCATGGCTGATACGGCAGATACCGCTAACGTCATTGTCCGGCCGCCGATCGCATGGGCGCTCGCGGTACTTGCCGGGCTCGCGCTCAATTACCTCATGCCCTTGCCGTTCTTGCCGGCCAAGCTACCTGCAGGCTGGCTCGGCGCAACAGTGTTTGCGCTTGCGCTGGCGCTAGTCGCGTGGGCGATCTCTACCATGACCCGGGCCGGCTCGAACGTGCCCACCAACCTGCCGACCACGACCATCGTGGATGCTGGCCCCTACCGCTTCACGCGCAATCCCATCTATCTCGGCATGGTGCTGGGGCTCATCGGCCTGGCCATTGCCTTCAACAGCCTCTGGCTGTTGATGACGCTGGTGCCCTTCGTGCTAGTCATCCGCTACGGTGTGATCACCCGCGAGGAAGCCTATCTCGAGCGCAAGTTCGGGGACGTCTATCGCCGCTACTGCGCACGGGTACGACGCTGGCTGTAGGGCTTGCCGGCCAGGATACGGGACTGGGGAGCCCGTGCCTCGCCGTTCCGCTACGCAGAAACGCATGGGCATGGGTCCCTGGAAGGCGTATAATCGTGTGGTCCTTCGCGCATCATGATCAACATCACGTGGAGGTAGCCATGAAATATGTGCTGCTTGGTAATCTGAGCCCGGAGTGGGCAAGCAAGCAATCGGAGCGGATCGGCAAGGCCAAGGCAAAGCTCGACAAGCTGGGCATCAAGATCGAGTCGATCCACTACACGCAGGGCTACTACGATTTCGTCGACATCGTCGATGCCCCGAATCCAGGGGCGATGCTCGCGTTCTCCGTCTGGTACTCAACCCAGGGTTTGGGGCGGGTCCAAAGCATGCCGGCCTTTGACGCCAAGGGCTTCGAAGCCGCGATCAAGGACGCAGCGGGCTAAGCGCCGGGGGTCGATGAGCGAGGTTGGAAAGAGTCGCGTCCTGGTTGTTGGAGGCACGGGGCGCCGGGCTCCTGATCGTCCGCCTGCTGCATGAACGAGGCTATAGAGTCCGCGTGCTGTCGCGTGATCCTGCCAAAGCTTTGACAGAGCTGGGCATCGCGTTTGAGGTGGTCGCCGGAGATCTGACGAAAGCGGACACGCTTCCTCCCGCGTTACGAAACGTGGAGCACATCATTTTCACGGCCGGCGCGCCCAGTGGACGATATGCTCCGGAGAGCCTGGTCAAGGCGACGGACTACGAAGGGCGTCATCGACACGCTCGCCGCCCCGCGATCACTTTCCCACTCACAGATTGTTGCCGATCGCACTACCGCCGTGAGCCATTGCCTAAAATCGATCCCTTGATAGGCTCCTCGTTATTAGGCAGGCGAGGTGATCGACGTGAGCGACGCGGCAACAGATATGCCACCCGGCGCCCAGTTGCTGGGACGCCAGTGGCTGGGCTTTGATGATGCGGGTGAAACAGCCTTGATCCGATACCAGGCTCAGCCGTCATTCACCAACAGACATGGGACGGTCCAGGGCGGCTTTCTGGCGGCGATGTTGGACTCGGCGACCGGGATTTGCGCATTGGCGGCACTTTCTCCGAATTTAACGGTGGTAACCCGTAGCCTCGATACGCGCTTTCGGAAGCCCGCGAGCGTCGGGCCGATAACGGGTAGGGCAAGAATTGTCGTGCGCACAGATCGCGAAATGATTGTCGAGGCCGCGCTTGTCGATGCACAAGATGTTACGGTTGCCGATGCAACTGCGCGGCTACGAGTGCTCCAGAGAAAATAGAGTGTGCTCGAAAAGCTTCTTCCGCGTGGGCTTGGACTTCCGTGATGATTCCCGGTGCCCCCAGGGGCAGACCTCTTCCACGCTGGTCGGCATGCCCCACTGGTTCCTGACAGGGCGCGGCCCATCCGCGATCTCGGGGCTGGCTAGTCTATTGACCAGATGCTGCGTTGTTCTGACCGGCGTCAAAGAATTGCGCGCCACGGTCGATGAAGATGGGGACTACGGCTTTGCCGTGGCACTATGATGCCGCGGCGGGTTACGGTCTGCAGGCGCCAAATCTGCGCCTGCCTGCGATTTCGCACGGCGCCCCGTTTGGCTGACCACGATGCCCGACGGCAGCATGCAAGACAGCAGGTTGCGGGCCGCCGGACTCAGATGGCCGTTCCGCCGGTGGATGACGCAGACCGGCACGCGTGAGCGCAGCGTCGGAACGTCGATCTTGTGCAGCGTCTTCAGGCGCAGTTCCTCCTGGATGCCGCTCTCGGCGAGCAACGCGATGCCGAAGCCGGCCTCGACCAGCCGCTTCTGCGCTGTCAGGCTGTCGATCGGGATGATCTCGGGGCTCTCCAAACCGGCGGCGAGGAGCCGTCGCTCCAGGAACTGAACGAAGGATTCGCGCGAGCGGCGCGTCGGAAACGCCACCCATCGCTCGCCGCAGAGCTCGCTGGCACGATGGCGACAGCCGTCGGCAAGCCGGTGGTCGCGGCTGCACACGACAACCAGCGCCTCGCTTGCAACCGGTCGTGCGACGAGATCGCTGCCACGGTCGTCGAGATAGCGCAGGCCGAGCGTGGCGTCCCCGCGTCGCACCAACTCCGAGACCTGCTGGCTGGTCGCAGTTTGCAGGTCGAGGCGAACTTTTGGATAGCGGCGCTGGAATTTTCGCAGTGCGCGTATCAGCGACGAATTGGCGAGCGTGCCGACCAGGGCGAGCGAAACCGTACCCAGGTCCCCGTGTGTCAGCGCGCGCACCGCCTCGGCGCCGTCGCGGGCCGCGGCGAGGACGGCCTCAGCATGAGGGAGCAAGGCAACGCCCGCGTCCGTGAGCGCCGCCCCGCCACGCAGCCGTTCGAACAGCGGGACCCCGAACTCCTGCTCCAAGAGTTCGATGCGCCGGCTGATGGCCGGCTGCGAACGGTGCAGCTTGCCGCCGGCGCGGCTGAAGCTGTGCTCTCGCGCGATCGTCACAAAGGTGCGGACCGCATCAATGTCCATGCGAGCCTCCATCCGTTTTTCCGATGTTCTGGTTCGAAACTATGCATTGGACAAATGCTGGGCGCCAGCCCAGATGGGCGGGACGTCGAACGACAGGTGACAGTATGGCCGACATCACGCGACGTGACATCGTCGCGATCTGCGGCGGCGCGATTGCCGGCGACCACGCCGGCCGGATACCGACAGGAGAGCGCATGACCATCGAACGATACGGAATTACCGAGGCGACCGCAGACATTCCCATTATCAGCCTCGTGACGGTTCACGATGACGTCGTGCATTTGTGTGGGATCACGGCCGATCCAGGCTCGCCGCGCGACATCAAGGAGCAGACCCGGCAGGTACTCGAGCGCATAGACCGGTTGCTGGGCCGAGCTGGAACCAGCAAGTCCAACCTCATCAGCGCGACGGTATGGCTCACCGACATGGCACATTTCGCCGACCACAATGCGGTGTGGAATGCCTGGGTCGACCCCAAGAATCCGCCGGTCCGCGCCTGTCTGCAGTCGCCTCAATTGTGGCGGCCCGGACTCCTGGTCGAGATCATGGCGACGGCAGCGAAGTAGGACGCGATGCGCGACTATCGGCAACGATATCGCGCAAAATCGTAAAGTGGCGCGCCGCGGCCGATGAAGATGGGCACTATAGCTTCGCCGTGGCGCTATGACACAACGTTCAATTTTGCTCGACTGCTGCCCGGGGCGTTCGAGAGCCGCCGATTCTGCTATGATGATCACCCGGATTTTGGATGGGGCCACCGCCTGCTTCCATTAAACGCGCTGACCGGACATGGCTGAATTAGCCTTGCGACAGGACGGGAAGGAGGTGCCGTGCCAAAAACGATCGCGGTATTGGGTTCTGCCTTCTTCGGTCCAGATCGAGATGCTGATCGTGCGATGCAAGCAGGACAAGCCACATTGGGGCGCGCCGAAGATACGCGAGTGGCTGGCCCGGCTTTATCCGGATGTCCACACCCCGGCGACCCGATGCCGGCGTTCCTCAGCGACCCAGGCCCGCGCCCGACGCCCACGCCAGCCTGCTGAAGCTGCCACCCCCCTCAAATTATTTTTTGTGCCGCGACCCCGGCGCCGGGTTTGCGCCCTCTTGTCTGGGTGAATGCGCCATAGCGGCGCGTCACGAACCGGAGCACAGAACCATGTGGTATAGGAAGAACGTTGGCGGGTGGGAGCGCGCGGCCAGGCTGATCGGCGGGGGCTTGATGCTCATCTGCGGCGTGGTTGCGCTGCACACTTCGCCGCTCGGGCTACTGCTCAGCGGCGCGGGTGTCGTGACGCTGGTCACCGGCGTGTTCGGCTATTGCCCTGCCTGCGCCATCGCCGGGCGCGAGCCACTGAAGGGGTGACCGCCTTGGCGCGCGTATCAGACGATCTCTTGCTCGCGGCACAGTCGGGCGACCGGCACGCGCTGACACAGCTTTTGGTGGGGCTGCAGCCGGACATTCGACGCTACGCCCGGCGCCTTTGCCACCGCACCTCGGTTATCGAAGATGTGGTGCAAGAAGCACTCATCGTCGTGTACCGGCGCGTGGGCACGATCCGCAGTCCAGCCGCACTCGCCGGCTGGCTGCTGACCGTCATCGCGCGCCTTTGCATGCTGCCGGCGCTGATGCTGATGCGCGGAGTCGAGGAACTCGCCAGCCTAGAAACGTCACGCGAGCTCGCAAAGGTCCCGCCGGACGAGTTGCGCATAGACTTGGTCAATGCAATCGAGTCGCTTTCGCCGTCCCATCGCGAAGTGCTGCTGCTGCGAGATCTCGAAGATCTGACGATTTGGGAAATCGCCGGGCGGCTCGGCGTGACGCGCGAAGCGGCCAAAAGCCGCCTGCGCCGCGCCCGCGCACTGGTGTGCGAATACCTGCTCGGCACGAAGGACAGCGGACGAGAGGGCACATGAATTACTTTCGTGGAGTCGGCATGTTCGGGAGCACCTTCCTGGGTGCACACCTGATGCGCGGCGCAGCTGCGGCGGCGCTACTCGCTTGGGCGATCGTCCACCAGACCGCGCACCCTTGGCTATCCTTGGGCGCGGGCGTTGCCGCCCTCGTCGCGCTACGCGGATGCCCGATGTGCTGGACAGTGGGCCTGGTCGAGACGCTTTCGCAAGGCCGTCGCGATTCAACCGCTGAACGCGCTGACCGGACATGGCTGCATTAACATTGCGACAGGACGTAAGGAGGTGCCGTGCAGAAAACGATCGCGGTATTGGGCTCTGCCCTCTTCTTTGCGGTTGCGCCCACCTCGGTGGCGGGGCTCGTTCCCTGGTGGATTACGCATTGGGAGTTTCGGCCGCCCTTCTTCGATCTCGACGCGACGCGCGCCGTCGGGATCCTGTTGATCGTCGCCGGTCTACCCGGGCTTGTCGACTCGTTTGCACGCTTTGCGCTGCAAGGATTGGGCACGCCGGCGCCGATCGCACCGACGCAGAACCTCGTGGTGACGGGTCTCTATCGCTATGTGCGCAATCCTATTTACGTTGCCCTTGTCGCCGTCACTCTGGGCCAAGCGGTCTTGTTCGGCGACCAGCGGCTCCTCTGGTATGCCGCGCTGCTCTGGCTCTTTTTCCACGTCTGGGTCTTGGTGTTCGAAGAACCAACGCTCAAGCAGACATTTGGCGCGCAGTACGAGGATTTCCGGGCCAACGTCCCGCGCTGGATTCCGCGGCTCACGCCCTGGCGAGCCGCGCGACGCCGGAATCATTCGTGACTCGGGCGCCACCGCGCGGGAAGGGCGTGGTAGCGTGCCCTGTCGTAAAATGGCGCGCTCGGAGAGCGCCTAACTAAACCAATAATGTGTTGATAATACACGATGTTTGAATGCGTAAGGCGATCGAGTGGTGATTTGAGGGGGAGGGGTGGATCTCCCTATCGCCCACGCTCGCGGCTCCGGCTAGACTGAGCAGCGATGACCCAGCGAGATGCAAAACTACAACACCAACGCCAAGGTGAAGCCGATCAGGCGGCGGAAGAACGCGACCCGCCGTATCTGGCGCAACTCCTGAAAGATCACCCCGACCTTACGAGGGAAAAAGCCCTCGAAATGATCAAGGCGTTCGGGGGGTAGAGGGCGCATCGATCCGGCAGCGCCCAGCCCATTGGGCGATTGAAGAGGGCTACGGAAGGTCGGCGTCAGCTAACGTTCGATCATAAAGCTGACGCTTCGTACGCAGTTTTCCGAGATCGGCCATGAAAGCGTCACGCAGTTTACCAACCCCCGTGGAGACCGCATCGATTTGCCCCGGTAAATCCTTCCCCGCCTGTAGCTCAGCCGCTTCTATTGTTGCCCTTACCTCGTCCGTGACTTCGTATTCAGGGTCAGCATCCAGATAAACCGATCCATTGTAGGCAGACATGCAGGTGCTTAAACGCCCAAGGATTTCGATAAGTCCTTGACGCGCAATCGCCATTTCCTCGCCGCCAGGATTTTTGTTCTGTCGTTGAACCAGTCGATCACGAACCCTCTCCACCTCCTGATTCATATTCCACACCCAGTGAGGCAGAGCAGCGTGATCATCTTGGCACTCATAGTGACCTCGACTCAAATCCGCTGAGAGCGTCTCAAGCACGTTCAGTTCCGATTCAACCGAGTTCTCCAGTAGCCTTTCACGCGCGGAGTGGACTTGCTGCAGTGCGACAGCGGTCTGCAGCGATGAAAGCCTCAGTTGCTTTAGGACTGGCTGCACGCTTAGCCATGCGACAACGATTGCGCCAAACATCGCGATCAATGTCTGATAACGGGAGAACCACCATTCGAGACAGCCAAACGGAGCATCTTTGAGTCGCGTACAGCCGTCGTTGAAAGTGGCGCCATAAGAAAATCCCAGAACAAGCGCCAATATGGCGGCTGCTACGATAAGCGCCGTCGTGTTTCGAGAATCAATCATGCAGCAAGATCACCTTCGGCGAAATGCGGACGTGGGCGTCCGCGACCTGCTCACCTGCACGGATGCCAAGCGCGGGTGGATGTTTATTCCTCGAAATCAGTGACCTCGGCAATCGGGGGCGGAACGGTGGTCCGCAAGAGTTGAACAGACTTCACGTCGCCATCGATCTCGCGGAAGGCTAGTTCCATCCAGATTGACTCGCGGCTGTCCAGCGCTTCGAAGATTGCCTTTCGGGACGGTTCAGAGAACAGGGTGTCTTCGAACTTGATCCGATACTGCTGCTTCTTGTCTGGGGTGCTGATAAGGACGCTCAATTCATGTGGATCGCTGGTATTAACGTCGAGCACTCTCATCCTTTGGGTCGCGACCCGTAGCTCGGCTTTCTTTCGCGGAGAGGTTCGCAGTAGCTCGGCTTCCTGCCGGGTCAGATGAGTATCGTTTATCGAGCTTTCGGACGTTTTGGATGCTGCCTTGAGCAGCGCATCGTTGGTAGCGGCAATGGCTTCCAACGCACGATTGCCAATTTCGCCCTGCTTCGCCAGCACCTCGGTTATCTTTTTGAGCGCTTCCAATTGACCGCTAGAGCTGATGCTAAGCGCCTTCAACGCCTCAACGTGGTCTTTGCTTTTCAGCTCCTCAATCTTGATAGTCTTCTGCTGTTCGAGCCATGCATTAAAACCCCAGTTGCCACCAACCAGCGCGGCAACAGATACGAGGACGATAGCCGCTTGCTTGCCATTCAGTTTGCCAATCATTTGCTTCAACAATCCCGGCAGGATTTTTTCTAATTTTGCAGTGAGGTTAGAGCTACCATCAGTGACCAGGACGCTGATTTGGAGTTCGGCTTTGACACCTTCAGAAAGTTGACCGGTATCGGCTACTCCGGCAGCCGCTTGAGCGGCCAATTGGTAGATTTGCCTCTGCAGTTCAAGAAACGCCTCCATGAATGGAGGCGTAATGCTCGACGAGACCTCTGGATGAGGTATGTAGACATGAACTTGGGGCCAATCGCCCAGGTCTAAACTTTCAAGATCAGAACTGAACGGGTTTTCAATTTTGTCTAGCTCATCCAGCAGCTGTAATATCGCTTCTGGCGAGCTATCCCGCAACGTTATTGTCACCGGCCAACGCCCCCCTCTTGCCGCGTCGGAATCACTTAGCGATCAGTTTACCAGTTCTAACCAGCCCAGCGCGATAGCGCTGTGTATATTCTACTTTAGGTTAATTTGGCGTCGAGCAATTTTGTGTCCGACTGCGTGGGAGTGAAGGAGCGACCAAGATGGAATTGGGGACCGCAGTTTTCCTCTCATCGATAGCAGTCTCTGTCGTGTTGCTCTATGGCTTTACGAAGGATCGCTGGTCTTGGCGGCGCATCATACGGCGCTCGGTGGGCGGGATATTCATGCTGGGAGCTATTGGCGGAGTGCTGATTGTCGCCGCGCAGTACTGGGACCAGCTTTTCCCAGTTCGGCTAAGTCGCCAAGCTGAATACGCGGGCCTGCGTTTGGGAATGAGCAGGGACGAAGTAAAATACGTAAAGGGATTTCCGGCAAATGTCGTCACCGACGACAAAGAGGGGCCATGGCAAGATTTTGGTGTCCTCAAGTCATCAGAATTGCCGAAAGGAAAAACGGTTAACGACTATCCCCTCTGGTCATATGAAGGTTACGAGCACTATCTGCATGTAGCCTTTGGCAATGGGAAGACAGTGCTCTCAATTGCTTGTTTTTCGAAAGACAGGCTGTATCGATGCCCCGCCATCGGCGGCGTACAGGACGGCAGCTCCGAAGCCGAATTGGTCCGCAAACTCGGAGCACCTAGCAAATCGCAGATCAAGGACACAACGAAGTCAGTTGAATACGATGACATTGGGGTAGAGTTCAAACTCGAAAAGGAAACCGTTTACCGGCTGCTTGTCGGACAGACGCCGCTCCTTTGACACCGCCACCCACGTCAACCCTGAGATCACCTCACGCCGTGCGGCCCGGCGTCCGACGTCGTTGAACTCGCCCAAAATCTGCTCGAAACTCCAGCCGCACGGCCCGCGCAATGTCGCCAGGACAGTGCGCACGTGCGTCAATCTTCACGGGACCGCCGTCACGATCCTAACCCCAATGCCGTTGTTGTGGGTCATAGGAATTTCTTCCTCTAGTCATAGTCCGGGCGCGTGCGCCACCCGCTCGGGCCGCCCATGGACAGTACCTTAAGGTTGTAGTCAGCAAGGCATGCTTGCCCGAGGGTTGACAGGTGTCCCATTTGGGACACCTGTCGCCTGAAAGTTGCATGACACGCAGAATGCTTCCCATAGCTGACAACTGGCGCATTTTGCGCCAGTTGTCAGCTGCAAGTTGCAATCCACAAGGCATGCTTCCATCAGTTCATGCTGGCCCGTTCGATCCGCTGCAGCTCAACGAGCGCGGCGGCGGTGACCTCCGGCTCACTGATGTAGCTCTGCAGCTCGGCGTCGAGAGCGCGGACGAAGTCGGTGGCATCGTCGTAGGTCAAGCCATCAACCGCGATCTCGCGGGCGCGGACCTGCAACACGCTCGCCGTGATGGCCGGATCGAGATGGTTGAGTTGGCCGATAGATCGGCCAGCAGCGGCCCAGGGATGGCCGACGCCGTGACGGCCAGCTCGGCAAGGTGGAGCGAGCCCGACGCATGGGCGAGGCTCTGCGCGAAGCCGAGGAAGCATGTTTCGAGATCGGCCGGGGTGATGATGTAGGACATTGGGTTACTCCTCGTTGTTGGTGACAGATGACAGGTGGTGGGCACTTTCACTCTTTGGATCGCAAGAAAGCCGCGCGTCGCGGCTCCCCGACGGGGCCGCCAGCGCAGCCAGTGCACCACTTGCACCAGTCATTTTGGCCTTTCCTAAACTCCTATAGAAACGCTACTCCTAAACCCTCTTAAGAACTTAACTGGTGATACTGGTGCAGTGGTGATTAAGCCTGCGGCACAGCGGTTTCTTGCATCACCACTGCGTCGCTGGCGACTGGTGCGGGCCGCCGAAAACTGGTGATGTTGCTGTCCGGCTCGGCCTCGGCGGCCTCTTAAGCCGCCTCCTGACTGGTGCACCGGGCGTCCATCTCCAGTTCCCTCTCGGTTGGCACGCGAGCGTACTTCCAGACCCGCTTCTTCACTTTCTCGCCCTGCACCTTGGCCGTGATGGTGACCTGCTTCCTGTTCCAGCCGAGCCGCCCCATGCAGCGGGCGACGCGGTTCATGGCGGTCTGATCCCACTTCTGCTCATCGAGGCCGATGGCATTCGTGAACACGAAGTGGATGTCGACTTGGTACGCCGGGTTATCCATCTCCGGCTGGTGCAGGCGGCTGTCGAGGTAATCGGCAATCAGCGGCTCCCAGGGGTCGCTTTGGTAACGCGCCTCCTGCTCATCCTTGGCGATGGCGGCAGCGGCCTTGCCGGTTTTGTTTTCGGTGAACCACCACGGCGCGCCAGCTTCATAGAGGACGCGCGCTCCAGCCCAGAGCATGTCGCGGTCACGCTGCAAGCCCTCGATGTCGATCTTGGTCACCCTGACCGGCTGGAACCGGCGCGCACCGGTCGCATCCTTGAGATAGTTCGCCTCGTTCGTCGTTCCGATGAAGATGCAACTGCGCGGGCGCTCGATGACACGACGCCCATAGGGCGGCCGGAAGCGGTCATCGGTGCGCGAGATGAATGCCTTGATCTTGGACGCCTCGCTCTTGGTCATCGCGTCCAGTTCGCCAGCCTCGATGCACCAGACCCCGGCGCACTGCATGGCGGCATCCTTGCTGCCGAAGTCCTCGATGTCGTCGGTGAACCATGGATAGTACAGCGTCTTGATGGCAGTCGATTTCATCAACCCCTGCGGGCCTTCGAAGATTGGCATGTCATCGACCTTGCAGCCTGGATCGAAAATCCGGGCGACGCTGGCGATCATCATGTTACGCCCGACCAGCTTGGTGTACTCCGATTGCTCGGCGCCGAAATAAGTCGAGAGCATCGTGTCGAGCCGCGCAACGCCATCATGCTCAACGCTGAGCAGATAGTCCTGCACGGGATGAAAGCTACGGTCCCGCGCCACCAGTTCAACGGCCTGCGCCGTCACGGCGGGCGTCACAGCGATGGCTTCCTTGGTCTGCAGCCAATGCGTCGCGGCAATGTCGTCCTGGTCGGTCCATGGACGCGGCTGAAAATCCGCTTCTTCGATAATCGGCGCCCACGGCGGCACGCCGATCAGCATCGTCTGATGCGCGAACACGTCAAATGCCAGCACGCCGCGCCAGCACGGCGCACCACGCAACGCAATCACGACGTTAGCAAGCAGAGGTTTGGGGATGTCGTTCTTGGCGCGGATCAACTCGGCGCGCCAGCCGGTCTTGTCCATGTGATTAGGCTCCACCTCGCACGTTGGCGAGCACGCTTCGGTTATCGGAGACTGTTTCTCTTTCTGTTTTCTGTTTCGCTGGTCGCTGTTCGCTGGTCTTCGATTTGCTGTTTGCGAGTTGCTGGTTTCTGCTTCGTGCTTGCTGTTTTCTGGTCAACGCCATGCCATGTTGCTGGCGCCGGAGATCGTTGAGCTAACAAGAGTCGCGTTCGGTCGGTAAGTTCACAACCCGCAAATTTCGCGTTTGAAAACTGAAATTTCGTGGTGGAGATCAGCCCGTGAATTTGCGGACATCGCGCTTGCTCAATCCGATCATCGCGTTCGGCGACGGTCGGCGATGCGGCTCAACCGTGAGTCGGAGCAGCAAGGCGGCCAAGAGCAACGCGCCATTGCTCACGTAGTGGCGCATCCCATTCCTACCGCCCCAGCGCTCGGCTTCGTGCTTGAGCCAGTAAGAAGAGAATGTGCCCTTCTTCGTCGGACGAAACATGCGCAGAAAGGCCATTGCAGTCGCGACTTCGTCGGACCGGATCGGGTTCGGCTCCACCTCGCGAGAACCCCGATAGTGCCGCAAACCATATGCGCACAACTGCGGAAAGCGGCGGTACGCCGCCAACGTTTCGCTCGACAATTCGACATCAGTCGAAGTATATTCGTCGTCATCCATTCGGCTGTCCATGGCTGTTTTGGGTCTCCTTCCTGACCGCCCCGGCCGCCCCGTCGGGGCGGTCTTTTTTGCGGTTAAGGCTATACGTCCTGACTTGTAACGCACTGCGCATTACGTTACAAGGTATTCGTAATCCCGAATTGGGGGAGACCCATGAAATTCGATATCAAAGCGAAGCGCTTTACGTCTGACGTCGTAGCCGCTGCGGCTGGCTGCTCGGAAGCAACGCTTCGTCAATGGCGCAATCGGTACGGCTTCCTCGAAGACACCGTGACCGGCGGCATGGAAGTCAAATATTTTTCGCTGCTGGACGTTTGTATCGTCCGCGCAGTGAAGGTCATGACGGCCCATGGCCTCGGCGCCGCCGACGCGATCTGGATCGCCCATCATCCCTTTGGGGTCGGCGTGGCACTTCGTTCTCTGCTGAGCGAGGTCGAAGGTGTTCCGACTTTGCTCGGCATTCAGCCGGGCAATCGCGACAAGGGCGAGAAGTTCACCTTCAGCCTTTTCCGCTCCAAACAGTTCGCTGCAACGATGGCTGATAGCGGTGGCATCATGACCGTTTTCGATCTGGACGCTGTCAACCAACACGTCCTCAAGTTCTTCGATCGGCAGAAGTAATGAACATCCTTCGCCGCACCAAGAACGCCCTGCGCGCCGCCGTGCGCTCCTTCAGCGGCTATGACATCACCGGCGGCTCTGGCCGCTGGCCGTCGAGCTACGCGCTGCACGCGCCGATCAGCCAGCAGCTCGCCGCTAGTCGGCTGGCGTCGCGCAAGATCGCGCATCAGAGCGAGAACAACGCGCTGGTCGCCAGCATCATCCAGCACAGCGTGACCGCAATCGTCGGTGACGGTCCGACCGTGCGACCGGCGCATCCTGATCCCGAGATCGCCGCGCAACTGCAGGCGGCATGGAATGTGTTCTATACGAAGAGCGACATCGAGGGCACGATGTCGCTCGGCGGCTATCTCTCCCGCGTCGCGCGCGGCTTTTACGTTGATGGCGAGAGCTTCACCCAGCTTGTGGTCGATCCCAACACCATGCGCTTGCAACTGCGGCTGCTGACGGCCGATCAAGTTGACTCCAGCAAGACGCTGCCGTCGCTCGGCATGACCGGCGACATGCCGATGATCGTCGCAGGCGTCGAGTTCGATGCTGACGGTCGTCGTGTTGCTTTTTGGGTATTTCGCACGCCTCCCGATGCGCCGTTTGCGAGCGTCGCGCCCGCCGTGCGCGTGTCCGCGCTCGATATCTGTCACGTCTTTGAGCCGCGCTTCCCTGGCGTGCCGCGCGGCATGTCGCCGCTGGCGCCGATCGCGGGGCTCGCGCTGCAGCTCGATGAGGCGGTCGACGCTTCCATCGTCAAGCTGAAGACCACCGCGCTGGTGACGATGCTGCTGCGCGATCTCGATGGCGCCATGCCGTTCGATGAGACCACCAATCCAAACGCGCTGTTTCTTGAACCCGGCGCGGTGATGCGCCTGCCGCCCGGCACTGAAGCGAGCTTTCCGCCGATCTCGGAAATGAGCACGGTCGCCGAAGTGATGAGCTACATCGCCCGGCAAATCTGCGCGGGCGCGGGCGTGCCGTATTTTCTGGCGGCTGGCGATCTCGCCTCCGTCAATTTTTCGGCGGGCAAGTTGGGGATGGCATCGTTCCAGCGCCGCGTGAAGGCAATTCAACAGAACCACATTGTTGCGCAACTGCTCAATCCGATCTGGGACCGCATTGTCTTGCTTGAAGTGCTGAGCGGTCGCATGCGCGCGCCCGACTATGAGAGCAATCCCGAGCACTACGGCGCGACCTTCCTGTTCCCGGGCTGGCCGCCGATCGATGAATTGAAAGCCGCCAAGGCCAACACGTTGAACCTCGCCGCCAAGGTCAAGTCGCGCGAAGAAATCATCGCCGAGAACGGCCGCGACGTCGCCGATGTCGATGCTGAAATCCAAAACGACCCTTACGCCGACGATCTGTCGGCGAGTGCCACCAACATCACCAATCAGAACGAACCGGAGAATGCGAATGTGTAGTTCGCCAGCTATCCTTTCAGTTGGAAACAAGTTGCCAACTGGAAACAATTTACCAGTTGAGCTCAACTTATTCTTGCGCGAAAGCGCCATCAATCTTGAACATCGCGACGCCATCCCGCGCCCGCGCTCGTTCGATGAAGACAACCTGACGATCGAAGCCGTGATCGCGTCGACCACGCCCGTGCGTCGTCGTGATGCGCGCGGCGAGTTTCTGGAAATTCTCGACCCGGTCGGTCTCGACGTTGCGACGACGCGGGGCGCGTCCGTGCTGAACAGCCATGATCAATCCAGCCTCGACGCCGTGCTCGGCTCGCTCGACGACGTTCGTGTCGAGGGCAACGAAGTGATCGCGCGCATCCGCTTCTCGTCGCGCCCGGAGATCGCGCCCATTGTTCAAGACGTGCGCGACGGCATCCTGCGCAGCTTGAGTGTCGGTTACCAAGTCGATCAATGGAAGGCTGGCAAGGATGCCAACGGCGTGCGCACCATGACCGCGGTGCGGTGGTCGGTGCGCGAGGCGAGCTTCGTGGCGGTGCCTGCTGACCCGACCGCGCGGACGCGCTCGGCGAATGACGACCGCGCCATCCGCGAGCTTGGCCGTCGCGCTGGTGCATCGGTCGAGCGCGTCGATGCCCTGATCGAACTCGGCGCCAGCATCGACGATGCGCGCCGCGCTTTTCTCAATGACATGCTGCAGCGGAACGTTGTCGTTCACAGCAGCCGAACGGAGCACAACGTGATCACCCTCGACAATCCCGAAACCTTCGTCCGCGCGGCGGGCGAAGCCCTCTATCAACGCATTGCGCCGAGCCATTCCCCGAGCGGTCCGGCACGCCAGTACATCGGCCTGCGCATCGCCGATCTCGCGGGCGAGGTTCTGCGCCGTAACGGCATCACCACCACCGGCATGACCGGCGAGACCATGATCACCCGCGCGCTGCACTCGACGAGCGACTTCGCCCTGATCTTGGGCGACACGGTCGGGCGCACGCTGCGCGCCGCCTATCAGTCGGCGCCGTCCGGCATCCGTCAGCTCGCGCGCGAAACCAGCGCGCAGGACTTCCGTAAGAAGACCCGCCTGCAGCTCGATGCCAGCGGCTTCACGCTGGCGAAGGTGAACGAGACCGGCGAGTTCACCATGGGCACGATGGAAGAGAGCGGCGAGAGCTACGCCGTCGACAGCTACGGCAAGATTTTCGGCATCTCGCGCAAGGCGCTGGTGAACGATGATCTCGGCGCCTTCGCTGATTTGTCGCGGCGGCTCGGTCAGGCGGCGGGCGCGTTCGAGGCGCAGTTCCTGGTCGACCTCGTGGTCGCCAACAGCGGCCTTGGCCCGGTGATGAGCGACGCGAAGAAGCTGTTCGATGCCGCCCATGGCAACATCGCGGCGTCCGGCGCGGCGCCGAGCGAGACCACGTTGTCGGCGGCACGGCTCGCGATGCGCAAGCAGACCGCCAAGGGCGGCGGCTTGATCTCGGTGACGCCGCGCTTCCTGTTGGCACCGCCTGATCTCGAAACGTCATGCGAGAAGCTGTTGACCGCCATCCAGGCGACCACGACTGACGACGCCAACCCGTTCGCCCGCCTGTCCCTGGTGATCGAACCGCGCCTCGCCAGCGCCACGCGCTGGTATTTGGTCGCGGATGCGAGCGAGATCGATGGCCTGGAGTATGCGTACTTGGCTGGCGCGCCCGGCTCGCAGATCGAAACCCGCGCGGGCTTCGAAGTCGATGGCGTGCAGGTCAAGGTGCGGCTCGACTTCGGCGCGGGCTTTGTCGACTGGCGTGGCTGGTTCACCAACGCGGGCGCGTGATCATGACCGACATCGCGGAATTGCAGGCGCGCCTGGAAGAGTTGAAGCGCGCCTATCACAGCGGCGCGCGCTCGATCGCCTATGAAGGCAAGTCGATCGCTTACGGCAGCGCCGATGAACTGCGCGGCGCCATTGCCTCCCTGGAAGCCGAACTCGGCACGTCACGGCCGACCGTCGGCGTGGTGAGGAGTTCGAAAGGATACTGAGATCGGGCAACAGGCAAATAAATGAGGGCGCTTGCGGCCCCGTCCGAAAACGGAAGCTGACCTCCCGGAGCCTGTGCTCGGTGATAGATGAGCGGGTCAAGGTCAGCGCGGGCCGCAGTTATCGCCTGGGTGGGCTAGCTGCGACACATGTGTCGCATTTGAGAAGGCGTGTCGGCAAGGTGCGCTCGTCCACCGGTTGCTGTTCACAGGCGCGACCAACCAAATTCCGTTTTCCACCACGACCTGTGTTTCTCAACCGCGTTTTCGACCGCGATTTGCATCCGGTGACTTCCCGAAACAGCGGGGATTTGTTTCCGTCCTCATGCGCTCACCACCGCCGTGAGTCAGGACAATACGTTTAGAGTCAGAGACGGGACACCGAGACGAAACACCATGAGCAGATTGAGCGTGAGGAAAGCTGCCGCGCACGACGCTGGTCCGACTGGCGATGACCGCAAGCGCAAGCAACACGCAGCCGCCGCCCCGGAAAAGCTCGCCTTCACGATCCAAGAGGCCGTGCTGGTGTCGTCGCTGGGGCAAACGTCGCTCTATAAGGCGATCAAGGACGGGCAGTTGACGGCGCGCAAATACGGCACGCGCACGATCATCACGCGCGCCGACCTGACCACGTTCCTGGCAAACCTGCCGCCCACCAGCCCCGCCTAACATCAGCTCGCACGATCCAGCGCGATGACTTGAGCGGGCGCGTTGGTGGCGAAGTCGGCCCATGCCTGCAGGACGGCGCGCCGCTTCTTCAACGCCTCGCCGTGCTTGTAGGCTTTCTCGGCGTCGTCGCCGGTGATGTGGTGCATGCAGTGCTCGACGATCTCTTCCTCGTAATCGGTCTCGTCCTGTGCCCAGGTGCGGAACGTGCCGCGCAGGCCGTGCACGGTCAGCGTCGGATCGCCAGAGACCTCCTTGAGCTTTTTCAGCATGGTCATGTTGGACATCGGACCGCGCAGAGCGCGACCCGGGAATACGTCGTCGCTGATCCGGTTCTCATAGAGCTTGCGCAAGATCGCGACCGCCTGCCGGGGCAACGGCGTCTTCTTGTCGTACTCGTTCTTGGTGCCTTCACCGCCGTCGGTCTCGCCAAGCAAGATGCCGATGGTGCTCACATCCCACAGCCCGCGATCGAGATCGAGTTGCGGCCACTGCATGTTGAGGATTTCGGCGGTGCGCGCCACTGTCAGAATGGCGATCTCAAGGGCGCGAGCCGAGAGATCGGGGCTGGTGGCGAGCGTCTGCATAAACGCGGGCAGATCGCGATAGGCGATCGGCTTGTGCGGGCCGCGCACCTTGCCGCGCTTCGGCGCCTTGCCCATCCTGGGCCGCAGCCGGGTCTGGTAATCCGCCGGGTTGTCCTTGCGATGGTTGTCGCCGATCGCACAGTCGAAGATCAGCTTGAGGCGCTGGCGGATGTCTCGGGCGTTTTCGACCTGATGGCGGATCGGATCGAGCACCAGCTTGATGATGTGGTCGGTGGTGATCTCGTCGAGCCGCATCTTGCGCAGCGGCGCGCACAAGACCTCGATCTGGCGCTTGAGCTTGTTGCGCGACGATTTGTGTTTCAGGCTCTTCTGGTAGGTCTCGCGCCACGCGGTGGCATAGGGGCCGAACAGCGGGCAGGCGGCGGCGCGGCGCTGGTCGTCGCGATGCTCCCTGGGGTCGGTCTTGTTGTGACCGGCAAGCAGGCGGCGGGCGTCGATGGCGCCGTCCTTGGCCTTGGCGAAGCTGACGAGCTTGGCCGAGCCGAGCCCCATGCTCTTCTTGAGCTTGGTGTACTGGTACTTGAACAGCCAACGGCGTCCCCCGGAGGGGGCGACGATCAGATAGAGCCCATTGCCGCAGGCGTATTCGCCAGCGGGGACGGTCAGATAGTTCTTGCTGGTGATGGTGATCTTTTTGTTCGGCTCGGTTCGCAGCGGCATGGGCGTTTCTAACTCGCGTCCCTCGATCGGAACCGCGCGGAATGGCGCGGTCTCCCCAAAGAGAGCTTCTAACTCAAATCGAGTGGTAGTTGAAGAGGGGGTTTGGCAGAAACAGGCCCGCGACGGCGGGCGACCGCCAGCGCGCCCCGGCGATCAAGGAAGTGCCTGTGAGACAAGGACTTCTTGCGCTTCGTCGGGATGGCGGGCGATGGCGGGCGAAGGGCGGTGAAGGGGGCTGTGGCGCGCTCGGAGAGATTCGAACTCCCGGCCCTCGGAATCGAAATCCGCTCAGCACCTCAACAAAATCAACGGCCGTTCTGAATTTTCCCGGTCCGTTCACCCATTGAAGACACGAAAGAATTTCGACCGTTCAGAATGTGAGGGGCCCAATTTTTTTCTTGGGGCCACAACCGCTTTGCGCGTGCCAAGCCATAGGTTGGAACGAAAAAGACGGGCACCCAAGCCGCCTGAAGCACGATCGGCCATTTTCTGCCGAGTGCCATCCGAAACCCCTTAGAGGGGAATCTCACCTTGCGAATCCTATCAATCCGCCCGTCGCCGTCGGGCTCGACAACGCTTGCGCGTTTTGACCTCGAACTGAACGACCATTTGCGCCTCTACAACCTGGCTCTTCGCCAGCGAGGCGACGAGCCAGCGCACGTTATCGCGCCGAACGCCTTCCAAGAACGCACAGCCGGCTTCAGCGCTTCATTCAACAAGGCGCTGGCCGAACTCGCCCTCAAGTCCCTTCTGGAGCTCAAGACCGATGCACGCACTAGCCACTAAGAGCACTGCTCAGACCGATCCCATCCGCGCCCATGTCGAGATGCTCCACGGCCTTGCCAAGAGCGTCGACGGCTTGTTTGTTGTGTCGGCCTTCAACGTTGCAGACAGCGGCGGCGACGGCGTTATCACGCATCATAGGGTAGGCGACGTCGACCACATGGTCGAGGCCATAGCAGCACACCAGGGGACGACCGGCACCAACGTCTATGTTGGTCTCCAGATTATGCGCAAAACTCTTGGGCGTGGCGAGCGCGGCGGAAGGGACGATGTTGTAGCCATGCTCGGCCTTGTTGCCGACATGGACGCAGACACGGGCAAGGTCGGCGAACTGCCATTCGAGCCGAGCTACGTTATCGAAACCAGCCCGGGCAACCAGCAACCTGCGTGGCTGTTCGACAGGCCGCTAACTGTGGCCGAGGCCGCGCCGTTGGCAGCTGCTCTGCAGCGTGCAACATCTTCAGACAGCGGCACCAAAGACATTGCTCACGTATGGCGCATTCCGGGCACCAAGAACTGGCCCAACGCTGCGAAGCTGAAACGCGGACGCTCGCCAGATCCAGCGTCGGTGCGATATCTGCAAGAATGGCGCGGTGACCTGATCACCGTTGACGACTTCCTCGCGGCGCTGGCGCCGTGGGCTGCTGCACCCGAGACCGAGGCCAAACCCGTTGAGCTTGGCGAGTTGCCCGACGTCGGCGGCATTGCTGTGTCCCGGAAAGCGGCGGATCTACTTGCGGCCGATGATGTTGGAGATAGATCCAAGCATGCGAACCGGGTTGTCGAACAGCTGGAGTTTGACGGCCACAGTGCGGAAGCAGCGGCGGCGTTGTTCTTGTCGGCCACCGGCAACTGGCTGGCGCGCTATAAGACCGAGAGTGCAGCGCGCAGGGACTTCACAAGGCTATGGGGTAAGGAAGTCGCACGGCGGGATGAGAAGCGCGACCAGGGCGCGAAGCTGACGGCGGTGTTGGTGCCACCCAAGGCGGCGAACGACAACGTTCCCGACGCTAAACCCAAAGAGCGTTTCACCCTCACCTGGTTCGGCGACATCGAGGAGGGTAAGCCGAAAAACTGGACCATCAAGGGTGTCTTGGGGGACGGCGAGATGACCACCGTTTCGGGCCTTCCGGGCACGGGTAAGTCGGTGATCACGGGCGACGGCTGTTTCCACGTCGCAGCCCGGCATGGAGTGGTTTGGACGCCGCGTCATGCCAGGTATGGTCGTCTACGTTGCGGCAGAGCGGCGAACGTTGACAGAGCGGCGAATGCTGGCGCTGCGTAAGCACTATGGCGTTTATGATGTGCCCCTAGTGGTTATCAGCGGTCGTCTGGACATGACGTCATCTCTCGCCGACGCCAAGGCCCTTGCGGACGTCATTGCGAAGGCGTCGAAAGAATGCGGCCAACGCTGTGTTTGGATTGTCCTGGATACCTTAACGCGCGTGTTCGGCCCGGGTGACCAGAATGCGTCGAAGGACATGTCCAAGTTCATCGCGGCATGCGATGAGTTAATCACACTAACAGGCGCTCACTTGACGGTTGTCCACCACACGGCCTGGAGCGGTGAGCGCGGCAAAGGTGCCATTGATCTTGATGGAGCGGTCGATGCCAGTTTCCTCGTCTCAAAGAACGCCGGCACTTATACCTTGAAGTGCGATGGTGCCAACGATGGCGAGGAGGGCACTATTGCGACGTTCACGATGCAGTCTGTTGAGATCGCCAGGGACGAGGATGGTGAGCCAACCACCGCGCCTGTCGTTGTGGCGGGCGAGAGCGGTGCGACCAAGTTGGCGAAGGGACACGAGGCGCAGAACGTCCTGGCGACGCTTCAGCGGGCCATCTCGGATGATGGTGTTGAGCCAGACGGGGCCAGCTTTCCCGATAACATCCTCGTTGTGACAGAGAAGCAATGGCGCCAAGCCTATTACGAGACGCAACCATCCGTCGCACAGGAAACCCTCAAGAAGCGATTCATGCGAGCTAAGAAGTCCCTCATCGAGAAGGGTACCGTTGGCTCGGTTGGAATGTGGGTTTGGCCCAATGATGAAAACGGGACATGTCCCGGGACAGGGACAATTCAATGATGTCCCCGACATCTGAAACGGGACAGGGACACACACCCTTTAGGGTGTGTCCCGATGTCCCGGTGTCCCGAAAAAAAGTCTAGAGCCTTTCGTCTTAGTCACCGGCCGCCCCCTCGCGAACGCGACGCCGCAGGTATTCAAGATGTAGCAAGCGGGTGGCCAAAAAGTCGAGACCGATCCCACTTCCGGAGACCAGTCGCCTCCTTACGTATAAATTTTTTGATTTCGTTTGATTTTTTATCAAACGGGGCCGCACCAACCAACACACTTAGCGGTGCCAAGCCATAGGTTGACCACAGAGCCGCACAAGCGGCCGGATGACAGCACACCACGTCACGAGAGATAATCCATGAAACACGCCAACGACAACCAGCCGCGTAGCCCAGCAGAGCACCGCGCCTTCGTCGAAGCCCAGCGCGCCAGCCAGGATGCCACGAGAGAGGTCCGAAACCGCAGTCAAAGCCGGCCAACACTCGCCCGGCTGAAGCGCGCTGATGCCTGGCGAGAGATACAGGCTTTGGAGCGCTTCGCCGAGGACGAGGGCATTTCCGCGCCTGAGGGCATGCTACACGCCGCCAACGACAATGCGCCTGTGGATGACGCTGGACGCGCTGAGATCAGCCGCGTCGACTCCAGGCTTGATGAGGAAAATCCGACAGCAGAGGAGATGGCCGCCGCAGCGTGGGCCGATGAAAAGGATCGAAAGGAAGGCCGGCCTGAATTGGCAAACCGGATCCAATTCGACGCCAAGGGTAGGATCGTCGCTGTGAAGGTGCGCGGCCGGTATCGGAGTTTGGTGGAAGCCTTCAGCGAGCCCCGAGGGCCGGCCGCTGACAATAATCCCAGGGTTAGCATGGGCGCGGGATATTCCATGCCCGACGAGCTGCCGGACGCCCAAGACGACGCCGCCAGGAGGATTGACCACATGGCCATGAAGCGCAGGCTCGGCCGCGAGGTTTGCCGCGTATTAGAGTTGGCGCTTGGCGACTTGACGGCAGAAGAGATTGGCACGGAGCTGGGCTTAAAGGACAAGACTGCTGAGCGCATGGCGGTAAGGCTCATTGATGGCGCAATCGTCAAACTGATTGCTGCGTATGCAGCGCGTGATGCTGCGGATCGGGAGGCGGCTTAGCTGTCGCCGCCTGTGGTGCGTTTAAATCGCTGGCGCTCTTTGTAGCCTATACCAGTGAGCGCACCACCAGGGCGCGGCAACGGCCTCTGGGCCGCAGTCCCTCGATTGACGCTCATTCCGCTTTAGCCTTTACCGGCAGTTTTTCTGCCCGTCGACGTGACGTGCACCAAACTAGCGCCGGTTCAATCCCGGCGCCCTTTTTCCGACGACCGCGGATGTACCGGCGTTGGGTCATTTAGCTCAATCAAACTAGTTTCTGGAAACCGAAATGCGAAAATCGGACGCATGCGCCAGCGTCGCGCGGCGGCTTGGCCTGTCGCTAAGCCGCGTTGAGGCGTTGGTGCAACGCGCCAGCGAGGCAGGCTTGTTGCCTATGGCTCGCGGATCCGACCGGCCGGATCTTGGCAGCCTCGAATTGTCGCGTTTGTTTTTGGCTGCCGTTGCAGATCGTGGCCTAGGCAACGCAGCCGCGACCGTACGGGAATTTGAATCCCTTCGCACCGACAGCGGCATTGTGCTCGGTGACGTGTTGGATGGCATCATCTCGGGCCGCGTCGAGACTGCCAGCATCGTCCACCAAGCCTTGATCCTGCAGCTATCACCGGCGGGCGCCTCCATCGTGTCGGGCGGCCACCATCTCCATTTCGGTGCGCCGCATGCAGCGGGTGCAGCCAAGCAGATCGTGGTGCCGGGTGCACAGTTAGCCGCGATTGCATTGGAGTTTCGCGGAGTCATGCCCGACTCCGCGGACGAGATGACGGCCGTCGCTCGCCTAAGCGCGGCCCTTCACTAATTGAGGAAACACCACATGAGAGAATTTGCTGATCGAGCCGCACTTGTCGCCATTGCGGAGCGGATTGTCCTCGAGGAGGCGCACCGCATTCCGGAGAGTCGATGGCGTCCATCCGATGAGGACGGCCCTGACATTGTTGCGGCCGTCGCAGAGGCGCGTGAACGTCTTGCCGGCGAGCGACGCGCCATCGTGCTGCGAAAAATCGAGCAGGCGGTGAACTGTCGCAACCGTTGCGAAGCAAACAACCAGCCCATTCCAATGTGGGCGCGTAACTGGCTCGCGCCGCTGGATGCAATCCAGGGCGGTGGCACTAACGACGAGACCGAAAATCTCGACGAAGCGCTTGCTCTGCTTTCGCAGGCAGTCGCGTAACGCGCTTCGGCGCAAACAACGCCGCGTGGCGCGGCATTTTTATCGAGGAACTACATTGAGTAATTTGAATACCCAGGTTGCAGAAGTAGCGGCGCTTATCAAGGAAATCCGCGAAGACCACGCTACGCGGATTGGTGAGTTGGAACGCCGCGCCGCGCGTGAGCCCGCGAACGACAATTACTCCAGCAATCATAGTGGCCCCTCGCTCGGCGAAATGGTTATCGCCTCCGATGAGGTAAAGCGTCTTTCTTCCGACTTCCGCGGCAAGGCCACTGTGAAGTTTACCGGCGATGAGGTCGCTGCCATCACTAGCGCGCCAGCCACGGTTGGGGCCAGTACGTCCAACGGCACCAGCCTTGTACCGGCGCATCGTGTTGGCGATATCGTCACGCCGTACCAGCGCGAGCTTCGCGTCCGCGACTTGCTGAATAAGGCCCGCACCACCAGCAACAGCATTGAGTGGCCGCGCGAGACTGCTTTCGACAACCAGGCGAGGCCGGTGACCGAAGGGCAGGGCAAGCCCTACTCCAACTTGACGTTTGATTTGCGGTCGACGCCCGTCCGTACGATTGCCCATATGTTCAAGTGCTCGCGCCAGATTCTCGACGACGCTCCGGCGTTGGCTGGATACATCAACCGGCGCGGCGTTTACGGACTGCAGCAAAAGGAAGAAGCCCAGCTTCTCACCGGCAATGGCGTGGGCCAAAATCTTAATGGCATTGTGCCGCAGGCAGCCGCGTTTTCGCCGCAGTTTACGATTGCGCATGAGACGCCGATCGACCGTATTCTTGAGGCGATCAGTCAGGCCGAAGACTCGGAAATCCCTGTCAACGGCGTGGTGTTGAACAAGCGCGATTGGCGTCGCATCACGGGCGTGAAGGACGAGGAGGGCCGTTACATCAGCGGCCAGTCGCCGTTCGGCCTGACCGATCCGCGGCTATGGGGCGTGAATATCGTGGCCACGAATGCCCTTCCAGCCGGTGAATTCCTCGCTGGTGCGTTCCAGGATGGTGCCACGATCTTCGATCGCATGGACGTTGAGGTTCTCATCTCGACCGAGAACGATCGGGACTTTGAGATGAATCTCGTGAGCGTGAGAATTGAGTCTCGCTTGGCTTTAGCCACCTTCCGCCCGGACGCCTTTGTCACCGGCGACCTCTACGCCGGCACCTAACACCAGACAATCGCGCGAGCTTTGGCGGGATCGCGCGGTTGGCTCCGCCGGCTGACGTAGTTGGCGTCGAGCATTGGCGGCCGGGTGAGTAGGCACATCCGGCCGCCAACCAATTCGAGACAGCCGGCGGCGAATCCAACCGGCCCGCTCAATCGGAAAGATCGTGCGGGGGCCGCCGGCTCGTTAGGCATAGCGCGCACGATCAAGAGCACGGCGGCCAGGGTTGCAATACCTGGTCGCCAACCCCTCCCCACCGTGAGAAACAATGAACACAGGCACGCTGCGCAGCTGGTCTCATTTGACTGGTTATGGATTTCTAACGGTCGACGGCGATGAAGATGCGTCGATTTTCGTGCACGCATCCAAGCTGAGGCTGGCGGGTGTCGAGTTCCCCTCAGTAGGAATGCGGTTCACATTCGACGTTGCTGAGAACCCAGGGCGCAAGCCGTTTGCAACGAGACTGCGGGCAATCGATGATTCCTATTGAGCAGTTCGCTGCGGAGATCCAGTGCGGTCGCAAGTGGGTGCCGTGCACCGTTGTGGGCGTGGCTGGTGAAGACCAGTGCCCGTGGTTTGTCGTGATGTTCGAGGATAGCGACGGAATGACGACACTGCTGCGCGTCGACGAGGTGCGCCGCGTTCCGGGGTAGGGCAACCCCTTCGAAAAAAGTCTCAGGCCTTTCGTCTTAACTACCGGCGTCCCCCACTTTCACACGCATCTGCAATTCAGACCCCCAGGGTAACTATGTCACGACCGCGAAAACCAGCCGCGAAAGCCCGCGTTGAAGGGCGTCACCTTGTCAACGCGGGCCGGTACAAACGCAACGAGCCCACCGCAGACGACATCGGTGATCCGCCGAAGTGGCTGACCGACCCCCAGGCCGCAGCCTGGCGTGAATTCGCTGGCGAATTGCCTTGGCTGCGCGTGAGCGACCGCTGCATCGTGGGCATTGCTTGCGTTCTGCGGGCGCGACTGGAGTCGGGCGCAGAGGTCGGGACGAAAGCTCTAAATTTGTTGCGTCTCTGTTTGTCGAGCATGGGCGCAACGCCGGCCGACGCAAGCAAGGTCGATTGGGCACCGGAAGAGCCTGGCGACGATCTGCTCGATTAACGCCTTCGCAGGGCGCCGCTGACGGCGGAGGTGCGCGCAGCGCTACTGCGTGCTGAGCGACACCCCAAGAGTACTGGCTTTGGCCGCTGTCGCAGCCGGAGTTCGCTTCAGGGCCTTCGCAATTTTCGTAACACCAGCCCTTTGCTTCGCGAGTGACTTTAGAGTCTTCACATCGTCTTTCGTCCACTCACGACGAACACTCTTTTTATTCTTAGCCAAATCCAAGGTCCTTCAATGTTTGGACCGCTGTTTAGCACACCGCTCTGAGTGTGCAACCCCACGCAGAAAATGCCGCGACGTCGGATGTACGCGTAGCGGTAATCCACCAACCAGGAATCCAATGACCAACCAAACGCAGAAGGTGCGCGATTGCGCACGCACGCAGTCGCTTCGCGAAGCCATCGCGCGACTCGATGCCATGATCGCCGAGTCGAAGGAGGACGCGGCCAAGCGTGAATTTTACTTCGGAAGTTTTGAGACGTCGGAGATCTCCAAGTGACCGCACTCAATTCATATTCAACCGGCACCGTTTCCATTTCAGACGGCGACACCGTTATTGTCGGCAACAGCACGATCTGGAGCGCAGTCAATGCTCGGCCGGGCGACCGTATCATCATCGACGGCTCGCAGGATTTGGCGATCAAGGATGTTGTGGACTCCTCGCACTTGTCGCTGTGGTCGCCATGGACCGGCGGAAACAAGAGCGGCGTCTCCTATACCATCATTCAGGAATCGCCCCAGCGTTTTGCTGGCGCGACAGCGATGGCATCGGTGGACGCGATGACGCGCGCGCTCAATACCGACGGATTCTATTGGTTCGTTGCGCCAGATTTGACCGAGCCGGATCCTTCATATGGGGAAGAGGATCAATTCGCCTTTCAGGCGTCGACGAAAAAGCTCTGGCTTAAGACCGGCGGCGTGTGGGTATTTCAGGGAGTCTATAAGGGCCTCAATCTGAGAGGTCAGTGGGACGCCGACGCCGATTATGACGTCGGCGACGCTGTCAGTCGCGATGGTTCGTCCTTTGCTGCGCTGCAGCCGAACACCAATCAGACGCCGCCGAATGCTGCCTATTGGCAAGTGCTGGCGGCGAAGGGCGACCCTGGCACAGACGGCACGGACGGAGTAGACGGCACGGCCGCAACCGTAACGGTAGGCACCACCACGACCGGCGCTCCGGGGACGGCTGCAAACGTCACGAATTCCGGCACGTCTTTGGCGGCGGTGCTCGACTTCACCATTCCGACCGGCAAAGGATATGGCGGGTCGTCCACCACGTCACTTGCAATCGGCACCGGAAGCAAGACGTTCACCACGCAGACCGGCTTGGCCTACACCAACGGCGCCCGCGTGCGGGCCACGGCAACCGCAGGCGCGACAGGTTGGCTTGAGGGCGTCGCGACTTACAGCGGCACGACACTCACAATCACGGCCGACAAGTCCAACGGTAGCGGAACAGGAACCGCATGGAATCTAAATGCGTCAGGTGAGCCGGGAGCAGGCGATCTTTCGAGCGCAAATAATCTCTCCGATGTGGCGAGCGCGGCAACAGCACTTGGAAATCTTGGCGCAAAATTCGGTCAATGTCGCCTGACGAAATCAGGCGCGAACCTTGTCCTGTCGCCGAGGGACGGCAACCTTCTCACGGTTAATGGCGTCGCTTGCACGATCCCGGACGCGGGGATCTCGCTCGCGCCGACCGGACTGAGTGCTGCGACGTTCTACTATATCTATGCGAGCGCGAGCGCTGGGGCCGTCAATGCGCTTGAGGCTTCGACCAGCGCGCCCGCTGTGCAGGCAGGGACCGGCGTCAAAATCAAGACAGGCGATGCCACGCGCACGCTTGTCGGCGCGGCCTATACCGATACAGGACTGGCTTGGGCCGATACTGACGGCAAGCTGTGGGTGCTGTCTTATTTCAATCGACGCCAGAAGCGATCGAAGAAGGCGTATTCGGCCAACCGTTCGACTAGCAGCGATACGCCGAACGAACTCAATACCGAAATCCGAACCAATTTCATCACGTGGTCGGATGAGACCGTTGGGCTCTATCTCTTGGCTCATCCGTCCGTTGCCGCTCCCTCGTTCGCTAGCAGCATCATCGCAGTTGACAGCACATCGGCCCAATTCGACCAGCCGGCGCTGCTATATCATGCAACAGCAGGGGTCAATTCGTCGGCGTCCTACACGACTTTCGCGACCGGGCTGACGGAAGCTGCGACGCATTTTACTACGATGCTCGGCCGCGCGGTAGGCGCGGTGTCCACGGCAACTTGGGAAATTCGCACCGAACTCCAAGCCGTGGTTATGGGCTAAACAAAGCGACTAAAGATCGCCTTGAAACGGGGTGTATTCTCAAGCACAGGCGCGACACGAATGGCAATCAGGAGTGCTAGCGCGCTCGACGTCAACGCGGCAACGATCGCAACGACAAAAGACGCGTCGCTGATTGCGAATGACATCGACAGGGCGAAGGCGAGGATAGGAAAATGGATCACGTACAGCGTGTACGAGAAATCCCCCGTCCTCACCAGCCACGCCGGAAAGTCGATCTCGGCCCAGTCGCGCAAGAGCAGAGCGTAGGCGATTGCTGCGCAACCCATCGACTGTACTAGAGTTCCAAGCGGGTCGTCGATGTAATTCGGAAAGCCGCGTGACATATAGCAAACGATTATTGCTGTCGTGGATACAGCGAGGAATATCCCGGGTTTCCGAGCCATAGGCAGGTTCGTGAATACTCCAAGGCACCAGATCATTGCCAGAAACCAGAAGCGGTAGTGGTCAATTCCGGTCCACACCGCGAACGCTACCAGCACGCCGCCGATCGCTCTTGAAATTGGTGTTCGCCCGAATGCCAACATCGCAGCGCCACCGGCCGCGATGTAAAACTTCACCTCGATGTAGAGCGTCCAAAGCGGCCCATCCACGATCGTCAGTCCATTATAGAGCAGAAGGCTTTGTGCAAGTTCACCGGGCGTGAACCAGAGGCCCGAAGCTCGAAGGGTGCCAAGCGGGCTACCGTTCGATCCTGGCAGACCGAACAGATGGACGGTCACGACAACCGCCACAACCAGCATGATGGCGAATAGGAGCGGCGGATAAAGCCGAGCGATTCGATTGAGGAAATAGTCGATAGCGTCGAAGCGGCCGTTCCGGCGGATATTGGAAGCGATACTGGCGGTGATCAGCCGGCCCGACAGTAGGAAGAAGGCCAGCACGGCAAAACGCGCGGCCCAGCCAGATGCCATCTCCGCCCACGAGCCTGCACCGTAAAGTCGCCAGGCGAAACATTGCGCCGTGTGCCCGACTAGCACGACAATCGCCGCCACGCCCCTGGCAACGTCGAATCTAAGGGTGTTTTTGTGGTCCACGAAATGCCCCGGACAAATCGTCCATACCCCTAACGGCCCAAGCTCGTTGTAAATGGCGGGCTTCCTTCAACAAAGTAGTGCTCTCCTCGGTGCACGCCTGTGCTCATCGGAGGGGTCTCCGCTTTCTTACGGAGGCAAATTTCATTCCCTCGTTACACGCTTCGGTATTTAATTGCCGCATCACATTACCTGATCATATTTTCGAATGGCCCGGCAGGCGTGACTGCCGGGTTTTTCGCGGCGTGCCGGCTGGCCGGTGCCGGGTTGGATCGAACCATTATCCCCGGTAGCCAATTATGTGCGCGACCTCCGCCAGGAGGTGGTTGACCATCATACAGGCAGTTTCGGCCTTATAGACGTCGGCAGTGCCGGCGCGTTCAGGGTATCTGAACCAAAACTCTTTGTGATAACGGCTGAGATGTTCCACGTCCTCTACGGTGCCAGGCCAAAGGCGCTCACGAAGCCCGTCGGTCATTGCTAACAAATAAGCAAGGTCATGCGTCCGTTTACGTTCAAATTGACGCCCCTGAAATTGCAGGAGCGCCTTCAGGCCATTTTCGATGCTGAAGCCGATGAGAAGGTAAAAGGGGATTCCTATTCGGGAAATATCTTCACGTGGTGCGGATGAATGAATGCGTCGGGCGCCGTCTAGCAAGGCAACGGCATATGCTAGCTTGTCGATATGAATGTCAGTGTTGCCCGTCATTTGCAGCGTCGCAACTATCCCTTCTTCGGCGCCGTCAGTCCAACTTGGACAAGGTACTGCAGGAACTCTTTCCCTCGCGGCGTCGTGACAAAAAGTCCGTTCTGCTTTTCGATGAGATTTGCTTGGGTTGGGTAAGAAAGCCAGTCATCTATCGATGCTGATGAGTGAATGTTTGGATATGTAGCTTTCGCGTTCTCAAAAATCGACTTGGCGACATTTTCGTCAGCGCCGCCAGCGTTTGCTCTGAGCAACATCTCCAGCTGCGATCCAAATATTATCCGGTAGGTAGCTTCAAAGTCTCGTTGCAGAACTGTAACGGCAAAAGCTCGGATTAGACGCTGCTGCCTGGCTTCTGTTGTCTCGTTCACGGTGGAGAGTCTTTGGATTACTTGCTGTTCGATTTCCGCAACTGTGGCCGCAGCCGGACCGAGCGGATGGTTGGCTATTTGGTTCGGCGGTTGGGCCGACTGGGCTTGTATCTGTTGAAGATCGGTGGTCTGGCCGTCGGCGAAATCTATTGATTGGCCTCCGGCTCCAATCCTCTTCGTTCTGTTTAGAAGGCCTGATAGCGGCGCCCGAAAGATCAACATCGCGAACACCGCAACGATAACCGCGGCAAGCGGCCACATGCCATATTCAATCAGGCTGTCCATCTGGAGTTCTCGCGATCGTTCACCGTATGCCGCGCTCGCCGCCAAGCACGCACACGATCTGCGGACTTAGATTTCGGATAGGTCGATCTATGTTGTTGGCTTGGCTGACCTCTTTGCTGCAATCGGAGGTGCAGCGGCTCGCGCCTCCGATTGCCGCTTTTGTTCTGCAATCGCAGCCAGTTCAGCTTGTTTTGCCGTAGCTTGATCTTCCGGAACCTGGAGATAGCCTTTCTCGGCCATGCATCCGCGGGCCACAGTATCCGCAGCGTTCGAACGATCTATCTGAGCGGCTACACCTGCGAGGCCGCCACCGCTCACCGTCACGCCAGACAACGCTGCCTTGTTGCGTTCGCCTAGGCACGCAGTGCTGTCGAGCTCGAATTGCGTCACCAGCGCTGGATTGCCGGCGGCTCGCTGTCCATCGGCTCTCAGCCACAGCATCTTCGGCTGGGCCGCGCAGCCGCCCAGCGCAGCGCAAAGCGCCACCAAAAGTAATCTCATTGATCAATGCCCCCAACCCAAACGAGCGGGGTCTTATCACCTTGTAACCGGCGCGCGCAATCCGTCTTTCGTTCGCTTTTTTGGTAGTGCCGCCAGAAGCCAAATAAAAAGCCCCAGCGTCAGCCGGGGCTTTTGCTCAGTATGCTCAGCAAAGATCAGTACTTTGCGACGACGGGCGTGCCCCAGCCAAACCGATAGTTGATACCGGCCTTGATGGTATGAACATCAGCACCGATGCCAACGCCGCCTGGAATGACCGCGGCAACATAGTTCTCGTTGGCGTAGCTGGCGTACATGTATTCGACCTTGCCAGACCAGTTCGGCGCAAATCCGTATTCGAGACCACCACCGATCGTCCAACCCGAATGGAATTGACTTTCTGAGAGAAGCGTTACTCCCAGCGCAGATAGCGACACACGATTGTCGGCCCACGCATAGCCGCCCTTCACGTAGAACAGCGCGGCGTCGACAGCGTATCCAATTCTGCCTGTAACGCTTCCAAAGGCTCGGATTCGATCCTCGAAAGTAAGACCGAAGGCCGATTCGTTGAAGTTAATATCCGACCATGCGGCATCGACCTCGATACCGAATACTGCGAGGCTGCCGGCGCCCTGCCAGTTGTAACCGATCGTACCGCCAACAAAGCCGCCCTTGAGAGCGTCGGTATCTGCCGTCAGTCCAGCAATATCGACGCTTTGCGACCAGCCGTAGCCGCCTTGAGCACCGATATAGAAGCCCGTCCAATTGTAGGCCGCGACGATCGGAGGAGGTGCCTTGGTGTAAGGCCGTGCAGCGAGATCGGCGGCCGACGCAGAAGAACCGATCGCCATTGCGGCGACCGCGGTAAATAGAAACCTTTTCATTTCAAATCCCCTATACGCCTCAAAATGAGGCGCAATGCCCTGGCGCGAACGCCATTCAACTCAGCGGTGCAACTCTTATAGGATTCTCGGAATATGTCTGTATCCTGAAAGCAACAGCGATCAGTGGAGTGACCAACCGTTAGGTGTGGGTGCCGTACAGCCATACCGCAACCCATGCTGCAGGTCACTTGATCGCCCGCCACCATTCGTCGTCCTCGGGGTCCGGCTCTTGCTTTTTCAAGGGTCGGATCGCGACAACGAACATCGAAAAAATAATCAACACAAAAACGAGCGGTACCGCCCAGAACATTCCCAGCCCAACTTCCTCAGCCGGGAACCTCTTACACAACCGTTCCGGGAATTTCAACGCCGCGCGCGACTACAGATTTACCTGCGGATCAGAGGCGGGAGAGCCGTTGAGCTAAATCAAAACCGGCCGCCCCCAAATTCAATTTAGGCCACTGAGGTCGGAAATAGGCCAGCACCCTCGGGGGTGCTGGCCTAGTGCACGCTCCCTCTGGCTTGGGTCGTTTTCTGTTGTCGGTAGACTTGGAATTGAGCCAAGAGCCGTGGGGGATCCAACGTTTCCGCTTGCCTAACCTGCTCTCTCAGCCATTCCAACTCGGCAAGCTGTTCGAGTAGATCAGGGGCAAATTGCTCCAATAGAAATCGTCGCTCCCTAGAAATTCGGACCTTATGTCCCACTGCCGCGGCTCCTACACGCACGCAAGCATTCTGGAACTTCGTCCGCATAGTCACCCTCCCTAATATGGTTTGATTATTTCGTCACCGTGCCACAGCCAACATGAGTGGCACATGAACGCTGACTGTCCGCCGCTGAGTTCGTGGTCACGAGTAGGCCGGGAAAACGGCCCCAGTGTTGGGCCGGGGCCGCCAACCTGATTGGGCTCAGGTTTTCTTCCGGCCGGGTGCGCTTTCGTGGGGAATGCGCGGCCGGAAGCCGGGAATCGACGATCACCGACCGATTTCGTTCCTGCTTGACCGAGAGATGGTGACGGAACGCCAACGCGCCCTAACCCTCGTGGATTGCGAACCGGCCGCGGTGGCGCTGTAATCGCCCGGCTATGGGCACGAAATCGCGTGAGGTAATTTGGGCCGCTGCAGGATCATAGGGTCGCGATGGGTAGCGTCCCAACAATCAACACGACTTGGATTGGCCTACCTGCGAATCGTGGAATGCACACCGAACGGTGCGCTACCGACACTAGATGCACCAGGTAGAGGTCCGGCGTTTGTAGCGTTCCGCCACGTTGGGACTGCGTTTGTCGAGCCTACCGATGGCCAATAGTACGATCCCACCGACGGGGCGACGACTGAACCGTATCCACCGGTTCCGGCTGGTTGCGCTGCCAGCGCGGCCGTGCTCGGTAGAGCGAGTGTAGTTGCCAATACGATTGTGGCGAGTTTCATGGATGTCTCCTTTTAGTTGTACTTCACAGGAGATGTGGGGAGTCATGGACCGCCTGGCGCGAACCTTTTCATCACGTCCTTTCAATCAAGCGCGATCGAGGCCTCGCTGAAATGCCGGTCATGCCGGAAGGGGCGCTACGCGCCGCCTGTCCACATGATCAAGCTGACTGAGACGCAGAGGATCACGCCCTACAAATGGGTGCATCCGGAGGAGGAGCGGTGACGTTGCTACAGGTGAGGACGAGAATGAAGAATACGGCTGAGGTGGCGCTTCCCGAAAGTGTCGTGTCTGATGCTCTGGATATACTTGCCGACTATCATCCAGACTGGGGCAGCCGCCATGAAACCGCGGTCGCTATATTATCTCTTGGTGTCGCATTTGCTCAGGTTCGGGAGAAAACCAAAAACCCTTATTTGGCGTCGCGTCGTATTTAGGATCGATAGCTGCGATCAACTCACCAAGCTCCCTTGTCTTCTTTATCGTTCGACGCGTTAGCTCGGCCAGCTCTGATGCATATAAAGGTTTGAAGCCCTTTTTCCCAAAAAAGGCAGCTGCGTATTCGGATTTTGTATCCGGATTCACATAGGTGCCCCACATACCATGGGTAGCATGGTTTCTTTGATCGACGAGTGATGCTAGGCTATTACAGAGCTTTTTCGCTTTCTCGAAGACAGATTTATCTTTGATGTCGTCGAGGTTCCGGCGGAGCAGATCGAGTCTGGCTCCCGTCGTCATTGCGTCCATAAACGCGGCGCCTATTCCGCTCTCGACATTGAAGATGCGGGATACTAGCACGCAAAGAAGACAGTCGATTTGCGACCACACCGCATAAAATCTGCCGAGATCAGTCAACTCCGCTTCGCTCAGTGAGATACGAAACTCCGGCGCGTCGTCGCTCATTACTTCCCCAAGCCTCTGAACTACACGTGCCCTGCGAATGTCTTTGATCTCTACGTAGAGCCGCGCAGGCTGACCGCTAGAGTGATGCACCCCGCGACGAACAAGGCTAGCGAACCCACTACCGCGATTACCCCGGCAAGCATGAAGATGTCCGATGTGCGCAAATGGCGAGATTGTCGGGCAACCTCTTTTTCGCTCTTATCCACGTAGCGGGTTGAAAGGAACGCCAGAACCCAAGTGCTAATGGCAGCCACAGTCCCAAACGCCCACAAAAGCATCGAGCATGTTATGGCGCTCGTAAGCGCTGCGTTCTTTATCTCTATGAACTTAGCGGCCTGAGTGAGAAGGGCTGCCGCGGCACCAGCATTTATTAGAATGCAAGCCTTGATCGCACCCTGCGCATATTCTTGGGAAATCTCCCGATAGTCGGCCATTCACTTCCTTGCCTTCAACGCCATCTCGACCAACCTACGAATCGCCTCGGGGCGGCCAGGCAGGTCGGCCTGCTTGCGGCGCCAACTGTCGAGCGTCTCTAGTTCAGGCGGCGGCAAGCGCACACCGATCAGGGTCGATCCCACTCTAGGGCGTCCCGGCTTACGTTTTCTGTTAACAGTTATTGTTGACTTCGCCATGGATAACTGTTAACAGAAATGTGGGGCCGGTCAAATGAGCCGGACGACAGGGGTTATGAATGACTGACCTTAATCTTAATGCTAGCGCGGGTATCGACCTTTCAACGCCTTTCTGCGCTAGGACGTATTTTCACGGGCTTCGCGAAGAGGGGTGTAATCCGATTGTTCGCGGCGGCGGTCTCTATGTGGACTTCTACGAAACATCAGAGAGCGTGAGGAGCGTCGGCAAGTGGGCTGCGCTTCACGACCCCACCGGCACAGCGCGACTGGACTATGCGCGCTCGGCTTGGGCGAAACGGGCTTCGGATGATGAGGTCATCTTCCTCGGAGTCTGATTGGTCTTGCGATTGGCATCACAGCCCGCCTCGCACGAACAGCGGGGCGGGCCATCTTCTATAATGGACCAAAACGAAAGCGAGTCGGCTCAAAAAAACGTCGGCTCACCCTTGCGCCCCCGGTAGGCCTTCCTATTTCGCTGGGTGGCGCGTTCTACGCCCTGTGCGTCGGCTCTAGCCGGCGAGGTACGCAAGTACATTATTCCCGAGGGCGCGCCCTTGCCCGACATTTTAACCGACCACCCCGCTTCGTCGCGGCGTCGCCGTCCTGCATCCATTCCACATGGCGCATGGCCTCGCCGCATGCGTGCCGACCTTGCTGCGGGGTATTGCGGTGAAGCGACAGTTGAGGACTTCCTTAAGCGGGTCGGCAAGGAATATCCTGCCCCTCGCGTGGCTGAGGGGCGCAGAAGACTATGGTTGATCGACGACCTGGACAGAGCGATAGCGCCAGACGGCGGGAACGGCGACCTCGCCGAGGAACTGTGACCTTGGACTTGCCACGCCACGTCATTCCCAAGCGACTTAGCAGCGGCCAGATCGCCTATTATTACAACGTACCGACGAAGTATCGGAAGCTCGAATGCTCGGTTGTGAACGAGCCGCTAGGCACCGACTTCGCGAAGATGATCGAGCGCGCCAAGACCCTTAACGAGCAGTTCGATGAATGGGACTTGACCCGCAAGGGCCGGCCGGTGTCGCCGGGTGTCTTGATGCCGAAATACGGCAGCGTCGACTGGCTGTTTCGTGAGTACAAGATCAGCGACGCCTTTCTTGAGAAGGTCGCGAAGCGCTCGCGCAGCGACTACGAGTGGGCGATGGAGCAGATATGCGACATCCTCACCAAGAACGGCGAGCGCGTCGGCAGCCGTCCCGTTAAGTTCATCACACCGCGCGCCGCCGACAAGCTCTACGCCAAGTTTCTAGTCGGCACCGGCAAAAAGGACTTGAAGGGAAAGCCGCGCCTGCGCACCGGCGAGAAACTTGTTGGGTTGTGCCGCAAGGCGTGGCGCGTGGTGCATCGCCTCTTCCCGGAGGAGTTTGACAAGCAGGTGCCGAATCCGTGGACCGGTGTGACGCTCAAGGTGCGTGCCAAGGGCGAGAAGCCGGCAGTCACCCGCGATGAGGTCTACGCCTTTGCGTGGGGTGCCATCGACAAGGGATATCCGGAAGCTGCCGCCACCGCCGTCATCTGTTTCGAGTGGCTACAGCGGCCAGAGAACGTCGTTATGGGCCACATGAAGTGGTCGGACTATCGGGCTCCAGGGGCACCAACGACCATCCGTGTGATTCACCATAAAACGGGAACGATCGCTCCCCATCCGCTTGAGGAAGAGACCGAGGAAGGGGTGGTCCGCTTCTATGCCGAGGCCGAGGAAGTGCTTGCCAAGCTGCCCAGGCTCGGCGTGCCAATGATCCTTCGGGAGGTCGGTAAGAAATCCAAAAAGGAGAAGCCGAACGAGGGTGTGGCGGTACCGTGGGTGTACAGCTCGCTCAATCACGTCGTGACCCGGCTGCGCAAGAACATCGACGGTGTACCCTCGCACTTCACGCTAGACGCCTGCCGGCACGGCGGCATGACCGAGCTAGAAGAGGCAGAGCTAACAGACGGCCAAGGCCGCGCGCTGTCCACCCACAAGACCCAAAAGGCTTACACGGGATACGCCAAGCGCACACAGGTGCGCATGCTGTCTGCCACCCGCAAGAGGCACGCTCATGTGCTGGCTGAAGCCGCGGCGAAAGCTCCGGCGAACGAAGCGGAGACAAACGTTCAGAATGGAGCGCCGGACGGCGTTCAGAATGGAAAAGAGGCGACCGCGAAAAGCGCTTGAGGCTCATAGTCTTAAATGGCGCGCTCGGAGAGATTCGAACTCCCGGCCCTCGGAATCGAAATCCGATGCTCTATCCAGCTGAGCTACGAGCGCGTGCCTTGGAGCATGATCCGGAAAAGTGGAAACCGGTTTTCCGAGGAGATCATGCGCAAACAGAAAAGTTAGATCGTGATCAGGCTCCGTCCAGTCGTATCATGATCTAACTGTCGATTATCAGAGTTGGGCCGGAACGGCCAGCGGCCGGAGCGGGAACGGTGCTCTGTGCACGCCGTCCCGCCCGGTCCGGTTCAGTAGCAGGGATGCCGGCGGCGGTCCTGGCCGATATAGGCGGCGGCGCTTTGGCGGCATTTTACCGTCGCCGGGCCGTCATAATACGCGAAGGTGCCGGGTACAGCGCCCGGGCCGTAATTGTGGAGGTAGCTGATCTGATAGGGCAGGCGCCAGGCGTGATGCCGGTGGTGGCGGTAGTGGCGGGCATCGGCCACGCTTGGGGCGGCGGCCATGACGGCAAGTACCGCTGCGGCGGCGAAAAACTTCAGTCTGGGCATTGCAGGTCTCCAGGGCCAGCCGGGCGATTCTGGCCGATCCGGCCCTTCATTTAGCGCGGTTTGGAAGGAAAAACTGCGGGAAATCGGCCACATCACGTCAATTTTTGGCCCATCTGGATGCTTAACGGTTTCCCAACACAGTCCGGCCAGAGTCTTTGGCTCTGGTCCGGGTCGACAGCCGGCTGCGTTTGAGGCCACCAAGGCTACCCGTCACATTTGTTCATGCGCATCACGTTTCTTGCCCTGTTGTTCCTTGCTCTCGCTGTAGCGCCGGCGCGCGCCGTCCTGCACATCACGCGCGACCATGGCGGCTATGTCGACGAGTACAAGGCCAAGTACAAGCGTATCCGCGACCGCGGCGACCGCGTCGTCATCGACGGCATCTGCAATTCCGCCTGCACGTTGGTGTTCGGCATCGTGCCGATGAACAAGATCTGCGTCACACCCAGGGCGAGCGTCGGCTTCCACCAGGCCTATTACGACAAGGCCTTCACCTTCGGCATCAAGGTCACGAGCCTGGATGGCACCTCCGACCTAATGTCCTATTACCCGCAGGCGGTGAAGGAGTGGATCCGCCGCAACGGCGGGCTGACCACCGAAATGAAGAAGATCAAGAACGGCGTCGAGCTCTGGAAGATCGTCGATCCCTGCCCGGAAGAGTGGTAGGGCGCGGCCGCGTCTTCGCCGTTCGTCTCACCCGAACCTTACTCGGCCCATTGTCTCGGTCATTCCGGGTCGCGCTTAGCGCGAGCCCGGAATCCATTCATGCACTTGCGCAGGTGGCGAAATGGATTCCGGGCTCGACGCTTTGCGTCGCCCCGGAATGACGAGTGGTGTTTGCGGAAATTTCTCCAACCCAATCAAAGTGATTTGCCCCGTCCAGCCCTCGCGCGAAAAACATTCCGCTTCCGTCGTCGGGCAAATCAGTGATTTAACTCCGCGCGTCTCACCCGAATGAGGGGCGGCTCGCGATCGTCACGAACGTTGCGGTGGGATGTGGTGGACGCGGGTGTTGCGACTGACGAGCGTGACTATCCGTGGACGGCGAAGTCGTGTGGTTCTGGCGCCCCGACACTGGCGCTAAGTTTTTTGCGCGAAGCAAGTTTGCGCGAGAGGCGACGGTGGCAAGAAAGCCCGGTCACCGGGAAGAGCACGAAGTAAGCCGTAAACCACTGCGCAGGGAAAGCCGGTGTTGCTCCGGTTGACCTGTGGTCCTACCCCCGTGCTTTTTGTTGCACGGGGCCCACGGGTGCAACCGGCACCCGGCTTTCCCTGCGCCCTCTACTCAATAAGGGGGTGGAAACTGAAGCAAACCTCGGGCGCCAAGCGCCGCGAGAATGCGGCCTCACATCATCTCAACATACTCCACCGTCATGCCCGCGAAGGCGGGCATCCAGTATCCGGCGGCCTCTCAACTTAAGCTCGGCCGCTTCTGGAACACTGGATCGTCTGGTCAGGCCGGACGATGACAGCGAAAGGCTGTTTGACATTTGAATCAGAACTCAACCGCCGTCGCCCCGTCTTTCGATGGGACGACGCCGGTACCAGGGCTGCAACTTTCGCTCAGCGCTTCGACTTCTTCTTGGCCTTCTTTTTCTTGGCGGTTTTCTTCGGCGCCTTCTTCGTCTTCTTTGCCGACTTCTTCGCGGCCTTCTTGCCAGCCTTCTTGGACTTCTTCGCTGTCTTCTTCCTGGCCGGGGCTACCTTCTTCGCCACCTTCTTGGCGGCCCTTCGCACCTTCTTCGCGGCTGTCGTTGCGGCTCCGGCGGTGGCCGTTGCAGCAGCGCCGAGCGTGTCGGTCACCTGATCAATTACGGGCTTGTCGTCGTCCATGTCATCCCCCAACAGTTGAACGAGAGCACAAGGATAGCGGGATTCGTGAAAGCGTCAAACCGATGTCGCGACCTGGGCATTGCGCAGTTGTCGCGACCTGGGCATTGCGCAGTTTGGCCTAGGCCGTAAGCCCGCACTCGCGCGGAAGCGGCGGCGATGGCTTGAGCGGGGAGGGCAATCCGGGGAGAATGCAGCTCGAGACACCTCCATCATGCCCAGCAAGAGGCTGGGCATGATGGTCGGATATCGATGGCGCGAGGCCTTACTTCGGCTGGCCGACGATGCGGATATAGGGTTTCGGCGCCTTCCAGCCCTCGGGGTAGATCGTCTTCGCTTCGTCGTCGCTGACCGAACCCGCGATGATGACGTCCTCGCCCTGCTTCCAGTCGGCCGGAGTGGCGACCCGATGCTTGGCGGTGAGCTGCAGCGAGTCGATGACGCGCAGGATCTCCTGGAAGTTGCGCCCGGTGGTCATCGGATAGACCAGCACCAGCTTGATCTTCTTGTCGGGGCCGATGACGAAGACGTTCCGGACGGTCTGGTTGTCCGCCGGCGTGCGGGTGAGGGGATCGCCGGAGGCCGAGGCGGGCAGCATCTCGTAGAGCTTGGAGACGTTGAAGTCGGTGTCCGCGATCATCGGATAGTTCGGCGCGGCACCCTGGGTCTCCTTGATGTCTTCAGACCATTTGGCATGGCGGTCGACAGGATCGACCGAGAGGCCCATCAGCTTGACGCCGCGCTTGTCGAATTCCGGTTTCAGCTTGGCGAGCGCGCCGAGCTCGGTGGTGCAGACCGGGGTGAAGTCCTTGGGGTGGGAGAACAGGAGCGCCCAGCTATTGCCGATCCAGTCGTGGAATTTAATTTTGCCCTCGGTGGTTTCGGCTTCGAAATCGGGGGCGGTTGCGCCAATCGGAAGTGTCATGGTTTTGCCTCATGTTATTGAAGTGGCTAAAGAATTTCCTGTCTCAGGGTGGTGAGAGTATAGGCGCAGCAAGGGCTTAAGTGAACCACTGTAGCCAAAAGGTGAAATCATTCTCTTTTGTCGTGGAACCCCGAGCAACTTGTTTTGATCGGTTTACCTGCGGCGAAAAAACCCATAGCTCCCGCAAGACCACGGATTGCCGTGGAATTGCCTTTTATGGCCCCCATCTCCGCGGTCCGATCTGCTAAGAGGCTCGAACCGTGACAGCGGTCACAGCGACCAATTGGCAACTATGTACAAATGTCGAAACGCTGGTTTCGAATCGGTAACCACTCGTTTACGCCGGCGTGGAAATGCTGGACTGGAATGAGGAACTGAGAAGTCTCGCTATGTCTGCTCCTAGTATCGAGGCGACCGATGTCATGGTCGCCCTGCAACCGTCCTGCCGTAAGACTGCCGCCCATGCCCTGACCATCGTGCGCGATGGCGTGATCACCGGCGAAGGCCCCACCACCAAGGGCCGCATCCATTTTTCCCGAGCGCTCGATGCCGACGACGCCGCCTGGTGCGCGCGCATCTTGACCGCCACCGCCGTTGCACACCAGCCGGTGAGCCGGGAGGAGGTCGCGGCGCTGTTCGAGATCAACGAAGCCGCGGCCGAACGCAGCGACGATGGCCGTTTCGATGACCTCCTGGCCAAGGCGGTCGCCCATCACGCCGCTTCGATGTCCGGCCTGCCGGTGCCGCCGCGCAACGTGGCGCTGTCGGCGGACACCGACATCGAGAGCTGGGCGCCCACGCACGCCGCCAACATCGATACCAAGGTGCTGGAGTGGATCGCGAGCCAGATGCGCGGCAGCCGCCGCACCAGCCACGCGCTCGCAGCGATGGTCGCCACTTTGGTCGGCGCGGCGGCGCTGCCGCTGGTGCAACTGCCGAACGTGTTCGATATCGGGTTGATGTAAGTCACCCGACAATGTGAAGGATTGCGACGGCGGGGCTATTTCCCCGCCGCCGCCTTGGGTAGCCCGGCGCGCTGTACGGCGGCGTCTTCATCCCGCCGCCCGAACTGGGCATAGAGCGCCGGAAGAACGGTGAGCGTCAGCAGCGTGGCGCTGACCAGGCCGCCGATGACGACGGTCGCCAGTGGCTTCTGTACCTCCGCGCCTGTCCCGGTGGCGAAGGCCATTGGCACAAAGCCGAGCGCCGCCACGAGTGCGGTCATCACGACCGGGCGAAGCCGGGTGAGGGCGCCGCTCTCGATGGCCTTTCGTAGCGGCATGCCATCGTCATGGAGCTTGCGAACCAGGCTCAGCATCACAAGCCCGTTCAACACGGCGACGCCGGATAGCGCGATGAAGCCGACCGCCGCAGAGATGGAGAACGGCATGCCGCGAAGCCAGAGCGCGGCGATGCCGCCGGTGAGCGCGAGCGGCACCGCGCTGAACACGAGCAGCGCATCACACGCCGATCCCGTCGCCGCCAACAGCAGCAGGAAGATCAACGCAAAGCACGCCGGCACGACGATGCCGAGCCTCTGTCGGGCGGCAGCCAGGTTCTCGAACTGTCCGCCCCAACTCATCCAGTAGCCGGGCGGCAGCTTGACCTTCTGGCCGACTTTGGCCTGGACTTCCACGACGACCGAGCCGAGATCGCGGGCGCGGACGTTGGCGGTGATGACGATGCGGCGCTTGCCGTTCTCGCGGCTGATCTGGTTAGGTCCCTCCGTGAAGGAGAACCGCGTCAGCCGATTGAGCGGCAGGCTCTGGACCGGCGCATTGGGCGCTGCCTTCGGCAGCGCCACGGGAAGGTTGCCGAGTGCCTCGAGGTCGGATCGCAAGCCTTCCGGCAGCCTCACGACAATGTCGAACCGGCGGTCGCCTTCGAACACGACGCCCGCGTCCTGGCCTCCGACTGCGGCGCCGATCACATCTTGCACCGCCGCCGCGCTCAGGCCGCGGCGCGCGATGGCAGCACGGTCAACTCTGATATCGAGGACGGGAAGGCCGCCGGCCTGCTCCACCTTCACATCGGTCGCCCCGCGCACCGAGCGCAGGATCGAGGCCACTTCGTTGGCCGCCTTCAGCATCGGCTCGAACTCGTCGCCGAATACCTTGATGGCGATATCGCCGCGAACGCCGGCCAGCAGTTCGTTGAAGCGCATCTGGATCGGCTGGGTGAACTCGTAGACGTTTCCGGGCACGCGATTGACGGCCTTCGCAATCTGCTCGACCAGTTCCTCCTTCGCTATCGAAGGGTCCGGCCATTGATCGCGCGGCTTGAGGATTATGAAGGTGTCGGAGGCGTTCGGCGGCATTGGGTCGCTCGCGACCTCGGCCGTGCCGGTCTTGGAGAAGACGAAGGCAACCTGCGGCAGGCGGCTGACGGCGTTCTCGACGGCAAGCTGCATCGCCTGCGACTGCGATAGCGCGGTGCTGGGAATCCGCAGCGCATGCATGGCGATGTTCTTCTCGTCCAGTGACGGGATGAACTCCTGTCCGAGCCGCGCGAAGCCTGCCAGTCCGGCAACAAACAGCACGGCGGCCGTTGCGATGACAGGCAGTGGCGCTGCAATCACATAGCGTAGCAGCGGCCGGTACAGCCGCTTCAAGGCGGTAACGATCCTGCTCTCATGCTCCTGGACACGTCCCGTGACGGCGATAGCGATCGCGGCGGGAACGAATGTCAGCGACAGAACGAATGCCGATGCCAATGCCAGGATCACGGTCACGGCCATCGGCGTGAACATCTTGCCTTCGATGCCAGTGAAGGTGAGGAGCGGCACGTAAACCAGGAGGATGATCGCCTGCCCGTAGAGGCTCGGGCGGATCATCTCGACCGCGGAGGCGCGCACCGTGGCCAGCCGCTCGTCGCGGGAGAGGGGACGTCCAAGTTCGCGCTGCCGCTCTGCCAGATGGCGCAGGCTGTTCTCGGTGATGATGACGGCACCATCGACGATCAGGCCGAAATCGAGTGCGCCCAGGCTCATCAGATTGGCGCTGATACCGCCCTGCCACATGCCGATGGCGGTCATCAGCATCGCCACGGGGATCACCAGCGCGGTGATCAGCGCCGCGCGGAAATTGCCGAGCAGGACAAACAACACGGCGATGACCAATAGCGCGCCTTCGCTCAAATTCGTCGCCACAGTCGCGATGGTGGCATCAACAAGTTGGGTGCGGTCGAGCACGGTCGTGACCTCGACACCAGGCGGCAGCGTCGGCGCGATCGCGCGCAGTCGCGCATCGACCGCCGAGGACACCGTGCGGCTGTTGGCGCCGATGAGCATCAGGGCCGTGCCGACCACCACCTCATGGCCGTTCTCGCTGGCGCTGCCGGTGCGGCTCTCACCGCCGATCGTGACGGTCGCGATGTCGCGGATCCGCACCGGGACGCCGCCGCGCGTGGTGACGACGATGGCGCCGAGCTCGTCGATGTTCTCGATGCGGCCGCCGGAGCGCACAACAAAGCCCTCGCCATTCCTTTCGATGTAGCGCGCGCCGCGGCTGACATTGTTGGCCTCAATCGCGTTCGCAACATCGGCAAAGGTCAAGCCGAGCGCGATCAGCTTCGCCGCATCGGGATGGACCTGGTACTGCTTGAGATAGCCGCCGATGGTGTCGACGCCGGCAACGCCAGGAACGGTCTTGATCTGCGGCCTGATAATCCAGTCCTGCACGGTGCGCAGATAGGCGTTCTTCTCGATGTCGCCCCTGAGCCGTGCTCCGTCGCTGGTGACGAAGCTGCCGTCGCGTTGCAGTCCCGGCACGCCGTCGGCTTCGACGGGCTTGCCGGCGAAGTGGACGGTCCACATGTAGATCTCGCCAAGGCCGGTCGAGATCGGACCGATCCGCGGTTCGATGCCTTGCGGCAAGCGGGCGCGGACCTCGGCAAGGCGTTCGATGACCTGCTGGCGCGCAAAGTAGATATCGGTACTTTCGCTGAAGACGGCCGTCACCTGTGAAAAGCCGTTGCGCGACAGCGAGCGCGTGCTCTCGAGGCCAGGGGCGCCCGCGAGTGCTGTCTCGACGGGAAAGGTGACCTGCTTCTCAATCTCAAGCGGCGACAGCGCATGGGCCGTCGTGTTGATCTGCACCTGCTTGTTGGTGATGTCTGGCACGGCGTCGATCGACACTTTCGTCAGTGCAAAGCCGCCGAGCGCCATGACGATGGCACAGAGCGCAACGATCACCCAGCGGCGGTGAATGGAGAAGCCGATGATCGCCTCAATCATGGCCATGCTCCGCTTCGGCCTTTTCCAACTCGGCCTTGAGCGTGAATGTGTTGGCGACGGCGATCGTCTCTCCCGGCGAAAGACCACTCACGATCTCGACGTCGTCATCATCCTCGCGACCGGTCCGCACCTGTCGCGCCTCAAACCCTACGGCGTCACGCACGAATATCGTGGGATTGCCCCTGACGGTCTGCAGCGCCTTCTTTGAGACGATTACCCTGGAGGGCTCGCCGCCGAGCGGCACTTCTGCGGTGACGAAAGTGCCCGGCCTCCATCGGTGATCGCGGTTCGGCAGGGTTGCGATGACACGGGCGTTGCGGGTCTCGCGATCGAGCAGGGGGCTCACAAAGATCACCCGCGCGACCGCTTCGTCGTCGCTGCCGATGGCGCGGATCGTGACCAGCCCGCCTTCGTGCACCGCGGCGATGTCTTCTGGGGAGACCGCGAGATCGACCCAGATATCATCCAGATTGACGATGACGAACAGCTCGCTTTCCTGGCCCTCACGGCCGATCAGCCCGCCAACGTCGACGCGCCGTTCCGAGACCCGGCCCGAGATCGGCGCACGCAAATGCTGTTCGCGCAGGCTTTCCGGCGGCTGGTTCGGGAGGTCGGCTATCTCCTTTTCGGACAGCCCCAGCGCGAACAGTTTTTGCCTGGCGCCGTCGAGCTTGATCCGTGCGTCATTGGCGGCGAGCTGGGTGCGCAGGAATTCGTTTTCCGACATGGCGCGGCTTTCGGCCAAGGTCTTCTGCCTGTTGTAGAGCGTCTGCTGCAGATCGTTGGTCAGCCGCGCGGCGAGGTATTGGCTCTTGGCGTCTGCCACCTCGCGGCTTTCGATGACGGCGACGATCTCGCCTTTTTCGACACTGTCGCCCAGGCGCTTGCGCAACTCGGCGACGGTCGCCAGGACGCGCACGGAGACGCGGCCGATGTGGTCGGCGTCGGGAACAAGCGAGCCCGGCGCCAGGAAGTGGCGTTTGAGCATACCGCCCGCAACCGGGGCCAAGGTGATGCCGGCATCCTTGATCTGCTCATCGCTCAGTGCGATGTGGCCGGTGCCGTGATCCTCGCTTTCGGCTTTTGCCGCTCCGCCCGTCGCGGTTTCTTGCTGCGCCGGCGCCCCCGACAGCGGCCAGTTCGACCAAATCGCGATACCCAGGCCGCCGCCAACGATGATGCCGGCAACGAAAAGAAGAATCCGTCTCATATATGCCTTCCCACCGCGCGCGGGTCCGAACCCGGCGCTGCTGCCATAGCGATATGTGTATGCAAGGCCCGACGCCGGGTGGCAGCGCGGCCAGATCGGTCATGCCGATCGGATCAGGCGCGGGGTGGCTTGAAGGGAGAGATCGGCTCGGCCGTTTCGGGTGCACGCATGGCAAGGAGGCGATAGGCGTGCGCGATATATTCGATCGAGACCGACGTGTCCTGCGGCGCCACTGTCGATACGTGGGTCAGACAGTGGTCGCCATGGAGGGGTGCCGGATGGGCGGGAGCCTTGTCGGTGGTATCGCCGGCGAGTTGCGCGATCGACAGCGCCGGCACCGCATCATCGCTGTCGAAGCCGAGACTGTGAAAGAAGGACAGCACGAGCGCCAACGAGATCAGTCCCGCGAGCAGGCTACGCCAGCGGCGTGACGGGGCCTTGCGGGTCGAAGAATCCGGTGCGGCGAAGCGAGGGTCCATGGCGGCTAGTTAGCGCCGCCGCAGCACCGATTCAAGGCAGGAGATCGCCGAATGCTATAACGTTACGCCTTCGCCGGCAGCCGCTTGAGCATCCAGCGCCGCAATGCAACGACCGCCCAGACCGCTTCGACCAGGCCAAACGGCCAAGCGCCCTGCAGGAAACCGTAGGCCGAGCCGAGCGCGCAGGCGATGGCGAAAGCCAGAATGAACCACGGGCTGCGGTCTTCGGCCGCATAGCACACGAGCATCATCGTGACGGCGAACAGCCCGAAGATCGTCAATGCGTCCATCAGCTTCTTGCCACCTTCCTTGCGCCGCCGAACATGACGGCGCGACGACGGAGTCGCGCAGTTTGGGGAGATTGTAAAGCCCGCGACTCCGATCGCTCTGGTGGATCGCCTTGCTTATAGTCGGGCAGGCCGAGATGAAGTAGAACATTCCCAAACATCCGGCTTCGCGGAGGTGAGGAAATGCTCGCACGAATCCTGATCGCAACGCTTCTCATGATCTCCAGCGCGTTCGCGCAGGAGCGCTCAATCACGGTGGCATCGACGACATCAACCGAGCAGTCCGGGTTGTTCGGCTTCCTGTTGCCGCGCTTCACGGCGGCGACCGGCATCGGTGTCAAGGTGGTCGCGGTCGGCACCGGCCAGGCGCTCGACATCGGACGGCGCGGCGATGCTGACGTGGTGTTCGTGCATGACCGTCCGGCCGAGGAGAAATTCCTGGCCGAAGGGTTTGGCGTCAAGCGCCAGGACGTGATGTACAATGATTTCGTGGTGATTGGGCCGAAGTCCGATCCGGCGCACATCGGCGGTGGCAAGGACGTTACTGAGGCGCTGAAGAAGATCGCGGCCGCGAAGGCGACCTTCGTCTCGCGCGGCGACCGCTCCGGCACGCACCAGGCCGAACTGCGTTTATGGAAGGACGCGGGCATCGATATCGCGACGGCGAAGGGGGCCTGGTACCGCGAGATCGGGCAGGGAATGGGGCCCGCGCTCAACATGGCCGCATCCGACAATGCCTATGTGCTATCGGATCGCGGCACCTGGCTGTCGTTCAAGAATCGCGGCGATCTTTCGATCCTGACTGAGGGCGATCGGCGCCTGTTCAACCAATATGGCGTGATGCTCGTCAATCCGGCCAAGCACCAAAGCGTGAAAGCCAAGGACGGGCAGGCCTTCATCGACTGGTTGATCTCCGCCGAGGGGCAGAAGGTGATTGCCGACTACAAGGTCGGCGGCGAGCAGCTATTTTTCCCCAACGCGTCCGATTAGTAGGAACGCCACCGTGCTCACGGTCACGCTGAGGCCGAGCAGGATCAGGCCAAGCCCGAGCGCCAGTGGCAACTCGCCCTTGCTGGTTTCCAGGGCGATCGCGGTCGTCATGGTTCGGGTGTAGCCGCGGATGTTGCCGCCGACGATGATGATGGCCCCGACTTCGGCGATGGCGCGGCCGAAGGCGGCAAGGAACGCGGTCAAGAACGAGGTGCGGCCGAGCGAGGACAGCAGCGCTATGCTCCGCAGGCGCGACAAGCCGTCCGTCCGCATGAGATCGGAATATTCCGCCCACAACAGCGAAACCGGACGGTGCACGAGTGCGGCCACGATCGGCGTGGCCAGGATCGTCTGCGCGACAATCATGGCGCTCGGCGTGAACAGCAGCCCGGCAAATCCAAGCGGACCGGAGCGCGACAGCAGGAGGTAAAGCGCCAGTCCGACCACCACCGGCGGCAGGCCGAGCATGGCATTCGCCAGCACGATCATGGCTTGCCGTCCGCCAAACCGGCTGATCGCAAGCAGGACCCCGATGGGGGCGCCGATCAGCAGCGCCAGCAGGCTCGCTGACAGGCTGACGCGCAGCGACAGGATGACGATGCCGACCAGCTCAGCGTCCAGGCCGGCGATCAGCGAGAGCGCCGTCGCCACCGATTGCGTGAAATCGTTCATCTTGTTGCGCGCTTGTCCGCCCCCGGTGAGATGCCCGAATGAGGATTGCCCGCGGGCACTATCCGGCAAACACTTCAATCTCTCATAAACTGCGTAACGTCCAATAGTGCACAAGCGGTATTGCGCGGTGGAAATCTGGTAACGCTCAGAAGCAAGGTTCCATGTTAACCGGTCAATAACTCATTTTCCTAACGCCCTCTTGGGTTGTGTCCCTTACAACAAGCGCCTCTAGGGGCAGGGAAGTGTCAGACAGCTCGGCCAAGAGCGAGATCTCGCAGAGCCGGTGGTGGTGGAAATTGACCACCGCGGCGCCATTGCGCTTGAGCGCAATCCAGTGGCTCGTCCTATGCGCGGTGGCGCTCGTGGTCGCGATCGGGCTCGGCACCGGCTACCTTGCGCTGCAATTCCGGGAGCGCGCGCTCGATCTTGCCGAACGCCAACTCTCCAACACGGCGCTCTTGCTGTCCCGCCATTTCGATCAGCAACTTTCCGATCTTCAGCACGTGCACGATGATGTCGTCGCCTACATGCGGGCGGACGGGGTCGATACCGCCGATCAGTTCGAAAAAACGATGTCACTGCTGAGCGCGCACGAAATGCTGCGCACCAGGCTTGCGGCCCTGCCGCATGTCGGTGGCCTCAATCTGTTCAATGCCGAGGGGTGGCTGATCAATTCCTCGGAGATGTGGCCGGTGCCCGACATGAACATCAGGGATCGGCGATATTTCAGGGAGTTTACCTCCGGCAAGCCGACACCGGACGTCATCGTCGAACCCGCGGTGAGCCGCGTGACGGGCAAGTGGACGACGCTGTTCGCCCGCAAGATCGTCGGCCACAACGGCACCATCGTCGGCTTTTCCAGCCGGGGTGTCGAGCCCAGGCAGTTCGAGGATTTCGTCGCTTCCCTGGCGCTGAATGGCGACACAATCATCTCAATGATCCATCGCGATGGCACGGTCATCGCCCGCTACCCCAGAGATGACGGGGCGCTCGGCAAGAGCGTAGCCAGTCTCCCGTCATTCCAAAAGGCCCTGATGCTTGACGGAAATATCTCGGGGCGCTTCAGCACGGAAGATGCCGAAGACAAGATCGGCGCCGTTCGACCGCTGACTCATTTTCCGATCCTGATCGTTGCCACGACCAGGACCTCGACGGCGCTCGCCGACTGGCGCGCGCAGACCAAACTGCAGTTCAGCGCTGCGGTGCTGGCTATTGTCGTCGTCATCGTCACGATCTTCCTGATCGTGAGGCAACTGCAACGGCAGCACGACGCCGCGCGCCAGAAGCTGTCGGAGAAGAGCTTTCATCTCGACACCGCCATCAACAACATGACGCAAGGGTTGTTGTTGTTCGACGCGTCGGGTCGACTCGTGATCTGCAACCAGCGCTATCTCGATATGCTCGGCGTATCGCCTGATGTCGCCAGGCCCGGATGCCACCTGCGCGAGCTCGTGCTGCATCGCCAGTCGATCGGCTCCTTTATCGGAGATGTCGACGAATATTGCGCGCGTTTCCTCGGACCGAACCGGAGCGAGGCAGGTGAGGGCTATATCTCGACGCAGGATGGACGAACAATCAGAATGATCTTCAAGCGCTCGCCCGACGGTGGCTGGGCCACGACGATGGAAGATGTGACCGAGCGGCGGCGGGTCGAGGCGAAGATCGAGCATCTCGCCCATTACGATCCGCTGACCAATCTGCCGAACCGGACGCTGTTCCAGCGCCACGCCGAGGGCTTGCTGCTCGAGACAGCCCATGTGCAGTTCGCCATTCTTTATATCGATATCGACGAGTTCAAGCGCATCAACGATTCGCTCGGCCATTTGATCGGTGACGAGTTCCTCACTCGTGTTGCCGAACGTTTGCGTCAGTCGATCGGACTGGAGGATTTCATTGCTCGTCTCGGAGGGGACGAGTTCGCGATCGTTCAGCGCGGCGTCAATGCCGATGCCGACGTGAGCGCGCTGGTTGAACGGATCTACCAGGCGCTGCGGACGCCGTTCGATTGCCATGGCCACCGCTTGTCCGGCGACGCCAGCATCGGCATCGCAGTCGCGCCGCGGGACGGTACCGATCTGCTCGGCCTGTTGAAGCGCGCGGACCTGGCGATGTACGCTGCCAAGGCTGCCGGGCGCCGCACCCATCGTTTTTTCGAGCCCGAGATGGAGAAGGAGGCCAAGCTCCGCCGCGAGCTCGAGGCTGATATGCGCACCGCACTGGTCGAGGGCGGATTCGAAATCCATTATCAGCCGCTCGTCGATCTGCGCAGCGACGAGGTGACCGGCTGCGAGGCGCTGGTGCGCTGGCGGCATCCGGTGCGCGGCATGGTATCGCCGGTCGAGTTCATTCCGGTCGCCGAGGAGACTGGCCTGATCGAGGAGATCGGACAATGGGTGCTGCGGACCGCCTGCGCTGAGGCTGCCACCTGGCCCGCCCATGTGCGCGTGGCGGTCAACGTGTCGCCGATCCAGTTCAAGTCGGAAGCGCTGTCGCTGAAAGTCGCGACGGCACTGGCCGAGAGCGGGCTCGATCCGCCGCCTAGAGCTCGAGATCACGGAGGCCGTGCTGATCGCTGACGATGATGCCGCGCTGGTCGCGCTCAACCAGCTTCGCGCGCTCGGCGTTCATATCGCGCTGGATGATTTCGGAACCGGCTATTCCTCGCTGCAATATCTGCAGCGCTTTCCGTTCGACAAGATCAAGATCGACCGCAGCTTCGTCAAGGAAGTCACCCGCAACAGCTCGTCGGCGTCTATCATCCGCGCGGTGGTGAGCATCGCGGCCGACCGCGACATGATCACGACGGCGGAGGGTGTCGAGACCGAGCAGCAGCGCGACACCGTGCACATGTTGGGATGCACTCAGATGCAGGGCTATCTGTTCAGTGCGGCGCGCACGGCGCGGGAGATCCGTGCGATGCTGGTGCCCGGCGCGGCTGACGTTGAGGACGCAGCCTGATCGGCGATGCTTCAGCGCACAGCGCGATTCGTTCCGTAGCCGGTGATGAGGCGCAACAGCCGTTCGCTCAGCGCGCCAATCGCAAGGCCGGCAACGACATCGCTCATCCAGTGCGCAAGCAGGACGATGCGTGTCAGTACCAAGCCTCCACCGACTGCCCAGACCACATTGCGCTTTGCTGGTGGAAGCACGGTCGCGGCTGAAGCGATCGCGCCGACGTGAATCGCGTGGCCAGATGGAAAAGCGTCCAGCGGTTTACCGGAGAACGGCACGCCGTGCAGGTGACCTCGCGCGGTTTGTCGATCGGGACGCTCCTGGTCGAACACGGTCTTCAGCAGGTGGGGGAGGGTGGCGGTGACGACCGTGGTCAGGAGGAGGTGGCTGCTATCGCGGCGCTGTCGCGCGTCTTTGTTGCGCGAATAAAGCCACCAGCCCAGCGCAAGCGCGCAGAGTACATGCTCGTCGGCGCCCCATGTCAGTACCTCGGCGGCCCGCTCGGCTGCCGGCGTCGTGTACTCCGACACGGTGTCGGCGATCGTCTTATCAGTGCGGGTCGGCCGCACCCGAAAAAGCGCCATCGGAATCTCCCTTCGAGACTACAAACCTCTGACAGCCTTAATGGTTTCGCTGCGTCATCCGTCCGAACACGCGGAACGCATCGAGCCGGGACTGGTTAAGCGCATGTTCCAGAAGGAGATCATCATGAAGAAATTGCTCTTGATCGCAGCGATCGCGCTCGCGAGTTCAAGCGCCCTGGCGCAACCCAACCAAGGCAAGAACATTGATTCTCCCGGACACCCCAGCGCAAATCCACCGGCGCGGCCGGACGGCGTGCGGGAAGGCACGACCACCGGCATGGGAGCCGGGCAGACCGGCAGCCCCAATGGTTCTCCCACGCAGCCTCCGAAAGCCAAAGGCGGTCCGACGGGTTCGCCGCCCTCCAAGGAGGAGCCGCCGCCGCGGTAAGCGTTGGCGTCGAGGGCTCCTGCGATCTATAGGAACGAAAATTCCGGCCACGGGTTTGCCGCGAGATGGCGCAGGCGCTGGACAAGAATCGCAAGTGACGCCTCGGCATCACGGCTTGTGCTATTTGCCCGTCCATCGCACGATCAGCGGCAGAGCGTACCAGAACCCGACCAGGACGAGAAAACTCGCCGCCGCGTAAGTGGCCGCGAGTTCGCCAGTGGTGATCTTGCTCAGCACGACGTAGCCCTCCGCGGCAATGCCAGCGGCCAGAAATAACGGCGCCGCCGTCACGAGCGCGGAGGCGGTGCGGAGAAAATTCGCAGAATCAGCACCACCATAAGAAAGCCGGTGCAGGGCGGCCGGCGTCATCAGGAGGATGACATTCATGGCGACGAGGCCGAGCGCGACGGCGTGCACGATCTTTACCGTTTGCGGCAGTTCTTCAAATCCGGTGGTCAGCATGGCGATGAATTGAAAGCCGAACAGAGCCTGCGCGCCGGGGATGATGACGCGCGCTTCGGTCAGCAACTGCTCGACTTTTGTGGCGAGCGGGGTCGTTCCTCCTGAATCGGGCATCGTCGGTTTCTCCCGGTGAAACATCTCCAATCCGAACCACGCAAAGCTTGATGCGAATATCAGCGCGAGTCCGCCTGCGAAGCCTGCGGACCAGCCGAAATGTCCTTCGATCACGACATAGACGGCGAGGCCAAGGCTCAAGGAGAACGGGACCAGGCCGGCGGTCGCATAGAAGGATGTGGCGCGGACCAGGCGCGTCGATGATGAACCCCGCTCGATGATTCGGTGTTCCATCGATGGGGCGACCAGCAATCCCAGCGAAAGCGTCAGCAGCGCAAGCCCGACGGCGCAGAGCATTTTCGATGCGGAGGAGAGCGCGGGAAAGCCGGTCTGGAAGAAGGCCTGGAATTGAAAGCCGAGCAGGACTTGGATGCCGAGGACAAGCAAACGGGTTTCGTCGAGCGCCGTCTTGACCTTGCGATCCAGCTTCTCGGACATCCGTGGTCGCACTCCTCGCGCCGGAACTGTCGCCGACGTCACGTTGTTAACGCGACATGTCATCTTACGTTCACAATGCGGGGAGGAGTGCGACATGAGGGCGCCGGCCATCCGCAAGGGCATGCCGCCCGTCAAATTGCCGCGCGATGAGTTCGCGCGACGCTACCGCAGCCGTTTCGTCGATCCCGCGTTCAAGCCGCTTCAGCGGGAGATCGACGCCATCATCGACGCAGCGTGGGATGCCTACAGCCATTCGCGCAAGGCGCCGCTGACGCGCAAAGCGGGGCCAGGCTTCGCCGATCCGGAATACGAACTCGCGGTGGATTGGCTTGCCGCGCGCGAGGCGATCCTGGCGGCGCAGCGGCGCCATGACGACGCGGCGGAAGTGTCGCGCATCCTAATCATCAACGGCTCCTCGCGGAGCGAGCACACCTGCCCCGGCGAGATGTCCAAGAGCTGGCGATTGGTCAAGCTGGCCGAGCCTGTATTCGTCGAGATGGGATTTGCCGTCGACATCCTCGATCTCTCGCGACTGGCGTCCGAGTTCGGCAAGCAGATTCATCCCTGCAAATCCTGCGTCTCCACATCGCCCGCACTGTGCCATTGGCCTTGCAGTTGCTATCCGAACTATGCCCTCGACCAGACCGATGACTGGATGAACGAAATCTACCCGCTATGGGTCGCTGCGCATGGCATCCTGATCGTGTCGCCTGTGAACTGGTATCATGCGCCGACCGGGCTGAAGGCGATGATGGACCGGATGGTCTGCGCCGATGGCTGCAATCCCGACCCAACCTCAACCCATGGCAAACACGCGGATGAAGCCAAGGCGCTCGAACTTAAGGGCTGGCCGTATCCGCGGCATCTCGCCGGCCGCTATTTCGGTCTCGTCGTGCACGGCGACTCCGCCGGTGCGGAAACGATGCGACGATCGCTTTCGGATTGGCTGACGGACATGGAGCTGATCTCGGTCGGCCGAACGGGCGAGCTCGACGGCTATATCGGCTACATGGAGCCTTACGCGACCTCGCATCAGGCCCTCGATGAGGACAGGCCGTTCCAGGAAGAGACCTTGAATGTCGCGCGCGCGCTCGGCAATGCCGTCAAGCTTTCGCGTGAGGGCAAGCTGCCGGATCCGGCAGCGGGGCTTGTCGAGCCGAATCCGAAATAGCGTCGAGGTGGGTTCCTGGCGAGGCTGGATCAATTCGGCGTTGCGCAGGAACGATGTCCGGCATTGCTGATTGGTCGGCATCTCCCATGCACTGCGACGGAGTTTCCCATGGACTTGAAAGGCAAGAAGATCGCAATCCTCGCAACTCACGGCTTCGAACAGTCGGAACTGGAAGTGCCGCGCGATCGGCTCAAGAAGGCCGGCGCAAACGTCGACGTGATTTCGCTGGCCGCAGGCGAGATCAAGGGTTGGGACATGAAGGATTGGGGCCGGCCGGTGAAGGTCGACAAGACGCTCGATCAGGTTTCCGCCTCCGACTACGATGCGATCGTGTTGCCGGGCGGACAGATCAATCCGGATCTGCTGCGGGCCGAGCCGAAGGCGCTGAAATTCATCAAGGAGATATTCGACGCCAAGAAGGTCGTCGCGGCGGTCTGCCACGCGCCCTGGCTTCTGATCGAAACCGGGATCGCCAAGGGGCGGCGGATGACGTCGTACAAGTCGATCAAGACCGACGTGATGAATGCCGGCGCCAAGTGGGAAGATTCCCAGGTTGTGACCGATCAGGGCGTGATCACTTCCCGCAATCCCGGCGATCTCGAAGCCTTCAGCACCAAGATTATCGAGGAGGTGAAGGAAGGCCGCCACACCCAGCGCAGCGCCGCCTGACGAAGCGAGCCAGCCGATGCGAAGCAAATTGGTTTCCGACGACCCTGGTGCGCAGGTCCACGTCGTGATCCTCGACGCGGGTGATGAAGCGTTCGCAGCGCTGACGAAGTTCGCGAACGACGCCAGGATTTCGGCGGCGGCGCTGACCGCAATCGGAGCGTTCGAGAGGGCGACAGTCGGCTGGTTCGATTTCGCCTCGAAGTCCTATCGGAAGATCGAGGTCAACGAGCAATGCGAGGTGCTGAGCGCGATCGGCGATGTCGCGGTCGGCGACGACGGCAAGGCGAGCCTGCACGTCCACATCGTGCTTGGACTATCGGATGGTTCCACGCGCGGCGGCCACCTGCTCGCAGGCGTGGTGCAGCCGACGCTCGAGGTCGTGGTGACGGAGACGCCGGCAAAGCTGCGCCGGAAGAAGAGGGAGGATCTCGGCATCGCACTCATCGATATCGCGGCCCAATAGACCCAATAGAAGAGGCGTGCTCAGCGAAGCCGGGTGCGTTATGCGAACGACGTTGTTCAGGCCGTCGAACTGATTGATCCGCGATCCGCGATCGCTTTTCGTAAAATACGCGACAGCGACTCGACCGAGTAGGGCTTCTGGATCAGCTCGAAGCCGCGATGCGCATTTTCGGCAAGCACGTTGCTGTATCCGCTGGTCAGCACCACCGGCAGGCCAGGATAGCGCTCGCGGATCACGCTGGCGAGCTCCACGCCGTTCATGCCGGGCATGATGACGTCGGAGAATACGAGGTCGGCGGAAAACTCGTCTTCGGACAGTAGCGCAAGCGCCGCATTGGCATTCGCCACGCGGTTGACCGAGTATCCGAGATCTTCCAATAGCTCGGTGGAGAATTGCCCGACCTCGTCATTGTCCTCCACGAGGAGGACGCGATAGCCGCGGCCCATGGTTGCCGGCTCGCTGGCGATGGCTGCGGCGGATGCCGCATCGGCCGGTCGCGCTGCCTGCGGCAGATAGATCGTGAAGGTCGCGCCTTGTCCGAGCGTGCTGACGACCTCGATATCGCCATCGGATTGCTTGGCGAAACCAAACGCCTGACTCAGGCCAAGTCCGGTTCCCTTGCCGACTTCCTTGGTGGTGAAGAACGGCTCGAAGATTGACTGCAGGTGATCGGGCGCGATGCCAGTGCCGGTGTCGGTCATGGAGATCGCGATGAAGTTGCCGCGGCGTGCCGGCTGGGCGCGCAGGGCAGGGATCCCCTGCACCTTCCGCACGGCAATCGTGATGCAGCCTCCACCGTCCATGGCGTCGCGGCCATTCACGGCGAGGTTGATCAGCGCGGTTTCGAATTGGGCGATATCGGCGATCGCAAAGCAATCGGGATCGTCGATCTCGACGTCGATCTGGATGCGCGCGCCGACCAGCGGCCGGATCAACTGGGTCACGCTGTCGACCCGCGCGCCGACATTGAAGACCTGCGGCTTCAAGGGCTGGCGGCGGGCAAACGCCAATAGCTGCCCGGTCAGCTTGGAGGCCCGCTCCACCGTTTCGGAGATCGCGTCGATGTAGCGATGGCGACGCTCTTCGGGCAGGTCGCGGCGGCGCAGGAAGTCGGTCGCTGAGCGGATGATGGTCAAGAGATTGTTGAAGTCGTGGGCCACGCCGCCGGTGAGCTGGCCGACGGCCTCCATCTTCTGCGATTGCCGGAGCACCTCTTCGCCCTGGCGGCGTTCGGTGATGTCGACCGCTTCGGCCACGGCGCCGATCACGGTGCCGTGCTGGTCGCGGAGCGGTCGCATCGCGAAGTCGAAATAGCGCTCGCCGATCGGAAGCTGCAGCATCATCTCGGTCTTGACGTCGTCGCCTTTCATGACGGCCATGAAGGCGTTGCGAACCAGCTTGGGCATGCCGTCCGTCGCGGCGCACCACGGCGTTTCCCAGAACCGCTTGCCGATGACGTCGCGAGCTTCGGCGCGGATGCCGGCCAGCGCCATCCGGTTGGCATGGAGCACTTCGCCGTGCTGATTGAGCAGCACCTGGTACTGGTGGCTGGTCTCGAAGATGGCGCGCATTTGCGCTTCACTGGCTTCGAGCTGCGCGGCGCGCTCGGAGATGCGCAGTTCGAGTGTCTCGTTCAGCCGGCGGAGCTCGATCTCCGCCTGCTTGGCCGCGGTAATGTCATGCGCGACCCCTATGAAGCCGATATGGCTGCCGTTCGGATCCCAGCGCGGTTGCGATTCCGACCGCAGGCAGCGCCATTCACCGTCGGCGCGCCGGTAGCGCGCCTCCAGGACGAAAGGCTTGAGCGAGGCTTCGCCCGCGATCGATTCCTGCACGATGCGCGACATGTCTTCGGGATGCAGTCGCTTGCGCCAGTCGAACTTGATGGCGTCTTCGAAGGGAAGGCCGAGGAAGTCGATATAGGCCTGGTTGGCGAAGGAGCGCGTGCGGTCGAGTTTGGTCACCCAGATCGGAACCGGGGCGCTGTCCGCGATCAGGCGAAAGCGCTCCTCGCTTTCGCGCAGGATGGCCTGGGCCAACATTTGATCGGTGACATCGAGATCGGCGCCAACCATGCGCAACGCGCGGCCATTGCGGTCGCGCTCGATCTTGGCGACGACGCGAATCCATCGCATATCGCCGTCGCTCGGCCGGACGATCCTATACTCGGACGAATAGTCCTCGCGGTCGCTCTTCAGCACCTCGAACAGGTGCTTGATCGTTTGCTCACGATCGTCGGGATGGATGCGATCGACCCAGTTCTCATAGGTCTCGTCGACGGCGTCGGGCGGCAGCCCGTGGACGAGGAGATATTCAGGGGAGCGGCGGGTCTTGACGCCGTCGCGAAAATCGATTTCGAGCCCACCGACCCGGACCATTCGCTGAATACGCGCGAGGTCCGCCTCGCGCTCCTGCAATGCGCGATGGGCGCGGTCGCGTTCTCGCGCAGTTTCTTCCAGATGCCGCCGCAGCCGTTCGGCGGCGACCGTTTCAGGAAGCAGGTTCACGGGCTCAGGCGACATTGGGGCAGGCGACCTCTTCGCGTAGTCTCACACAACGGAAGAGGGCTTGCCAGCGGTCATTTGGCCTTGGCGCCGGGCCGGCAGTTATACGCCCTGCGGAATCCTGCGGCCTGGGCGTCATCTTCGGAGCAGAACCAGCGGTCGGGCTTGGTTAATCCGGGGTAACTGCGGCATGCCTGCAAATGATAGATGCCGATATCGCCGGTGACACGGGCACGCACCGCGAACTTGCCCTTGATGTTGCAGCCGGACGGCATGGGGAGATCATCGGGGAAGAGCACGTCGCGAATCTCGCGATCGCGGTCGGCGGGGCATGATGCGCCCAGCAGCGCGCCATCCTGCTTGCCGCGACGGAACTCCTGCGGAGCAACGAAACAGCCCTTCCACATGCCCTGGCGGTCTTCCTTGGCGCGCGCCTCGTCGGGCTTGAAGCGGCCGGTGGCCGAAGCCTCGACATTAAAGGCAAAGCCCCGCTGGACCATCAACTCGCTGAGGCTGGTTGGATCACCTTCGATCTTGCACACGCCGAGGTGCCGTTTCTTGTAGGTCGGGTCGGGACCGAGATCGTCGCAGCGGACCTGACGGTCGCCGATCAGCTTCGCCAACTGGTCGCGGGCCTCGATGCCGCAGGCCCAACTCTCGGCATGCTCGTCGATGCACAATTGGTCGATCGGTGGCGTGTCGATGCCGTCGAGCCGGTAGGTCATGTTGCCGAGCTGAAGCGTGCTGCCGTTCCTGACGGTCGCGCTGGCGGCGAGGCTTTGGCTCGACGAAAGGGCGATCAGGATCAGCCCTGCGATCAATATGCGTAATGGCATGGTCTACATCGATGGGGATGGCGTGCGGGGAGAGCCTTCTAGCACGAAGCTCCCGCGAAGCTATTCCGCGTTAGGAAAAAGCTGCCGGAACCGGTCGACAATGCCCGAACCACGGTTGACATGGTTAGAACAAAAAAGGAACATTGGCTCCACCCCACACCCCGGAAATCGCCCGATGTCCTCTCTTCCAAGTGTCAGCACCGAGGATGTCGACACCTTGGAGGCTGCCGTGGATGAGGCGGTCGCAGCCTGTGGCGGCGACATGCGGGCCACCATCCGGGCGCTGATCGTGGCCAACGATTATCTGGAAAGCGAGGTGAACGAGCTGATGAAGGCCGTCTCTCGCGCCTATGTGCGCGGTAGATTTAATACCTATTCGGGCTGATGGCTTTCAGGCAGGCGCCGCGCCCGTTGCCTCGATATAGACCGTTGCCTCTCCTGAGTTTTCCTGTACCACGTCAATTGAGACGCCCGCCGCCCGTGCCACATTGCGGGCGAGGATCCTGCCCAAACGCCCAAGCAAGAAGAACATGTTCAAACGAATCCTGATCGCAAATCGCGGCGAGATCGCCTGCCGGATCATCAAGACTGCACGTCGTATGGGAATCGACACCGTAGCGGTCTACTCCGAGGCCGACCGCGATGCGCTCCACGTCGAGATGGCCGATGAGGCCGTACTGATCGGTCCGCCGCCGGCGGCGGAGAGCTATCTGTTGATCGACAGGATCGTCGATGCCTGTCGCAAGACCGGCGCCGAGGCAGTCCATCCCGGCTACGGCTTCCTGTCTGAGCGCGAGGCGTTTCCGCGCGCGCTGAAGGAAGCCGGCATCGTCTTCATCGGCCCCAATCCCGATGCCATCGCCGCGATGGGCGACAAGATCGAATCCAAGAAGGCGGCGGCAAAGGCAAAGGTCTCCACCGTTCCCGGCCATCTCGGCGTCATCGAAGACGACAAGCATGCGGTTGGGATCGCCGAGGAGATCGGCTATCCCGTGATGATCAAGGCCTCCGCCGGCGGCGGCGGCAAGGGCATGCGGATCGCGCATTCGAAAGCGGAAGTCGCCGAGGGATTCAATCTTGCGAAGGCCGAAGCGAAGTCATCGTTTGGTGATGACCGGGTGTTCATCGAGAAGTTCATCGTCGATCCCCGTCACATCGAGATCCAGGTGCTCGGCGACAAGCACGGCAATGTGATCTATCTCGGCGAGCGCGAATGTTCGATCCAGCGCCGCAACCAAAAGGTCATAGAGGAAGCGCCGTCGCCGCTGCTCGACGAGACCACGCGCCGCAGGATGGGCGAGCAGGCGGTCGCACTCGCGAAGGCGGTGAACTACGATTCTGCCGGCACGGTCGAGTTCGTCGCCGGCCAGGACAAGAGCTTCTACTTCCTGGAGATGAATACGCGCCTGCAGGTCGAGCATCCCGTCACTGAGCTCGTCACCGGCATCGATCTCGTCGAGCAGATGATCCGCGTTGCGGCAGGCGAAAAGCTCAGCCTTGCGCAAAAAGACGTGACGCTGACGGGATGGGCGGTGGAATCGCGCGTCTATGCCGAAGATCCGTTCCGCAACTTCCTGCCGTCGATCGGGCGTCTGGTAAAATATCGTCCGCCGGCCGAGAAGAGCCAGGATGGCGTCACCGTCCGCAACGATACTGGCGTGCAGGAGGGCGGCGAGATCTCGATCCATTACGATCCGATGATCGCCAAGCTCATCACGCACGCGCCGTCGAGGGCGGCGGCGATCGAGGCGCAGTCGACCGCGCTCGATGCCTTCTATGTCGACGGCATCAGGCACAACATTCCGTTCCTGTCGGCGCTGATGAACCATCCACGCTGGCGCGAAGGAGAACTCTCCACCGGCTTCATCGCGGAGGAATATCCGAAGGGATTCTCGGCGCGGCCTCCGGAGGGCGAGATCGCGCGGCGGTTGGCGGCGGTGGCCGCCGCAATTGATCACGTGCTCGGCGAGCGCAAGCGGCAGATCTCGGACCAGATGAATGGCCGCCTGGTGCAACGCGAGCGGCGTCGCGCGGTGTGGCTCGAGCGCGAGGAGATCGCGCTCGATGTTGCGCGTGAGGCCGACGCGATCGCAGTGCGTTTCATCGGCAGCGATGGGCTGCCGGGCAATCCGCACAACCTGGTCTCGAACTGGGTGCCGGGCGAGCCGGTGTGGCAGGGCACGATCGACGGCCAGTTCGTGGCGATGCTGGTGCGCCCGATCAATAACGGCTTCCGCCTCGCGCACCAGGGATTTGAGGTTCCGATCTACGTCTTCACCGAGACCGAAGCGACATCAGCGCGCTTGATGCCGGTAGTGTCGGCCGCCGATACCGGCAAGAAGCTGCTGTGCCCGATGCCGGGACTCGTGGTGTCGATCGCGGTCAGCGAGGGGCAGGATGTCAAGGCTGGCGAGACGCTTGCGGTCGTCGAGGCCATGAAGATGCAGAACGTGCTGCGCGCCGAGCGCGATGGCACGGTGAAGAAGATCCACGCCGCTCCCGGCGCAACGCTGGCAGTCGACGCGCTGATCCTGGAATTCGCGTAAGAAAGGGAGGCCGCGATGGCTTTCAGAACGCGCCGCCAAGCCTTGCGTGCGATCCTTGCCGGATCGACATGCGTTCGTGCCGGGTCAGTGTACGATCCGATCTCAGTTCGCATTGCCGAAGAGCTCGGCTTTGAGCTCGGTATGTTCGGTGGTTCGGTGGCGTCGCTTGCTATTCTCGGCGATCCCGACATAGCGCTGATCACGCTCACTGAGCTTGCGGAGCAGATGCGGCGGATCTCGCGTGCCTCGACCTTGCCGGTCTTGGTCGATGCCGACCACGGCTACGGCAACGCACTCAACGTCCGCCGCACGGTGCAGGAGCTTGAGGTCGCCGGCGCCGCCGGCTTCACCATCGAGGACACGCTATTGCCGCAGGCGTTCGGCGTAGTGGGCCCGCAACTGATCCCGCTCGAAGAGGGCGTCGGCAAGATGAAGGCGGCGCTCGATGGCCGCAGCGATCCGACGCTGGTGATCATGGGCCGGACCGGAACGCGAGGCGGTGGTCCACAGGCCTCGGATTTTGACGATTGTCTCGCGCGGGCCAAGGCTTACGACGCGACCGGCGTCGATGCACTGTTCTTCACCGGGTTGACGACGCGGCGGGAGCTTGAGGCGATCGCGGCGGTGACGACGCGTCCAATCGTGCTTGGCAACACCCAAGGTGAACTCGACGATGTGGCGTTTCTCGCGAGCCAGCGCGTCAAGATTGCGCTGCAGGGGCATGCGCCGTTCGCCGCCGCCACCCAGGCGGTCTACGAGACGCTGAAGGCGCTGCGCGAAGGCGCGAAACCCAAGGAGCTGAAGGGACTTCCACCGGCAGAGATCACCGCCCGGCTGATGCGTGACGCGGAGGTGAAGATGAGACTGACCGAATTCCTCGGATTGAAGAAATGACCGATGCGATCCGGCATGTCGTCATACGCGGCCGCGTGCAGGGCGTCGGCTACCGCGCCTGGGTCGAACACCAGGCGAGCCTGCGCCAGCTCGAGGGCTGGGTGCGCAACCGCCGGGACGGTAGCGTCGAGGCGGTATTTGCCGGGCCAGAGGCCGTGGTGTCGGAAATAATCGCCGCGTGCCGGCGCGGGCCGTCGGCGGCGCGTGTCGATGCCGTGCAAGACGAGGCCGGCCGTTCCGATCTGCTCAACCTGCGCGAGGCAGGGGAGGGCTTCTCGGTGCTGGCGACCGCGTAGGCGCCGACGCTCCCTCAATCTCCAAAACTGATCGTTTGATTGCGCCAAGACGTAGCTTGACACACGCTCTGTTCTGTCAGATATTTCTGTTATGACAGAAACAACAGGTAAGAGAAAACTTCCTCCCGTGGTCGAGCGCTTCATCCTGCATTGGGGTGACATGGGCGACGAGTGGGGCGTCAACCGCTCGGTCAGTCAGATCCATGGTCTGCTCTATCTCGCCGAAGCGCCGATGACCGCGGAGGACATCGCCGACACGCTCGGCATGGCGCGCTCGAACGTCTCGAATTCGATCAAGGAGCTGCTTGCCTGGAATCTGATCCGTCGCGTGCCGATCCTCGGCGACCGGCGCGATCATTTCGAGGCCGAAACCGACATCTGGGAAGTCGCGGCGCGGATCGCCGCAGGCCGCAAGGAGCGCGAGATCGATCCGGCGATCGCAGCACTTCGCGCCAGCGTGTCGGATGCCGCCGACGATCCCACGATCAGCCCGGTCGCGAGCAAGCGGCTGAAGGAGATGCTGGCGTTCACCGAACTCGTCGACCGCTGGTACACCCAGATGCTCAACGTGCCGCGGCCGCGCCTGGTCGCGCTGATCAGGCTCGGCGAGAAAATCGTGAATCTGCTGCCGACGGGAAGAGCCAAATAGGGTAAAGCAAGCGGGAGCGTGCGATGGCGTCAGCAAGGATATCCAGCCTCAAGACATCGCCCGCTTCCAACGCAAGACTGCACGACGACAACAGGCTTCGTTCGCTGCTCGCCGACGCAGACTGGGGACGGCTGCCGGTCGCGGTCTGGCGTCGCTTCTCGAAGCGCCTCGCCGAGGGCGGGACCATCGTCTATGTCGGCGAGATCGATGAAGTCACCTTCAATCGCGCCGGCTGGTGGCTTGCGCAGGCCGCGCGCCTGATCGGCGGGCCGCTGCCGACCGGCTCCGAGACCGGCGTCCCGGTGATCGTCACGGTGACCGAGGATGCAGCCACGGGCGGGCAGATTTGGAGCCGCATCGCCGCGCGCAGCAACGGCTTTCCGCACGTCATCCACTCCTGCAAACGCTTTGCCGGCCCGACGGGGCTCGAGGAATATGTCGGCTGTGGCGTCAGCATGGCGCTCAAGATATCAGTCGCGCAGGAAGCGCTGGTGTTTCGCAGCACCGGCTATTCGCTGCAGCTCGGTCCGTTCCGATTGCCGCTGCCGGAATGGCTCACGCCGGGCGATCTCACCGTGACCCATCGCGATCTCGGCGGCGATGAATTCCGCTTCACGCTCGATGTCATCCATCCCCGCTTCGGCATGCTTATCCGTCAGTCTGCCGTGTTTAGAGAGGCCATCCCATGACGCCGCTGCTCTGGACGCTGATCGCCATTCAGATCGTGATGGGGGTGTTCGATACCTTCTATCACCACGAGTTCACAGAGCGCCTGGCGTGGCGTCCGTCGCAGCGTTTCGAGCTGCAGCTCCACGGCGTGCGCAACATGTTCTATGCGCTGCTCCTTCTCATTCTCGGCTGGCTGGAGGTGCACGGCGTTTTCGCCATGCTGATTATTGCCGTGCTGGTGGCGGAAGTCGTCATCACGCTGATTGATTTCGTCGAGGAAGATCTGAGCAGGAAGTTGTCGGCGAGCGAACGCATCAATCATACGCTGCTCGCGATCAATTACGGGGCCATCCTGGTCTTGCTGCTGCCGGTCCTGATCGACTGGGCGATGCAGCCGACCGGGATCAAGTCGGCCTATATGGGTCTTCTCAGCATCGTAGCCGCGGCCGCCGCTGTCGGCGCCGCGCTTTGCGGCTTGCGCGATTTCACGGCCGCAAGACGCCTGGCGCGCATGACCCTCGCGCCCGCGCGCGAGGTTGTGAGGGGACTGCCCGGCCGACAGACGGTGCTCGTCACTGGCGCCACCGGATTCATCGGCAGCCGGCTGGTCGCAAGCCTCACCGCCGCCGGTCATCAGGTCATCGCGCTGATCCGAAATCCCGCAAAGGCGGAGCTGTTGTCGCCGCCGATCACGCTGATCACGAGCCTCGATCAGCTTCCGGCCGAGACCAGGATCGATGCCATCGTCAATCTCGCGGGCGAGCCGATCGGCAACGGCTTGTGGACCGAGGCCAAGCGTCGCGAGATCCTTGCGTCGCGGATCGATATCACCGGCGACGTCGTGAAGCTGATCGCGCGCCTCGAGCACAAACCGGCCGTCCTTGTCAGCGGCTCCGCGATCGGCTGGTACGGGCTGTGGCAGGACCAGGTGCTGACCGAGTCGGCCAAGTCGCACGCCTGCTTCAGCCATGAGCTCTGCGAGGCCTGGGAGAAAGCGGCGCGTCCCACAGAAGAATTTGGCGTCCGCGTCGTCTGCTTGCGGATCGGCCTGGTGCTCGGCACCGACGGCGGGTTCATCACGCGCATGCTGACGCCGTTCGAGTTCGGCCTCGGCGGGCCGCTCGGTTCGGGCAGGCAGTGGATGTCCTGGATCGAGCGCGACGATCTCGTCCGTCTGATCGCGCATGTGATCGCAAGGCCCGATCTCGCTGGTCCGATCAACGCGACCGCACCGATCCCGGTGACGAATGCCACGTTCACCGAAGAGCTCGGCCGCCGGCTGCATCGGCCCGCGATCTTTCGCATCCCCGCCGGCCTTCTGCGTCGGGTTGGGGGCGATTTTGCGAAAGAGCTGCTGCTGGGTGGCCAGCGCGTGCTGCCCAACAAGGCGCTCAGCAACGGCTTCGTATTTCGCTACGAAACGCTGCGCAGCGCATTCGAGGCCATCTTGTAGACGATTTCATGCGCCGGCGACGCTGCGAAACGTCGCCGCTAGTGTTCTGAGCGCAGCCAGTTTGGCGGGGTCGCTGACCTTCGAATGCAGCATCACTTTCATCGTGCCGAGCCGCGGTAACCCATACATCGGTCCTATGTCGATCAGGCCCGCCGGGGCGATGCGCCGTGCCATGGGAGCGACCGCAAGACCCGCGAGTGCAGCGGCCGCAACTGCGGTGGCGCCACCGCCGACAAAGCTTTCACGCCAGGCGATCCCGGCCTTGTCCAGCGTGCGGACCACAAGCGCGCGCACGCCGCAGGGCGGGGCGAGGGTAGCCAGTGGCAGCGCATGGCCGCTCCGCCAGACAAAACGCTTTGCGGCAAACCAGCCGAATTCGTCCAGGGCGAGCTTTTCCCCACCGCGGCGGCTGCCTTCCTGCCGCACGATTACGGCGTCCAGCCTGCCCGCGTCATAGGCGTCGAGCATCTCCCGCGAGAATCCGATAACGACGGTGAGCGCCAGTTGTGGAGACACCGCGTGGAGTCGCTCGAGCATAGGCACCAGTTCGGGCCCCGCGGCGTGGTCGCTGATCCCGAGCGACAGGCGCTGCGGTAGCGGTTGCTCGCCCGACAGAGCGCGATCATGGGCTTCCACCAGGGCGCGTGCATGCTGCAGAAACGCCGAGCCTTCGGCGGTCAGTCGCACCGCACGCGGCGAGCGTTCCACCAGTCGTTTTGAAAGCACCGCCTCAAGCCGCTGCAGTTTCATGCTGACCGCAGCCTGCGTCGTTCCCAAGGCCTCGGCGGCGCGGGTGAAGTTCTGCAATTCCGCGACCACCAGGAAGGTCTGCACGGTATCGATGCCGAGCGTGGTCATTCAATCATCAAGGATCGTTATCACTGATATGAGCAAAGATAAGGTACAAAAATGGTGGCGGCAGGTCTAGCTATAAGCCGCGCGAATGAGGCGCACAGATGCTCGAAAGGAGAACGATCATGCCGCTCATTACGGTCACTTACTCCACCTCGCGCGAGAGGCCTGGTTTGAAATCGGATATTGCGGCTGCAGTGTCCGAGCTGACTGCAAGAATCCTGCACAAGGATCCGAGCCTCGCCGCGATCATCGTGAGATCTGTTGATGCCGCCGATTGGTTCACCGGCGGCCAATCGCTCGCCGACCGGAAGCTCGCGAGCTATTGGCTCGACGTCCATGTCAGCGAAGGCACCAACAGCAAAGATGAGAAGGCCGTCTATCTTGCCGCGATCTTCCAACGCATGGGCGAACTGCTCGGACCCTTGCACGATGAGAGCTACGCCCATGTCGACGAGGTGAAGGGTGACGCCTACGGATTTGGCGGTCTTTCCCAAGAGCGGCGCTACATCGCCGGCAAGCTAGACGTGCCGCCGCAGAAGGCGGCGGCATGACCGCCTAGGCTATCGCTGCCGGCAGGCGGGCTTCGACCGCGCCAAACACCTCCGCAAACGCCTGCCGAAGCGCGACGTCGACGTCGGGCAGCGTCACCGGCAGGCCGAGGTCGACCAATGAGGTGACGCCGTAGCGCGGATCCACTACGCCGCAGGGCACGATCGCGGAGAAATGCGAAAGATCGGGCTCGACATTGATCGCGATGCCGTGGAAGGACACCCAGCGCTTCAGCCGTACTCCGATCGCCGCGATCTTGTCCTCGAATCCCGGCCCCTTATCTGGCCGCTTGACCCAGACGCCGACACGATCCTCGCGGCGCTCGCCACGGACGTTGAAGGCGGCAAGGGTGCGGATGATCCATTCCTCCAGCGAGGCGACATAGGCGCGCACATCCGGCCGGCGCCGCTTCAGGTCCAGCATCACATAAGCCACCCGCTGGCCGGGCCCGTGATAGGTGATCTGACCGCCGCGTCCGCTCTCAAATATCGGAAATCGTGCGTCCAGGAGGTCGCCAGCCTTGCCGCTGGTGCCGGACGTGTAGAGCGGGGGGTGCTCCAGGAGCCAGATCAGTTCGGGCGCTTTCCCGGCCGCGATGTCGGCGGCGCGCGATTCCATCAAGGCGACGGCGTCAGGGTAGGGCACCGGCGCATCCGAAATCCGCCATTCCACGACTTCGCCGCTGGCTGGGTGCGCGAAAATCGACAAATCAAGGTTTTGGCGGACATTAACCATTGGCTAACCATCACGTGGTCAGGTGGAACCACAATCTAGTCTCGGTTTGGCGGTTCAGAAGTGGCTACTCTCGATAAAGTCAGTGTCGATCTCATGGTGGTGCTCGGCACTACCACGATGCCCATCCACCAGGTGATGCGGCTCTCCCGCGGCGCCATCATCGAACTGGATGCCACCGAGGCCGACGAGGTCAAGATCCTTGCCAACAACCTGCCGATCGCCAGCGGCGTGGTGCTGGTCGACCGCAACCGGATTGCCGTCGAGGTCAAGCAAATGCTGCCGAAATCCCCGGATGTCAGGTAGTTAATTGGCTACTTACCGGCTTGTCCCCCACCTTCCGATTTGTTACATCCCGCGCCGTTGATCCGGCGGCGGGCCTTAAGGGTTCCCTCCGCATCCCAAGCGCTCGTGGCGGAATTGGTAGACGCGCTGCCTTGAGGTGGCAGTGAGTAACATCGTGGGGGTTCGAGTCCCTCCGAGCGCACCAAGAATAATTTCCTATCGCGCTCGCAAGATATTGAAATTTAAGGGGTCGGCGCGCTTGTTTCGCTGAAAATTGCTGAAATTGGGCCCCAGCTTGGGCTCCATTCGATGGCCGCGATAGGCACCGAATCTCTCTCTCCAATGTCCTTCTTGCTCGCGCTTACTACTTGCGCTTAGCTCGCTTCGCTTTCGGGGGAGAGGCAGAATCAATGACCGCAGAGGTCTGCATAATGAACCGCCTAGCTGTCGTGCTGGCGGCCGACAGTGCGGCGACGGTGAGTCAGTGGACCGGCGACAAGTACGAGGAACGGTACTTCAAAGGATCTAACAAGATCTTCCAGCTGTCTGATCACCAACCAGTAGGCATCATGATCTTTGATTCCGCGGATATCATGCGAGTGCCTTGGGAGATCGTGGTGAAGACCTTCCGCACTGAATTGGGCAAGAAGAGCTTCAATACCGTCAAGGAATACGCGCTCGAGTTTTTTGCTTTTTTGGAGGGAGCGTCCCTCGTCTTTCCCATGTCCGTCCAGGAAGAGATCCTGCTCGACAGCGCGCGCTCCGCGGCGATCATGGCGATACACCGAGACGAGTATCCCGACGATGAAACAGAGCGTCTAGCAAAAAACTCTGCTGTTGTTGCCGCGCGCCGCGAGGAACTTGAGAAGGTGCCAATCAACTCAGGCATCAACCAAGAGTTTGTTGATGCGACCCTGACCTCTTGCTCCAAAGGAACGCCCGATGAACGACCAGAATCGCGTATCGCCCCCGAGCAAAAATGATGAATTGGTAAAGCGCGAGAGTTCGGTGCAGTACAAGCGCTCGATCGAGAAGATCAATCGCGCCCAAGATCGGGACATTGAGCGAGCCTTGCGCCACCACTGAGTGGTTCAATCAGCGATCTCCATGTAGGCGCCGATCATTTCCGCCGCGATGTGCGGGACGAATCGTATCTTCATGGCCTGAGCCCAAAACGAGACCCACACCGGGCCCCAATCGACGTTTTTCAGGCCAAAAAGATCAATGAAATTAACGTTGTCATAGGAAGTTCGGAACGCTTCGAGCGCACCAAGCGTATAACCCATTGAATCGATCGCCCCTTGAAGCCTCGACCCGATACTGTGGTGTAGGACCGGCCACGTAGCAGCCGCGCCTGTACGAAAATCAGACCGCCCGTCAAAACAAGCAGGGTCAACGCCAGAACCGTCGCCGCGCCGAAATTGGAGACACGCCCACCATAGGCAAGATCGTAGATCCGGGTCGTGAACACGACGATATTGGCCGGAGTGCCCAATAGCTGCGGTATCTCGAACGACTCCATCGCCACCACAAAGGACAGGATGCCCGAGGCCAGCAACGCGGGCATCAGCAGCGGCAGGTTGATGCGCCATCCGTTGGCTCCTGCCATGCGGGCCGCTTCTTCGAGCGTGGAATCAATGGCGAGAAACGCAGGGTGGATGAACAGAAACAGCACCGTGGCCGAGCGCGCGCAGACATTCCCAGATTTTGAGCTTCGGGTCGCGGTCGCGCAAGGCACGTCGAACGCAAACATGCACTCGGGATTGGTCACGGATTTGATTGGGAACAGAAAACTCGCCGAAACAGACGCCTACCTTTGCGGTCCCGGCGCCATGACAGAGCGCGCACGCGCCACCGCGGCTGAAGGCGGCGCGGACCCATCGGCGATATTCGCGGAGCGTTTCTTATCAAGCGCGAGCAATCTCGCAACGGGCGTGTCCAGCAACCTTGAACTCATCGGCGAAAAAATCGATTGACCAAGGATTGATAGCCGTTGACGGTATCGGCCATAAGGCGGCAAGCGTTGGCTCTTGCGCCTAGGCAAATGCGTCGACTTCATCGATTGTCTCATATACTTGCCGGAGCAACCATGATCCGAGCGTGTTCTAGAGAACTCTAAATCACGCGACCTCCGCGACGACAACTGCAAGTCCATGGCGAATCGCTGTCTCACACAACCAGAAGGTCCCTTACGCTGCGCAAGGAATGGCGATAAGAATGCCGCGCCGATGCGGATCTGCCGAAACCGAAGAGATCTGCCGCTCTCAGGTGCGCGGGGTGGATGAAGTTATATCCGAATGCTACGTCGAACTGCACTGACGGCGGATTTCGCCTGCGCCCTCGTCGCCTCCTTGTTGCTGGCATGGAGCGGTCTTTGCGTGCTCGCCCAGCAAAGGTACGAGACCACGCAGGGCGGTGAGGAGGTGGTCTTTGATATTCCGTCGCAACCGCTTGCGGCTGCGCTTGGCACCTATGGGGCAACAACCGGCGTGCAGGTTCTCTATGAGACGGCCCTGGCCGCGGGCAGGACGTCGGCGGCAATCAAGGGTTCGTTCACCCAGGAGGCGGCCTTGCGAGCCCTGTTGGCCGGCACTGGCCTTGTTGGTCGCAGGACCGATGTGGATGCGATTACGATCGTGCCCACGCTCCGCGAACATCCTGCGAGCGCCGCTTCCATCGTTCCAGACGCGAGATTCCTGGGCGCGTTGCAGGCAGGCGTCCTCGGCGCACTGTGCGGGAACACCGATACGCGGCCAGGCGGCTATCGGATGGCATTGCAACTCTGGATCACGCCTACGGGTGCTCTGCAGCGCGCATCCTTGCTCGGCTCAAGCGGCAATGCACGGCGTGACGTAGCATTGATCGCGCAATTACAGAACGTGCAGATCGCTGTCCTGCCGCCGGCCGGCATGACGCAACCGATCACCCTCACGATCGTGCCGCGCTCGCCGCTGCAACCTCTGGAGTGCAGCGGCGAGCGGTGAACAACCCAATCTGCCAGGCATGTTCGGCGGGCGCCTCCGGTATTGGGCCGTGTTGTCTAACTGTTACATTTCTTTGTTACCAAGATTTTCCTTCTTTCCGACACGCTCGGATTCGCGTCACACGCTTGAATTTGTGAAGATTTCAAAGCAACGTTTGCTGGCGCAGTCTTGAGTACCGGGCGGGCCAATGGGCAACACGACTTGGGCGGCGCTTCGTGATCTGCTCGCCAACCGATATGACGAATTCAGGGCTCGCCTGACGCGTCGCTTGGGCTCGGAAGAACTCGCCAGCGAAAGCCTGAACGAGACGTGGCTGCAGCTCCATCGCCAGGATGAGGCCGCCTCCATCCATAGTCCTGCCGGTTATGTCATGCGTACGGCGGTCAATATCGCGACCGATCGTCGCCGTGTGGAGACGAGGCGCGCGCGCCGCGCCGACGTGCAGGCCGCCCTTGAAATTCCTGATCCGGCGCCGGGGCCGCAGCGTGAGGCTGAAGCGCGCCTCCAAGTAGAAGCGCTGCAGGCGGCAATCGACGCCCTGCCTGAGCGCACCCGTGAAATCCTGATCGCCGGACGGCTTCGGGGACAATCTCAGCAGGACATTGCGGACCGTTTTGGCATCACGGCGCGCATGGTGCGGATAGAATTGCGTCGCGCGCTCGACCTTTGCGAAGCCCATCTTGAAAAAGATACGACAAATCGTTTCCTGTCCGGCTCGTCACAAACGTCTATAGATAAAGCAAACCATCTTCCACCCATATCCCCGTCACCAAAGCGGGATCATGGACGGTGAATGGATATCCGGCGATGACGATGGACGAACGGTCCGTCCCGCATGAAGCATTGCGACGCCAGGCCAAGGACTGGGTCGTGCATCTTTCCACCGGGAGGGTGACGGAAGCGGACCTGCGTGCGCTCGAACGCTGGCGCGCGGAAAGTCCACTTCACGCGCAAGCCTATGCGCAAGCCTGCCAGTTGTGGGGCATGCTTGGATCTCCATTGGAGACGGCAGCGTATCCGGCAGACAGGGCTGCAACAATTCGAATCCCGATCATCGACCGGCGGATCGGGCGCCGTGCGTTTCTGGGCGGTGCATTGGCCGCCTCGGCGGCTGCCGCCGGCGTCATGGTCGTCCGGCCGCCTCTTGAATTGTGGCCTGGCCTCGGCGAATTGGCAGCGGATTACCGCACTGGAACCGGCGAGCAACGCAAGATCGAGCTGGCGGATCGGGTTTCGATCGAGCTCAACACACGCACGAGCCTGAACGTCGGAAAGCGAACAGAGACGGCCGATAACATCGAGCTGATCGCCGGTGAAGCCGCGGTGTCGGCTGGACAGCGCCCAGTAGTCGTGCATGCCGCAGCGGGGCAGGTCGCAGCGAGCAATGCACAGTTCACCGTGCGCAGCGATGGCGCCGAGGTGCGCGTGGCGTGTCTTGCCGGGATGGTCGAAGTCGATTGTCGTGGACGCATGGCAACCCTCCGGCCGCGCGAGCAGATCAGCTATGCCGCGCGTGATCTCGGACCAATTGCCGCGGTTGCCCCCGAAGTCGTGGCTGCCTGGCGCGACGGACTTCTGATCTTTCAGGATGAGCCGTTGGCGCATGTCATCGAGGAGGTCAACCGCTATCGCGCCGGCCGGATCATTCTGATGAATGCGACGCTCGGCGAACGCCGAGTATCGGCGCGTTTCAAGCTCGACCGTCTCGATGCCGTTTTGATTCAGTTCCAGGAAGTTTTCGGCGCCAAGGCCACACCGCTCGGCGGTGGCTTCGTTGTGCTGACCTGATGTCATAATACGTTTAGAGACAAGTGGTCTGTTGATTATGCAAACCGTTTTCGCGGGAAAACGAGAGATCGACAGCCTCGATCCAATTATTTGCTGAATCCATTTCCTCTCATAGGGGGCTGAATCGTCTTTAGGTGGTCGGGAACGCCCCGACGACCGAGCGGCGCCAGAACAGCGTAGCCCGGCTCTATCTCTTGAAGAGTGCGCGCCCCATGTCCCGTCCCGCTGCCGTCGCTTCGTCGATCCCCACCTGTCGCAACATGCGCCGCGCCACATTGCTCGCCGGTGTCAGTGCACTGGCGCTTGCGCTGGGAGGTGTCGAGGGAGCCGTTGCGCGTCCGCTCGGCGCCAATTCGGTGAGCGCGCCGCTGACGGCGACCAACGATGCGGTCGCGAATGCGCAGCGGGCGGCACAAGCGGCCCAGCAGGTCAAGCAATCGCTCACCCGCGCGACGCAGGCGTTGCAGGCGATGCGGAGCTTGCAGGATGCGGCGCGCGCGGCGGCGCAGGGTGTGCCGCATTCCGCAACGCTGAACATCAATAGTCCTAACGGACTAACGCCGGGCGGTCTGGTGCCGGACATGGCGGCGGGGTGGAGCGGCGCCAATACGCCGACGGAGGCCGCGAGCGGCGGCCGGACGGTGGTCGGCATCCAGCAGACCGCGCCGCAGGCGATCCTGAACTGGCAGACGTTCAATGTCGGCGCGCAGACCACGGTCAATTTCAACCAGCAGGGCAACTCCGACTGGGTGGCGCTGAACCGGATCACGGCGACGGGGGCGCCGAGCGAGATCCTGGGTTCGATCAGGGCTGACGGACAGGTCTATCTGATCAATCCGAACGGGATCATCTTCGGTAGCGGCAGCCAGATTAATGTCGGTGCGCTGATCGCATCGACCGCGAAGATCTCGAACGATCAGTTCCTGCGCGGCATCTATTCGACCCAGACCGGCTCCACCTGGACGCCGAGCTTCACCGATGCGGCCGCGCTGCTCGGCAACGGCACCGGCGGCGGCGTCGTCGCGGTCGAGGCAGGGGCCCAGATCCAAACGCATGCACCAGGCTCCGTCAAAGCCGGCGGCGGGTTCGTGCTGCTGATGGGCGGGCAGGTCATCAATGCCGGCGCGATCACCACGCCCAACGGCCAGACCCAGCTCGCGGCGGGCGATGACTTCGTGCTGCGGCGCGGCTATGGCACGGACGCCAACCAGCCCTCGACGACGCGTGGCAACGAGATCGCGCCGTTGTTCGACGCCGGCAGCCGCGCCGGGCTGGTCCGCAATGACGGCATGGTCTTCAGTTCGCGGGGCGACATCACGCTCGCCGGCCGCACGATCGAGCAGAACGGCATCCTCGTCGCCTCGACCTCGGT
>NZ_JAGKJI010000181.1 GCF_020329485.1 Bradyrhizobium cenepequi
CGTGCAGTACGGCCTCACCGGCTATGTCTGGACCGGCGACATGGGCCGCGCCCTGCGGGTGGCCGATGCGCTCGAAGCCGGCATGATCTGGCTCAATTCGGAGAACGTCCGCCATTTGCCGACGCCATTCGGGGGCATGAAATCGTCCGGCATCGGCCGCGACGGCGGCGACTATTCATTCGACTTCTACATGGAAACCAAACACGTCTCGCTGGCGCGCGGGACGCATAGGATACAGAGACTCGGCCTGTGATGCGTGTCGTCGCTCGATCAACAATCACGGTGCACTACCTCTCCCATAGGGAGAGGTCGAACTTCGCGCGTAAGCGAGAAGTTCGGGTGAGGGGTTACGGCCCATCGAGGGAGCGTAACCCCTCACCCGGCGCTTCGCGCCGACCTCTCCCTATGGGAGAGGTGAAGACGAAGACCGCCTAGAGTCTTGGGAGCAAAACACCATGCCCGTTCCGCAGCACGTCTTCGATCCGCCGTTCAACATCATCCGCTGCAGCCACGTCGTGCTCGACGTGACCGACCTCGGCGCCAGCCGCGCGTTCTACGAGAACACCGTTGGGCTGCATGTCGAGGATGCGGACGACAAAGCGGTTTACTTGCGCGGCGCCGAGGAGCGTCAGCACCACTCGCTGGTACTGCGCAAGGCGCAAGCTGCGGCCTGCAACCGGCTGGGCTTCAAGG
>NZ_JAGKJI010000182.1 GCF_020329485.1 Bradyrhizobium cenepequi
AGCTGCGCCAAAAACCACAGCCGCTGCTGCGCAAACGACAGCACAAGTGGCGCATCGCGCGACACCTCGGCAATCGCCGGCAGCTCTTGCAGACCGGACCGGCTCAACTCCGCGACGATGCTTTCCGCCAGATCTGCCAGCACCGGTTTGGCGAACAGCGTCGTCAGCGGCAGTTCGACACCAACAGTCTGCGACATCCGGTTCAACAGCCGCACCACCAGCAGCGAGTGCCCGCCCAGCTGGAAGAAGTGGTCGTGCCGACCGACCCGCGCCAGCCCCAGAAGCTCCGCCCAGAGCTGCGCCAGCGCCGTCTCGATCTCGCCTTGCGGCGCCTCATAGGCGGCGCGCGCATAGGCCTCATCCGCCGGCGCCGGCAGCGCCTTGCGATCCAGCTTGCCGTTCACCGTCAACGGCAGCGCCGCAAGCCGCACAAACGCGGCCGGCACCATGTAGTCCGGCAGCCGTGCACTTAAGTGTGCGCGCAAGGCACCGGCCAGCTCGCTTCCATCTCCCTCGTCCGATCCTGCCTCGGGCGCGCACACCACATAGCCGACAAGACGCGTCTCGCCCGCGCGATCCTCTTGCGCCACCACCACGGCCTCGCGCAGTAACGCGTGCTCAGAGAGCCGCGCCGCGATCTCGCCCGGCTCGATCCGGAAGCCGCGGATCTTCACCTGGTCGTCGT
>NZ_JAGKJI010000183.1 GCF_020329485.1 Bradyrhizobium cenepequi
GCTCCGCTTCCGCCCGATCATGATGACAACGATGGCGGCGCTGCTCGGCGGCGTGCCGCTGATGCTCGGCACTGGCACGGGATCGGAGATCCGCCAGCCGCTCGGCTACGCCATGGTCGGCGGCCTGATCGTGAGCCAGGCGTTGACGCTGTTCACGACGCCGGTGGTCTACCTCTACCTCGACAAGCTCTCCAATTTGTTCTCGGGCTGGAGCCGTTCGACCGATGAGGACGACGAGGAGCATCGGGAAGAGCGTTCCGTCAAGGAAGCCGCGGAGTAAGAAGCTGCAGTTCGTACCTAGCCCGTAGGATGGGTAGAGCGACAGCGAAACCCATCATCAGTTACCGCCGCGAAGAAGATGATGGGTTTCGCTGTCGCTCTACCCATCCTACAGACCCATACATCACGCGCCGAGATAAGCCTTCTGCACCTGTGGGTCCTGCGCCAGCGCGGCGGCGGTGCCTGACAGCACGCTCCTGCCAACCTGCAGCACGGTGGCGAAGTCGGAGACTTCGAGGGCGAGCTCGATCGATTGCTCCGCAAGCAAGATCGTCAGCCCATCGCGATGCAGCCGGCCGAACGTCTCGTACATCGACTCCACGACGGCCGGCGCGAGGCCGAGCGACGGCTCATCCAGCATCAATAGCTTCGGGTCGCTCATCAGCGCGCGACCGACCG
>NZ_JAGKJI010000184.1 GCF_020329485.1 Bradyrhizobium cenepequi
CTGATGCCCTGCTCGCGATCGATGCCGCCGCTCTGCCAGGGACTGGGCGTCAATCCGCAATAGCTTGCGACCTCGCGCCGGTTGCGGAAGTCCTTGTAGAACACCTCGTTGGTCAGCGTCGCGGTGAAGGCCGGGCCGAGGGCTTTAAGCCGCTGCAGCAGATCCTGCCGCTCGGCCGTCTGCTCAGGAACGGCAAGGGCCTGAGCCTGCGCCTCTTCCAGCGCCGCAAGCTGGTCACGCATCAGCATCAGCCGCGCGTGCTCGCGCGTCACTTCGGCCAGCAGCTGCGGCGGCAGCGCGACTGGCAGGGGCAGCCGCTGCCGTGCGAGCCAGCTCAGCCAGTCCCGCCGCCGCGGATTGCCGGCCGCCATTCCCCGAAGCCGCAGCAGCGCCTTGATCCGGTTGGTATGGGCCGTCTGTTCCTTGACCAGCCGCGAACGCGATCGGCTGGTCAAGGAACAGACGGCCCATACCAACCGGATCAAGGCGCTGCTGCGGCTTCGGGGAATGGCGGCCGGCAATCCGCGGCGGCGGGACTGGCTGAGCTGGCTCGCACGGCAGCGCGACTGGCAGGGGCAGCCGCTGCCGCCGCAGCTGCTGGCCGAAGTGACGCGCGAGCACGCGCGGCTGATGCTGATGCGTGACCAGCTTGCGGCGCTGG
>NZ_JAGKJI010000185.1 GCF_020329485.1 Bradyrhizobium cenepequi
ACACGCGGCACCGATCCGAGCTTCTCCCCCGCCCGGCTGCGGACCTTCTCAATTAACCCCAGCAGCCCCGCATGATCGCCGCCCTCCAGCTTGTGACGCGACATCCGATCCCGATCCGGGCTGTGCAGCGTCACCAGCCACGTCTTCTGACTGAGTTCGATCGCAACGAAAATTGTGCCATTATGGCCGGTGGTGGGCGTGTCTACGGTCGATGCTTGCATCTGACTCTCCGAGGGTTCGAGTGTGGAAACCCAAACCTATCGGAAAGGCCACGCTCACCGCCCCATGGAATCTACAGGAGTGCAAGCCTAATCCCTGCTCACAGGCGTCTGGATGAAGCCGCGGTTGTGGGTCGGGCTGATCAGGATCTCGTTGACGCAGACCCGCGGCGGCAGGCTGGCGACGAAGGCGATGGTGCGGCCGAGATCTTCCGGCTGCAGCATCTTGGCCTGCTCGGCCTCGCTCGGCACCACCGGCCGCAACTTCAGGATCGGGGTTGCGACTTCGCCTGGCGACAGGCAGCAGGCGCGCAGGCCGTTGACGCATTCATCCATGTTGAACGAATGGGTTAGCGCCAGCACCGCATGCTTGGTCGTGGTGTAGGCCGGCCCCGGCATCTTCGAGACGTGGCGTCCGGCCCAGGAGGCGACGTTGATGAC
>NZ_JAGKJI010000186.1 GCF_020329485.1 Bradyrhizobium cenepequi
ACCATGTTGAGCCAAGAGGCCGAGGTCGGCGTGAAGTGCAAATGGAAGCGTGGGTGTGCCTTGAGCCAACGCTTTACGGCTGGTGTCTTATGGCTGGCATAGTTGTCAACGACCAGATGGAGATCGAGGCCAGGCGGGGTCTGATGATCAATCAGCTTAAGAAAGCGCAGGAACTCTCGGTGCCGATGCCGAGGCATGCAGGTGCCGATAATCTTGCCGTCCAACATGTTGAGCGCCGCGAACAAGGTCGTGGTGCCGTTGCGCTTGTAGTCGTGGGTCATGGTACCGGCGCGGCCCTTCTTCATCGGCAGGCCGGGCTGGGTACGGTCGAGGGCCTGGATTTGGCTCTTTTCATCGACGCAGAGGACCAGCGCCTTGTCCGGCGGATTGAGGTAGAGCCCGACCACGTCCTCCACCTTGGCGGCGAAGTTCTTGTCGCGCGAGACTTTGAAAGTGTCGACCAGATGCGGCTTCAGCCCATGCGCATGCCAGATCCGCTGCACACTGCTGTAAGAGATGCCAACAGCCTTCGCCATGCTGCGCACGCTCCAATGGGTCGCATTCGGCGGTTTCCCGTGCAGCGTCATGTGCACCACCTGTTTGATCTTTTCGGACGGCAACGGCTTGACGCGAGATGGTCGCGTCGCGTCCTTCAG
>NZ_JAGKJI010000187.1 GCF_020329485.1 Bradyrhizobium cenepequi
CTGAAGGACGCGACGCGACCATCTCGCGTCAAGCCGTTGCCGTCCGAAAAGATCAAACAGGTGGTGCACATGACGCTGCACGGGAAACCGCCGAATGCGACCCATTGGAGCGTGCGCAGCATGGCGAAGGCTGTTGGCATCTCTTACAGCAGTGTGCAGCGGATCTGGCATGCGCATGGGCTGAAGCCGCATCTGGTCGACACTTTCAAAGTCTCGCGCGACAAGAACTTCGCCGCCAAGGTGGAGGACGTGGTCGGGCTCTACCTCAATCCGCCGGACAAGGCGCTGGTCCTCTGCGGCGATGAAAAGAGCCAAATCCAGGCCCTCGACCGTACCCAGCCCGGCCTGCCGATGAAGAAGGGCCGCGCCGGTACCATGACCCACGACTACAAGCGCAACGGCACCACGACCTTGTTCGCGGCGCTCAACATGTTGGACGGCAAGATTATCGGCACCTGCATGCCTCGGCATCGGCACCGAGAGTTCCTGCGCTTTCTTAAGCTGATTGATCATCAGACCCCGCCTGGCCTCGATCTCCATCTGGTCGTTGACAACTATGCCACCCATAAGACACCAGCCGTAAAGCGTTGGCTCAAGGCACACCCACGCTTCCATTTGCACTTCACGCCGACCTCGGCCTCTTGG
>NZ_JAGKJI010000188.1 GCF_020329485.1 Bradyrhizobium cenepequi
ACGACGACCAGGTGAAGATCCGCGGCTTCCGGATCGAGCCGGGCGAGATCGCGGCGCGGCTCTCTGAGCACGCGTTACTGCGCGAGGCCGTGGTGGTGGCGCAAGAGGATCGCGCGGGCGAGACGCGTCTTGTCGGCTATGTGGTGTGCGCGCCCGAGGCAGGATCGGACGAGGGAGATGGAAGCGAGCTGGCCGGTGCCTTGCGCGCACACTTAAGTGCACGGCTGCCGGACTACATGGTGCCGGCCGCGTTTGTGCGGCTTGCGGCGCTGCCGTTGACGGTGAACGGCAAGCTGGACCGCAAGGCGCTGCCGGCACCGGAGGATGAGGCCTACGCGCGGCGCGCCTATGAGGCGCCGCAGGGGCCCATTGAGACGCAGCTAGCGACGATCTGGGCCGAGCTTCTGGGGTTGGCGCGGGTCGGACGGCACGACAACTTCTTCGAACTGGGCGGCCACTCGCTTCTTGCCGTGCGATTCTTGAGCCGGCTGTCGCAGGCGCTGGGTGTACAGCTATCGCTGACGACGCTGTTTGCCAAACCGGTGCTGGCAGATCTGGCGGAAAGCATCGTCGCGGAGTTGAGCCGGTCCGGTCTGCAAGAGCTGCCGGCGATTGCCGAGGTGTCGCGCGATG
>NZ_JAGKJI010000020.1 GCF_020329485.1 Bradyrhizobium cenepequi
CGAGAGCGAGGAGACCGCGCTCAACAGCCAACGCGACGGGCTGATCGCGGCGTCGGCCACCGCCAACCAGCAGCGCAGCCAGCAGGCGACCGGCCCGTTCGACAATCTTTCTTTGCTCGCCGACCGCCTCGATCAGTCGCGCATCGAGATCGTCACCGGCGGCAACGTGATCTTCAAGGGCGGCGCGTCGCAACAAGCCGGATCGCTGACCATGGCGCAGGGCGGGCAGGTGGCGGTCTCCGCCGGTGGCCGCATCTTCACCGAGAGCGGCGCCACCATCGACGTCTCCGGCGTGCGCGACGTGTCGCTGGCGATGTCGGCCAACAACATCATGGTCAACATCCAGGGCAACGAGCTCCGCGACTCGCCGGTCAACCGCGACAGCAATGCGCTGAAGAACGCCGACGTCTGGGTCGATATCCGCGACCTGGTCTATGTGCCTGATGGTACCGGCGGCTATGCGGGCGATCGCTACTACACGCCGGGTGGCCTGCTCGAGGTCGGCGGCTATCTCGCCAACACGGCGCACACGATCGGCGAATGGAGCGCGGTCGCCGGCACCATCACGCTGGCGGCGCCGGAGGTGATCGCGCAGGCCGGATCGGTGTTCGACATTTCGGGCGGCTCGGTCCATTACGAGGCCGGCTATATCCGCACCACGAACTTCCTTGGGGCCGACGGCCGGCTCTACAACATCAACGACGCCCGTGCCGACATGACCTTCTATGGTCTCGGCCAGGGCTTCATCCGCCCGCACGAGCGCTGGAACGTCACCGAGGTCTGGACCAGCCCGTTCGGGCGGGGCCGCGAGAGCGTGCGCTGGGAGGAGGGCTACACGGTCGGCCGCGATGCCGGCAAACTGATCCTGTCGACGCCGACTGCTGTCTTCGAAGGCGATATCCTGGCCGATGTCGTGGAGGGCGAACGGCAGAACAGCGCCCGGCCGGATGGAGTTGTCGATGGCTACAAGATCGGGCACAACGTGGTGGCGCAAGCCGGCACGCTGGCGCTCGGGCAGTATACCGCCCTGGGGCTCACAGATGCCTATACGAGCGACGTGCGGATCGGCGATGTCGCCAATATAACGGCCGCGATGAGCCCGGGAGATGCGTTCGACCGCGCCAGGAATACCGTGTGGCTCAGTGGCCAGCATCTCACCGACCAGGGACTTGGCGGGCTGACGCTCGCCACGCGGGATACAATCACAGTCGAGAGTGATTTGGCTCTTGCCAATGGTGGCCTCATCGATCTCATCGCGCCCATTGTCGAGATCAATGCAAACATGACAGTGCGTGGTGGTCAAATTCTGGCCAGCAACATACTCGCCGCGCAGACGACGCGAGTACTGGAGCACGAAGGCATTGCCTCAATCAGCCTCGGAGCCGGTGCCGTGCTCGATGTAAGCGGGCGCAGGGTGAACGCGCTGCTCGATCCGGCGGACTATTTGCAGGCCGCGTTCGTCAAGGGCGGCTCGGTACGCCTCCAGTCGACTGGCGATGTGACGCTTGAGTCTGGCTCGCTGATTGACGCATCTGGCGGGGCCATCGTCGGCCTGAGCCCGTTCCTTAAGGGCGGCAGAGGCGGCGATGTCGCGCTCGTTGCCGGCTATTCGGTCCCTAACATCGCGTCCACAAGTGGAGCCCTCTCTTTTGGCGGCGACGTTCGTGCTTACGGCTTTGAAGGGGGCGGCACGCTGACGGTGCAGGCCGGCGCGCGCGACGTTTCGATTGCCGGCGAAGCCGCTTCAAGCGACAGCCTGGTCGCATTGTCGGCAGAGCTGTTCTCGACAGGCTTCTCCCATTATGTCGTGTCGACAAATCGCGATATGCGCGTTGATGGCAACATCGAGGCGGTCGTGCCGGGCTATCGTGCAACGTCGGCTGGCCTTGCAGCGGCGACTGACAGTGAGATCTCCAACGTTGCCGAACTCTGGCTGCCATCCAGGTATCTGGAGAATCCAACAGCCGGCATGTTGACCCAGCGTGCGGGCGCGGACATTGCGCTGACCGGCATCGGCAGCTTCGTGCTGGCGGCGGGCAGGACGATCGAGGTCGATCCGGGCCGCACGATTGAAATCCAGTCGCATGGCCAGACCACCATCGACGGGACGATCCGCACGCCGGGCGGCCACATCGTCATCGGCAGCGATCTAAGCGCCATCGTCCAGACGATTCAGACAAGCGTGCCCGGCCAGTCGACCTGGATCGGCGAGCATGCGCGTCTCGACGTCTCCGGCGAGGCGTACACGGCAGTGGATGCGGGAGGGCGTCGCTACGGCATCGTCCAGGACGGCGGATCAATCAGCATTGGATTGGAATCGTTGACGCCGGATGGAAATGGCGTGCTGCCCGCGACCCAATCGATGGTGGTGCTCAGACCCGGCGCGATCCTTGACGCCTCCGGCGCGAGCGCTGTCATCGATCTGCCGTCGCGTTCGAACTTCGCTTACGCCGGAACTCCAATCACGGTCGCCAGCAACGGCGGCTCCATTACCATCGGCTCGATGACTGGCGTGTATCTCGATGGTGAATTGCGTGCCGCGGCGGGCGGTGCGGGCGCCGCGGGCGGACGCCTGACGTTGGCGCTGGAAAAGTCCATCACCGCTGCCCTCAGGCCGCCGCATGTGCTCACAATCACTCAGCAACGCGCGGGAAGTGGACTGCCCTCGGACCTCGTGGCGGGTGAGCCCGATCCGGCGATCCCCTACAGCACCGGCCACATCAGCGCCGAGCAGGTGGCCGCGGGCGGCTTCGACGACCTCGCGCTGTGGAGCCGCGACGTGCTCAGCTTCGATGGCGCGGTGAACCTATCGCTGGGGCGCAGCCTTGCCCTTCATCGCGGCGTACTGTCGGCCGCGACCGCGGACACGCACGTTACGCTGTCGGCGCCGCATGTGCTGCTGGACGGCGCGGTCGATATCTACCAGCCCGAGGGCTCGATCTATCCAGGGTTGGCCCTTTCCCTGTTTACGCCGTCGACGACCAACCATGGGCGCCTGCGCGTCGAAGCCGACCTGATCGATGTCCGCAACAGGGTCTGGTCCGGCGGGAGAGCGTCCTACCAAACCGGCGCGACTGGCCTCCCCACTCCCTTCGAGGCCGCCGGCTTCGGCGCCATCGATCTCGTTAGTCGCGGCGACATCCGCTTCGGCACCGGCTTCCTCGCCAGCGGCGGCAACCATATCACTCTCGAGGCCGCACAAATTTATCCGTTGACCGGTGCAACAGCGGTCGTCGGCGCCGGCTTGGCGGCACCATATCTCAGCGCGAACGGCGTCATCACCGTGCGCGGCAACGGCAGCACGCCGGCGCTGCCGCAATCGCTCTTCGGCACTCTGGGACTGGTGGCCGCAACCATCGATCAGGGCGGCATTCTGCGCGCGCCGCTGGGCAGCATTTTTCTAGGTGACCAGGCTCCAGTCGCAGCCGGTGTGCCGGGTTATTTCCCGTCCGTCCCGAACAACATCGTTCTGCCCCCGGTCACCATCACGCTCCGTGAAGGCAGTGTCACCTCGACAAGCGCGGCTGGCTTGGTCATGCCTTATGGCGGCACGGTGGATGGGCAGGTCTACAATTATGCTGGTGCGAAAGTCGCCTTCGCCGATCTCGCCACCACGATACGGACCAGCGGCGTAACCCTCAAAGCCGAGCGCGTCGTCGCCGAGCCCGGCTCGCTGCTCGATCTGTCCGGCGGTGGCGAGCTGACCGGAGCCGGTTTCATCACCGGCCGCGGCGGCTCGGTGGACGTGCTGCACACGCCGCTCATCAATGCCAATCCGGCCAATACCTACAGCAACGCATCGAACCGCGTCTATGCACTGGTTCCAGGCTATGCTGCTAGTTACGCCCCACTATCGCCTGACCATGGTGCGGGCGATCCGATGGTCGGTCAGCAGATCACGTTGAGCCATTCGGTCGGCGGCTTGCCCGCTGGCACTTACACGCTGCTGCCGTCGACCTATGCGCTTCTTCCCGGCGCCTACCGTGTAGAACTGGGCGGGACCACGACGATTGCAGGCGGCCCCGTCGCTCTCGGAAACGGCTCGTACGCGTCCACCGGCACGCTCGGATTTGCCAACACAAACATCCGCGCAGCGCTGCCAAATCAGCTCGTGCTGACGCCGGCCAACACCGTGCGCACCTATTCGCAGTACAACGAAACAAGCTATAGCGACTTTGCGAGAGCCAACGCCGCGCTCTTCGGCCTGCTGCGTCCGCGCCTGCCAGCCGACGCCCAGGTTCTGACGCTGGATTTCAAGATGGGCGCCGGCGACGTATTGTCGTTCAACGGCGATGCCAACTTCGCGCCGGCCGGGGATGGCTATGCCGGCACCCTGGTCGCGCGATTGTCAACGAACATGACCTTCAATTCCCCCGACGGTACGATCGAAATCAGGCCGTCGGATGCGGCGGCGAGCGAAGGCATGGCGTCGCTCGTCGCCGAGGATCTGTCACGCTTCAACGCCGGGTCGCTGCTGGTCGGGGGCTATTACTCCTATTACGAGGACATCAACTCCAATGGTCTTGAAGGACCGCGCGTCGCTTTCAACGGCTTTGCGCCGAACACCAATGTCTTTGTGCGCAGCGGCGCTACCCTGCGGGCGGGGCAGATCTTTCTAATCGCAGCCAATGAGATCAAGATCGAGAACGGCGCGGTTCTCGATACCACCCACAACCGGGCCAAGGTGTTCGATTCGACGGCCGGCTATCTCTTCGCCAATTGGGCCAACCTCAATCCCAATACCGGCGTTCCGATCGCCGGGGCCAGGGCGATGGTCACCGTCGCCAACGGCGAGCTTAATTTCCTGGCGCCCGCGATTGGTCCGACCGGCACGATCACCATCGAGGACGGCGCCGTGCTGCGCACGCTGGGCACCATCGACTTCACGGCAAGCCAGGGGGTGAACCTCGGCACGGATGTGGCGCTCAATGCCCGCTACCTGTCGCTGAGCCTGCCGGAGATCAATGTCGGCACCGAAGCGTCGCTGGATGCGGCGAGGGCGGCCGGCGCCCTCGGCTCGGGCTGGACGCTGACTCAATCATTGCTGGATCGTCTGCTCGCTCCCGGCGATCCGACATTGCCGGGCGTCGAGCGGTTGTCGCTGGCCGCCACGTCCTCGCTCAATTTCTTCGGCGACGTGACGCTCGACATGCGCGGCGGTGCCGGTGCGAATGGCCGCACCTTGATGCTCAACACGCCGGGTATTTACGGCTGGGGAACGAACGGCGACACAGCCTTGCTGCGCACCGATTTTCTGATCTGGAACGGTTCGCTGGCCCGCAATGGCGTTCTGGCCAGCCCCTACGGCCCGCTGACGCCATCCGCCCAGCGGCCGGGTACCGGCTCCGGCAAGCTGCGTATCGATGCGCGCGAGATCGTCTTCGGCTACGGCTCCGGCGACCAATACCAAAACGAGACTGCGCTCGACCGCCTGGCTCTGGGCTTCTCCACGGTTGACCTCATCGCGTCCGAGCGCATTACCGCCAACAATCGCGGCACACTCTCAGTCTACCGTAGCTACGACCTCGGCACGGAGAGCTATGCGGGCGGCGATCTCAATCTGATGACGCCGCTCATCACCGCGCAGGGCGGTGGCTATATGGCCTACACTGCGGGTGGTGCCATCACGGCGTCGGCGCCTCAAACCGGTCCGGCCGACACCGCGGGTATCCGCGAGTTGGGTGGTGAGTTGCGTTTCAACGGCGGCACGGTCTCGCTCGACACCGCCATCGCCTTACCGAGCGGACGGCTGGTGCTCAAGGCTGACGGCGACATCATGCTCAGCGATCGCGCCCAGATCGATCTCTCCGGCCGCTCGATCGCGTTCTTCGACGTCACCAAGCATAGCTGGGGCGGGGACGTAGACATGCGCAGCGCCGATGGCCGGATCGTGCAGGCTTCAGGCTCGGTGATCGATGTGTCGGCCGGGCACAGCGACGCCGGCTCGATCACGGTCGAGACGGTGGGCATCAATGGCGACGTCATGTTCAGCGGCACTTTGCGCGGCGATGGCGCCGAAGGCTTCGACGATGGCGCGTTCGATGTTCGTACGCGGACGCTGGCCGATTTTGCAGGTTTGAACCGGCTCCTCAATGCCGGCGCATTCTTCCGGTCGCGCAGCATCGCCGTCAAGACGGGTAATCTGGTGGTCGGCGACGAGGTGTGCGCGCACTATGTGAGCCTGTCGGCCGACGGCGGCAGCCTGACCGTCAACGGCAGGATCGACGCCAGCGACGCGAGCCCCGGCACGATCCGCCTGGCTGCCCGCGACAACCTCACGCTCGCGTCCGCGGCCGTGCTCGATGCGCATGGCACTCAACTGCAAAAGGACGGCAACGGCCAAGCGATCGAGTCCGCGAACCGCGGTCATGTGGAGCTGACCTCTACGGACGGCCGCGTCCGGCTCGAGACAGGCACTACAATTGATCTCACGACGCCAGACGGCGTCGCGCGCGGGCACATCGAAATCAACGCGCGTCGACTAGGCGGCGCAGATGGGGCGGGCGCCGGCGCCAACGATATTGCCATCGATGCCGCAGGTCCGCTCAACATCCGCGGTGCGGCCAGCATCGCGGTCAACGGCTTCCGCCGTTACGAGTTGCCCGACGGCGGGTTCATCGATCAGGGTCTGCTCGATGGCATCCACGGCGACAGCACCGCCTTTATCAATGCAGCGTCGGTTAACGGTGCCTTGCAGAGCAGGTTGGCCGGATTGAGTGCATACGGGGAGGCCTTCCACCTGCGGCCGGGCGTCGAGATCCATAGCGAAGGCGATCTTGCAACCAAGGGCGATCTCGACTTCTCCGGCTACCGTTACGGCCCAAAGGCCAATCCCGGCCTGCGCGGCTCCGGCGAGGCGGGCGTGGTGTGGGTGCGCGCCGCTGGCGATTTCAAAGTCAACGGCAGCATCACCGACGGCTTCGGGCGACCGCTGGCGACGCCGGACGACAACGGCTGGATCCTGCCGAACGGTATCGCGCTGGCCAGCGATATCACGCTGCCTGCGGACATCGTGTTGCCAGGTGCTGCTTCGGGAGCGAACACCGCCGTTACGACCTTCCCCAACACGGCGGGGCTGGTGCTCGAATTCGATATCCCGCTGCGCTCCACCGTGCTCAAGCCGAATGCCGTCGTCCCCGTCGACGTCACGCTGAGCGGGCAGCTCAGCCTTCCCGCCGGCTTCGTTCTCAAGGGTGACATCACCCGGCCCGATGGGACGGTGCTGAGGGCCGGCACCACGCTGGACGCCAGCACGGTGATCCCGGCGGGCAGCAGGATCGGGCGGGGCAATGTGATGCCGACGACCCTCAACATTGCTGCTATGACCTGGCCGGCTGGAACCCCGCTGGACGTAATCGACTCAGCGCAGATTCCCCTACGCGAATCGATCACCGTGAAGGCCGGCACCGTCGTGCCGACCGGCGTCACCATTCCGAGGATCAGCGAGACCCTCGCCGCTGATACAATCGTTTCAGCGCCAATGGTGCTGGCAAGCGGCTCCGCGTTTCCGACCACGACGGCGGGTATGAAGCTGCCCTTCCCGATCACCATCGCGGCTGCCGCCCTCAAACCCGGTGTGCAGGTCCCGTTCGCATTCACGACGGGGGGAGTGACCGTCCTCCCTGCCGGCTGGGTTCCTTCGGCCCGCATTCTCAATGCCGATGGCACAGTCGCCTTCGAGGCGGGCCAACCCGTTCCCGCAGGTTCGCGGCTGGTGTTGAACATGCGCGTCTAAGCGGGTCTCACGCTTCCCACGGGGGTAACCGTGCGCACTGCCGCGGGGACGACCATTCCCGGTGACACGGTACTGGGCGATTATTTCACCGGCAACCTTTCGCTTTGGGCGCCCGCTTTTGTCGAGGTTGGAATGACCTTGCCGAGAGGCGCGACCCTGCAGAACCTGGTCGGCCCCAAGCTCCGCTCGACGGGCAGCGACGGCACACAGGGCCAACTCTACGCCATTGCCCCGATGCTGGACCGCGGGATGCAATCCTGATCCATGCGCTACGTGGCAGGTGCGGATCTCGGCGCGGCCGACACCCGCAGCGTGAGCGCTTCCCGGGCGGGCGACCTGGTGTTGAACGACCCTCACTACCACTTCGGTGGTACCGCGCAGGTGCAGCAGGCGATGAGCGTGCTGCGCACCGGCACCGGCTACCTGGATTTGCTGGCGGGCGGCGACTATCAGCAGAAGTCGCTGTTCGGCGTCTATACCGCCGGGACGCAGACCGGCAGCGTCGCGCGTAACGCGGTGGCAGGCGACGACCCGTTCGCGGCGGCGCTGCATTCCGACCGCTTCTATTTCACCGAGGGTGGTGGCGACGTGCTGCTGGCGGCACAAGGCAACCTGCAGGGCTACAGCGCACCTATCAACGGCCCCACGAACTCACCAACTGTGTCGTCCATGTCCGCCAACTGGCTGTTGAAGGATGGAGACAACTGGGGCATCAACTTCGGCGCCTACGATATGTCCGGCAATCAGACCGTGCTGCGCGGGTTCGCCAGCGTCGGTTCGCTCGGCGGCGGCAATGTCGTCGTGAAGTCCGGCGCGGACACACAGGGCCTGACGGCGGCCATCGGCAGCAGCGGACAGGCGCAGGCGGTCGGAGGCGGCGGCGATCTGACGATCGACGTCGCCGGCCGCATATCGAGCGCGACGCTGGTCGAACTGCGCGGCGATCTCGATTTGCGCGCCGCATCGGTCGGCACCGTTGTGGCTTCGCAGTTCGGCAAACGGCAGGCCGGCGACCCGCGCGCACCCGATCTCACAACATCCTATGGGTCGCTCTTCTCCGGATCGAGCAGCTTGACCATTGGCGATGGCCTGCTGACCGCCTACAGCCGCTCCGAGCTGGTGGTGGCGAGCGTTTCGGGAGAGAGTGGGCTGAGCACTGACGCGACGCGCGCTGTCCTGTTCTCGGCCGGTGGCGACGTCGGGATAGGTGCTACTACTTCCGTGGTATCTCCAGTCGTGTCTTCGCTTTCGACCATCGCTGCAGGAGGCGACATTCTATTGAGCGGCGCGGGTGTGATGGCGCCATCGCCTCGCGGACAGCTGGAGCTTCTGGCCTGGGACTCGATCAACGGTCACGGGAACTTGCAGGTCACGGGTCTCCAGTACTGGACGCTGGGCGCCGGTGATCTGACGGGCAACTTGCATATCGACGATCCTGAGCCGATCCGCCTCTATGCCGTCAATGGCGATATTCTCAATGTTCAGCTCGGCAACAGAACGCTGAACACCTCGACCAGGACCTGGACCTACACCGGCATCGCTGGCAAGCAGGCATGGTTGCTGGCCGGCCGCGATATCGTCGGTCTCAATGCCTTCATCCTCAACAACCGCACGACGGATGTGTCGAGGGTGTCGGCCGGCCGCGACATCATCTACGCCAATGTCGAAATTGCCGGACCGGGCACGCTGGAGGTGACGGCGGGCCGCAACGTCTATCAGGCCGACAAGGGCGGCCTGACCAGTCTTGGCCCGCTCGTCGTCGGCGATTTGAGACAGGGCGCGGATATTGCGGTGATGGCCGGCATGGGTGCTGGCGTGCCCGGCATCGGCAGCGTGGCTTGGAGCGACTTTGCCAACCTATATCTCGATCGCGCCAATCTCGCGGATCCGCAAAGACCGCTTGCCGAACAGCCTGGCAAGGTCGCAAAGACCTACGAGAAAGAGCTCGTGCAATGGCTCGCCGACCGCTACGGCTTCAACGGTGGTGACGAGGCGGCGCTCGCCTATTTCGTGGCGCTGTCGCCGGAGCAGCAGCGGATATTCCTGCGCCAAGTCTATTACGCGGAGTTGCGGGCCTCGGGCCGTGAATACAACGACGCGGACAGCCCGCGCTTCAACAGCTATCTGCGCGGACGCAGCGTCATCGCGGCGCTGTTGCCCGAGACCGATGCGGCAGGCAACCGCATCGAGCGCCACGGTGACCTCGTGCTGTTCCAAGGAACCGCCAACAACGGCGGCATCCGCACTGTTAGTGGAGGCTCGATCCAGGCGCTCGTGCCCAATGGTCAGATCACGGTCGGTATCTCTGGCGTGACACCGGCGGGCGATCTCGGTTACGGGCCTCCGACAGTGCCGGCCGGCCTGCTCACCCAAGGCTTCGGCGACATCCAGATGTATTCGAAAGGCTCGATCCTGCTCGGTCTATCACGGATCATGACCACGTTCGGCGGCGACATCCAGGCGTGGTCGGCGGAAGGCGACATCAACGCCGGCCGCGGCGCCAAGACGACGATTGTCTATACACCGCCGCGACGGGTCTATGACGCGTATGGCAATGTCGCGCTGTCACCGAATGTGCCGTCTTCCGGCGCGGGTATCGCGACCCTCAACCCCATCCCGGGTGTCGCCGCGGGCGATATCGATTTGATCGCGCCGCTCGGCACGATCGATGCGGGCGAGGCGGGCATCCGCTCCTCGGGCGACGTCAACCTGGCGGCGCTGCAGATCCTCAACGCCGCCAACATCCAGGCGCAGGGCAATACGACAGGCGTGCCCACAATTCAGGCTCCGAACATCGGCGGCCTCACCGAGGCGTCGAACACTGCCGGCGCCGCTCAGCAGGTAGCGAAACCGGTCCAGGCCGGGGCCGCAGAACAACCCTCGATCATCATCGTCGAATTCCTCGGCTTCGGCGGGGAAAGTGGAGATATGCCAAGTGAAAGCCAAGACAACCGTCGCCGCAGAATCCAAGATCAGCGGACTTACAATGTAAACAGTCCGTATCAAGTGCTCGGAGTGGGGCCCCTGACGGATGATCAGTTGTCAAGTCTCGCCGCCGAAAGGCGAGCGTCCATCGGCAGTCGATGAATGGCAAGAGATGTACATAGCAGCTCGATAGACCAGCTTCCGAGCTACCCCGAACGCATCAGCCCATGAAGCTCCCAATGCTTCAGTACGCCTCGTTCCCGTCGAGACATGCCGCAACCAGCACCCCATTCAGAGCACCGATCTCCATGGGAAGTCGGGGTTCTTCTCGCCTAGCTCGCGGCCAGGTGGCCGTGCAGCGCGATCGCGAATTCGTCCGCGCCGTGCACCACCTGATCGATCAGCATTCGGAGGACCGTGGGCGGACTCGGTCGTTGTGGACGTTCACCGACCCTGTTCGGCCGCTGCGCGTACCGGGTCATGGATGTCGTCAACTTGTAACATTGGATGAATACCGTATTTATGAATATTGTAGTTGAAGACTGTCGGCAGTGGACCAAAGCGGCGCAGTATTTGTGCGGTTCTGAGGCAGATCGTCGGACGCTAATTCGTCTGCGACCTGCCACTCCAGAGTGGGATGCCCAGAGCGTAACGAATCGTAGGGGCGAGAAGACGGAAGCGCTCTTCTAAGTGTTATGTCTCGGCACGTGAGTTGGATGCGGGTCCTTATCTTGGGCGCCGCAGTCGCTGCAATGATCGCAGCAGGCTGGTGGTCGAAAGCTAGTGCACAGTCGGCAACATCAGAGACGAAAATCCAATTCAATATACCGGCTCAGCCGCTCTCGCGCGCTCTTGTCGATTACGCCGCAGCGACAGGACTTGAGATCTTTTACAAAGCGGCGCTGGCTGATAACCGGCACTCGACCGCGGTCGCGGGAGTTCTGATGCCTTCCACCGCGCTGCAAATACTCCTGCGCGGCACGGGTTATACCGCCAGATCCACCGGCGTTGGCGCGTTCACGATCATGCCGGCGCCGCGCGAAGTGCCGGCCGCCGCCGAGGCCCGGAAAAGACTACAACCCTATTTCGCGGTTGTTCAAACCGGTATCAGTGATGCGCTCTGCCGGAATGCCCCTGGTGCAGCTGACAAAGAGATTCTATTGCAGTTGTGGCTTTCGTCATCGGGCCTGGTGACAAGAGCCGAGGTGATCGATGACGACGGAAAAGCTGCGCGGGACCAATCCTACGCTGCGGCTATCCGTGGCTTAGCGTTCGCCATTCCCCCGCCAGGCATGCCGCAACCCGTTAATGTCGTCATTTTCCCGTCGTTCAAAGCATCGCGGACATGTGGGCCGGTCAATGCGGCGCGTGGAGGCCGATAGCATGGCTCGGTGTTGGCCCGGTGTGGGATGGAGTCGGGCTGTACGAAGTGCTTCCATCGAGGTGTCGCGCGATGAGTGACTCTGGTCGCAACATTCTGCGTCATCGCTTTCTCATCGACTATGACGAGATCAAGACCCGACTGTCACGCCGTCTCGGATCAGTCGATCAGGCGAGTGACGCCCTTCAGGAAACGTGGATACGCCTGGAAGAAACATCGCAAATTGGTGCGGTAGAACGTCCCCGACCGTATCTGTTGAGGATTGCATACCATCTATCGCTGAAGCGCAGAGCAGTTGAGCGCGAAGCGGTAACGCTTGACGAGGCCCGCGCGGCTCTCGATCTGGTCGATGAGGCGCCAGATCCGGCGCGAGTAGCCGAGGCAAGATCGGAATTGAGAGCACTCGACGAGGCGCTTGCGGAGCTAACCCCGCGGCGTCGGGAGATATTGCTGGCGTCGCGTGTCGAAGGTGTACCTTTGAGCGAAATCGCCACTCGCTACGGCCTCTCACAGCGGATGATTGAGAAGGAATTGAAGCTTGCCTTGATCCATTGCGGCCGCCGTCTCGGAAGAAATATTGTCCAACGTTTCGGTCCTGGCGTCTCAAAAGGATCATCTAAGAAGACCGACTCGTGATGAAGGGCTAGCCCGTGATGATCGCGGATCACGACAATGTTCCCGTCAACCCAACGCTGTTGGAGCATGAAGCCTATGCGTGGGTGGTGCGGTTCGTCTCGGGTCAGGCGAGCCCGGCAGATATCAAAGCATTGAAAGAATGGTCTGCCCGTAGTCCGGCGCACGCCGAAGCCTTCGACCAGGCGAGCAAGGTCTGGAAAGCGTTGGATCCTGCGCGGCGAAAAGTGTTGTCGGAGAACGTTTTGGCATTCCCGCCGGCCGCGCGTTCGGCCGCGGCCTCGCAGCGCTTCGGACGCCGCGCATTTCTGAGCGGCGCGATCGCGGCATCGGCCGCCGGGGCCGCGTTTCTGGCACTTCGCCCACCGCTTGAGCTCTGGCCATCCTTGTCCGAATTCTCAGCCGACTATCGAACGCACACTGGCGAACAGCGCGGGATCACGTTGGCTGGCAGCGTTTCTGTCGAGATGAATACGCAAACAAGCATTGCACTTCGATCCTCGTCCGGAAACTCGGATCGATTTGAATTGATTGCTGGGGAAGCCTTGGTCTTCGCGCCAAAGTCATCTGTTACGGTATTGGCGGCAGACGGTCGCGTTGTTGCGTCAGGTGCACGCTTCAACGTACGCTATGTTGGCCAGCCAGTTTGCGTCACCTGTCTGGACGGCGTCGTTGAGGTTGCGACGCCGGTGAAAGCGGTAACCCTATCCGCCGGCAGGCAAGTGATCTACTCCGCCAGCGGTATCGGCGAATCCACAACAATCGATCCGAGAGTTGTGACATCCTGGAAAGATGGCGTCGTCATCTTCGACGGCACTCCGATTTCGGAGGTGATCGCGGAAATCAATCGCTATCGTCATGGAAAAGTCATCTTGACGAATGCGGCGCTTGGTCGCGAGCGCTTCAATGCGCGGTTCAAGATTGAGAATATCGACCGCGTCGTAGACCAGATTGCGCAAGTTTTCGGCGTTCGGACCAGGAGCTTGCCGGGCGGAATCACGCTACTGGGCTAGGCCCTGCGTGGGATGTCGCTAATATTTCGTGAAATCCTGAGAAATTTTAGTTCGGTCGCGGGCACCCAAGACGGATCAGCACAATGAGAGGATCGTGTCCACGGTCCTTCATGTGAAGCCCGTTGCCGAAAGAGCGCGCTGATGTTCCGCCGTCCTGCCGCCATCCGTCCCCATTCGACCACCGGATATGCCCGCCGTACCGCATTGTTCGCGAGCGTCAGCGTCGCGGCGTTGTTCATGGCCGGTCCGCTGGCCGTTGCGCGTCCGCTGGGCGCTCCGCAGCCGACGCCATCGGCGGCCGCCGCTGCTGCGGCTCAGGTGGCGGCCGAGGCGGCGGCGCGCGCGGCAAGCCAGGCTGCAGCTTCGTTGAAGCGCGCAACGCTCGCGATCCAGGCGCAGCAGGCGGCGCAAGCAGCGGCGCGCGACGCCGCAGGGGCCGCGCTCCGTGCCATGCCGAGTGGGATTCCGAATGGTTTGGGTCCCGGCGGGCTGCAACGGGCGACTGGACCCAACGCGGTCTGGATCGGCGCCAACAACCCGACTGAGGCAACCGAAGGCGACCGCACCAAGGTCAACATCGAGCAAACGCAGAGGAATGCTATCCTCACTTGGGAAACCTATAACGTCAGCGAGAACACGGATCTTCGTTACGATCAGAAGGGCCATCGCGATTGGGTTGCACTCAACCGCGTCCTCGATCCGAATCTCGCGCCGAGCAAAATCCTTGGCACCATCAAGGGCGACGGCACTGTTCTCGTCATCAACCAGAATGGCATCATCTTCGGCACCGGCTCACAGATCAATGTTGGCAGCCTGATCGCCAGCACGCTTGAGGTTGGCCCTTCGGTCGCTCCCCAAGGCGCCGGCGGGCAGGCGCTTCCGACAAATATGGGCTGGCGCAACGAGAACTTCGTGCAAAACGGGCTGCTGGGATACGATGCCCCGAGCGGCTATGGGCCGTACAAGGCCCGCTTCTCGGCTCTTTCCGGTGCGCCGGCCAATACTGGAACGATCAGTGTTGCCCAGGGCGCCTCCATCGCGACCAACGGCGATAGTGGCCTCGTGCTGCTCACAGCCCCGCATGTGATCAACGCCGGTGCGATTTCGGCGCCGGCCGGGCAGGTCATTCTTGCTGCCACCAGCATCGGGCTTTACCTCACGCCGTCCAGCGGGGCGGCGGGCGATAATGCGACGCCGCCTGTCGGCTCTTATGAAGCTGCGGCCGATCCCAATATTCGCGGCCTGGTACCTGCAGTCGAACGTGGCAGCAGTGTCGCTGGATACTATGTCTGGAATCGGAGCTCGGGCTTGATCGAGGCCGACCGGGGGAACATCACTCTCGTCAGCCCGAGTCGTGACTTCTATTTCCCCGTCGGAGGGGCCGTCTACAACGACGGCATTCTTTCCTCGACGACGAGCGTGTCGCGCAATGGCTCGATCATGATCGACGGGGCCGACGTGCGTCTCGGCGCCGGGTCGCTTCTTAGCATCCTCCCTGACAGGGGTGGTGAAACGATTCCGCAGGATCCGACCACTCTCGGCAATTTCAAGTCTTCGGTGATCAAGGTCGGGGAAAATGCGAACAACATCGAGATGCAGCCGACCGCCTTTCTGCTCGCGCCGGGGGCGAACGTGCAGTTCGGCACAAGCGAACTCAAAGGCGCGCCGAATCTACCCCTCAATCAGAACATCCTCATCAGTTCCGGCGCTGAAATCAATGTCGCCGGCCTGACTGACGTTTTGGTGCCGACAGACCAGGTTCAGATCGTCATCGATCCCGCCAAGAAGAACGAACTGCGCGACAGCCCGCTCTATCGTGACGGATTCCTCAATGGTGCGACGATCTATCTCGATCCCCGCCGCTCGGGTGTGCGCGACGACGGCGTAGCCTGGATCGGCTCGCCGCTGATCGACGCCACGGCCTATTACCAGCTTGCTGGCGTCAACGCCGATCGGCTGATGACCAAAGGCGGCAATGTCACCTTCGGTCCCAGGTCGGGCAATTTCCAGGCGGGCGCATTCCAATCTTTCAACACACCTTCGGTCGTCGTCCGCGAAGGCGCCGTGATCGACATGTCCGGCGGATGGGCCAGATATCAGGCCGGCACGATCCGCATCACCAAACTGATCGACCAGTTTGGCCGCATCGTTGATATCGGCGATGCCGATCCGAACGGAGTCTATATCGGAATCTATGGCGGCTTTACGCGCCATCACGCGAGTTGGGGGATCACCGAAACGTGGACCAATCAGTTGCGGATGAACGGTCAATATTTCCCGGAGTACACCGAAGGACGTGACGCGGGAACCCTTCGAGGGACCGCCTCGGCTTTGGTTCTCGACGGCACGCTCTATGCACAAGCTTATGCGGGCAGCCGTCAGCTTACCGACTCTCAGACCGGCACCGGCACGTCGACCATCGATGGCGACCAGCGCGCCGTTCAAGGCTCGAATGGTGAACTGCCTGCCGGCGGCGCACTCATTATCACCGCACTTGCCGGCGCCACCATCACGAATGCCGTGCCGCGAGTACCCGATGGTGCCTATGACGGATGGACGCGGGGACAGATTGCGAGCGACACCGGAATCTATGCCCCACCAAGTCCAACAACAGGCCTTTACATCCCCACCGAGCGGCGCAACACGCTCTATCTCCCCAATAGTCTTCTTTCGAGTTCCGGTCTGAGCCAGGTCTCCCTGGCGATTGGAAAAATTACCGTCGATGCTGACACTACGATCACGCTCAACGCTGGCGGTATCTTCGATGTCCTCGCCGGTAGGATCGATATCAATGGTGGCATCGTCGTCCCGTCGGGAAAGATCATTCTCGAGTCCGTTGACATCAACATCAACGGCGGCCTTTCCGTTGCCGGCCGCTGGGTAAATGAATTCACGGCCCCGCGAGACTATATTCAAAGCCACGCGTGGCTCGATGGCGGCACCATCTCAATGACGGCTATCTCCGGAACTCTCAAATACTTGGACGTCAACGGCAACGAGACCACGAGCAAGGATCCCACAGTTACCGCTCAGGACATCTCCGGGAGCATTCTTGTCAGCCAACACGCTAGCTTGAATCTCTCAGGCGGCGGCCGAATTGACCGCGACGGGGCGTTCGACCTCAGTGCAAAGGGCGGGAATCTCACGCTCAAAAGCGATGCTCACTATTATCCGACCGGCGACAGATCGGGCTTTCGGATCATCTCGATCGACGATGACGGCGTAACCTCTGTGGCGATCAATCCCGATCGGATCAACGCCCGCATCGTTATCGATCCCGCTTCCATCAAGGCGCATGGCTTCGGCGGTGGTGGCACGTTTACGCTTGTCACGCCCGAGTTCTCTCTCGGCGACGGCGTCGCTACGACCGGGACGGTGCTGCCGTTCGACTTCTTCTCGACTGCGGGCTTCGCCAATTACGACATCACCTCATACAAGACAGAACTTTCGCCAAGCACCTTCACCAATGGTTACGGCGGTTACAATGCGCTGTTGGCCACACAGACCATCACGGTTGGTACGGGACAGACTCTTGCGCTGGTGCAGTCGGTCCTTCCCAATATTCTCAGTACGGATCAGCATAAAGCTCTTCTCGGACTGGATAGTGGTGGCGATGTCAACAAGGTGGTCTCGCCGGTCGTTCCGGGTGACGCCTGGGACCAGCGCGCGGTCAATCTGAGGCTTGGCGGTACGCTCGAACTCCATGTCGAACACGGCGGCCGCGTCACCGGCGCAGCGGGGTCTTCACTCATCGTCGGCGGGCTCCTGAACGAAGGAACGATCCGCATCGCCGGCGGCAAGATCACTCAAGAGCTGATCCTGCCGCGGAACTATGCGTCGGGAATCCAGAGCGCAAACGATGCGATCGGCATACGATCTCTTTCAGATGTCTTCAGCGTCAACGCGGACGGAACGATCGATCCGAATGCACCGAGTAAGTACAGGACCGCGGGCGGCGCGCCGATCAGTAACCAGGATCTCGCAGGCGACTTCTATAGCATCGGCGGGGTTCAGGGCCGTGCGATCTACAAGCTCGGCCGTCTCGATCAGGGCCAGGGCATCGTTCTTGCTTCCGGCAGCGTGACCGATCTCTCCGGCGCCGTAATCCTCGATCCACGCGCGGTCGGCCGGGGCGGGGCTATCACGACCGGCAAGATCGTTGGCGGTGGTACGCTCGCAGCGTTACCCACGCAGGTGACTGGAAGCACTCTTACTTCGCCGATCCGGATGGGCGGAACGATTGTTGCTAACTCCGGCGCACTGATCGATCTCTCCGGCACGTCGGGCGCCTTCGATATTCCCGTCAGAAACACTCTCTCGCTTCGTGGCGGATATGTTTCGACGCCAGTCTGGAGCGACGGTGGCGCCCTGTTGGCGGGTGCGGGCGGCACATTCACCGGCGCCGTGATACGCGCGAACGGCGGCGGCGCTCAGGCGCAGGGCGGCACTTGGCAAGTCCTCAACCCGATCTTCACCCAGCATGATCCGGCCGCGGCAACGGCGAATGTCGTGTCCGCTGATATGATCACCCGGTCAGGCTTCGACACGTTCATCGCCACCGGCAACATCACCTCGCAGGGCGATGCGACGTTGACCCTGGATCGGGCGTTCGTCCTTCAGTCCAAGCCATGGGACGGTATGGCGAGCCCAGTGAGTTTTGCGCCTGTCATTTCGACAGGCGGCACATTGGTGATCGATGCGCCTTATATCGGTTTGCAGAACGCCGTCGATCAGGCCAATCCCGTCACGACGGGCACGCCTGGCCCCGGCACGGTCACCTTCCGTGGCCGCCAGATCGACATCGCCGGTTCAACGTTGTTCGACCGATCGGTATCCCACGCGATCTTCGATGCCAGCGGCGATATCCGCCTGATCGGCGTCGTCCCGTGGCAGACCACGTTTCAGGGCGCTACCGATATAGTGCCAACACTCAAAGGCATGATCTCGGTCAATGGCGATCTTTCAATGATCGCAGGCCAGATCTATCCGACCACGGGATCGAGCTTCGCCGTCACTTCGACGGCGGCAGACGGTACCATTGCCACCGGTCGCAGCAGCGGCGAGACGCCTGCGGCGCCTTATTCGGCAGGGGGTAATCTGCTCATTCAGGCCGCTCATATCGTCCAGGGTGGCGTCATCCGCGTGCCGTTCGGCGCGCTGACGCTTGGCAGCAATGCGGCGTACACCACGACCGCCAATAACGTCACCACCAAGTATGCGCCGGCGACACAAAGCGTCGTCCTTGCGGACGGCAGCATTACCAGCGTCTCTGCGGGCGGGCTCTCGATTCCCTACGGCACCACCACCGACACGATGGAGTGGTACTTCGCCCCGACCGGCAACGATGCTCTGACCGCGCCTCCCACCAAGGTGCTCAGCCTGAACGGTGGCAGCATCACGCTTGCGGCCGGTGCAACGATTGACCTTTCTGGCGGCGGCGATGTGTACGCCTACGAGTTTGTTCCCGGCACTGGCGGTTCGCGCGACGTACTGAGCCAGTTCAACGCTGATCAATACAGCGCAAATAAAATCAATGAAGTCGGCTATCAATATCCGGACGGACGTCAGGTCTATGCCATCGTGCCAGGCCTCTCCGATGCGCCGGCCGCCGCTTACGATCCGATCTATTCGGCGAATTATGGAAATCTAAGTGCGGCCTACGGCGTCGGCAAGCGCGTCTACCTCTCCGGCGGCAACGGGCTTGCAGCGGGCTGGTACACGTTGCTGCCGGCACAATATGCGATGCTCCCGGGCGGCATGCGTGTGGTCGAACAAACCGGAGCAAAGAATGTCACTCCAGGCTTGTCGGTGCGGCAGGCCGACGGCACGGTGATCGCGTCCGGTTACTATGGCGATGCGCTGTCGGGCGCTTCACAATCGCAGATGCGGCTGTTCAGCGTGCAGTCGCAAGACGTCATCCGCTCCTATTCCAATATCGAGTTGACGTCGGGCAACCATTTCGCGATCGCCAAGGCGAACAGCGACGGTACCGTCGCGCCGCGCACCGGCCTCGATGCCGGCCGTCTGGTGCTCAATCCGCTCAGCACCATGACGATCGATGCAACCGTCTCCACGGCGGCCGCGACCGGTGGGCGCGGCGCGCAGGTCGATATCAGCGGCACAAAGATCAACATCGTCTCGAACCTCGCCGGCGCGCCGGCCGGCGGCGTCATTCAACTGACAGCGGCCGGCTTGAACAAGCTCAACGCAGAGAGCCTGCTGATCGGCGGCATCCGCAAGGATAACGCCGACGGCACCACCAGCCTTACCGTCACCAGCAATTCGATCCTCGTCGCCAACGATGCAGCGAATCCGCTGGTGGCGCCGGAGATCCTGCTCGTCGTAGACGACGGCCTGAGCGGCAACGTTGCATCGCAACTCACGCTGAATGACGGCGCGACACTGATCGCCACTGGCGTGATGAGTGACCAGCGAAGCGGTGCTTACATTATCGACGGGCGCCTCGGCACCACGGTTATCAACAATGAGACCAGTTACACTTCGCCGGCTCAGAGCGCGATCGGTGCGCTTATCCGCGTTGCCAATGGACCGCAGCGTGTGGTGCAGCGGCTGCGGACGCCGACGTCGCCCACGAATCCGGGCAGCCCCGCGGGGCTCGACGCCAGCCTCACAGTCGGCAATGTCAACCTGCAGGGCAGCGCGATCGGTCTCGACACCTCGCACAATGCCAGCGTTGCTGGCGGCGCGCTGTTGCGCGGCAAGGAGATCGCCTTTGGCGCCGGCGCGCTGGCCTTTACCAGTGGTAGCGTTTCTGCGGGCACAGTCGTGATCACGCCGCAGTTGCAGGCGATCCTGTCCCAGGGCGATCACCTCACGCTGCGCTCGCAAAGCTGGATCGGTTTCGACAACGGTACATACAGCTTCGGTGCAACGACCTTCGATGCGGCGACACTGCTGTCGTTGGAAGGCGGCACCGTCAGTCTCCAGGCTAGCCAATTGCAATTGAGCAATGCCGGCACGGCCGGCACCGCGGCCGGCGGCTACGGCACACTTACGATTGTTGCCGACGAACTCACGATGGGCAGCGGCACGATCGCCACCTTCGGCTTCGGCGGTGTCAGCATCACCGCCACGAAAGGCATATTCTCGGCCGGGACGAACGGCGTCTTCGATGTCGGTTCGGCTAACCTGGCTCTGGTCACGCGGTATATCGGCGATCGGGCGGTGGCGGGCGTTGCACCGAAGTCTTCGACCGGAATGGCGCTGCGAAGCACCGGTGCAGTGACAATCACAAATGCGGGCATTACCGGGATCGATCTCGCCAACATTTCGGGAATCCCCGGCTCATCGTTGACCATCGAAGGCAATGGCGTGTCGATTTCCGGCACGCATCTGCGCGCCACGGCCGGCGCGCTCACCGTCAAATCGAGCGGCAACCTTGCGCTGTCGAACGGCGCCGTCATAGAGGCGCCCGGTTACGAGAAGACCTTCGGCGATGCTGCCGATCCGCAGACCGTGGCTGCACCCGGCGGCACGCTGTCGCTCGTCGCACTCGGAGCCGGCGGCATTGCGCTCGGCGATGCGCTGCTGTCGGTCGGTAGCGGCGCCGGCGATGGCGGCAATCTCAAGCTCTCGGCCGCCAATGGTGCGGTCGATTGGGGCACAGCGATTCTGAGTGGGAAGGGCGGCGCAGGCGGCCAGGGCGGCACCTTCTCCCTCGATACCAATGGCGCCATCGACCTCATCGGGCTCAACGATCGCGTCGTCGCGAATGGATTCACTGGCGGCTTCAATCTGCGAACCCGCACGGGCGACATCGTGCTCGGCGTCGGCCAGATTCTGAAATCGGGTTCGGTCAACCTGACGGCCGATGGCGGCTTCGTGACCATTGGCGGCATCATCGATACCTCAGGCACCAACGGCGGCGACATCGAACTCTACGGCGTGAACGGCGTCACGCTGCTCGGCACGGCAAGACTCGATGCGCATGCCAGCGGTTATGCCGCCGACGACACCCGACAGGCCAAGGCGGGCAACATCACACTCGGCACCGACTTCCTGCCGGGGCGCGCCACCATCCAGCCCGACGGCAGCGTCAGTGGAAGCACCGCTGACAGCGGCACGATCACCATCGCGTCTGGCGCGGTGATCGATGCTTCGGTCAGCCGTCCGGGCAATCGTCTCGTGCGGATCATGCGCAACGGCACCGTCAACTACGCCTATGTACAAGGCGATGAGGGTGGCATCGTTTCCCTCCGTGCACCGGTCGTCACGGACGGTGGCGGTAACAATAAGACGGTCAATGTCGAGGTCGTGTCGGCAAGCAGCATCATCGGCGCGCGCGCTATCGACCTCGAAGGCTTCAAGCGCTGGGATCTGGCCCAGGTCGCGGCCAGTGGAAATTATACCGGCGTCACCCGCGACGCTGGCACCAACACCATCGCACTGGACTTGCGCCCCGGCCTTGACACCGCGAACAGCGATGGCACGCTGACCACCGTCGCCGGGCTGAACTTCCTCGGCGACAGGGGTGATAGCACCGTCGTTCAGTTCGTGCAGGACTTCTCCCTCTCCGGTCTCGATACCAAGCTCGGCGGGCTTGCCGCGCAATCGAACTTCCATGCCCGCCCGGGCGTCGACCTGAAACACGACGGCAACATCACGCTGGTCTCGAACTGGAATCTCGGCGCAGGCACTGTCAATGTCGATACCGCCAAAGCGGCCGAGGTGATGAAGGTCGATCCCATCAGCGGCCAGAACTATGTGATCGTGGGCAAGGAAGCGGAGCTATTGGCGAACCACACGACGATGACCTATCGCGTCGGTGGCAGCCCGACCGGCGCTGCGCCGCTGATCTCGCTTCGCGCCGGTGGCGATCTTCATCTGAAGGGCAGCGTCACCGACGGCTTCTTCCAGTTCCGAGACCAGTACGATGCAACCTATCAATCTTATCTGAACGCAAAAGCCAGCAGCTTCGTTCTTCCCCTAATGACGGTAGGGATATTCAGTGGAGGAGATGGATCCAGTCTTGTCGACTGGACGACATTCGTCAGTTCCTTCAGTCCCTATGATGATTTTTATGGACAACACCTCAATAGCATTGATTACGCCTTCCAATTCATTGATGAAATGACCGCCCAGTCCGGTGGGTCAGGCGGACGGCTGGTGGCCGCGATACCGTTCAGCGCGAGTGGCAACTCCGCCGCGGCATTGGGAACGGGGGCCGGCGGGGTCGGCGACCCTCTGGCCAGCGCGGTGGTGTTCCCGCTGTTGTCCGGGGGGCGGATCGTTGGATCTTCCGATTATCGGCTGGCGGCGGGGGCCGCCACGACCAGCGCCGATCCGTTGCGGATCGCGTCGGCGACGGCCGGCAACCTGATTGTCGACATCGCCCAACCCCGGAGCATGACGGTGGCCGCCGCCAGTGTGGGCGGTAGCTTCTCGGTCGAAGTCTATGACGCCAGCTATTCCCTTGCCGGTTCCTTCGCAGCCGGGCAAGCCGGCTTTGAGGATTTCCTAAGAAACCAGTTCCCGGGCCTGTCGGACGACGCCGCCATCTCATTGCCCTATGCAAACTCGGTGCCGACCAGTCTGCAGAACTTCGTCGACGCGACGCTCGCCGCTGATCCGAGCGCGCATGTGCAGATCTGGAGTAACGCCAATTGGGGCGAAGTGACGATGTCGGTTTCGATGTTCGCTCGTTACCTGCAGCAGAATCCGGCCGGATTCGGCAACGGCGGCGCTAGCAACGTCACCATCAATCTCCTGCCGCAAACCATGGTCCGCACTGGGACCGGTGGCATTCGCTTGGCTGCCGCCGGCAATGTCGACCTCACGGGCGGCGGCGTCACGTACATAACAAAGGAGGGCACTGCCACATCGGTCCCTTCCACTAACGTCTTGAGCGGTATTGCAACTCAGTTGGGCGGCGCGGCGATCTATACCGCCGGCCGTCCCGCCGAATCGATCTCCGAAATCCTGTCCGATCCGGTCACTGGCGCGCGCGTGAGCGTATCCGCCCAAGCGTCGACATCATCGATCTTCAGCGACCCGCCGGATTACAGGTATGGCGTTAACACCGGATCAGCGAATAGAGGTGCTGTCAGCATTGTGATCGCCGATACGCTGCGGCTCGTTGGCGGGGGCGACGTCGAGGTAACGGCGGGCGCGGATGTGTTGGGGCGCCGTGACTTGTCCCTTGGCAACCTTCGCAGTTTTGCGGTTTCCAGTATGCCATGGGTCGGATCGATCAGCGTCCCAGGGTCGACACTCACCGTTCTGTCTAACGATCAGCCGTGGCGTATTAACAGTGTCAAACAGGATGCTACCTTTGCATCGATCAACCCGCAGCTGTTTCGCTCGGGCGTCGGCGCACTTGGCGGCGGCAATGTCCTGATTGAGGCGGGCGGCACTGTCTCGGACATCACGGCAGTTTCGGGTACCTCTCTTGTCACCGCGACGGCTTTTGTCACCCCGAAGGACGCGCCAGCGGGTACTGACCCGACCCCGACCAAGATGCTGCTGACACTGGGCGGCGGCGACGTCGCGATCCGCGCCGGAGCGGACATCTTCGCGGCCAGGATCGATGTGGCGAGCGGTATGGCGCAACTTTCCGCAGGTGGCCATATCGGCAGCCTGCCCCTGCTTATGGGCTTCAGCACTTTCCAGTATCGCGATCCGAACAATAGCTTGCGCACCGTGAGCGTGCCAACCCTGGCGGACAGCGAAACGCAAATCCGCATCAATGATGCGTCGGTCAATCTCGCCGCCGGCGGCGATATCACTATCCAGGGCATCCGCCAGCTGGATGGGTTCTATTCCGACCGCAGCGCGTTGAACCTGGTAGCGAATGGATCGATAACGATCACCAATACCGCACCGATGTCGCCCAAGATTATCGGTGATCTCCGCATGGGATCCTATGCCATCTATCCCGGCACGCTCACGGTTGCTTCGCTCATGGGCGATGCCAATCTGCGCACCTATGCAGCCCCTCCGGGCTATCAGACCGCGAACCCCGCGCTTGCGGAGTATAATCTGGATGCACCAACTGCGATCCTGATGGTGCCCAATCCTCAAGGACAGCTCAGCATTCTCGCGGGCGGCAATATCGCCCCAGCCAAGATCGCCATGCTCGACGGCGACCCTAACCTCTTGCCCGGTCTGTTCACCCTCGGTGGCAACATCATTACCGACGCCCGCCCCAGCGGTACGGTCGGCGGAGGTCCAAATTATCAATTTGCTTTCCCCGCGGTGTTTTCTACGACGCGGGAAGGGGAGCTTGAGAAGCAGCACACGGCCGCCGGGACTCATGCCAAGGACCCGACACCGATCTACATCTACGCGGATGGTGATATCGGAACCGCGGTGAGCGGCGTAACGCTTTTCCTGCCCAAACAGGCGCGCATTGGCGCCGGGCGCGACATCGTCAACATGATGTTCTTCGGCCAGAACCTCGCGGCGAACGATCTCACCCGGATCGTCGCCAGAAGAGACCTCGTCGGTACGACTCGGCTCGTACCTACCACTCGGCTCGGACCCACTCAGCCAGTCTTATTGGGTAACAGCTTCATTCTCGGCGGGCCTGGCGACCTGATGGTCGAGTCTGGGCGCAACATGGGGCCGTTTCTCAACTCGGCCGTAATCAAGAATTGGAATCTCGATGATAACGGCCTCACGATTTCGGCGAACGGCGCGCCGCTGCGTTTCGGCCAAGGCATCCTCACGGTCGGCAACGACTGGAACCCCTATCTGCCAGAGCAGGGCGCAAACATCACCGTCCTGTTTGGGGTTGGCAAGGGTGCTAATTACGATGCGCTACGCGATGCCTATGTCGCTCCGGGCACAGCGGCCAATACATTGGGTGGTTATGGGACGAAGCTGATCGTCTGGATGCAGAAGAACGCGGCGGATGTGCTGAACGCCCAGTTCGGGACGAGCGATGTGAACGAGCAGCAGGCCTATCAGGCGTTCTTGTCCCTGCCGTTCCTGCGTCAGCGGCTGTTCCTGATCAACGACGTCTATTTTAATGAACTGCGTGCCCCAGCGGTCAAGGACGGTCCATCCTATCTGGAATATTCACGCGGATATACCGCTGTGAATACACTCTTCCCGGCATCGCTCGGCTACACGGCCAACAGCCTGGAAGGCGGTGCGAACGACAGCTCCATTGCCCATACCGGCGATCTCGATCTGCGTCTGGCGGCCATCGAGACGATGAATGGCGGCAATATCAACATCCTTGGACCCGGCGGCCGCGTGCTCGCCGGCTCGGTCGTCAGCACGGCGCAACAGGCCGCTCGGCGCAACTACGCGGGCTACGGCCTCTATAGGCCGCAACAACCTAACGGTGGAGACATCGCGCCCATTGAAGCGATCCCAACGGGGTATGAAGGTGTAATCAGCTTGCGTGGCGGCACCATCAACACCTTCACCGACGACGATTTCCTGCTCAATCAGAGCCGTCTGTTCACTGTGAAAGGTGGTGACATCACCATGTGGTCGTCAAATGCCGACCTTAACGCTGGACAGGGCGCCAAAACCACGCCGAACTTCCCGCCGGCAGTGGTGCGGATCGGCAAGAATGCCTTCGCCGAGCTCGATCAGGCAGGCGCCACATCAGGCGCGGGTATCGCCGCACTACCACCCGGTGTGGGTGTCAAGGCGCCGGACGTCTATCTGCTCGCGCCACGCGGCGCGGTTGATGCCGGTGATGCCGGTGTGCGTTCAGCGGGCAACCTTTCGGTCGCAGCACTGCGCGTGGTCAATGCGGATAATTTCAAGGTTGGCGGCATAACGGCAGGCATCCCGACCGTCCAGGCGCCGAATATCGGTGGCTTGACCGAGGCGTCGAACACAGCTGGAGCTTCAGCGAAGCAAGCCGCGACGCCGACGCAGGGGAGTGGCGACTCGCAGCCCTCCATTATCATAGTCGAATTCCTCGGGTTCGGTGGGGGCGATGGCGATGGTCGCGCGCCAAACGACGATGAGCGGGAACGCCAGCGTCGAAGCGACGGACAAAACCAGGATCCGCGGAACCGTGTGCAAGTTCTGGACGCCGGCGAACTCACGCCAACACAATGGCGCGAAATGGTGGAAGAACGGCGCCATTTGGTGGAGCATTGACAAGATGTTAGACAGCATAATCAAACGTCCAATGTGACCACCGGGTTCCCGGCCGACCATTCATCGGGGCATGAATGCTGGAATGGAAAGGACACGGCACCTCTTGTGTTACGAGGCGGCCTTTCCTTGAAGGAGGAGCCGCGCGCCTCGTAGATTGGAAGAGAGCCTTTGCGCCAGACGTCGATGCTGGCCTTCACCGCCAGTCTAGAGTCGCTCCCCCACTACGCAGCGTTACGATTTCCCGTGCCAATCGACGATATTGTGTGACGGCGTTCGCTCGACGGTAGCGGCAAAGGCACTGCACGTAGAAGCAACTTTTAAGGTGGCGACGCAATGCGCGTCCGCGAACAGGGCATCGACCGTCGAATTGCGAGCGTCGAAACCGGCATGATGGATGCGTGAAGCTCTCGAAATCCAAAGTCGCAAACTTCGTCCAACTGTCACAATACAGGTCTAAACACGGCGCGGTATGCCCCGGCGAGCGGCGAAAGGATATCTAATGTCAGCCGCGCAGCCGCTTGGATACCATGAACAGGAGCGAGTAATTCGGCAGTGTCATGCGAGGTTCGCGTGTTTCAGGTTCGCGATCTTGGATGCTGTCGTTTGCTGCTTCGGTAGTCATCATCCTTTGGCTTTCTGTTCTCATTTCCAATCCAGGCCGAGCAGATTCCAGTGTTTCTGGAAGGAAGGCTGCCCCGCGCAGCCTGGTCTTCAGTATTCCATCCCAACCGCTTGGTGCAGCGCTGGAAATCTACGCTCGCATTTCCAGCCGTGAGGTCCTCTATGAGGGAGCTCTGGCCGAAGGACGTCATTCCAGCCTTGTTGAAGGTGTGTACGCGCCGGAAGTGGCACTGCAGATATTGCTCGCTGGCACCGGCCTGTGGGCGGACGTCAAGGATGCCGATTTCTTCGTGGTGGGTCCGGTGCCGACTGGTGCGACGGTGCGCAGCGTAGAACGCCAATCGTTAGACCACCGGCGTTACTACGGTCTACTTCAGGCCAGCCTCAGGACTGTGTTCTGCGGAACCCGCGTACTGTCCGATAGTAGCAGGGTTGCAGCCCGTTTGTGGGTTGGCCAGGCGGGACAAGTATTGCAGGTGAAGACGCTCAGCTCCACCGGTAGCGACGCGATGGATCGGAGCGTTGAAGCTGCCTTGGGCCAGATCAGCCTGGGTGTGGCCCCGCCCGCCGGATTCGCGCAGCCGATTACCATCGTCGTCCTGCCGAGCGATCCAGATATGCGACAGGATTGCGCTGCTCTCCGCGGCGGCCCAAGCAGGGCCGGGCCATGACGGAAAGCAGTCTGCTGGTCCTGCGTCAGCTCTTTCTTACAAGCTACGGAGAACTCAAGGCGAAACTCGCGCAGCGGCTTGGGTCGGCGGATCTTGCCGACGATGCGGTACAGGACACGTGGCTGCGTCTGAACCGGGTCGAACAGGTCGGACATGTCGGCAGTCCGGTCAATTATTTGTACCGGATTGCGCTCAATGTCGCACGCGACCGCATCCTGTCGGAGCGGCGCTATCTGAATTCTGCCGAAATCGAGAAGATGCTCGATCTCGCTGATGAGACAGCGGACCCGACGGCGAGCATTGAGGCGCGCTCTGAACTGCGGCTAGTCGAGATGTTCATTTCGGAATTGCCGTCTCGGCAGCGTGACATTCTCGTAGCGGCGCGTCTTGATGGCTTGTCGCGTAGCGAAATTGCCAAACGCCTGGGCATTTCCTTGAGTCTCGTCGAGAAGGAGCTGAAGTCGGCTCACGAGTATTGTCTTGCTCGTCGCAAGCAGATGCGAAAATAAAATGCGGTTCGGGGCTCTGAAAACCGTCTTAACGTCAGACATCTCTCGTGTGGCCCAAGCCACAAGAGCATCTCAATTGACAGGTGTCGAGGGTCATCGCGGTGGACGATAGGGCCGAAGGCGAGCTGAGGGGTGAGGCGGTGGGCTGGGTCCAGCATTTGGACTCCGGCCGGGTGACTCCTGCCGATCTCCAAGCCCTGAAGCGGTGGCGTTCACGGAGCCCAGACCACGAAGCAGCCTTTGCTGATGCGCTCCGGCTGTGGAAGGAGTTTACCCCTGCAGCGCGCGGCATGCGCGAACGGGGGCAACTGTCGCCCGCGTTGGCGGCTCGGCCACTGTCGCATTCGGCGCTCAGCCGCCGTGCTGCTATTGGTGGGGCGCTCGCCGCCGTCTCGGCCGTGGCGGCCTATGCCATGGTTTCCCCTCCGCTCGATCTTTGGCCATCAGCTGCGGAGTTGGCGGCAGACTATCGCACCTTGACAGGTGAACAGCGTCAACTGGAACTTCCGAGCGACGTTTCCATGCACCTGAACTCGCAAACGAGCGTGGCGCTGCGGGGCGACGACGGTGCTCGCGTTGAACTGATTTCTGGCGAAGCGTCGTTCGTGTCGAAGTCCCAGCAGGAGCGCCGTCTTGTCGTGCTCGCGGCCGATGGCATCATGACGACCAGTCAGGCCCATTTCGATGTTCGCCGCGCCGGGCATTCCGTGTGCGTCACATGCGTCGGCGGCAATGTCAACGTCACACTGGGATCCCAAGCGACGATGCTCGGTCCCGGCCAACAGGTCAGATATGATGATCGGGGGCTTCAGCCTGTTGCGAGCATTGATATCGAGTTCGTCACCGCCTGGCAGCAAGGTGTATTGATCTTTCGTTCGACTCCGCTGGCCGAAGTTGTCGAAGAGATCAACCGATATCGGTCGGGCAGGGTGATCCTGATGGATCGAGAGCTCGCCCGAAAGTCCATCAGCGGCCGCTTCCGTATCGATCATATGGATGACATTCTGGTGCGCCTGAACCAGGCCTTCGGGATCACGAGCCGAGCGCTGCCGGGCGGCATCGTTCTGCTGAGCTGAAAACTGGCGCGTGCAGGGAGAAGAAAATTTACGGTTTTCGCTCGGTCGATCGGTCTAGGGGTGAGAGCGCTTTCGATCACATGAGGCGCGACCGATGACAGGAGCCGTTCAATGTCGATGATCCGCACTGCGAAGAGATTCCGTAAGGCGGATCTGGAAGCGCAGCGAGCTCCGGCATCTACAACCACTAACTATTTCTCACCATTGTCCACCCGCCGGGGTCGCAATCGCTACGCGTTCTTGGCGGGGGTCAGTGTGACGGCGCTGTTGATGACGGCTCCGGGTGCTTATGCGCGGCCGCTCGGTGGACAGGCGCCGACACCATCGGCGGCAGCGATTGCGGCAGCGCAATCGGGTCAACAGGAGGCCGCGCGCGCCGCGGGCCAGGCCTCGGACTCGCTGCGACGTGCGACGCTCGCCATCCAGGCGCAGCAGGCGATTCAGCGAGTCGCCCGCGACGCGGCGCGTGCCGCGGTCAATGCGTCTTCGATTCCCAATGGCTTGGGCGTGGGTGGACTTCAGCGGGCGCTCGGTGCCGTGCCGGGAACCGATCTATGGCGGGGTGCGGATCTGCCAACGCAATTCAATGATGGCGATCGCGTCAAGGTCAATATCGAGCAGACCCAGCAGAAGGCCATTCTCACCTGGGATACCTTCAATGTGGGTGGCAGGACGGATCTCACCTTCAACCAGCGCGGCAATCGCGATTGGGTTGCGCTCAACCGCGTGCTCGGCGCCGATGGCAGGCCCAGTCAGATCCTCGGCAACATCAAGGCCGACGGCTCGGTCTATGTCATCAACCAGAACGGTATCATCTTTGGCGGTGCTTCGCAGGTGAATGTCGGGACGCTGATCGCGTCGACAGCAAAGATCTCGAACGAACAATTCCTGAGTGGCATCTATTCGACGCAGAGCGGTTCGACCTGGACGCCAAGTTTCACCGACGCGGCCGAATTTCTCAACAACGGCACCGGCGGCGGCGTCGTCAAGGTCGAAACTGGCGCGCAAATCGAGACGCACGCCCCGGCGTCAGTGACCTCCGGCGGCGGCTTCGTGCTGCTGATGGGTGGGCAGGTCGTCAACGCTGGCTCGATCATGACGCCAAATGGGCAGACGCAGCTCGCGGCTGGTGACAACTTCGTTCTGCGCCGCGGTTACGGCACGGAAGCCAACCAGTTCTCGACCACGCGCGGCAACGAGATCGCGCCGCTGTTCGATGCAGGCAGTCTCGCCGGGCTTGTCCGCAACGACGGTTCGATCTTCAGCCCCCAGGGCGATATCACACTGGCGGGCCGGACCATCGAGCAGAACGCCATCCTCGTCGCCTCCACATCGGTCAATACGCGCGGCACGATCCATCTTCTGAACTCGGCGACCGACACGCTTGGCGGCATCACGCTTGGTGCGAACAGCGTCACGACGATTATTCCGGAGCTTGAGAGCCAGGAGACCGCGCTGAACTCGCAGCGCGATGGCTTGATTGAAGCGTCCGAAGCCGCGAATCTGTTGCGGGCCACGACGCCGCTCGGAATCTTCGACAATCTCTCAACTCTGGCCGACCGGCTCGATCAGTCGCGCATCGAGATCGTCACCGGCGGCCATGTGATTTTCGAGGGCGGTACGACACCGGAAGCAGGTTCGCTCACGATCGCACAAGGCGGTCAGGTGGCGGTATCGGCGGGGGTGCGTATCTTCACCGACACCGGTGCGACGATCGACGTCTCGGGCGTCCGCGACGTGTCTTTGGCAATGTCGTCGAACAACATTCTGGTCAATATCCAGGGCAATGAGCTGCGCGACAGCCCGGTCAACCGCGATGAGGACTACCTGAAGAACCAGGATGTCTGGGTTGATATTCGTGACCTGGTTTTCGTGCCAGCGGGGACTGGAGGCTACGACACCGACCGCTACTATACGCCCGGCGGTCTGCTCGAAGTCGGCGGTTATCTCGCCAACACCGCACATACGATCGGGGAGTGGGCTTCGGTCGGCGGCACCATCACGCTGTCGGCGCCGGAGGTGATCGCACGGCAAGGGTCGGTGTTCGATATTTCCGGCGGTTCGATCCGCTATGAGGCCGGCTATATCCGCACCACAAACTTTCTCGGACCGGACGGCCGGATCTACAACATCAACGATGCCCGCGGCGACATGACGTTCTACGGCGTTGGCATGGGTTACGTCCGTAAACACGAACGTTGGGGTGTTACGGAAGTCTGGACCGATCCGTTCGGTCGCGGTCGCGAAAGCGTCCGGTGGGAGGATGGCTACACGGTCGGTCGTGATGCGGGCCAGCTCATCCTCTCAACGCCGACGGCGATCTTCGAGGCCGACATCCTTGCCGATGTCGTTCAGGGTGAGCGACAATTCTCCGACCGACCGACCGACATCGCCGACGGCTACAAGCTCGGCCAGACCCAGGTGGCGCAAGCGGGACAGCTTCTCGTCGGCAGCTATAGTGCGCTCGGGCTGATGGGTGTCCACGATAGCGCGATCGTCATCGGAGGCGTCGAGGACATCGCCCAAAGCCTCGACGCGTCCTCCGTCCTACCCGCCGGCCGCACCAACACCTTGTGGCTCGATGCCTCCCACCTCAACGACCAAAAGCTTGGCGGGATCGACCTCGCCACGGGCAACACGATCGCGATCGACAGCGACCTCACGCTGGCCGATGGAGGCTCACTCGCCCTCACCGCGCCCATCATCGACATCAATGGAAACGTCACCGTCCGAAGCGGGAGTGTCACGGCAAGCAACCAGCTTGTGACGTATGAAGCTCAGGGCAGCTCCCTTGCAACGCGGAACACCGATCTGTCCAAAGACGGCAGTTCGGGCCTGACGCTGCATTCGGGAGTGACGATCGACACCCGCGGCATCTGGACGAACGCGCTGCTCGATCCGACCAATCTCTCCGGTCTCGCCTTCGTCGACGGCGGAGGCGTCACGCTGCGCTCGACCGGCGATGTGACATTGGAGACCGGATCGCGGATCGACACCTCCTCCGGCGCCGCGATCCTCGCCAACGGCAACACCAAGGCCGGGAAGGGCGGAGACCTGTCGCTGCTCGCCGGCTTCAACGGCGGCAGCGGCAACCTGACGCTGAGCGGGACGATCACCGGCTATGGCGTCGAAGGCGGCGGTGCGCTGTCGCTGTCCACCGCGGGCTTCGTCGTGATTGGCGATGCCAGCTACGAAATCGGCTCGACGCTGCCTGCGGGTAGCGTGGTGCCGGCCGACGTGACGTTGACGGAGGCGTTGCTCATTCCCGCCGGCGCGCCGCTTCCGGCCGCCTACAGCCGCACCGTTACCGCCGTCGGTGCAGGCGCGCCATTGCCGCTCGATATCACCATTCCCGCCAATGTCAGGCTGGCGGCCGCCTGGGTCGTGCCCGCTGGAGCGATCAACATCGCCTACACCAATGGCGGAGCGACAATTCAGGCTCCGCCCGGGACGACGGTTCCGCAGGGCGCAACTTTGACCGCCTCGAACACGTCGACCGTACGCTCGCTTCCTGCCGGCTATGTGCTGCCGGCCAACGCTTTCCCCTCGGGACTGACGCTGACGGCGGCCAAGGTCGCGACTTATATGCCGGGGACACCGGCTCCCATTGATGTGACCTTTGCGGCAGGCACGATCATTCGCGCGGGCAGCTTCGTGCCGGTGGAAGCCCAGATAGCGCCACCGGCGACGCTCCATATCGCCGACAATCTCCTGAGCCGCGGCTTCTCGAAATATTCGATCAACGGGCAGAGCGGCTTGCTCGTGGCATCGGGCGCCAATGTTGCGCCGGTGATGCCGATCTACCGGTTCGATACAGGTGCCTACGGTGCACCGACCGGCAGCGATCTGTCGGACGCGCTGAGCGTGTGGTTGCCGGACGTCTATATCGCCGACCCAATAACGACGACGCTCACCCAGCGCGGCGGCGTCGATCTCGAATTGCTGTCGGGCGGCAGCGTGGGCGGCGACACCAGCTGGCTCTCGGGCGGCGGTGTGACGATCGCCCAGGGCGCGTCGATCACCGTCGATCCTGGCCGCAAGGTCAGTATCGCCAGCGGTGGGCAGATCAACATCGACGGCGCGATCACCGCCCATGGCGGCGAGATCACCGTCCTGAACGCCAACCGGTTCAGCAACAAGGACGTCGGCGGGCTCTCGGTCTGGATCGGCGAGCATGCGCGGCTCGACGCCTCGGCGCGGGCGGTCACCGCGGTCGATACCCGGGGGCAGATCTATGGCGTGGTGCCGGACGGCGGCAAGGTCGTGCTCGGCAGCCTCGGCGGCGAGGACACCCTGTACGAGGACGCCTATCTTTCCGCCGACGCCTATGTCGTTGTGCGCCAGGGCGCGGTGATCGACGTCTCGGGCGCCAGCGCCGAGCTCGATATCACCACCCTGGGGACGGCCGGGCAAGGTACGATCGGGCGCCGCGCGGTCGCCAGCAATGGCGGCAGCATCGTCCTGGATTCCTACCAGGGCATCTACAATGACGGCACGCTGCTCGGCCGGGCCGGCGGCGCGGGTGCCTCGGGCGGCACGCTGACCATCAATTTCGAAGCGCCGATCTACAGCTATGTGTCGGGCGACGTCGTACCCGCACGCCTGCAGGCGGGCAGGGCGCTGCATATTTCCCAGACGAAACAGCCCAGTGCACTGCCGGCCGATCTCGAGGCGGGCGCGGCGCATGACGACCTCAGGCCCGGCTATGCGAGCCTGAGCGCCGAGCAGGTCGCGGCGGGCGGTTTCGACAATCTGTCGCTGTTCGCACGCACGGCCATCGTGTTCGAAGGCGACGTGAACCTCACGGCAGGCCGCAGCATCGCGCTGCGCACGTCGGGTCTCTACAATTCCGTCGGCGGTGGCTACGCGAGCGTCTCCGCGCCCTACGTCACCCTGGACGGGCAATTCGTGCGAGAGGCCGGCCAGTTCAGTGTGCTCCCGTCCATGCTGCCCGCTTATCCGGCTACAGGGACACTGAGCGTTCGCGGCGAACTGATCGACGTCGCCAGCCGCATGAATGCCTATTTTGCAAAGCTGACGCTCGACAGCCAGAGCGATCTGCGCTTCTCGACATCGACGCTGGCGGTGACCGGCGATCTCGATCTGATCGCGCGGCGCATCTATCCGGTGACCGGCGCCAGCGCGGGGCTCTATGCCGGCACGGCGATGAATATCAGCGGCCAGCCGGCGCTCCCCTCCGGCGCCGAGAACACCGGTACGATCACGATCGGCCGGCACGACGATGCGCCGGTCGCGACGCCCTATTCGGTGTTCGGCGCGCTCAACCTGACGGCCGGGACGATCCGGCAGGGCGGCAATCTGCTCGCCCCGCTCGGCGCGATCTCGCTCACCACGACTGACACGCAGAGGGTGACGCGAGGTCTCGTCGAATTCTTGCCGGGCAGCCTGACCTCGGTCAGCACCAGGGGGCTCATCATCCCCTATGGCGGCACGGTGGACGGCGTCAGCTTCACCGTCGACGGCAGCAAACTGGCCACCTACGACCTGCTCACCGGCGCCATCCTCAAGGATGCCGACGGCAATTACGTCAACAACAGCGACGTGCGCCTCGGCATCACCGCGACGGGCACCAATGTCGTGAGCCATCCGGGTTCGGTGCTCGATCTGTCCGGCGGCGGCACGCTGGCGGGTGCGGCCTTCGTCTCCGGCCGCGGCGGCTCGGTCGACGTGCTGGTCAATGCGCTCGCCGACGCCAATCCCGGCTACGGCTTCAGCAAGTCCGGAAATCCGGTCTATGCCATCGTGCCGGGCTCCGACATCGCGCCGCCGGCCGGCGGCTATTCCACGGCTTGGACCGGCGCGGCGCCGGGCATCGGCGAGCAGATCACGATCCCGGCCGGCGTGCCTGGCCTGCCGGCCGGCACCTACACGCTGCTGCCGGCGAATTATGCACTGCTGCCCGGGGCCTATCGCGTCGAGCTCGGCGCGCGCGGGACGACGGGATATGCCGCGGCCCAGGCGCTGCCGAGCGGTTCGTATATGACGAGCGCGACGCGCAGCGTGGCCAACACCGCGATCGTCGATCAACTCCCGACCGCCGCCATCGTCACACCCGGCGCGACTCTGCGCACCCATTCGCAATATAACGAGCAGGGCTACGAGGCCTTCCAGTTCGCACAGGCGGCGACCTTCGGCGTGGCCCGCCCGTTGATGGCGGTCGACGGCAAGTTCCTGACCTTCAATCTGTCGACACTGGCCACGGGCAGCGCGCCGCGCGTGGAATCGGCGCTCATTTTCGACGGCCAGGCCGATTTCACGCCCGGCGAGGGCGGGTATGGCGGCACCCTGGCGGTCTCCGGCAAAGGCGGTGCAAACAAGTCCTACGACACCGACATGGTGATCACCGGAGCGGGCAGCGCGACGGTTCGCAGCACCAGCGTCACGACCGTTGCCGCCTCCGAGATCCTCGATGTCGGAGCGCCCAACCTCTATGTCGGCTCCGCGCCCGGGATCAAGTATAGTGCCGGACAACCGATACGTCCGGTCTTCGAATTCACCGTCAATGACGGCCTCGTCCGCTCGCTGACCCTGGAAAGCGGGGTAGTGCTGACGGGCTCGCAGGTCATCCTCCTGGCCCACAACGGCGGCATCACGGTGAAGTCCGGCGCGTCGGTCAATACGCTCGGCCACGGCCTGCTGGCACCAGACACGGCCGCCACCGGCATTCTGTTCAGCGCGCCGGCGCTGCTCGCGGTCTCGAACGGCTCGGTCTCTCTCGAACCGTACCGGAATACGACGACGTCGACGATCACGCTCGAGGGCGGCTCCTCGCTCTACAGCGAAGGCTCGATCGCCTTCACCTCCGGCCAGGGCGTCGTATTGCAGGACGGCGTGCGTTTCGGCACGCGCGATCTCGAACTGGCGCTGCCCTATATCAATATCGGCACCGCGGAGCAGCTTGCGGCCGCGGCGACCACCGGCATCCTGCCGGGCGGGCTCTCGCTCGATCAGGTGCTGCTCGACCGGCTGGTGCAGGGCGATCCGGTCACCGGCGCGCCGGGCATGAAGAATCTCATCCTGTCGGCCGCGAATTCGATCAATTTCTACGGCTCCGTGAACCTCTCCACGCTCGACGCGAGCGGCAAGTCGGTTCTCGAAAGCTTCGTGCTGAGTACGCCCGCGATCTACGGCCATGGCGGCGCGAACGACAGCGTCACGCTGGCCACCGACCGGCTGGTGTGGACGGGCCGCGCCCTGTACGACCCCAATGGCGGCAACCCGATCTATACGCCCGTTGCACCGGGCGCGATCATCGCCGACGGGCCGGGCACCGGCCACGGCGTCTTCAATGTCGTGGCGCGCGAGATCCTGTTCGGCTATGTCGAGCGGTCGCGGCCGCTCAACACGGTCCAGTTCAACCGGCTGATGCTCGGCTTCGGGACGGTGAACCTCAACGCCTCGGAGCGGATCACCTCGAACAACATCAACACGCTTGCGGTCTGGCGGACCGGGGCGAGCCCGACCTCGTCCTTCGATCCCGCGACCTATACGGGCGACGCGGCCGCGCTGAACCTCATCACCCCGCTGCTGACCGGCGACAGCGGCTCGACGCTGTCGGTCTATGCCGGCGGCGCCCTGCGCGTCGTCGCGCCGCAGGGCGCGCCCGCCAGCACCGCGTCAGTGGACGCGCTCGGCGCCACCATCAACCTCGCATCCGTCCAGGGTTCGGTTCAGCTCGACACGGCGATCGTGCTGCCCTCCGGCAAGCTGACGGTGACGGCGGACCAGACCCTTCAGATCGATAGCGGCGCGCGCATCGACCTGGCCGGCCGCGCCATCCCCTTCGAGGACGTGACGAAATATTCCTGGGGCGGCGACGTCATCCTGGAGAGCACGCATGCCGACATCGTCGTCCAGGGCGGCGCGAGTTTCGACGTCTCCGCGGTGGAAAACCATGCCGGCTCGATCACGCTGTCGGCGACCGATGCATCCGCTGGCGGCATCGCCTTCCAGTCGCTCGACGGCATGTTCAAGGGCTCGTCCACCACGGGCTACGAGAGCGGCTCGTTCAAGCTCGGCGGCCATTTCACCGGCTTCTCCAGCCAGAGCGAAGGTTTTGCGCGCATCAACACGGCCCTGAATGCAGGCGGGTTCTTCTGGACGCGCGAATTCGCCCTCAAGCAGGGCGATCTCGCCATCGGCAACGAGGTGAGGGCGCATAACGTCGTCGTCTCGGTGGACAATGGCAGCCTGACCGTCAACGGCCGGATCGACGCCAGCGGCGCGGCGCCAGGCGCCATCCGCCTCTCGGCCAAGAACGACCTGACCCTTGCCTCCGGCGCCGTGCTCGACGTGCAGGGCACCGAGCTGCAGACCGATAGCGACGGCGTTGCCATCGAGGCGAAGAACCGCAGCCGCATCGAGCTGACTGCGACGACCGGCTGGCTGCGGCTCAACCAGGGCGCCACCCTGGACCTGAGCTCGCCGGACGGCGCAAGGCGCGGCAAGCTGGTGCTCAATACCGGCCGCACGGGCGAGACGAGCGGCGACGCGCGGATCGATGCCGCGGGCCCGCTGAACATCCAGGGTGCGGCGGAGATCGCGCTGAACGCCTTCTGGACCTATTCGCCGACCGACGTCGACGGCAGCATCGTGCAGGACAACGGCGGTGCCGATCCGGTGGGTGCGGACGGCGTGCTCGGTCTCGACCAGATCGGTGCGCGCAACGTGCTGTTCATCGACGCGGCTTTGGCCAATGCCGGTCTCGCCGGCCGCACCGCCGGCCTGTCCGCCTATGGCGACGCCTATCATCTGCGACCGGGCGTCGAGATCGTTGGCGGCTCGTCCTCGAACGGCAATCTCACGATCAAGGGCGATCTTGATCTCGCGAGCCTTCGCACGTCGGACGAGAGCTACAGTGCCACGGAATCGGGCTCGCTCGTCGTCCGCGCACCGGGCAACCTCACCGTGAACGGCAGCATCACGGACGGCTTTGGCAATCCTGTCGCGAATCCGAACGACATCATGAACAGCACCGAGACGCTGGCCAGCCCCCGGACGCTGACCGTGGCGGTCACGTCCGGCGCAACGACCATTCCCATTCCGGGGACGACGCTGACCTTCGACATCATCCTTGGTGGAACGAGCAATACCGTTCAGCGCGGCGATGTCGTGATCCCGTTCGAGTACACGGGCCTGGGCCTGACCGTTCGCGCCGATATGGTGCCCGGCGGCGTCTGGACGTTGACCGGGTCGATCAAGCTCGGCGCCAACCTGGTGGTCTCAGCATCGGTTCCGAACCGCACCGTCGCGGTGCCGGGCGGAACGACATACGTCTCGGGTGATACCATACCTGCGGGCACCACCCTGCCGGTCGGGACCGTCATCGATATTGGTTTTCTCAATGGTAACTCCACCAACTTTATCCTTCCGACCAATTCGGTCTACGGCGCCGGAACCACGCTGCCGCGATCGAGCGCCACCAGTGTGGGCACGATGTCGGTCGCGGCCGGCACGGTCATTCCGGGGGGGACAAATCTCGCCGGCGTCATGGGTGGCACCATCGTCACGCTGCTGGCCGGCCAGACGCTGCCCTCCGGCGCCACCCTGCCGACGGGGACGAAGCTCATCGCATCGACGCCCATCACCAATTATGCGCGCGCGCCGATGCTGGATCCCGGCAGCGAGTCCTGGTCGATCCGCCTCGTCAGCGGCGCCGACGGCACCAGCGCGGACACACGTGCGGTGCAATCGCTGTCGGTGCTCGGGGCGGGCGGCAACATGTTGCTCTCCAACCCCCTCACCAACGGGGGCGGCAAGGTCCTGCCGAGCGTGATCCGCACCGGCACCGGCGATCTCGATCTCGTCGCCGGGCGCGACCTCACCCAGGACACGCCCTTCGGCGTCTATACCGCCGGCTCCCAGATCGATGTCGGCGGCGCCTATTCCGGCGTCACCTCGCAGGGCGGCTATTTCACTGAAGGTGGCGGCGATCTGACGATCACTACCGGGCGCAACCTGACGGGCTCTCTCCAGGTGGAGAATCCTGCGTCTGCGAGCCAGAACACTTACTCGGTCGGCAACTGGCTGGTGCGCCAGGGCGACGCCACGACGCCGGCGGCCTGGGGCATCCGCTTCGGGGCCTATGGCGGACCCAGCGCCAACATCTTCTATGGCTTCTCCGGTTTCGGCACGCTGGGCGGCGGCAATCTGAACGTCGACGTCGGCGGCGATGCCGGCGTGCTCGGCGCGTTCACAAGCGGCGGCACCCAGATCACTCGCAGCACCGGCCTCGTCTTCGCGGTGGGCGGAAGCGGCCGCGTCACCTCGGTGACGAAGACGCCGGACGGCGTCGTGACCGGCGGCACTTTGCTGCAGACCGGCGGCGGCGACCTCTCCGTCGATATCGGCGGCCGGCTCAACCCGTACACCGCGATAGCCGCCACGACCGACGATCTCAACGGCTCCTTCACCAATGTGCGGGGTGACATCGCCGTGCAGGCCGGCGCCATCGGCGCGGCCAAGCTGGTCTACGGCGTCGGCGCGCTGAACGATCCGCGGGCCGTCGATCTCTATCGGGCGACGATGCTCCAGGACGATGGCGGCACCGGCGGGCCGGTGGTTGTCATCGGCGATGGATCGGCCAGCCTGCAGGCGCGCGGCGACCTCGTCTTCGGCGGCGCCGGCGATCCCGGCATGATCTATCCCACCGGCGTTTCCGTCACTGGCCCGACCTTCTCGCTGTGGCGCTCGGACAGCGCGATCACGCTGTTCTCCGCGGGCGGCAATATGGTGCCACTGAATACCTCGGGCTCCCTCAGCCAGAACGAAATATGGGGCAGCGAGGATTCGACGAACCAAACGATGATGACGCCGATCTTCGAGGCGGTCGCGGCGCATGGCAGCCTGTACTGGGCTGGCGTGCGGCGCATCGAGCTGGCGCCGTCCCGCGACGGCTATCTCGAGCTTCTGGCCGGCGACTCGATCTATGCGGCGGGCATCAGCGGGAGTGATTGGCCCGCCGCCTGGAGCGTCTCGGGCGCACTGGCCGATCCCAATTCGATCCCCAATCCGTTCCGGCCGGGAACGAGCAACTCCTATTTCCAGTTCCAGCCGGACACCGTCACCACCAATCTGCACGAGGGCGACGACAAGCTCATCCGCGTCTACGCGCTGACCGGCGACATCGTCAATTTCACGCTCGGCGATCCCACGCCGCAATTCGTGAACGGCGAATTCCTGCCGCGTTATCGCACGGCCATGCCGGCCCGCATCTATGCCGGACGCGACATCGTCAATTTCGGCAAGAACGCCTATCGTAGCCCGACCAGCGGTGCGGAATACACGGACACGCCGAGCCTGATCCTGAACAACGACGCGACCGATGTCTCGAGCATCGAGGCCGGCCGCGACATCCTCTATGCGCAGGTGCAGATCGCCGGCCCCGGCTCGCTCGAAGTCGTCGCCGGACGCAACCTCTATCTCGGCGACCAGGGCTCGATCGTCTCGATCGGAGCGCTGGCCGCAGGCGACACGCGACCCGGCGCCTCGATCCTAATGCAGGCGGGCGCGGGCCCGACGGGGCCGAACTATGCGGGGCTGCTGCCCTATCTCGATCCGGCTAACCTCGCGATTGTCGGGACGCCGCTCGCCGATCAGCCGGGCAAGGTCGCCAAGACCTACGAGGCTGAACTCGCGGCCTGGCTCAAGGAGCGCTTCGGCTTCGCGGCGCCGACCGACGCGGACGCGCGGGCCTATTTCACGGCTCTCGCGCCGGAGCAGCAGGCGATCTTCCTGCGCCAGGTCTATTTCGCTGAGCTGAAGGCGGGCGGGCGCGAATACAACGATGAGGCGAGCAGCCGCTACGGCTCCTATCTGCGCGGCCGCGAAGCGATCGCTGCGCTGTTCCCCGGGGACGCAGCCTATGATGGCGACATCACGATCTTCGGCGGCGCCGGCGTGCGGACCTTGTTCGGCGGCGGCATCCAGATGCTGACGCCGGGCGGCCAGCAGGTGGTCGGCGTCGAGGGCCAAGTGCCGCCGGCGAGCGCCGGCATCGTCACCCAGGGCTCCGGCAGCATCCAGCTCTATTCCAAGGGCTCGATCCTGCTCGGCCTGTCGCGCATCATGACGACGTTCGGTGGCGATATCCTCGCCTGGTCGGCGGAGGGCGACATCAACGCCGGCCGCGGTGCCAAGACGACGATCGTCTACACCCCGCCGAGGCGCGTCTACGATAATTACGGCGCGGTGAAACTCTCGCCGAACGCGCCATCCAGCGGCGCCGGCATCGCCTCACGCAGTGCGGTTCCAGGCGTTCCCGGCGGCAGCATCGACCTCATCGCTCCCCTGGGGACAATCGATGCGGGCGAAGCGGGCATTCGCTCGGGCGCCGACGTCAACCTCGCGGCGCTGGCGATCGTCAACGCCGCGAACATCCAGGCGCAGGGCAATATCACCGGCGTTCCCACGGTGCAGGCGCCGCCAGTCGCGGCATTGGCCTCCAGCAATAACATGACGGCGGCGACGCAACAGGTTCAGCCAACCGCGCCCAACACCAACGATCGTCCGTCGATCATCATCGTCGAGTTCCTGGGCTATGGCGGTAGTGCGGCTGACCCAAATGAGGACCAACGCAAGAAGGATGATCGCAGCAGCCTTCAGCCACAGGACTATGAGCCCAACAGCAGATTTCAGGTTGTTGGCAATGGCGAGCTGACGGAGGAGCAGAAGAAAAAGCTGACCGTAGACGAAAGAGGAAGGCTGTAGAGCCTGTTGGATCGCTCTGTTTGCGTCGGCAGCACCACCCGGCCATCCGGCGACCGTCTGGTTAGTCGCCTCTGGCGTCGCGGCGCCGCCAACGCATAGCGCGGGACCAGATTGAATCCGCAAATATTGGTCATTTCGTCGGTTGATGAAAAAGCCAAGCGCATAAGGACGGCGAAAGGCATTCAAAAATCCCGACCATCCCCTAATTGGGGCTGATGATGCAGGCTCCGTCGCGACGGCTCCAGACGAACCATCGGTAGCACGGAGGGCGGGGGTGAGCCCCGACAGGACACTCATTCCGCACACGCGCGCCTCTCTCCCAGCCATCGACGACGCACCCGCCGTTGCGTGCCGTATGGCAACCGGGGCCGCAGCCGTCCGCGGCGTCGGCCATGCCAATGTTCGCGAGCGTGGCTGCGAACAGAACTGCCAATATCGCTCTCATCCCTATTTCCTCCCGCGCGTTATGTTCTCTACGGGCAAGTGCTGCGCTGAGCGCGCGGTATTGATCTTGGGTCAATGCAGTGGAAAAGCGAAGCCCCCGCCCCAGGCGGGAACGAGGTGGGGTAGGGCACTGTGAGGTGGCGTCGCGGTAAATTTTCCGCACCGGGCCGGTTGATGCCTTTCGGTAACACCATTCGCGTACGCTAAGGGTGTGAAGGCTCGTCGGCCGGGGACGGACGAGCGCAGTCGCTCACGGATCGCGCGCCCGATTCGGAAATCCGGGGAACAGGATGATCCTGCTCAGCTATATCTATCGCTTCGTCTCCAACTTCGTGTTCCTGGCGCTGGTTTATTTCAGCCTCAACTTCATGGAGAAATACCAGCATCGCGCGCTCGTCGCGCTCCTGGTGCTGGTCTATGCCGCGATGCACGCGGCGTCCGCCTTGCGCTCGTTCTATTTCTTCCAGCGAATCGAGCGCCTGGAAGGGGAGACGCGCCGGCTCGGGATGGCGGTGGTCGAGGGACCGAGTTCGGCGGCCTCACGCAAGCAGATCGTCGGCGCCGTCACCGAGCTGCGTCACGCCAGCGAGATCAAATCCTATATCGACCTGCTGTTCCTGGCGCTCGTCATCCTGCTTTGTATCGCCAAAATCGTGACGAACTGAGCCGGCGCTGCGGTCTTCACCGCTTCGCCACTTGAAGTGGGCGCCTGCTTGGCTTCGCCTGCACGGCATGCTTGGGCACGCCACGGCCCGGGCGTCGCCCTTGCGGGGTCTGATGCGCGGCATCCCGGGAATGCGCGGCTTGGCGCGCACCGACCGTGCGGGCCCTCGCGGAAATCGGCCCCACGGCGTTCGCGGCCTGATGGGGTGCCGCGACCTGTTCCGGCCGGTTGGCAGGCGAATGCGATGCCAGCAACGTCACGCGGACGCTCTCAGGCATCCTGAACACGGAAGAGGCCGGAATCGGCAGCGCCGGGCGGCTGTTCTCGGAGACCCGCAATGGTCCCGGCCATGCTGTTTGCGAAGCGATCGCGGCGCGCGGGCGGCGCAGTCGATCGAGCAGGCCTGGATCGCGCCAAGCCAGATTCGACAGTCCGGGTGCGGGAAGCGTCTGCGTCTGAACGAACACGAAATCCGGAATCTTCGGCCAGCGCACAGCTGCCACGACCTCTGACGGCGGATGCAATAGCCACTGCACGGGGTCGGTGGGCGTGGCCGGCCGGTCGGGCGTCGCGGGCACCACATGGACGATACGATAGCCGCGTGCCTTCAACTCCTGCAGGATCCTCGGCAGCGCGGCCACGGTGCGCTGCTGGATGTCGTGCAGCAGCAGGATGCCTTTGCCCTTCGCCTCCAGGCGCTGGATTGCGAGATCGTAGACGCGCGAGGGAGGGATGTGTCGCCAGTCGTCGGCCGGAAAATCGGCGCTCCAGCTCTGGATGCCCTGCGACGCCAGATAGTTTTCGACGGCTTCGGCGCGCAGCAGCCCCGGAATGCGGAAGAAGGGCGCAAGCTCGCTTGCGTCGCCAAGCGCGGCCACCGTCGAGGCGATGCCGGCATCGACCTCCTGCTTGGCCTGCTCGATCGACATTTTGTTGAAAGTCAGCGGATGATTCTGGCTGTGCGTGCCCACGGTGTGGCCGGCGGCGACGAGCTTGCGGACGCCTTGCGGATTGGCGTTGGCCTGGCGGCCGATGATGAAGAAGGTCGCTTTCACACATTGGCTGGCAAGAATGTCCAGCACCTGGTTGCTATATTTCGGCAGCGGGCCGTCATCGAATGTCAGCACCACTTCGTGATCGTTCAGCGGCAGGGTCTCGGCATATTGCATGGTGCCGATCCGGGGATGCTCGCGGGGATCGACCACCAGCGTCCGTGAGGTGCCAAGCGCGTCGGGATGGCCCGGACAATCAGCCGCGACCGCGGAGCGGCTGGTCGCGCCGATCAGAGCCACCAGGGAGAGAGCCATCCATGATCGCTTCCAGAATCCTGCACTGACACTAGCGATCATAACGCCCCAGCTGCATTCTCTTAGTCCGACGCCGAATCCTTACGCACGGCGTCATGAATGCCGCCTTAATGCTTTGTAACTTAAAGTCATCATTCGGTTCAATGTGTCTGATTCGACACGGTTTTCGGGCCCGGCGGCACGATATGCACGATCCGGAAATTGTGATCGCGCAGGTAGCGCAAGAAGGCGGGAAGCATCGCCGCGGTGTGCGCCTTGGGATCGTGCAGCAGGATGATGCCCCGTCCGGTGGCGTTCAGGCGTTCGGTTAGAATCTTCAGCTCTTCCTCGGGCGTCATCTTGTTCCAGTCGCCTGCCCAAAGATCGGCGCCGAACACCGCGATGCCGCGCTTCTCCAGGTTCGCAAGTGTCTCCGGCGACATCTCGAAGAAGGGAAAGCGGAAGAACGGTGTGCTCGGCGTTGTGGTCGCGCGCCCATGCAGCGCCGTTTCGACGGCAGCGATGCCCTTGTCGATCTCGCCAATAGCGTCGTCAGGCTTCATGTATTTGAGGTTGTGATGCGTCAAGGTGTGATGGGCGACGGTGTGGCCGAGTGCGGCGATCTGGCGGACCAGCTCCGGATGCTCGGAGGCCGGCTTTCCGATCATGAAAAAGGTGGCGCGCACGCATTCATGGGCGAGTGCCGCGAGAATCTTCCGGTCGGTTGCCGGCCATGGCCCGTCGTCGAACGTCAACACCACCTCGTGATCCTTTAGCGGCAGCGTGTCCGGAAAGCTCTTGGTGCCGACGCGCGGATAGGTCGCTGGATCGACGGTGAGGACGCGCGAGGTTCCGAGCGCATCCTTGCGCGGGCATTCGGCGGCGGCCTGCGCGGCGCCGGTCCACGCGAGCAGAGCAAGAATGGCTGCGCCGAACGTTCTCATAAGCAAACCTGTTTTTCGCGGTTGGTGATATTTGGCATTGCGCCGGACGCGGCCGATTGGGTAATGCGAGCGGCAATAACTCAGACGAGTTCCTTCCTTCTGTCAAACGGTGAGGCGCGGCATGACCGATCACATCGATGCTGCCAACCCCGCCGAAGGCTCCATTCTCGATCGGCTTCCGATGCGGGACGAGGAGGGGCAGCTCCGCCACGAATTCGTCGAGGAGATCGCGAGCGCGATCCACGCCGCCGACCGGCCATTCCTCTGCGAGGTCGTGGCGGAATTGCATGAGGCGGATCTCGGCGATCTCATCGCGGCGCTCGCTCCGGAAGACCGTGTCAGCCTGGTCGAGATCACCGGCACGGATTTCGACTTCTCGGCACTGAACGAGGTTGACGATGCCGTGCGCGAGGAAATCCTCGAAGAGCTCAAGCCGGAGACCGTTGCGGAAGGCGTCCGCGAACTGGAATCAGACGACGCGATCGAGCTTCTCGAAGGTCTTGACGAGGAGGACAAGGAAGAAATCCTCGAAAAGCTTCCGCCGTCAGAGCGCGCCGAGCTCGAGCGCAGCCTGCTGTATCCGGAAAACTCCGCCGGCCGGCGGATGCAGACCGAATTCATCGCGGTGCCGCCAGATTGGACGGTGGGGCAGACCATCGACTACATGCGCGAGGCGCCCGAGCTGCCGCACCGGTTCTACGAGATCTACGTGGTCGACAGCGACAGGCGCTGGCTGGGCGCAGTACCGCTCGACGTGCTGCTGCGTTCGCGCCGTCCGGTGCCGCTCACCGACCTGATCGATGAAGATCGCCGCCGCGTCTCGGCCCTGGAAGACCAGGAAGAGGTCGCGCGGATGTTCGGCAAGTACAATCTGGTTGCCGCTCCCGTGGTCGACACCACAAACCGCCTGGTTGGCGTCATCACCATCGACGACGTGGTCGACGTCATCGAGGAGGAAGCTGACGAGGACTTGAAGGCGCTCGGTGGTGTCACCAGTCACGAAGAGTTGTCGGACAATGTCTGGACGATCGCGCGGGGCCGCTTCAGTTGGCTCCTGGTCAATCTCGCGACCGCCTTTCTGGCGTCCTCGGTACTGGGCCTGTTCGAAGGCCAGCTCGAAAAGATGGTGGCGCTTGCGGTGCTGGCGCCGATCGTCGCGAGCCAGGGCGGCAATGCCGCGACCCAGACCATGACCGTCGCTGTGCGCGCGCTGGCGACGCGCGAACTCGGATCCTACAACGCCGTTCGCGTGATCCTGCGCGAGACCATGGTTGGCCTGGTCAACGGCCTCGCCTTCGCCGTTATCACCGGCATCGCCGCGGTCGCCTGGTTCAAGATTCCGGGCCTTGGCGTGGTGATCGGGCTTGCCATCGTCTGCAACCTGGTCGCCGGTGCGCTCGGCGGGATTTTGATCCCGATGGTGCTGGAGCGGGTGCGCGCTGATCCGGCGGTTGCGTCCGGCACCTTCGTTACCACGATCACCGATGTGGTCGGCTTCTTCTGCTTCCTCGGCATTGCCACGCTGTGGTTCGGCCTGAATTAGCGCCTTGCTTTGCGTTAAGCGGCCTTTAAGCCGGCTGGCCCACAATGCGGCTTTCCGGAGCAGACCATGAAGCGCCTGCGGCTGAAAGCGGATGGACGGATCGTCGAGCTGCGCGACGGGCAGGAGTTCCCGCTCGCGCCGGAGACGCCGCCGGGGCCGCTCACGGTCCGTGATCTCCGCCGCCGGTCGCGCCTGACCCAACTCGAATTCGCAGCCAAGCTCGGCGTGCCCGTAGAAACGATCCGCAACTGGGAGCAGGGCAAGCGTGCCCCGCGCGGACCAGCACGGGCGCTTCTGGCGGTCATTGCGCATTCGCCGGAAACGGTATTCGCGGCGCTGGCGACAGAATCCTCTGCGGCCTGATTTGGCAGCGGAGCCGCGCCGGCCCATAATAGGCGCATGAACATCATCGAAGCCAATGGCGCGAGGATTCCGGCGATCGGGCTCGGCACCTGGGAATTGCGCGGACGCGCCTGTGCGCGGATCGTCGAGCAGGCGCTCAGGCTCGGCTATCGCCATATCGACACCGCACAGATGTACGACAATGAGCGCGAGGTCGGCGAGGGCCTGCGCGCATCCGGCGTGAAGCGCAATGATGTGTTCATCACCACCAAGGTCTGGACCACCCATTTCAGGCCCAACGACCTCGAGCGCTCGGCCAAGGAAAGCCTGGCGCGGCTGCGGCTGACCGAGATCGATCTCTTGTTGCTGCACTGGCCGAACCCGCAGGTGCCGCTCGCAGAAACGATGGGCGCGCTGGCGCATGCGAAGCAGCTTGGGTTGGCGCGGCATATCGGTGTGTCCAACTTCACGGTCGCTTTGATCGAGGAGGCGGTGGCAGCCTGCGCGGAGCCATTGGCATGCGACCAGGTCGAGTATCATCCTTATCTCGATCAAGCTAAGGTGAGGGCCGCCTGCGCCCGGCACAGCATGGCGCTGGTCGCCTATAGCCCGATCGCGAAGGGCCGCATCAGGAACGAGCGGGCATTGGCCCGGATCGGCGACCGCTATCGCAAGACGGCGGCCCAGGTCTGCCTGCGCTGGCTGGTACAGCAGAATGTTGCCGCGATCCCGCGGACATCGAAGCTCGAACGATTGTCCGAGAACATCAACGTCTTCGATTTCGAATTATCGGAGGACGACATGAGCCTGATTTCGGCGATGGCCCGCGCCTTAGGCCGCCTCACCGATTTCGGCTTTGCACCGAAATGGGATTGAGGCGCGCCTCGATTGGCCGCTATGCTGACGGGCAGGGGCAGTCAAACCTGATCAGTTGCGAATGAACCTGCGGGAGTTGTTACCTGTGGACGTCACGGCGTCGGCGGTCGCGCACCTGTCGGTGCTGGCGCTGGTACTGCTCTTGTCCGAAGTCCATCCGTTTGACGTGGTCGCGGCCGACACCATCCCGGTCGACATTGTCACGCCGCAGGATATCGAGCCGCAGGATATCGAGAAGAAGCCCGAACCAACCCCGTCGCCTTCTCCGTCGCCGTCGATAGACTTGTCCGCGCTCCAGCAGTCGGCCGCAACCACTCCACCTGCACCGACGCCCCAGCCGGCACCGTCAGCGCCGCAGAACCAGGCGGCACCAGCGGAATCGGGTTCGGCTCGGTCGCAGTCCCCGGCAAAACCGGTGGCCACCCCAGCCTACACGCCGCCGGAGCCTGATCTCTCGATCAAGTACCATGTCCAGCTCGGACTGCCGTCGGATCTCCCGCTGATGGCGGCGCCAGCCCCGGCCCCGGCCGCGCGCTACGGCGGCAAGGTCGACGACGATTTCGATGCACCGGCCGTCAGGACCGCCGACCTCACCCCGAGTGTCGTCGCCGAGTTTCGCCGCCATCTCAAGACGTGCTCGAAGCTGCCGGCATCGCTAAAACCGTCCGACGACGTCAAGGTCACGCTGCGTGTGTTCATGACGCCCGAGGGGAAGCTCGCTGACGAGCCTCTGCTGATCGAGGCGACTGCGTCCGAAAAGGGACCGGTGTTGATGCGTGGCGCGATGAGCGCACTGGAGGCGTGCCAACCCTACACGATGCTCCCGGCGGATCGCTATGGCGAGTGGAAGGTGCTCGACCTGAGCTTCACACCGCAGGATTTCGCGTCCTAGCTTTCTCAAATGAGGTCGCCACGCGCAACTGACCGCCTGCGGGTTGGACGGCTGCGCTACGCTATGGCAAAATAGTAACGTAACCGGGTTCCCCGAACATGTTGAAGCTCGTCATCGGCAACAAGAACTATTCGTCATGGTCGATGCGGCCATGGCTGACGCTTCGCGCCAACAACATCCCATTCGAGGAAATCTTCATCCCGCTCTACACCAGCGTGAAGGCGGACAAGGATCGTATCCTCAGCTTCTCGCGTTCCGGCAAGGTGCCGGCGCTGATCGATGGTGACATCACGGTCTGGGATTCGCTGGCGATTATCGAATACCTTGCCGAGAAATATCCGGAAACAAGGCTCTGGCCTGAGGATCGCGCCGCCCGTGCCCACGCCCGCTCGGTCTCCGCCGAGATGCATTCGGGCTTCATGGCTCTGCGCAACGAATGCGGGATGAACCTGCATCGCCCGATCCGGGCGATCCCGTTGTCGGACGACGCTTGCGCCAATGTCGCGAGAATCCAGGACATCTGGGCGGACTGTCAGGCGCACTACGGCAAGCAAGGTCCGTTCCTGTTTGGTGCGTTCTCCGGCGCAGACGCAATGTTCGCCCCCGTCGTGCATCGCTTCCGCACCTATGCGATCCCGGTGAAGCCCGAGGCGCAGACCTATGTCGATGCGATGACTTCGCTGCCGGCGTTCCAGGAGTGGACGCGGGATGGACTTGCTGAAACGCTCGTCATCGAGCGGTTCGAAACCGTCTAACTCGAAATCCATGCGAGCCCGGATGGCGGGCTGCCGATGGCGCTTGATTGCGGGAACCCGCACTTTTCTCCGGTCTCGCCGTGGAATGCGGCAGGCCCGCCGGCGGGCGTCCTATCGCACTGAAAAGTCTGCAAATTTCGTGCGTTTGCCATGCTCCGATCTTGCTGGATTTTGAGGCCGTTGGTGTGCTAGCTTGACGCAGGGTTCTCAATGTTGGCCGCTGCTGTGGGACCCAAGGCAGCGCGCCGACGATCCAAGAAAATGGAGAGGGCGTTGAAGCATAAGTACTCCGTTGGAGAGACTGTCTATTTCACTGCGAGCAACGTGTCGCGTCCGGCCGCCAGCGGGACCTATGAGGTGGTTCGGCTGCTGCCGACCGACGGTGACGATTGCCAGTACCGCATCAAGAGCTCGACCGAAGCTTTCGAGCGGGTTGCCAAGGAAAGCCAGCTGGTCCTGTCCTGAAGAGAGCTGTGCGCAAGCACCCGTTTGACCGCGGTTCCCTGATGGGTCGCCGTCAAAAGGCCCCGTTCGCAGAACCACTTTGTCGAAGGCCGAATGCCCGAAAGAAGGTATTCGCCTTCGGACGTTGCGTTTTATGCTGCGTTGAGGGACACCGCGCATGAACTTGGCTTTTTCGCTGGATCAGATTTGGCGCTCGGCGACGTTTCCGATGTGGCTGACGCTGGCCGCAGCGGGATTTTTTGGACTGATCCTGTTGATCACTCTGTTGCGCGCGGAGAAATCCGTGGCCAACGGTGCGCTGACGGTCATCACGCTGCTTGCGATCGCGGTTGCTGTTGCCGCAACCATCCGCGGCTTCGATTCCGGTAGCCGGTCTGCTTCCGCCGATATCCGATCGGCACAGCCGGTTGTCGCAGCGCCTGCCGCGCTGGCCTGCATCGATGACCTTGCGGGCGATGCCGTGCTGAACGCCTGCGAAAAGGTGTTGTTCGGCTCTGCCGACTCTGCGGCCGCCGCAGTCGCCTATGCGGCTTCCCAGATCACGCGGCTGACGTCGTTCGGCGATATCGCGACGGCCGAGCGCAACACATCGCCCGAACTGCAGGCGCTGCGTCGGGCGATTGAGCGCGACCGCTACGGGCTCATGGCCTATGTGCTGACGATCCGCGACCATTGCACGCCGGCTTCATGCGCTGCATTCGGTTCGCTCGGGACCACCCAGCAGATCGCGTCCAATATGGACGAGCACGTCTACGAAAACCTCATCACCCGCTACGCGCCGTCATGGAATGCACCGGCGTCCGCCAGCGCAGCTGCGGCCGGAGCAGCGGTGCCAGGGGCAGGGGTGCTTGGAGCACTGCCGCCATCGGTTCCAACGGGCAAGCCTACCAACGCCGAATTTCCGTCGGCTGCGAACACCCCGCCGGTCAGCATCATGACACCTGAGCCGGCGGCGAAGCCGCCTGCTGCGGCCGCCGCAGCGGCTCCGTCTGCTCCACCACGTGCCGCGCCAGCGGCTTCGCCCGCGCCGCCGGCCGCCGCCAAGAAACAGGCCGCGGCCAAACGTCCGCCGCCGTCCGCGCCGGTGCCGATCGCGCCGCCTCCACCGGCGTCCACAGCCGCTCCGGCATCCTCGGACGACTGATCTTTTCAAAGCGCGCGTCGGCGGCTAAAGCGAAACGACCATGCCGCTTCATCTCATCAAGCTCGCCGTCGGTTGCGACTCGGTCAAGGAACTCAAGACCTGGGTCGCCGAACGGATGGCGGTCGCGAAAAAGAAAGGCCTGCCGCAGCGTCACGTCCATATCACGCGGATGACGCCGAAACGGGAGGAGGAAATCCTCGCCGGCGGCTCGCTCTATTGGGTGATCCGCGGCGAGATCGCCGCGCGCGAGAAGATCATCGCGATCGAGCCGTTCCGCGACAAGGACGGCATCGGCCGCTGCCGCATCGTGATGCAGCCCAAGGTGATCACCGTATCGCCGCGTCCGATGCGCCCCTTCCAAGGCTGGCGCTATCTCACCGCCGATGCCGCCCCGCCCGACCTGACCAAATCGGCTGCCTCCGGTGTCGCGGCGATGCCTGAGCCGATGCGGCGAGAACTGCGCGATCTCGGATTGCTGTAACGGCTCGTCGGTTACACCGCGATGTTGTCAATCAGCCTCGTGGTGCCGAGCCGCGCGGCCACCAGCATTCGCAGCGGGCCGTCCTTGATCGAGGCGATCGGCGCCAGCGTCTCGGCGTGGCGCACTTCCAGATAGTCGAGCTTGAAACCAGCCTTTTCGATCACCTCGCCGCCGCCAGCGACAGCCGGCTCGATCTGTTCGCCGGCACGGATGCGGCGGGCGGTTTCTTTCATGACGCGATAAAGCTCCGGCGCCACGCGCCGCTCTTCCGGCGAGAGGTAGACGTTGCGCGAGGACATCGCGAGCCCGTCGCGCTCGCGAACGGTCCTGGAGCCGATCACCTTGACGCCGAGATCGAGGTCGCGCGCCATCTGCGTCACGACGCGCAGCTGCTGAAAATCCTTCTCGCCAAAGATCGCAAAATCCGGCCGGCATTGCGTGAACAGTTTGCCGACGACCGTCGCGACTCCGCCGAAGAAGTGCGGGCGGAAGCGATCTTCGAGCCCGACGGTGGCGGGCCCCTCCGGCGTGATCCGCGTGGCAAAACCGTCCGGGTACATGGTCTTGACGTCGGGATGCCAGATCAGGTCGACCTTCTCCGCGGAGAGCTTTGCGACGTCGGTCTTCCAGGTGCGTGGGTAAGAGCCGAAATCTTCGGTCGGCGCGAATTGGGTCGGATTGACGAAGATCGAGACGATGACGCGCTGGGCGCGCCGCTTGGCAAGGCGCACCAGCGACACATGTCCGTCATGGAGAGCTCCCATGGTGGGCACCAGCGCCGTCATCGCCTTTCTGCCACGCAAAGCCTCGACGGCGCGGCGCAAGGCAGGGACGGTGCGGACAACCATGGGGCTTCGCGACATCTGGATTCAATCTCTTGGGCTGGTTCGGGAAGGGGCTGGTGGGGGCGCGAGACGGATTTGGACTCGCGCGATGCGGTGGGCGCAGGACCATACCAAGGGGAAGGCGTTGACGCCAAGGCGGCAGGCGCGCGCACCCGGTCCGCTCGGGGGACATCAAACGATTGCCGTTGGCGCAGCCTGACTGCCCTCGACGGTATCGACGAGCAGACGCTCGGCACGCGGCCCAGCATAGGCCACGTGACGGCGCGTGAGGAGGTAACAGGCCTCCTGCGTCAATTGAAGCTGCCGTTGAACGAGCGCGGCCGACCCCGCGCGGCGGACCGGGCCGACAAGCCGTTCGAGGTCCACGACATCATCGCAATGTGACGCGTGCACCTTGCGCCGGCTGCAGGATCGTCATCTTGAACGGTCCGCCATTGGCCGCTGCATGCGCGACCGCCTCGTTGACGTGGTCAAGGTCGAAGGTGGTCACCTTGAACAGGTCGAGCGGCAGCAGGCCTGCCCGGATCATGCCAACGAGGCCGAGCGTTGCTTCAGGTGGATACATCCACACGCCGTGGATGCTGATGCAGTCGCGCATGATCCAGGGGTAAGGCAGTTCAAGGCCGGGGCCGCCCTGCATCCCGACGCCGCCCATGAGCACCACGCGCCCGTAGGGACGAACCGTCATGATGGCGGCGCGCACCGTGGTTGGACCGACCGAGGGCGGCATCAGGTCGATCACGCAGTCGATCGGGCCATCGGCCGCCTCGCGCATCCGCTGGCGATCGTCTTCCTCATTTCCGGAAAGCCGGATCGGGCGCACCCTGCTGCCGAAGCGACGCGCCAGATCCGCCAGCACCGTTTCGTTGCGTCCGGGCGCCACCACGCATCTCGCACCCATCGCCAGCGCGACCGCGACGGCGGCGCTGCCGAAATTGCCGGTGGCGCCGCTCACCAGCACGGTTTCCCCTGCCTGCAGTCTTGCCGCCAGGAAACCGCCATATGGCACGAGGCATGTGCCGAGCGCGCACCAGGCCGGCGCCTCCGCCGCATCGATCGTCCCGATGGGTTTGACGTTCTCGGTCGGGACCAATGTCTGCTCGGCGAACGAACCGTGGCGGAAGTGCCGCTGCAGCCGCAACCCGCCTTCGCCGCGCGCGCTCCAGCCTTGCAGGGTGATGTCAGGCGAGATTGCATCGTCGCGGGAGCGGAAGGTCGGATCGCAATAGACCCAATCACCCACGGCGAGGTGAGTGGCGTCGGGCCCTACCGCGCGAACCCTTCCGATTGCGCCGGGTCCCGGCACGGCTGGCAATTCCAAGAGATAGTTTCGCTCGCCGCTAAAGACTTCGTTGGCATAGGACAGTACACGCGTCGCCACGACGTCGACCACGACTTCGCCGGTGCCGATCACCGGGTCGGCAACGGTTTCGGTCGCGAACGGCGATCCGAATGATTTCAAAACAGCAGCTTTCATGGCTCTCATCCTGGTTGAGACCACATCCTCGAAGAGCGTGTCCTGCGCAACAAGACCTGGTATTATCCTGGGATTCTCAGTCCCTCCTTTCGTCGCAGGAGCAGTCCCATGGCGGATGCCCGGCAAAGCGAACTCGGCGATTTCCTGCGCTCGCGGCGGGAGAGGTTGACGCCAAGGGCTGCCGGCATTCCGGTCGGTCGGCGCCGCCGGACGCCCGGCTTGCGCCGCGACGAGGTAGCCGAACTCGCCGGCATCGGGGTCGATTGGTACACGAGGCTCGAACAGGGCCGCAGCGTCAGCCCGTCGCTGACGACGATCGACGCCCTGGCGCGGGCGCTGCGGCTGACCAAGGCCGAGCACGCCCATCTGCGGGCACTGATCCGCGATGCCGATCGGCGACCTTTCATCGCGGAGGTGGTGCCACCTGCGATCCGGCGCACGGTGGAGAGCTTGAATCAGCCAGCCTACATCACCGGGCGGCGCTGGGACATCCTGGCCTGGAACGAGGCCGCGGAACAAACCTTCGGCTTCGGCCGACTTCCGCCGACCGATCGCAACGTGCTCATCTGCATGCTGACCAATGAGGCGACGCGGCGTTTGTTCGGTCCGTCATGGACCGATGAAGCCCGCCGGATGGTGGCCCAGTTTCGGGCAACCCACGACCTTTGGGCGGGCGATCCTGCCTTTCTCGACCTGCTCGAGCGGTTGCAGCACGGGTGCCGCGAATTCGCCCAGTGGTGGGGCGCGCACGATATCAAAAGCAGTGTGTCGGGCCGCAAGGTGCTCAGCCACCCCAAGAGGGGCCACCTGGCGTTCGAATATGCGAGTTTTCAGGCCAATGACGATCCGGCGCTGAAACTCATCATCTACACGGCGGCCTGACCCGTGCGACTACGGGGGCGGCCCTAAAAAACGGGGAACAAACTTGGAAATGGCCCGTTTCATTAGAAATGTATCGAGCGGCTAAACCCGAATTTTGTGGGCGCCGCCATAAGGTTAGGAGGAATGCCACCGACGCCGCGGCGAGCTGTGCAGGTGCACAAGGATTAGGTGCATCGCACAACGATCAGGCGGTCAAACCACAACATTTGGACTTCCTGTCACGTCGCCGTGACATATATCATCCAGACGGACCACCAGAGTCCGGACGATGGGATATAGCGCCAGAGAGGCGGGCGCGCCGAGGACGAATATGAAACGTGGAATTACCGTTCTGCTTTCACTTACCGTGCTTGTAACTGGCGCGTATTTCACCGCCAGCAAGTGGGCTATCCGTCACGAGACAGTCAGGTTCTATGACGCGGCCCGCGACAACCGCCTCGTTCCCGTCAACGTGGCCGTACGGTGGGACAAGGAGATGCAGGCCAACGCCGGGATGATCACGCTGCCGGTGGCGATCCTCAACCACGGCAACACGGTCAAGAACAGCGAGTACTCATTCCTCGCCAACATCTTTGCGGCGCGCGGCTATCTGGTGATCAGCCCTCAGCACGACCTACCGACGGACCCGCCGATGGTGACCAAGGTCGGCGAGCTCTATGTCGGCCGCCTGCCGCAAATCCAGCGCGGCGTGGCCAACATCCACTTCGCCATCGAGCAAATGAAGAAGATCCAGCCCAATGCCGACTACGCCAAGGTCACCATGGTCGGACATTCGATGGGCGGCGACATCTCGATGTACTTCGCCAAGCAGTATCCCGACGAGATCAAGAAGGTCGTTACGCTGGATAATCTGCGCGTGCCGTTCCTGACCGACGCCAAGTTCAAGATCCTGTCCTTCCGCTCGAAGGACACCCAGTTCAAGCCTGATCCGGGCGTCGTGCCGGATGCCGAGCAGTGCGAGAAGTCCGGCATCACGGTGGTGAACACCAACTTCCAGCACAACGACATGCGCGATACCGGGCCGGACGTGGCGAAGAGCTCGATCCAGGCGATGCTCGACAAGTTCCTGGTCGATGCCGACAGCGATGTGGCGCCGGTCGACACCAGGAGTGCGCCGCCGAAAATCCTCGAGCCGGGGCCGGTCTCACTCTATGTTCCGGACCCCTCGACGAAGAACGTCCGGAGGACGGAAACCGAGAAGGATCGCTCGGCGGTACCAAACTGACCTCTGCCCCTGCGCTCGGCTCAGCCACGCGGCGCATTGACCCTTTCCCGGTCTCGGCCCACATAATCTTCGCTGTAAGGGCGAGGATTCATGGCTGCCGAACCGACCAAACCGAAATCCGGGAGCGACATCGCTCCGCCGTCGGGCGAGGCTCGCAAGTCCGGCCGCTTGCCGGAGGCACCTCCGTCGAGCTCCGCGGATATCGCCGCCTTCGTTGCCAAGGCGCGTGCGATGTCGCCACATCATGCCGGCGGGAGCGGAAGGCTGATTTTCGCACTGGACGCCACGATGAGCCGGCAGCCGACTTGGGACATGGCCTGCGCGCTGCAGGCGGACATGTTTCGCGAGGCCGCCGCCCTGGGCAGCCTTGATATCCGCCTGGTCTATTACCGCGGTTTCAACGAATGCCGGGCGACGGGATGGATTTCCGACAGCGCCAGACTTGCCAGACTGATGGCCAAGATCGATTGCCAGGGCGGCAATACGCAGATCGGCAAAGTGCTGTCCGAAACGCGCCGCGAAGCGGTCGCCTCGGGCGTGCGGGCCGTGGTGTTCGTCGGCGACGCCATGGAGGAGCCCGTCGATGAACTCTGCGCCAAGGCTGGCGAACTCGGGCTGCTCAAGGTGCCTGTATTCATGTTCCAGGAGGGCGGCGATGCCATCGCAGAGCAGGCGTTCCGCGAGATTGCGCGGCTGACCGGCGGCGCCTATTGCCGCTTCGATCCCGGTGCGGCGGCGCAATTGCGCGAGCTGCTGCGCGCGGCTGCCGCCTACGCCACTGGTGGCCGCGAGGCGCTGCTGCAGTTGTCGAAAACGGCAAGCGGCGCGGCGAACCTGATCGGCCAGATGAAGTGACCGTGCTGGGGTATCAGCTTCGTCCGGGGTTCAAGCCTGTGTCCGCTGCGCCGGTGACGTTGCCGCTTTCCGTCAGGACCGGGCTCGCGGTGCTTTTCCTCGCCGCCGCGATTATATTGCGCCTATGCCAACTCTGATTGCCGGCGTCGTCGCCGTTGTCACGCTTTATCTCTTGCTGCAGATGCTTCGCGCCGCCAATCCGGCGATGCTGGCGCGCGCGATCAAGATCATCGGCGGCGTGTTGTCACTCGCAGTTGCCGCCTATACCGGCATCAGGGGAGAGCTTGCGGTGGCGATCCCGCTCGGGATCTTTGGTGCAGGCCTGCTCGGCTGGTCGCCGAACGTGCTCGGCAATATCGGCAGCATCTTTGGCGGCGCGCAGCGCTCCGCCGGACAAAGTTCGCGCGTGCGTTCGAGATACCTCGACATGAGTCTCGACCACGACACTGGCGTGCTGTCGGGCCGGATCGTGGAAGGGCCGAATGCCGGCCGCTCGCTCGACGAGTTCGACCTTCAGGAATTGCTGGCGATGGCCGCTGGCTTCGACGCCGAGAGCGTCACCTTACTTGAAAGCTATCTGGACCGCCGGTTTCCCGCTTGGCGTCAGGACGCGCAGGGCAACGGGGCAGGGGGGCAGCGCCGCGCGACGCCGGGCGGCAAAATGACGGAGGAGGAGGCCTACCAGATCCTTGGCTTGAAGCCGGGAGCGTCGCGTGACGAGATCAGCCGGGCGCACCGCACCCTCATGAAGAAACTGCATCCCGACCAAGGGGGGTCGACGTACCTCGCTGCCCGTGTAAACGAGGCCAAGGATACCTTGCTTCGCACCCATTCTAGCTAACTCCGGCAACGCTACCAAACGCTACAAACCGAGAGTTGCTCCTGCTTCTCTGTGCTGACGCCCCGTCTCGCCCGCCGTTGTCCGGCGTGGTCGACCCTGTTCTCGAAAGTTTAACCGTAAATCCTTGCCGAGAAGTTTTCGGAAGGGAACGAGGAGCTGTCGCTGCTGCAGACCGACGCAACAAAGCCGGCGCTGGTGGGCGCCGGCTTTGCGATTTCGAGATGGGGTCGAAAGATCAGTTGCGGATGGTGATGCAGGAGATGTCGGCGCGTTTCAGCGTCCGGCACGCCGCCTCGGCCTGCTCGCGCTCGAGACCGGCAAAACGGGCGCGATAAAGCTTGCGGTTATCCTTGCCAACGACCGGCTCGGTGAACGGATCGGCCTTGCCGAGCAGGCCGCGCGACTGGTTGCGCGCAAGATCGATGCGCTGGCGCGCCTCGTCTTCGCTTTCGAGCGCGCCGACCTGGATGATCCAGCCGGTGTGCACGGCGGCCTGCGTCGACTTGGCAACCGCGGCGGGTTGCATCGCTTGCGGCTGTACCGCGGCGACCGTCTGGGGTGCCGAGGTGGATGGCTGCAGGCTCGACGCGGGCAGCACGCCGAGGATGCCATTGCCGGTGCCGAACCCCGGGGGCTGCGCTGGCATTTCGATCCTGGCTGTCGGCTTGGCGGCCTCGGGCTTCGGCGCGTCGCTCTTGGCGACTTCGGCGCCTGCAACGACCGCACTGGAGGTCTCAGCCACTTCCGGACGAGCCGGAATCGCATTCGTCACCGGCGGCGCCGGCTGGGACGGCCCGGCGGAGGCGACCTTGGTGCCGCCGGCCTTGACCTGAACCGTCTTCACCTTGACCGGCTTCATCGGCTCGACCGAGCCCGGGATGATGACCATCGGCTGGCTCTGGATCACGCCGTTGGTGAAGGGCGCGGGTTCGGACTTCGGTTCAGATTTGGGCTCCGGCTTGGCCGCTTGCGCAACCTTCGCCGGCGGCGGGGGAAGGGCGGCGGCCGCTGCGGCCATCAGTGATGCCTTTGCGGCGGGGCGCGGGGCGGCCGGAGTGAGCGCTGCCACGGCGGGCTCGGCGGAGGCGGTGGCGCTCGAGGTGACCCGCGCCGGCTGGTCGTTGCCGCGGGACGGAGTATCAGCGCCTGCCACGTCGGTATTGCCATCCGCGACATTCTTCTCGGTGATGGCGGCTGCAGTGCGGACGGTTGCGGCCTTCTCGAGGTTCTCGGCGAGCAGGCCGCGCATCATGGCGTCGCGCGAGCCGCCGCTGCGGCCACCCATCACCACGCCGACAAGATGGCGGTTGCCGCGTCGTATCGAGCTAACGAGATTGAAGCCGGAAGCGCGAGTGTAGCCGGTTTTGATGCCGTCGATGCCCTCGACCTTGCCGAGCAGGTGGTTGTGATTGCGGATCGACTGTCCCCGATAATTGAACACGGTGGTCGAGAAGTACCGATAATAGCGCGGGAACCGATCCTGGATCGCCCGGCCGAGGACGGCCTGGTCGCGCGCGGTCGTCACCTGCTCATCGTTGGGCAGGCCCGAGGCGTTGCGGTAGACCGTCTTGCTCATGCCGAGCGAACGAGCCTTCCGCGTCATCATCTTGGCGAAGTCGTCCTCATCGCCCCCAATCGCTTCAGCAATCACCACGGCGGCGTCATTGGCGGAACGCGTCACGAGACCCTTGATGGCGTCCTCGACCCTGATGGTCTGGCCGGGCCGGAGGCCGAGCTTGGTGGGAGCCTGCTCGGACGCGTGCTCGGAAACCTGCATTTCGGTGTCCAGCTTCATCCTGCCGGCCTCAAGGCGCTCGAACAGCAGATAAAGCGTCATGATCTTGGTCAGCGAGGCCGGGTGACGAAGACCATCGGGATTGTTGGATGCCAGCACCGCGCCGGAATTGCCGTCGACGATAATGGAGGAGAATTGGGGGCTATAGCTGTCGCGATCCACCTGATGCGAGCGCGCGTGATGACGGTGTCGGTAGCGACGCGCCTCGGCACTCTCGCTGGAGATCAGGATCACTGTGGTGAAGGTGATGAGCCCGAGAACGCCAACCCGCAATACGCGCGAGGAAGCGAAGGTTGTACGAAGCATTTACTTCCCCGTCCCAATTTCTATCTTGATCACCGGCCTGTGAGGCAAAATTGTGCCCGCGGGCCGCTGACGTCCCCCTGTTCGACGATGGCTTCCGGAAACGAGGCTCCGGCTGCACCGGCCGCCCAGGGTCGCTGTTCTGGCTAAGATGCTGTTCACAAACAGTTTTCAGGCTGCCTGTGGGAAGATGAACCCGTCCGGGAATCAAGGTAGGCGTGCCGAGTTTCCAAAAGCTTAATTAAGCGTTGCGTAAAGACCCGGGTTTTCGGCAAATCCGAACAATTTGTGCAATGCACAATATTTCTTGACTTGATTTTGCGGCGCACTAGTTTGACGGCGCGTTCGAGGTATCGGCCCGCCGCCGATGGGGTTTGCGCGAACAAGTCTTGGGAAAGGATTCCAATGGTCAAGGTTGAAGATATTCAAAATTACGGAAAAGAGCAGCTTGAGTCGATTACGGCTTCCACGAGCAATCTGCAGAACGGCGTCCAGGCGATCGCGACCGCCTATGGCGACTACGCGAAGAAGTCGTTCGAGGACACCAAGTCGTTTGTGGAAAAGCTGTCCGGCGTGAAGTCGCTCGAGAAGGCGCTGGAAGCGCAGACCGAGTATGCCCGCTCGGCCTATGAAACCTTCGTTGCGGAATCGCAGAAGATCGCCGGCCTCTACAGCGACTGCGCCAAGCAGACCTTCAAGCCGTTCGAGGGCCTCGTCGCCAAATTCGGTCCCACGCACTGACCGGCGCTGCCCGAGTTCCCAATGAAAAGCCCGGCCTTCGGCCGGGCTTTTTGTTGGTTCGAGGAGATCGAAAACTATCGCGCGACGCGCAGCTTGGAGAGCGAGGCGCCGATAGCGTTGAAGACCTGCGCCGTCTGGTTGGCTGACGTAACGAGATAGAAATTGCTCGTGCCGCTCGCACAATATTGCAGCACCTCCGAGGTCGGATCCCTACCGGTGTTGACCTGAACGGTGTAGATCGTGATCCCCGCCGCCTTGGCATTGTCGCAGAGGATCTTCTGACGGGCGTCGATCTGGGCCTCCTGGCTAGAGTACCGGTTTTTCGTATTCATGCCGTCGGACAGCAGGATAATGGCGTCCTTGTAGGTATAGTTCGGATCCTTTGCCGGGGCATTGAAAGGCGCCCCCGTACCGAGCGTCATCCACGCCCATGCTAGGCCGATACTCTGATTGGTATAGTCCGTCGGCTCCATATTGTTGACCCGCGTCTTCAGGGCGCTCCAATCGTAGGTCAGCGGCATGATCAGCTGCAGATACAGGTTGTTCGTGGACTTGCAGAAGTTGCCGTACTCGTCCGCCTGGAAGAGCGTCGCCGGGATCGCCGGGTCTGGCGTCGTGTTCGTTGTATCGTAGTCTTTTGTGCGGTCTCTAAAACAGCCTGTCCATCGCGAGCGATCGCGGGTCCAAGTCTTGCTGTTTTGCTTGCACTGGGTTCGAGTCGAATACCTGGAACTGCTACAGGTTCCCCAAGAATCCGTCGCGGACAGGGTGTCCCAATAACTCCAGTCGATCCATGGCTGATTGGCGTTGCTCGCACCGGTGGCGTCCTTGCCGTAATTAACTTCTACGGAGAAGGGGACCACCGAAATGTAGATGTCGCCATTATCCTTGGCGAGCTTGCTGAGCTGGTCGATGAGACCGCCGGATCCTGCCACCGCGTTCTGCAGCGCCGTCATCTTGCCATCGTCCCGCATCGATAACGTATTGTCGAGCGCCATCGCGACCCGCATCCGGACCGTGCCCCACAGTGAGGTAGAGCTGACCTTGAAGCCAAGGGTGTTAAGGTTTGCGAACCGCATGAATTCAGTACTCACGCTGCCGGAACCGTCGACCTTGATGGTCGAACCGTTCCCGGTGCTCTGCGTATAGCTTGCGGTAATCGTCACCGACTTGGCATCGGAGTTCTTGTAAAGGGCGCCGAAATATTTTTGCGCCGTGCTGTTAACGTCCGAGGTCGATATCGTGCCGTTGGTTAGATCCTTCGCCACCATCAGCGCTGTCGAGTCGAGCGCCGCCTGCATGGAGGAGCGGGCCGAGTTGACGCGGGAATAGTCGATCGCGGCGCCGACGAAGCTGATGATCGGAACCGAAGCCAGGGCAAAAATGACCGCTATATTACCTTGATCGGCGCCGGCGAACCGGCGGGCCGCCGTGTGGAGGCGGTCGAAAATAGATGTGACGGGCATGGCGTTCACCGCAATCTGGTTGTGCTGCCATTTCTCAGTCCGCCGCTAAATAGGTGGTAAACCGGTCCTCATAAAAACGGGTCAAAGCCAAGATAAAGCCGGCCGGTAGGGCGAAAGCGACCCTATTATCAATGGTTGCTAAACGGGCAGTCGGCTTCCTTTGTCAAATCCGCCAGAAACGATTAACCTTGGTGTGAGCGCCGAGACCCGGGAGTCGGGCCGGCCGGCCCCGCGCGGGAGCGATGCTTCCGTGCTTGCAGCGGGACGAAGCCGGGCCCATATTGTGTCCTGCCGACCCAGCAAAGGATCGGATCGGGAAACGGCGATGTCTTGAGCGTGCTGGAAGTTCCGTGGCGACTGCCCTCGGCGTTGCGCAACCTCCAAGTGCGCTAACGTGTTTCCTTTGGGATGTCGAACGCCTGAGCCATGTCGCAGACAATCTTCGCAATCAATTCGCCCGTATCGGCGCTTGCCGCATCGTCAGCGCCCCGCACGGGCAACGACGAGGGCCGTAGTGGGGGGACGGGAGGTCCGTCCACGTCGGTCATCACCAAGGTCAAGCCGAAGACCAAGCGCCCCAATCTGTACCGCGTCCTGATCTTGAACGACGACTATACGCCGATGGAGTTCGTCGTTCATGTTTTGGAGAAATTCTTCAACAAGGATGCGGAAGCCGCGACCAAGATCATGCTACACGTCCACCACCACGGTATCGGGGAGTGCGGCGTTTTCACCTATGAGATTGCCGAGACCAAGGTGACCCAGGTGATGGATTTTGCGCGGAAGCACCAACATCCGTTGCAATGCGTGATGGAAAAGAAGTAACGCGGGCCTGGCATCGAAGGCTCGCCGCGAAGCGGAACGGGTCTTGCATTTGATTTGCCTGACGGAAGCGGACGGCGTTCCGTTGAATGGCGTTCCGTTGAATGGCGTTCCGTTGAATGGCGTTCCGTTGAATGACGGGATGTGGCTCTCGATCGCAGCGGCTTCACTCGATCGGCGGACCGCCGCGCGTAGCCGGTCTTTTGCCACGATCGGGCGTGACTATATGACAGGGGATGATGAAGGTTGTTGTTGCCTGACCGGGCAATGGCGATCATGATGACCGGGGGCCACAGAGGACGCGAATGCCTACTTTTTCCCAAAGCCTTGAACAATCCCTGCATCGTGCATTGGCGATTGCAAACGAGCGTCATCATCAATACGCGACGCTCGAACACCTTCTGCTGTCGCTGATCGATGACTCGGACGCGGCGGCGGTGATGCGGGCCTGCAGCGTCGATCTCGACAAGCTCAGGACCAGTCTCGTCAACTATCTCGAGACCGAATTCGAAAACCTGGTGACTGACGGCGCTGATGACGCGAAGCCGACCGCCGGCTTCCAGCGCGTGATCCAGCGTGCGGTGATCCATGTGCAGTCCTCGGGTCGCGAAGAAGTGACCGGCGCCAATGTCCTGATCGCGATCTTCGCCGAGCGCGAGAGCCATGCCGCCTATTTCCTGCAAGAGCAGGACATGACGCGCTACGACGCCGTCAACTACATCAGCCACGGCATCGCCAAGCGGCCGGGTGTCTCCGAGGCGCGGCCCGTGCGCGGCGTCGACGAGGAGACCGAGGCCAAGGGCAACGAGGATGCCAAGAAGAAGGGCGAGGCGCTCGAGACCTATTGCGTCAACCTCAACAAGAAGGCGCGTGACGGCAAGATCGATCCGGTGATCGGGCGCAACGCCGAGATCAACCGCGCGATCCAGGTGCTCTGCCGCCGGCAGAAGAACAATCCGCTGTTCGTCGGCGAAGCCGGCGTCGGCAAGACCGCGATCGCGGAGGGATTGGCTAAGCGCATCGTCGACAGCGAAGTGCCGGAAGTGCTGTCCGCAGCCACCGTGTTCTCGCTGGACATGGGAACGCTGCTCGCGGGCACGCGCTATCGCGGCGATTTCGAGGAGCGCCTGAAACAGGTGCTGAAGGAACTCGAGGCGCACCCGAACGCGATCCTGTTCATCGACGAGATCCATACCGTGATCGGCGCCGGCGCCACGTCGGGCGGAGCGATGGATGCATCCAACCTGCTCAAGCCGGCGCTGGCATCGGGTACCATCCGCTGCATGGGCTCGACGACCTACAAGGAATACCGCCAGCATTTCGAGAAGGACCGCGCCTTGGTGCGCCGGTTCCAGAAGATCGACGTCAACGAGCCGACGGTGGAAGACGCGATTGCGATCCTCAAAGGCCTCAAGCCCTATTTCGAGGATTACCATCGCCTGAAATACACCAATGAGGCGATCGAGGCGGCGGTGCAGCTTTCGTCGCGCTACATCCATGACCGGAAATTGCCCGACAAGGCGATCGATGTGATCGACGAGTCCGGTGCGGCGCAGATGCTGGTCGCCGAGAACAAGCGCAAGAAGACGATCGGCATCAAGGAGATCGAAACCACGATCGCCACCATGGCGCGGATTCCGCCGAAGAGCGTGTCGAAGGACGATGCCGAGGTGCTGAAGCATCTTGAGCAGACCCTCAAACGCGTGGTGTTCGGCCAGGACAAGGCGATCGAGTCGCTGTCGGCCTCGATCAAGCTGGCGCGTGCCGGCTTGCGCGAGCCGGAAAAGCCGATCGGCTCCTACCTGTTCTCCGGCCCGACCGGCGTCGGCAAGACCGAGGTGGCAAAACAGCTCGCGGCGTCGCTTGGCGTCGAACTGCTGCGCTTCGATATGTCCGAATACATGGAGCGGCACACGGTGTCGCGCCTGATCGGCGCGCCTCCCGGCTATGTCGGCTTCGATCAGGGCGGCCTGTTGACCGACGGCGTGGACCAGCATCCGCATTGCGTGGTGCTGCTCGACGAAATCGAGAAGGCGCATCCGGATCTCTACAACGTGCTGCTGCAGATCATGGATCACGGCAGGCTCACTGACCATAACGGCAAGCAGATCAATTTCCGCAACGTGATCCTTATCATGACCACGAATGCTGGCGCGGCCGATCTTGCACGGCAGGCCTTCGGTTTCACCCGCAGCAAGCGGGAAGGCGACGACCACGAAGCGATCAACCGCCAGTTCGCGCCGGAATTCCGCAACCGGCTCGATGCGATCGTCTCCTTCGCCCATCTCAATGCCGACGTGATCGGCATGGTGGTCGAGAAGTTCGTGCTTCAGCTGGAGGCGCAGCTCGCCGACCGCGATGTCACCATCGAGCTGTCGGAGCCCGCAAAGGCCTGGCTGATCGAGCATGGCTATGACGAGCAGATGGGCGCTCGCCCGATGGCGCGGGTGATCCAGGAGCACATCAAGAAGCCGCTGGCGGATGAAGTGCTGTTCGGTCAGCTCAAGGGCGGCGGCCATGTCCGTGTCGTCCTGGTCAAGGACGAGGCCACGGGCAAAGACAAGATCGGCTTCGAGTTCGTCGAAGGCCCGGTCACGCCGAAGCCGGAGAAGCTCCCCGGCGCCCGCAAGCGCAAGCCGAAGCCGGGCGGTCCCAACGGCGGCGGCTCCAAGGGGCCGGCGCGCGGACCGCTGGTGAAGGTCTGACGGAGTTCTGAGCGATCATGAAAAGGCCGGCTGTATAGCCGGCCTTTTGTTTCAAGGTTACGCCGTGCTCTCGCGAATGCCCTTCGCGATTTCCTTTTGTGCGTCGAACTCGCGGCGGAGCCGCGCCAACTCCTCGGCGCTCAGGGCGTCCACATTGCTGTAGTCGCGCTTCCAGGAAGGATCGGCGCTCCAGCGCAACGGCGACTGCACCGTCGTCTGCGGTCCCGGCGCTGACTCCAGCACGCGTAGCGCAAGCTCCAGCGTGAATGCCTGCGAAGCGACGTCGTGCGGCTTGCCGGCGGAATTGCCGAGCGGGAAATCGCTGAACAGGAATCGCGGCACGGCGGCGTGCTCGACGATATCCTTGGCGCAGCCCATCACGACGGTTGAAATGCCGCCAGCCTCGAGATGTCGCGCGACGAGGCTGACGGTCTGGTGGCACACCGGGCAGTTCGGCACCAGCACTGCGGCGTCGATGCCATCGGCGCGGCAGCGCGCCAGGATGTCCGGGGCATCGGTTTCAATGGTGACACGGTGGCTGCGGTTGGTGGGCGCGCCGAAGAAGCGCGGCGCAATCTCGCCGATCCGTCCCTCCTGCGCTAGCCGCCGCAATTGCGGCAACGGGAACCAGGTGCCGCTGTCCTCCGCCGAAGTGTGCACGCGGTCATAGGCGATATGGGAGATGCGCAGATCGTGCTGCTTCGATGTGTCGCCGTCGTAGACCTGATAAAATTTCGCGCCGCCGTTATATTTCGCACCCGGTCCCTGATCGCCCTTGGCGGGATCGAACGGCGCCGCCGTGGTGATGATGGTAACGCGGGATTCGGCGAGCGGCTTGCGCAGCGGCTGGAACGGCGCGCCGGTGTAATGCGCCCAGCGGTAGGGCGTGGTGTAGCCGATCGCAGCATAGTAGTCGCGGGTGCGTTTCATATAGCCGATCGGCGCATCGTCGTCGGGTGCGAAGCCGAGCTCCTGGTCCGATGGTGCTGTCATCTCGTGTGCTCCGAGTGATCAAGCTGGAAGCGATAGGCAATGGTCGAGCAGATTCGGATGGGTTGCGCAGATATGATGTGCGCCGGCGCCCTTCAACTCCGCTTCACTGCCATAGCCATAGAGGACACCGATGGCCGTCATGCCGTTGCTCCGTGCGCCGACGATATCGTAGCTGCGGTCGCCGATCATGATCGCCTGGGTGGGATCCACCTTCGCCATTTCGAGCGCATGTCGCAGCAGATCGGTCTTGTCGGTGCGCGTGCCGTCGAGTTCCGAGCCGAACACCTGTTCGAAATAGGGACGCAGGCCGAAATGATCGATGATCCGCTCGGCATACACCGCGGCCTTGCTGGTGGCGACGAACATGCGCGGATGCGAGGCGGCAAGCGTGGACAGCGTCTCCTTGATGCCGTGATAGGTTTCGTTCTCGAACAGGCCGATATCGGCGAACCGCTCTCGGTAAAGCTTCAGAGCGCGATCTGCGAGCTCATCGCTGCTGAGGAGCTTCTTCAGACTCGCATGCAGGGGAGGGCCGATGCACCAGGTCAATTCGTCCTCGCTTGGGACAGCCTGGCCCAATCGCTCGAGGGCATACTGGATCGAACGGGTGATCCCGGGCTTTGGATTGGTCAGCGTGCCGTCGAGATCAAAATAGATCGTGCGCATTTTGGCCCTGGCGCGTTGATAATACCCAAGTTGCTAGTTGTCGTGCGGCCCAAGTCAAGGATTGATTTATCTGACCTAGGATAATGCCGATAGTCCCACGTTTCAGCGCTGCTCTCGCGATCCTGCTGTGGCTGGCGCCGGCGGCAGCTGAAGAACCTGTCAGCCGCATCGTGCACCCGAGCGTCGAGGAACTCGCGCGTCCCCCGGAAAAGCTGCCTGAGACGGCGCGCGAAGGCGAGGCGCGGGAAGCGATGTGCCTGATGATTGAATCCGCTGCACGAGCGAACGATCTGCCACTCGAATTCTTTGCTCGCGTGATCTGGCAGGAGAGCCGGTTTCAGCCCGATGCGGTCGGGCCGGTGACGCGGAACGGCCAGCGCGCGCAGGGCATCGCGCAGTTCATGCCGGGAACGGCGAACGATCGCGGCCTGCTCGATCCCTTCAGTCCCGTGCAGGCGCTGCCGAAGTCGGCCGAATTCCTCAGCGAGCTGCACAACCAGTTCGGCAATCTCGGCCTAGCCGCCGCGGCCTACAACGCCGGACCGCGCCGGGTGCAGGAATGGCTCGCGGGCACCGGTTACATGCCGCAGGAGACGCGCAACTACGTGTACGCGATCACGGGCTCCAGCGTTGACGAATGGGCGGCAGCCGGCCGTACCGGCAAGATGCCAGCGCGTCCGCGAACGTCGAGCTGTCGCGAATTGATGGCGCTTCTCAAGCGCGCGCCGAACCCGTTCGTTGCCGGCCTTGAACAGCACGTCACGCTCGCAGCCGCAAAGGTCTGGGGCGTTCAGCTTGCCGCCGGCTTCAACCGCGAGAAGGCGCTCGCGATGTATGCGCGCGCGATGAAGAGCCTGAGCGCCGTGATCGGCGACCACGATCCGAGCCTGTTCGCCGCGCGCCTGCGCACCCGTGGCACGGCCACCTTCTATCAGGCGCGTATCGGCGCCGACACGCGGCCCGAAGCCGAAAATCTCTGTAGCCGCATCCGCAAGGCCGGCGGCGCCTGCTTCGTGTTACGGAATCCGGGCATGAGCAGATAGTCGTTTTCACCGTCCCGGCTCAGGGCGGGACGCCGCCGCCACTGCATGACAGCTCTGAGACGCGTTTGCTTGACGTGGCCGGCCTTCATCCGCCCTATGCCGCTCAATTCAAACCTTTCACCGGTCCCACGTGGCGCTTCCTCCGCTCGATTCCTCGCAATGGCATAGCTCGCTCCGCGCCTTCCTCTGGGGTGTGCGGTCGGTCGGCTCGACCATCCTGGCCCTGGTGCTGTTCGCGACCTATCTAGGCATTGGGGCGCTGGCGCATGACACGGGATTCTCGCTGGCCTGGACGTTGGCGAGCACAGTGTTCGTCTGGGCTGGACCGGCGCAGATCATCCTGGTGTCGACGCTCGGTTCGGGCGCCACCATCTTGCAATCCGCGATCGCGGTGACCGTCAGCGCCATCCGCCTGTTTCCGATGGTGGTGTCCGTCCTGCCGATGATGCGCACGCCAAAGACGAAACGGCGGCACCTGATCCTGGTGGCGCATCTCACCGCCGTGACGCTGTGGGTCGAATGCCATCGCTTTCTGCCGCAGGTGCCGCGGGAGCGCCGCATCGCCTTCATTCAAGGGCTCGGTTGCGGGCTGGTCTTTCTCTCTGTGGTGGCCAACACGATCGGCTACCTGCTCGCAGCCAATCTCTCGCCGCTTTTCGCCGCGGCGATCCTGATGCTGACGCCGCTGGCGTTCCTGTTCTCGACCGCGCGCAATTGCCGGGAGCTCGCCGACGGTATCGCACTCGCGCTCGGGCTGGCGCTGTATCCGGTGGCGACGCTGCTCAACAGCGGCCTCGATATCCTGGTCAGCGGCGTCGTCGCAGGCACCATCGCCTATGGTGTGCACCGGGTACGGGCAAAGGTGATCGCATGAGCACCTTCATCGGCGACTGGCATGCGCTCGTGGTCCTGTTCGTGGCCGGTGTCATCCCGAACCAGATCTGGCGCATGCTGGGCCTATGGTTCGGCGGCGGGCTCGACGAGGGCTCGGAGCTGCTGGTGTGGGTGAGGGCACTCGCGACTGCGATTTTGGCTGGCGTCATTGCGCAGATCGTGGTGCAGCCGCCCGGCGCGCTGGCAAGTGTTCCAGCCGTGTTGCGCTACGGGGCTGTGGCCGCAGGCTTCGCCGCGTTCATGCTGTCGCGGAAATCGATCTTCGCGGGCGTCGCCATCGGCGAAGTGATCCTGGTCGGCGGACAATGGTGGCTCGGCTGATTGCAGCAGCCGCGCAATGCGTTACTGTTGCGTTGAGCAAAGCTATTCCTGGATTGAGACATGGTTCGAGAAGGTGAGATACGCCCGGGCGAAGTCGCCATCGAGATGCCACCGGCGCGCGATGCCGGCCTCATCTTCATCGGCCGCATCCGCACGCCCTGGACCTCGCGGCTGATGACGCCGCGGCAGGGACGCCATGACGGTCCTGTCTGTCGCCTCGAGATTTTCGAGCCATGGGTGCGCGCCATCAAGGGCGTCGATTTCTACGGGAATCTCGAGGTGCTCTACTGGCTGCACCAGTCGCGCCGCGACCTCGTGCTGCAGAGCCCGAAGAGCAACGGAAAGACCCGCGGCGCCTTCTCGCTGCGCTCCCCGGTGCGGCCGAACCCGATCGCGACCTCGATCGTGAAGCTGGTCGGCGTCGAGGGCAACGTCATCCTGGTGCGCGGACTGGACTGCCTCGACGGGACGCCGCTGCTCGACGTCAAACCCGATCGCTGCGAGTTCACACCGCTGGCGCCGCCGCAGCCCGGCGATTTCGAGACGGAGTGATTTTTCTCCCTGTCATTTCGGGGCGTCCGAAGGACGAGCCCGAAATCCATTTCGCCATCGCTCATGCGGCCCGATGGATTCTCTGATGTGCAATTGCACATCATAGCTCGCGCTACGCGCGCCTCGGGATGACAGAAGCCGTTACCCCAGCGCTGCGATCAGCTTGGCCGCATGGTCCTCCAGCACCTTCACATCCTCCTTGCGGCTCGCCGGCGGCAACAGCGCGACGCCGTCATGGCGTGGCATCACATGCATGTGGAGGTGAAAGACGACCTGGCCGCCGGCCGGTTCGTTGAATTGCTGCACGGTGATGCCATCCGCCTGGAACGCCTTCATCGCCGCGGCCGCGATCTTGTGGGCAGCGCGCGCGACATGGGCGTAGTCATCGGGCGAGACATCGAGGATGTTGCGGGCGGGGGCCTTCGGGATCACCAGCGTATGGCCGGACGAGCGCGGCATGATGTCAAGGAAGGCCAGCACGTGCTCATTTTCGTAGACCTTGTAGCAAGGGAATTCGCCGCGCAGGATCTTTGCGAAGGGGTTTTGGGGGTCGTAGGCGGGCATGGCGGTTCCTCACATCAGTCTAAAGTTCTGGGGTCGTAGCAGAAAGCTCAGGCCTCGTCGCCGCCCTTGCGGAACGGGCCGGCCTCGGTGAGCTCGCGCCCGACCTCGGCGACGTAGGTGCGCTCGCGCTTGAGGTAATCGGCGATCGCCCGACGCAGGCCTGGGTCGGCGATGTAGTGGGCGGAATAGGTCGTCTGCGGCAGATATCCACGCGCGAGCTTGTGCTCGCCCTGGGCGCCCGCCTCGACCACCTTCAATCCGCTCTGGATGGCGAAATCGATCGCCTGGTAATAGCAGACCTCGAAATGCAGGAACGGATGGTGCTCGATCGCGCCCCAGTTGCGGCCGAACAGCGTGTCAGAACCGATGAAGTTGATCGCCCCTGCGATCCAGCGGCCTTGACGCTTCGCCATGACCAGCAGCACATCCTTTGCCATGCTCTCGCCGATCAGCGAGAAGAATTTCCGGTTCAGATACGGCCGCCCCCATTTGCGCGAGCCGGTCTCCATGTAGAAGTCGAAGAACGCGTCCCACGCATCCTCGGTGATCTCGTCGCCAGTCAGCCAGTGGATCGTGACATCGGCCGCAAGCGCTTCGCGCCGCTCTCGCTTGATCGCCTTGCGGTGGCGTGAGTTCAGCGTGGCGAGGAAATCGTCGAAGATCTTGAAGCCGGCATTGTGCCAGTGGAACTGCTGGTCGGTTCGCTGCAGAAAACCATGTCCGCCGAGAAACTTCGCCTCGGCCTCGCTTGCAAAGGTCACGTGCACCGAAGAGGCCTCGCTAGCATCGCACAGCGCCATCAGGCCATGGGCAAGTGCCGACCTGATCTGCTCACGGTGGATGCCGTTGCGAAGCAAGAGTCGCGGCCCGGTGGCGGGCGTGAAGGGCACCGATACCTGGAGCTTCGGATAATACCGGCCGCCGGCGCGCTCATAGGCGTCCGCCCAGCCGCGATCGAAGACGTATTCGCCCTGCGAGTGGGACTTGAGGTAGCAGGGGACGATCCCGACGATCTCGCCGTCCAGCTTGGCCAGAAGATGCCGCGGCCCCCAGCCGGTCCGTGCGACGGCCGAACCGGAAGCCTCCAAGGCTGCAAAAAATGCGTGCGAAACGAGGGGGTTATAGGAAGGCTTTGCGTGGATGCACGCAGCACCTCCGGAACTGGATGAGGCCAGCGTGTCGAGTTCGTCGAGCGAGTCCGTCTCGGGCGCCGGATTGGCGCAAGCGTCCCAGTCGGCAGCCTTGATATCGCTGACGGACGGAACAGCTTCGAGGGTGATTTCAGATGAGGCCATTGAGAATTTGAACCGGTCCCCAGTGCGAGCGGCCATCGCCCATGGTGACCTGCGCCCTCTAAAGATCGTGCATCGCAATGCCGACTTCAAGGCCGCCAGCCACATCTCAGGTTCCCGGAATGAAACCTTCGAAGATCATCTGGTCGGCATAGCGCGCCGCTTTCGCGTGCTGCTCCGGCGTGCGTACGGTCCAGGCCAGGAGTGGGCAGCCGAACAGGTTGCGCGCGATCCATGGCGCCGGCGCCGGCAATTGCTCGACCCAATAGGCGACGAAATGCGGTTCGGTGCGAAAGCCATGGCGCAGGTACAGCATGCTGTCGCGCTGTGCTGGCGCGAGCTTCGCCCAATAGGCGTCGTCATAGGTGCGCTGGGCGGTGATGCCGCGGTGAAGCCTTGGCATGATCTCGCGCAGCGCCAGCACCTGGTCCGGATCAAAGGACATGCCGACCACGGGCCCGGAATAGGTGCTCAGCACCTCGGCCATCCGCTTCACCAATTTGCGGTCACCGTCAAAATGGCTCTTCACCTCGACCAGCAGCGGCACGCGGCCAGCCACCAGCGCGCAGAGGTCGCCAAGCGACATCATGCGCTCGCCGGTGTTCTTGAACCTGACGGCCTTCAATTCGGCTGCCGTCTTGGTGAGCAGGAGGCCCGAGCCCTCGGTGAGGCGGCCGAGCGCATCGTCGTGATGCACCATGGCCTCGCCGTCGGCGCTGAGCTGGATATCGCACTCGATGGTGAAATTGCCCGCGATGGCGGCCTCCGCCGCCGCTGGCATGTTCTCGATGATGCCGCGCGCGGCATCATGCAGGCCGCGATGGGCGACCGGCCGCGCCGTCAGCCAGTCGGGTGCCCGCATCGCTCAGGTGACCTCGAACAATCCCTCGACTTCCACGGCAGCGTCTGCAGGTAGCGAAGCGACGCCGATGGTGGTTCGGGCGTGCCGGCCCTTATCGCCGAAGGCCAGCACCATCAGATCCGACGCGCCGTTCAGCACCTTCGGCGCGTCCAGGAAGTCGGGCGTCGAATTGATGAAGCCGCCGAGCCGCACGACGCGCGCAACCTTATCGAGGTCGCCAAGCGCGGCCTTGATCTGGGCAAACAGGTTGATCGCGCAGCCGCGGGCGGCGGCATGACCCTGCTCGAGGGTGACGCCCGCGCCCAGCTTGCCCTTGGCGATCAGCTTGCCCTGGGCATCGAAGCAAAGCTGGCCGGAGACGAACAGCAGATTGCCAGTGCGAACGAAGCCGACATAGTTCGCCACCGGAGCGGCAGGCTCGGGCAGGGTGATGCCCTGTGCCGCCAGTTTCTGTTCGACCGTACCTGCCATGTTTTCCGTCCCCGGTTCAGTGACCAATCAGGCCGCATTGTTTCGCGCATCGCGCCGTCGCTTTCAAGTCGGCTGCGGATCGATCAACAATGACACTTCATCGCGTAAGCCTCGGAGAAATATGCCGGAAAATGCTTCGTTCGCATGCTCGGTGTTACCTTTTTGTGAGATTGCCCCAGTTGCGGCGCAATAGAGCCATCACTATTGTGACGAATCGTCCGTTTCCTAAAGGAATATACATGGCCCGCCTGTTCCGGATTCCGCCTCGCGTTTTGGCGATGACCATTGCCGTAGCCGCAGGACTGGGATTCCCGAACGGTGCGGCCACGGCTGGACCGGTGCCGTTTCTGTCGCATCAGGCGCTCTACGAACTCAATCTCGTGAAGTCGCGCGGTTCCAACGCCATCAGCGGCGTGCGCGGGCGCATCCTGTACAATTTTTCCGGCAGTACCTGCGAGGGCTACACATCCGAATTCCGCCAGGTATCGGAGCTCGACAGCGGCGAGGGCAAGGTGACGCTCTCCGACCTGCGCTCTACGTCCTGGGAGGACGCGGCCGGCAAGAGCTACCGCTTCAACATCGACACGCGGATGAATGACAGCAATTCCGCGCCGGTTGATGGCGTGGCGGAGCGCGAGGGCGACCACATCACGGTCAAGCTGAAGCAGCCGGTGGCGAAGACCTTCCAGCTCGACGGCAGCGTCGTATTCCCAACCGAGCAGATCCAGCACATCATCGCCGCCGCGCGCGAGGGCAAGAGCGTGCTGGAGCTCACCGTCTATGATGGTTCCGACAATGGCGAAAAGGTCTACAACACGCTTTCGGTGATCGGACAGCCGATTCCGGGCGACCGCGCGCCGGCATTACCCGATGCCTCGACCGCAAACGATGCAATGAAATCGATGACCCGCTGGCCGGTCACGGTGAGCTACTATGACCGCGACGCCAAGAACAACGAAGGCGAGCAGACGCCGGTCTATGCGATGTCGTTCGAGCTCTACGAGAACGGCGTCTCCCGCGCGCTGGTGCTGGATTACAATGACTTCGTGATTTCTGGCGCGATGGGCAAGTTCGACGTCAGGGATACGAAGCCGTGTAAGTGAGGGATTTCACCCCTCTGTCTTCTCCGGCCCCTGATAGGCGATCCCCCTAATCACAGCGGCGTTTCCGAATTTCTTCCGCAGGTCATCCATGGCGCGTTCGGCATGGGCGGAGCGTCGGTCGAGCATGTCAGTGTCGTCGGCCGCCGATCCCGCCCGCAGCGCGCTGACGCCGACACCCATCAGGCGGAAGGCGGTGCCGTCGATCTCCTTCGCCAGCATCTCGCGCGAGACCGCAAAGATCTTTCCGGCGAGCTGCGTCGGCGCCGCGATCGATTGCGAGCGGGTCCGTGGGCGGAAATCGGCGGTCTTCAGCTTCAGCGTGATCGTGGAGCCCGCAAGCTCGCTGTTCTTCAGCCGCGCCGAGACCTTCTCGGACAATCTCCACAACAGCCTTTCCAGCGTGACGAAATCGCGGATGTCGTTCTCGAATGTGGTCTCGCTCGAGATCGTCTTGGCGCCGCGATCTGCCACCACGCGGCGGTCGTCGATGCCGCGCGCGAGCCGCCACAGCCTGCGGCCTTCGCTTGCGAACTGCTTCATCAGCTCGTTCTCGTCCGCGCGCTGCAGGTCGGCGATGGTGCGAAAGCCGCGCTGGATCAGCCTTTCCTCAGTCGCAGGCCCGACGCCGAAGATGAAGCCTACAGGCTTGTCCGCGAGCATCTCGCGCGCTTCGTCCTGGTCCAGCGTGGCGAAGCCGCGTGGCTTGTCGAGGTCGGAGGCGATCTTGGCCAGGAACTTGTTGCAGGACAGCCCGACCGACACGGTAATTCCGATATCGCGCTCGACGTCGCGGGCAAATGCTGCCAGCACTTTTGCGGGGATCATGCCGTGGACGCGTTCCGTGCCGGAAAGGTCGAGGAAGGCCTCGTCGATCGACAACGGCTCGACCAGGGGCGTCAGCGCCTGCATCGCCTGGCGCACCTCGCGGCCGACGCGGACATATTTCGCCATGTCCGGTGGGATTACGGTCGCGGACGGGCAAAGCTCGAGCGCCTTGAACATCGGCATCGCCGAGCGCACGCCAAACGTTCGCGCAACGTAGCAGGCGGCCGACACCACGCCGCGCTTGCCGCCGCCGATGATGACCGGCTTGTCGGCTAGCTCGGGACTGTCACGCTTCTCGACCGTGGCGTAGAAGGCGTCGCAATCGATATGGGCCAGTGCAAGCCGGGGCAGGGCGTGATGGCGGACCAGGCGCGGTGAGCCGCAATGGCTGCAGCGTCTTGCCTTGAAGTCGAGATCGCCGAGGCAATCCCGGCAGAAGCAGTGGGGACCGTTGCTCGTGAGCGCCGCGCTCACGGCACGTCGCGTTCCCATTTGGGATCGTTCAAGACCTGGTGGGCCGCGGCAATGTTCGTCGGGTGCAGTTCGGAAGCCTTCGCAAACGCCTTCACTGTCGCATCATCCCGCATCACGAAATCGAGCACCGAGCTAAGGAACTTTGGGTCGGAGGCGGCCGAGCGGAGCGTCTCCGGTCCGATTCCGGTCTCGGCCAGGAACAGGCCCAGCCTTTCGGGGTCGCCGGCGATGAAACCCAGCGCCTGAACCGCAACGATTTCAGCTACTTCGCGAGGGTTTTGAACAGGCTTTTTCAACGGTCGATTTGCCTTTCCGTTAACTTATGTTCTCTAATGAGACGCATCATGCCCGAGTCTTTCGGACCTGTTCAAGCAAGTGGAAACCACACCACGCAAGATAGGGGTCGAGTTTAACGGGTTTGAGCGAATCTGGCGCTAGTTTGATTTTACATTTCGATGCGCCCGAAGGCGGTGCCGAACGTACCGCATCAGGGACTGTTTCCTACGGCTTTGGAGGGACGGGATGGCCAAGACCGTCCTGATCGTGGAGGACAACGAGCTCAATATGAAGCTCTTTCGCGACCTGCTGGAGGCGCACGGTTATCAGACCTCCGGCACGAGCAATGGTTTTGAGGCGCTCGATCTCGTCCGCAAACTGCATCCCGACCTGATCCTGATGGATATCCAGCTTCCGCAGGTCTCCGGGCTCGAAGTCACGCGCTGGATCAAGGACGATCCTGATCTGCGCAAGATCCCGGTGGTCGCTGTCACCGCGTTCGCGATGAAGGGCGATGAGGAACGCATCCGCGAAGGTGGGTGCGAGGCCTATTTGTCCAAACCAATTTCGGTCGGCAAATTCATTGAGACCGTCCGACGCTTTATCGGGTAGGGAGTTGTATTTCGATGTCCGCACGTATCCTCGTGGTCGATGACGTTCCCGCGAACGTCAAGTTGTTGGAAGCGCGACTGTCGGCCGAATATTTCGACGTGCTGACTGCTTCCAACGGCGCCGAGGCCCTGCAGATCTGCGCGCGCGCTGAATGCGACATCATCCTGCTCGACGTCATGATGCCTGACATGGATGGCTTCGAGGTCTGCCGTCGGCTCAAGTCCAATCCGGTCACGCATTTCATTCCGGTCGTCATCGTCACTGCGCTCGACAGCCCGGCTGACCGCGTGCGCGGCCTGGAAGCCGGTGCCGACGACTTCCTGACCAAACCCGTGTCCGACGTCGTGTTGATCGCACGCGTGCGCTCGCTGACGCGACTGAAGATGATGACCGATGAATTGCGCATGCGCGCGATTACCTCGCTCGAAATGGGCATGCAGGCGCCCGAACGTAGCGCGATTGCCGACAAAGGGCTTGGCGGCCGTATCCTATTGGTCGATGACCGGCCGTCGTCCTACGAACGGCTCGCGCCGATGCTTTCCGCCGAGCATACGGTTGATGTCGAGACCAACCCGGGAGAAGCGCTGTTCAATGCCGCCGAGGGCAATTACGACTTGATGATCGTTTCGCTCAGCCTCGACAATTACGACGGCCTGCGGCTCTGCAGCCAGGCGCGCTCACTGGAACGCACCCGCCAGTTGCCGATCCTCGCCATCTCGGATGCCGACAACAATGCGCGGCTGTTGCGCGGGCTCGAGATCGGCGTCAACGACTACCTGCTGCGCCCGATCGACAAGAACGAACTTTTGGCGCGTGCGCGCACGCAGATCCGGCGGCGGCGCTACACCGATCATCTGCGCGACAATGTGCAGAACTCGATCGAGATGGCGATCACGGACGCGCTGACTGGGCTGCACAACCGCCGCTACATGGAGAGCCATCTGGCGACGCTTGCTGAACAAGCCTCGGCCCGTGGCAAGCCGCTGGCGCTGATGATCCTCGACATCGACTACTTCAAGGCGATCAACGACAATTATGGTCATGATGCCGGCGACGACGTCCTGCGCGACTTCGCGACCCGGATCCGCAAATCGATCCGCGGCATCGATCTCGCCTGCCGGTATGGCGGCGAGGAATTCGTGATCGTGATGCCGGAAACCGACCTTCACGTCGCCGGTATGGTCGCCGAACGCCTGCGCCGTTCGATCGCCGGCGAACCCTTCTCCATCAGCAAGGGCGTCAACCGCATCGAGGTCACGATCTCGATCGGCCTCACCACGCTGGAGCGCAAGGGCGAGTCGGTGACCGACGTGCTCAAGCGCGCCGACAACGCGCTCTACCGCGCCAAGCATGGTGGCCGGAACAGGGTGGTTTCAGCGGCGGCTTAAATGCTGCGTAGCCCGGATGGAGCGAAGCGCAATCCGGGTCGTCTCACCCTCGCGAGTTCTCCCCGGATTACGCTTTCGCTCCATCCGGGCTACTGATTTTCACACCCGCATTCTCCAAAAGCACGCGCGCGGCTTCTTTTGCCGCCCGAGCCATCGCGGGGTCGTCGCGGACGAGATCCTGTGCGATCGAGCCGTCGACCAGCAATTGCAGCTGGGTCGCAAGTGCTTCCGGATCGGCAACGCCGAGTTCGGTCAATCGATCGCGAAACCACAGCCGCCGGCTTTCCTTGAACGCGATGGCGACCTTCTTGACTGACTTGTCTTCGCCACCGAGTTCGGCGACCGCGTTGACGAAGGGGCAGCCGCGAAAATCCTTGGCGCCAAAGCGACGCTCCAGCGCATCGAAGGTGCCGAGGATCTGCTCGACCGGCGGCTTGTCCGACGGCTTCGGCTGCACGAAGCGATGTTCGAGATAGGCCGCGATCAGCGCGTCCTTGGACGGAAAGTGATTGTAGAGCGTGCGCTTGCTGATGCCGATCTCGGCGGAAATGGTATCGACGCCGATGGCGCGGATGCCCTTTAGGTAGAACAGCCGGTCCGCCGTCTGAAGGATGCGGTCCTTCATCGTCTGTTTCTGGTGCGGAGAAGCCATGCAACGGCTCCGTATCTCATTCGCTTGACAGCACCTCCCTGTTATAGCCAAAGTACACAGGTCTGTGTAACTAAAAATCGCGTGAATCGCAGGTAGACTTTGCTGTGCCGCCATCGATAGGGAGAACAAAAACAATGCCCTTGCTGCAAGTCCTGCGTCCCACGCTTCCCATCCTGATCGGCGCATCCGTCATGCTCACGCTGAGCATGGGCCTGCGGCAGAGCCTCGGCATCTTCATGCAGCCGCTGACGCACGACATCAGGATTTCGGTATCTGACTTCACCCTGGCGCTGGCGGTGCAGAACCTCGCTTGGGGCTTCCTGCAGCCGCTCGCCGGCGCCATGACGGTGCGTTACGGCTTTCGTCCGATCATGGTGGTCGGCTCGCTGCTCTATATCGCGGGCCTTGCGTTCATGGCGGGCGCGCACGGCGTCGTGAGCATCATGATCGGCGGCGGCGTCCTGATCGGTACCTCGCTCGCCTGCACGGCGGCCGCGATCGCGATGTCGGTCGCCGCCCGCGCGGTGCCCGAGACGGTGCGCTCGACCGTGCTCGGCATCGTCTCGGGCGCCGGGTCGCTTGGAGCGCTGCTGTCGGCCCCGATCGGGCAACTGCTCAATGAAGGTTTCGGCTGGCGCGTCGGTCTGCTCGGCTTCGTGGTGCTGGCGGTCCTGATGATCCCTGCCGCCTGGTACGCCGGTCGCATCGATCAGGTTCCGCTGCCCAGGCCGACGTCGTCCGAGGACATCGGTGAGGCGACCGCCGCAATCGCGGCCAGGGCGGCGTTCGGCAATGCCTCGTTCGTGGTGATGACGTGCGCCTATCTCGTTTGCGGCATGCAACTCGTCTTTCTCACCACGCATCTGCCGTCCTATCTCGCGATCTGCGGCCTCGATCCGATGCTGAGCGCGCAGACGCTCGGCATGATCGGCGGCTTCAACGTGCTCGGCTCGCTGTTCTTCGGCTGGGCTGGCCAGCGCTGGAACAAGCTGGCGTTGCTGGGCGCGATCTACATCCTGCGCTCGCTGGCGCTCGCCTGGTATTTCATGCTGCCGGCGACACCTGCCTCTACGCTGCTGTTCGGCGCCATCATGGGCTTCCTTTGGATGGGTGTCGGCCCGCTGGTCGCAGGCGCGGTGGCGGAGATGTTCGGGCTGCGCTGGCAGGCGATGATCCAGGGGCTTGCCTTCATGAGCCACCAGATCGGCAGCTTCCTTGGCGCCTATGGGGGAGGGCTGCTCTACGACGCGCTCGGCTCCTACACCATGGCCTGGCGCATCGGTGTCGCGCTGGGTCTCGCCGGCGGCATCATCCAGGTGGCGTTTGCGCTAGTGCGGCCCTCGCAGCCACCGCTATTGAAGACGGCGTAAACTCCGCCCTCGCGGCGAATGCTCGCAAGGACGTGCTGCCCCCACGCGGGGGCGGCGATGAATGTGTGATTAAATAATAGTCAATCGGACGCCGCTAGAATTGGCAGTGACTAAGCACCTTCACGCGTCGGTGAATTAGAGTCGACGCTAATTCAATAGGTTAGCTCTCCATCGTGGATGGCACGAAACTTGATTAATTCTGACTAAGAACTGGGGTCGGAGACCGACTCGGGCGTCTTCCGATTTGGCGACCCGGGAAATGCTGGCGGGCCATGAGGCTAGTCGCCGCCAATCTCCAGCCGTTGAAGCTCGGCGACCTTGCCGCGGCGCCGAGCACTATGAGTCTTGTGCCCAAGGGCATGCCAGTCCTGGGCAGGCATTGCGGGCCGGTTGCGGCGCTCCAAGATACTGCGAGAACCGAACGAGCGGGCGATGCCAGGTATTTGGTGACCTCGGTCGAGCAGCAAGCCCCGCGTCTGGCGCCGGCGCGGCAAAGCCTCTCCTCAAGCCTTTCGCTGACTTCTCTTGCGACGGGAGGACGATGATGCACTCGAGAACACCTGCGAGCCAAAGGCTCGTGAAATTTGCGGCTGCTTTCCTGGCAATTGCGCTCCTCGGTCTCGTACCAGGCGATCTTGCGTTTGCCCAGGATGCAGCGCCGCCGGCCTGCGGCGGCAAGGTCCTCGAAAACTGCACGCCCAACTCCGGCGACACGGCGTGGATGCTCACATCCGTCGCGCTCGTGTTGATGATGACAATTCCTGGCCTCGGCCTGTTCTATGGTGGCATGGTGCGCAAGAAGAATGTCGGCGACACCGTGATAACCAGTTTTGCCGTCACCTGCCTTGTCACGATTCTGTTCGCCATCCTGACTTACAGCATGGCATTTCGCGCTGGCGCGCCCTTTGTCGGCGGCCTCGATCGCATGTTTCTCAAGGACATCGTGAGCGACATCGGCAAGGGCGGCATTGGCAATCCCAATCCGCTTGCTCCAACCATCCCCGAGACCGTCTACATCTGCTTTCAGATGACATTTGCGATCATTACGCCAGCGCTGATCGCCGGCGCATTTGCCGAGCGCATGAAATTCTCGGCCATGCTCTGGTTTATCGGCCTGTGGGCGGTCTTCGTCTATGCCCCGGTTGCGCATTGGGTCTGGGGGCCCGACGGGGTGTTTGCCGCTGCCAACGAGGCCGCATGGGTGAAGGTGCTCGATTTCGCCGGCGGTACCGTCGTGCATATCAATGCTGGCGTGGCAGGTCTGATGTGCGCCATCATGCTCGGCAAGCGCAAAGAGACAGGGCCCGCCCATAACATGGTGCTCACTTTCATCGGCGCCTCTCTGCTCTGGGTTGGCTGGTTCGGCTTCAACGCCGGCTCCGCGGTCACGGCAGGGATGCAGGCCGGCATGGCCATGTTGGTGACGCAGATCGCGACGGCCGTTGCGGCTTTCACCTGGATGCTGGTGGAATGGGCGCTCAAGGGCAAGCCGACCGTCGTCGGCATCTGCTCGGGTGCGGTCGCCGGCCTCGTTGCCATCACGCCGGCTTCCGGTTTCGTCGGCCCGATCGGTGCCTTTGCAATTGGAATCGGCGCCGGCGTCTTCTGCTACTGGGGATGCACCGGCCTGAAACGCACATTCAACTATGATGACGCGCTGGATTGCTTCGGCGTGCATGCGATTGGCGGCATCGTCGGGGCACTGCTCACCGGCGTGTTTGCGGTTCAGCAATACGGGGGGACGCCGGGCGTTCTGGAGGGAAACGTCGGTCAGTTCTTCAACCAATGCGTCGGGGTCGCTACCGTGATCGTCTACGATGCCGTCGTAACCCTGATCATCCTCGCAGCCGTCAAGGTGTTCGTCGGCCTTCGCGTGCACGAGGACGCCGAGCGCGACGGCCTCGATCTCGCGCTGCATGGTGAAGTGGTGCACTAGCTCCGATAGTAGCGCCACATCCTGAGGAACGTCCGATGGATCTCATCGGGCGTTCGGTCGAATGGCTCCAAATTGATGCGCACCACGCCGCGGTGGTCCATGCGCCACGGCAGCCGCATCAGGCGGCGATAGACGGGCTGCTTGCGCCAGTCGGCAACGAGAGCGCCGCTCAGGGGCATGCTGAGCGCAATCTGCAATTCATGAACGATCATCGCGCGCTCGGCAATCTGAACGAGGTCGATGCGTTCGATGGCGCGCCACCGGATCAGGCCGAAAGCCTGGATGAAGATGCCGTACTGATTGGCGCCGATGGTCGGGCGCCCCGTCTCCAGCAACGGGATATTGTAGTAGGTAAAGCCGGCCACCGTTATCGCAGGCGCCAGCCAATAGAGGGCGCCGGTGATCCAGGTTGCGGTGAAGAAGATCGCGGCGAGAGCGGCAGTGATGTAGACGGGAAAGTAGATGTCTTCGCGGCCATACGCGACCGAATAGCCGCCAACGCTTCCTTCGTCCAAGGTTGCGATCATCGGAGCCTTATGCCCGGGCCTGGCTGGCGAGCATAAGAAAAATGAAAACGGGGCCACAAGGGCCCCGTGAAGTGGGTAGTGTCCCGCGATCTTACTTGATCTTGGCTTCGCGGAATTCGACGTGCTTGCGCGCAACCGGGTCGTACTTCTTCTTGACCAGCTTGTCGGTCATGGTGCGCGAATTCTTCTTGGCGACGTAGTAGTAGCCAGTGTCGGCGGACGACACGAGCTTGACCTTGATGGTGACCGCCTTGGCCATGTCAGAACCTCAGGGAGATGATGGGGTATCAGGAGCCGGCCAATCGGCCCGCATTTGGCCGGCAAACTAGTCACAATCAGCCCAAAGTCAAGGTTTTCCGGACCCAAACCCGCCCAATTCGAGCGCATCAGTGCTCGAAAAACCGGTTTTTCGGCCGCGGCAGGCCCAGATTCTCCCGGAGCGTCTTGCCTTCATACTCCTTGCGGAAGATCCCGCGCTTCTGCAGTTCCGGGACCACCTTGTCGACGAAATCGTAGAGCCCGCCCGGCAGATACGGGAACATGATGTTGAAGCCGTCGGAAGCATAGCTCGTCAGCCATTCCTCCATCTGATCGGCGATCGTTTTCGGCGTGCCGACGAAGGCTAGCCCGCCATAGCCGCCGACGCGCTGCGCGAGTTGGCGCACGGTGAGCTTGTCGCGCGCGGCGACGTCGACCAGGCGCTGGCGCCCGCTCTTGCTCGCATTGGTTTCCGGGATCGGCGGCAACAGCCCGTCAGGATCGAAGCCAGAGGCATCGGTGCCCAGGATCACCGAAAGCGAGGCGATTGCGCTGTCGTAGTGCACCCGGCTGTCGAGCAAGGCGCGCTTCTCCTTGGCCTCCTCGACGCTGTCGCCGACCACCACGAAGGCGCCGGGCAGGATCTTCAGATGCTCGCGGTCGCGGCCGAGCTTGTCCATGCGGCCCTTGATGTCGGCGTAGAGTTTCTGCCCGTCGCTGATGCTGCCGCCGCCGGTGAAGACCGCTTCCGCCGTCTCTGCCGCGAGCTGCTTGCCGTCCTCCGACGCGCCGGCCTGTACGATCACCGGCCAGCCCTGCACCGGGCGCGCGATGTTCAGGGGACCGCGAACGCTGAGATATTTTCCCTTGTGATTGAGCACGTGCATCTTCGAAGGATCGACGAAGAGCCCGGACTCGACGTCGTGCACGAAGGCATCATCGGCAAAGGAATCCCAGAGCCCGGTGACCACGTCATAGAACTCGCGCGCGCGGTGATAGCGCTCGGCGTGCTCCATATGGTCCTCGAGCCCGAAATTGAGCGCCGCATCCGGATTGGAGGTGGTGACGATATTCCAGCCCGCACGGCCGCCGCTGATATGGTCAAGCGACGCAAAGCGGCGGGCGACGTGATAGGGCTCGTCGAAAGTGGTCGAGCCGGTTGCGACCAGGCCGATATTCTCCGTCACCGTCGAGAGCGCCGATAACAACGTGAACGGCTCGAACGAGGTCACGGTGTGGCTGCGCTTCAGCGCATTGATCGGCATGTTCAGCACGGCCAAATGGTCAGCCATGAAGAAGGCGTCGAACTTGCCGGCCTCTGACTTCTGCGCGAGCTGCTTGATGTGGGAAAAGTTGAAATTGGCGTCCGGCCAGGCGCCGGGATAGCGCCATGCGCCGGTGTGGATGCTGATCGGCCGCATGAACGCGCCGAGCTTGAGTTGACGCTGTGCCATTTGCCCCGTTTCCGTATGGGTCGTTCAAGAGCACATAGGCACGAAGCGGGGCGGCGCCACTGGGAAGATTATTTTGTTTTTGCGCACTTTCGCGACATGCCTGTCACGCTCCCAAAATGTCCTTCTGCATCCTGCCGCTGTAGAAATGGAAGAACGGCACCGGCGCGTCGTGATTGAGGGGGCCGGTGGCGAGCCGGCGGTCGAGCTCGGCGAGCACGTTCTTGGTCATGGCATGCGCGTCCGCCAGCGGCTCGGAGCCGATCTCGACCCATACCAGTTCGACCAGCTCCGCATCGGCATGCACCACGCCCTCGACGCGGTGGGCAATGGCGGAGGCATCCGCCGTGAAGAAGCGTGTGTCGAAGCGGCGGACGCGGCCGGGCGGGGTAATCGCGCGCGCGATCAGAAACAGGCCGGAGGGATCGGGCAGCAGGCCGGCTTCGGCGAACGGCTTCCACGGACCATCGAGCTTGGCAGGCTTCTCGGCCTTGCGGCCGAGGCACAGGCCGGTCTCTTCGCAGGCCTCGCGGATCGCTGCATTGGCAAGCGCGCGAGCCCGGCCGGGCGTGATCTTCGGGCTGCCCTTGAGCAGGTTGGCTTCAAGCTCCTGGCTGATGGGAGCGGCAACCGGCACGCGGTTGTCGGCCTTGTCGACGCGACCGCCGGGGAAGACATATTTGCCGGGCATGAACACGACCTTGTCGTGGCGCTTGCCGACCAGCACCTTCGGCTTCGCGCTGGAGCGATCGATCAGGATCAGCGTCGCGGCGTCCTTCGGCCGGAAGTACGGGTGATGATCCGCTTCCTTCTCTTCCTTGATTTCCTGTTTGATCGCGGTCGCTGCTTCAGTCATTCCATCCCCGTTTGTTGTTCTTGAATTTGGTCTCGTCAGACCGTTGGAATATCGTCGGGCGCGTTCTCGTCGAAACCGTGCATGCGCATCGCCCACTGGAAACCCACGACTGCGCCCTTGAGCGGTTGCAACAGCAGCAGCGACAGGATCAGCGTCATCGGCAGATAAAACGAGAGTTGCAGCCAGACCGGCGGTGCATAGTCCTTCTCGATCCACAGCGCCAAGGGCACCATGATGTGGCCAACAACCACGATGACGAGATAGGCCGGAAGGTCATCGGCGCGATGGTGAGAAAAATCCAGGTCGCAAACCGGGCAGTGACTATCGACCTTCAGAAAGGCGCGAAACAATTTGCCTTTGCCGCAGCGCGGACAACGGCAACGAAAACCGCGCTTCATCGCGGTCCACAGGTCGCGCTTCTCGACCGGCGCAGCATCGCGGGTCCACACGGTGGTCGCGGGCTTTACCGTTTCCATGACTTGTCTCGCTTCGATTTGCCGGGCTTCTGCTTGCCCGGCTTGCGATCCTTCTTGCTCTGCGCGCGTCCCGCTTTCGCACCACGCACGTCTTTCTTCCGTTCGCGTCGGCCCTCGCTTTTTCTGCCGCGCGGAATGGCCTTTCCGTCCGACAGCAATTCAAAGCGCAGTGCGCCTGCGGCCGGAGCAGCTTCTACCAGACGCACGTCCACCACGTCACCCAATCGGTGCATGGCACCGCTGCGGGAGCCGATCAGGGCGTGCCGCGTTTCGTCATAGTTGTAATATTCGGTGCCGAGTGTCCGGATCGGGATCAATCCGTCGGCGCCGGTGTCATCGAGCTTGACGAACAGTCCGGAGCGGGTGACGCCGGAAATGCGTCCCTGGAAGGTCGCGCCGATGCGATCGGCAAGGTAATGCGCGATCAGCCGGTCGGCGGTCTCGCGCTCGGCCTTCATCGCGCGCCGCTCCGTCATTGAAATCTCTGCGGCGATCTCGGCAAGCGTCTCCGGCGTCTCGCTGTCGGGCAGGGCGCCATCGCCGAGCCCGAGCGCCCGGATCAGCGCGCGGTGCACGATCAGGTCCGCGTAGCGCCGGATCGGTGAGGTGAAATGCGCGTAACGCCTCAGGTTCAGGCCGAAATGGCCGTAATTCTCTGAAGAATATTCGGCCTGCGCCTGCGAGCGCAGCACCACCTCGTTGACCAGCGACTCGTAATCCTCGCCCTCGACCTGCGCCAGCACGCGGTTGAACATTGCTGGCCGCAACGCGCCGGACTTCGTGAAGGGAAGATCGAGCGTCTTGAGGAATTCCTGGAGGTTGTAAACCTTCTCCTGCGTCGGCTCGTCATGCACGCGGTAGATCAGCGGCAAGCCTTTCTTCTCGAGCGCCTCGGCCGCGGCGACGTTGGCGAGGATCATGAACTCCTCGATCAGTTTGTGCGCGTCGAGACGTTCGGGGACGATGACGCGATCGACCGTGCCGTCGGCTTTGAGCAGGATCTTGCGCTCGGGCAGGTCGAGGTCGAGCGGATCGCGCTCGTCGCGCGCCAGCTTCACGAGCCGATATGCCTCCCAGAGCGGCTTCAGGATCGGATCGAGGATGGGGCCGGTCGTATCGTCCGGCCTGCCGTCAGTCGCGGCTTGCGCCTGCGCGTAATTTAACTTGGCGGCGGAACGCATCAGCACGCGGTGGAATGTGTGCGAGCGTTTGCGGCCGTCGGCGCCGATCACCAGGCGTACCGCGAGTGCGCCGCGCGGCTCGCCCGGCACCAGCGAGCAGAGATTGTTGGAGATGCGCTCGGGCAGCATCGGCACAACGCGATCGGGAAAATAGACCGAGTTGCCGCGGATCAGCGCATCGTGGTCGAGCGCCGAACCCGGGCGCACATAATAGGCGACGTCGGCGATGGCGACGTGGATCACGTAGCCACCCTTGTTGTGCGGATCAGGGTCGGCTTCCGCATGCACGGCGTCGTCGTGATCCTTGGCGTCCGGCGGGTCGATGGTGACGAGCGGAACGTCGCGCCAGTCCTCGCGCCCCTGCAGCGTCGCGGGCCTCGCTTCCTCGGCCTCGCGCAGGGCGGCACGCGAAAATTCCTGCGGGATCTCGTGGGCGTGGATCGCGATCAGGCTGATCGCCTTCTCGCTCGCGATCGAGCCGAGCCGCTCTTTTACCTTGCCCGAAGCGAGGCCAAAACCGCGGCTGCGGACGAGATCGACGCTGACGAGATCGCCATCCTTGGCGCCGCCGGCGTCTGCGTTGGCGATGTTGAGTTCGCGGCCCGCCTGCTTCTTGTCGACCGGCACCAGCCGGCCGCCGCCTTCGGGCAGCGCGCGGAAGATACCGAGTACGCGGGTTCTCGCGTGGTCGATGACCTTGATGATGCGGCCGCGATAGGGCGTGCCGTCGGCATCATCCACCATCTCGATGCGCAGCAGCGCGCGGTCGCCGACGCCAGCCGTGGCGCCGCGCTTCTGATGCCGCGGCGTGATGATACGGATCTTCGGCGCGGTGCCGTTTTCTTCGGTATCCCACTCGGTAGGCATCGCGATCAGCTCGCCGTCGGCGTCGCGGCCGGTGACGTCGGCCATCACTGTCGGCGGCAGCGTGGCCGGCTCGTGGACCTTGCGGCCGCGCTTGGCGATCGTGCCGTCGTCCGCGAGCTCGCGCAGCACGCGCTTAAGCTCGGCGCGATCGGCGTTCTTCAATCCGAATTCGCGCGCGATCTCCCGCGTGCCGACTTTTCCGGGATTGGCACGGATAAAGGCGACGATGGCATCCCTGGCCGGAAAGCCATGGTCATGTCTGTGTTTCACTTACCCTCGAGCCTTGCCCGCACTTTTCTTTGCGGGCGCTTTCGATGTTGCGGCAGGTTTTGCCGCTGATGTCTTCGCTGCCTTCAGCGGCGCACGCGCCTTGCTGGCGGCATCCGATTTCGGCTTGCTGACCGCCTTCTTCACCGCCGCCTTCTTGACGGGCTTTGCGGCAGCTTCGGTGTCGGCCTTCACCGGCTTTTCGGCCTTCGCTTTCTTGGCCTTCGCCTTGCCGCCGCCCTTGGCCGCGCGCTCGTCAATCAGCGCGATCGCCTCTGCGAGCGTCACCTCGTCAGGCGTCTTGTCGCTCGGGATCGTCGCGTTGATGCCACCTGCGGTGACGTAGGCGCCATAGCGGCCGTTCTTCAGTGCGACCGCGCCAAACGTCGGATGATCGCCGAGCGGTTTGCCAGGATCGGCGCCGAAGCGGCGTCCACTCGGACCCTTCGCGACCTTCTCCGCGATCAGCGTCACCGCGCGGTTGAGGCCGATGTCGAAGACTTCGTCGCCGGCCTCAAGCGAGGCGTAGGTCTTCTCGTGCTTCACGAACGGGCCGAAGCGGCCGATGCCTGCCGTGATCGGCTGTCCGGTCTCCGGATGCTTTCCGATCTCGCGTGGCAGCGACAACAGCTTGAGCGCGAGCTCGAGATCGACCTCATTGGGGGAGGTGCCCTTCGGAATGCCGGCGCGCTTCGGCTTCTCGCCTTCGGCATAATCCTTCTGCTCGCCGAGCTGGATGTAGGGACCGAACCGTCCCGCCTTCACGGTGACGTCGAAGCCGGTGTCCGGATCCTGGCCGAGAACGCGGTCGGCAGCAGCCTCGGAGTCGGCTGCAAGCGGCCTTGTGTAGCGGCATTCCGGATAATTCGAGCAACCGATGAAGGCGCCGAACTTGCCCGCCTTCAGATTGAGCCGGCCGGTGCCGCAGGTCGGACACTGCCTGGGATCGCCGCCATCCGCGCGTGGCGGATAAATGTGCGGACCCAGCATCTCGTCGAGCACGTCGAGCACCTCGGCGACGCGCAGATCCTTGATGTCGTTGACCGCGCCGATGAAGTCGCGCCAGAAATCCTTCAGCACCTGCTGCCAGGAAATCTCGTTGTTCGAGATGCGGTCGAGCTGTTCCTCGAGATCGGCGGTGAAGTCGTATTCGACGTAGCGGCGGAAAAAGTTTTCCAGGAACGCGATCACCACGCGCCCCTTGTCCTCGCCGTGCAGGCGCCGCTTCTCGAGCTTCACATAGCCGCGGTCCTTGAGCACCTGCAAGATCGAGGCATAGGTCGAGGGCCGGCCGATGCCGAGCTCTTCCATGCGCTTGACCAGCGAGGCTTCCGAGAAGCGCGGCGGCGGCTCAGTGAAATGCTGGGTGACGGCAAGATCCTGCCGCTTCAGCGGTTCGCCCACGCTCATCGAGGGCAGGCGGCGGGAGTCTTCGTCCTCCTCGTCGTCGCGGCCTTCCTGGTAGAGCGCAAGGAAGCCGTCGAACTTGATGACCTGGCCGGTGGCGCGCAATTCGAGCACGCGCGAACCGGCCTTGGCTTCGATGTCAACGGTGGTGCGCTCCAACTCGGCGGATTCCATCTGGCTCGCGATGGTGCGGGTCCAGATCAATTCGTAGAGCCGCGCCTGATCGGAATCCAGCCGCCGCTTCAGGTCGGCAGGCCGGCGCGACAGGTCGGTCGGGCGGATCGCTTCATGCGCTTCCTGCGCGTTCTTGGCCTTGGCCTGGTACTGGCGCGGGGCGTCCGGCACATAAGCGTTGCCGAAGTCCTCGCCGATCACCTTGCGCGCCTGGCTGATTGCGGACGGATCGATCTGCACGCCGTCGGTACGCATATAGGTGATGAGGCCGGTGGTCTCGCCGCCGATGTCGATGCCCTCATAGAGCCGCTGCGCGATCCGCATCGTGTGGGCGGGCGCGAAGCCGAGCTTGCGGCTGGCCTCCTGCTGCAGCGTCGAGGTGGTGAAAGGCGCCTGCGGATTGCGGCGCGCCGGCTTTGCTTCAACGGTCGCGACCTTGAACAGCGCAGCTTCGATCGCTTTGCGAAATTCTTCGGCTTCCGCGCCCGAGCCGATGTCGAGGCGCGCGATTTTCTTGCCGTCGGCGCCGACGAGCCGGGCCTCGAAGGCATCGCCGCGCGGGGTCAGCAGCGTCGCGACCAGCGACCAATATTCCCTCGACACGAACTTCTCGATCTCGAGCTCGCGGTCACAGACCAGCCGCAACGCCACCGACTGCACCCGGCCAGCCGAACGCGCGCCCGGCAATTTGCGCCAGAGCACGGGGGAGAGGGTGAAGCCGACGAGATAGTCGAGCGCGCGCCGCGCCATATAAGCGTCGACCAGCGCGCCATCGATCTGGCGCGGCGTCTTCATCGCTTCCGAGACCGCCTGCTTGGTGATGGCATTGAACACCACGCGCTCGATCTTCTGATCCTTCAGCGCGCGCTTTTCCTTCAACACCTGCAGCACATGCCAGGAGATCGCCTCGCCCTCACGATCAGGGTCGGTTGCGAGAATCAGGCGGTCGGCACCCTTGAGGGCCTTGGCGATGTCGTTGAGCCGGCCAGCAGCCTTGGGATCGACCTCCCAGATCATTTGGAAATTGGCGTCCGGATCGACCGATCCGTTCTTGGCGGGGAGGTCGCGGACATGGCCAAACGAGGCCAGAACCTCGTAGGAGGATCCCAGATATTTGTTGATCGTCTTGGCCTTGGCCGGCGACTCAACGATGACGATATTCATGTCATTCCAATAGCTTACGGGAGGAACTTGAGGAGGGCTCCGCGAGACTCGCGAGCCGCTCTGTCGGGGCGAACATGGGTGTTGAGGGGCCCCCTGTCAAATCCAAGGATAATGAGGGGGTGAGGCGGGTCTACGACTTAGTATCTAGGAAGTTGCAAAATGCGCCCTAGAGTTGCGGCCGAAAAGGGCCTAGTCTTCGTCCAAAATGGTGCTTTTGGAAAAAGTTTTTGGCTAGGGCGGGAGGCCGCCGGAAGCGTTCCGCGTCCGGTCGGGAAAAGCGATCGCAACTGGATGAGACCGGCGAGGAGGGCGGCCCTGACGAGGCCGTGGCCTTCATTGCGGAGACTGTTACCGAGCTGGCGAAACTCGCGAAGCGCCACCGGCTGGAGGTGCTGAGCCATCTTCTTGGCATGGCGAGGCTCGAAGCCGAAGAGCGGCTGCGGCTGCGCAGCAAGCGCAAGCTGTCGTGAGGGGGCCTCGCACCGTCCCGTAGGATGGGTAGAGCGGAAGCGAAACCCATCGCGATGGAGCAAGTCGCGCGATGGAGCAAGTCGCGCGAATGATGGGTTTCGCTGCGCTCTACCCATCCTACGTCCGAGTCAAATTTCAAACAGCGGAGGGGATGTGAGTCCGCATTCTCGCGGCATGAAGTGCCCGAGTTTTGCATCTCGTTTCACCCTCTCATTGAATAGAGGGCGCAGGGAAAGCCGGGTGCCGGCTGCACCCGTGGGCCCCGTGCAACAAAAAGCACGGGGGTAGGACCACAGGTCAACCGGAGCAACACCGGCTTTCCCTGCGCAGTGGTTTACAGCTTACTTCGTGCTCTTCCCGGTGACCGGGCTTTCTTGCCACCGTCACTCTGCGGACACTTGATCCACAGAACTTAGCGCCAGCGTCGGGGCGCCAGAACCACACGACTTCGCCGTCCACGGATAGTCACGCTCGTCAGTCGCAACACCCGCGTCCACCGCATCTCACCGCAACGTTCGTGACGATCGCGAGCCGCCCCTCATTCGGGTGAGACGCGCGGAGTTAAATCACTGATTTGCCCGACGACGGAAGCGGAATGTTTTTCGCAGGCTGACTGGACGGGCCAAATCACTTTGGAATTGCTGGCGAATTTTCCTCTGTCATTCCGGGGCATCGCGAAGCGATGAGCCCGGAAATCCATATCACCACCTGAGCAAATGGACGAATGGATTCCGGGCTCGCGCTGCGCACGCCCCGGAATGACGGAGAGTGAGATGCCTGCGGCCCATCCCTCGAGACGCCGCTTACGCGGCTCCTCGGGATGAGGATGAGACCGCGGCGAGGGCACTCCTGTGCGCTGCATGATCCTGCGCCTCAACGCGCTTCTTGCGCTTGGGCGCGCCGCGCTTCAAGGCGATGTCGGCGGGCGAGAGCAGCCGGCCGTCCTGAGCTCTAGCGCGGCGGCGACACATTGCCGCGCGCTTGCCGGTTCAGTCTGCCGTAGACTGCGCGCGAGGGGCTGAACCTTGGTCGTAACTGCCAAGACAGTTCTGGTGGGGGCAGAGAAATGCTTTGACCATCGGATTGGAGAGCAGCCATGCCGACCACCATCCGGGTCTCCACTCCAGTCCCGACGTCCCGCGCTCCGCGGAAGTCAGACGACGGGCAACTTGCTTCTGTCGCCCTGTTTGCTGGTATCGGTCTGTTGATTTCGCTCGTCGCCATGATCTTCGACGTGCAGGGCGCTTGGCATTAGCTGCTACATCATGGCCGGCAGGACCGGCAATGATGCAGATCGATTTCGTTACGCCGCGCTGAGACTACCAGCGGCTTGCAGCGCGCCTGCGACGGCCTTTTCCCGATGCTCCGGTCCAATCTGGATTCCATCGGCGGAAATGAATTCGGGATTGGTGATTCCGATGAAGCCGAACACCCAGCGCAAATAGGTCTCCAGATGCTCGCCAACGGCGGCCGGCGTGCCCGGGCCGTAGAAGCCGCCACGCGAAACCGCGATGATGACGCGCTTGTTGCCGGCAAGGCCTTCGACGCCGGCGGCGCCGTACTTGAACGTCTTGCCAGCAACCAGGATGCGATCGATCCAGGCCTTGAGCTGGCTCGGGATGGTGAAATTGTACATGGGCGCACCCAGCACGACGACGTCGGCCCCGAGAAACTCCTCCAGCATCTGCTGGCCCGCCGCGATGTCCGGCTGCAGCGAGGTTTCGGGGGTGGCGCCCTGGCTGGCGGCGAGATGGGAACCTGAGAGATGGGCGAGTGGCGCCGCCGTGAGGTCGCGGTAGGTGACCTCGATGCCGTGATGGGTCTTGCGCAGCCGGTCCACGATGGCGGCGGAGACCTGCCGGCTGACGGAGTGGGGGCCGAGCACGCTGGAGTCGAGATGCAGGAGTTTCATGGTTGGTGTCACCCTTTGGTATAGGTTTGTAACTGGCGCTATATGAGTGACCGTGGCAAAACCCCGCAAGAACGCACATTTTTCTAACCGGAGCACATCAGTGAAACCCGAGCACATCCATGTGCCTGTCCTGGAGCCCATCCCCCATACCGGCAGCGACTGCCGTGGGGTGGCCTCGGTGCTGGGGCGGGTCGGCGACAAATGGAGCGTGCTCGTGATCATGCTGCTCATCAACGGGCCGCGCCGCTTCAACGAGCTCAAGCGCACCATCGGCGGCATCTCGCAGCGGATGTTGACCCTGACGCTGCGCGGGCTGGAGCGCGACGGGCTCGTCACGCGCACGGTGTTTCCCACCATTCCGCCGCGGGTCGACTATGAGCTGACCGATCTCGGCCGCGGGCTAGCGAGGCCGGTGCAGGCGCTCGGCGAATGGGCGTTCGAGCATCTGCCCGAGATCGAGCGCTCGCGAGGCGTGTTTGATGCACGCAACGACAAGGACTGAATTCCGAGCGAAGAGTGCGAGTTGAAGCGATGGCGAGCGCCGTTTCTTCACCTCTCCCCAGCTGGGAGAGGTCGGATCGCGTTAGCGATCCGGGTGAGGGGTTTGGCTCTATCGAGGGACCGTAACCCCTCACCCGAATTGCTGCGCAATTCGACCTCTCCCTATGGGAGAGGTGAAGAAACAGCGGCTTAAACCAGCGACACCAGTCCGCCGCCGTGGCGTTCGAGACGGCCGGCGAGCTCAAGCTCGAGCAGCACGGTGCGAACGATGGTGGCCGACAGGCCCGACATCCGGATCAGGTCGTCGAGGCTGACCGGGCTCGGGCCGAGCAGCGCGACGATGCGTTCGCGCTCGCTCGGATCGGTGTCGAAATCGAGCGGCTCGTCATCGCTTTCGCGCGCAGCAAGCGCGAGTGGCCGCTCCATGATCGGCTGGACCGCGTTGATGATGTCGCTCGCGCAGGTCACAAGCGCCGCGCCTTGCTTGATGAGGTCGTTGGTGCCGGCGGCGCGCGGATCGAGCGGGGAGCCGGGCACGGCGAACACTTCGCGGCCTTGTTCGGCGGCCATGCGCGCGGTGATCAGCGAGCCCGAGCGGTGCGCGGCCTCGACGATGACGACGCCGAGCGCCACACCCGAGATCAGGCGGTTGCGGCGAGGGAAGTCGCGGGCGCGCGGGACATGGCCAAGCGGCATTTCGGAGATCGCAGCGCCCCGTTCGAGCAGAGCCGCGAGCAGGTCCTGATGCTCCGGCGGATAGATCCTCTCATGGCCCCCGGCGAGCACTGCGACCGTGCCGGTCTCTGTGGTGGCGCGATGCGCGGCCTGGTCGATGCCGCGGGCGAGACCGGAGATCACGACGAAGCCGGCATCGCCGAGATCGCGGGCGAGGGTACCAGCGAATTTCAGTCCGGCCCCTGACGCATTGCGCGAGCCGACGATCGCGATCATCGGCCGCGCCAGCACGTCGAGCGCGCCGCGCACGGCCAACAGCGGCGGCGCGTCGTCGATCGTGGCAAGCCGCGTCGGATAGGAGACTTCGCCCGGCGCGACCAGGCTGACGCCGTGCTTCCTGCAGGCCGCAAGCTCGGCTTTTGCCTCCTCGACCGTGCAGATGCGTCCGGCACCGCCGCCGCGGCGCGCCATGTCGGGTAGGTGCTCGAGCGCGGTGCGCGCGTCGCCGAAATGATTGAGCAGCGCGCGAAAAGTGCGCGGACCGACATTCTCGGAGCGGATCAGCCGCAGGCGGTCGAGGCGTTCGGTGTCGGTGAGTTGGATCTGGGATGTACGGTCGTGCATGGCCGGCGCAGCTTCGCCCAACCGAAGATTGCGATCAACCTGTTTGCCGCTCAGAGCAACGCAGCCTCTGCAGAGACTTGCGCGGCAACTGGCTGGCCGGCCCGTCGTGCTGCCTCGATTCGCGTCGAGCCGGCATCTTGCGCCAGGAAACGTTCGGCAGCCTTGCGGCCGCTCCGATGCAAGAGGCGGATGAAACCCGGGCCGAGATCAGTGGCGCTGCGCTGGGCGAGCCCGTCGATCTCGTCTTCCGCCGCCATCCGGAATAGCCGCAGCGAGGGCGCAGCAGTGGGGCGCGCCCATTCCAGCGCCGCGATCTCGGCGTTGAGCACGGAATTGGCCGTGATCTGGTCGAGGCGGCGATCGATCGCGGCGGGCGTGATCGGGATATAGCTGTCGCGCGCCGGCGTGACCTGGACGACCAGCACGTTGGAGGTCTCGGATTCCTGCACCAATCGAACCAGCGGAGGATTGGTGCCGAAACCGCCGTCCCAATAGGATTCGCCATCGATTTCGACCGCGCAATGGATCAGGGGCGGGCAGGTCGAGGCGAGCAGTGTGTCGGCAGTGATCTCGGCATTGCCAAAGACCTGCTGCCGGCCATCACGGACGCGCGTTGCTGCCACGAGAAGCTTTGGACAGGCGGGGCTCTGCAGCGCGGTGAAATCGATGTCCCTTGCGAGCGCCTGGCGCAGCGGATCGAGATCGAATGGATCGAACTGGCCGGACCGCAGCGTCGGCCCGAACGCGACCGAGTGTCCGGCCGGCGAGAATCCTCCGACCAGCATTAGCGAGCGGAACGATGCCTCATGCATGATCCGCATCCAGAACCGGTTGAGTGCGGCGCGCGCACCTTCGCGGCCACCTTCCACCAGGCCGCAGGCGAGCAGCGCGGCGTTGACGGCGCCGGCGCTGGCGCCGCTGATGGTGTCGAACGCGCAATCTGGTTCTTCCAGGAGGCGCTCGAGCGCGCCCCAGGTGAAGGCGGCAAAGGTGCCGCCGCCTTGCAGCGCCAGGGATAATTGTCGCGGCGGCCAGACGGGCGGCCCGCCTGCATCAGCCGTTTTCGGCTTCCTGCTCGGAGAACGTGCCGGCAAGTCGGCCCGCGCCGATTGCATATTCAGGACAGCGTCCTGTGGTGGCGGGGCGGCAAGCCGCTCAGCTTCGGCGCTAGACTTATCTGCTGAACTGTCCGCACTCGGCGTGTCGTCGGAGAATGACCAGATCTCGGAGGCCGCGAGCAGGGCGCTCGCGCTGGACGCGCTCACCCGACGTGACGCGACATCGTGCGTGTTCGTTACGCCAAGCCGATCCTGTTCTATCTCGTCCATCTGACGCAACCGTATGACGCCGTTTGAGTCGCAGCATGACAGCCCGCGTTACTGTTTGCCAGTATCGCGCAAGAATTTCGAATAGATGTGACCGGTCCTCAACAGGTTGATGGCGAATTCTAGGCCTTTTGGCCGATTCGTCCCTCGGTTCCTGCCTGGAGCCGCTTGATGTTCTCGCGGTGGGTGTAGAACAGCATGAGCATCAGCACCGCGGCGAACGCAGCGAGTGCGGCGTGGTCGAACCACCACAGGAAGATCGGGGTGACGAGGGCCGCAACCAATGCCGAGAGCGACGAGTAGCGCGTGGTGAGGGCAGTGGCGAGCCAGACCGCGCCATAGACGGCCGCAGCCGGCCAGAACAGGCCGATCAGCACGCCGATATAGGTGGCGACGCCCTTGCCGCCCTTGAATCTGAGCCAGACCGGATAGAGATGGCCGAGGAAGGCGCCGAGCCCGGCCACCATCGCCGCATTCGGACCGTCGAGATAGCCACACAGCACCACTGCGGCGGTGCCCTTCAGCATGTCGAAGATCAGCGTCGCTGCGGCAAGCCCCTTGCGCCCGGTGCGCAGCACGTTGGTGGCCCCGATATTGCCCGAGCCGACCGAACGCAGATCCTGCGTGCCCGCGATCTTGGTCAGGATCAGGCCAAATGGCACCGAGCCGAAGAGATAGCCGATCAGCAAGGCGACGATCAGGAAGGCGTCAGAGGACATGGTAGGCGCTCCCGCCGCGGCTTGTTTTTGGCATGTTACACATGCTCATACACCGTTCGCCCGCCGACAATGGTGCGCACGACGCGGCCGGAGAAGCGGGCTTCATCGAACGGCGTGTTCTTGCACAGCGATTTGAGGTCGGCGGGATCGAGCACCCAGGGCGTATCCGGATCGATCACGATCACGTCGGCCGGCGAGCCGGCGCGCAGCGAGCCGCCGGGCAGACCCAGCAATTCGGCGGGACGGGTCGACATCGCCCGGATCAAGGTCTTGAAATCCATCTCGCCATTATGGATGAGCCGCAGTCCCGCCGTTAGCATGGTCTGCAGCCCGACCGCACCAAAGGCGGCCTCGGCGAACGGCAGGCGCTTGACCTCGACGTCCTGCGGATTGTGGTCGGACATGATGACATCGATGAGACCGGAGGCCAGCGCCGCGACCAATGCCTGGCGGTCGTCCTCGGTGCGCAGCGGCGGCGACAGTTTCAGGAACGTCCGGTAAGGCCCGATGTCGTTCTCGTTCAGCGTGACGTGATTGATCGAGACGGAGGCGGAGACGTCGGCGCCTGCATCGCGGGTACGTTTCAGGATTTCAAGCGACTCCGCGGTGGTGAGGGAGGCCGCGTGATAGCGCCCGCCGGTAAGCACCGCGAGGTGCATGTCGCGTTCGAGCATGATCGACTCGGCGGCATAGGGGATGCCGGCAAGCCCCAGCCTTGTCGCGAACTCGCCCTCGTTCATCACGCCTTCGCCGACAAGGTCGGGATCCTCGGTGTGGTGCACGATCAGCGCGTCGAAGTCGCGAGCGTAGGTGAGCGCGCGGCGCATCACCTGCGCGTTGGTGACGCTCTTGTCGCCATCAGTGAAAGCGACCGCGCCGGCGGCTTTCAGGAGGCCGATCTCGGTCATCTCCTCGCCGCGCAGGCCCTTGGTCAACGCCGCCATCGGATGGATGTTGACGATCGCAGTGTCGCGTGCGCGGCGCATCACGAAATCGACGGTCGCCGAATTGTCGATCACGGGCGAAGTGTTCGGCTGGCAGATGATGGTGGTGATGCCGCCGGCGGCCGCGGCGAGACTGGCGGACGCAAAGGTTTCGCGATGGTTCGCGCCGGGCTCGCCGACAAAGGCGCGCATGTCGATCAGGCCGGGAGCAACGATCTTGCCGGCGCAATTGACGATATCGGTGCCTTCGGGGACACCCGCGGTGCCGATGCCGCGCTTGCTATCGCGGATCATCCCATCCGCGATAAGGACGTCGGCGGGCCCGTCGAGATCGCGCGAGGGATCGACGACGCGGGCATTGGCAAGCAGGATTGGGCGACGATCGGTCAGCATGATCTCACGCGTTCGGCAGGTTGCGGGCGAGCGCTTCCAGCACCGCCATCCGCACTGCCACTCCCATTTCGACCTGTTCGCGGATCACCGACTGCGCGCCGTCGGCGACTGCCGAGTCGATCTCGACGCCGCGGTTCATCGGCCCCGGATGCATCACCAGCGCGTCAGGCTTGGCGTAGGACAGCTTCTTCTGGTCGAGGCCGAAATACTGGAAATACTCGCCCGACGACGGCACGAAGGAGCCGTTCATGCGCTCGCGCTGCAGGCGCAGCATCATCACGATGTCGGCGCCATCGAGCCCCTCGCGCATGTCGCGGGCGACCTCGACCCCCATCCGCTCGATGCCGCGCGGCAGCAGCGTCGATGGCGCGACCACGCGGACGCGGGCGCCCATGGTGTTGAGCAGGAGGATGTTGGAGCGCGCGACGCGCGAATGCATGACGTCGCCGCAGATCGCGATCACGAGCCCCTCGATCCGGCCCTTGTTGCGGCGGATGGTCAGCGCATCGAGCAGGGCCTGAGTCGGATGCTCGTGCGCGCCATCGCCGGCATTGATCACGGAACCGTCAACCTTGCGCGCCAGAAGTTCCACCGCGCCGGAGGCGTGGTGGCGCACCACCAGGATATCCGGGTGCATCGCGTTCAATGTCACCGCGGTGTCCATCAGCGTCTCGCCCTTGCGCATCGAGGACGAGGACACCGACATGTTCATGACGTCGGCGCCCAGCCTTTTTCCCGCGATCTCGAACGAGGATTGCGTCCGCGTCGAGGCCTCGAAGAACAGGTTGACCTGGGTGCGGCCGCGCAGGGATGCGCGTTTCTTGTCCACCTGGCGGTTGAGCTCGACATATTCCTCGGACAGATCGAGCAGCCCGGTGATGTCGGCAGCGGAAAGTCCCTCGATGCCCAGCAGATGCCGGTGACCGAGGACAAAGGTCGATTTCAATGATGGGGTCATTAAAGCCAGAGCTATAGGCGTGGTTGGTCGGCGGGGCAAGCGGGAATAGGGGGCGAATGAGTTTTCCCCCGATCTGGCGCAATCCCGTCATGGGACGGCGGAACAGGCTGGTCGCCGCGGGGCTTTGTCGACTATTCCAGGGCGCAGCGGCATTTTTTCGCTGCCCCGCGCGGGCGGGCCGGCCTATGATTTCCGTAAACGCCACCACCGCGCCATTCCCGCTTTCAGGAAGCGTCATGACCCAATCAAGCTCTTCGACCCATGAGGTCTTCAACCAGTCGCCGCCGTTCGAGGATGTCGATCTGTTCACGCTCGACAAGCCGCTGGTGGCGGCGGTGGCCGCCAATGGCGGCGGCTCGGCGCAGGCTGAGCTATCGCAATTCGGCAAGCATTGGGGCTCGTCGGCGATGGCGGAGCGGGGCCGCATCGCCAATGAGAACACGCCGAAACTGCGCACCTTCGATTCCCGCGGCAACCGGCGCGACGTGGTCGAGTTTCATCCGGCCTATCACGAATTGATGGCTCACAGCGCGCATGCCGGCGTGCACAACTCGACCTGGACCGCTAGCGGCAAGCCCGCGGGTGGGGCAGCGGAAGTGGTGCGCGCGGCAAAATTCTATATCGCCGCGCAGGTCGAGACCGGTCATCTCTGCCCGATCACGATGACACGCGCCGCCGTCGCCGCGCTGGCCTCGCAACCCAACCTGCTGGCGAGGACGATGCCTGTCATCGCCACGCGCTCCTATGATCCGAACTTCATGCCCTGGTGGGAGAAGCGCGGCATGACGCTCGGCATGGGCATGACCGAGAAGCAGGGCGGCACTGATGTGCGCGCCAACATGACGCGCGCGGCGCGCGATGGCGATGCCTATCGTATCACCGGGCACAAATGGTTCATGTCGGCGCCGATGTGCGACGCCTTCCTGGTGCTGGCCCAGGCCGACGATGGCTTGAGCTGCTTCTTCATGCCGCGCTTTGCGCCGGACGGATCGGTCAATGCGATCCACTTCCAGCGCCTGAAGGACAAGCTCGGCAACCGCTCCAACGCGTCGTCGGAGGTGGAATTCCACGGCGCCTATGCCGAGCGGATCGGTGAGGAAGGCAAGGGCATCCGCACCATCATCCAGATGGTGCAGCTCACGCGGCAGGACTGCGCGATCGCCTCTGCCGGCCTGATGCGCTCGGGGCTTGCGCACGCGCTGCATCATGCACGGCATCGCAGCGTGTTCCAGAAGCATCTCGCCGATCAGCCGCTGATGCAGGCGGTGCTGTCGGACATGGCGCTGCATGTCGAGGCGACGATTGCGCTGGTGATGCGGCTCTGCCGCGCGTTCGACCGCACGCCTGATGACGTGAAGGAAGCGGCCTATATGCGGCTGCTCACGGCGGCGATCAAATACTGGGTCTGCAAGAGTGCGCCCGGCTTCCTCTACGAGGCGATGGAGTGCCTCGGCGGCAACGGCTATGTCGAGGAGGGCATTCTCGCGCGACACTACCGGGAATCGCCGGTGAACGCGATCTGGGAAGGCTCGGGCAATGTGATGTGCCTCGACGTGCTGCGTGCGCTCTCGCGCGAAGCCGACGCAGCAACAGCGATCCTGCAGGAATTGACCGCGGAGACGCAGGGGTTATCAGGAGCAAGCGAGGCGGTTGCCTTGATCGGCAAGGCGTTCCGCCGCCCCGACAGTGAGCGCGTCGCGCGGCTCGTAGTCGAGAAATTGGCGCTGCTTGCTGCAAGCGCCGCGCTCAACGGCGTGAACCCGTGGCATGCGGAACTGTTCGCGGCGACACGGCTCGCGACCACGCACGCCGGCATGTACGGCGCGGTGGAGCTTGCCGAGAACGATATGCGCGCGCTGCTGGAGCGGGCGGTGCCGCATTGAGTTGTCCGGCCGTCATGGTGGGCATGATGATGGGGGAGCAGGGGCGTACTCGATTGAAAGTCACATGACGGACGCGCTTGCCCCCGAAAATCCTCCGCTGACGGCTGCTCCACCGCCGCTGCCGCCGCCGCGGGTGTGGAAATTCTGGGGTACGACGCTGTGGGGATTGTTCGTGTTCGGCGGCATGTTCCTCGGGCAACTCGCCGTCGTCATCTATTTCATGCTGAAGCAGGACGCGCCCAATATCGCGACCGTCATCCAAACCGTCGGCGGGGGATTGACGATTGCGCTCTCGATCATCACGGGATTGCCAGCGGTGCTGCTGGCGCTCTGGATCGCGATCCGTCCGACCCGGACGCCTTTTGCCGATTATCTCGCGCTGCGCTGGACCTCCTGGAAGAACTTCGCCATCGGCATGGCCGCGCTGGCGCTATTGGTTGGCGTGTGGGGTCTGGTCTCGCGCGCGCTTGGCCGCGAGGTCTCGCCGGGCTTCATGGGCGACGTGTTGAAATCTGCGCAGGCCGAAGGCGCGCTTTGGCTGCTCGTCATCGCGTTCTGCATCGCCGCGCCGGTATCGGAGGAGCTTTTCGCCCGCGGCTTCCTCTATCGCGGCTGGTCGGAAACGGCCCTGCGACCTGGAGGCGCGATCCTGCTGTCGTCGCTCGTCTGGACCTTGCTGCATCTGCAATATGACTGGTTCTCCCTCAGCGAGGTATTTTCGATCGGCTTCGTGTTCGGCTATCTGCGCTACCGCTTCAACTCGACCTGGCTCACAATCGTGCTGCACGGCCTGAACAATCTCGCCGCGACGCTGCAGGCATTGTGGCTGGCGGGGCAGTCGTAGCTTCTTGCGCCCTACTGGCAGGGTGATCGCCGGGCATGCTAAGTAGAAGCTTAGCTCACCTTCGCTGCGACGTTGTCGCGGAAAAAAATCGATATGTCTGATCTCGAAAAGACCAACTCCCCGGTCTCGGCACGGACTGCCCGGACGTGGGATTTCATGGAAACGACGCTCATCAGCCTGCTCGCCTACGGCGCTTTCACTCTGGCAGCGCTGCTTGTCCTGTTCTTCTTGGTAACGGCATACGATGGAGCAAGTATCTTTTCTCCTGCTGCTCAACTGAACGCGCTAGCGGAGCAGGGACGTTGGCAGGGCATTGCTCTCACTTTAGCTAGTCCGGTTGCCATCGCGGTGCTTTGGGTCGCTATCCGAATGGCCGGGCGTGGGTTCTCCGAATATCTTGCTCTAAACTGGCCAAGTGCAGGCGAGCTAGTCCGCGCGCTTGCGATCACATCCATGATCTTAATGGTCCAGGGCTTCGTCACCGTGAATTTTTCCGATGGCGCAGGGGACGCTTCGCTTAATCCTTATCTCGACGTTCGAGGATACGGTGGTTTGCTTGTCTTGTTGATCGGCGGCAGCATCGTGGCGCCGATGATGGAAGAGTTCATTGTTCGTGGCTTCATGTTTCGTGGTTGGTCGCAATCCTTTGTCGGTCCAACGGGTACTATTGTATTGACCTCAGTGGTATGGGCGCTGAATCACACGCAATACCATTGGTACGATCGCTTCTGGATATTCGTATTTGGCCTCGCTCTCGGGCACTTTCGGTGGCGCACCAACTCAACATGGCTGACTGTTATGGTTCATTCGGCGAGCAACGTCTGTTCATTCTTCTTCATGGGGCCGTACCGCTAAAGCCACTTGCAGCGAGCGCAATGACAACAGGCATCGTGATCGCAGCGAGAATTGTCTGCAGCGTGATGATCTGGGCGAGCAGCGGTGCATCGCCGCCCATCTGGCGGGCGAGCACATAGGCCGAAGAGGAGGTGGGTACCGCCGAGGCGACGGCGACGATGACGAGGCTTGCGCCTGACAGCCCGAACGCGAGCGCGAACGACACGGCGAGCGCGGGCATGGCGATCAGCTTCAGAAACACCGTGATGCTGGCGGCGAGGCTTGGCCGGAACATGCCTTCGAGATGCAGGCCGGCGCCGGTGACCAGCAGGCCGATTGCAAGCGAGGAGCGGCCGAGTGCGTCGGCGACGTCATGCCAGAGCTTTGGCAGCGGCAAGTGGCTTACATTCAAGAGGAGCCCGATGACGCAGGCCCAGATCAGCGGATTTTTCACCACGGTCATGACGATGGCGCGGGCCGACTGCTTTTGCGGCGCTGCGTAATGCGCGAGCACGGAGACGCTGAACACATTGACCAGCGGGATGATCGCGACCATCGCGACAGAGGCGAGCGCGAGCCCGACATCGCCGTAGAGGCTGCCTGACACCGCGAGCGCGACATAGGTCTGCCAGCGGGTGGCGCCCTGGAACACCGAGGTGAAGGCGGGGCCGTCGACGCCGCTGCGCGCGAGCAGCGGGCGGAGCGCGAGGCACAATAACGACATCGCGAGCGCCGCGAGAAACAGCGCGCCGCCGACGCCGCCGATCGGCACCTTTGTCAGGTCGGCCTTCACCAGCGTCTGGATCAAGAGCACCGGGAACAGCACGTAATAGGTCAGCCGTTCCAGGCCTTGCCATTGCGCCTCCGGCTTGAGCAGCGTCCGCTTCAGGATGAAGCCGAGCGTGATCAAGAGGAATGTCGGCAACAGCGCCGCGATGACGACGGCCATACTTCAGCGCTCACGCCGCAGCCGGGCCAGCCGATCCAGCGCGCCCTGCAGGATGAAGATTGCGGCGTGCTCGTCGATCACCTCGGCGCGCTTGGCGCGGCTGACATCCATGCCGATCAGTTCGCGCTCCACGGCCGCGGTCGAGAGCCGCTCGTCCCAGAACCCGATCGCGAGCGTGGTCAGACTCGAGAGGTTGCGCGCAAAGGCGCGGGTCGATTGCGCTCGCGGCCCCTCGCTGCCGTCCATGTTGATGGGAAGCCCAAGCACGAAGCCGACCGCGTTGCGCTCTCCGGCGATCGCCAGCAACCGCGCAGCGTCGGCCTTGAACGCCTTGCGCTGGATGGTCTCGACGCCGGTAGCCAGCCGGCGATCGGGATCGGAGACGGCGACGCCAATGGTCTTGGTTCCGAGATCCAGCCCGACCAACGCGCCGCGCTCAGGCCAGTGCGCGACAGCTTCGATCAGGGGGAGGACAGGGGCGAGCATGACGATGCGCTTAACACGTAGTGCACTGCATAGGCAAAGCGCTTGCTTACCTCCTTCCCCCTAAAACGGGGAAGGCTGGAATGGGGGTCCTGCCACGAGTCACGCTGCCCGAGTGGAGAGAGGTGATCCCCACCCGGTTTGCGCTTGGCGCGCAAACCGACCTCCCCTTTTCAAGGGGAGGTGAGGCGCAGCCGTCAGCACTGCTGCGCTCCTTGCCCCTGAAGGGGGAAGGTCGGGATGGGGGTCTGCCGCGAGTCGGGCTGCTTGAGTTCGTCAGCGGATCGCGACGGGGTTGATCATGCTCTGCACGCCGCCGCGCCAGCGCGGCTGGCCGAGCACGAACAGGAACTCATACCCCTTGTCCCTGGCGAGCTCGGCGGTGTCCATGTTCTCCAGGATGTAGGTGCCGTTCTTCGCCAGCAGGATCTGGTGCACCTCGAACACATTCTTGGATTCGAACGGCAGCACCTCGAGGCCCCAGGTATCTGCACCGATGGCCACCACGCCCTTGCCGGTGAGATAGTTGGCACCCTCGACGCCGAGGCCGGGCTCGCCTGCGGAATAGCGCTTGTCGTCCTTGCCGATCAGGCTGAGCCAGCCGGTGTGGAAGATCACGACGTCGCCCTGGCGGATCTCGACGCCCTGTTTCTTCGCGGTTTCCTCGATCTCCTTGACGTTGAAGGCGGTGCCCTCCTTGACCACGTCGGTGTTGTAATAGGCGGCCATGTCAAGCAGCACGCCGCGGGTGACCATCGGCGGTACCTTCTCGATGCCGAGCTTCTTCAAGCCGGTGGGATCGGCGAAATCGGCGAGCTTGTTGCCGTTGTAGTAGACGTGCTCGATGCCGAGATGGCCGAGGCCGTCGATCTGGCTGCCGATGCCGACCCAGGTGTCGAGGATGTCGTCATTGTAGGTGGCCTTGTTCGGACCGATGCCCGAGATGCCCGCCTGTCCGGGCTGAACGATGGTCATCTTGAAGGTGCGCGGCGGATAGGCCGGCGTCTTGGTGTCGACGGGAATGCCGAGCGCGTAGGTCTTGCCGGTCTTCACCAAGGATGCGGCTTTGAGGACGAGCTCAGGCGTCATGTAGTTGGCGGCGCCGATCTCATCGTTCGGCCCCCATTTCGACTTGGTCCAGTCTTGTGCGCTTGCCCTTCCGACCGTAGCCAACAAGACAACAGAACAGCACAACATGAATGCGGTGCGCATCGCAGTCCCTCCCAGATGTTGACGTTATGGTTGTTGGTAGAAAGCGCCGCATACTAACGTAGCCGCGCACGACGATCCAAAAATTTTTGATGACGCGGCTTTTCGGAATTTCGCGGAGCGGAACGATCGATCAGGCCGCGATGACCTGATCGTCCTTGTCGAGGCAGGCGACAAAACTCTGCAGCGCGCTATATTGATGAGCGGTGCGGCGCTGGATGAATATGGTGTCGACGCGCGCATAGGACGGGTCGAGCGTGTGTATGCTGACGCTGGCATGCAACGCGTTGCGCTCGACGACCGCGCGCGGCAACAGTGTGACACCCATGTCGGCGGCGACGCAGCCGACCATGCCGTCGAGCGTGCCGAGCTCGAAGCGTGCGGCCGACGGCCAGCCCAAATCGGTGAAGATCTGCTCGAGCCGCTGGCGATAGGTGCAGCCGGTGCGGAAGACCAGCGCGGTCGGTCCGGATTTCGATGTGCCCGCGCGCAGGGCGGCGAGGTTGGCCCAGCGGCGCGCGGTGACCAGCACCAGCTCTTCGCGGAAGGCGGAGGTGGCGCTGAGTTCGGCGTGGTCGATCGGGCCGGCCACGAAGGCGCCGTCCAGCGTGCCATCGAGCACGGCTGTGACAAGATCGGCCGTGGTCGCGGTCTTCAGCGTCAGCCGCACCGCCGGAAAGCGGCGATGGAATTCGGCGAGCAGCACCGGGAGCCGGACGGCGGCCGTCGTCTCCATCGAGCCGATCGCGAGCGGTCCCTTCGGCTCGCCATCATCGCGCGCGGCCAGCATCGCTTCGCGCGAGAGTGCGGCCATTCGTTGTGCGTAAGGGAGCAGGCGTCGCCCGGCGCCCGTCAATGTCATGCCGCGGCTGTGCCGGTCGAACAGCGCGGTGCCGATCTCGGCCTCGAGCGCCTTGATGCGCTGAGTGACGTTGGACTGCACGGTGTGCAGCTCGTCGGCGGCGCGGGTGATGCCGCCGAGACGGGCGACCGTTGCAAAGGTCTGGAGATCGGTCAGTTCCATGGCCGCGGCCCGCGTTTCATTATTGAGATGGCAGTGTTCTCTGGTATTCGTTTTTCGAGAATGCTAGTTCGATCTAGTCTCGCCGTCCAGATTTTCGGGATGACGATGACGCGGTATTGACCGGGCCGAGCATCGATCCCTCAAAGGAGAGACAAACCGTGTGGCCGGACCGCCGAATTATCGACCTGTTCAAAATCGAGTTTCCGATCGTGCTGGCACCGATGGCTGGTGTGATGGACGCAGACCTTGTGATCGCGGCCGCGCAAGGCGGCGCGCTCGGCTCGCTGCCCTGCGCGATGCTCACGGCGGAGAAGGCGCGCGAGCAGGTCAACATCATCCGCCAGCGCGTCTCCGCGCCGACCAACATGAATTTCTTCTGCCACCAGCCGGACAATGTGGATCCGCAGCGCGAGGCGCGCTGGAAGGCGCGGCTTGCGGCTTACTACAAAGAGCTTGGGCTCGATCCCGCGGCGCCCGTCAACGCTGCCAACCGCGCGCCGTTCGATGACGCGATGTGCGAAGTGGTGGAGGAATTGAAGCCGGAAGTCGTCAGCTTCCATTTTGGCCTGCCGGAGGAGCGGCTGCTCAGGCGTGTCCGGGGCGCTGGCGCGATCGTGATGTCGTCGGCAACCATCGTGAAGGAGGCGGTCTGGCTCGAGGAGCGCGGCGCCGATGTCATCATCGCGCAGGGTGCGGAGGCGGGCGGCCATCGCGGCATGTTCTTAGCCGACAATATTGCCGAGCAGCCCGGCCTCTTCGCGCTGGTGCCGCAGGTTGTTGACGCGGTGAAGGTGCCGGTGATCGCGGCTGGCGGCATTGCGGACGGGCGCGGGATCGCGGCGGCGTTCGCGCTGGGCGCCTCGGGCGTGCAGGTCGGCAGTGCCTATCTGCGTTGCCCGGAATCCAAAGTGAGCCCGCTGGCGCGTGCCGCGCTGGCGCAGGCGGGGGACGATTCCACCGTGATCACCAATGTGATGACAGGGCGGCCGGCCCGTGGGATCGCCAACCGCGTGATGTCCGAGATCGGGCCAATCTCGCCGGACGCGCCGGCCTTTCCGCATGCCGCAACCGCACTGGCGCCGCTGAAGGCGGCTGCCGAAAAGCTCGGCAGGGTCGATTTCACCAATCTGTGGGCCGGGCAGGCGCTGGCACTCGGCCGCGAACTGCCGGCGGCCGAGTTGACGCGGGCGTTGGCCAGCGAAGCACTGGCGCGGATGGGCGCCTTGGGCAGCTAGCGTCTACACCTCTCCCCAGCGGGGAGAGGTCGATTTGCGCAGCAAATCGGGTGAGGGCGCCGCAGCTCTATCGAGGGACCATAACCCCTCACCCGGCGCTGTGCGCCGACCTCTCCCTTCGGGAGAGGTGAAGGGCAGCGGGTTGCGGCGCAAAACCGGCGTCTGCTATACGGCGGGCTGATCTTGCTGCCCAAAGGCTATATATAATGTCAGTCGACGCCACGACCGTCCGCCGCATCGCGCATCTTGCGCGGATCGCGGTCTCCGAGGCTGAAGTTCCCCATCTGCAGGGCGAGCTCAACGCGATGCTCGCCTTCGTCGAGCAGCTTTCGGAGGTGAATGTCGAGGGTGTCGAACCGATGACCTCTGTCACGCCGATGGAGATGAAGAAGCGCGCCGATGTGGTCAATGACGGCGAGATTGCCGATGATATCGTCCGCAATGCGCCGGCCACGGAGAATCACTTCTTCCTGGTGCCGAAGGTCGTCGAATAACCACTTTCACTTGCGGGAAGTCCGATGTGTCTGCTCTGCGACGATGAAAAGGCCTATCAGGCCTACATGAACTATCTCGACGCGATGGAGCGGCAAGGCAAGGCTGCCGATCCGAATGCGGTGATGCAAACCGTGCTCGATCAGCTCGAGGCCGCCGACAAGGCGCGCGCCAAAAAGGACGATCCCGCCGACGACAAGACCCTGTCTCCATTCTTCTGTAGCCCGATCAATAAATGACCGATTTGACATCGCTGACGATCGCCGAGGCTAGAGCTGGCCTGGCGAACAAGTCCTTCACCGCGCGCGAGCTCACCGATGCGCATCTTGCCGCCATCGAAGCGGCGCGGGTGCTCAACGCCTATGTGCTGGAGACGCCGGACCGCGCGCGCGAAATGGCTAAGGCAGCCGACGAGCAGATCGGCAAAGGCGAGGGCGGTCCGCTCGCCGGCATCCCACTCGGCATCAAGGACCTGTTCGCGACGCGCGATATCCGCACCACCGCCTGCTCGAAGATCCTCGGCAATTTCGTGCCGCCCTACGAATCGACCGTGACCTCGCAGCTCTGGCGCGACGGCGCGATCCTGCTCGGCAAGCTCAACAATGACGAGTTCGCCATGGGCTCGTCGAACGAGACCTCGTGCTTCGGCCCGGTGGTCAATCCGTGGCGGCGCGAGGGCTCCAACACGCATCTGGTGCCCGGCGGCTCCTCGGGCGGCTCGGCGTCCGCCGTCGCCGCATTGCTCTGCATGGGCGCGACCGCGACCGATACCGGCGGCTCGATCCGCCAGCCCGCTGCGTTCACCGCGACTGTCGGCGTGAAGCCGACCTACGGCCGCTGCTCGCGCTGGGGCATCGTCGCGTTCGCGTCCTCGCTCGACCAGGCCGGTCCCATCGCGCGCACGGTGCGCGATTCCGCGATCCTGATGCGCTCGATGGCGGGGCATGATCCCAAGGACACCACGTCGGTCGATATCGGCGTGCCCGACTATGAGGCCGCGATCGGCAAGTCGGTGAAGGGGATGAAGATTGGCTTCCCCAAGGAGTATCGCCTCGACGGCATGCCGGCCGAGATCGAAAAGCTCTGGAGTGAAGGTGCGGCATGGTTGAAGGCCGCAGGCGCCGAACTGGTGGACGTGTCGCTGCCGCACACCAAATACGCGCTGCCGGCGTACTATATCGTGGCGCCGGCGGAAGCGTCGTCGAATCTGGCGCGCTACGACGGCGTCCGCTACGGCTTGCGCGTGCCCGGCCGCAGTATCGGCGAGATGTACGAAAGCACCCGCGCCGGAGGATTTGGCGACGAGGTGCGCCGCCGCGTCATGATCGGCACCTACGTGCTTTCGGCCGGCTATTACGACGCCTACTACCTGCGGGCGCAGAAGGTGCGCACGCTGATCAAGAAGGACTTCGAGGACTGCTTCGCCAAAGGCGTGAATGCGATCCTGACGCCAGCAACACCGTCGGCGGCGTTCGGCGTTGGCGAGAAGGGCGGGGCCGATCCGGTCGAGATGTATCTCAACGACATTTTCACAGTGACCGTGAACATGGCGGGTCTGCCCGGCATCGCGGTCCCCGCCGGCAAGGATGCGCAGGGCCTGCCGCTCGGCTTGCAGCTGATCGGGCGGCCCTTCGATGAAGAGACGCTGTTCTCGCTTGGCAAAGTGATCGAGCAGGCGGCCGGACGCTTCACGCCGCCGAGGTGGTGGTGAGATGGCGGATTTCCGCGCCAGCCTCAAAGACGCCGCGCCGGAGCCTTCGCTGTCGCCGCCGCTGGCAGCGCTGTGGTGGGCGGCGAAAGGCGATTGGGACAAGGCGCACCGTATCGTGCAGGACGAAGGCACGGCCGAAGCCGCCTGGGTGCATGCCTATCTGCACCGCGTCGAAGGCGATCTTGGCAATGCCGGCTATTGGTATCGCCAGGCGGGCCAGCCGGTAGCCAAGGACGCCCTCGATGCCGAATGGGAGCGGATCGTCTCCGCGCTGCTCTAGATATTCTTGTTTTGATGCGTTTTCTGCGCAGATAAGTCTACGCAATCTGCGTAAACTTGATTGCTATGCGAACCGGTGTCGACTTCGCTCGAAAACGCTCTGATCTCTCCAAGTTGTGAAGGCGTTCGTGGTTCATTTTGACGCGGTTTCTTTACCTGACCGCGGTTCAATTCGCCCAGATGGACATTGGCCCGTCTGTGCGCGCCACGCGGGCGCCCAGATTGCCCGCGATAGGCTTAAGCGGACGCGTGGCGGGGCTGCGGCAAGAGAGAGTTTGTGGGTAGATCGGGTATAGGGGCGTGGCTGTCGACGACGCTGACGGCCATTTTCGCGGTCGGGCTTGCCGGATGCGCAACCGTCTACAACCTGCCGAGCAACGTGCCCCTTGCCGAAGCACGCGCCGACAGCAATGTCGGGCATGACGTCCCAAGCTATGACGATGACGTTCTGGTCGCACTGTCCTTCTCCGGCGGCGGCACGCGCGCGGCGGCCTTCTCGTTCGGCGTGCTGAAGGAGCTTGACCGCTCTCACGGCGGCTCGGGCCAGGCGAAAACGCTGCTCGACCGCGTCGACTTCGTCTCCGGCGTATCAGGCGGCTCGATCACCGCCGCCTATTTCGGTCTGAAGAAGCGCGCCGCGCTTGACGATTTTCGCGAGCGCTTCCTGCTGCGCAATGCGGAAGAGGGGCTGAAGACCCAGGTCTCGCTCGGCAATATCGGTCGCGCGCTCGCCGGCGGCGTCAACAACAGCCAGCTCACCGAGTGGCTGGACCAGAATCTGTTCGACGGCGCGCGGTTCGATGCGCTGCGTGAGGACAGGCGGCCGAAGGTCTGGATCAACGCCTCCGATATCTATAACCGCACGCCCTTCGTGTTCGGAAAGACCTCCTTCGACGCGCTGTGCAGCGATATCCGCTCCTACCGTGTGTCCGAAGCGGTTGCCGCATCGGCCGCGGTACCGCTGGCGTTCGCGCCGATCGTGCTGGAGACCTATCCCGGCGGCTGCTCGAAGCCGCTGCCGGCCTGGCTCGAACGCGTGCGGCGCGATCCGAACGCGCAGCCATTGCTGCGCTCGTTTGCGGAGGCCAATGCACACTACCGCGACGGCTCCATGCGCTACGTGAAGCTGCTGGACGGCGGGCTCGTCGACAATTTCGGCCTGTCCGGTCTCAGCATCGGCCTGCTGGCGGCGGAGCGGCCGTACGAACCGTTGACCGAGCAGCAGGCGGTGAAGCTGAGACGGATCCTGTTCATGGTTGTTGATGCCGGGCGCGGCATCTCCGGCGATTTCGCGCAGCGCATCGAAGGCCCGAGCGGGGTGGAGCTGGTCGCGGCGGCGGCCGATACCGCGATCGATTCCAGCGTGCGGTCGAGCTACGCGGCATTCTCGGCGCTTGCCACCGAATGGTCGGGCAAGCTGAAGCGGTGGCGGTGCGGCCTGTCGGCGGCGGAGCGCGCCCGGCTTGGCGCGGGCGGGAACTGGCAATGCGGTGACGTCCACTTCTATATCGAGCGCCTCGGCTTCGACCAGTTGGGCGAGGAGCGCGCGGGCATCCTGAACGCCATCCCGACACGGTTCGCATTGCCGCCGCAGCAGGTCGACCTGCTGATCGCGGGTGGCGCCGACGCGCTCCGCCTGAGCAAGTCCTACCAGGCGTTTCGACGCGGGCTTTGACCGCTCAAGTCCCTTTGTTGAGCATGATCCTTTCGGATCATGTGCCCCGGCTTGACTGGCGCGGTCCGTTGCGCGAAGCCGAAAGCCGCCCCAGATATCAGTTGTCCGGAAACCGAGACCAATGAACGCACCTGTCACACCACACAAGCTCATCAAGGGCGCGACCGGCGACTGGGAGATGGTGATCGGCATGGAGATCCATGCCCAAGTCGTCTCCAATTCAAAGCTGTTCTCGGGCGCCTCGACCGCGTTTGGCGGCGAGCCGAACAGCCATGTCTCGCTGGTCGACGCGGCGATGCCGGGCATGCTGCCCGTGATCAACGAGGAATGCGTGCGGCAGGCGGTGCGCACCGGGCTCGGGCTGAATGCCAGGATCAACCTGCGTTCCGTGTTCGACCGCAAGAACTATTTCTATCCCGACCTGCCGCAGGGCTACCAGATCAGCCAGTACAAGTCGCCGATCGTGGGCGAGGGCGAGGTGATCGTCGAGCTCGAGGGCGGCAGGACCGCCACCGTTGGCATCGAGCGGCTGCATCTGGAGCAGGACCCCGCAAAAATGCTGCACGACCGGTCGCCCTCGATGTCCCTTGTCGATTTCAACCGCTGCGGCGTCGCACTGATGGAGATCGTCTCCAAGCCCGACATCCGTGATGCCGAGCAGGCCAAGGCCTATGTGACCAAGCTGCGCTCGATCCTGCGCTATCTCGGCACCTGCGACGGCGACATGGAGAAGGGCAATCTGCGCGCCGACGTCAACGTCTCGGTGCGTCGGCCCGGTGGCCCGCTCGGCACCCGCTGCGAGATCAAGAACATGAACTCGATCAACTTCATCGGCCAGGCGATCGAGTATGAGGCGCGGCGCCAGATCGAGATCCTCGAGGAAGGCGGCACCATCGACCAGGAGACGCGACTGTTCGATCCGGGCAAGGGCGAAACGCGCTCGATGCGGTCCAAGGAAGAGGCGCACGACTATCGTTATTTTCCCGACCCCGACCTATTGCCGCTGGAGTTCAGCCAGGCGTTCGTCGACGAACTGAAGACGAAGCTTCCCGAACTGCCGGACCAGAAGAAGGCGCGCTTCATCGCCGACTTGGCGCTGTCGCCCTATGACGCCGGCGTGCTGGTGGCCGAGCGCGAAAGCGCGGAGTTCTATGAGGCCGTGCTCGCCCGCCTCGCCGATCGCGCGCGCGACGGCAAGCTTGCGGCCAACTGGGTGATCAACGAATTGTTCGGGCGCCTCAACAAGGAAGGCCGGGACATTACGGGTTCGCCCGTTTCCTCCGAGCAGCTTGCCGCGATCGTCGACCTGATCGGCGAGGCGACGATTTCCGGCAAGATCGCCAAGGACCTGTTCGAGATCGTCTGGCAGGAGGGCGGCGATCCGCGCGCGCTTGTCGAAGCGCGCGGCATGAAGCAGGTCACTGACCTCAGTGCGATCGAGAAGGTGGTCGACGACATCGTCGCCGCCAATCCAGACAAGGTCGCGCAGGCGAAAGCGAAGCCGCAGATGATCGGCTGGTTCGTCGGACAGGTGATGAAGTCGTCCGGCGGCAAGGCCAACCCGCAGGCCGTGAACGATCTCCTGAAGTCGAAGCTCGGCCTCTGACACCTCGCGCGCGGACGCCAACGGCATTGCAGCAGGCACTCTGCGCGATGCGCGAAGGCGTCCGCGGCTGGCGCGCGGCGCCTTCAATCATCGGCTCGGGATCGTCCCTCCACCGAATCGGTCGACCGCGATTCGTCCGAAAAGGCCGTTTCGGCGGGTGGAGATGCCGCGAATGCGGCTTACCCACGAAATTTTTTTTGTGGCCGGAATTGGCCACTCAACGCCCGCGCGACGCGTTCTCGGCCGGCGTGACGAGTAGCGCCGACATCGCCGCGACTTCATACGCGAAGAAACGAGAATTCAAGAAAGGACTGTGGCACAGGCACTTTCTGCATTCGCGATGAGCGTCGATGTTGATCATTGCTGCATTTCTTGCATCAGCACGTGCGCGCCGCGTCGTGCTTGTGCTTGGCGCGCGCGCACTTTTCGCAGCCCGCAACATCAACACTTCCTTAAGCGGGACACTGTTTTTTTCGATGTGTTGGTGTATTCGGGATGCAGTGCATCTCGATTCCCGAGTGCACGCAGCGAAGTAAAGCCATCTCACGATATTGGAGGGCAACATGGCGAAGAAAGCTAAGAAGGCGAAGAAGGCGAAGAGCGCAGTGAAGAAGACTGCGAAGAAGACCAAGAAGGTCGCGAAGAAGAAGAAGTAAATCTCGCCCAAGAGAGGATGCCGGCGGATTGACGCCGGCGCGTCACCCGGACCTTCGGACGATCTGCTTCCCTGAAGCAATCCACCCAGGCGGCTCCGGTTGACGAAAGAGGGTGTCGGCGAGACATCAGGTCAAACGGCTGGATCGCCTTTCCAAGAAGGGTTCGCCCTTCGAAGTCGGTCCGGCAGAAGAAACAGGTTTCTTCGTTCGGTGCGGACCTCTATTCGGCTCCGCAATTTCATGAGGGCCCAAAGCCCATAGTGAGATCTGATCCTGACGTGTTCGCCGACGCCCTCGTTCCAACAGCCGGCCATCTGGTGCCGGCTTTTTTATTTCCTGATCTCCCTTGCATGACGACCGGTTCGCTTTGCCGCCGATATGGCGGGCGGCAATGCTTTCGCGCCCCTGTCGGCGTTTGCGCGCGATGGTTATCGTTCCGCCAACCGGCACGGTAAACCGGACTTCACCACTACGCATAAACCATTGTGCTGCAGGCACTTCTCGGATTCCGGGAACTGGCCGCGCCCCGCGCGTTTACACGCCGTTCATCGCGATACTTAAACTGCCCTTCAAATTTGCCCGGCATGATCCCCTTCAACAAGCCGGCAAACGGCGTTGGAGAAGGCGTTAGAAGTGGACGGGGGCCGCGCTCGGGGGAGGCGGCCAACAATAAGAAGGGGAGCTACAAGAATGTTTCAGGGACATATCGATCTGGAGACGGCCATTCCGGTGGACGCGACCGCGCTCTCGGACGTGCTGTTCGAGCGGGGCCTCTATTGGGCGAGCGGCCGCTCCGGCGTGGTCAACCTGGTCGCCGCGCACAAATGGTTCAACCTTGCTGCCCTGAAGGGCCGCACGGATGCGACGGCGATGCGGCGCGAGATCGCCGAGCAGATGACGGAAGCGGAGATTGCTGCTGCGCAGCGCGAAGCCCGCGCCTGGATCACCACGCATTGAGGTAGCGGACGCGCCGCTGCGATCATCCTTGGCCGCGGCGCTCATCGGTCCACTGTGGCTGGCGCTGATCTCAGCTGTGTTCGAGGTGCTTGAGGTAGGCGCAGAACATATCCGCCATGGCATCGGCATAGTCTTCGATCTCTGCGGGGGCGCGCGGTGTCTCCGAGAACTGCCTGCCCACTTCGGTTAGCGTCGTTATGATCAACTCGCCGGCCAATGCGCGAGTTGCCTCCGAGGCCTCGGGCAGCGCCTCCTGCATGAAGGCCTGAACGATGCGTTCTCCCGACGCCATCGCTTCCTGCGCCTCGGGCGCATCGCGATAGAGCGGGGCGGCGTCATTGAGCGCTATGCGCATCGCGGCCTCATCACACTCCGAGCGCAGGAAGGCGTGGACCAGGGTCCGCAACCGTTCGAGCGGCGGTCTCTGCTCGTCCTCGAGGATTCCGCGCAGCAGCTCGGTTGTCCGCCGCCATTCGTCGCTCTGAAGCCGGAAGAGGATCGCCGCCTTGTTCGGGAAGTACTGATACAGCGATCCAATACTGACGCCGGCCTTCTCGGCCACGCGTGCCGTAGTGAAGCGCTGCGCGCCGTCCTTCCCCAAAACCTGAACAGCAGCGTCCAAAATCGCGGCGACGAGGTCCGCCGAGCGGGCCTGTTTGGGCTGTTTTCGTGAGGAAATCCGGGCGCTTGGTCGATCAGTCATGGAGTGGCCTGGGAACGCGAATAGGAAATGCGACGAATTAGTCGTATTTCTGGTCGCAGCGCAAGGATGCGTTCACTTCATACCGGAGACCTGCATGACCACCCTGACCACCACCCCGCTTGCGCCATTGCTGGATCGCTTGTTCGAAGAGGCCGACGCGGCATCGCCCGCGGCGAACCCTGCAGTGGCCGATCTCTCGCCAGCGGAGCGGTCGCGCCTGATGCAAAGCAAGACCGATTACCGCGACTTCTACGGCCGCCTGAAAGATCTTCCGCTTGCCGTCTCGCGCGAGACTGGCGCGCTGCTCTACATGCTGGCGCGAGGCTCGCGCGCGCGGACGATCGTCGAGTTCGGGACCTCATTCGGCATTTCGACCCTGCATCTCGCTGCAGCCCTGCGGGACAATGGCGGTGGCCGCCTGATTACCAGCGAGTTCGAACCGTCCAAGGTGGCGCGGGCCCGGGGCAATCTGACGGCCGGCGGTCTCATCGACCTCGTGGAGATCCGAGAGGGAGACGCCTTGCAGACGCTGAGGGTTGATCTCCCTGATACGATCGACCTCTTGCTACTCGACGGCGCCAAGGCGCTCTATCCCGAGATACTGAGCCTGGTGGAAAGCCGTCTCAGGCCGGGTGCCTTCATCGTCGCCGATAACGCCGATTACAGCCCCGACTACCTGGCGCATGTACGCTTGCCCGCGAACGGCTATATGTCCACGCCCTTCGGCGAGGACGTCGAGCTTTCGATGCGGATCGGCTGACTCGGCTTCGTGATTTCTGCAAAGGCAATCAACCGCTTTTGTATGGATCGCGAGAGGAGTAGCGTCGCATCAACGAGGCACTTTGCGGAGAAGCCAACGATGGACAAGCAATGGGAATACCAGGTGCGGATCTATCTCGGGGACGAGCTTGCCACGATGGCGCGGCGCGATCCCGACAATCCGACGATGAAGCCGCTAGCGGACATCCTCGCCAAGCATCATGCGACGATGAAGTGTCAGTTCGATGCCTTCGCCGACTATGTGGCTGAAGCTGAGAAGCGGGGTGCTGAAAACTATCCGCTTTACGCATGGACGAAAGCGACGATCGAGAATCCCGAAAAGCAGGCGAAATATCTCAAGTCGTTCACGCTCTACGTTGACGGCAATGAAGTCTATGCCCAGCCGCTCGCCGACGCGCTGGAATCGGATTTGCAGCCGCTGGTCGGTGGCAAGCTGATCACGCGGCTTTCCAAGCACGATACCAATCCGGCGAACAACCCGCAGCCACCGGCGCAGTATCGCAAGTGAATGACACCCGTGCCGTCGAACCGGCGGCACGAGGGAATGTTTATGATTGCGAGAAGCTAGCAGCCTTGAAAGTGTTCATCATCATCGTCCACGTAGTCGGCCACCTGCAGCGCCTCGAGCGTGTCTTCGATCGGGCCGAGCCAACGCTCCTCTGAGCGCCCGATATCGTCGGGCCGCTGCTCGGCCTCAAGAAAGTCGAAGTCCTCTCGGCTGTACGAGAACTCTGGAATAAGATCTTGCTTCCAGGCATCGTCGACCAGTGGCACGAGCTCGCGCAAGCCGAGTAGCGCGATCGACCCCAGCCAGCCGATCCAGGCCTCGTTGTCCGGTTCGGCGAGGCGGTCCTCGAAAAACCGCGCGAGGAAGGCCTGGGTCCGCTCGCCCTTGATCCGGCCGTTCCAGGTGAGGAAGGTCGCGGCGCCGAAAAGGCATTGCGGACGTATTGCTCTACAGAGCCGTCGGCGAACCGGAATTGGACTGGCCAGGAGTCGATGAATTGGCACTTCTATCGGTCCTATAGTCTCCTTACCGTTGCCTCGGCGGAAAGGGAAGGAGCGCCAAGGGAAGGAGCGCATGGCTGGAACTGGGAGGCTGAAATGCCTCGAGCGGAAATTCGCGTCTATCACTCGTCGAGAGTGCGACTAGTGGATTTGTGCTGAAGACCACCGCGCGGCTTGAGAGCTGCGAATTAACCCTCAACACCTGAGGAGAGCACTATGCCCAACCATCAGCGCGCTGCTGCGCACAGGGCAACGCTTGCCCGCCAGCCCGGTTCGATCTCGGGCGAGACAAGGCTGCGTGCGGCCGATCCACCGATCGTCACCACGCAGGAGCTTCCCTCCGCCGTCCCGCTGATGGCGCTTGCGACCAGTTTCTGGGCCTTCAAGACCCTGGCCGCTGCACACGAGTTGGACCTGTTCAGCCGCCTTGCGGGCGGCGCCGGCATCACGGTTGCGGAGCTGGCGGAAGCGCTCGGTCTGCATCCACGCCCGGCCGAGATGCTGTTGACCGGCTGCGCTGCACTCGGGCTCCTGGAGAAAACGGACCGCCGCTATCGCAATACGCCCCTGAGTGAAGCCTATCTCGTGCGCGGCAAGCCGTATTACTTCGGTGGCTTCGTGCAGATGGCCGACAAGCGGCTCTACGCGGGCTGGGGCAAACTTACCGAAGCGCTGCGCACGAACCGGCCAACCACGTGGGACCCGGCAGTGCAATCCTCGATGTTCGACGGCGAGGATCCAACGATGCTGGCACTCTTCTGGGAGGCGATGCATTCGCTCTCCACGATGACCGCGCGCAAGCTCGGCGAAGCCGTGGATCTCAGTCATTTCCGCCGCCTTCTGGA
>NZ_JAGKJI010000003.1 GCF_020329485.1 Bradyrhizobium cenepequi
CGTGAGTCTTACGGCAAAAACCTTCACGCCCAAGCAGGGGCAGTATCTGGCTTTTATCCACCTCTATACCCGCCTGCATCGCAGGCCCCCGGCCGAAACCGACATGCAGGAATATTTCCGCGTCAGCCCGCCGTCGGTTCACCAGATGGTGCTAACGCTGGAACGAGCTGGCCTCATCAGAAGGCAGCCAAGGACCCCTCGCAGCATCGAGGTCCTCGTTGATCCCAAAACCCTGCCGGAGCTAATCTAACTGCCGCTGCACGCAACCCGTCAAAATCACTGTGCAGAGCCACTAGCGCCGTGTCACTCGCAAGATGGCCCCACAATGATCTGAGCAAGCGCAATGCTGACCGGCGGAAGCCATAGCTCCGCCTGACATCAGCTGCCTTTCACGATCGACGGTTGTCGTAGTCATTTCGCATTGGAGATGTCGTGCTCCGGCAACTCTTGCGAGCCGGCAACGTATGAGCGTCTCGGGGCGGATGATCGTGAGGACCTCCAAAATCGACGGAAACCAGCGATACAGCTGGATCAAAAACCAGCGATCATGATTCGTGAGCCGAACGCGACCATGCAGCTTGCGTCTCAAGACCATCAGCTGATGTCGAAGCACGGCGTTCTCAGCCTCAAGCCGCAGCTTCGATTTGAGTGGCAAGCCCAGGGCGGCCAGAGCAAACAGAAGAGCCCGACGATTCCGCCAGCTTAGGCGATTCCATCACGTCATCAACTCGGATATGGTTTTCGGTACACACAGCGCTCGCGCTGCTTCTTGAATTCCTCGTCTACGTGGTCAAACCCTCAAGCGCCCGTAGCTCGCGCCGGAATGCCGGCTTGCTTCCATTTCCTTGCCAATGAAGGTGCCGATCCTGCTCGCGCCCGTGACCGGCGAACAGGGCGTCGAACCGGTCGGCATCGCCGCCACAGATATCGCATCGCAGCCTCGTCAGGGGTTCACAGCCACAGAATCTTCTTGCGGTACTTCAGGTCGGTCAGCAGCGGCTTCGCCGGCCCCTGATGGAACACTGCGCCGCGCTCCAGCACGAAGACGCGGTCGGCGAGCGCCAGCACCAGATCGAGATTGTGCTCGACGATCACGATGGAGATGTGCTGCCGGAGCCTTTCGAACACCTTGAACAGTTCGAGGATCACGACCGGCGCCAGCCCCTCGAAGGGTTCGTCGAGCAGCAACAGCTTGACATTGCCCGACATCGCGCGCGCGACGGCCACCATCTGCTGTTCGCCGCCGGAGAGATAATCTGCCGCAACGTCCATGCGCTCGCGCAGGGGCGGGAAATAGTCGAGGATCTGCGCCTCGTCCCATACTACGCCGTCGCTGCCGTCGGTCTTGCGGGCGAGACGACCGAGCGAGAGGTTTTCCCGCACCGTCATGCCCGCGAACAGGCCGCGGCCCTGCGGCACGTAGCCGATGCCGGCCCGCGCGATATCGGGCGCGGGCAGGCGGGAGATATCGGCGCCGGCATATTCGATGGCGCCCGATGACAGCGGCACGAGACCAGCGAGCGTCTTCAGTAGTGTCGATTTGCCGGCGCCGTTGCGGCCGAGGAGAGCTACGATCTCGCCCTCGCGCACGTCGAGCGTGGCGTCGTGCAGGATGTGGCTCTTGCCGTAGAAGGTGTTGACGCGCTCGAAGCGCAGGATCGGCGCTGCACTCGTCTTCGCGTAATCGTTGCTGAGATGCTCGACCTCGGGTACGCCGGTGCCGGTATAGATCTCCTGCACTCTCCGGTCGGCGCGCACGGCCTCGGGCGTGCCAGTCATCAGCACTTCGCCCTGGTTCATCACGGTGACCGTGCGGGAGAAGCCGAACACGCGGTCGATGTCATGCTCGACGATCAGGACGGGAATATTGGCGGCGATGTTTTTGACGAGGTTCGAGACGCGCTCGCGCTCCGCAGCGGCAAGGCCCGCCAGCGGTTCGTCCAGCAGCAGCACCTGCGGCTTGGAGCCGAGCGCGATGCCGAGATCGACCAGCCGCTGCCCGCCATAGGACAGCTCGCCACCATCGATGGTCTCGATACCCTCCAGCCCGAGGAATTTTATGAGCTCCGCCGTCTCGGCGTGGATGTGGCCGAAATGGTCGATGTCGCGCCAGAGATTGAAGCGCCCGGCGTTCTGCGCCTGCAGCGACAGGCGGAGGTTTTCGTAGATCGACAGGCCCTTGAACAAATTGGTGATCTGGAACGAGCGCGCCAGCCCCCGGTGGCAGGTCGCTTCCGACGGCACGCCCTGGATCTCGCGGCCGTTCAGCTTGATGGTGCCACCGTCGGGCGGATAGAGGCCGGAGACGAGATTGAACAGCGTGGTTTTTCCTGCGCCGTTCGGCCCGATCAAGGCGTGGATTTCGCCGGCGCTGACTTGCAGGCTCGCATTGGTCACCGCGCGAATGCCGCCGAAGGTTCTTGAGACGCCGCGCACGTCGAGCACAATGCCGTCGAGCCCTTTCGGCAGCAGGAAGGCCGGCAACGGCAGACCTTCGTAGATTTTGCGCCTGCTCATCGCAGCGGCTTCTTCCGGCGGCGGCCACCAGCGTTTTGCCAACGTCGCCCAGATGCCGACGAGGCCGCCCGGCGAATACAGCACGAAGGCGACGAAGACGAGGCCGAACCACAACAGCCAGTTCGACGTCCAGATCGAAAACAACTCGCGGAACAGGATGAAGAACAGCGCGCCGATCGCCGGCCCCAGCATGCTGCGCATGCCGCCGATCACGACGATCGCGAGCAGTTCGCCGGAGAAGGGCACCGAGACCGCCTCGGCGGAGACAAGGTAGTTCTGGAATCCAATCAGGCCGCCGGCGAAACCGGTGACCACGGCCGAGATCACGAACACGCCGAGCTTGTAGCGCTCGACCGGATAGCCCTGAAAAGTGGCGCGCAACTGGTTCTCGCGGATCGCCATCAGCACATGACCGAACGGCGAGCGCACGAGCCGCAGCAAAAGATAGAGCACGCCGAGGCAGAGCACCGAGACGAGGATGTAATAGTTCAACGCATTATCGAGGCTGAACGGGCCGATGCTGCCGCGCTTCAACCCGCCGAGACCGTCCTCGCCGCCGGTCACGGCCGTCCAGCGGAAGGCGATGGTGTAGGTCAGCGCCGACAAGGCCAGCGTCAGCAGCGAGAAATAGACGCCGCGCCGGCGCAGGATGATGAAGCCGACGAAGGTCGCGATGGCGGCGACGACGATGGCCGCCAGCGCGAGCGGCAGGAAGATATCGTTGTTGAACCAGTTGCGCTGGATCAGTCCCGCCGCATAGGCGCCGATGCCGAACCAGGCGCCGTGGCCGAACGAGACGAGGCCAGTATAGCCGATGCAGAGGTTAAGCCCCATCGCGGCGATGGCGAGCGCCACCACCATGGTGCCGGTGTTGAGCGAGAGGCCAAGCAGATACAGGCCGAACGGTAGCGCGATGACGGCGAGCGTGGCTGATAGCAGCTGATGATATTTGGTGAGGAACGCGCTTGTCATTCGAACTTCTCGATACGCTCGCCGAGCAGTCCGCGCGGCCGCACCAGCAGCACCAAAAACATCAGCACGTAGATCGATGCTTCACCGGCAGCCGGCGCGAAATGGATGGTGATGCCACGGACAACGCCAACCAGCATCGCCGCCAGCACTACCCCCCAAAAGCTGCCGAGGCCGCCGATGACGACGACGACAAAGGCGACCGTAATGATCTCGGCCCCCATGGCGGGATGCACGATCGTGATCGGCGCAAAGAACGCGCCGCCGAGGGCTGCCATGCCGACGCCGAGCATGACGATCGCGGTCATGTAGGGCTGTAGCCGGATGCCGAGTGCGGCAACCATGTCCGGCCGCTGGATGCCGGCACGTACCACGCGGCCGAACGAGGTCTTGTGCAGCAGCAGCCAGACGCCGACGAGGACGGCGGCGACGACGGCGAGGATCAGGAGGCGATAGCGCGAGAACAGGAAGTCGCCGAGGAAGACCGACCCACGAAGCGCCTGCGGTATGGCGGCCGATAACGGCGGCGCGCCCCAGATAATGCGGATCGCCTGTTCGGTGACCATGGCGAGCCCGAACGTCACCAGCAGGCTCAGGATCGGATCGGCGTCGTAGAAGCGGCGCAGGATGAAGCGCTCGAACAGAATGCCGAACAGCGCGACCGCAATCGGCGACAGCACCACCGCCGAACCGAAGCCGAGATATTTCGTAATCTCGACGGAGATGTAGGCGCCGAGCGCATAGAACGCGCCGTGCGCCAGATTGACGATGCCGCCGACGCTGAAGATCAGCGAGAGACCAAGCGCAATCAGGAGGTAATAGCCTCCGAGCACCAGGCCATTCACCACCTGCTCCAGCAGAAATCCGAATTGCATGTGCGATCCGCGAAGATAAAAAGGGACGGCGCCGGCTTTCAGTGCCGGCGCCGCAACGCCAGTGTGCCCGACGCCCGGATTCGGGCTCCTATGCCTTCATGTTGCAGGGATTTTGCGTCTTCGTCGGGTAGATCGATTCCAGCTTCGCGCCAGCGGCCGGCACGGCCTCGCCGAGCACGAGCATGTCCCACTTGTCCTTCATCTCGCCCTTCGGCTTCACTGTGAAGGGATAGGCTTCCTGGACGAGTTGGTGGTCCCAGGAGCGGAAATAGGCCTTGCGCGCCTTCATGATGTCGAACTGCGTCTGCTTCTCGAAATAGGCGATCAGCGCATCGCTCTCGGTCGATTTGGTCTCGGTGATCGCCTGCGCGATCATTTTCAGCGTGATGTATTCGATCCAGGCGTGGTTCTCCGGCGGCTTGCCGTATTTCTTGGTGAAGGCCTCGACGAAAGCCTTCGAGGCCGAATTTTCCAGCGTGTGATACCAGACCGTCGGCCAGGTGCCGCTGAGATTGCCTTCGCCCATCGCCCAGGCGTCGCCGGTGTTGAGGTTGAAACCGACCAGCGGGTAGGGGAGGCCGAATTCGGCATATTGCTTGACGAGGTTGGTGACCTGGTTGCCGGCGAGGTTGCAGCACACGACGTCGGGCTTGGCCTGCCGGACCTTTAGGAGATACGGGCTGAAGTCTGTGACGTCGGTCGCAATCAGCTCGTCGCCGATCAGGGTGGCGTCGTTGGCGCTGAAGAAGGCTTTCGCGGCCTTCAGGAGGTCGTGGCCGAAAATGTAGTCCGCCGTCAGCGTGACGAACTTCTTGCCCTTCACCATGCCCTTTTGCTTGAGCGCGGTGCCGACGGCGTTGACCATCACGGTATTGGGGATGTCGCAGTGGAAGGAGTAGCGGTTGCAATCCTTGCCGCGCAGCGCGTCGGAGCGCGCGCCGGTCGAGAAGAACACCTTCTTGTTGCGCTCGGCGACCTGCATGATGGTCAGCGACGAGGCGGAAGAGATTTCGCCGAACAGCAGCACCGCGCCGTCCTGCTCGATCATGCGCTGCGCCTTGGTAGACGCAGTCGCGGGATTGACCGAGTCTTCCGACATCAGGTCGATCTGTTTGCCTATGATGCCGCCGGACGCGTTGATTTCCTCCGCCGCCATCTTCACGCCGAGCTGGGCGTAGCTCCCGATCGCGCCGAGGAAGCCAGTCAGCGGCACCAGATGGCCGATCTTAATTCGCGCAGCCTGTGCGCTGAGGATGGACGGAGATCCGATCGCGGAGGCGCCGGCAAAGGCGGCGCCGACCTTCAACAGAGTACGTCGGCTGTAGCGGGTCACACTGCTCTCCTCCCGAGATACGTCGCGACGTTCTCCCTCCGATTGCCGGTTTTTGCGACAATGTGAGAGACGTTCTTTTATTGCTGTAAGATATTTCCGGACGCAATGGCTCCTGTCAACGCCAAATGCGTCGCAGCCGCATTCAACCCGTTCGGAGAGGATTTTAGCTGGATCGGATCAGGAGGATTTCGCCAGATCCCGCGCGCCGAATTCGGCCGACAGCCGGCCGGCGGCCGATTGCACCAGCTTGGCGCGGCTCTGCAGCACCTGGTCGGTCATGCGCCAGATCGGGCCGGAAATGCCGAGCGCGCCGATCACTTCGCCGGTGAAGTTATAGACCGGCACCGCGACGCAGCGGACTTCCGCGTTGAATTCGCCGTCGTCGAAGGCGATCGCACTGCGGCGGATTTCGGCGATATCGCGCAGCAGCACGGCGGGGTCCGTGATCGACTTTTTCGTCGACGGCTTCAGCTCGACCCGTTCGAGAAAGCGCTTCAACTGATCGGGGCGCAGCGAGGCCAGCATGATCTTGCCGAGCGCGGTGCAGTGCGCCGGCCGCACCACGCCGACGCGGTCGGTCAACTGGAACGCCCCTAGCCCGCTGGTACGGGCAATTACGACCACCGCGTCGCCCATGCGCACGGCAAAATGGCCGCTTTCGCCGGTCTCGCGCGACAGGTCTTCAAGGACCGGCGTCGCCAGATTCACCATCTCGATTTCGTCGAGCGCGCTTGCCGCCAGCGCAAACAGCGGCCGGCCGACGCGGTAGCGTTTTGAATCGCGCTCCTGCCTGAGATAGCCGAGCGAGACCAGCGTCTTGGCGAGGTGGAAGGTGGTGGAATTGTGCAGGCCCACCCGCTTGCTGAGGTCGGCAAGCCCGATGCCTTCGCGGTGACGCGCGACTTCCTCGATGATCGAAAAGGCGCGGCCCAGCGACTGCACACCGCCGCGCGCGCGCTCCTCGGCCTCGTCGTCGATATTGGGTTCGCTCGATGGCACCAGCCGGGCGATCGAGACTTTGCCAGTCGAAACCTTGCGCGATATTGCCTGCTTGTCGCTCGTCTTCGGCTTGGTGCGCGGTTTCACGGAATCAGCTCTCCAGGTGGGCGGGGCGAACTCTATCAGGCCGTCCTCGCCCGGCAACAGCGCCGCGCATCGGGCGAGGCGCAATCGGCACCATACCACAATAGCAATTGACGTACAGTATTATGAGAAATAGGTTCGGGCCCGTCGCCGGCCGCGCGAGCCAAGACGCGGAGGCGAATTCGTTGAGCTCAGGGAGAGAGTTAAATCGATGTCGCGTAACATGCTCAACGGCGCCCAGGTCATCGTCGACTATCTGATCCAGGAGAAGGTGCCGCAGGTGTTCGGCCTCTGCGGCCACGGCAACATCCAGTTCATCGACGCGCTCTACGAGCGCTCATCCGACATCAAGACCATCTCGGTGCACCACGAGAGCGTCGCCGGCTTCATGGCCGACGTGTACTACCGCGTGTCGGGGCAGCCGACGGCGACCTTCACCTCCTGCGGGCCCGGCTCGGCCAACCTGCCGATCTCGCTCGCTAATGCATTCCTCGACTCCGTTCCGTTCATGGCGGTGACCGGCAACGTGCCGACCAGCCAGTTCAACCGCGGCGCCTTCCAGGAGATGTACCGGCACTATCAGGCCGATTTTCCCTCCACCGTGCGCACGATGTGCAAGAAGGTGTTTCAGCCGACGCGCGGCGAGATGGTGCCGCTGGCGGTGCGGCAGGCCTGGAAGACCATGACGACGGGCCGGCCCGGTCCTGTCGTGCTCGACGTGCCCTTCGACGTATTCATGGAGTCGGCGGCCGAGGAGGCGCCGAACGCGATCGCCTGGAACGGCAACATATCGAGCCGCTGCGGCGCCGATCCGGATGGCGTGGTGAAAACCGTCGACATGCTGCTCGGCGCCGAGCGGCCGACCATCATCGTAGGCCAGGGCGTGCGCTACGGCGGCGCGGCGGAGGAACTCTTGAGGCTTGCCGAGCGCTTGCAGATTCCGGTCGCGGCGTCTGCCAGCGGCCTCGGCGCCATCGATTGCAACCATCCGCTGGCGCTGGGGCTGGTCGCGCGCGCCGGGCATTATCAGGCCAACCACGCGACGCGTCAGGCGGATGTCTTGCTGGCGATGGGGATGCGGTTCGACGACCGTACCTCGAGTTCGTGGATCCCCGGCTATTCCTTCACCATACCGCCAACGCGGTTGATCCATGTCGATATCGATCCCGAGGAGATCGGCCGCAATTATCCGGTCGCGCTCGGGCTGATGGCCGACGTGCGCACTTTTCTGCGGCAGGTGCACGCCGAACTCGATCGCCGCGCCGACCTCACCAAAAAGGCCGATGCGCGCAAGAGATGGCTTTCGCAGATCGATGGCTATCGGAAAGAGTGGGACAAGTTTGTCGCGCCCGGATTTTCCGACGACACCACGCCGATCAATCCGCAGCGCGCCGCGCTCGAGATCGACAAGGCGCTGCCGGAGGATGCCATCCTCGTCAGCGATATCGGCGTGCATCACAACTGGCTGCTCGGTTTCTGCAAGCCGAAGCGGCCGGATTCGCTGATCGGCTCGATGGGATTCGGCCCGATGGGCTTTGGCGTTGCCGGCGTGATGGGCGCGAAGTTTGCGGCTCCGCACCGGCCCTGCGTATCGGTCTGCGGCGACGGCGCGTTCTTCATGCACGCCAACGTGCTGGGAACGGCGGTCGAATATAATCTGCCCGTGGTCTGGGTGGTCTGGAACAATTACGCCTATGCCTCGATCCGCGGGCTGCAGCGCGGCTATCTCGGCGGCCGAGAGCTTGCGACTGATTTCCACGATCCCAACACCGGCGCGCGCTACAACCCGGATTTCGCCGCGATGGCGCGCTCCTGCGGTGTCGAAGGCGTGCGCGTCGATCGCGCCGGCGATCTCGGCGAGGCGATTCGCAAGGGAATCGCGGCGAACGAGCCCTATCTAATCGATGTCGATATCGCCGCCGATATCAATCCGGTCGGCGCAGGCGTCTGGGAATTGCCCGGACTCGGACAAAGCAAGGCCGGCATCGGCACGCGCTACCAGCCCGCCTGATCTCACGCGAGGAAATCCCATGTTGCTTGCAGGCAAGAAAGTCGTCGTCGTCGGTGGTTCCTCCGGCATTGGTCTGGCGACCGCCGAGATGGCGAAACGCGAAGGCGCTGACGTCATCCTTGCGTCGCGCAACGTGGAGCGGCTCGACAAGGCGGCGGAGAAGCTGAACGCGATCGCGATTCCCACCGACGTCACCAGCGATGACAGCGTCGCCAAACTGTTCCAGCGTTGCGGTCCGGTCGACCACGTCGTGGTCACGGCGGCCCAGCTCCGCACCGGCCCGTTCAAGACGGTGGCGATGGAAGATGTCCGCGCCACCATGGAAGGCAAGTTCTGGGGCGCCTGGCGGGTCGCGCAGCAGGCGGAGATCCGCCCCGGCGGATCACTGACGCTGGTGTCCGGTTTCCTCAGCGTTCGGCCACGGCCGAATTCGGCGATCGTCAGCGCCGCCAATGGCGCGCTGGAATCGCTGGCCCGGGCGCTGGCGCTCGAACTCGCGCCGGTGCGCGTCAACGCGGTCTCGCCCGGAATCATAGACACGCCGATCCGCGCCGCGATGCCGGAAGAGGCGCGGCGCGATATGCTGGCGAAAGCTGCGGCTTCGCTGCCGGTCGGCCGCGTCGGCGCGGCTGAGGACATCGCGCGGCAAATCCTCGGTTTCATGGCGAACGGTTTTGCGACCGGATCGACCGTCTATATCGATGGCGGGGCGCTCGTCATCTGATCGGCGGAGCAAGCATCATGGCTTCAGAAAACAACGGCGCGTTCATCCGCAACATCGCCGAAGTGCCGTGGCGGGAATTCCCCAATCATTTCGGTGGCGCGCTGTCAAAGCCGCTTGTCATGCCGGAGACCGCGGGCTCCCGTCACATCGACTACCGGATTTCGATGTACCAGCCGATGGCGCATGTCGCGCGCCACAAGCATCTCGTGCAGGAGCAGATCTATCATGTGCTCGAAGGCGAGGGACTGATGGAGATATCAGGCAAGAATCATGTGGTGCGCAAGCACGACTTCATCTTCCTGCCGCCCGGTGTCGAACACGCGATCTCGAATTCAGGTTTGGTCGATCTGGTGTTTCTGGTGATCACCTCGCCGGTCACTGACGACGGCAAGATCGTCTAATCTCTGCTGTACTCCCCAACCGCGTAGACGGGAGCATCATGCCGGTTTCCGACACATACGATGTCGTGGTCACTCGCGATGACCAGAATAACAACAACTTAGAAATGTTGACTGCGGCAGGGAAGCAGCGCCGCCGGTCGCGAGTTCCTACCGCATGTCGGCAAGTCTTGGGATTTTCCGTCCAACCAACCGTACGAATCGAGTGTTGCGCCTCCCCGCAACAAAGCTGAGACGCTAAACACAGGTTGAGCCACGGTTTCTGCCAGGACCGTGAGCCTGAAATGATATCCACGTTCGGTCGTGAGCTGATGCGGCTGGGCTGGATTGAAAATACTGATGGCACTTTATCGCACTCAAGGAAGACCGAAATGCCAAGCTTAACGCTTCTTAAAGTCCAAACAGGCAGACTCATGGTCAATTATTTCGAAAGGTTGACGTTTGATCATGCGGCATAAGTTAACTATCGGGAAAAAGCTTTTTCTCATTGTCCTGATCTTCGCGACCGTGCTGGCGTGCGTGACCAGCTATATGCTCTTGGACATGCGGTCGGGAATGTTTGAAGATCGCAAGACAAAGCTGCGCGCGCTGGTCGAGACAGCAGTCAATACTGTCAATCGCTACGGAGATCTTGCCGCCGCTGGTAAGATGCCATTGGAAGAAGCGCAGAAAACTGCATTGACTGTCCTCGCGGGCATGAACTTCGACGGCAAGAACTATTTTTTCGTGTTCGACCGCAAAGGCATCATGAAGATGCATCCTTCGCGAAAGGATAACATCGGCCAGAACATGCTTGAGATGAACGACGATCAGACCCGGGCAAACTACAGTGGTTACCTGGAAGCAGCCAACAAATCTGCGTCGCTGGAGGGATTCTCCCAGTTTCTGGGAAGGCGGCCGGGCTCAACGGTGAACGATACTCCGAAGCTCTTCTTGAGCGCGGTCGATAAGCATTGGGACTGGGTCGTCACCACCGGCATCTTCATCGACGATGTCAACGCCATATTCCTCAACCGGGCCTTTTGGGTTCTCGGCACTCTCGGCGCAGGTCTATCGCTGAGCCTGGTCATAACGATCCTGTTGGGACGCTCCATAACGCGCCCTTTGAACCGGACCGTAGTGGCCCTTGAGGAGCTCAGCGCCGGAAAGTTCGACACCGAAGTGTCGAGCGACGGAAGCAAGACGGAAATCGGGCGGCTCAACCGTGCCTTTGTCCAGTTTCGTGAGAAGATGAAGGAAACCGAAGCGCTGAGAGCGAGCCAAGCGAACGCCGAAAAATTGGCTGAGCTAGAGCGCCGTAACGCAATGCTGCGCTTTGCTGACGACTTTGAAACTGCTGTGGGGTCGCTCGTCGACGCCCTGTTTACAGAAATTGAGCAAACGTCTCAAACTGTGACACAGCTCTCGAAGAGTGCCAGGGATTCGGCGGCGGGAACAGAACGTATGAACAGCGCGGCTTCATCGGTCTCGGAAAACATCCAGACAGTAGCGGCGGCCTCCCAAGAACTTGCGGCCTCGATTAATGAAATCGGACGCCAGATTCACCTGACCCGTGACATTGCGCAGGAAACAAGAACTCGCTCTTCTGAGACGGAGCGGCGAGTGGCGGCATTGTCAGACAGCGTGCAAGCAATAGGGACGATTATTGAGATCATCAACTCAATCGCGGAACAAACTAACCTTCTCGCTCTCAACGCAACCATTGAGGCCGCTCGCGCGGGAGAAGCAGGCCGAGGTTTCTCGGTGGTTGCCTCCGAAGTGAAGGCACTGGCAACTCAAACCACGAAGGCGACAGAAGACATCAGTAAGAATATCGAAAAGGTCCGCGCCGCTACCACTGAAGCAGTGGACGCGGTTCGCGCAATTTCAGCTTCCATCAATGGACTGGATGAGTCCGCGAGCACAATAGCTGCCGCCGTCGAAGAGCAAAATGCCGCGACCTCCGAAATCAGTCGGAATACCACAGTAACTGCCGAGCAGACCGTTGCGATAACGGGGACGATTGCAGACGTGGCTTGTTCAGTGAACGGCACAGATCATTCGGCTCGTGAAGTAGAGCAACATTCTACTGCAATACGCGGCAGGTTCGAAGACATGCGTCGCGAGGTCAACGCCTTCCTCGGACGAATTCGAGCCGCCTAACGGCCCGTAGCTCTCATCGCGAATTCTTGACACGCGCTTCCGGAGCGCCGCACGCATGCTGATGAAATCTGCGACGAAGGCGCTGGCCGGCCTCCCGAAGGTCGTCACTTGCGCCGATAACGCCGAAAACCATAATCAGGTGGTGTATCTGCAAGCAGAAGGCCAAGAATACTTCTCTCCACCAATTGAACATGTGGCGCTCGGGCCGCCTTCAGGCGGTCAACAGAATAGGGGACGCGTTAGCGGCCTTATGGCCGATTTGAGCGGCCCAATTTCCTAAAGCACCAGCCTTTGCCTAGCTTGCCGGGGATACTTGCCGAGACAATTAGCTGCCGGCAAAGCCCTTGCCGGTGTGTGTACCGAAAACCTCGTCCGAGTTGATGACGTGACGGAATCACCTAAGCTGGCGGGATGATCGGGCTTCTGTATTTCGTCCTGGCCGTCTTGGTCTCGCCATTCAAGTCAAAGATGAGGCTTGAGGCTGAGAACGCGGCACTTCGACATCAGTTGATTATCTTGCGGCGCAGGTTGCCCGGCCGTATCCAGTTCGCGAACAGTGATCGCTGGTTCTTTGTCCGGCTGTATCGTTGGTTCCCGTCTATTCTTCAGGTTCTTACCATCATCCGGCCCGAGACGCTCGTGCGGTGGCATCGGGCCGGGTTTCGCCGCTACTGGCGTTGGAAATCGCGCTCACTCGGAGGGCGGCCGCCGATCGCGGTGGGGCTGCGCGCGTTGATCCGGCAGATGAGCGTCGAGAACCCACTTTGGGGCGCGCCGCGCCTCCACAGCGAACTTCTCAAACTCGGGTTTGAGGTCGCTCAATCAAGCGTTGCCAAATATATGGTCAGGCGGCGAGCACCGTCCCATCAGGGATGGCGGATCTTCTTGCGTAATCACGCACCGGACATTGCCGCCATGGATTTGTTCGTTGTTCCGACCGTAGGCTTCGATCTGCTCTATGCTTTCGTCATCGTCCGACTGGACCGCAGAAACCTGGTCTGGGTCAACGTCACAAGGAATCCGACGGCCGAATGGGTTGCCCGCCAAATCACCGAGGCATTTCCTTGGGACGAGGCGCCGGGCTACATGATCCGAGACCGGGATTGCATTTATGGCACTATCGTCACACGCCGATTGCGGGCCATGGGAATTCGGGACAAGCCGACCGCACCAGCCTCGCCCTGGCAGAATGGTTTTGCCGAACGGTTGATCGGATCGATTCGCCGCGAGTGCTTGGATCACATCATCGTTTTTGGTGAGACGCATCTACGCCAAATTTTGCGATCTTACGCACGCTATTACAATGACATCAGAACACATCGGTCGTTGGACAAAGATGCGCCGGTCTCGCGCCCGGTTCACCGGACCGGAAGCATCAAATCGCTCCCCATACTCGGCGGACTACATCACCATTATGCGCGGGTTTAGGTTTTCGGTACCCACAGCCCTTGGTGTCTGCATTTGTCGTACATCAAGCCGCATTGGCCCTACATTGCGCCTGCGCCGTACAACAATCTGTATGGTTCAGATGATGTCTTGCCGGCCGTTCGCTCTGAGGCAGAGCGCCACGATCCGCATCCGATCTTCGGCGCCTTCATGGAATTGCGCGCGTCGAAGGCATTCTCGCGTGATGAGGTGCGTAACGAAGTTGTGCCCGTCTACATGGGGCTCATCAAACAAATTGATGATCAGCTAGGCCGACTCTTCGAGTTTATGGAAGAGAAAAGTCTTTTCGACAACACCATGGTCGTGTTCACATCCGATCACGGTGATTGCCTTGGCGATCATTGGATGGGCGAGAAGGATCTCTTCCATGACCCCATCGGTGAAGGTGCCGTTGATCATCTACGATCCGTGTCCTGATGCGGATAGAGCTCGTGGATCGGTGTGCGAAGCTCTCGTGGAAACGATCGACCTGGCGCCCACGTTCCTCGATGCATTGCGCGCCGATTCGCAGGAACAGTCGCATCGCCTCGAAGGTTGTTCGTTGATTCCACATCTACGCGGCGAGACGCCAGCATCTTGGCGTTCCCACGCATTCAGTGAATACGACTATTCGATGCTGCCGGTTGCGGCGAAGCTCGGCATTGCGCCGCGCAACGCGCGACTGTTCATGGTTACCGACGGGCGCTGGAAGTGCGTGCAACCGGTGGGTTTCCGGCCGCTGCTCTATGATCTGGCAACAGATCCCAACGAGTTTCTCGACCTTGGCCAAGATCCTGCCTTCGAGAGCGAGCGACGACGGCTTGTCGCTGCGTTGGGCGAGTGGGGTCTTCGGCCATCTCAACGGACGACGCGCTCGGAGCGGCAGATAATTGAGGCCCGCGGGCGAGGGCAGCGCAAAGGCATTCTCGTAGGTGTTTGGGACGAAACCGAGCTTCCCGCGGAGCTTTGGACTAAGTACCTCGGCCAGGGTGGGGGCTAATTGAAGAAACCGGCGATACAATTGATGACGGCTTGGCGCAGGTTGATCAGGTGGATTCGAGGCGACGGTTACCGCCCTGAGAGGCATTACATGCGAGGCGTGGGCCCCAAATCTAAGAAACAGGCCCGGAGTGCCAACGACGGATCATGTGGCCGACCACAGCCCACATCAAATGCTTCGATCTCCCGGAGAACTACCAACCTCCAGTTCTCCCAGACAGGTCGTGTTTACGAACCACAGGAAAAGTGTGCGAGAAATGGACGCTTACAGGCCGGTCGCCGGTGGCTGCGGCGTTCCAACCGACGCCGGTTTGATGGCGCAACTCTCGAAGCGTAGTTGGATCGCGCACAAAAGGCGGTTTTGCCAGAGAAAACGCCTCGACATTCCGTCGTGCATCCAAAGGTCTTAGTTCCTCGACGTATCTCGTAGCGGGATATCCCAGCCGATCCGCTCCGACGGCTTGCCCCTCATTTGGAAACTATCGCCAAGCTATTGAAATCGCTAGAAGGGTTTCTGGAGCATTTTTTCCAAATGCCTTTTGAAATCATTGAATAATCAAGCTGATTTTGATTCCGCCATTCGGAGGTTCGATCCCTCCCGCCCCAGCCAGTTGATATCACTCAGCAATCGCGCTTTGTTCAGGGCCTTCATTCTAAACCGGTTTCAGCTGCGTATCCTGAACATCTCTCGCCATTCCGTTCGCCAGCCTGTGCGCGTGCCCTTGCCCTTGCGGGTTGCTGTGAGCACGCGCCTCTCGGCGCGCTTCGCCTGGCCGATATAGCTCTGCTGTTTTCGGTGTGCTGACAGCGCTCGACCCTGTCCGTCGGTCAGCTCTGCTTCCTCCAGCTCGGTCATGCCGCCGTGCCGGCAGGCATCGAAGGTGAAGTGCGAGGGCAATCCCAGCTTCAGAGGACCACGGGAGCGCCGCGAGTTGCCCAGACCGTAGAGGGCTCCAGGCCCGACTCACCTTGTGCATTGACGTTGAGAAGCTTCCGAGCCGCTATGCCGCGGTCCGATCTTCCTCGTCGCGCCCACATGACGACCTTCAGGGTGTCGCCGAGCAGCGGACGTTGCGGCGCCACAACTGGTTCGCTTCGTCTCAAACAGCGACGACAAGAATAGGAGCAGGTCTCCATTGGGTCGGCTGCGTCAAGAAGTTCTGCAGTCCTGTCCTCACCTGATTTGTCTGCGCCTCATATTCGTGGGCAGCTGAGGACGTCATCCCGCGCACGTGTTGCTGCACAACGGATCGGTCACGCCTATGCGACATAGACCTTGTCGATCGAGCACCATCCTTTCGTGTTGACTAGATGGTTAACTGGAAATAGGCTGATCTCATCACTGAGCGGGCATTGGTCCCGCGACGTAACGAATGTGCGGTTAGGCGTTTCGGAGCTTGGGGACAACGAACTTTCGCGGAGCTCAGGCTCGCCAGCGCTGTAATTGAGGGCTAAAGGAGAACTGCATGGCTACGGCAAGGCACGCTCGCCCAAAGGAGCTGGAAACGGCTTCACTGGAGCAGATCATGGATCGCTATGTCGCGCGTTTCGCCGACAGGCGCGCTGATTGGGCGGCATTCGAGGACGCAAAGGTCGAGGGATTCAAGCGCGCGCAGCATCGCTTCATCGGAGCCGGTGGTTCCGGTAAGCACAACGACATCGCGGCGATCCCTCCGGGAAATTTCACGCTCTCGATCATGTTTGTGCCGCCCGGCCAAGGCAATGCCGCGCACACCCATGAGGTCGAGGAAGTCTTCTTCGTTCTGAAGGGCCATCTCGATGTTTTCGTGCAGGACGAGGATGGCCGCAAGATCACGAAGCGGTTGGGACCCTGGGAATGCATTTCGTGCCCGGCGGGCGTCATTCACGGGTACGAGAACAACAGCCTGGAGCCGGTCTATTTTCAGGTGATGCTCGGCCGTGCCAGGCCGGAAACGATGGGCTATGCGGACGACGAACTCTACAAACGCCGTGATGATCATTTGAAGGCCTGAGTGGTTGCGCTCACCTTTCGGGAGCCGAAGGCTTCGGCGGTCACCCAGCGCGAAGGCTTCGCTTTAAAAAGCGTAGCCTCCGGTGTGTCTTAGAGTGGTACGGAGCGGGCCGGCGATCATACCAGTATCAGGCCGGCCCGTTTCTTTATCGCCTGTATCAGGCTGAACGGCGCGAGCATTGACGTCTTCGGATTGGACGGCAATGTCGTCGAGCGGATCGTCGTCGAGATTTCGCCGAACGCTCCACGCGCCACGAACGAGTGGGTATTTCCGTCGGCTGCAGGATCGACGATCAAGCGGACTTTTGTTTTCTCAAAGCCGAGTCCCGCTAGCGCCAACGCTGCGACGACGTTGGCATTCTGCGGAAACTGCAAAGCGGTTGTGCGTGCATCGGTCTCGAGAAATGTCTCTGCCGACGTAACCGAGGCGAGCGCAATCATGTTCTCCGCGGGCGTCCCTCTCCAAGCGGCCGGAGCTTTGCGACCGGAATATTCTACTGAATCGAGCCCGGCCTCGCGCGCGGCGCTGAGCGCCTCGATGCCACCGAGCGCGCCGCCTGGGATCAACAATCGGCCGCCGCCGGCCGTGGCGCGCCGCAGCGCCTGTTCGAGCGCTGGATCGGCGAGCGCTCCGACCGAGGCAACAAGAAGGTCGGTCCCGCTGCGGATCACGGCTTCGCCGGAATCCCTGAGCGCCTGATGCCCCGCGCATTCAACTACCAACTCAGGCTTCGTCGACAGCAGCGCTTCGATGCTGTCGACGAGTGGCGCAGGGCAGCTCACCGGCCGCGGAACCGAGAACACCGCGCAGATTTCGATCGAAGGGTCAGCGTGCAAATGCTCGATGACAAAACGTCCGATCGCTCCGTAACCGATGACTGCGATTTTCAAGAAGTTGTCCCAATCCAGCGAGCTATAGCCCGCTGATGTTGACTGTATAGTCAACATAATGTCAAGCTTTGGCGATGCATGATGGCCTTCGAGGCGGGACAGGAAGAAATGACGACGAATGACGGTAAGGGCCAGATGACGAGTGGTGTGCCGAACGATGCCGAGTTCTCGGTCCGGAATCCCTGGACTGGCCGCGTCACCTTTGTGGTCCGGCCAACGGGCGCCGATCAGATCGAGCGCTGCGTGCAAGCTGCCAAAGCGGCGTTCCGGCAATTCCTCAAGACGCCGGCGCACCAGCGCGCTTCCTGGCTCAACGGCGCCGCAAGCGCGATGGAGAAGGAGGCGCCGCAACTCGTCGAAATGACGATCGAGCATATCGGCAAGCCGCGCAAGGCGGCCGAGATGGAGGTCAGGCGCAGCATCGCCTTCATAAGAGCCTGCGCGATGCACCTGCACGGTCTCGGCGGAGAGGTCGTGCCGATCGACATGGTCCCGGCCGGCGCGGGTTTGTTCGGATTCATGCGCCGCGTGCCCTACGGCGTGGTCGCGGCGGTAACGCCGTTCAACGCACCCTCCAATCTGCTGGTGCAGAAGCTCGCGCCGGCGTTAATCACGGGGAATGCGGTTATCATCAAGCCCTGCCTGGAGGGCACCCGGATCGCGCAATCGATCGCCGCGGCTTTTGGCGTGGGCGGCGTACCCGAGGGCCTCGCGCAGGTCGTGCCCGGTGACCGCCAGGAGGCGCTGGACCTTGCCGCGCACCCGGATGTCGATGTCGTCACGCTGACCGGCGGAACCGCTGCGGGTGACGCGCTGGCACGTGCGGCGGGCGCAAAGCGCTTCATTGGGGAACTCGGTGGCAATTCGCCGAATATTGTCGCGGCGGACGCAAACATCGAGGACGCCGTGAAGCGCATCGTCCCATCCTCGTTCGAGGCCAGCGGCCAGCAGTGCATCTCGACGCAGCGGATCATCGTCGAAGCACCGGTGTTCGACGAGTTCCTTGCGCGCTTCATCGAAGCGGCGAAGCGGCTCAAGGTCGGGAACCCGGCTCTGCCGGATACGGACCTTGGTCCGGTGGTTTCCACGCGCGCGGCCGAGCGGATCAAGGCAATGATCGAGGACGCCAGCTCTCGCGGCTGCCGCGTGGTGACCTGCGGCGAGGTGACGGGCTGCGTCATTCCTCCCACCGTTGTCGTCGACCCGCCGCCAGATACGCGCCTGATCCGCGAGGAGGTGTTCGGGCCGGTCGTGGTGGTGATGCGGGCCAAGGATATCGATGACGCCATTCGCATCGCAAACGATTGCGAATTCGGCCTGCAGGGATCCTGCTTCACTGCCAGCCTGGCGACTGCGATGCGGATGTCGGAAGAAATCCGTGTCGGTTCGCTCTGGATCAACGAGGCGAGCCGGTTCCGGCTCGATAACTATCCCTTTGGTGGGGTCGGCCGGTCGGGCGTTGGCCGCGAAGGACTTCCCTATGCGTTCGAGGAGTACACCCAACCGAAATTCACCGGCATCCGCCTTCCCTGAAGCTCCCGTTCGTCCGAGCCGATTCAGGATCGGCGCGTTTCGGCCAGGAAAGCGAGACAGGCACGGCCGAGGACGTCCTCGGCCGTGTTGAAATGCGCGATAATCGACGTGTGATTGTGGCCTTTCAGCCAGACCAACGGCGGCGCGTGACCCTTTGCGACGGCGAGACGATAAGCCAGCTCGAAGCAATAGACGTCGATCAGGGGATTCTCGAACTCCGAGCAGGCCACAAACGTCGGTGGGCTCTGTTCGTCGACGTGGGAGACAGGGGACACGTCGTCGTAGATCGAGCTCTCAGGGCCATAATATTCGGCGACCCGCTTGGCATTGGGGTTGTCCGCGCGGGCATCGGCGCGGACCCGGCCGCTGATGATCAGGACGCCTGCGAGCCCATGCCCGCCTGCGGGATGGTGCCGTTTGTCGTAGGCATAGGTTCCGACATGTGCGCCGCCAGCGGAATGTCCCATCAGAAAGATTCGATTGGGATCAACATTCAGGCGGGCGGCGTTGTCGTGCATCCATTGCACGACCGCTGCAATGTCGCGGGTGGCTTCCGGATAGCGCGCCTCAGGGGCAAGGCGGTAGCCGGCATTGACCCCGACGACGCCGTGCCTTGCGAAGTAATACAGGACGTTGGCGTAGATCTCTGCGCTGCGATGGCGGCTACCCTCGGTGAAGGCGCCGCCATGGACAAAGATCAGCGCGGGTCGCGGTGACGGATCTGCCGCGGCGGGATGGAAAACCTCGAACGCCTGCCGCTCATGCGGCCCATAGTGAATATTGGCTTCAACGCGGATTCCCTCTCTGGGCGAGGACTTCAGCACTTCGCTGAATTTCTCGATCATCAGTCGAACATGGCCCTTGGTGTCTGTGGCCCATCTCCTGCCGACCTCCGCCATCAACGCGCGGAGATCGGCAGGAATCGCAGGAAGCTCTGTCATGGATCGGTCTCGCCTCGGTTCGCGTGCTTCTCTGCGCAGAGGGGGCGTTCACAGCTTGAGCAATCGAGCGGCGTTGTTGCTAATCAATTTGCCCTTGTCGTCAGGGGAGAGCTGGAGCTGCTTGATCCAGTCCATGCCGTCCTGGTTCATCACGTAGGGATAGTCGACGGCAAACATGATCCGGTCGATGCCGAGCTCCAGCATGGTGCAGATCAACGCCGGCGTCGAGAAATTGCCGCTGGTGGTGACGTGAAAGTGCTCGCAAAATTGCTTGCGGAAGCTCAGGCTCTGCTGGCCGGGACGGGACAGCGCCTGATCGATGCGCCACAGCAGGAATGGCAAGGTCTCGCCGAGATGCCCGAGGATGATCTGAAGCCTAGGGTACTTTTCTAGCGCGCGACTCAGGATCAGCCGAATCGCGGCCGTTGCCGTCTCGACCGTGAATCCCCAGGCCGGCCGGATCACGGTCGGGAAATCGCGGGCGTAGTCGTCGTAATAATGCTTGGTGACCTCCGCATGCGGCACCGACGGATGCAGGTAGATCGGCACATCGAGCTTCTCGGCCACCTCGAAGATCGGCCAGAAGCGCTTGTCGTCGATGAACAGGCCGTTGGTGAGGCCGTGGATCATCGCGCCCTTGAATTTCAGGTCCTTGATGCATCGCTCGAGTTCTCGCGCGGCCTGATCAGGGACGGGCGTCGGAAGTGCTGCGAATGCGGCAAACCGGCCGGGATGCCTGGCGCAGGCCTCGGCGAGACGGTCATTGACCCGCTGCGTCAATTCAACCGCGATGCCGGGTGACAATTTCTGCGCCGCCGGCGCGCCATGAGACAGCACCTGCACGTCGATTCCCGCGGCGTCCATCGCGCGAAGCCTGACGTCTCCGATTTCGGTCAAGAGGTCAGCGATCGGAGATTTGTTCTCGCCCGCTGGAAAAGCTCGCGCCATCTCCGGGTCCCAATAATGTTCCTCGATCGCGATGACGCGCGTATTGTCGAACATGATGAGTGATCTCGTCCTTGTCCCTGTGTATCGGCCGGCTTTGCAAGCGGCGCCAACGTGGTGCAAAAAGCAGCCTCGATTCGAGCTTATTCACTTGTTGACTATCTAGTCAACATTGGACATAGTTCGATACTGTCGCTGGTCGGCCAGGTCGAGCGTGCGCTCCGCTCGCCTTGCAAGACCACGGCCACCGGTTTCAATAGCGCGATGAAGACCGTAAGTCGATGCATCGCGCGTTGGTGGGAGGCAGGATGAAGCCGCCGATCTTTGAGTATGCGTCGCCCTCGACGGTTGCCGAGGCGGTCGCCCTGCTGGCCTCGAGAGACGGAAGCGCAAAGGTGATATCGGGCGGCCAGAGCCTGATGCCGATGCTCGCATTCCGCCTGGCGGCGCCCGAACTGCTGGTCGATCTCAAGCACCTGAAGAACCTCGATGCGATCAGCATCGGCGAAGATGGCGTCCGCCTCGGCGCCAAAGTGCGATGGTGCGATATCGAAAGTGACGCGCGGCTCGCGGTCAGCCACCCATTGCTGGCTGAAGCCATCAGGCACGTCGCCCACTACCAGATCCGCAACCGTGGAACGGTCGGCGGCTCTCTGGCGCATGCCGACCCGTCCGCCGAGATGCCTGGCGTTGCGATGACCTGCGAGGCGCGGATGACGATCGTCGGAAGCGCCGGGTCGCGGATCGAAGCGGCCGCTGATTTCTTCACTGGTCCGCTGCAGACCAGCTTGCAGCCGGATGAAATCCTGACCGAGGTGCATCTGCCTCCTTGGCCGGCCGCGAGGCGCTGGGCCTTCCTGGAGTTCGCGCGCCGGAAAGGCGACTTCGCGATGGCGGGCGTCGCCCTGCATTATGACCTGGATGGCACCGGCCGCATTGTCGATGCGCATGTGGGTGTGATCGGGGTTGCGGATCGGCCGATCCGGCTGGCGGCCGTCGAGACAATGCTGAACGCCAATCGGTTGGACGACAAGTTGATTGCAGCCGCTTCGGCAAAGGCGCGGGAATCCGTCGATCCTCCGTCCGATATTCACGCGCCCGGTGCTTATCGTGCGGCGCTGGTTGCAACGCTGCTCGCGCGCGGTCTGAAGAAGTCCGCTGCCTAGGAGTTTTTCATGCACGTCAAATTCGATCTCAACGGCCGACCGGTCGCCTCCGACGTCGAGCCGCGCACGACGCTGGCGGATTGCATCCGGAATGACTTTGGCCAGACCGGCACTCACTTAGCGTGCGAGCACGGCGTCTGTGGCGCGTGCACCGTATTGGTCAACGGCGAGGCCGTTCGTTCCTGTCTTATGCTTGCGGTGCAGGTGCAGGGCGACAAGGTCGTGACGGTCGAAGGCCTTTCCGGCGACGAATTGACGCCGCTGCAGGCCGCATTCCGGAAACATCACGCCCTGCAATGCGGCTTCTGTACACCGGGCTTCATCACCACCGCGCACGCTCTGCTCAGCCATGAGCCGGACGCTGACGAGGAGCGGATCCGTGATGTTCTCTCCGGCAATTTGTGCCGTTGCACGGGATACGTTCCGATCGTCGAAGCCGTGCTTGAAGCGCGGGAGTCCTACCGGGGCTCGGGGAGCAAGTGATGAAGAGCTTCAATTCCTATATCGGCCGCCCCATGGAGCGGGTCGAGGACCTGCGCATGGTGCGGGGAAGGGGGACTTACGTCGCCGACGTCAACCGGCCGAACCAGCTTTACGCCGTGATCCTGCGCAGCTCGGTTGCGCACGGGATCATCAGGTCGATCGACAGTAGTGAAGCGCTGGCGCTGCCGGGCGTGCATCGCGTCCTCACCGCCAAGGATTTCGGGACGAAGGTCCCTGTCATTCCGTTGCGGTTGCAGCCGCTGCCGCAGCTCGAGTCGTTCCATCAGCCGGTCCTGGCCGACAAGAAGGTGCGCTATGTCGGCGAACCGGTTGCGGTCGTCATCGCCGACAGCGCGGCGATCGCCGAGGATGCCCTTGAGCGTATCGCGCTCGATATCGAACCGCTGCCGGCAATCGCCAGCCGGTCGCAGGCCGAGGCAAAAAGGGCGGTGCTGTTCGAGGAGCACGGGTCCAACGTCGCCATCACATGGAGCGCGTTCCGCGGCAATGCGGACGAGGCGTTCAAGATGGCCGACTATGTCCGCCGCGAGACGTTCAAGGTGCAGCGGCACGCCGCGATGTTCATGGAGCCGCGCGGCTTTGTCGCCGAGTGGGACGAGGTGGCCGGCAAATTGACGGTTTGGGGAGCCGCCAAGACCGCCTGGCACAACCGCCGCACGCTCGCCGCCCAGCTGGGACTTGCGCTCGAAACGGTCGATCTGATCGAGGTCGATGTCGGCGGCGGGTTTGGTTCGCGCGGCGAGTTCTATCCGGAGGACTATCTCATTCCGGCCGCGGCAAGAATTGTCGGGCGGCCGGTGAAATGGACCGAGGACCGTCGCGAGCACATCATGAGCGCCAATCACGCGCGTGATATCGAGTGCGACGTCGAATTCGCGGTTTCGCGCGATGGTCGCTTCATCGGGCTGCGTGGCCAGATATGGGCCGATATCGGCGCCTATATTCGCACCAACGGCTCCGTCGGCCCCCGCAACGTCGCGCAATTCATGTCGGGGCCGTATTGCATCGAGCACATCGACCTCAAGAGCTCGATGCTGACCACCAACAAGACGCCTTGCGGGACCTATCGCGGACCAGGTCGCTACGAGACCGACTTCATTCGTGAGCGGATGATCGATCTCGTGGCGCAGGATTTGAAGATCGATCGGGTCGAACTGCGCCGTCGCAATCTCGTGGCCGATGCGCAGATGCCATATCCGCTCGCCTCGATTACGCCCTATGACAGTTCGACGGAGCTCGACAGCGGCGATTATCACGCGGTGTTCGATCGCTGCTTGAGGGAGTTCGGCTGGGACGAAAGAAGCAAGCTTCGCGGCCAACTGATCGACGGCTACTATCACGGCCTTGCGATCGGCAGTTTCATCGAAGGCGGCGCGGCGGGGCCCAAGGAGGAGGCACGCCTGGTTCTGGAGACGGATGGGGCGCTCTCGGTCTATATCGGATCGTCGTCGGTCGGGCAGGGATTGGAAACGATCATGGCGCAGATCGCGGCCGATGCCATGGAGATGTCTTACGACAAGATCACCATCCGTCACGGGTCAACCAGCTATGTCAAGGACGGCTATGGCGCCTATCACTCGCGATCGACGGTGATGGGCGGCTCGGCGATCCTGCTGGCAGCTGAGAAGTTGAAGGACCTGATCCGCAAGACAGCCGCGGCGCGTCTCGGCTGCACCGCGGAGCAGATCGTGATTGACGGCGAGCAGGCCGGCTTTGGCGGCGAGCATCTGGCGTTTGCCGGGCTGTCGGACGAGCCACTCGAAGTCGAAGCCGAGTTCTTCAACAAGAAGTACACCTGGGCTTACGGGACGCAGGCTGCGCATGTGGCTGTTGATCCCGGCACGGGGCATGTCAAAGTCGTTGATTTCATCTCGGTCGAGGATGTTGGCCGCATGATCAATCCGTTGACATTACATGGTCAGGCGATCGGTTCGATCGTGCAGGGCCTCGGCGGCGCGTTCCTGGAGCATCTGGTCTACGACGACGAGGGCCAATTGCTGACGGGCTCGTTTGCCGATTACCTGATGCCGACGGCGTCGGACTTTCCCAATATCCGTTCGATTACTGTCGAGCTGAAACCCTGTCCGAACAATCCGCTGGGCGCAAAGGGCGCAGGTGAGGGCGGTCTCATTCCGGTCGGAGGCGTCATGGCCAATGCCGTGGCCGATGCCTTGTCGCACCTCAACGTTCAGCCGATGGAGCTGCCGCTCTCGCCGCCGCGGATATGGCAACTGGTCGAAAGGGCAGAGGCTGCTCGTTCCGCGACGTAGGGCATGAGCCGGACGGAGGAATTTGCGTTAGCGCAAGGATTGGACAGCTTTCCAAGAAGACCATGCTCAAGAACTGAAGAACGCGACGGGGATTCAACTGATTCCATCGCACTTGACCATTTTTCAGTTTGATTTTCGCGGGCGGTTGGGCTTCTTCTCGGATTGAAGCGAGGGGAGCTGCAGGTTCGCGATGATGACCGGACGGCGTATTCGCGGAAAGGCGCTCGTAGATCCGATTTGAGGCTTCGCTCTCGCTCCATAGATGAAGGGAGCGCGTCTTGGCGCGTCGTAGCAGCGATCCGGCTCGCGTTCGCGAGAAGATACTTAAACTGGCCATGGAAGAATTCGGCCGCATTGGCTTTGAGGGTGCGCGCGTCGATCGCATCGCCGAGCGCTGTCACCTCAGCAAGAACATGCTGTACTACTATTTCAAGTCCAAGGAAGGCCTGTTTGTCGCCGCGCTCGAACGGATGTACGAGAGTTTCCGAGAGCAGCAGCGTGACTTGTCGGTGCGCGCGAGCGATCCTATCGTGGCTCTGCAACAGCTCATCGCGCACACGTTCCTGGCGCTGGAGAACAATCCGAACGCGATTCGCCTGCTGAACGAGGAGAACAAGCACCGCGGCAAGTATATTCGCAAATCGAAGCGGATCAGGGATCTCTACAACCCGTTGGTCGAAACGCTCAGCTTTATCCTGGAGCGAGGCCGAAGGGATGGCGTCTTCCGCGCGGGGCTTGATCCGGCGGTGGTTTATTTGACGCTGTCATCGCTGTGCTATCATTACCTCTCCAATCAGTACACGCTGGAGATCGCGCTCAACAAGGAGCTGAGTTCGGCGATCGCGCGCAAGCAGTGGCTAGAGCATGTCACCGACCTTGTTCTGCAATATTGTGTATCCGACCCCGCCAAGACGCTGGATCGGAAATCAAATGCGAAGACCCTGGCAGCCGCGGATTAGGTTAGCGGGGGCTCTCAATCGCGGGTTCGTTTGGGGAGATCATGTGCCCCTCGATCACATCGTCTTCGGATCGGCTTCGGACCGGTTCCCATTTGACCATCCACAGCGAGAGCAGGCCGGCGACCGGCACCAGTGCGAGCGCGAGCATCAGGTTGGACAGGCCGATTTTCGCCAATAGCAGCGGAAAGAAGAACAGCCCGATGATGGTGCCTATCCTCACCATTCCCTGAGCCCAGCCGGCGCCCGTTCCGCGGAGCAATGTCGGATATGACAGTGTCGCCAGCGATGCGGAAACGGAACCGGGGCCAAGGGTCTGCCCCAGAATAAAGCCATAGATCAGCACGATGGAGAAGTAGGGCGACACGCGGTCCGCGGTCCACCAGAACAGCAACAGGCTGACCGTCACGATGCAGTAGCCCGTGATGATCAGCCGCCTGACGCCCAGCCTGTCGACGTAGGCCGCCGCAAGCAGGCCGCCGATCGCGCCGGCTATGGTCGAAAGCAGCGTTCCGATGGCGGCGTAGACGAAATCACTGCCGAAGATCACCGTCGAGATCGACGGCAGATAGAATCCGACGGCAAAATACTCCAGGCTCTGGGTGATCGAAACCACCGAAACCAGGATCGTCCGCGCCAGATACGGCTTCGCAAAGATCGTCGCGTAGCTCGCAGACGCGACCTTGGTGGCGGTTGCGAGATTGCCTTCGACCCGGACCTTGACCTGATAGGTTTTCTCCAGAAGCCGTGCCGCTTCCGCAAGGCCGACATGATTGGCCGCCCATAGGGGGCTCTCCGACATGTACCTGCCGCGCAACAGCAGGATGGCGAGAGCGGGCAGCGCGCCAAAGCCCACCGCAAAGCACCAGAGATGCTCGACATGACCGAGCCAATAGATGGCGAGCGCAACGAACACTGAAACGGCGACGGCGACCTGCCACAGGAATACCCAGAGCGCGATGCTTCCCGCACGCCGCGTCCTGTTGACGAATTCCGCGAGAAAGCTGAACGCGACCGGATAGTCCAGCCCGACGCCGACGCCCATCAGGAAGCGGAAGAACAAAAGCGCATAGATATTGGGCGACAGCGCCGCGCCCAGCGTTGCAACGACGAGGCAGACGAGATCGACCACAAACATTCGAAGGCGGCCGATCTTGTCCGTCAGGTGACCACCGGCGACGCCGCCGATGACGGCGCCGACGCCCATGATCGCGGTAATCGTTCCAAGCTGAGATGGCGCAAGATCGAATTCTGCACGCAGCCCGGGAACACCGATGCCGAGACTGGCAAAATCATAGGCATCGACGAACACGCCCCCCAGCGCGATCAGAACCACGCCGAGGCCGGATCGGGTCATCGGCTGATCGCCGACGAACTCGGCGACGTCGTCCTTCGATCGGATAACAACCTCGCGCATCGTCACCCCCGCAGCCTCGTTTGGAGCAAACCAAGTCTAAGTTGACCGAATAGTCAACGTGATCATTTCTTCCTATTTCTTGAAGCCTGATGACTGCAGTGCAAAAGGGCGCCATCGTCCTAATAAGTAGGCATCTGAGCGCCAAGTCTCGGTTGATGCATGGTTAGCGCGCTCTGCGCGCAAGCCGTCTCTTTGCTGAAAGATGCAGGGAGAGTCCTCCAATATTGCGGAGCAGCGAGGCGGGAAGAGCGGATCGTTCCGCATTTTGATCGACTCCTATCGGCAGAAGACGAAATTCGCGCTAGACAACATCAAGAAAGCTCAGTTAACTAGATAGTCAACAAGGGAGGAACGGCGCATATGGCGCCGTGGCGCAAATCTTGCTCTCGCGGGTAAGGTTGTCAGCCACCTGATTGAGAGAACAATGGTCGCTTTGAAGGTTCAGCCAGCGGGCAGCGCCTATGGCGTTTCAATTTCCGCTTCGGACTCGACGAAATCGGCGATGATTCGCATCGCGGGCCTGGAGAAGCGGTTCAAGACCCGCTCCGGCGAGACCGTGAACGCGCTGACCAACGTAAACCTCGACATTCGGGAAAACGAGTTCATCTCGGTCGTGGGCCCCAGTGGCTGCGGCAAAACAACGCTGCTCCGGATCCTTGCAGGCCTGGAAAGCAGGTCGTCGGGGACCATCCAATGCGATGGTGCCGAGATTTCCGGTCCGCGTCCGGATGTAGGCGTCGTCTTTCAGCAGGCGACGTTGTTGCCGTGGAACACGGTGCTGACCAACGTGCTGCTGCCGGCCCATTTAAGGAACGACAAGTCCGAGGCGACGGTCAAGCGCGCTGAAGGCCTGCTCGCCTTCATGGGGCTGAAGGACTTCGCCCAGAAGTATCCGTTCGAGCTGTCCGGCGGCATGCAGCAGCGCGTGGCGATCTGCCGCGCACTGATGCGCGAGCCGCGCATTCTGTTGATGGATGAACCGTTCGGGGCGCTCGATGCGATGACGCGCGAGGCCATGAACATGGAGCTCATGCGGGTGTGGTCCGAGGAGCGGAAGACCGTCATCTTCATTACCCACAGCATTCCGGAAGCCGTTCTCTTGAGTGATCGCGTGGTGGTCATGTCGCCGCGGCCGGGCCGCATCTCCGAAATCATCGATGTCGATGTCGGCCGTCCGCGTTCGCTGCAGACCATGGCGACGCCACGGTTCGGTGAACTCTGCGATCGCATCCGCACTATCTTCGGCGCGCAATCGGTAACGGCGACATCGCTATGAGTGATGCTTCAAAACCGGCGGGATCGCATCTGCTGCAATCGATTGCAGTCGCGGTAGTCGTGATTGCGGTATGGGAGGGCACCTGTAGAGGGTTCGACGTATCGCCGATCGTGCTGCCGACTCCGAGCTCGATCGTGGTTCGGCTCTACGCCCTGGTCTCGAGCGGGATGATCTGGCCGCATTTGTGGGCGACGCTGGTCGAGGTGTTGAGCGGCTTCGTGCTCGGCGGGATCGCCGGTCTGGTCATTGGCGCCACCATCTCGTTGGTGCCCGTCTTCGAACGGTTGGTGTATCCGTATCTCGTGGCGTTGCAGACCTTGCCGAAGGTTGCCATCGCACCGCTCTTCATCATCTGGTTCGGCTATGGTCTCACCTCCAAGGTCGTGATCACGGCGCTGGTCTGCTTCTTTCCGGTACTGGTGAGCGTGATCGCCGGCTTCCACGCAACGGATAAGGATCAGCTTGACATGATGAGGGCGTTTGGCGCCACCAAGTGGCAGACCTTGATGCGGCTCCGCATCCCATCCGCGCTGGTCCTGATTTTCGCGGGGCTTGAGATTGCCGCCGTGCTCGCAGTCATCGGCGCGATTGTCGGTGAATTCGTCGGCGCGCAGGTCGGTCTCGGCTATCTCGTGGTGACCCTTAATTTCGGGATGGACGTGTCAGGCGTCTTCGCGGTCTTGATCGTGCTGTCGGCTATTGGCCTGGCGATGCACGGCCTGATGCGATATGCGGCGCGTCGCTCCATTTTCTGGATCCGGCGCAGCGATGCGCCAATGATGCATTGAGAGCCTGTTGGAGATGAGAATGTCTAGCGTAGCTTGGGGACGCCGGCTGTTGTTGGCTGCCGCGGTAGTGATAGCGGCCGTCGGCTGTACGGAAAGCGCGAATGCGCTTGAGAAGGTGAGGCTGCTGATTCCCGTTCGCAACATCGACGAAGCGTTCTCCCCATTCGTCGTCGCCAGGGATAAGGGGTATTTCGCCGCGGAGGGCTACGATGTCACATTGATCGCCGTCGGCGGCTCGAACGAGTCGGCGATCCAGGTCTCGGCCGGCAACGCCGAAGTCGGCGCGGCCTCGCCGGGCGAAGCACTGGTCGGCATTCAGTCCGGAAAGCTCGATATCCGCTATTTCTACGGTCTCTATTACTCCAACATCTGGTCGGTTGCGGTGCTGCCCGACAGCCCGATCAAGACGCTTGCCGAGCTGAAGGGCAAGAAGCTCGGTATCCAGTCGATGGGGAGCGCCGGCACGACGTTTGGACGTGCGTTCGCGCAAGCCGCGGGCCTGGATCCCCAGAAGGATATCTCTTTCCTGCCCATCGGCGTCGGCGCGCAGGCGGTGACTTCGGTTCGCCAAAAGCTCGTGGACGGCGTGGTTTACTGGGATGCGGCGCTGGCGAAATTCAAGTTTTCCGGGCTCGATCTTCGCCCGATCCCGGTGCCTGAGAATCTGCGTACGCTGCCGGATGTCGCGTTGCTGGCTCGCAATGATACGATCGGCAAGAATCCCAAAATGCTGACCGGTATCGCGCGGGCAATCGCGAAGGGATATGACTATTCGATGGCCAATCCCGAAGCCGCGGTGCTGATCACCTGGAAAGCATATCCTGAGGCCAGATCGAAGAATCCTGACACCGCGGCTGCGCTCAAGGAAGGCGTGGCTGTCAATCAGGCCCGGCTCGGCATCTGGAACACGGCGAAGATCGGCGACAAGCATGGACTGCTGGTCGATGCCGATTGGAATCGCCTCATTCAATTTTTCGTCGATCAGAAGGTGCTGCCTGCCGCCGTTCCCGTCGATCGGGTCATCACCGGCAAGTTTATCGACGACATCAACGCCTATGACCGCGCCAGCATCGTCTCCGATGCCAGAAAGGAAAATATCTCGAAGCTGGAATGAGGCTGGTGTGATCCTTGCGCCAGCTTCGAAACTCCTGGGATCGCAGGTGACACAAACCAAGCCGGAGACCGACAGAGCGATTTCTGTACCACGTCGGATGCCGTACAAGGTCGCCAATCGCAAGCTGTCCGGCGAACGAAAGGCGCACCTATTTGGTGTGGTGATCCCGTTGCCGCGAAACAGCTCTCGGCAAATTGCTGAGATCACCGGTGGCCCGGCAGGACTCGAACCTGCGATCAGACCGTTATGAGCGGCGGATCAAAGCTCCTGTTTTTCGGCGAGAACAAACCGGGCACGGCACTTCAATTTGAAGCAGGATTGCTCTAGATCGGCATCTCAGCCGTGCATTCGCCGCTTTAGCTCACAGTCGACCGATGATCTGGAAACGACCAATCAGGCCGATCGCCAATGTCTTCGCCCTATGGGCGCTTTGCGCGCTGGTGTTTTCTCCGGTCATGGCGGCAGCGGAGAATCCAGCGACGGCAGCTGCTGGCGAAATCGTGGTGCATTTTGATATTCCGGCCCAGCCGTTGGAAGATGCTCTTTATGCATTTGGGAATGTTACCGGGATATCGATTTTTGTAGACGGTAGCGCGGTGGCGGGCCGTCGATCGACCGCAGTCGAAGGAGCCTTCACGGTCACGCGAGCGCTGCGCATCCTGTTGGCGGGCACAGGTCTCGATGTCCGCCCAATGGGCGCCGGCGCCATCACGCTCTCGCAGCCGCATTCCGACGCGCTGGCCTCTCGGCGCTATTCGGCCGCTCTGCAGAACGCCGCCCTTCGTCGATTGTGCAGCGACACGGAAACGCGTCCCGGTTCATATCGGCTTGCGATGGAGTTATGGCTCGACGATATCGGCCGCGTGCGGCGGATCGAGCTATTGAGCTCGACCAGCGATTTGGCACGCGACCGTCGGCTCCGCGAGCTCATGGAAGGCGTTTCAGCAGGCAAGCCGCCGCCTATGCTGCCGCAGCCGGTCATCATGGTGATCTTGCCCCGGTCACCCCGGGACAGTGGCGATTGTGGCTAGCCCTCTTCCAAGTGGGGAAGGGGAACGGCTTGCGCGACGCCCGGCGTCTCGCGGCAAGCATGAAACAAAACCGTCACACTCCATGGGTATCCCAATTCCTTGGGGGCTCTGAAACACGACACGAGAGCCGAGTTTGGGCTTTGGGGCGCGGCACCCCCAAAGGTGAGCACCGCTGCTCGCAGCAGTTTAGACCGCCGAGCCGGATGTCCGTCTGTTAAGTCGTCATGACCCATACGAGTCACGCTCTCTTGCTTCAGGTGCTGACGGACGACTACGGCCTCTTGAAGGGACGGCTGGCGCGCCGGCTTGGTTCTCCTGACATTGCGGACGAGGTGCTGCAGGAAGCCTACCTCCGTGTCGAGCGTATGCCGCCGACGATCGGAGCGGTCCTGCATCCGCGAACCTATCTTTTCCGCATTGCGCTCAACATTGCTGCTGACCGGCGACGTTCGGAGCAACGGCGCCTGGCGCGGTCAGAGATCGAGCTGCTGCTACGGCTCGAACACGACGAACTTGATCCCGAGCGTGTCGTGGAGGCACGTTCGTCAGTCCGCACGTTGGTCGAGGCGTTGGAGGATCTGCCGCCGCGGCGTCGCGCCATTTTTGTCGCGGCACGGGTCAATGGCCTGTCGATCCCGCAGATTGCAGCCCAATTCAGTGTTTCAACGCGCTTTATCGAGCGCGAGCTCAAGCAGGCGCTTGACCATTGCCGCGATCGCCTTGAAATAAAGTTGTCACGGAAGTTCGGACCCGGCCGCTCTGAGACGTCTAGTGAGTGAGGAGCGACCGTGAAAGAACCGTCTCACAGGATTTTGCCCGGCCTGTCCGCCGTGCCTGATCCTCCCCTGCATGCGGCGGAGGAAAGGGAGGGAGCGCCTTCGGACGGAGGGCAGGCGCTGACGGACCAGGCGACGGCGTGGGTCATGCTCCTCTTGTCGGGCAATGCCACCACCGATGATGTCGAGGCACTACAGCGCTGGCGCCAGCAGAGCCCCGCGCACGCCCGGGCCTTTGCCGAGGCCAAATTGCTGTGGGAAGCGCTTGGCCCTGCAGCCGGCGATGTTGCACGGCGGATGGACCATTCGGGCAACTTGTCCGCTGCTCGAGGCGCGACGCGCACAGTCGCCGGGCATATCGGGCGCCGGGCCTTGATAGGCGGAGCGCTTGCCGCGTCGGTCGCAGCGGTGGGCTATTTGGGATCGAGGCCGCCGTTCCGATTGTGGCCGTCGATCGAGGAGATGCGGGCGAGCTACCGGACCGGCACCGGTGAGCAACGGCAGCTTGCGCTGTCGGATGATGTGTCGCTGATCCTGAATACGCAAACGAGTGTCGGCGTCCGTGCTGCCTCGGAGGGCTCCCGAGAGATGGAGTTGATAGCCGGGGAGGCGGTGATCACCACCAAGAGCGCAGGGCCGTTCGTGGTTTACGCTGCGGATGGGCTTGCAACATCCACCGTCGCCCGCTTTGTTATACGCCGGGATGGAACAACTGTCCGCGTCACTTGCCTCGACGGCACGGTTGACGTTGGCCGCGACGGCCGGTTCGCGACGGTTCCCGCCGGCCATTGCGTATTCTATGGTGCACATGGGCTGCAGCAAGTTGCGCCCGTCGACCTCTCGGTCGCAACTGCATGGCAACACGGCCAATTGGTCTTTCGCCACGAATCTTTGGCCCGCGTCATCGAAGAGGTGAATCGATACCGGCCTGGAAGGATCGTTCTGCTCAACGAAAAGCTCGCAGAAAGGGACGTCGTCGCCACGTTCCATCTCAGTAGGATCGACGATGCGGTGGAACATCTGGCACGCGCATTTGGTGCAAGGGTGCGCTCGCTGCCGGCAGGAATTGTGCTGCTGAGCTGATTCCTTCTTGCGCTGAGGTGATAATCGGCGGTCTCAAAAAATCGGCCAAAAAATCGGCCAAGGCTTGTTCGGGGTTGGCTCGAGGGTGGCGGTCTAATGGATGAGGGGGAGCGCGGTTCACGCCGCGGATCCTGCCGCAGCCAAATCCATTCGCCCAGAAAGCGCATTCATGCCCGACCAGATCGCAGCCCTTCGTCTTCGCCGCCGGCAAGCCTTGGTCCGTTCGGCACTTCTTACGGGCGCCAGCATGATCGTCCTTGTGGCGGCGAGTGCAGACGGCGTGGCGAGGCCGCTTGGGAGCACCACAACGACCTCGCCAGTCGCGACCCAGCAGGCCGCGGCCGCGCAGGCGGCCATGCAAGCTGCGACACAGGTGAAAAATTCGCTGAAGCAGGTCACACAGGCGCTGGAGGCGATGAAGGCAGCCCAGGCTGCGGCTGCCAGCGCTGCGTCTGCATCGGGAGCTGTATCTGCCGGTAACGTGCTGACCGGGCTGCGGCCCGCCAATATGGATGCGGCAGCCGCGGCGGCAGCACAACTCCAAGGGAAAGATGCCGCGTCTCTCACCGCCACGTCGGACTGGCAGAATGCGCGTCTATTGCCGAATTCCACCAACGAGAAAGGCGGCGCGCAGGCCAACATCGAACAGACGGCGCCGAAAGCCATCCTCAACTGGGGCAGCTTTTCGATCGGAAAGAGTGAAAGCGTTCAGTTCCAGCAGTTGAGCTCGGAGTCGATCGCGCTCAATCGCGTCATCGGTGATGCTTATAACGGCAATCAACCAGTTCCGAGCCAGATCATGGGGGCGATCAAGGCGAACGGACAAGTTTGGATTATCAATCAGAATGGCATCATCTTCACCGGCGCAAGCCAGATCAATGTTGCCGGCCTCACCGCGTCCTCGCTCAACATCACCAACGACAGGTTCCTCAAGCAGCTCGCGACCACGAATTGGAGCCAAGCCAACGTCGAACCGCCCTTTCTCGTCGCGCCGAACGAAGTTGCAGCCGACGTCAAGGTGGAAAAGGGCGCGAGCATCACAGCCGACGGCGGCAGCATCATGATGTTCGCGCCGAACGTGACCAATAGCGGCTACCTGAACGCGCCGAACGGCCAGGTGGCGCTGGTCGCCGGCCATGCCGTGGACCTGAAGGCCAGCGACAACAGCGGCCTGCGCGGCTTCGAATTCGAGATCAGGGGCAATACTGCGGCGGTCACATACCAAGGCGGCGGCACCGCGCTCAACGACGGCTTGATCACGGCGGACCACGGCAACATCACCATGGCCGGCCTCAACGTCACACAGAACGGCATCCTGCTGACTAGCACGACCGTGACCGCGAATGGCTCGATCACGCTGAAGGCGCACGATCAATTCACCTATGACACCCAGAACGGTGCCATCTACACCCGCAGTGGCGCGGTTACCTTCGGCGAAGGAAGCGTCACCGCCGTTCTGCCCGATCTTGCGGATACCGGCACCATCACCGCCAAGGAACTGACCGACAAGTCGACGATCGACGTCCAGGGTTGGAAAATCTACCTGAAGGGCGGCTCGCTGGTCCTCGCGCCGGCAGGCGATGTTGCGCTGACGGCCAACTACACGATCGAGGGCGGCACAATCAGCGTGGAAAACCCCCAAGCCCGAATCTTCATGGACGCGGGCAGTGTGGTCGATGTATCGGGCCTCACCGGTGTCGAGATCCCGATCTCGCAGAACATCATCGAAGTGGAGTTGCGCGGCGACGAGTTGAAAGATTCGCCGGTGCAGAAGAACTCTTTCCTCTACGGCAAGAAGATCGTCATCGACGCGACCAAGAGCGGCTATTTCACCGACCCGATGATGAAGGACGTGGAGTGGTTCGAGGGCGAGCCGGGCAAATGGTACGGGACGCCGCTCGCCGACATGTCCGGCTATATCGGCTTGATCAAGCACGGCATCGGTGAGCTGTCGACGACTGCCGGCAAGATCGCGCTCAAATCGACCGGCGATCTCGTTCTCAATGACGGCTCGTCGCTTGCAGCCAATGGCGGCTCGATCAAGTATTTGCCGGGCTATGTCAGCACGACGAGACTGATCAGCGCGACGGGCCGGATTGTGAGCATCGACGATGCCGATCCGTCGCAGGTCTATGTCGACTTTGCCGGCCAGTTCACGCACGACCACGCGCATTGGGGCGTGAGCGAGACCTGGGTGTCGCCGCTGGTGAAGGGCGGATACTACGATCCCGGTCATACCGAAGGGAAGGCAGGCGGCACGATTCAACTCGCCGCCCAGCAGGGGATGGTGCTTGGCGGGAAGATCTCGGCCATAGCGACGCCCGGCGAAAACCAGAAAGACATCGGGCTGGATGGCACGCTGGTGCTCGGCTATGTTTCAAACAACGACCACGAACTCCAATACGCGCTCCCGGACGTGCTGGTTACGTCCAATCCGGCCGTGACAGGCGCGCAATTCGCGTTCGAGGCTCCTCCGCTTGCTGCCGCGTCAGTGACGTTGTCGGCTGATCTCCTGTCGGAAGGCGGGTTTGGCAAGCTCGAGGTCTATAGCAATGGCGACATAGAAGTCACCAAAGACGCCAGCCTCGTCATGCCCGATGGCGGTGGCGTCAAGCTCTACGGCAAGTCGGTGACGGTGAATGGAAATATTGTCGCTCACGGCGGCACGATCGAAATGACGACCGTGCCGGTCAGCACCGCGCTCTCGGATCCGGCGCGGAGCATCACGATCGGCACCGGCGTCGTTCTCGATGTCAGCGGCAAATGGATCAACGATCTCCTTGACCGCCAGACAACGTCGGCGCTTCCGATCCACGGCGGTTCGATTTCGCTGCAGACACCGGGTCCGGGGGCGGTGGCGGTGAAGGATGCGAACGGCGAGACCATCGATCACGTAGCAGCCGATATTGGCGCCGTGACGCTGGCTGAAGGCAGTTTGCTGAACGCCTCGGGCGGCGGTCATGTCGCCACGACCGGCAAGTTGACCGCCGGAAATGGCGGTTCGATTACGCTGGATGGCGGTGCGCTCAATCTCGGCGGGACGTTCACTGGCGATGCCCTGGGCAGCGGCGGGACCCTGTCGTTGACGGCGCCCTATATTCAGATCGGCGGCGCCGCGACCACGGGAACGCTGCTCATCGATCCGAAATTCTTCCAGCAAGGCTTCGGCAGCTATGCGCTCAACGGCTACAAGAGCCTCGTCGTCGCGGAGGGCACGGTGGTCGAGGCGTCCCGCGCCGTCCCCTTCGCCGCGGCGGACTATGCCCAGAAGCCGACAGGAACGCCGATCTCGTCGATCATAGATTGGCATCCGGAGTTTCCGGCCGGCCAGCGCCAGGCGGTGGATCTTTCCCTTTCCTCTACCGGTCCCTCGGACCTCGCTCCGTTCAAACCTAGTACGCCACCCGCCTTCAACAAAATCGGCGGCGACCTGACGATCCAGCAGGGCGCGGTGCTGCATGTCGATCCCGGCGCTTCGATCGCGCTCGAGGCCGGGCATCTGCTCACGGTTTCCGGCACGCTGGAAGCGCATGGTGGTGACATTTCGCTCAGTCTCACAACGGATGCCAGCGTCGGAAAGAACGCGGACAAGACCCAGGCGATCTGGCTCACATCGAGTGGCAAGCTCGACGTCAGTGGCACCACCGTACTCGACTTCAATCTATATGGATTGCATGTCGGCGAGGTGCTCGATGGCGGTACCGTAACGTTCAACGACGGCCTGCGCGGCAGCATCGTGACCGAGGCCGGCTCGCTGATCGATGTTTCCGGTGCCGTCGGCGTGCTCGATCTGCCGAACACTGCGGGTGGGACGATGGCAAGCGGTCCGAAGCAACCATACGTCCCGACCAAGGTGGCGAGCGATGCCGGCTCGGTCAGCTTCACGACGTTCAATGGCGCGTGGCTTGGCGGTTCGTACAAGGCGTTGGGCGGCGACGACACCGCCCATGGCGGCACGTTCGCGATCTTGGGCGGCAATCAGTCGTCGGCCAACTTCTACGCCAGCAGCGACAGGATCAACGTCGTCGGCGGCGCGATGTCGGCCCTGAACATGAAGCCTGGCGATGCGGTCAATTTCGGCTCCGGGGTAGCCAGCGCGGCCAGCAACACCGTCACCACGTTCTCGGCAGCGGACGTCGCCGCAGGCGGATTTGAAAATGTGAACCTGACAACGCCCGGCACCGTCATGCTCGACGGTGGGGCGGTGCTGACTGCGGGGCGCAAGGTCGCCATCCAGGCTCCCAAGCTCGGCGTGACAGCCGGTGCGGGGGGCACGCTTGCGCAGATCGTGGCTGACGAGGTGGTGATCGGCGATACGCGCAGCCTGATTAATAAGACATTCCCCACGGTGGCTACATCGGGGACGGGGAAGCTGGAGGTGAAGGGCGATGTGATCGACATCGCAGGCAATGTCGCGTTGCAAAACATCGACCATGCATCGTTCATTAGCGAGGGCGATCTGCGACTGGTTGGCGTTCCCGGCTATATGACGACCGACAGCGTCCAGATTCCGAACATCACCGGCACGCTCGCCGCCGCGGGCGATCTCGACTTCGTCGCCGCGCAGGTCTATGCGGCAACGCTGAGCGCGTTCACGGTCAAGACCACGAAATCGGTGGCGATCTATTCGAACGGTAGTGCGGCGCCGGTGCCGCTGTCGGCGGGCAGCAATCTCACCATTTCGGCCACCTCGATCCTCCAGGCGGGTGTGGTGCGCGCGCCGCTCGGAGCGATCACCTTCGATACCGGGACCACCGGCTCGGTCACGCTTGCCCCGGGGAGCCTCACCTCGGTGTCGGCCGAAGGGAAGCTCATTCCCATGGGCTATGTGCGCAATGGCGCCATCTGGTATTTCGGCGATGTCACTGGCGGCGCGGCCCTCTACGATCTCACCGCTCCGCCCGAGAAGAAGATCACGATCGCCGGGAAGAACGTCGATCTGCAGAAGGGCTCGCAAATCGACGTGTCGGGCGGGGGCGACGCCACCGCCTTCGAATGGACACCCGGCACTGGCGGCTCGCGCGACGTGCTCGCCTCGAAATCCGGCGCGCCGGTCTATGCCGTGGTCCCCGGTTTCACCGGTCCTGCACCGCACGATGTCTACGCGGAGAAGAACACCAATCTGCAGGTGGGCGACAGCGTCTACCTCGCAGGCGTTCCCGGCCTGCCGGCCGGCTGGTACACCCTGCTGCCGGGCCAATACGCGTTAATGCCGGGAGCCTACCGCGTCACCTTGGCTACTGCCGATGCCAATGTCGCCTCGAATCTGTCGGTCAAGCAGCCGGATGGATCCTATCTGGTGGCCGGCAAGTACGGCGTGGCCGGCACGAACATCGCCGATTCCCAGACGTCGCTCTTTCAAGTCATGTCGGGCGATGTCGCCAAAACCTATTCCGAGTATGATCAATATACGGCGAGCAGCTTCTTCAAGCAGTATGCCGCCGACAACGATCTTGCCGTGCCGCGGCTCGCAGTCGATGCCGGGCAGGTGGTGCTGAACGCGGCGCAGCAGCTCGTTCTGAGCGGCGTCATGAATTTCGCGGCCGGAAAGGACGGAAGGGGCGGGCTGCTCGACATCGCTTCGGAGTCGATCGCGGTGGTCGGCAAAAGCGAGGGAGCCGTCAGCGGCTACACCCTGACCTTGCAGGGCGACGTCCTGTCGAGCCTTGGCGCCGAGAGCTTGCTGATCGGCGGCACGCGCACCCAAACCAGCACGGGCATGCAGATCAACCCCGTGTCCAGCAAGGTGCTCGTCTCCAATGACGAGGAGACCGCACTGGTCGGCCCGGAAATCATGTTGGTCGCCAAGTCCACGTTCACGAGCGCTGGCGCGGCGGTCGATGGCACCGGCGTGGTCACGCTCGACAGCGGCAGCGTGATCAAGGCGACTGGAGCCGTCGCGGGCAGTGACGCCTTGTTCATCGGCACCGCCAATGCGGCCACGCCAGGCGGCACCGGAATGGGCGCGCTCTTCATCGCCACCACCGCCGATCATACCAGCGTGACGCGCTACGATATCGCAGCCAAGAGCGGCCCAGCCAAGGGAACGCTTGATGTCAAGGACGGAGCGCATCTCGAATCTGACAGCCTGATCGTCCTGGATTCGACAGGCGATACGCTTGTCTCTTCCAAGGCAGTCCTGAAGGCGAAGGCGCTGCAGGCCGCATCGAGCAAAGTCAGTTTCGGGGCGACGCCTGCCGGCACGGGTGGCCTTGTTCTCTCGCCCGAGACCCTTGCCAATCTCGCCAGCGTTAAGGACCTGACGCTGAAGAGCTACAGCACGGTCGATTTCTGGGGGCCGGTCGCGGTCGGCGGGTTGGGGCTTGACCAGCTCACCCTCGACGCAGCCTCGCTGGTGCAGAAGAGCTCCGGCGATGTCAGCATCACCGCCCAGAATCTCAGTCTGAGCAACACGAGCGGCGTTCTCGCGCCGGGCGACGATGTCGCCAATGCCGGCACGCTGACGCTCGCAGCCGGTACGCTCACGGTCGGAGCGGGACAGAGTGCGAGCCGTGGCTTCGGCCAAGTGAATTTCGCGGCCAGCCACGACATCGTGTTCACCGGGACGGGCGGCTTCACCGCCGGCACCACGGCGAACGTCGCCAACCTCACGCTCTCGGCACCGCGCATCACGGCGACCGGTGGCGCCCAGCAGGCCGCGACCGCGACCGGCCAGCTGACCACGATGTACGTTAGCGCGCCGGCGGATCTCGCTCCTATTACCACGTTCGGCGGCAAGCTCGTCCTCACCGGCGCGCAGGTTGTCCATGGCGGTGTCATCGTCATGCCGGCCGGCACCGTGCGGGTCGAAGCCACCGGACCGTCGGCGTCGGACGGCGTCGTGCTGGCCGGCGGCTCGCTGATCGACGTCAAGGCGCAGAACAAACAATTCTTCGACGTTGCCGAATATGCGAACGCCGGAACGGTCGAGCTCGTCGCGGCCGCCGGCGGCGCGGTGATCGCGCAGGGCGCGGTGGTCGATCTCTCGGCGCCGCTGGGCGGGAATGCCGGAACGCTGTCGGTCGAAGTGCCGCATGGCGCGTTCACGCTTGACGGGCAGGTCTACGCTGCCGCGACGGCGGGCGCCGTGCAAGGCTCGTTCGAGCTCGATGCCGGAAGCATTGCCGATTTCGCTGCGCTGTCGGCGAAGCTCAACGCCGGCAGCTTCTTCACCAAACGCCATTTCCATCTCGGCAGCGGCGATGTTGTGCTCGCCGGCATGACCCAGGTCGATGATCTCGAGGTCGTTGCCGATACCGGCAAGATCACGGTCGCATCGGGTACGGTATTGAATGCCGACGGTGAAAAAGGGGGCAACATTCGGCTTGTGTCGTCTGGCGACCTCGTCGTCGCAGCAGGCGCGACGCTCTCCGCGCAAGGCAGCAATGGCAAGGGTGGCCATATCGATCTTGAGACCTCGGCCGGCTATCTCGACCTCGCCGCGGGATCGATCATGAATGTCAGCGGCACGACCTACGGCGGCAAGGTGCATGTGCGCGCCGGCCGGACTGATGAGACCACGGGCACCATCAAGGCCGTCCAGCTCAACAGCACGATCATCGGGGCCCAAGTTGCCGATGCCGAAGCTTTCTGGGTCTATAACGGCATCTCGACCATCGACCAGACCATCATCACGCAGGTGTCGAACGCGGCGAACAGCTTCATGGCGCAAGCCCCATCAAAGGTCGGCAATTTCGACCTCGTAGCCGGCATCGAGCTCACCTCGACAGGCGACATGACGCTCGCTACCGATTGGGACCTGCACCTGCTGCGCCCGGGCGGCAACCCCGGTTACCTGACCATGCGTGCGGCCGGCAATCTCACGCTCAAGGAGACGCTGAGCGACGGCTTCAACGATGTCGGCCTGGGCGGGAGCCTGCTCACGGGCCAGTCGTGGTCGTATAATCTCGTCGCCGGCGCCGACCTCGCCGCCGCCGACGTGATGGCAGTGCAGCCGGCATCGGTGCTGAAGCCTGCGGGCAAGGGTAACCTTACAGTTGAGGGTGCCGCACTCGTGCGCACCGGGACCGGCGACATTCAACTCGGCGTCGGTGGCGATCTCAGCTTCGGCAATAAATCCGGTGTAATCTACTACAATAACGCCAACCCGGCGTTGATGAAGTACGCCTTCGAGCTCGCTAACACGACTGGCTGGACGCAACTCACCTCGGCTGCCGCAGCGCTGCTCTACAACCCGAACAATCCCTCCCAGACGACCCAAAATATCTATGCCGCGTCGACCGTCAATGGTGCCGGCGTGTTCCGGCTCGATGGCAAACTGAATACTACCTACGCCGGCTGGATAAGCGCCACCGGCATGGACATTATCTACAATCCCAATAATCCGTCGGACACTCCGGTGCACTTCCTCGACGCGTTCAAGGCCGACGGCACGCTTGACCCGCTCTATGCCGGCTGGAAGTTCGCCGACGGCGGCATGTTCTCGCAGAGCTTCAAGGCGGGATCATTCAGCCTCATTCCGACGACCAACGCGAACTACAATCAGGACGCGAGATCGATCGTGATGCCAGCTTACACCGATCTCATGGATGCGTTTATCGTCCACCCAGACAGCACGCTCACACTCGATCTGAAGGTGCTCGGCTTTGCCGTCGCCCCGGGAACGACTGATATGGTTTACCAGGTCCTGAAGCCTGCCAGCCAGCCAACCTTCGGTACTGTGAACATCTATACGCTGGTCGACCAAGCGACCGGCAAATGGATATCAAACACAGGGAGCACCCTTTTCGCCTATTGGACCTATGGCAACGCCAGGGCGACGCTCACCTATAGCGGCGGCTCTTTCCAGGGAACCTTTGATGGGCAGATCTACACGGCCGGTCAGCTCGCTTTGCCCACGGATACGCTGAAGGTCACGCCCGCGGTCGCAAATGCGACGGCTGGCACGGGCACGATCAACTTCGCGCAGAACGGCGGTGACCTCACCATCGCTGTTGGCGGCGACATTGTTGGCGCGCCGGTCGGCGCGCACTCGCTCTACGACTGGATGCTGCGCCAGGGCGGCTACGACGCCAACGGCCAGCCGCTGACTGCATGGGGACCGGACGTCAACAAGTTCACCTGGGGCATCGGCACGATCGGCGGCGGCGATGTCGCGATCGACGCCGGCGGCAAAATCAGCCAGCTCAGTGTCGTCGTCGCTAACAGCGGCAAGGTGGTGAACGGCACCACGCTGAACGCCTACGGCGGCGGCGACCTCGCGGTGCACGCCGGCGGCGACGCCAATGGAAACTTCTTCTACGTCGCCGACGGCCGGGGCAGGATCGATGTCGGCGGCTCGCTCGGGACTGTCCAGGCGACCGTCAGCGGCTCGACATTCAATCTATCCACCATCCTGGCATTGGGGGCCGGCGGCTTCACCATCACCGCGGCCGGCGACATCGACATCGGCGCCATGTACAACCCAACGTTGGTCGGTGTGCAGGGCAAGCAGGGCGTTAACAACAGCGCCGGCTACTTCGCCGAACCCGGCACGGTCAACGGCGCCTTCTTCTCAACCTATGCCGCAGATAGCTTCCTCAACGTGCTCTCGACCAGCGGGGATGTGGTGCTGTCGTCAATGACGCCGATGGACCTTGGGAACGTGATGCCGGAGCTCAATGCGCAGGGCAATGGCAGTAACGGTTCATATCTGCAGCTATTGCCGACCTACTATCCGCCGCAGGTGAAGGCCACGTCGCTGCAGGCCGATATCACCGTCGGCGTGCCCAAGAAGGCAGACACCGGTCGGTTGATCCTTTATCCCGCGGCTAACGGCAACCTGACGCTGCTGGCCGGCCAGTCGATCGACCTCAGCGCCAACCCGGGCTCCGGCCAGCAAAACACGGCGGCCGGCAACCACATCGTCGTGTCCGATGCCGATCCGGCGCTGTTGCCCGGCGTCTTCAATCCGGGCAACAAGCTCTTCGACGACGTCCTCGACTATTTGGGGGACGGTGTCTTCTCTGTTTCGGACAACTCTCTGAGGAGCGAACCGGCCAAGGATTCGGCCAAGATCCACGCTGCTTCGCTCTATCACAAGGACGACACCGAGCCGGTGCGCATCTATGCACTCGAAGGCAGCATCCTCGGCGGCGACTCGATCGCCAAGAACACCGACAGCAGCGTCCAGATCGTCACGCCGAAGCCGACCATCATCAAGGCCGGCTACGACATCGAGAACATCCTGTTCCTCGGCCAGAATCTCAAGCCCGACGACGTAACGATCATCGAGGCCGGCCACAACATCGTGTTCGGCACCTACAGGCTCAACAGCAACATGGGCAACTCGATCCAGATCGCCGGGCCGGGCGAGTTGGTCGTACTGGCCGGCAACAGCATCGACCTTTCGATCAGCGACGGCATCTATTCCATCGGCAACCAGAAGAACGTCTATCTGCCGGACGGCCAGGGCGCCGCGATCACGGTCATGACCGGGCTTGCCGGCGGCGTCGCCTACGATGCCTTCGCGAACAAGTATCTGAATCCGGCCAATGCTGGCAGCGTTCCGAGCAATTATGGTGCCGACCTCGTGACCTTCGTCAGTGGGTTCACCGGGAAGGGCAATCTCACGGTCGATGACGCTTGGGCGCTGTTCCAGGCGCTGCCCGCGAGTCAACGCGAGAAGTTCGTCAGGGACATCTTCTTCAAGGAGCTCAAGACCACCGGCATAGCGGCGAAGACGCCTGGAAGCTCGACCCTCGACAACTATAATGCCGGCTACGATGCGGTCGCCACCCTGTTTCCCGGCAAGGCCTATTCCGGCAGCCTCAATATGCTGTACAGCCAGATCAAGACGATCGACGGCGGCGGCATCAACCTGCTGGTCCCTGGCGGCGACATCAAGGTCGGGCCCACCTTCGTCACGGCCGATATGGCCGGCACGCCCGACCAACCGAACAAGGCGAGAAAGCCCGGCGACCTCGGCCTGCTGACGCTGAAGGGCGGGACCATCAACACATTCAGTTCCGGCTCGGTGCTGGTGAACCAGAGCCGCGTGTTCACCCTCGGCGGCGGCGACATTGTCATGTGGTCGTCGGATGGCGACCTTGATGCTGGCAAAGGTGCAAAGACAGCCCTCAGTGCCCCGCCGCCGCAGATCGTCTACAACTCGGCCACCGGCAGCTTCACCACCGAGCTGTCGGGCGTGGCGACCGGTAGCGGCATCGGTACGCTGATCGGCCTGCCCGGTGTGCCGGACGGTGACGTCGTTCTGATGGCGCCGCACGGCACCGTGGACGCGGGCGACGCAGGTATCCGCGTCTCAGGCAACATCGTCATCGCGGCACAATTCATCCGCAACGCCGACAATATTCAGGTCAGCGGTGCGTCGCTCGGCATACCCACGAACACGCCAAATGTCGGCGCATTGACGTCTGCCAGCAATACTGCGGGAGCGTCACAGCAGACGGTTGCGCCGAAACAGAGCGGCAATGAACAACCCTCGATCATCATCGTCGAATTCCTCGGCTTTGGCGGTGGCGACTCCGAACCGGGCTCGGATAATGACAAGCGGCGCCGGGATGAAGACCGACGGGGGTTCAACGACCGCCGCGAGCAGGACTACAACGACAGGAGCGCGGTCCAGATCGCAGGTTATGGCGCGCTGACCGAGGCTGGAGCGCAGCTTCTCACACCGGAAGAACGGCAGAAGTTGACGCGACCATGATAGGCCGAACCGGGATCTGCTGACGCGCAGCCGTGCGGCAAACCATGTGGCGATCGCAACGTCAGTGTTGCGAACGTTGGCGTGGTCTCGGCGGCATCGGGGATGAGGCGCGGTGTCCGGCTGTCGCTTTTCGCATGTAGGCGTGAGGACTGGATCCCATCTCCGTCCGGAACGCGAAGACGAACGCCGACGCGGAGCCGTAGCCCAGTTGCATCGCCGTCTCGGTCACTCCCGTACCGCTGCTCAAGAGTTCGATTGCACGTAGCAGCCGAAGCCTTCGGCGCCACGATCGGAGGCTCGAACCCATTTCCGCTTCGAACTGGCGCGTGAGCGTGCGCGAAGACATGCCCAGCGCCTTGGCCCAATCGTCCGAACTGCGAGTATCGGCAGGATCGACGTACAGCGCTTCGCAAAGACGCAGCAGGCGCTCACCGCGCGGCCAAGGCAGTCCCGCCGTTAGCGTTCGAGCCCTGCGGAGTTGATCGAGGATGAGCGTCGCGACGCGGTCGGGGTAACCGTCGCCGTCTTGGCTGCCTTCGATCGCAGCGGCCTCCACGATCAACTCCTTGAGCAGAGGAGAGACGGACAGCACCGTCGGGACCGCCGGCAGATTCCGCCCGGCATTGACGGCGATCCAAAGGCTGCGAAACTCGGCACCCAGCAGCGAGCCCACCCGATGAGGAACTCGGCTCGGAAGCCAGACCGCTTGGTCGGGCGAGATGACGAACGAACGATTGTCCGCGGTCACCATCAGTACGCCATCGATGGCGTAGACCACCTGGTGCCAATCATGCGCGTGCTCCGGAAATTCATGCCGTGCCGGGATCGATTGAGCGCGCATCGTGATCGGGCGCGGGGGCAAAACGCCCGGCGGAGCCGATATGGGGGTCCAGGTCATGTTATCTCTAATTGGCCATTACTCTATATAAATTGGCAAAACGTCGAAAGACAGCCTAATGTCGCTCTGATAGCGGTCGAAATCCAGGGCCGGCGGCAAGCAAGACTTCGCCGGCCGGTTCGCCTCACCCCCGTGTCAGGAGCGGAGCATGGCCGAGTTCGACAGCCGCGGCCTCGCGATTTCGACAGACTCGCCACAAGCGGCGTCCAGCTACCGCGCGGGGATCGACCTCCTTCTCTCGGCTTGGCCGGGGGCAGAGGACACGCTGCGGCAGGCCATCGATCACGATCATCAATTCGCGCTCGCCCACGCCGCGCTCGCGCGTTTGCACGCGATCAGGGCCGAACCGGCAGAAGCTCGCGTGAGGATCGCGACTGCGCAGGACATCGTCGCGCGAAACGGCTTGCCACGGGAGGTCAGTCATGTGTCGATCCTCTCGCTCGCGGTGAACGGCCACTCAGCCAAAGCGTTGGAGAGCGCTCTCGCCCATCTGGACGAGTGGCCACGCGACGTCCTGATCCTCTCTCTGCCGTTGGGAGCCTTCGGCCTGTTCGCCTTTTCGGGAATGGCCGACCATGATCGGGCACGCGTCGACCTCTGCGAACGCGTGGCTGATCGATACGATGCGGACGATTGGTGGTTTTTGACCTACCGCGGCTGGTCCCACGCCGAGAACGGCTCGGTAAACCGAGGTCGCGACCTCGCGCTGCGCGGCCTCGAACTGCGCTGCGCCAACGCGAACGCTGCGCACGCGGTCGCGCACGCCATGTTCGAACAGGGAGCGACGCGGGAAGCCGAAGCGCTGGTCGACGACTGGCTGCCGGGTTACGATCGGGCAGGGATGCTTCACGGCCACCTCGCGTGGCACGCGGCTCTCTCCGCACTGGAGCGCGACGATCCGCAGCGCGCCTTGGCGGTCTATTCCGAACACGTCCAGCCTTCGGTCTCCCTCGGTCTACCGATCAACGTCGTGAGCGATACCGTCTCGCTGCTCTGGAGACTTCAGGCTGCGGGCCACGCAGTGCCGTCCGGCTTATGGGAGGACGTCGAAAGGTACGCTGAGTCCCGGTTTCCGAAACCTGGACTCGCCTTCATAGAAGTCCATATGGGCCTGCTGGCCGCGGCGACCGGAAGCGGCGCTGCAGCCAGCGATCGCATCGCAGCGAATATGCGACGCGTCGCGGATGGCACGCTCCCGGCCGGTCCCGTCGCACCGTCGATCTGCCGCGCAGCGATCGCATTCGCGACGGCCGATTATGCGGAATGCGTCCGGGTTCTGGAGCCAGCGGCTGCAGACGTTCCTCGCATTGGCGGTAGCGGCGCGCAGAGGCAAATCATCGAAGACATGCTGCTGCTTGCCTTGATGCGAAGCGGTGAATCCACCAAGGCCCGAGACCTGCTCGATCGCCGCCTTCACCGCCGTCCGTCACAGCGCGATGCGCGCTGGCGTCGCCACATCGAGATCTGAATAGCCATGTCACAAGTCGTCGTGCAGGGGGCGGTGGACACCGCGCCGGCGTTTCGTTTCGAGCGCAGCAACGTTGTGAGGCTCGCTATCGCGCAGGCGTTGGCCGGCGCGAATTCGACTGTCATCTACGCCACCGGCGCTGTGATCGGGGATATGCTGGCGCCTACCACAGCGCTGGCGAGGCTTCCGATCTCCATCTTCGTGGTCGGAATGGCCGCTTGCACCTTGCCCGCCGGCGCGGTCGCGCAACGTTACGGCCGACGCGCGACTTTTATGATCGGGACGGGCTGCGGCGTCCTCGCCGGCCTGATCGGATCCTTGGCGGTTCTGCAAGCCTCGTTCTTGCTGTTCTGCGCGGCGTCGTTCTTCGGCGGCGTCTACGCCGCGGTGGTGCTGTCCTTTCGCTTTGCTGCCGCCGATTGTGCCGCACCGGAGCGGCGCCCACGCGCGCTGTCGGCGGTGATGGCCGGCGGGGTCTTCGCAGGCATAATCGGGCCGCAGCTCGTCACGTACACGATGGATCTGTGGCAACCGTATCTCTTTGCCGCCACCTATCTCGCACAGGCGGCGGTCGCTGCGCTCTCGTTGCTGGTCCTCGTCGGAATCCGTCTGCCGTTGCCCACCAGGGCCGAGACCGACGGCGGCCGTCCGCTCTCCGTTATCGTGCGCCAGCCGCGTTTCATTGGCGCGGTTGTCTGCGGCGTCGTCTCCTATCTGCTGATGAATTTCCTCATGACGGCGGCGCCGCTCGCGATGAAGTTCTGCAACCTTTCGCAGCAGTCCGCCAACCTCGGTCTGCAATGGCACGTGATTGCCATGTACGGACCGAGTTTCTGGACAGGCGGGCTGATCACTCGGTTCGGCGCATCGAAGGTGGTAGCCACGGGTCTGCTGCTCACGGCCGCCTCTTCGGCGGTAGGTCTCCTCGGCATCGAAGTGGCGCACTTCTGGGCGACGCTGATCCTGCTGGGCGTCGGTTGGAATTTCGGCTTCGTCGGAGCTTCCGCGATGGTCCTCGAATGCCACCGGCCGGAAGAGAAGGCGCGCGTTCAGTCGCTGAACGACTTCGTCGTGTTCGGCACGATGACCTTCGGCTCGTTCCTGTCGGGAGGTCTCCTCTCCGCATATGGCTGGAACGCGGTCTTGTGGCTCTCGTTCCTGCCTCTCGTCTTCGCTGTCGCCGCGCTGGTGGTGGCGTCTCCCCGACCGCGTCGCGATGTCGACGACGTCAACGCGGACAGGCGGGAAAGAAAATAGTGGCGTTGAAAAGGATACCCGGCGGCTGCGTATCGCTCGCCGGGCGCAGCGCACCAACGCGACTATGGACGTGAGAGCAGATCAGGACCGAACTCGCCGAGACGTCCCGCAATTCGCAGCATCTCTCCCGTGGGAAGTGGCCAAGCAGATCCCGATGAACCGAGAATCAGTTTACGCGACGCTCGCGATTCTCCCAGAACGGCCTGCGCAGCTCGCGCTTCAGCACCTTGCCGGCGCCGGAAAGCGGCAGAGGCGCCTCGGTGATCTCGATGCTTCGGGGGCATTTGTAGCCTGCGATCAGTGTCTTGCTGAACTCGATAAGCTCGTCGGCGGAGACTTCGACGCCGCTGCGCTTGACCACGACGGCATGGACCTGCTCACCCCACTGCTCGCTGGGGATGCCGATGACCGCGCATTGCAGCACCGAGGGATGCTGCGCCAGCGCGTTCTCGACCTCGACCGAATAGACGTTCTCGCCGCCGGAGATGATCATGTCCTTGACCCGGTCGACGACATAGATGAACCCGTCCTGGTCCATATAGCCGCCATCGCCGGTATGCATCCAGCCGTCGACGATGGCGCGCGCGGTCTCCTCGGGCCGTTCCCAATAGCCGATCATCACGTTGTCGCCGCGCGCGACGATCTCGCCGACCTTGCCAAAGGGCACCGGCTGGTCGTTCTCGTCGACGATGCGCACCTCGCAGCCGAGCGTGGCGCGACCAGCGCCGCGATGGCGGCCCTTGTTGCGTCCCCCGCCGATGTGCTCCTTCCAGTGCAGAAGCGTCGCGATCGGCGACAATTCGGTCATGCCATATGCCTGGGTAAACTGGACGCCCGGCAGCGTCTGCGCAGCGCGGTCGAGCACGGCCTCGCTGATCGGCGATGCGCCATAGATGATGTTCTTCAGCGAGGACAGGTCATAGCTTCCGATCGCCGGGTGATCGACCAGCATCTGGATCATGGTCGGCACCAGCAGCACATCGGTAACCCGATGGTTCTGGATCGCGGCCGCAACGGCGTCAGGCGTAAAGCCCTGGATGATCACATTGGAGCCGCCGGAGAGCAGCAGCGAATACATCGCCGCCCCGTTGGCGAGGTGGAACATCGGCGCGGCATGCAGATAGATCGAGCTTGACGGAAACAGCCCTTCGCCGACCGCATTAAGGGCATTCGCCATCAGATTGTGGTGGCTGAGCATCACTCCCTTGGAACGCCCCGTGGTGCCGCCGGTGTAGAAGATGCCGGCGAGATCCTTGCTCGTGCGCATGGCGTCGGCGACCGGCTCGCATCTCGCGATGAGGGCCTCATAGCTCTCAGTGCCTGATGGCGTCTCGCCGTCATCGGCGAAGATCAGCTTTAGTCCCGGGATCGCCTTCGCGAGCTGCGCGCCCGTTGGAGCAAACGCCTTGTCGACGAACAGGACACCGGCGCGGCAGTCGCGGAGCGCATCCTCGTTCTCCAGCACGCTCCAGCGGATGTTGAGGGGCACGATCACCGCGCCGGCCCAGCCAACCGCGAGATAGAGCTCGAGATAGCGGTCGGAATTGAGCGACAGCACCGCGACGCGGTCGCCATCGGCGACGCCGCGCGCCCGCAAGCCGCCGGCGAGCCGTGCGACCCGTTCTCCCACGTCGCGCCAGGTGCGGCGCCGCTCGCCGCACACGGTGGCCAGTCCATTCGGGCTGATCTGCAGCGCCCGCCGTAATCCGTGGGTAATGTTCATCGGGATGCTCCTCCTGTGCGTTTCTTCCCTGGGGCCTTGCGCCTTGTTTCGCGCGATAAGGGCGCGCTCGGCGTCTTCTCTCTTGGAATGCGATTGGGGACTGCGGCCGCGGCCAGGCCCTCCGTCAGCCGGGCCGTGAATTCGTCGGCGATCTCGGTCGGCGACGACGCGCCGTCGCGCCGGTACCAGTGCCCGATCCAGTTCAGCGCGCCTGCGATCGCGAAAGCGGCAAGCTTCGGATCGCAGGGCTTGATCGAGCCGTCGACGATGCCGCTCGAAATATACTTGCGGAACGTCGCGTCAATCCGTTTCTTGGCAGCCCGCGCGATGCCGGCGTCCTTCTCGGCAAGGTCGCGCAGGTCAAAGCGGACCAGGCTCGCGCCGAAATCGGTCGCCATCAATTCCGCATAGGCATGCACCAGCTTGCGTAGCTTGGTGAGGCCTGAACCGCCGCCGGCATTGATCTCGGTGATGACGCTGTCGACGAGCTCTGCGCCCATCGACCAGCATTCAAACAGGATCTCGTGCTTGCCGCGGAAGTAATTGTACAGCGCGGGCTTGGTGATGTTCAGCCGCTCGGCGACGTCATTCAACGTCGCGCGGTGGTAGCCCTGTTCCAGGAAAAGCTGCACCGCCGTGCGCAGCACCGCCTCGCGCTTCTCGTCGCGGGCGCGGCGCCGGCTTTCGAACGGCAGCCAGGGAGAAGACGGCAGGGCGGGGGATCCTGAATCCATGCTCGGGCGCGTTGACTCGAAGTGACGATGGACTGTAATGTTACCCATGGGTAACAAAAAGTCCAATGGGTAATTTATTCGGAGGAAGTGATGTCCGAGGTAATCGTGGCCGGCGTCGGCATGATCCCCTTCGCCAAGCCGGGCGCCAGCGCGCCCTACCACGCGATGGGTGCCGAAGCGACGAAACTGGCGTTGGCCGATGCGGGGCTCGACTACAACGTGATCCAGCAGGCCTATGTCGGCTACGTCTATGGCGATTCGACCTGCGGGCAGCGCGCGCTCTACCAGGTCGGAATGACCGGCATTCCGATCTTCAACGTCAACAATAACTGCTCGACTGGCTCGACCGCTCTGTTCATGGCGCGGCAGATGATCGAAAGCGGCGCGGCGGATTGCGTGCTGGCGGTTGGTTTCGAGCAGATGAAGCCCGGCGCGCTCGGCAGCGTCTACACCGACCGCCCGAGCGCGTTCGAGGAATTCGACGCGGCGGCGGACCGGCTGATCGACGCGCCCGGCATTCCGCTTGCGCTGCGCTATTTCGGCGGGGCGGGCCTCGCCCACATGCAGAAATACGGCACGCCGCTCGACGCTTTCGCCAAGGTGCGCGCGAAAGCGAGCCGCCATGCCGCAAACAACCCGCTGGCGATCTTCCGCAAGGAAGTCACCGCTGATGCCGTGATGAACGATCAGGTGATCTGGCCCGGGGTGATGACGCGCCTGATGGCCTGTCCCCCGACCTGCGGTGGCGCCGCGGCGGTGCTGGTGTCGGACCGTTTCGCCGACAAGCACGGCATTGCCAAGACGGTGCGGATCGCGGCGCAGGCCATGACCACCGATACGCCCTCGACCTTCGGAGCCGGCGACATGATGCGCCTGGTCGGCTATGACATGGCGCGGGCCGGGGCAAAGCGCGTCTACGAAAGCGCAGGCATCGGGCCTGAAGATCTCGACGTGGTCGAACTGCACGACTGCTTTGCCCATAATGAGCTCATCACCTATGAGGCGCTGGGGCTCTGCGGCGAAGGCGAGGCGGCGAAGTTCATCGACGACGGCGACAACACCTATGGCGGCCGGATCGTGACCAATCCCTCCGGCGGGCTGTTGTCCAAGGGCCATCCACTCGGCGCTACGGGTCTTGCGCAGTGCTACGAGCTGACGCGGCAGCTGCGCGGCACGGCCGGCCCGACGCAGGTCGAGGGCGCGGAGCTCGCGCTGCAGCACAATCTCGGCCTCGGCGGCGCCTGCGTCGTCACGCTCTACCAGCGTCATTGATCCGGCCATGGTCGATCAATCCGCCGTAGGCCATCGCTTCACGCCCGTCACTGCGCGTGTGGAGCCGGGTCGGCTGCGCTACTTCCTCAACACGCTTGGCGAGACCAACCCGGTCTACCGCGATGAGGCGGCCGCGCGCGCGGCCGGGTTCGCAGCAACGCCGGTGCCGCCGACTTACCTGTTCTGCCTGGAAATGATGGATGCCGAGGAGCCGTTCGAAATGCTGACGGCGCTCGGCATTGATCTCGCCCGCGTGCTGCATGGCGAACAGAGCTTCGTCTATCGCGCGCCGGTCGCGGTCGGTGACGTCCTGACCTTCCGCCCGCGGGTTGCCGCCGTCACGGAGAAGAAGGGTGGCGCGCTGACAGTGATGGTCATCGAATGCGAGGTGACCAACCAGAACGGCGTGCATGTCGCCGACACCTCGCGCACGGTCGTGGTGCGCAATCAGGTGGCGTCATGACGGAAATCAGTGCGATCAAGGTCGGCGACCGCCTCGTCGACAAGACGTTCCCGCCGATCACCCGCCATACGCTTGCGCTCTATTGTGGCGCCTCAGGCGATCACAATCCGATCCATGTCGATATCGACTTCGCCAGGAACGCCGGATTCCCTGACGTGTTCGCCCACGGCATGCTGGTGATGGCCTGTCTCGGCCAGGCGCTGACGGATGCGGTGCCGCCGGCGCGGCTGCGCGCGTTCGCGACGCGGTTCGTGGCCATCACCCAGCTCGGTGCGCGGCTCACCTGCGAGGGCACTGTGGCCGAGTTGTTCGAGGAGAACGGCGAGCGCCGCGCGAAGCTCGCATTGACCACCAAAGACGAGCGCGGCGAGGTCAAACTCGAAGGCAGCGCCGTCGTCGCGCTCTAATGAAGGACATGCACATGGCAAGGCTGCAAGGCAAGGTCGCGCTCGTCACCGGCTCCGGCCGCGGCATCGGGCGTTCGATTGCGCTCAAGCTCGCGCGCGAGGGCGCGAAAGTCGTCGTCAACGATCTCGATGCCGAGCCGGGCGATGCCGTGGCCACCGAGATCAAGGGGCTTGGCAGCGACGCGGTCGCGGTGAACGGCAGCGTTTCGGAGGCGGGCTTTGCCGACCGCTTCATTGGCGCTGCGCTGGAAAGATTCGGCGGGCTCGACATCATCGTCAACAATGCCGGCTACACTTGGGACTCCACGATCCAGAAGATGACGGACGAGCAGTTCCAGGCGATGCTGGACGTGCACCTCGTGGCACCGTTCCGCATCCTGCGTGCCGCTGCCGAACCGATCCGGGTGTTTGCCAAGAAGGAAGCGGAACAGGGGCGCGAGGTGTTCCGCAAGGTCGTGAACATCTCCTCCATCGCTGGCCTCTACGGCAATGCCGGACAGGCGAGCTACTCCTCGGCCAAGGCCTCGCTGGCCGGCCTGACTCGAACGCTGTGCAAGGAATGGGGCCGCTACAAGGTCAATGTCAATTGCGTTGCCTTCGGCCTGATCAACACCCGCCTGACGCAGCCGATCGAGGCGCAGCAGAAGACGATCGACGTCGCGGGACGCGACATCAAGGTCGGCGTGCAGCCGCAGATGCTCGAGATGATGGCAAGGATGATCCCGCTCGGCCGCGGCGGCACGCCGGAAGAGGCAGCCGATGCCGTCTATCTGTTCTGCAGTCCGGAATCCAATTATATCAGCGGCCAGGTCGTCGTTGCCGGCGGCGGCCTCATCGTCTGACAGCGGGGGCTTCATGAAATACCGATCGTCCTGGATGACCGAGGAACTGGATACGTTCCGCGACCAGTTCCGGAAATTCCTGACCAAGGACCTGGCACCGCACGCCGAGAAGTGGCGCGAGCAGAAAATGGTCGACCGCTTCGCCTGGCGTGCGCTCGGTGAGATGGGCGCGCTCTTGCCCAGTGTGCCGGAGGCTTACGGCGGGTTAGGGACTACCTTCGCCTATGATGCCGCGGTGCTCGATGACATCGAGAGCACGGTACCGGAGGTCACGACGGGCATCTCCGTGCACAGTGCCATTGTCGCCCACTACGTCCTCAACTACGGCTCGGAGGAGCAGAAGAAGCGCTGGCTGCCGAAGATGGCGAGCGGCGAGATGGTGGGTGCGATCGCCATGACCGAGCCCGGCACCGGATCCGACCTGCAGAGCGTCAAGACCACAGCGAAAAAGCAGGGCAATTCTTACGTCATCAATGGCCAGAAGACCTTCATCACCAACGGCCAGGCAGCGGACCTCGTCATCGTGGTCGCGCGCTCCGGAGAGGTTGGCGCCAAGGGAATTTCGCTGATCGCGGTCGAGACTGCGGGCGCCGAAGGCTACCGGCGCGGGCGCAACCTCGACAAGATCGGCCTGCATGCCTCCGACACCTCGGAGCTCTTCTTCGACAACGTTGTTGTGCCGCCGGAGAACCTGCTCGGCAGTGAGGAAGGTCAAGGCTTTGTGCAATTGATGCAGCAATTGCCGCAGGAGCGGCTGGCGCTGGCGATCGGCGCGGTCGCCTCGATGGAACGCGCGATCAAGCTGACCTCGCAATACACCAAGGAGCGCAGCGCGTTCGGCAAGCCGCTGCTCGAATTCCAGAACACCGCCTTCAAGCTCGCCGAGCGCAAGACGGAAGCGATGATCGCGCGCGTGTTCGTCGACTGGTGCGTCGAACGCCTGATTGCCAAGGACCTCGACACCGTCACCGCGTCGATGGCGAAATGGTGGTGCTCGCAGAAACAGGTCGAGACGGCGGACGAATGCCTGCAGCTCCACGGCGGCTACGGCTACATGGAGGAATACCCGATCTCGCGCATCTTTATCGATTCCCGCATCCAGAAGATCTACGGCGGCACCAACGAGATCATGAAGCTCTTGATTGCGCGGTCACTGTAGTAGCTAGATCACCGGTGCAAACGGCACGTGTTATGACGAGGGCGTAGTCTGTCCGGAGAACGGGATGGAAGGTCGTCCTTTCATGGTCCAGCGCGAGCGCGTGTCCGGCGCACCTGACGCGCGGCTCAAGACACGGTTCGGAAGTTCGAGCGGCTGAGGTCGTTGAGTAGTCAAGCTGATCTTGGGTCCGCCATTCGGAGGTTCGATCCCTCCTGGCCCAGCCAGTTGATATTGCTCACCTAAATCGGTGGTGTCGGCGATGTGCTTCTCGGTGCGTTTCGCGCAGCCGGCGTAGCTCCGCCGTGTTCGGTCAGCCGATAATGCGCGCCCCTGGCCGCCCGCTCGGCCTCCTCAAGCTCCGCTTTCCATCATGAGGGCGGGCGTCGAATGTGAAGGTCTTCGGAAGATCCAGCTTCGCGCGCATGCGACGGACGGTGTGTCGGATGGTGCTAAAGGCGAACGGCTGGCCTTCCCGGATTCAATTAGGAACAAGAATGGGGCGTCCACGTTATGATGGGTTCTCTGCCGGGTTCTAAGAGTGGCCGGCGATTTCCCAGGGCTGGATTCCGGCTATCGACCGCAGGTCAAAGACAATGTCCGTCGAAAAATCGATCAAGCGATTTCGCGGGTATCCTCAGTCCTACCCTCCGATCCCGGTCGCCGAGATTCCACGCCCATTGTGGCAGCAGCCTCCAATCGATTGGGACGACGAGGATGTACCGCCACTGCCGCCGCGTTTCGATGACGATGCCATCTCGCTGGCGCCAAGCCGACGGCGCCTGTTCATCGCGTTTGCCGCCACCCTGGTCGGCACGCTCCTGCTCGGCACATCGTTTGCCTGTCTCTTGGCGCTGCCATGGACGGTTCGGAACGAGATTGCCCATGCGCAGCGCGAGAGGGCTGGCAGCGCATTCCGTCCGCAGACCGCGGAGGTCGACCTGGGCCGCCGTATCGACGTCGCCGTGGCCGCTCTGCGCGAGAATCCGGATGCGAGCGAGCAGAGAAGGGCACTGCTCAAATCTATGCGGCCGGAGCCACAGCCGGCTCTTCTGGATGAACCGGCTCTCATCTCCAAGTCTGAGGACAGCTCTCCTCATCAGTGAGCCCCACTTGAATGGCCGGCATCCCACCGAGAGAGATGGACGCAGTGGTCAAGATTGGGGTCATCTCGGATACCCACGGCCTGCTGCGTCCCGAGATTGACGCGCAACTCGACGGTGTCGCGCATATCATCCACGCCGGCGATATCGGTAGCCCAGACGTGATTGCCGGCCTTCGTCGGATTGCGCCTGTGACTGCGATCCGAGGAAACGTCGATACCGGCGACTGGGCGGAGCACTATCCGGGCACCCGGACGGTAAGGCTCGGCGGGCGGTCCATCTACATCCTGCACGATGTGCACGAACTGCGGCTCGATCCCGGTTCGCGCGGAATTGAGGTGGTCATTTCGGGCCACTCGCATCAACCCCGCATCGAGACGGTTGATGGGGTGCTTTATCTCAATCCTGGAAGTGCTGGGCCGCGGCGTTTCAGGCTGCCTATCACTCTGGCGACTTTAGAGCTGACGGCAAGCCGCCTTCGGCCATTCATTCACCACCTTGGTCGCACGGAGTGACAGCCGACACGGCCTGCGGCATTGAGGCGCGCTTGGGACGCGCGGACGCCAGGCGTGCCGCGCATGCGGTCAACTCTTGCAGTTCGGCCTGACCTGCGAATGAGACTGGCGGTGCTTGAACGCCGTCAGCGCGACTACGATCACACAGCACAGTGCGTTGAAGCCGTTGGTCAAACCCATGGTGATGTCACCGAGATTGGAGAAGGAGTAGACGGCTGTTGATCCGTTCGCAGCAATCCAGAGAAACCAGGTCGAATAGGAAATGGCTGAGGCGCCATTGGTATCATGCGCGATCTTGTAGATCTGCGGCAGATAGGAAATGAGCCGCAGAGCGTTGAAGATCGTGAACAGGTAGTACGCTATGTCCGAAGGCGTCATTCGTGCACCTAGCTGTTGTCCGATCTCAAATAGAGCTCTTCATAAGGCGCTCCGTCGGCTTTGCGGTGCGCCGCTTGTCGATCCCTGTGCTTTCGGAAATGTTGGCTAGCGCTGCTACCGGATCATGACGTGCGCGGACTGAGCGACTACATCCGTAATGAAGTGCGGCTTGCCGCCGGCGACGGCTCACCAGCGGAGTGCACCGCAGACGCACCGGTGGAATGCGCTTGACAACGAAACAGTCGCGATATTGTGAGCCGGTTCGCACACACCGTTACCAGCCAACTCGTGAGAATCGTCGAATGAATACATGCCTTCTCCTCACGGACAATCGCGGCGCATGAGACACAGAATTCCACTACCGTTTTCGGCACTGATCCTGCTCTTGCTTTCCTTCCAAGAAGCCACCGCACACGCCATCGTGATCAAGTCGTCGCCCGCGGCCGATGCGGTCATGCCTGCGGGCAATGTGCCGATCCATCTGCAGTTCAATAGCCGGATTGACCACGATCGTTCAAAAGTGATGCTGGTCGGCCCGAGCGGGATACAGCAGCGGCTCACACCGGCAGCCGACTCGGCGGCCGATGTCCTGGATGCGAAGGCGGAAGGTCTCAGTCCCGGCGTCTGGCGTCTGCGCTGGCAGGTGCTGAGCGTCGACGGGCACATCACACGCGGCGATATTCCGTTCACCGTGCGGTAGCCTTGTCGCTGTTTGTCGATATTTTCGGCTTCCTGTCCGTCGTTCTGCGCGGTCTGATTCTCATGAGCCAGACTTTCGCGCTCGGCACGCTTGCGTTCCTGCTTGTGCTGCTGCGACCGCTCGACACCTGGCTGTCCCCCGAGAGCGCCGAGATTGGCAACCTTTGTCGGACATTTCTCCTCATCAGCTCCTTCCTCTTGGGGATCTTCACGCTTTGCTCTCTCGTACTCAATGCCTTCGCACTTGTCGGCACGCTCGAGCTCTCGTGGGCGGAGGCCGCCGGAGCTGGTTTCGTGCGAGCGGACCTGGTGATCGCCGCCTGTGCCTTCCTCATCGGCCTTCTCGCAAGAACGTCGTGGAAAACATCACGTCTTCTCCTTCTTGTTGGCCTCGCGGCCTTGATCTTGATCGCACAGCTTTCGGTCACTCACGCAGCGAGCCGTCTCGAACTGCGATGGCCCTACCTCGTCTGTGGCGGGCTCCATATGCTCGGTGCCGCAGTCTGGATCGGGGGTCTGCCCTGCTTCCTGATAGCGCTTAACCGCTGTCACGATCCGGCTCACTGGAAGCTGATCGCACGGCGCTATTCCGCGATGTCGATGGCTTCGGTGGCCGCCATCCTTGTCGGCGGCATCGTGATGTCGATCGGCTATGTCGGCTCCTTCCAGGCGATCTACGGCACCGCCTACGGGGTCATGGTGAGCGCGAAGGTCTGCCTACTGCTGATGCTGCTCGGGCTCGGCGCCTTCAACTTCTTTACCGTCGACCGGTTGCGCCGCGATGCTTCAACTCCGATCATACGGTTGAAGCGGTTCGCCGAGGTGGAGATCGGGATCGGCGCGGCTGTGATCTTTGCCGCGGCTTCGCTGACGTCGCTGCCGCCGGGCGTTGATCTCGCGCAGGACCGGGTGAGCTGGTCCGAGATCGTCGAGCGGTTCACGCCGCAATTTCCGATCCGCCTATCAAGCCCGAGCTACGACAAGCTCACCGTCGCAGAATTGCAGGCGAAAATCGCTGCGGCTGATGCAGAGCGGACGACGGCGCCGCTGGCCTATGTCCCGGGCGAGGGCACGATCCTGCCTCGCAACGCAGCGGATGTTGCCTGGTCGGAATTCAATCACCATTGGGCGGGGATCTTCGTGGCCCTCATCGGCCTTCTCGCTCTGATCGCCCATTTTCGTTGGGCCCGATGGGCGAGGCACTGGCCGCTGCTCTTCCTTGCCATGGCAATGTTCCTGTTTTTCCGTGCCGACGAAGCGGCGTGGCCGCTGGGGCAGTTCGGCTTTTTCGAATCGCTGCGCGATCCGGAGATCGCGCAGCATCGCATCTTCGTGATGCTGATCGTCATATTTGGTCTGTTCGAGTGGCGGGTGCAGGTCGGCGGGCTCAAGAACAGCAGGGCGGCCCTGGTGTTTCCGCTGACCACCGCGATCGGCGGGGCATTGCTGCTCACCCATTCCCACGCCATCGCCAACATCAAGGACCAGCTCTTGATCGAGATGAGCCACACGCCGCTAGCGCTATGCGGCATCCTCGCCGGATGGGCACGCTGGCTGGAGCTGCGTCTCGATGGCAAGGCAAGCCGGATCGCCTCCTGGATCTGGCCAGTGGCATTCGTCCTCGTCGGGCTGATCCTGCTCGATTATCGGGAGGCTTGACCTAAAACGGCAATTCAACGTTCGCGGCGATCGGTTGCTTGGCACGGCGCTGGGTTTGAATAGACTGGACTAATTGAGATGACTTGACCTCGCCGCATCGACCAGGAAGTTGTCTTGCAATTGGATCTCGCGAGACGGAGCCAAGCCACATGAGTTTCCATTCGATCTACCGCCACGGCTTCGCCCGGGTCGCCGCCTGCGTCACGGTGTCCCGCGTGGCAGATCCGACGGCCAATGCAGCCGCGATCATCGAGGCTGCGAACGCCTGTCACAGGCAGTCGGTGGCAGCCGCGGTATTTCCCGAACTGTGTCTGTCCGGCTATGCGATCGAAGATCTGGTCATGCAGGATCCGCTGCTCGATGCGGCGGAGCGGGGGCTGGCGAATGTTCGGGCAGCGTCGGCCGAACTGATGACCGTCCTGATCGTCGGCGCGCCACTGCGCCATGGGGCACGGATCTACAACTGCGCGGTCGTCATTCATCGTGGCCGCATTCTCGGCGTCGTTCCCAAGACGTACCTGCCGACCTACCGGGAGTTCTACGAAACCCGTCACTTTGCCTCCGGCGCTGGATTGACCGGGCTGGAGATCACGATTGGCGACGTTCGCGTTCCCTTCGGCGTCGATCTGCTCTTCGAGGCGGATGACGTTCCGGGACTGACCATCGGAATCGAGATCTGCGAGGACATGTGGATTCCCGTGACGCCGGGGGCGGAACTCGCATTGGCCGGGGCGACCGTGCTCGCAAATCTCTCCGGCAGTCCGATCACGATCGGTCGGGCGCTTTCGCGTGATCTTTTGTCGCGATCCTGCTCGGCGCGCTGTCTTGCCGCCTATGTCTACGCTGCAGCGGGAATCGGGGAATCGACCACTGATCTGGCTTGGGATGGCCAGACCTCCATTTTCGAGAATGGCGTGCTGCTGGCGGAGGGTGAGCGCTTTCGGCAGCACGGGCAGATCACGATCGCCGACATCGATCTTGACCTGCTGCGTCAGGAACGCTCCCTGATGAGCACCTTCGACGACAATCGAAGGCAGAAGAGCGCCGGCGCGTATCGCAAGATAACTTACTCGCTGCGGCCTCCGATGACGGACATCGGATTTGCGAGGAAGGTGGAGCGTTTTCCGTTCGTGCCCAGCGACCAGGGCCGCCTGAACCAGGATTGCTACGAGGCCTACAACATTCAGGTCGCCGGCCTGGTGCAGCGGCTGCGGGCCATCGGCTCGAAGCGGGTGGTGATCGGCGTCTCGGGTGGACTCGATTCCACGCATGCCCTGATTGTTGCCGCCAAGGCAATCGATCTTCTCGGACTGCCGCGATCGAACATTCTTGCATACACGCTGCCTGGCTTTGCGACCGGGAGCGCGAGCAAGGCCAATGCAATGGCCTTGATGCAGGCGCTGCAGGTGAGCGCCGGCGAGCTCGATATTCGCCCGGCGGCTACACAGATGCTCCGCGACATCGATCATCCCGCAGGGCGGGGCGAACCGGTCTATGACATCACCTTCGAGAATGTGCAGGCGGGGTTGCGGACCGACTATCTCTTCCGCCTTGCCAATTATCGCGGAGGAATCGTGATCGGCACCGGCGATCTCTCCGAGCTGGCGCTCGGATGGTGCACCTATGGTGTCGGCGACCAGATGGCGCATTATAACGTCAACGCCGGCGTGCCGAAGACGTTGATCCAGCATCTGATCCGCTGGGTGATCGCGACAGGACAATTCGACGATGAAGTCGCTAACACGCTGAGCGCCATCCTCGCCTCAGAGATCTCGCCCGAGCTGGTGCCTGTCCAGGCCGGCGAAACTCCGCAGAGCACGGAAGCGGCCGTGGGACCTTACGAACTGCAGGACTTCAATCTCTTCTATACGCTGCGATTCGGTTTCCGGCCGTCGAAGATCGCGTTCCTCGCCTGGCATGCCTGGAACGATGTCACCAAGGGCGAATGGCCAGCCGCGTTTCCAGCCGACAGGCGCAAAGCCTATCAGCTTGCCGAGATCAGGCGCTGGCTCGAGGTGTTCCTGCGACGATTTTTCGCTTTCAGCCAGTTCAAGCGCTCCGCGATGCCAAACGGTCCCAAGGTCTCGGCGGGGGGCTCCCTGTCGCCTCGCGGCGATTGGCGCGCGCCCTCCGATGCCAGCGCCGCGGCATGGCTGGAGGATCTGGAACGAAACGTTCCGCCCGCCTGATGACGGTAGATCGATAGGCACCGCCGGGGCTGATCTGCGTTGTTATTGGCCGAGCTCAACATCCTGATAGCGGAAATGCGCTGTACGAAGGTTTCCGCATCGTAGATGCCGGCACGTTTTTGAGAAGGTCAACCAATGCCCAGGAGCAAGCAACGCGGTTCCTCACGGAAAACAGGTTTTTCGACTCGAGTCGGGCCGGTAAGAACGCCGATCACCAATGACGTCGCAAGTTCGGCCCGAAAATCGATCAAGCCACAGCTCACCAAGCCTTTTCATGTTGCCGTCGATCGGCAATTGAAGTCCGAGCACGAGAGCTACGAGGCCGCCGAGAAGGCCGCGATCGCGATCAAGAAGCGACATCCGAAGCTTTATGTGACCGTGTTCGACGCCAAGGCGCAGCGTCACACGCTTGTCGAGCTGCCGACGGCCGCCAATCCCCAGCATGGCCCCAATCACAACGGACAGGGTAATGCGCCAACGCCGCGCAAGGCCGTCGCGACTGGACGCCACCACTGACGGGTGGCGCCTCCATTGCCATTGCGCGGTTGCCGGTCTGAGGCGTCGGTCTAGAGCGGCTGTTCAAATTCCGCCACGGAATGCCCGAACTGCGACAGGGCTTCTTCCAGATAGTCGCCGAGCAACGGCATTCCCAGGAGATATTCCGCCGTACGCTTGTTGTGCGCGTGAGTCGCCTCGGCGCGAAGGTCGTCCCACTCGTCGAGTTCGCCATCGCCGCGACCGAGCCACGCGAGGGCCACGAGGTCGATCTGCTCGTCCACGTTCAGGCCGCGGATGATTGCGGTCAGTTCGCCGCGGACGGGATCGTCGCGATGATCCTCGAGGGACCGAGAGCATGGCGTCGTCGCTCGGGTTGGAGGCGGGCGCCGGGTCGGTCACCGCATCCTTGACGTCGAACTGCCGTGCCTTCGCGAGGATCGCTGCCACCTTCGCGGAGGAAATGGTAAGTTGCGGTATTGGGCTCATGGCAGACTCCTCGCTGGGACCGTCAATGACTAGCCACTCTGTGATGGTATGCCATTGATGCGCGTCAAACCCGGCGGCGAGCCGTGGGCGCAAGTTTCGCGAGAGGCTATCAGAGTGTCGTCAGCTGCTCCGACACCCGGCCCCGTTCGCAAGTCGATCGTGGCAGCGGCGAAGGTTGAATTGCCGGTTGCAGCGCGTCTATCCTCCGTACCCGACCTGCCGTGTGGTGGCGCAAGATACTGAGATGGACCTTTGGCCAATCCTGCAATCGCTCGTGCTCTTGACTTTCGCGAACGGTACGCCGGTCATCGCGAAGAGACTGTTTGGGTCCCATTTGGCGTTCCCTCTGGATGCCGGAGTGGATTTCGTTGATGGCCGCCCGCTCCTGGGGCCATCGAAGACGATCAGAGGTGTGGTCCTTGCCGTGGCTGTCACCGCAGCGGCCGCGCCGGCATTTGGAGTGAGCGTCGCCACGGGCGCTCTGGTGGCATGCCTTGCCATGCTCGGGGATATCATCTCGAGCTTCATCAAGCGTCGTCTCAAACTGCCCTCCAGCGCCCAGGCGATTGGGCTGGACCAGATTCCGGAATCGCTGTTGCCCCTGGTGGCCTGTCAGAACGCGCTAGCGCTGACATGGGTCGACATCATCCTCGGTGTCGGCATTTTTCTGGTAGGGGAGCTGCTGATCTCCCGCGTGTTGTACGTGCTGCACATCCGCGATCAGCCTTATTGAGGCCGCCGCCGACCGGCGAGAGACCAGCGGCTGGACGTGATCCCCGACGATGCCGTCGATGTGAGCGATCGTGATGCCGCGATCCCTTGGGACGAACGCGGCCCGAACGCACTTCGTCGGATGAGAGCGGCGACGGGTTCATTGGAGTAAACCTAATGCGTACTTTCTTGGCCTTCGGCCTGTTGATCGCGCTGTCTGCATCTGCCAATGCGAAGACGGTGCATCATCACCACGAACCGCGACATGTCATCGTTCGGCCCGCTCCGTTCTACGCCGCTCCGGGGTGGGAGTTCGCAGCGCCTCGGCCGCCGGTCCACTATGACGACACCCCGAGCTACAACGATCCGTCCAAATTTGGCGGCGGCACGGCTCTGTAAATAGTCCGGCAGGTCGACGCGTCTAGTTGCTCTTCCGGAGTGCAGCCGTCTGCTTCGCGAACTGCTTGTCGAAATCCTGTTCGAGGCCTGCCACATAGGTTGCAAGCTCGCCAGGCTTGACGAACGGGTTCGGCGCGCTGTCCTTCATTTGCGCGCGCTTCGCCTGCATGCCGTATACTTCCGGATGCGGGCCGAGCAGCACGTCGATCTTCATCGCCTTGGCCTTGGTGAACGTCGATCGGTAGTCATCGGCAATACCGGCATAGGTTGGATTGCCGACTAGCCTGTTGAGCGCGACTGTTCCGCTGCAGAAAAACAGTACCTCCCGGTCCTGGTTGCCGTCCTTGACGGTCATTTCCCAGCTCGTGCAGCCGGGTGAGTGGCCAGGGGTGGCGTGCGCCATCAGCGTTGTATCGCCGAGCGTGACCTTGTCGCCTTCCTTGACCGCGCGGTCGACTTTCACGGGCGGGAAGCCGAGGTCGGCGTTCTTCTCATCGCCGGGATAGTATCCGCCTTCGAGCAGGGGCCTGTCGCGTTCTCCCGCAACGAGCTGCGCGCCGGTCTCCTTCTTGATGTCGGCAAAGCCGCCGGTGTGATCGAAATGTGCGTGCGTGTTCAGGATGTACTTGATGTCGCCGAGCTTGAAGCCGAGCTTGGCGATGTTGTCCTTGATCATGCCGGTGGACTGCGGAAGTGCCGTGTCCATGAGGATCAGGCCCTGCGACGTCTTGATAATGTAGACGGCGATGCCGTCGGTGCCGACATAGTAGATGTTGCCGATCAGTTGAAACGGCTCGAACGGCGTGGTCCATTTCTTGGTGACCTGCGCCATAAAATCCTTGACGGTTTGCGCCTGCGCGCCGGATGCGAACAGCGCCAGGGCGCACAGCGCGGCTGTGAGCGTCCTCATGATTGCCTCCCTTTTGTTTCTCTTGTTGCGCGGCAAGGGACATTGATGCGCGATTTGAGCGGCCGGCTCAAGCATGATCTCGCTGGAGCTGGGTTCCCTGAAGCCCGCGTGCGTTAGCGGCGACCGCCGAGCGCAAACGGAGAAGCGCCGGGCAACAAGGACGAATTGATGTCGCTGTCGATGCGCCCCGACTGCTGGGTGTAGCCGACGCCCAATGACAGGCTGAGATTTGACGCCGGCTGGATTTCGATGCCCGCATGCGCGCTATAGCCGGGCAACGTGCCGGACACGGAGTCGAAGGGAGCGAAGGGGCTGCCGATGCCAGTATGGTATTTCAAGGTGTCAAAACCGGCATAGACCGTGAGCGGCAATCCGCCCGCATTCTTGAAGCTGTAGCCGAACTGCACGCCTTCAGTATAGAGCGAGCCGAAATTGCCAAAGATTGCGTTCTGGTTGAGGCCGCTGAAACCCGTGCCGCCGCGTTCGCTGCCTACAAACCAGCCGTTGGGGAAATTATAGCGCGTATAGGAAAAGCCGCTGCGGCGAGCGTCGAAGCTCGGAAAGTTGCCATAAGTGCTCGCACTCTGGTCGACCGTCACATTGTCAAAGCCGAGGGGCCAGCCAGGAGTCCAATATGTCATGGGGGCAACTTGGGCGTGCGCCGCTCGCCCGCCCAGACAGAGCGTCGCCAAAATGACCGCGAGACCTCGCCCGCCTGAGAAAGCCGACATCCGCACTACCGCCAAGTGTCCGTAAGTTATACGCTCCGGATATCAAGAATGCCAGCGCGGCGCTACTTGCCGTCGCATCACCACGTTTTTGCGATACGCGTCGCGTTGTACCGTTACCGGTGTGAAAAGCACGGCCTCACCACGTGGAGAACGGACCGGCGAATGGCGGGCTCCAAAATGGGCGGCGATCGCGTGCGCGCGCATAGGGAAATTCGCTCGGTGGCGCGCGCCGTCGCATCTTGATTCCTCCTTGCGGTTCGCCGCTCATGACGACCACGAAGTCCGTTCCTTTCCCCGTTTCGGAGCTCAACGCCTCGTCGGTGATGACCAAGGACGAGCGTGGCGTTGCGCCGGCTATGCGATCCAATACGTCCTGCGGAATGGCGACACGGTCGAGTGCGGCTATTGCGCTGGGTTCCGTCTTCTTTGGCTCAACCTCGTGACGTCTGTGCCCGCGCGCCGGATCGTGAGCTTCAGCGATGCCGACGTTCGGTCGGCTGCTTTCGAATGAAACAACACTCCATCGAATTCCGGTGCCGCCGTCGGTTTGCTCCGTGGCGGTGAACACATGCGTGCCAATCGGACGATCGGGATCCTGGATGGTGACAGGACTCTCGAGGATCGGTTCAAATGCCCGCCGGACATAAAGCCGTTGGGTTTTGCGGCTGATCAGCACCGATACCGGCTCGAGCTCGCGTGCCGCCTGGCGTGCTGCCTCGGCCGCCGCAATCCGTGCATTCTCCGCGGCGAGGGCGGCTTCACGCGCAGTCGTGACGGCATCGAGCTTCGGTTGCAGCTCCGCCTTTGCCGCGGCCCATTGCTCCTGCAGCTCGGCGATCCTGGTGGCCGCCTGCGCCTTGGCGCGCTCAGCCTGTTCTTTTGACTCGGGCGAGGTGGCGGAGCCAAGCGCAGCCTCGGCTGCGGCCAATTGCGTCTCGGCTCTGCGCTTCAGATTTTCTGCAACGCGCACCGGCATCATGGCCTGCGTGGATTCCCGGTAAGCCTTTGCGGAGGCGAGCCTCGCCTGATCCGCCTTTACGGCCGCCTCATCGGCCTCTGCGCGACGGGCTGCGGCCAAAGCGACGACATCAGGCTTCGGCTTGAGCAGAGCCGGATGGGCGATCTCAACCGGCGCCACATCGGTTGGCGCCACGATCACCCGCAAGCCGAGCCGGGTGTTCTCGAACAGACGCTCGGCGAAATCGAAGGGCATCCGCACGCAACCATGGGAGGCGGCATAGCCGGGCAGGGGACCGCCATGGAGCGCGATCCCCGACCAGGTGATGCGTTGCATGTGCGGCATGTAGGCATCGTCATAGAGGTTCGAATAGTGCTCCGCTTCCTTTTGGATGATGCTGAAGATCCCGGCGGGCGTTTCGCGTCCCTTCTGACCGCTCGACACCGGTGCACGCAGTATCCAACCATTGGAATCGTAAACGGTGATCCGCTGGTCCTGGAGCGAAACGATGGCCATGAGCGGGTCGCCGGCGATGCGCGACTCGACGGATTCGACCCGGCGTTCACTCCGGCCGCCCCTGGCCCCTGCATGGTCTCCAGCCGCGATCAGCGCGGCCAGAGCGGCGATGAGGAGATACGCCGGCCGCAACGGCTGGTTGCGCTTACGTTTCACGAAGCGAGAAATCATGCGCGTCCCATCTGCGGCGCCAATCGGCTCGGTCCGAACTCGTATGGTCCTTGGAACATTCGAGCGGCACAATTGAGGAATTCGGCAGAGCCTGCCCGCGTCGTTAGAGCGCATGCTTGAATGGGGTTAGATCGTTCTCCCCTTCGACGCTTTTGCGTTTTTTGTGCGTTTCGTCACGCTGCGATCGGCGCGCATCACCGGTTTGGCGCGCTTTTTCACGTCCGCTTCCGCGTGGCGAACGTTCGTTCCGCGGCGAGCAATATATTCCTTGCCGTCGATGGGAGCCACATGCGGCGGATCTCTATCGAGATACGGTCGCCCGATGCCAAACTCCTTCCCGTGCGCATCGACCCATTTCCAGAGGGTCTCACTGGCAATCCATCGCTGCGCCCGTGTCGTACCTTTGACGCTCACGATATCGGCCGCAAGCCCGTGGCCATAGCCGCCGCGCAAGCTTCCGCCATGGTACGACCTGTTACTCGCCGCCTTCAGCCCGCTTGCGATCGCTTGACGATAGTCATCGCGGAACGCACTGGTGATGCCCGGTGAAAGCCCGGCTTGCTCCGCCGCGTGAAGCGTATGAAAGAGCTTCAGCTTGAATTTTCGATCCATGCCTCCGATCACGTAGTCCATCATCGGCATGCCGGCTCTTTCCGCCGCCTTCGGATCCTTCCATGTGAAGTCCGCATCGACTAGCCTGGTAAAGGTTCTGGTGACAGTCACCGTCTTGCCCTTCTTCCTGACCGTCACTTTCCTCTTCTCATACACCTTGTTGGTGTCTTCCTTGGGCGTCCGTTGGTACAGTGCCCACAGGTACCGGTCGACGCAGATGTCGACGACCAGGCACTCGTCGAGAATTTCGATGCGGCTCACAGCCGCCCCCGCGTCGTTTGGCACCGAGTCAGGCGTGTTCGCTGTCGCGGCCTGCATGGGCCCGGCATCCGGCGCCAGCGTCTGCGACGCATCGGGCAGCGCGGCTTCGACGATGGGTTCCGGTTCGTCCGACGCCGGCGTCGCATCGGTGACGATCCCCTTCACCGACTCCACGGCCGCCGCCACGTCGGCGGCAGCGACGTTGCCCATTGCGGTTGCCGGCGGTGCGTCGGCCGGTTCGGCGTTGGCGGTGAGAGATGGTGCGCGGTGGTCCTCGATCGGCACTGCGCCAGCGCTCTCGATACTGGCAGAACCTAAGCCACCAAGCGATGCGACAACCCAACCTGCGAGAACGATCGTTCCGCATAGCGCCGGCGCCACCGTCGCAAATTGCCGCGGGGTCATGTCCCGTAGCCTCCAAAGGGCTCCACTTGAGCCAAGCTGCCCAGCCAAGCGACAGTGCTGATCTTTTGGATCAAGATGTGGATGTACAATGGCAGAAATCGCAGGTTGTGATTTTTTCCGGGAACTGTTGCCCGAGCGCAACGCTGTCTTTCAGACAAATGCAAATTAGATTTTAGTCATAAGCGCACGAGAAACGGCAACGCACTCACCTGTTACGAGGCTATGGTCCGCGCTTCTGCAAGGAATGGCTGGAGCGCTGGATTAAGGTTGCCCGGCCGCCAGGCGATCACGTGCTCGATGGTCGGAGCTTTTTCGAGCTTATGGTGCACCAGATTCGCAATGCCGAGCTGCCCCATGGATTGCGGCACCAGGGCAATGCCAAGGTTCTCCGCGACGAGGTTCACGATTGTCTGCTGAAGTGCGACTTCGAGCCTGAACGTCGGCTCGAACCCGCCGGAGCGACAGTACCCGACAATCGCCTCGCGCAGCATCGGTGCCACCTCGGTGGGGGTAGCGATCAGAGGCTCGCCATTGAGCTGCTTGGCGCGGATCACCGTATGGTGGGCGAGAGGGTGGCTTGAGTGCACTGCCAGGCACAACCGCTCGCGATAAATCGTGTGCGTCTCCAGTCCGCGAATGGGGCCAGGGTTGAACATGATGGCTGCATCGAATTGCCCGGCCAGCACAGCATCGGCCAGGGTGGCGGGGATGATCTCCCGCAATTCGACGCGCACCTTGGGGTGCTTGGCCATGTAACGCCGCGCCAGGCCCGGCAGAACGGTGTAGGCCGCGTGCATCATGAAGCCGACGGAAAGCTCGCCCAACTCGCCGCGCTCGGCCAGGCGCGCGTTGCGACAGGCCTGGTCGAAGCCGATCAGCACCGCTCGTGCGTCTTCCAGAAAGCGCCGACCGGCGTGGGTGAGCGTCGCCCGCCGTGAGTGACGTTCGAACAGACGGACGCCAAGCTCTTTTTCCAGCGCTGCGATCTGTCGGCTCAGCGGCGGCTGGCTAATGTGGAGGCGCTCGGCCGCGCGCCCGAAGTGGAGCGTCTCGGCCAAGGCCACGAAATAGCGCATCTGCCTGATGTCGATCATGATACCGATAAGGTATGGATAGGGGTGTCAATCGGTATTGGATGATATCAGAGCTGCCGGATAGAGCTAACCGGCAATTTCAAAGCCAGGCTTTCCGATGCTCTCGACCCTCACCACCGTGCTGCCCATTTTCGCGCTGATCTTCGCGGGCTGGCTCGCCCGCCGGATCGGCGTCCTTGGCCCCCACGCGACGACGGAGCTGAATCGCTTCGTGGTGTACCTTGCGCTTCCGGCCCTGCTTTTCGACGTCATCGCCCACGCACAATGGAGCGATGTCTGGCAGCCGGGCTTTATCGCGGCGTTCGGCATCGGCGTGGCGCTTGTCTTCGGCCTGACGATCGCCGTTCGCCTGCGTCGCCCGCGGCACCTGGCCGATGCCGCGATCGACGGCCTGAATGCGGGCTACGCGAATACAGGCTTTGTCGGCTTCCCGCTGGCGCTCGTGGCGCTTGGCCGCGAGGCATTGGCGCCGACCCTCATTGCGACGATCATCACGGTCTGCATCCTCTTTGCGATTGCCATCGTGCTGATCGAAACTGGCCTGCAGACTGAAAAGCGACGCAGACACCTTTTTATCAAGGTAGGCGGTTCGCTGCTTCGCAATCCCTTGCTTGTCGCGCCTGTTCTGGGCGCGATCATTCCGCTCGCCGGGCTCAGTGTTCCCGGCCCAGCAGAGAGCTTCCTGAAACTATTGGGCGGTGCGGCCTCGCCCTGCGCGCTCGTCGCGCTCGGACTGTTCCTCGCAGCGAAGCGGGAGACCACCGAGCAGGACATCGGATCGGCAGCTCTCCTCGTCAGCTTCAAGCTTGTCCTGCAGCCGGCCGTCACCTGGGTCATGGCGACCGCGGTGTTCGGCCTCTCACCGTTGCTCACTCACGTTGCCGTTCTGCTGGCTGCTCTCCCGACCGGGACAGGTCCCTTCATGCTGGCGGAGTTCTATCAGCGTGAGGCTGATATTACTTCCAACGTTATCCTTGCTTCCACTGCTGCATCCATTCTGACCGTAAGCGGGTATCTCGCTTTGGCCGGATAGCTTCTTGTGGTCGATGTAGCTGGTCGCCGCGTTGCGGCTTCAGAACGAGCCGAACACGGTGCCGATTGCGATCACAGCAGCAAGAGCGATCATGGAACTCACGATTCCGACCATCACAATCTCGAGGTAGCTTTCACGATGTGTCAGGCCGCAGATCGCGAGCAAGCTCACGACGGCGCCGTTGTGGGGCAGAATGTCCAGCGTCCCCGAGCCGATCACTGCGACGCGATGCAAAATCGCGGGATCAATCCCCGCCTGCGCGGCAATGCTCATGTAGGTCTGACCCAGCGCATCGAGCGCAATCGTCAAGCCGCCCGAGGCGGACCCTGTCAACGCCGCAAGAATGTTTGTGGCGACGGCAAGCGACACCAGCGGACCGCCCTCAATGCCTAACACCCAGTCCCGCACCACGTCGAAGGCGGGGAGGGAGGCAACAACGGCGCCGAAACCGACGAGGCTCGCGACGCTCAAGGCGGGCAGCACGGACGCATTGGCCCCGGCATCCATGGTTTGCCGCAGTGCAGGCAGTCGCGTCCAGTTGCAGAGGATGACTGTCGTGATCGCTACCGATAATGCGACGATGACCGACCAGACACCGGCAACGGCTGATAGCGACGTGCTCCCCCAACGTTGTTCGGCCAGGAATGAGAAGTCGAGCCGCGGCAGGACAACGAGCGACATCACGAGATTGACGGCGACAACCACGACCAAGGGAAGGATGGCGTTGAAGGCCGGCGCTGCCACTTCGCTGTGGTGCCCGTGGCGGATCTCCGCCGGATCGAATTCCCGCGCGGTTGCAGCCCGCCCGCGCAATCGTTCATCATCGGCTACATATTCGGGAGTTGGCGGTGGCGTGTCGCCGTAGCCCTCATTTGCGCGTCGCGCCGCTTGCTCGGCGCGATGAAGCCACCATAGCCCGATGCCCAGCATGATAATCGACGCGATAAGGCCAAGGCCCGGCGCCGCGAAGGACGTCGTACCGAAGAAGGGCATGGGTATGGCGTTCTGAATCGACGGCGTGCCGGGCATGGCCGACATGGTGAAAGTCGAGGTGCCGAGAATGACCGACGCAGGCACGAGGCGATGCGGAATCGCCGCTTTGCGAAAAAGCGACTCGGCCATCGGAACGATCACGAAGAATGCGACGAAGAGGCTGACGCCGCCGTAGGTGACCAGTGCACCCGCGAACACGACGGCCAGGATGACCCGGCGCTCGCCCAGACTGCGGGTGATGAAGTTCGCGACTGCGACGACCGCTCCGCTGTCATCCATCAGCTTCCCGAAGATGGCGCCAAGCAGAAAGATGGGAAAGAATTGGGCGAGAAACTCCGCCGCACTGCTCATGAACGTCTGCGTCCAGTTGGCGAGCAGCGGCTGACGACCGAAGGCTGCGGCCATCAGTGCGGCGACCGGCGCGAGCAACAGGACGCTCCAGCCGCGGAAAGCAAGCCAGATCAACAGGCCAAGCCCGACAAGAATGCCGAGAAGTCCCATGGCTTCAACACTCCGCCAGCAGGATGTCGAGATCGGCGGTCGAGCGCACGCCGAGATCGGCGCCGTGCGTATCGAGGAATTCATTGGCAGCCCGCCGTCCTTCCTCGCGCAGCTTGGATACGAACGCCCATTCGGCGTTGAGCTTGGATGACGCGCCGAACGTCGCAAGCATGTCGCTCTTGATCCGGTGCGTCTTCATTCGTGCCCAACGCGCGCCTTCGCCGGTGCCGGGGTCGGCAACCTGACGAAGCAGCGCGATCATCCGCAGCTCCTTCGCGAGCGGCGAATTGAATGAAATCTCGTTGAGGCGGTTGAGGATTTCCGCGGCGGTGCGTGGTTGCTCCGCCCGCTCGGTCGGGTTGATCTGCACGATGATGGTATCGTGCGCATCTGTCTCGCGAACAAGCGGCGTGATCGTCGGATTGCCCGCGTAACCGCCGTCCCAATAGGGCTCGCCATCGATCTCGATGGCGCGGAACATGGTTGGCAGGCAAGCCGACGCCAGCAAGACATCCGCATTTATCTCCGCGTTGCGGAAGATCCGTCCGCGACCCGTCCGCACCCGCGTGGCGGTGATGAAGAGCTTGATCGGCGAGCCGGGGAGACGTTCGAAATCGATCGCCCGGGCCAGTATCTCTCGCAGCGGATTGAAGCCGAGCGGATTGAGATCGTAGGGCGACAGCACACGCGACATCAAGTCGGTGAAGACATAGGCGGGAGAGGTGTCGAGCGACCATCGTCCCATGAGGTGGTCGAGCGGCGACCGTTGCAGCGGGCTGAATTCAGCAGCGCGCGAGACGCTACGCCAATATTTGTCCATGGCCTCGTGTGCTCCGGCGGCGCCGCCCTCGGTCCAGCCATCCGCCAGCACAGCGGCATTCATCGCCCCGGCCGATGTGCCGGATATCCCCGCAATCTGAAGCCACGGCTCTTCAAGCAGCCGCTCGAGGACGCCCCAGGTGAACGCACCATGCGAGCCTCCGCCCTGGAGCGCCAGGTCTATGAGCACCGGGCTTCGGTTCATGCGTTCATGCTGACCGCCTCGACCCTGACGATGGGTTAGTTCGGTTCAGTCCATTTGCGCCAATGGGTTGGATGAATATCAACGTGCGCTCCGCCCGAGCGATCGACCCAGTTGAATCCGTCCCTGCGGCAAGGGAAAGGAAGCGCATGGACGATGCCATCATAGTTCAGTGCGCAGATTTCGAGATCTTCGTCAGAGGGAGCTATCGAAGCAGATTGCCACTCGGCTGAAACGGAACGCATGGTCGGTCCTCCGTCCGGCTGCGATGGACAAAGATAGCACGAAAGGGCCGGCGTCGAATGTGAACCGGCTCGCATGAATGCAACCAAACCGGGGCTGCGAGGCCTTCAGGAAGATCGTCGCCGGGTTCCATGATCCTCGCAAGCGACCAGGGCTGGCCGACATTCGACTCAATGTTTATTCGGCCGCGCGCGGCAATGGGGCGGCCGACCGCTGAGCTGGAGCCGCCGCTCTGACCTGGCGCGGTGGTCCCATCAAGACCGGTTGGAACAGCACGGCGGCGGCCATTGTGCGCACCAGTGCAAGCGCCATCATCCTGCCCATGCTCGACATGCCCGGTAGTTCGATGACCACATGCTTCCGAACGCCACCCCGGTGGTCATGGCGCTGAAGATCACGGCGCGTGTGAGGCTGGACTGCAGCAGCCCTGTCTGCCCTTCGCGCCAGGCCATGATGTAGTAGATCTTGAAGGCGACGCCGACCCCAAGCAGCAGCGGCAAGGCGATGATGTTTGCAAAGTTCATCGCCGTGCCGGTCAGCGTGCATATCTCCAGCGTGACCGCGCCGGCCAGCAACAATGGACCGAAGGTTGCGCGACGCACTGAAATCCTGTCTTCCGAGGTTCGCATGAGCGTTTCAAATTCGCACGGTACTCGCGGATGTGGTTCAGGCTCCCAGGTACAGACAAAACAGGGGAACGAGAATTCAAACCTAGGTATGATCATTCTCTCGACCGGAAACGATAAAAGTCGGCCCCCGCACGGGCTTGATGAGGATTGACATGGCGGCCAACAGCGGTGGTCCAAAGCAAGGTAGTCTCAAGACGATCAGCACCCGGAGAGGGCAATTCGTGCTCCTTGTGGCGGTCGTTGCGTCGGCGCTGATCTTTATGGTGGATGCGCTGAGCCCGATCGATGGCGCTGTCGCGGTGCTGTACACGGGCGTGGTGCTGACGCTTGCGCCGCTCGGCCGCAGGTTCGTGATTGCCAGCGGCTGTGTCGCGGCCGTGCTCACGACGATTGCATTCCTCGCGGGTCACGGTAGCGATCCCTTGGGCGGGGCCCTGCTGCGCTATATCGTAAGTCTCGTCGCGGTCGCGATCACGGTGCTGCTGTCGCTCAGGGACAGGTCCGCGAGAACTACCTTGGCCGAGCAGGCAAGGATCCTCGAACTCTCGCACGACACCGTCGTCGTTCGAGATCGATCGGACATTATCCGGTACTGGAATGAAGGGGCAGAGAGGCTCTATGGCTGGACACGTGGCGAGGCGCTGGGCAAGCGCTGTGGCGACCTCCTCGCGTCGGTCGTCCCGACAGAGGAAATAAGCGCGTCTCTTGCAAAAAATGGAACCTGGTCGGGAGAAATCATCCGAACGCGACGAGATGGCACACGGCTCATTCTTGCCAGCCGCTGGCTCGAGCGACGAGATCCGGACGGTCAGGCTGTCGGCATCATCGAAACCAGCGCCGATCTGACCGAGAGCCGTCGCGCCCTGGCGGAGAGACGGAGCTCTGAGCAACGTTACAGCACTATCTTCAATTCGGCGGGTTTTGCCGCCTTGGAATGCGACCTGAGCAAGGCCATGCGGCTAATTCTGGATAGCAACGGGCAACGCCAAGAGTGGAGATCGTGGCTATTGTCGAATCCGCGGATTTTGCGCGCGGCGGCAAACGGGATTGGGATTTACAACGCCAACAGCGCCGCGCTCGCGATGTTTGAAGCCGATACGGTCGCCGATCTGACCGACGGCAACGTGGTTCTCGGACAATTGCCGGATTCCGAACCGGCCATCGCGCATGTCTTTGCTTCGCTAGCCGCCGGTTCTTCGCTCGCAGAGATCGAGACGCGGTGTGCCACGCTGCATGGGCGCATCATCGATGCCGTGCTGCGTGTATCCGTTCTGCCAGACGGAGAGGACTGGTCCAGGGTGCTCCTCATGGCCTTCGATGTCACCGAGCGAAATGAAGCTCGGGCGAAGATCGAGCAGACCTCGGTCGAACTCGCTCACGCCGGGCGCGTGGCTCTCCTGGGTCAGCTTGCGGGTTCGATCGTGCATGAGGTCAATCAGCCGCTTGCGGCCATCATCAACTATGGAAAGTCGGGCAAGCGCTGGCTTACTCGGCCGGATCCCGACCTCACGGAAGTGGCCGACTGTCTGGACAAGATCGTCTCAAACGGCAACCGGGCCGCGGAGGTGGTCGGAAGGGTGCGCGCGCTCGCCAAGAAAACCGCGCCGCAGGCAAGCTCCGTCGACATGGGCGCCTTGGTACAGGACGCCGTTTCCCTGCTGGCGCGGGAAGCGCGCGCTGCGGCGGCGACCATCCGCATCGAGGAGGCCAACATCCGGGGCCCCATTGTATGCGACCGCGTGCAGGTGCAGCAGGTCATCGTGAACCTCTTGATGAACGCGCTCCATGCGACGCGGGAAGTCACCGACCGCCCGCACGAGATCCGCGTGAAGATTGATGGCAATGCCGAGAATTTCATCAAAGTGGCGGTCGAGGACAGCGGCACCGGGATCGAGGGCAACCCCGAACGTATCTTTGAACCATTCTTTACTACCAAGTCCGATGGCATGGGTCTTGGACTATCCATTTGCAGGACAATCATAGAAGGGCAGGGAGGGCGTGTTTCGGCGTCCAACAATGATGGATGGGGAGCAACCGTGGGGTTCACGCTCCCGTTAAACATCCCGACGGAGGCGCGCTGGTCGAAACCTAATATCTTGATATGATGGGAAAATGGACAGAATCCGGTCATACCGACGGAAATACCGGGCGATCTGCTCGGAAGGAGCTGTCTAGTGCCACAGGGATCCACGATCTGCATCGTTGACGATGACGATGACGTGCGAGAAAGCATATCGAGCTTCTTTCGCTCGGTAGGTCTGCGTGTGGAGAGTTTTGGCGCGGCCGAGAACTTCCTGGAGTCGTCCTCCGTCGCGAATGTCGACTGCGTCATCACCGATTTGCACATGCCGGGCATGGATGGCCTCGGCCTACACAGAGAATTACGACGCCGGGGGGTCGGCGTCCCCGTGATCGTCATGACGGCCTATTCGACGCCAGAGGCGCGCGCCGAGGCAAAAAGCCTTGGAGCCGCGGCTTTTGTTGACAAACCCGTCGATCCCGAGATTCTGCTCCACGACGTGGAAGCAATCCTGGGCGACCCTTCGCAATCAGGACCTCCCCCGACATTCCAATGACCCGGTCCTACACAGCATGAGTGCGTCACAGAGTTCGATCGGTACTGCTCTCATCTGCGTCGTCGACGACGACACCGACGTGCGCAATTCGCTCAGCAGCCTGCTGCGTGCGGTCGGCTACTCGGTCGACACCTTCGCAGGGCCCGGCGAGTTCCTGGCATCCGAGGCCATCAACTCCGCGTCATGCCTGATTCTGGATATTCGCCTGGGAGAGGCCGACGGGCTCGAATTTCAGCAGGAACTGGTCGAGAGCGATGCCTCCCTTCCGGTAATCCTGATCAGCGGATACGGCGACATACCAATGACCGTCCGCGCCATGAAGGCGGGCGCGATCAATTTCCTTCCAAAGCCGTTCGAGGAGGAAGCGCTTCTCGCGGCCGTCGAAGAGGCCGTTTCCCGCGATCAGCGGCGACGCGCGGAGGCCCGGCGCGACGAAAGCATCCGGCTGCGCTACGATTCGCTTACGCCCCGGGAACGGGAAGTCATGGGTCTTGTCACGGCAGGTCTGATGAACAAGCAGGTCGCCTGGCGCCTGTCACTGAGCGAGATCACGGTGAAAATTCATCGTGGCAACATGATGCGCAAGATGCGGGCCAAATCTCTCGCCGACCTCGTGCGAATGGCCGATTCGCTTGGTGTTCGGCAGGCGTCGGCGGATCAGCAGCCAGCCCGGGATAGCTGACCTCGGCGTCAGCGGTCTTCGATCAGCAAGGCTCCTTCACTGCGCTAAAGGTCGATGCGAACCTGAGTTGCGTCCAGTCCTCTGCTGACAACGCGATCATATCGCCGCTGCAGGACCACCTTCGAGCAGCATCCCGAATCCAGGGAAACCAAGCTGCTTCGGCTTACCTGCGAATTCAGGGAAGGTTGGCGCACGTGGCGTAGCGCAGCGTCGTTCGTGCTCTCGACTCCAAACGAATGAGACGACGTCGGCAGCCACGAGACCAGGAGAACCGCGAGGCGTCTGATAATGAAGTTTTTCAATCGACGGTTCATGATTTCCACGCTCCCGATCGCCGGGTCACTGCGATGTTTTGATGCGGTGTTTTACGAAGGGCGCGAGGTATCGTCGATTATACTGGTTGGTTAGGTCGCGCAGTTGTCGCGGTATTCGCGGCTAACACCAAGGTTTAATGTCCAGATGTAAGGTGTGGCTGCTTGGCGTGGGGTCATGCAATCGAGGAGCCGGCACCGAAAATGCGTAGGGTGGGCTACAGGCAGGCACCATCGCCATGGATCCGTCAGACCAGCTGAGGTCCCTCAGCGGTTCGTTCGTCAGCGCCAAATCGCCTGTATGACGGCAGCCGCGGCTCTGCCGACCTGCCTTCCCTCCACTTCAATGGCGTCTGTCCGACGATACGCTTGAAGACGGTGGTGAAGTGCGCCTGGGTGCTGAACCCAACACTCAGCGCGATGTCGACGATCGATTTGTCGGTCGTCCGCAGCATTTCCTGCGCCGTCGAGACGCGCTGCTTCAGCAGATACTGATGCGGCGTCAGCCCGGTTGCGCGGAAAAACAGCGCGGCAAAATGCATCCGACTCAGGCGGGCAGCAGCGGCCATGTCTGCCAACGTCACCTTCTCGTCGAGATGCTCGGCCACGTACTCCACGACGCGCTTGAGACGCCACTTTGACAGCCCGCCGTCCCGACTGGCCTGCACAGGCGACGCCGGCGTCGTGTCGGCGCTGATCATCCTCGCTACCGTGACCAGCCTGATGGCATCCGCGTAGATTCCTCCAAACTCCGACTGATCTCTCTCCGCTGCGGCGAGCGCTTCGGACAGCCGCCGCACCACCGGATCCTGCTCCATCCGCGCTTTCGACATGTCCCGGATTGCCCTGCTCACGAGGCCGTCAAAGCTCAGCGATACCTCCACATCCCTTCCTACTTCTGCGATATGAAGAGCGCGCTCGGTCTCAGGTGCTCCGGCGTTCGCCGTATGTCTTCCGTTGGCCGGCACAACGCGCACAGAAACGCCAAGATGCTTGAGATCGACGCCAATGACCGTGCTATCCGGCCGCGCTGCCTGCTCTGATGATTGCTGGACTGCGGTCGCTAAGCGCTTGTCCAAAAGCTCGGCTGCAGACATCGATACGGATCGCTCTCTGAGGAATTGCGCGGGATGGCACGACATATCTGGCCTCCTGAAATCTCAAGCTCGACTGGCGTCGACTATCGGATGGCTAACAATATGGACCGCTTTGCCTCACGGTGGTGTCATACATTGGTATGGATCGCGAGAAGTAACGAACAGGTCGTTGGCGAGATGTTCACGAAGACCTGATAACGATGGTGTCGCGGCGATCAAGCGCAATACAGTCATTGAAAAAAAATTGAGCGGTGATGTCGTATAGAAGCATTTTAGCAAAACGCTCATCGACCGATGCCGCAATCACCCGCGCATCATTGGACTTATCGGACAGCGGAGAGAGCTGGGCTTCAGAGAGCTTGGCTCAGAGAGACATAGCTTTGCTCAACGGGAATGAAACCAAACCAGGTTAGGGATTTCCGCTTTGAACGATTCTAAGATCGTAGGGTACAGCGGCCGAAGACGCCATAGGCGCCTGAGCTCGCCGAAAGGAGTGCGTGTCTTCCGCGCGAATCGTGCCTTGGTTCAACGCGGCCACTACCTTGTGATGAACCGTGCTTATCCCAGGCACGTTCAACGATATTTGATGCTGGATGCGCTCGCTGAAATGTGTGCTGTAGCGTGCAATACTGTGCTCTATACCGCGCGGCCAGGGGGCGTCGGGAGAGACGCAATGAGTTTGAATGCCGCAATTGCCGCGGCTAACCGCAACGGTCGGCCTGAACGTAGTGAAGGAGGCGGAGCCAGCGGAAACGGGTCCGACCAACACACACGGTCCGATCAAAACCTGAGTGCGGAGCGCGGCCAACCGACCTGCCTTGTGGTCGAGGACGACCGTACCATGCGGCACCTCGTGATGAACTATCTCGAGGAGCACGACATTCGTGCGCTGTCCGCGTCGGGGCGGGACGAGGTGAACGGCCTGCTGGTCACGCGCGAACCGAATCTCGTCATCCTCGATCTGCGGCTTGGCCAGGAAGATGGTCTCGATCTGCTGCGCGAAATCCGTTCCCACTCGGACGTGCCGGTGATCATCACCACCGGCCACCGCCGCGACGAGATCGATCGCGTGGTCGGCCTGGAACTCGGCGCCGACGATTACATCACCAAGCCGTTCGGCCTGAGAGAGCTATTGGCGCGGATCCGCGCGGTGCTGCGGCGGCGCGAAACCGGTCAGACCGCGCCGCGCGATCCAGAGAAAGGCCGTTATCGGTTCGGCGGCTGGCAACTCGATCGGCGCAGCCGGCGTCTTTCCGATCCGAACGGCACGCAGGTCGCGTTGACGAAGGGCGAATATGCTCTGCTGGTCGCTTTCCTCGACGCGCCGCAACGGCCGCTCTCGCGCGAGCAGCTTCTGCAGGCCACCCGCGTGCACGAGGATGTCTTCGACCGCAGCATCGACGTGCAGGTCTTGCGTCTGCGCCGCAAGCTGGAGGGCGATCCGAGCACGCCGAAGGTCATCCTGACCGAGCGCGGCGTCGGCTATGTCTTCGCGCTGTCGGTCGAACGGCTCTGACGATGGAGAGCCGCGCCATGCGGCGGATAGCCGCAAGCGTTGCCTCGACACCCCTGAGATCCGGGCCCGGAGGGACGGCGGGTTCCATTACAACGGTAGCCCTTAATTCCGGGGCTGGAATGCTGTCGCAACATGCAAGCGGCAATCTCTCGAGGGTGAAAAATCCTCGGGAGATGTCAATGAAGTTGGACAGGAAAAAATTGCCGGCCAGCCGGTGGCCGACCGAACGCCGCGCGAGCACGGCCCGCCGATACCCGATGCGTCCAGTGACGACGCACGCGAGTCCGGTCAGCGAGCGGCCGTCCGTGAATGATGCATTGTGGTGGCCCTCGAGGCTGATGTTGAGAGTCGTGGGAACCTTCGCCGTCTGCAGCGACGTCGCATTCCACAGCGTCATTCTCTCGGTGCTGTCCTGGACGGTAGCCCAGGTGTTGGAGGGTTGCGCCGCCTATGCGCAAGGCATGTATCCTTACCTGCTGGAGCCCGACGAGCCGCGTGGCCACGATTCATCTTCCGCCATCGAGTTGCGAAGCCTCGAAGGCCGAGGCGATGCCGATAATAGCAACATCGCATATCTGGAAAGACGCGGGAGTCGTCCGGGATGATGCGGTTATGGTCGTTGGCCGGATTTCGGCGAAGCCGAGTGAATCTTGCGGCTGCGCATGGGCCTGCCGTGGCGGGAACGTTGCGCGCTCGCCGCTGGCCGCCATGGGCTTGCGCAGCGCTCCTGCTGATTGCCACCGGCGCAGCCACACAAACTATTCCGACTGCTCCAGCTTCGCGCCCAATTCCCATCGCAGATCAAGAACCGATCACGCCCATCCCGGAGCCCCCCGCGGCCGATCCGCTCAAGCTTGCCCTCGGAGAGCGGCTGTTTGCGGACACCCGCCTGTCAAATGACGGGAAGCTGGCGTGCTCCTCTTGTCATGACATTAATACCAATGGCACCGGCCGCGAGTACGCGATGGCGAGACATGACGGTTCAAAAGCTCCATTTGATACGCTGACGATCTTCAACGCGCCGCTCAGCTTCCGCCTGAACTGGGAAGGCAATTTCCGCACGCTCGAGGCGCAGGCCGAATCGTCCCTGGAAAATCCGGCCAATATGGCCACCAGCGTGGAGGACGTCGTCGGCAGGCTGAACGCCGATCCCGAGATCGTGCGACAGTTTCGCGCCGCCTACGGCCGCGCGCCGGACCGGTCGAGCCTCCTCGATGCACTGGCGACCTTTGAAAAATCACTGATCACGCCGGGAAGCCGCTTTGATCGCTGGCTTGCGGGAGAGACGTCCGCATTGTCGGCCGCGGAGCTTCACGGTTACGAAATATTCAAGTCGTTTGGCTGCGTCTCCTGCCACCAGGGAGTCAATGTCGGCGGCAATCTGTTCCAGCGCCAGGGGATATTCCGTCCGCTCGTCCACGCGAAGCCTGATGTCGTCCGCGTGCCGAGCCTGCGCAATGTGGCGACGACGGCGCCCTATTTCCATGACGGCAGCGCCGCCACGCTCCAGGAGACGGTGCGCAAGATGGCGGCAGCGCAGCTCGACCGCAGTTTGACGGATGACCAGGTCTCCGCGCTTGTCGCGTTCCTGCAGACGCTGACCGGAAACTACCGCGGCATACCCGTCAAGGCAGCGCCGCCATGACGCCGATTCGCGCCCTGACGATCGTATTCGCGCTTGTCCTGCTGCTGACCTGGCTGTCGCTGCGCGCCATTAATCCGGAGGCCGAGAGGTTCGATCGCGCGCTTGCCGAGCTTGATCGTTTTGCGATGCTGGATAGCGCGCTCTATCGCGATGTCTTCACTGCGCGCACCGGCGCGTTGCGCAACTATGATCCGCTGGTCCGCGAGGTCAACGCCCTGCACAAATCGCTGGACCGCTTGCGACAGTCGGCGGTGATCGCCGCCGACACGAGCGAGGCGGTAGGCCGCCTCGAGGCATCGCTTGCGCGGCAGGAGGAACTCGTCGAACGATTCAAGAGCGACAATGCGCTCCTGCACAATTCGCTGACGTTCTTCGAGCGCTTCAGCCTTCACGCGACGGCGGCCGATCTCGGGCCTTCGATCAGCGCTGCCGCGGCGGCGATGCTGCAGTTGACCCTCGACACGTCGGACAGCGCGGTGCGCGAGGTCAAGGAACGACTGGACAGCCTCGCCGACCAGGCGCGCCCGTTCGACGGCGATGTCATCGGACCATTGCTGGCGCATGGACGGTTGCTCCAGGGCCTGTTGCCGGCGGTCGATGGCGTGCTGAAGGAGATGCGGGCGATCCAGCCGCGGCTGGAGCAGGAGCAGCTCCGCAGCCTGCTCCTTGTGCGGCAAAACGAGTCCAGAACGATGGCGCGTGAGTTTCGCTGGCTGCTCTACGTGACGTCGCTGGTCCTTGTCGCGTTCCTGGTCCACCTCGGTCTTCGCGTACGTTCGCATGCCAAGGCGCTTGAGCGCCGCGCCACGTTTGAGCATGTGATCGCGGGCATTTCGATGCGCTTCATCGACGTGCTGCCGGAAAATCTTGATGGCGAGATCGAACGGGCGCTCGCCGACTTGATGCTGTGCACCGGGTGCGACCGTACCTATGTGGTGTGGTCCGGAGCTGCCTCGCGGCTGTATGGCTGGTCGAGGGCGGGCAAGGACTTTCCACCCGGCTGGCCGGAAGCCGCGCCGGCACTTGCGGCTCGGTTCACACCCGTCGTGGACGGCGTGGTGCACATCCCAAACGTCAATTCGTTGCCGATCGGCCAAGACAAAAAAGCATTGGCGGATGTGGGCCTCGGGGCATGGGCCTGCGTGACGGGCGTCGACCAGGAGGGCACCACCGTTGGGCTCGGTTTCGATACCATCGGTCGCTCGAGCCGGGTCACGGATGCCGTCGAACTCAGTCTCCTGCGCATGGCGCTCGATATCATCATGTACGCCGTCGGGCGGCACGCGATGGAACGCGAACGCTGGCGTCTTGAGGAGCGCCTGCAGCAGGCGCGCCGCATGGAGCGGATCGGTACGTTCACCAGCGGCATCGCCCATAACTTCAACAACATCCTGGGCGGGATCCTCGGCCACTCCGAGGTGATCGAGGAGCATCTCGGCCAAAACAACCGCTTCGCGCAAAACCTCCGAGCGATTCGCCGCGGCGCTGAGCGGGCGCGCGATCTGGTCGAGCAGATCCTGCTGTTCGGACGCCACCGCGACGCGCGCCGCCGGCCGCTCAGCGCGCATAGCCTCGTGACGGAGGCGGTTTCGCTTTTGAACGTCTCGCTGCCTGCCAACGTCGATCTTGCGATCCGCGAGCCGCTCGCAACCGCCATCGTGTCCGGCGAGCCCGCGCAGTTGCAGCAGGTGATCCTCAACCTCTGCAACAATGCCGCCCAGGCGATCGGCGATCACGGCCGTATTGAAATAGCGATGGATACCCGCGAAGTCACCGAAGTCCGTTCCCTCAGCCACGACACGCTTCCGCCTGGTCGCTATGTTTGCATCGTGGTCACGGATACCGGCCGCGGCATGGACGAGGCGACGCTGGCGCGGATCTTCGAGCCGTTCTTCACCACGCGTTCCTCCGGAAACGGCTTGGGGCTGGCGACTGTGCGCGAGATCGTGCATGAGCATGGCGGGGTGATGAACGTGCAGAGTGTGCCCAGCAAGGGCAGCCGCTTCGAGGTCTGGCTGCCCTGCGTGGCGATGGCCGCGCCGATCTCGGACGTCAAGCCAGCGATGCTGCCGGTGGGAAAGGGCGAGACCGTGCTGATGGTCACCAGCGATCAGGCGCGATTGCTGCGAGACGAGGAAATGCTGGCGGCGATTGGCTACGAACCGGTTGGATTCGGTACCGCCGCCGCAGCCTGCGCCGCATGCAGCGCCAAGCCCGACAGGTTCGATGCGGCGATCGTCGGCTATTTCGGATCGGCGGCGGCATCGGTGGAAGCGGCGGCGGCGCTGCACGCGGCGGCGCCACATCTTCCGATCGTATTGGCGGCGAGATCGACCGAAGAAATCGGAGCCGACACTCTGGTGACCGCCGGCATCAGCGACGTCGTGCATTGGCCGCTTGTCACCTCGGAAGTCGCGGCTGCGCTCAGCAACTGCTCAGCACGCAAGGAGCCGGAAGCAAAACCGCAGGTCCGCTCGTTGCGTGCCGAACCAACGGATCCGCCATCTCTGTCCTCGCGGCTACGGCGTCCAATCGGCCCGCGGCGGCAGCAGCCTCATGCCAAGCCTTAGACCAGCATATCGCGGACCAGCGGCACCACCTTGCGGCCGTAGAGCTCGATGCTGCGCATCAGCCTTTCGTGCGGCAATGGGCCGGCCGAGTATTTGAGCTGGAAGCGCGCGATGCCCAGTGCCTTGACGGTCGCGGCGATCTTTCGTGCGACCGTCTCCGGCGAACCGACATAGAGCGACCCATGCTCGGCCTCGCGCACGAACTCGTCGCGGCCCATCGGTGGCCAGCCGCGCTCCCTGCCAATGCGGTCGCGCATGGCCTTGTAGTCGGCGAACAGTTCCTCGCGCGCCTGCTCATCGCTATCAGCGACATAGCCTGGCGAATGCACGCCGATCGCCTTGACCGGGCGGCCGAGCTGCTTGAAGGCGCGATGGTAAAGTTCGACAGAGGGCGCGAACCGCTTCGGATCGCCGCCGATGATCGCGAGCATCAGCGGCAGGTCATAACGCGCGGCGCGCACCACGGACTCGGGGCTGCCGCCGACGCCGATCCAGGTTTTGAGCCGGCCGTGCTCGATCGGCGGAAACACCGGCTGGCTGTTCAGCGGCGCGCGCAGCTTGCCCTGCCAGGTCACCGGCTCCTGCTTCAACAGTTCGGCGAACAGGCCGAGCTTCTCCTCGAACAGTGCTTCGTACTGGTTGAGGTCGAAGCCGAACAGGGGAAAGGATTCGGTGAACGAGCCGCGGCCGAGGATCACCTCGGCCCGGCCGTTCGAGGCCGCATCGACGGTGGCGAAGCGCTGGAAGACGCGGATCGGATCGTCCGAGCTCAACACCGTCACGGAGGAGCCAAGCCGGATTTGCCTGGTGCGCGCCGCGATCGCCGCCAGCACCACTTCGGGCGCGGAGATCGCGAAATCGGCGCGATGGTGCTCGCCGAGGCCGATGAAATCGATCCCGATTTCGTCGGCCAGGACCGCTTCATCAATGACGTTGCGAATCACCTGAGCATGCGGCAGCGGTGCGCCGGCGGCGTCACGGGTGACGTCGCCAAAGGTATCGAGCCCAAATTCCAGCGATGTAGTCATTTGTCATTTCCGGTCTGGCACGGCTTAGCGCAGCGCCTTGAGAGCTTCCAAGCTTTAGCGGGGGGAGGGCCGGCCCGGACAGGCAGGCATCGGCTGGATACACCGCGACATAATGACTAGTCAGTGTCTGGCAAGGTCAGGTCACGAAACGATTGGTTTCCTGCATTTTGCCCAATTTAATTTCAGCGCTCACCGTCCGAAGGCTCCCCTGGGCAGGAACCCGATTTGCGCCGGAGCGTTTCAACCGACCGGTGGGAGTCGACGAACGTTCGGATGGAAAAGGTGCAATCGGCCGAAACGATATTGCTGCTCCGCAGCCCAGCCGTGCTCGTTCCAGGCGACACCATCTGGAGAAAATGCAACGCCGGTCGTGTCGCCGTCTTGAACGACGCAGCGGAGTATTTTGGCGCCCTGCGCGAGGCGCTGGTGCTCGCTGAGCGACAGGTCTTCATCGTCGGATGGGACATTCACTCCGAGACCCCGCTTGTCGGGCCATCCGGCATGGCCGACGATGGCTTGCCCGATGCGCTTGGTCCATTCCTCAAGGCTCTGGTCGAGCGGAGGGACACCCTCGATATCAACGTCCTGGTCTGGGATTTTGCGGCGCTTTATGCGCGCGAGCGGGAGCGCCATTCGGCCAGGAAATTGGCCAGCCCCACCGACCGCATCCGCGTCTGCCTGGATTCCAGCCTGCCGCTCGGCTCGGCGCAGCACCAGAAATTCGTCGTGATCGACAATTCGGTTGCTTTCGTCGGTGGGCTCGACCTCACGATCAGGCGCTGGGACACATCCGAACATGCGCTGCATCATTCCTTTCGCAAGGATCCCGCCGGTGTTGCCTATCCCCCCTTTCACGACGTGCAGTGCATGGTCGATGGCGACGCGGCAAGAGCGCTTGGCGAGCTTGCGATCAGGCGCTGGGAGGCGGCGGGCCGCCACGCGATGCCGATCACGGTCAGCGATGCGGAGCGATGGCCGGGCTCGGTCGCGCCGCAAGCCAAAAATATTCCGCTCGGCATCGCGCGGACAGAGCTCGGAACAAGATTTGCGCCTCCCGTGCACGAGGTCGAGCGGCTGTTTTACGCGTCGATCGCCGCGGCAAGGAAGCTGATCTACATCGAGAACCAGTTCACCAGCTCCGCCGAGATCGCCGAGGCGCTCGCGAGCCGCATGCGCGAGGTACCGGACCTGCGCGTCTTGGTCGTCACTCCCAAGCGACACGCATCATGGCTGGAGTCGCGGACCATGCAAAGCGGTCGCGGAGACTTTGTCGGTCCGTTTCATCGCGCCGAAGTCGCCTCGCGCCTTCGCATGCTCTACCCGCTGACACGAGACGGCGACGATGCTGTTCCCGTCATGGTTCACAGCAAGCTCATGACGATCGATGACGAATTGCTGCGGATCGGCTCGTCCAACATCAACAATCGCTCGATGGGAGCGGATACCGAATGCGACGTGTGCTTCGAGGCCGCCAATGACGAGCATCGCCGGTTCATTCGCGGTGTCCGTCATCGCCTGTTGGCACATCACTGCGGGTTAAGCGAAGGCACGATCGAAGTTACCGAAGAATGCCTGCTTGAATTCCTCGATGCGCATGCGGCATCTCGCGCCGAGAAGGTGCTGCTTCCAGTGGATCTGGAGGATGCCCGGTTCGGTCCCTTCACCGAAATCCTGCAGCCGATCGCCGATCCGAAGGAGCCACTCGATCTGCGGCGCGCGGCGGACCGAACGTGGACGGCAAGGACCATGGCAGTCGTCCTGGGGATCATCGCGTCGCTTGCGCTGCTGACGCTGGCCTGGCGTTACACGTTCCTCAGCAGCTATACGGATGTTGGCTACGTAGCGGGCTTGATCGGAAAATACGCGCAGTCGCCGCTCGGCCCTCCGGCGGCCGTTCTTGCGTTTGTCGTCGGTGGTCTCGTGATCTTTCCCGTCGTCGTCTTGATCGCCGCGACCGCCGCCGCGTTTGGGCCCATAAAGGGATTTATCGCGGCTTCCGTCGGCGTGCTGTCGAGCGCCACGTTGCTGTTCTTCATCGGGCGCTTTCTCGGTCAAGACCGCCTGCAATCGATGCTGGGACGCCGCGCCCTGCGCGTCCAGGAACGCATCATCGGCAAGGGCGTGCTCGCGATCGCGATGATCCGCATGGTGCCGGTGGCGCCATTCTCCGTGGTTAATATGCTGGCGGGCGCCAGCCGTCTCAGGTTGACCGATTTCCTGATCGGAACCGCGCTCGGGATGGCGCCGGGAATCATCGCGATGGCCGCGCTCGGTGCACAGATTGCCGACTTTGCGAGGCATGCCTCCTGGTGGAGCGCGCTGCAGCTTGGATTGATCATCGCGATCTGGATTCCGCTCTGCCTGGGGGCGCAGTTCGTCGTCACTTGGTTCGCCGGACGACGCAGATGACTGACGTGATCCGGGTGATGACGTGGAACGTGCATGGCACGTTCAACCTGAACAGCAGGTTCGATCTGGATGGCGTCTGCTCGATCTTGCGAAAATGGTCGCCCGATATCGTGGCCCTGCAGGAGATCGATTCGCGCGGTGCGACCGAGGATCCCTTTCAGCGGCTCGTCGGCGTCATCGGCGCGCATCGCGTGGAAGCGCGTTCGATCGTCACCGAGGATGGCGACTATGGCCAGGTCCTGCTGAGCCGCTATCCCTTCATCGGCGCCCCCATCATCACCGACGTATCCTACCAGGAGCGCGAGCCGCGGCGTGCGATCTCTGCGATGGTCGACACGCCTCTCGGTCACGTGTCGGTCGTTGCGACGCATCTTGGACTGAGCATTCATGAGAGGCATGCCCAGGCGCTGGCACTGGCTGATCTCGCCAGGGGCCCGCGAACCATCGTGCTCGGCGATTTCAATGACTGGTTCTGGGTGAAGTCGGTGCGGCGCGTGCTGGTCCGATGCTGTCCGGTGCGGACACGGCTGCGAACCTTTCCGTCGCGCCTGCCGATCCTTCGTCTCGATCGCATCTATGTCGATCGTGGCGGCGATATCCTCAAATCCTGGACCGATCGCGAAGCGAGGCTTTACTCGGATCATCTTCCCGTCGTGGCGGACATCGTATTCGGTGGGTAGGCGCGTGATTCCGGGTTCCCTTTACCGCTCCCGCTTGTGGGCGAGAATGCACTGTCAGTGAGCGCCGCCGGCGGTGGCGCCCTTTGGCTTGCCGGTCAAGAGGATCGCGATGCCGGCGAGCACGAGAATGAAGCCCAGCACGGCGAATGTATCGCTATATCCCAACACCAGCGCCTGGCGCTTGACGATGTTGCCGAGCGCGATGATGGCCTGGTGTCGCGCGGCGGCTGGATCGGCCATGCCATGGGCCATGAAGTAGTTCGTCATCTCGGCGATGCGCTCGCGCACCACGTCGCGGCCGAGATCAACCGACTGGCCGATGATGTTGGAGTGGAACTGCTCGCGCTTGGTGGCGATGGTCGCAAGCAGCGCGGTGCCGATCGCGCCGCCGAGATTGCGCATCATGTTGGAGATGCCGGAGGCCGCCGCGGCATCCTGCGGCGCCACGCTGCCGAGGCTTACAGCGCTGAGCGGCGCCAGCATCAAAGCCTGGCCGATGGCGCGCACGATGTTGGGAACGAAGAGCTGGTCGCCGGCATAGTTGAGCGACATCTGGGTGTTCATGAAGCAGCTTGCCGCGAACAGCGCCATCCCGACGAAGGCGATATAACGGGCGTCGAAGCGCTGCATCAGTTTCGGCACCAGCGGGATCAGGATCAGCTGCGGCAGGCCGGTCCACGCCAGCACCTGGCCGATCTGCTCGGCGTTGTAGAGTTGGACCTGGCCGAGATAGGCCGGCAGCAGATAGACGGAGCCGAACAGCGCAAAGCCGACGAATACCGCTGATATCGTGCCGAAGCCGAAGCTGCGCTGGGCGAGCAGCCGCAGCCGGATCAGCGGCTTCTCCACCACGAGTTCGATGATCACGAACAGCGACAGGCTGATGGCGGCGACAATAGCAAGCTTCACGATGCAGGGCGAGCCGAACCAGTCGTCCTTGTTGCCTTCCTCCAGCACCGTCTGCAGTGCCGAGAGGCCGATCGCCATGGTCGCGATCCCGAGCCAGTCGCCCTCGCGCAGCAGCCCGAGCTGCATCGGCTGCCGCTCCAGCGTGAAATAGAGCATGGTCACCATGATTGCGGTCGGCACCACATTGACGAAAAAGATGGTCTGCCAGCCGTAGTTCTCGGTGAGATAGCCGCCGATGGTCGGTCCGATCGCCGGCGCAAAGGTGACGGCGATCGAGAACATCGCGAGCCCGATCGGCTGTTGCACCTTGGGCAGCTTGGTGAACACCAGCGTGAACGCCATCGGGATCAGGACGCCGCCGAAAAAGCCCTGCAACGCGCGCATCGCGATCATCGACGGCAGGTCATGGGTGAAGGCGCAGGCGATCGAGAAGATCGCAAACAGCGTCGCATGGCCGATCATGATGTTGCGGAACGAGAACACGCGGCTGAGATAGTCGGTGAGCGGAATCACCACGATCTCGCCGATCAGGTACGACGTCGAGATCCAGGAGCCGTTGTCGACCCCGGTGCCGATGCCGCCCTCGATGTTGAGCAGCGAGGCGTTGGTGATCTGGATGTTGAGGATCGCCATGAAGGCACCGATCATGGCGGCGAACACGGAGACCCAGACGGTGGCGCTGGCGCGATCCGCATTGACAGGGGCCGCACGCGGCAGGGGTGCTGTAGCCGATAGTGTAAGGTCCGACATGGCGTCACCTCCGGGCAATCGAAGTCGCGGGCTTCGGTGTTGCGACCGGCTGCTGGACGGCGTCGCCGCGCGACTGCGTGTCGATCGTCGGGATCACCGACATGCCCGGGCGCAGTGCGACGGTGGTCTGGTCGAGGACGATCTTCACGGGGATGCGCTGCACCACCTTGGTGAAATTGCCGGTGGCGTTATCGGGCGGCAGCAAGGCGAATTCCTGGCCGCTGGCCGGCGCGAGTGAATCGACGTGGCCGTGCACGATTTGGCCGGGGAACATGTCGACGGAGATATCGGCCTTCTGCCCCTTGCGGACGAAGGTCAGCTGGGTCTCCTTGAAATTCGCCACCACATAGGCGCCGGTCGCGGGCACCAGCGACATCAATTGCGTGCCGGCCTGCACGAATTGCCCGACGCGCAGCGTGCGGTTGCCGACCACGCCGTCGATCGGCGCTGTAATCGTGGTGTAGCCGAGGTTCAGCTCGGCCTGTTGTTCGATCGCCTCGGCACGTGCGGTCGCCGCCACGGCTTGCGCGATCTCCGCTTTCAGTAGTTCGACCTGTTTTCGCGAAGAAGCGAGGTTGGCGATGTCGCGCTGCACCGCGGCTTGCGCGCTGGTGTGGCGCGATTGCGCCTGTTGCGCGTTCTGCACGCTGCCATAGCCCGTGGTGGCGAGGTCGGTGTAGCGCTTGTTCTCCTGCGCAGCGAAGGTCTGCGTTGCAGTGTCGACGTCGAGCGTCGCCTTCGCAGCCTCGATCACCGCCTGCTGAACATCGAGCTGCGCGCGCTTGCCGGCAACCGCAGCACGGGCTGCTTCGACGTCGGCCTTGGCCTGGTTCAGCGCCACTTTGAAATCGCGCTCGTCGATCCGCGCCAGCACCTGGCCGGCCTTCACGCGCTCATTGTCGCCGACCAGCACCGCGCTGAGATAGCCCGAGACCTTCGGCGCGATCGTGGTGTTATCGGCTTTGACATACGCGTCGTCGGTGGAGACGAGGAAACGGCCGACAGTCCAGTAATCCCAGCCATACCAGGCGGCGCCCGATAGCGCGGCGATGGCGAGGCCGGCAAAAGCGACCAGCCGCAGCTTGCCCTTGATCGAGGCCGACGCACTCGGGGCGGGGATGACTGGCTCGGGCGTCGGTGCCAGCCGCTGCACCTCGGCAGCCGATATCGGGCGCTCGATCTCCAGAATCGGGGAATGCTGGTTCATGACGGCCCTCCAGATTTTTTATCCCCCTGCCAAGACTGGACAATTTCCGTCAGACGGGCGTGGGATAATTAGGAAACTTGATGTTTTCCAAAATAGGCGCCATATTGGGTCTGTCAATGGAATGACAGTCGTCATATTAAAGCATGGCTCAGCGGCATGATGGTTACGACAAAGCAGGGCAGAGCGGACAAAAGCGGTGCGGCACCCGAACGGCGCAGCCGGGGCAGGCCGCCGTTACGCTCCGATGACGAGACGCGTACCATGATCTACGAGGCGGCGCGGCGCGAATTTGCCGCCAGCGGTTTCGCCGCGACCAACATGGACGACGTGGCGCGCCGCGCCGGCATCTCCACGAAAACGCTCTACCGGCTCGTTCCCGGCAAGCAGGCCCTGTTCGAGGGAATGGTCGCGGACCGGATGGACCGGTTCGTTTCGGGCGTGCGGCTGCGCGCCTGCGACGGCAGCAACATCAAAGGCGCGCTACGTGAGGCTTGCGTTGCCTGCGCCGAGCTAATCCTGGATAGCGAGGTGATTGCACTGCAGCGTCTCATCCTCGCCGACAGCGATAGATTTCCCGATATCGCCGAGACTTTTTACAAGATTGCGATGCGGCGAACGGTGTCCACGCTGGCAAATTGGCTGCGGACGCAACACGAGCGCGGTCTGATCACGCTTCGGCAGATCGATCCGGAGACGGCAGCTGGTATGCTGCTTGGCATGCTCGTCTTCGAGCCACAACGCGCGGTGGTGTTCGGTCGTCAGGCGTCGCCTGATCGCGCCCAACTCGAGCGTCGCGCCGAGGCCTGTGCATCTCTGTTCCTCGAGGGATGCGCCGTCCGTGGCTGACCTGTGGAGACCTGTCTCAATTGGGTCCATGGGTGGAACTTCATCCGGGGTTCCCGGCTTGTCAAAGTCGGGCTCGGGCGTCTCGTCACGGCACAGACATGGCGCGCATAAATCTGGTTCGGATCTCGGTCCTGACAATTCTCCTCGTCGTTCCAACGGGAACCCTGATGGCCCGTGACGATGGACGTTATTCCAATTCGCCACTCAAACCCTGGTTCGACAGCCTGAAGAGCAGGCTCGGGCCTTGCTGCTCGGATGCCGACGGCGTCGCGGTGGCTGATCCGGATTGGGACTCGAAGGATGGGCACTACCGGGTCCGGCTGGAGGGACAATGGATCATGGTGCCCGACGACGCCGTGATCACCGAGCCGAACCGCGCCGGCCGGACCATGGTGTGGCCGATGAAAGGCAGCACGGGAATCACGATCCGCTGCTTCCTCCCGGGCAGCATGACGTAGAGGTTTTGTGCGCGTAGCCCGGGTGGAGCGAACGCGTAACCCGGGACGCCTGCATGCGCCGTCGCCAGGCCCGGGGTTGCGCTGGCGCTTCACCCGGGCTACGGCCCTCGATCATTGCAAGCGCGAATGGCCGCTAAAACGACTCCGCCCAGGGGCGCAGGTCGAGCTCAAGGGTCCAGGCGCTGCGGTGCTGATGATGCAGCACCCAGTAGGCCTCGGCGATCGCGGCGATGTTGAGGAGGCCGTCGGGTCCGCGCTCCTCCTTCAATTGTGGGCGAAAAGTCAGGAGGCGATCACCTTCGATGCCGCCGTCGATCACGACATGGCCGACATGGATGCCTTGGGGGCCGAATTCCCGTGCGATGCTCTGTGCCATCGCACGCAGTGCAGCCTTGGCGGCGGCAAACGGCGCGAAATGGGCCTTGCCGCGCAGCGAGCCGCTTGCGCCTGTGAACACCAGCGTGCCGCCGCCACGCGAAAGCAGCGCGGGGATTGCGGCCTGTGCCAGGTGAAAGCCGCCGAGCGCGTGCTCGCGCCAATGTGACTCGAACTGCTCCTCGGTCACCTTCAGGAAAGGCGCCCACCGGTTCGAGCCGGCATTGTGCACCGCCATCGCAAGCGGCGCGAGCTGTTGTTGCGCCGCCTCGACGAAGCGCGCGACATCGGCGGGCTTGGAGACGTCGCCGACGACATGGGCGACCTTGGCGCCGGCGGCCGCAAGCTCCGCGGCGGTCGCCGTAAGCTTCTCGGCATTGCGGCCGGCGATTGCGACTGGATATCCGCCCGCGGCGAACCGGCGAGCGATCGCAGCGCCCACCCCCTGCGACGCGCCGACGCCCGCGATCAACACGCTGCCTTGCGGGGCCCTCGGTTCGAGAACGGATGGGCTGGCCATGATTCATCCTCCTGGCTTTGAATGACGGAGATAATACTAGCGGGAGGATATAGACGTGACCTCACGTCAATGCGAGACACACTGACGTGCTCTTGAAGTCTGGATTAGGTCCTCAGGGCCCCTCTAGAGCATGATCCGGAAAAGTGGAAACCGGTTTTCCGAAAAGATCATGCTCAAACAATAACCTAAAGCGCGATGATGATTCATCCTCATCTCATTGCGCTTTAGGCGTCTTCCGCCTTTTGCGGGTTCCCAAGCTTCGCGAACAGCACGGCGAGGACACAGCCTGCGACGATGCCGAAAGTGAGATCCTTGAAGATCGTCAGTGCGAAGGTCGGCACCAGCACCACGCCGCTGCGCCAGTCCTTCACCAGGCGGACGAACTCCTCCTTCTCCGCCATGTACCAGCAAACCACGACCAGGACGCCGGCGAGCGCCCCGAGCGGGATGTAGCGCGCCAAGGGCGCTGCGACGAGCATGAACAGGAGGAGATAGACGGAATGCAGCATGCCGGACAGCGGGCTGCGGCCGCCGGCGCGGATATTGGTCGCCGTGCGCGCGATGGTGCCGGTGACGCTGACGCCGCCGAACAAAGCGGAGGCAATGTTGGCAATGCCTTGTGCGACCAGCTCCATGTTCGAGCGGTGTTTACGACCGGTCATGCTGTCGGCGACTTTTGCCGACAGCAGGCTTTCGACGCCGCCGAGCAGCGTGAACGAGAACGCCGCTGGCAAGACCTGCAGCAGGAGATCGTATGAGAACTCCGGCACATGCGGCGCCGACAGGCTCTGGGGGATTTCACCGAAACGGGTGCCGATGGTCTCGATCGGCAGTTGCAGCACCAGCGCTACGACCGAGGCGATCGCAATGGCAATCAGCATGCCCGGCCAGGTCGGCCGCCACTGCCGCAACACGAAGATCACCGCGGCGGTGCCTGCGCCAATGCCAAGTGCGGACCAGTTCAGGGTTGGAAGCGCCTGGCCGAGTACGATCAGCTTGGCAAGCAGGGGCCCCGGTTCGGGACCGGCGAGCGTCAGGCCAAACAAATCCGTGATCTGGCTCGCAAAGATGGTCACCGCGATGCCGCAAGTGAAGCCGACGGTCACAGGATGCGGCATGTAGCGGATCAGCGATCCGAGACCCGTCGCGCCGACCACGGTCAGCATCACGCCGGACACCAGCACCGTCAGCAACAGACCATTCAGGCCGAGCTGGGCGACGGTTGCCGCCACCAGCACGATGAAGGCGCCGGCCGGTCCGCCGATCTGAAACCGGCTTCCACCGAGCGCGGATACCAGGAAACCGCCGATGATGGCGGTGAAAAGCCCTCGTTCCGGCGTCACCCCGGAGGCCACCGCGATCGCCATCGAGAGCGGCAGCGCGACCACGGCCACGGTGAGGCCCGCAACGGCATCCTGGCGGAGCTTATCGAGATTGTAGCCTTCGCCCAGGGTGGTAACGAGTTTTGGGCGATAGAGGTGGGCCGTCGAAGTACCGTCAGGCATGCTGTCAACCAGGAGGAGTGGAAGTTTCTTGATTGGAAACTAGCCGAATCGTGCAGTGCAAGAAAATGCGCACGATCAACAAACCTGCCCGGACAAATACGGGGTTGACCGCATTTCTCCCGCCTAGGATGCAATCTTTCGATATGCCGCCGTTGCGCGCCGGAGCAGCCGGCTTTTTTCCTTGCGATCGAGCAGCTCGAGCGGTTTGCGCTGGCGGCCCGCGCGGCTCGTCCCGGCGCGTTGTTGCAGCTCTGCCACGAGCGCCCGCGCAGCCTCGGCATCGTGAAGTTCGCCGAGGATCTGCTGCGCCTTGCGCAGTTGCTTCAGGATTGCCCGCCACCGCGCAAAATCGTTTTTCGGCAGCACGTCTTCAGAGAACTCGATTGCATAGCGCAGCCATTTGCTGGCCAAGCGGACCCGGTGCTGTTTGCGCTTGCCCATTCCCTGCAGGCCGCGACTCTTGTTGACGAGCTTTTCATGCCAGCCGGCGAGCCGGCGTGCGTGGTACTTGAAGGCTGGCGATGCCCGGAGTCTCACCAGGCGATGGCCGCTCATATCGGACCATGGGCCATGATTGACCCAGTTGACCATGTCCTCGAACCAGAGGCGATAGCGATCTGACATCAGTACCCGCCGTAGTTGTCGCTGGCTCTCGACCCGGGCCGTCCTGAACAGCCGTTCGCGCGGGGCGTTCTCGATCGCCACGTCGAGGTCGCGCGTCGCGCCAAGATATCCGTTCAGCCATTTCAGCTCGGACTTCAGGCGCGTCCATTCGGAATCCTCCACCATCGGCTCGAAGAAGGCGATCGCCGCGCGCAGGCGGGTCAGCGCCACGCGCGTTTGATGCACCGCAACGGTATCGCCGTTACGGACGCCGCGATGGTGAGCCTTGACGTCTTCGAGACAGGCGGAAGCAACGAGACGAAATACGGTCGCGCAGGGCATTTCGCCGCTCAACTGCGGGCGAGCCCGCTTGGGGCGAAATATGCGCTCCTTCGCGGACCTTTTCGATCGCTTCATAAGTGGCTCACGTCCCCGATTGGGATCCGCGAATCCTTGTCCGCCGGTTCCTGCCTCGATCAAATGGTTTTTGGCGGCAGGCTGTCAAACAGGCATTGCGCCAGATCAAGCAGCACGCGTCGCACCCGCGAAGATCGTCGTGCGGCGCGTTAGCCGGGCGCGGATCTAATCACATGGGCGCGAGACGACAGGAGTATGACGGCTTGAATAAAGTCGTCATACTCAGTGAGGCAAGTAGAACTGAGCCGTTATTTTTCAATCCAGGCGTCGCGGAAGCCGTCATTGACGCCGATCGCTGTGGTGATGAGGTTTTTCACCTTGCAGCGCGTGATGGTCGGAAACTGCAATTCCAGCATCCAGGCGACCGGCACGTCCTCGACCAGGATCTTCTGCGCCTTCTCGTAGATCTCCTTGCGCTTGGAGTCGGGCGTGGCGACCGCGCCTTCAGCGAACAGTTTGTCGATTTCGGGGTTGGAATATCCCTCGACATTGTTGAACATCTGGCCTTTGGCGATGGCGGTGGAGACGTAGTTGCGGCCGACGCCGAGCGCCGGATCGCCATACTGATAGAGATAGGTGAAGGCGATGTCGTAGTCCCAATCGCTGATCTTCTGGTTGCCGCCGGGCACGTCGGTCGCGATCATCTCGATGTTCATGCCGACGTCCTGCAGGTTCTGCTTCACCGCTTCGCCCCAGCGCTGCCAGGTCTCGCCATAGGCAAGCGGCAGCAAGCGGACCTTCTCGCCATTGTAGCCGGCCTCTTTCAACAAGGCCTTGGCCCTGGCCGGGTTGAAGTCATATTTCGGCACGTCGTCAGTATAGAACTTGATGGCCGAGGACGACGGGCCGGTTGCAACCTTACCGAGCCCGTTCCAGATCACATCCTTGGCGAAGTTGCGGTCGATCGCGTCCATGATCGCCTGACGCACCTTCTTGTTCGCCGTCGGACCCTGGCGGTTGTTGAGCCACAGCCAGGCGAGCGGGCTGAAGAATTCCCAGCCGGCTCCGGTCACGCAGGTATCCTTGAGCTTCGACAGGCGCGGCACGTCGAAATTCTCCACGGAGCCGCCGGGCAGCACGTCGACTTTGCCGGTCTCATACGCCACAGAACGCGCCGCGGCGTCGGGAATGATCTGCCAGTAGATCTCATCGAGATAGGGCTTGCCCTTCTCGTGGTAGTTCGGATTCTTGACGAGGCGAATGTACGAGCCCTTCTTCCACTCCTTGAACATGAAGGGGCCGGTGCCGACCGGTGCATTGTTGTAAGCGTTGGTCTTGAAGTCGGTGCCCGCATAGAGGTGCTTCGGAACCATCGGCATCGAGCCGACCTCGAAAATGCCGAGGAACGGACCGAACGGCTCCTTGAGCGTGAACACGACAGTGAGGTCGTCGGGCGCCTCGACCTTCTCGACATGCAACAAATTGTTGCGAGCGCGCGCATGGGTCTGTTTCAACATGTCGATCGAGAACAGCACGTCGGCGGAGGTGAACGGCTTGCCGTCATGCCAGGTCACGCCCGGCTTGAGCTTGAAGGTGTAGACCTTGGCGTCCGGGCTGACGGTCCAGCTTTCGGCGAGGCCGGGCAGCGGCTCCAGTTTCGGACTGTAGCGGAGCAGCCCCTCGAAGATGTTGCCGGCCACCATCTGCGTCGGGCCGTTCTGGATCATTGCCAGCATCAGGCCAGGCGGTTCAGGCTGGATCACGGTGTTGATCACGCCTCCCATTCTTGGCGATTCCTGCGCCAGCGCGGTACCGACGCTGGCGGTGGTGAGGAGGAACGCAACCAATAGCCGTTTGAACATGACCTGTCTTTCTCGTATCGGAACAGCCGCAAATTCGCCCCCGAACAGCGGCTCTCCGGGGAGGCTCACATAACCGCGATTGCCGCGGCAAGATGAAAGTCTCGACACCGTCAGCCCAAAAAATATACAGGGTGAGGCGCCCTTTCCCGCGAGGCCAGACATGAGCACGGACACCCACATCATCGCGAGCCGCGATATCACTGCGAGGATCAAGGTCGCCGGCGCCGAACTCTGTTCCCTGAAGAATGCAGAGGGGCTCGAACTGTTGTGGCAGGCCGGGCCGGAATGGCCGCGGCATGCGCCGCTGTTGTTTCCGATCGTCGGGCGGCTGAAGAATGATGAGCTTCGCCACAAGGGGAAGACCTATCCGATGACGCAACACGGCTTCGCGCGCGATCAGCGGTTTGAATGGGTCTCGCGCGAGGCCGCTTCCTGCAAGCTGGTGCTGGTGGATAGCGAGGCGACCCGCGCCCGCTATCCCTTCGCCTTCCGCCTGGAGGTGACCTATGCCGTGCAAGGCGCCGATCTGGAAGTGACGTTCGAGATCGCCAACCCTGGCACCGAGACGCTGCCGGCCTCGCTCGGCGGACATCCCGCCTTCGGGTGGCCGCTCCTGCCGGGGCTCGCGAAGGAAGCCTATAAGCTGAGCTTCTCGCATGACGAGCCCGCGCCGATCCGGCGGCCCGAGGGCGGCCTGACGCGGCCGGATGCGCAGCCATCTCCCATCAAGGACAGGACGCTCGCGCTTTCGGAGCGGCTGTTCGAAGATGACGCTGTGATCATTGACCAGCTCGCGAGCACTTCGGTGCGCTATGCCGCCGATCGCGGGCCGTCGATCGAATTTTCCTGGGACGGCTTCCGCGAACTTGGCATCTGGTCAAAGCCCGGCGGCGCGTCGTTCCTGTGCATCGAGCCGTGGCACGGCTTTGCCAGCCCGGTGGATTTCGACGGCGAGTTCACAGACAAGCCCGGCCTGATGCAGATCGCGCCCGGCGCGAGCCGCTCGCTCAGCTATCGCATTCGTGTGGCTAGTTGAACGCCATGCCGCCGCTCATCGCGACCGTCTGGCCGGTCATGTAGGCGTTGCCGATCAGCATCATGACAGCCTGCGCGACCTCATCGGCCGTGCCGAAACGGCCGAGCGGAATCCGGCTGACCAGACTAGGCTGGCCCTTCATCATGTCGGTCTCGATCAGGGAGGGCGCGACCGCGTTGACCGTGATGCCTTCCTTGACGAGACGGGCGGCATAGCCGCGCGTCAATCCCTCGATGCCGGCTTTCGATGCATTATAATGCGGCCCGATCGCGCCGGCGCCTCTTGCTGCGCCCGAAGAAATGTTGACGATACGGCCCCATTGCTTTGTCCGCATCGCCGTCAGCACCGCCTGCGTGCAGAGGAACGCCGATTTCAGGTTCACGGCGATAGTCTGATCGAAATCGGCTTCGATGAGATCGTCGACGCCACGCGTGATCGCGATGCCAGCATTGTTGACGAGGATGTCGATCGGGCCGAGCCCGGCGGTCGCGCGTTGCACCAAGCGCGCAACCTCGGTGCTCTGCGAAACATCCGCGCCGATCGCGATCGCCTTTCCGCCCGCGGCCGTGATCTCCTTCGCCAGCGCATCCGCATCGCCCGCACGCTCGCGATAGTTGATCGCCACGGCCGCGCCTTGGTCCGCCAGCGCGTACACGATCGCCGCGCCAATGCCGCGCGAACCTCCGGTCACGAGCGCTACATGGCCGCGCAATGTTGCTGTCGTCATCATTCTCTCCGTTCGGAAGGTTGCAGGGCAACGTTACACGAAAAAAGCCGGCCGCAATGCGCGGCCGGCCTTCGTTACGTTCGACCTCGATCGGCTCAGCGGCCGGCGGGCGCCGACCAGCCACCAGTGAAGTAGGTCGGCGCATAGCCGTAGTACTCGGGTGCCGGAGCGGGTGACGGCCAGGCCGCATAGGCATTGAAGGGTCGCGGCTGCTGGCGCACCACGACGCGGTCCGACTTGTTGTGGTGATGCCGCTGCGCTGCCGCAGAGAACTGCACCGATGATGCAATGATCAAAGCTGACCCAAGGATGGTGAGGAATGTCTTCATTGTGGTTCTCCCGACTTTATCACGCCTTGTCGGCGAGGCTGCGCGGCTCAGCGCAATTGGGGAGATAGCGATGTGCGCTGACGGTTATAACGGTTGTGCCCATCACGAAGCGGCGAGCACGTTTCTTGGTCACGGCTAAATATTCAGCAGGCTTTACAGGCGGTTCGGGCTATCATGGGACTGCCGGTGCGCCTCCGGTTCAATAAGGCAAATCATTACCAACGAGTGAGGCCGATGAAGAAGTTCTTACCAGTTCTGCTGTTGGTCGCATCACCGGTCTCTTCGCTGGCCCTGGCCCAGACCCAACTGGTCCCGAAGGAGATCAAGGGTGCGACAAAAGGCTCGGTCGCGCGGGCAGACGATTGCGCACCTATCGGCCGCACTGCGAAAGGTGAACTGGTCTACTCCTTGAAATGCGAGAACCTGCCGGCGCCGCCTTCACCGTCGCCGCAGGCCGAGGTTAAGGAGGCGCCGCCGCCCGAGGCCGAGGTGCAGCGCAGCGGCCTGTTCGGCTGGTCGTATGATCGCAGGAACTAAGCGGACATTCCCCGCTGGAATGGTCCTTGCTTTCGAGGCGCGCTGCAATGCGGTAGCAAGGAGCCGTTCTCAGCCATGCAAGAGCAGAGATTCGAGAGAAGAGATCGATGAGCAAACTGATAGTCCATGCCGGCGACTTCAAGTTCGACGCACGCTTTGAGGAGGCGCTGGCGCCGAAGACGGTTGCGGCGTTTCGCAAGGCGATGCCGTTCGAGAGCCAGGCGATCCATGTCCGCTGGAGCGGCGAGGGGGTCTGGATGCCGCTCGGCGATCTCGACTTCGGCGTCTCCTATGAGAACCACACCAGCTATCCCGCGCCTGGCCAGATCATCCTCTATCCCGGCGGCATCAGCGAGACCGAGATCCTGCTCGCCTATGGCGGCGTGCACTTCTCGAGCAAAGTCGGCCAGCTCGCCGGCAACCATTTCATTACGCTGACGTCAGGGCTCGAGAACCTCACCGCCTTCGGCAAGACCGTGCTCTGGAAGGGCGCGCAGAAGATTCGTTTCGAGGAAGTATCGTGACTGAAGCAGGATATCCGCGCGATCTCCGCGGCTATGGCCGCCACCCGCCCGATCCGAAATGGCCGGGCAATGCCCGCATCGCCGTGCAGTTCGTGGTGAATTTCGAAGAGGGCGGCGAGAACAACATCCTGCATGGCGATGACGCTTCCGAGGCGTTCCTGTCGGATGTGCTCGGGGCGCAGCCCTGGCCGGGCCAGCGCCATGCCAATATCGAATCGATGTTCGAATATGGCTCGCGCGCCGGTTTCTGGCGGTTGTGGCGCATATTCGGCGAGCGCAAATTGCCGACCACCGTGTTCGGCGTTGCGATGGCCTTGAAGCGCAACCCCGAGATCGTCGCCGCGATGAAGGAGGCGGGCTGGGATATCGCGAGCCACAGTCTCAGATGGGTCGAGCACAAGGACATGTCGGAGACCGAGGAGCGCGCCGAGATCGCGGAAGCAATCCGCGTGCACACCGAGGCGACCGGCGCGCGGCCGCTCGGCTGGTACACCGGCCGGTCCTCGATCAATACGCTCAGGCTTTTGATGGAGGCGGGCGGCCTTTCGTATCTCTGCGATGCCTATGCCGACGATCTCCCTTACTGGATCAAGGCCCCTGGCGTGGAGCCGCATCTCGTCATCCCCTACACGCTCGATGCCAACGACATGCGCTTCGTCAACCCGCAGGGATTTGGCGGCGGCGATCAGTTCTTCACCTATCTGAAGGACAGCTTCGATGTTCTCTATGCAGAAGGCGAAACTTCGCCGAAGATGATGTCGATTGGACTGCATTGCCGGCTGGTCGGCCGTCCCGGGCGGACCGCGGCGTTGATGCGCTTCCTCGACTACATCGGAAAGCACGACCGCGTCTGGGTGCCGACGCGGCTGCAGATCGCCGAGCATTGGCACGCCAACCACAAACAGCTCGCCGAACAGGCCTTCAGCATCGGATAGGCCGATGTCGATCACAATCGCCGATCTCAACAGCAAGAGCCGTGACGAATTCGTCACAGCGCTCGCCAACGTCTTCGAGCATTCGCCGTGGATCGCTGAGCAGGCGGCGCCGCAGCGGCCGTTCGCCGGCATCAACGTGTTGTTCACGACGATGAAAGCTGCGGTCGATCGCGCGCCGGTCGAGCTACGGCTGGGTCTGATCAAGGCGCATCCCGATCTCGCCGACAGGACGCAGCGCGCCGCAAGCCTCACCGCGGACTCCAATGCCGAGCAGAACACCGCTGGCCTCGACCGCCTGTCGGATGCCGAGTACGACGCGTTCGAGCGCGTCAACAATGCCTATCGTTCGAAATTCGGCTTCCCCTATATCGTCTGCGTGCGTCGCCACACCAGGGATTCGATCCTGCGCGATTTCGAGCGGCGGCTGCCGAACGACGTGGCGGCCGAGATGCAGCGATCGATCGAGGAGATCTGCCGCATCGCCGCGCTCCGGCTCGATCAGCTCGTGACGGCGGAGGATCGTCTTTCCGTGCAGGGCCGCCTTTCCACGCATGTGCTGGACACGCATAGTGGCAAACCGGCCGCCGGGATCGCGGTCGAATTGATCGAGCTGTCCGATCTCGGCTTGAGCCGCGTAGTAGCGCGTGCCGTAACCAATGCCGATGGCCGCACCAACCAGCCGTTGATCGGTGGCCGCCCGGTGCCGATTGGAAAGTACGAGCTCCTGTTCAGCGTTGGCGACTATTTTGCCGGCCGGCAGGTGCCGCTCTCCGACCCACCGTTCCTCGACCGCATCCCGTTGCGCTTTGCCGTGAGCGAGCCCGAAGGCCATCTCCACGTGCCATTGCTCGTCACGCCCTGGAGTTATGCGACTTATCGCGGAAGCTAGGTCGTAGGGTGGGCAAAGCCAACGGGTCGCGCGAACGCGCGCCCGATGACAGGCTCCGCGTGCCCACCATTCCTTGCTGAGAGCGGACGGTGGGCACGGCGCAGTTGCGCCTTTGCCCACCTTACGAATTGCGCGACGGTCCATGGTCCTGGCGACGCGGTTGATGAAACCCGCGGCAAGAATGGCGAAGATTGCGGCAGCGTCGGATCACGCCAATTCACTTTGCCGTGCCGGAAGCTTGCCCGGTGGCACAAACGTTGCTCATTATTGATGGATGGGGCGCAACGCTCGGTCCGGATTTTACCGGCTCAACGGGAGGCTTTCACGTGCCGCTGATCAAGAACCGCTACGGCAAGGGCCGCGTCCGCGTGATGCGCATTCATCGCGACGGCGATCGGCACGAGGTCAGCCAGCTCAACATCAAGGCAATGCTTGAAGGCGATTTCGCCCGCACTTATACGCATGCGGACAATTCCAACACGGTGTCGACCGACACCATCAAGAATGTCGTCAACGTCGTCGCCCGCGAGAATACCGGGCTCTCTGCGGAAGAGTTCTGTCGGGTCTTGGCCCGGAAATATTTCGACACCTATCCGCAGGTGTCGTCGGTGTCGATTACGTCGCACGAGACCAGGTGGAACAGGTTGAGCTTTGGTGGCAAGCCGCACCCGCACAGTTTCGTGCTCGACGGCAACGGCAAGCCGACCGTCGAACTCACCGCGACGCGCGGCGGACCGATGGCGCTCGCCTCGGGCGTTGACGGCTTCGCCTTCATGAAGTCGACGCAGTCGGGCTGGGAGAATTACGTCAAGGACCGCTACACCACGCTTCCCGAGACCCACGACCGCATCTGCGCGACCAGCATGGTGGCGTCATGGAAATGGTCGGGCAAGCCTGCGAGCTATCCGGCGACGAACGCGAAGATCCTCGACACCGTGCTCGAAGTGTTCTCGACCACCTATAGCTCGAGCGTGCAGGACAGCCTCTACCGGATGGGCGAGGCCGCGCTTGCCGCGGTGCCAGAGATTTCCGAGATCAGCATGGCCTGCCCGAACATGCATTTCATCCCGATGAATCTCTCCGCCTTCGGGCTCGACAACAACAACCAGGTGTTCCTGCCGACCGACGAGCCGCACGGCCAGATCGAGTGCACGGTGGGACGGGGGTGAGGTCTCACTTCCGTCATTGCGAGCGAAGACGTATCCGCGATGGACGCTGCGCTCCCTCTCCCGCTTGCGGGGGAGGGCTGGGGTGGGGGCTCTCTCCACGAGTCATCGTGTGGAGAGAGCCCGCTCACCCGCTGCGCCAAGGGCGCAGCGACCTTTCCCGCAAACGGGGGAGGTGAAGTGAACCGCCGCCGATTCAGGAGGGTGGGCAAAGCGACTCACTCGCCGTGACCTGTCCACAGGCGACGGCGTAAGCGTGCCCACCATTGCGAGCGGTACGCTTGATGGTGGGCACGCTTCGCTTTGCCCACCTTACGCAATCCCATACTTCTCATGCAGCGCCGGGAATAGCCGGTCCGGCTTGAACGGCATGCTGGTGAAGCGGAGGCCGGTGGCGTTGGCTATCGCGTTGCCGAGCGCGGCGGCGACCGGGTTGTACGGACTTTCGCTCATCGACTTCGCGCCCATGGGTCCAACCGCATCCGACGTCTCCGCGAAGAACACGTCCGTGCGCGGCACGTCGGCATAAGAGGGCAGGTGGTAGTCGCGGAACCTCGGATTGAGCACCCGTCCGCCATCGTCGATGACGAGTTCCTCGTAAAGCGCGGCCCCGAGCGCTTGCGCGACGCCGCCTTCGATCTGGCCGCGGCATTGCATTGGGTTGGCGACGCGGCCGGCGTCGGCTGCCTGCACGCTTTTCAAGATCCTGATTTCGCCGGTGCCTTTGTTCACGGCGACGCGGAAGCCCTGCACGTTGAAAGCAACTGAGCGCGGTGTGCCGCCCGCGCCGCCGCTGGCCTCCAGTGCGCTGCCGCGCGCTTTCGCCGCTTTCGCCAGCTCGGCGAAGGACAGTCGCTGCTTGCCGCAGATGGCGGTTTCATTGTCCAGCAGGCATGAGCCGGCATCGCTCTTGGTTAATTCTGCTACAAATGCCTTGATCGCGGCAGCAAGATTCTCCGCTGCATGCTGCGTCGCGCGCCCGGCCACAAAAATGCCGGCGCTGCCATAGGCGCCGGTATCGTGGCCGCCATGCGCGATGTCGGATTGCTTCAGCACGATGCGATCGACCGTCGTCGCGAGCGCGCTCGCCGCGATCTGGCGGTGCACCGTGCTGGTGCCATTGCCGAATTCGGCGGTGCCGATCGTCAGCTCGAAGCCGCCATCCTCGCGCAGCGCGATTTTGGAATCGGAGAGATGTCCGGCCGGCGGGACGGTGTCGATCATCGTCAGCGCCATGCCGTCGCCGACCAGCCACTCCGGCGACAGTTCGTGGCGCGGCGTTTCCTCGGCCAGCGCACGCTCGACCAGATCGAGACACTGGTCGAGCCCGTAAGAGCCATAGAGCACGTCGTGATATGGCGAAGGCGGCGGCGACAGCATGGGATCGCCGGGCTTGACGACATTGCGGCGGCGGAAGTCGAACGGATTGATACCAAGCTGCTTTGCCAGTTCGTCGATCGCCGCTTCCACGGCGAACAGGCCTTGCGGCAGGCCGTAGCCGCGGAAGGCGCCGGCTGGCAGTGTGTTGGTGTAGGCGACAGCGGCGTCGACCTTCTTGTTCAGGCAGTTGTAGACGCTGAGCGACTCCGCCACCGCGTGGAACAGCACCGGGCCGGCATGGTTGCCGTAGGCGCCGGTGTTGGAGAGCACGTTGAGCTGTAGCGCGGTGAGTTTGCCGTCCTTGTCGGCACCGGCCTTGACCGTAACATGCATCGGATGCCGCGTCGACGTTCCGATGAACTGCTCCTCGCGGGTGAATTCGAGCTTGACCGGGCGTCCGGTCTTGAGCGCGGCCAATGCAAGAATATCCTCGACGAACATCTCCTGCTTGCCGCCGAAGCCGCCGCCGACCCGCTCGCAGAACACCCTGACCTTGTCGGGTGGCAGATCGAAGATCTGCGACAGCCCGCGCCGGGTCAGGAACGGCACCTGCGTGCTGGAGCGGACGTTGAGGATGCCATCGCCGTCGATCCAGGCAAGCCCGCCATGGGTCTCCAGCGCTGCATGCTGGACCCGCTGCGTCGTGAACGTCCCCTCGTAGGTGACGGCGGCCTCGGCGAGACCTTTCGCGACGTCGCCATATTCGCCATGGGTCTCCGCGACGAGGTTGCGCGCGGGGTTGGTGATGCGATGTTCGACCGTCTTGTCGCCGTGAAGAGCCGGCGCGCCCGGCGCGATCGCCTCCGCCGGGTCGAACACCGCGGGCGATATCTGATAGTCGACCTTGAGGCGGCGGCAGCCTTCTTCCGCGGCGGCCTCGGTCTCCGCCACGACGGCGGCGACCTTCTGCCCGATGAAGCGGACGACGTCGTCGAGGACGCGGCTGTCGTCCGGGTCCATCCAGTCCTTCTCATGCCGCGCGGTCGAGAACAGGAGTCTTGGCGCGTCTTCATGGGTCAGCACAGCGTGCACGCCGGGCACCGCGAGCGCCGCGCTCTTGTCGATCGAGACGATCTTCGCGTGCGGATGCGGCGAGCGCAGCAGCTTGATGTGCAGCAGGCCTTCCAACTCGGTGTCGAACGTGTAGCGCGCTGCTCCGCGCACCACGAGCGGTCCCGCAGGCGCTGGCAGGCTGCGGCCGAAGGCGGTGCCTGCGTCAGCGTCCTCGATATTGCTCTTGCCGTCGAGCGCGTCCTTGATCGAGCGATAGCCGGTGCAACGGCAGATATTGCCTTTCAGCGCGACGCCGAGATCCTGCTGCTGCGCCTGGTTCAGCGATGCACAGGTCAGGATCATTCCGGCGGTGCAGAACCCGCACTGGAATCCCTGCGCGTCGAGGAAGGCCTGCTGCAGCGGATGGGTGCCGCCGTCAGGTGCAAAGCCTTCGATGGTGGTGACCGAATGCCCTTCGGCGCGGAACGCCGGAATCAGGCAGCTATGCACCGGCTCGCCATCGAGCAGCACGGTGCAGGCGCCGCAATCGCCGGCGTCGCAGCCTTTCTTGACGCCGAAATGCCCGAGCTCGCGCAGGAAGGTGCGCAGGCATTGTCCGGCCCGCGGCGTTTCCGAGAATGTCCTGCCGTTGATGTCGAACGTCATGGCTGCGCCCTGAGTTCAGCGCGGATCTCCTCCGCGAGCCGCAGCGTCATGTGCTTGCGCCAGGTGGGTTTGCCGTGGATGTCGGTGTGATAGAGATTGTCCGGGATGCGCCGCATGATCGTCTCGCGCAATTCCTCCTGCTCGGGAATCGTGGCAAAGAAGAGCTTGAGTGGCCGTGTCGTCGAGGCCGTCACGGTCAACGCAAAGTCACCGTCGTTGTCGACGGTTCCGATCAGGAGCGCCGCCGAGCGGCCGACCGGCGTCAGCGAGATCTGGCGAAACGCAGAACGACGCTTCAACGCCGCGAGCGGGACATCGATCTGCCGCAGCAGATCGCCGGGCTTAAGCACGTTCTGCTGATTGCCGGTGACGAACTCGATGATGGGGATCTTGCGCTCGCCGCCATCGGCCTGCCAGATCGTGCCGATGCCGTCGAGTGCCGAGGTGAGAGAGATCATCGGCCCCGCCGGCAGTGACATGCAGATGTTGCCACCGACGGTTGCGGTCTTCCAGATCTTGAAGGAGGCGAGGAACGAGCGGCAACACTGGTTGATCAGCGGCGAGGCGATCCAGTCGGGCGGGCAGGCGAAGCCGTCGAGCTGCGCCACGGTGCAGGTAGCGGCGATCGTGAGGTTGTCGTCGCCGATCGTCAGCGCCGGCCATTTCAGATCGGTGAGATCGATCAGCCGCCTCAAGTGCGCCTGCGGCTCCGAGAACAGCCATGTGCCTCCCGCGAGCCAAGCATCGCCTGCCGTCCAAGCAGGCAGATGCGCCCGGGATTTCGGATGGGCGACCTCTGTAATCGTGTTCAAGTCCATCGATAGGCTATCGCTTTCAACAGGATGCATCCTCACTTAAGAAGTCTTGCAAGACCGGCGCCAATTGTTGGCCATAATTGGGACGGTCCTTGCATTGGAAACCAAACACCGGTGCCTCTCGATAGATGGTGGGGATCATGGACCAAACGCAACCGATCTGGATCAAAGATCCGCTCTCCATTCTGGCCGAAGACGCCGAACGCGGCGTCGTGGTGCAGGGCGGCAGGATCGTCGAATTGGTTGGCCGCGGCAAGGAGCCAACGGCCGCCTCGGCGGTGGTGTTCCACGCAGGCGAACACGTTGTACTGCCAGGATTGATCAACACCCATCATCACTTCTATCAGACGCTCACGCGGGCACTCCCGGCCGCCCTCGATCGCGAGCTGTTCCCGTGGCTGAAGGCACTCTATCCGGTATGGGCGCGGCTGACGCCGGAATCGCTTGAACTCGGCGTTACAGTTGCCATGTCGGAATTGCTGCTGTCGGGCTGCACTACGACGACCGATCACCACTATGTGTTTCCCGCCGGGCTCGAGGAAGCCGTCGATATCGAGGTGGCCATCGCAAAACGCCTCGGTTTGCGGGTGCTGCTCACGCGCGGCTCGATGAATCTGTCCGTGCGCGACGGCGGACTGCCGCCGGATAGCGTCGTGCAGGATGAGGATACGATTCTGGCCGACAGCGCGCGCGTCGTCGCCAAACATCACCAGTGCGGCGAGGATGCGATGGTGCAGATCGGGCTCGCGCCATGCTCGCCGTTCTCGGTGACGACCTCGCTGATGCAAAAGACCGCCGAGCTTGCCGGCAAGCTAGATGTTCGCCTGCACACCCATCTCGCCGAGACCGAGGACGAAAACAGGTTTTGTGAGGAGATGTACCGCTGCCGGCCGCTGGATTATCTCGAGCAATGCGGCTGGCTCAATAGGCGCACCTGGCTCGCACACGGCATCCACTTCAACGCCGATGAAATGAAGCGGCTCGGCAAGGCCGGGCTCAGCATCAGCCACTGCGCCTGCAGCAACCAGGTGTTGGCGTCGGGCTGCTGCCCGGTGTGCGAGATGGAGGAGGCCGGCGTCGGCATCGGCCTTGGCGTCGACGGCTCGGCGTCCAACGACGAATCCAACTTGATGCAGGAGGTGCGCGCCGCCTTCCTGGTACAACGGGCGCGCTACGGCGTTGGCCGCGTCAGCCACAAGGATGCGCTGCGCTGGGCCACCAAGGGCTCCGCCGCCTGCGTCGGCCGCCCCGAGCTCGGTGAGATCGCGGTCGGAAAGGCCGCCGATCTCGCGCTCTTCAAGCTTGACGAGCTGCGCTTCTCCGGCCATGGCGACCCGCTCGCCGCGCTGGTGCTGTGCGGCGCCCACCGCGCCGACCGCGTGATGGTCAGCGGCAACTGGGCCGTGATCGACGGCGCCATCCCTGGGCTCGATGCCGCCGACCTCATCCGCCGCCACGCCGCCGCCGCGCGCGCGATGCAGGCGGGCTGAGACTGTGCAAGCAGCGCTGACAAAAAGTTGAGCAGCCAAGTTTCGATCGTATACGCTCACGCGTGGTAATCGCACTGCGTCGCAAGGCTCTGCCCTAAGCGCACCGCGGAAGACCAATAGGAATAGGCAAAAGCGGAAAGTGCGCGCTGCGCGCGGAGTTTGCTTATGCGTTTGCGCCGCGCCGCCGGTCACTCACCAAGACGCTGACGCTGCAATGCTTACGTGCCGAAACTTGCAGCACGCCACGGAAAAACTTGAGGCTTCTCACTTCAGGGGAACGGCGCAAGGCTCGTTGCGAAGGGCCTCGAACTTTCGCACGTCAACTTGGGGGTACATACCAATATGTTCAGTCTTCGCCGAAAGCTGGCAGCCGCGGCACTGTCACTTGCCACTCTTGCGCCCGCCGGCTTCGCCAGCGCGGCCGACCTGCCGGTCAAAGCGCCGAAGCCTGTCGCCGATTTGCCGTTCTTCCTGCTGGTCGATAACCGCGTGACTTTCTCCTGGATGCCTGATGGCACCGATCCCGGCGTATTCTCCGTTCGGCCAGACGGCTCGATCAATGGCAAGACGGCGAAGCAGGTCTACTCGTTCACTCACTTTGACATCTGGACCTACGGCACCAACTTTTTCACGATCTCGATGTTCAAGTCGGATCACAACGATCCGGCCTCGCCCTGCACCAACGCCGGCACAATCTTCGGCGCACCCGCCGACTGCGCCGGCGCCACCGAAATCTACGGCCTGTTCCGCTCGACCTTTGGCTTCAACCAGATCTTCAACACCAAGGCCTTCAGCGTCGGACCGCTCACCAACGTCTCCTTGGAGGTCGGTATGGACGCCAACAGCGAGGACAACTTTCTGGCGTCGGCCAAGCGACAGGTCGTCGCCGGTTTGCAGTCGATGCCAGCAAGGCGGTCTGGGGACCGAAGTACACGCACTTCGTCGATCTCTGGGTCGCCTATCGCTATTGGCAGAACAAGTTCGGCCTCGACCACAACGCAGCGCCTGGCGTCTGCACCCTCACCAATGCGGCCGGCGTGACGGTCAGCACCAATAGCTGCATCGAGTCGACGGTCTACAGCGGTATCACCGTGAAGTTCTAAGCACCTATCCGTTCTCCAGGTGAACTAGGCGCCTCGGTGAACCTCGTGGCGCCACTTTTTTTGCGGCAAGTCGCCGTGACAATCTTCAGGCGCTATTCCTGCCAGAGGCCGGCGTGAAGCTCCGCCGCTTCGTCCTCGATCAGCGGACCGACGACCTCCGTCGGTCGCCGTCCGGTCCGGAACACCTCACGGCAGGGCAGGTCGAGCGTCGGATTTTCCGGATGATTGCCGGTGATCTCGCGCAGGCGATGCTCGCTTAACGCGTAGACCAGGCGCCCGATGCCGGCCCAGTAGATCGCGCCCGAGCACATCGCGCAGGGCTCGGCGGACGAATAGAGCGTTGCGTGCTTGAGGACGTCAGGCGCCAGCATCGTGCAGGCCTTGCTCGCGAGCAGGCGCTCGGCATGCGCGGTGCCGTCGCGCGACGGCATGTAGCCGTTCTCCATCTCCATCAGCACGTTGCGGCTCCGGTCGACCAGAACCGAGCCAAATGGATGGTTGCTGTGGGTGACGGATCGGCGGGCGACCTCGAAGGACCGCCGCAGGAAATGCAGGTCCGCCTCTTCCTGGGTGAGTGCAGAAACATCCGTCATCAATGTCCCGCCATATGCCGCCCGATCTCGGTGAGATCGGCCTCACTGGCGCGGGCCTCGTGGACGAACTCACCGTGGAACATCACGACCAGACGGTCTGAGAGTTCGAGCAGCTCGTCAAGGTCTTCGCTGACGAGAAGCACCGCCGCGCCGCGGTTTCGTGCCGCCATGATTTCGGCGTGGATTTGCGCCACTGCCGCGAAATCGAGCCCGAAACACGGATTGGCCGCGATCAGGAGCTCGACCTCGCCGCCGAGCTCGCGCGCCAGCACCACGCGCTGCACGTTGCCGCCCGAGAGCGATGCAATCGGCGTGTCGGGCGTACGGGTCTTGATCTTGTAGCGGCTGATCTTCCGTTCGGCGTTCTTGCGAAAGGCGGCACCGTTGAGCCACCAGCCGCCCTTGGCGAAAGGCGCGCGGTCGAAGTCGCGGAAGGCGATGTTATCGGCGACGCTCATGCCGCCGACGCAGGCGTTCCTCAGCGGCTCTTCGGGCAAGAGTGACATCTTATGCCGCCGCATCTCCTCGCGCGTCGCCGAATAGCGCTCGCCGCGGATGCGGATTTCGCCGCCTTCGGCTTCGCGCTGGCCGGCGAGGACCTCCACGAGCTGCCGCTGGCCATTGCCGGAAACGCCGGCGATCCCCACGATTTCGCCGCCGCGGACCGTGAGCGAGACGTTGCGGACGGCGACCGCGCCTGCATCGTCGAGCGCGGTGAGCTTGTCGAGTTCGAGGCGCGCCTCGCCAACCTCTCCGGCGCGCGGCGGCTGCACGGTCAATTGCTCGGCGCCGATCATGGTGCGCGCCATGTCATCCGGCGTGAGGTCGGCGACGCGGCCTTGGCCGGCGAGCTTTCCGCGGCGCAGGATGGTGACCTCATCGGCAAAGGCCATCACCTCGCGGAACTTGTGGGTGATCATTAGGATGGTCAATTCGCCTGATACGACCATTGCGCGCAGCATGCCCAGGACTTCGTCGGCTTCCCCCGGCGTCAGCACCGAAGTCGGCTCGTCCAGGATCAGGAAACGACGCTTGAGATAGAGCTGCTTGAGGATCTCGCACTTCTGCCGCTCGCCGGCGGAGATGTCGGAGACCTTGGCATCCAGCGACACCTTGAACGGCATTTGCGCCAGAAACGCTTCGAGTTCCTTCTTCTCTTTCCCCCAGTCCACCACCGCCGGCACGTCATCGCGCGCCAGCACCAGGTTCTCCGCAACCGTCATCGCCGGCACCAGGGTAAAATGTTGGTAGACCATGCCAAGCCCAAGCGCGTGCGCGTCCTTCGGGTTGCTGATCTTCTGCTCGCGCCCGCCGATCAGGATGTCGCCTTCGGTCGCGTGGTAATAGCCCATGATGCATTTCACCAGCGTGCTCTTGCCCGCGCCATTCTCGCCGAGCAGCGCATGGAAGGAGCCGGGACGTACCTTTAATTCAACATTGTCGAGCGCCAGGAAATCGCCGAAGCGCATGGTCATGGCGATGGCGTCGGCGCCGAAGGCGCCGGTCGGGGTTGGCGTCTCGCCGATAATCACGAGATCGCTCCAATCAGGTCGGCGGATTTCGCCACCGCGCCAAACACGCCGCCCTGCATCTTGATCATCTTCAGCGCATGATCGTGATTGCTCTTGTCGATCGCGCCGCAGCAATCCTCAATCAACACGCATTCGAAGCCGCGGTCGTTGGCTTCGCGCATGGTGGTGTGGACGCAGACATCGGTGGTGATGCCGGTCAGCACGATGTTCTCGATACCGCGCAGGCGCAGCATCAACTCCAGGTCGGTCGCACAGAACGAGCCCTTGCCGGGCTTGTCGATGATCGGCTCGCCCGGCAGGGGGCTAAGATCCGGGACGATCTCCCACCCGGGCTCGCCGCGCACCAGGATGCGGCCGCAGGGACCGGGATCGCCGATGCCAGCGCCGATCTGGCGCGAGCGCCAGCGCTTGTTAGCCGGCAGATCGGCGAGATCGGGGCGGTGGCCCTCGCGCGTGTGGATGATGTGATAGCCTTGGCTCCGCATCACCGCGAGCAGGCGCTTGATCGGCTCGATCGGCGCCCGCGTCAGTGAGAGGTCGTAGCCCATCTTGTCGACATAGCCGCCGATGCCGCAGAAATCGGTCTGCATGTCGATGACGATCAGTGCCGTGTTTTCCGGGCGCAGATCGCCGTTATAGGGCCAGGCGTAAGGCTCGGACTTGATATAGCGCTCGGGCATCGACGACCTCGTTCCTGCGCGTGTTATCGGGTGATGGAAAGTTCGGCCGGCGCGCCGGTCAGCGTGCGCTTCGGCGAGCAGGTGATGATCATGATCGCGAGCGTCAGGATGTACGGCGCAGCATTGAACAGGTGATAGCCTGAGGTGACGCCGACCGATTGCAGCGCCGGTCCCAGAGCGGCAGCGCCGCCGAAGGCAAGCGAGGCCCACAGGCAGAGCAGGGGATCCCAGCGTGCGAAGATCACGAGCGCGACTGCGGTGATGCCCTGTCCAGAGGAGAGGCCTTCGTTCCAGCTTCCGGGATAGAACAGCGAGAGGAACGAGCCGCCGATCCCGGCGAGGAAGCCGCCGACCATGGTGGCGCGCAGCCGGATCAAGAGCACCGAATGGCCCATCGCACGCGCCGCGTCCGAGCTCTCGCCGGCGGTGCGGATCAAAAGGCCCCAGCGCGTGGTCTTGAAGGCCCAATAGAGAATCGGCGCGATCGCAACCCCGATCAGGAACAGAACATTGATGCGGAGCGCGGCGCGGACCTGCGGAATGTCGCTCCACCAGCCGAAATCGATTGCGGGCAGCCGCGGCGCGGTCGGCTCGATCAGGGGCTTGCCGAGGAAGAAGGCGAGCCCGATGCCGAACAGCATCAGCGCGATGCCGACCGCGATGTCGTTGACCCGCGGCAATGAGCAGATGCCAGCGTGCAGGGCGCCGAGCAGCGACCCGGTGACGCCGGCGGCGAGCACGCCGAGCCAGGGCGAACCGGTGAGATAGGAGATGCCGTAGGCGCTCATCGCACCCATCACCAGCGTGCCCTCGAGGCCGAGATTGATGCGGCCGCTGCGCTCGGTGATGCATTCGCCCAAGCTGACGAACAGGAACGGCGTCGAGACGCGGATGGCGCCGCCGAGCACAGCAAGCGGGACGGTCCACAGTCCGATCGATGCGTCTGCCATGTCAAGATTTTCCTTTCAGGAAGCCGATGCGTCCGTAGAGCGCGTCGCTCGCCAGCACGAACACGAAGATGATGCCCTGTAGCACCAGCACGGAAGCATCGGGCAATCCGAGCCGGCGCTGCAGGAGGCCGCCGCTCGCGCTGATGCCGCCGAGCAGGATCGCGACCGGAATGACCGCGAGCGGATTCTGCCGCGACAGGAACGCGACCAGGATGCCGGTGAAGCCGTAGCCCGCGGCAAGATTGGCGTTGGTGCGGCCTTGGACGGCCGCGACCTCGATCATGCCGGCAAGGCCTGCGCAGGCGCCGGCGAGAAAGCAGATCGTCATGATCAATTTGCCGACGCTTAAGCCCACGATCTTCGCCGCGCGGATATTGCCGCCGGCCATCCGCGCGGCGAAGCCGAAGGTGGTGTGATAGATCAGGATGTAGGAGGCGATTGCGGCGACGAGTCCGAACACTAGGCCCCAATGCACGTCGGTGCCGGGGATGGTGCCGATCATGTTGGCGGCGCCGATCTCCCGCGTCGAGGGCTTGTTGAGGCTGGCGGGATCGCGCATCACGCCTTCGACGAGATGGTTGAGGATCGCAAGCGCGATATAGACCAGCAGCAGGCTTGAGATCGTCTCGTTGACGCCGCGATATTGCCGCAGCGCGCCGGACAGTGTGATCCACAATCCGCCGCCGATCACGCCGGCAATCACCATCGCGATCTGCACCACCAGCGGCGGCGCCCATTGCATCGCAAGCGCGGCGCTGGTCGCCGTGAGCGCGCCGATCAGGAGCGCGCCTTCGCCGCCGATGATGACCATGCCGAGCTGCGCGGGTAGCGCCGTGCACAGCGCGGTCAGGATCAAGGGAGCTGCACGGGTCAGCGTGTTCTGCCAGGAGAACCAAGTGCCGAACGCGCCCTGGTACATGTAGAAATAAAGATCGAGCGGATTTTTGCCATACAGCGTGACGAACACGCCAAAGGTCGCGAGTGCGCCGACCAGCGCTGCGCCCGGGATCAGGACGTATTCAACAGTGGCGCCGTAGCGCTGGAGGAAACCGGGATCGGCGGCCGGGGCGATCCCGACCGCCTCGATGGCCTCGGCCGAGTCAGCCGTGTCAGTCGTCACGAAGTCGCTCCGAGCACGCCTTCGATCAGATAGTCCATCTTCTCCAGCTCGGGATCCTTCTGGCCGCGCTCGACGCCGGATGCGATCACAGTCTTGCCCTTGTTGTCGAGGATCGGCCCCTTGAAGATGGTGTATTCGCCGGCAACGAGCTTCGCCTTCATGTCGTCCGCATGCTTGCGCGCTTCGGCCGAGACCGCTCCGCCGTAGGGCGAGCATTTGACGATCTCTTCCTTCAGGCCGCCGCGATAGAAGTTCGGGATCGATTCACCCGACGTGACCATCTTCACGAATTTCGGATAGAGCGCTTCCCAGTTCCATTCGGCGCCGGTCAAATACGCCTTCGGCGCGAGCGGGGACTGGTTGACGTGATAGCCGCAGACAAACGCGCCGCGGTGCGCGGCGTTCTCGACCATGGTCTTGGGACCGTCGACATGGCAGGTCAGCACGTCGACGCCCTGGTCGATCAGGCTGTTGGTGGCTTCGGCTTCCTTGACCGGCATCGACCAGTCGCCGGTGAAGATCACCTGCGTCATCGCCTTCGGATTGGCGAGCTTGGCGCCCAGCGTGAAGGCGTTGATGTTGCGCAGCACCTGCGGGATCGGCTTGGCCGCGACGAAGCCGAGCTTGCCGCTCTTGGTCGAATAGCCTGCGACGATGCCGGAAATGAACTGCGCCTCGTCGATATAGCCGAAATAGCTGCCGGCGTTCTTCGGGTCCTTGTCGGTCCACAGGCCGCCGCAATGCTCGAAGCGGATCCTTGGATACTTGGTTGCGACCTTGACCACGTGCGGATTGAAATATCCGAACGAGGTCGGGAACAGCAGCGTGGAGCCGTCGAGATTGATCATGGACTCCATGGTCTTCTCGACCGCATCCGTCTCCGGCACCTTCTCTTCCTCGATCACCTTGATGCCGGACAGTTTCTTCAGCGCCGCTGCGCCTTGCGCATGCGCCTGGTTGTAGCCGTAGTCGTCGCGCGACCCGACATAGATGAAGCCGATGGTGGTCTCGGCCGCCTGCGCCGTACGCGCGCCGACCGTGCCGCCCAGCGCCAGCGCGGCGCCGCCTTGCAACAAATGCCGTCGTGAAATCCTGCTGAAATCCATGGCCTGCTCCCCTGGGGCGGTCTGGCCGCCGGTCGTTTCGCATCCGCGCCAACGGCGGAGCGCAGACAGGATGTCGCAAGCTTCGTGCCAGAGCCTATTTAGAGGGCATGAAATTCCAATTTATTGAAATTACTTGAATATTTTTCGATGATACCTTCCGCCCCAAGTTTGAGCGTTGTTGCGTAAGCCTAATTATTGAGCGTGATCCAACTATTGTATGCAAGGCGGTTAAGCGCTGTCGGGCCGTTGATCGCGCGCCACAGCGCTGGCATTGAACTTGTATCGGTCCCGACGCTGGGAATCGAAACGGCTCTTCATTGGAAACGCATGAGCAAGACAGACACGGCCGGAGCCGGGACGATGCCATCCTTGCTTGGCGAGGAGATCGTCGCCCGCATCAACGAGCTTGCGGCGATATCGGAGACGCCCGAGCACCTGGCGCGAATCTATCTGACGCCCGAGCATCGCAAGGCGGCCGACCTCCTTCTGTCCTGGATGCGCGAGGCTGGAATGAGCGCCCATCTTGACGCGATCGGCAATGTCTGCGGCCGCTACGAGGGCGAAGCGCCGGACCTGCCGTGCCTGATGCTCGGCTCGCACTACGACACGGTGCGCGACGCCGGCAAATGGGATGGCCCGCTCGGCCTGATCACTGCGATCTCCTGTGTCGCCGATCTCAACCGACGCGGCCGCCGGTTGCCGTTCGCGATCGAGGTGACCGGCTTTGCCGACGAGGAAGGCGTGCGCTTTGCTTCGACGCTGCTCGGCAGCCGCGCGGTCGCCGGGACCTTCGATGAAAGCGTGCTGAACGCGCACGACCACGCCGGCATCTCCATGCGCGAGGCGATGATCGCGTTCGGACTCAACCCCGACCATATCGGCGCCGCCGCCCGCGCCCGCCGCGAACTGCTCGCCTATGTCGAACTGCATATCGAGCAGGGGCCGGTGCTGGAAGAGAAGGAATTGCCGGTCGGCGTGGTGACCGCGATTGCCGGCGCTACGCGGCTTGCGGCAAAGCTCACGGGCATGGCTGGCCATGCCGGCACCGTGCCAATGGGGCTCAGGCGTGACGCGCTGACGGGCGCCGCCGAATCCATCACGGCGATAGAGGAATTCTGCAAGACCGACGGCGGTGGCCTGGTCGGCACCGTCGGCTATATCGATGCATTGCCGGGGGCGACCAACGTAATTCCAGGAAAGGTCTCCTTCACGATCGACATCCGCGCGCCTACGGACATGCACCGCAAGCGCGCGGTTGCCGACATCGTTCGCCGGATCGAGGCGATCGCAAAGCGCCGCACGCTTGCGCTGCAGGTCGATGTCACCCACGAGAACCGCACCGTGCCCTGCGCGCCCTGGCTGAAGGAGCAGGTTGCCGAGGCAGTGGCAGGCGAAGGTTTTCCGGTGTTTGAACTGCCGAGCGGGGCGGGGCATGACGGCATGGCGATGATCGACATCGCCGACGTCGCCATGCTCTTCGTCCGCTGCCGCGCGGGTATCAGCCATCACCCCGACGAGCATGTCGAGCTGGCCGATGCTGACGCCGGCGCGCGCGTGCTGCTGCGGCTGATAGAGAATTTTTGGCCGCGCGAGATGGTGCAATCGTAGGATGGGTAGAGCGCAGCGGAACCCATCATCGCTCCCCGAGGATGTTTGATGGGTTTCGCTTCGCTCTACCCATCCTACGAAGATGAAATCACTCCGCCGCCTTCGCCGTCTTGCCGAACATCCGCGTCGGTGCGGGGAAACCGCAGGATGTGCCGTCGGTGATCTTGACCTGATCTTCCCACGGCAGTCGGAAAGTACCGGCGACCATGTCCTGCATGAACGTATAGGGACAATCCATCGCACCGCCCTTCACCGCGACGTAGCCGCGGTGCCAGAGCTGATAGATGTTGTTCTCGACACCCCAGTTGATCCGCGCTTCCCGCACGAGATCGGGCCGCACCTCCGCGGTGATGATCTCATCAGGCCGCCCGGTTGTGCCGTGAGCGATGATGGTGCCGTCGAAATTGACGATCATGCCTTCGCCCATGGAATCGAAGGAGCCGTCGGAGCCGCACATGCAGACATTGGCGGTCACCATCAGATTCTGGAATGCGTTGGCCTGGTTGGTGAAGCGCCAGCTCTCGCGGATCGGCGCGGTGTAGCCGGCGGTGCGGATCATGATCTCCGCGCCCTTGTAGGCGCACTCGCGCGCCATCTCCGGGAACATGCCGTCATGGCAGATGATGAGCGCGATTCTAGCGCCCTTCGGTCCCTCGATCACGGGGATGCCGATGTCGCCGGGCTCCCAGGGCTCGACCGGAATCCAGGGATGGAATTTACGATAGTAGAGCTTGATCTCGCCGTGGTCGTCGATGATCAGCCCCGAATTATAGGGATTGCCGTCGGGGTTGTACTCCATGATGGAGAAGCAGCCCCAGATCTTGTTGTCGATGCAAGCCTGCTTGAAAGCGCCGACCTCCGGCCCATCGAGCCGGCACATGATCTCGGGATTGGTGTCCATCGACAGGCCGTGCAGCGAATATTCCGGAAACACAACGAGGTCCATCGTCGACAGGTTGCGCCGCGCCTTGCCGACCATCCAGACGATCTTCTCGGTCTGCTTCGCCAGATCGGCTTTCGTCACCACGACGGGCAATTGCAATTGAACGAGCCCGATCACGACGCCGTTGGGAGATTTGTTGAGGCCGCCAAGTCCGTTCATGTCGAACTCCTGGTTCCGTTGCTGATCGTTTGCGGGATTAAGAGAAGCAAATCCGATTTTTGCCTGCATCGAAAGGCCATTTTTCAGGCGCCGTGGTTGCCCCGAAGTCAGCGCGGCTGGGCGGCGGAGGACAAAAATTCTTCTCCGCGAGCGTTGCAGGGAACACGCTTCCAAGTCGCTGCCGCAAAAGACATTTCACTACCATTGCTTCCTGGCCGTAATTGACGACATTTGAGGCCGGTTTCAATGGAAGTGGCCATGAGCAATCCGGGGTTTGATGCGTTTGGCGAGCCGATAGCGGCGGAGAGCGTTCGTGCGCCTGGGCGGGCGTCCTCGTGGCTGCTCCGTGCCGGCACCAGTGCATTCTGGCTGCTCGTTGCTGGCATCGTGATCGCGCGCGCGGCCTATTTCGAGGCCGGCGTCTTCAATTTCGACCGCGCCGTTGCTTGGGCTCAGGGCCTATTCGCGGCGCTCTGACGTTCGATCCGATCTTCTCTTTTACACAGTTCCAGCCGCAGTCGGCCAGTGCACCGGCCACGAGCCCGGTTGAAGCGAATGCGCGCGCCTTCGGCTATGTCATCTCCCAGCGCATAACTTCTCGTTACTGGGGAAGCCGTAGAATATATTAGCCAAAATACCGCCGTAGGCGCATAAAATATTCCCGACAGGGAGTGCCACCGTGGCGGACAATATCAATAGCATCAACGAAACAGCGCGGCGCCCCAGCGCCGTCGCCCGCACATTTTCGCTTCTTCCAGGCATCGCGTTGTGCGGAGCGATCACGCTTGTCGCGGTCGGCGTCCAGCATCTGGAGGAGCGAGCTTTCGACCATCCCTATGTGGAAGCGCTGGTGATCGCGATCCTCTTAGGAATGGCGATCCGCACCGTCTGGAATCCGTCCGAGCGATGGCGTTCCGGGATCGCTTTCAGCGCCAAGCAACTGCTTGAAGTCGCCGTCGTGCTGCTGGGAGCCTCGATCAGCTTCGCCGCGATTGCAGCGTCCGGCCTGGCGCTGATTGGCGCGATCGCGGGGACGGTCGCGATCATGCTGGTGCTCAGTTTTGGGGTCAGCCGGATGCTGGGCCTGCCGACCAAGCTGTCGATCCTGATCGCCTGCGGCAATTCGATCTGTGGAAACTCGGCGATTGCGGCCGTTGCCCCCGTGATCGACGCCCACAGCGACGACATCGCCTCGTCGATCTCATTTACTGCCATTCTCGGCGTGCTGATGGTGCTGGGATTGCCGCTGCTGATCCCGCTCCTGGGATTGTCGGCAACGCAATATGGCATCCTGGCCGGACTTACAGTCTACGCCGTTCCCCAGGTTCTCGCGGCGACCGTTCCCGCCGGCATCGTCAGCACGCAGATCGGGACGCTGGTGAAACTGGTACGCGTGCTGATGCTCGGGCCGATCGTGATCGGCCTCTCTCTGTTCGTGGCCAGCCGGCGCAAGCACGACAAGGCGGCCTCGATCAGTCCGTTCAAGCTGGTGCCCTGGTTCATCATCGGCTTCCTGGTCCTTGCCGCGCTGCGATCGTTCCAGCTCGTGCCTGATGCGGTGATCCCCTTGGTGACAAAGACGGCGGTTCTTCTCACCGTATTGTCGATGGCGGCCCTTGGTCTCGGCGTCGATATTCGCGTCATCGCGACCGTGGGCGGACGGGTGACCGCCGCGGTCACGCTGTCGCTGTTGGTGCTGCTCGCCATCAGCATCGGGCTCGTCCATCTCTTCAGATGAGAGCGAGTCCAGCGGCGCGACTTGTACACCTGGCACGTCGCTTGCTTGACCTCCGTGCAGAATTCGCTCGTTTCGGGGCACGCACGTCATGACGAACTCAAGCGATCGGTTGGGGAAGATCGTTGCGGAGCCGGAGCCGATCGAACTCGACTGGACCAAGACGGCGCTCGTCATCATCGATATGCAGCGCGATTTCATGGAGCCCGGCGGCTTCGGCGAAACGCTCGGCAATGACGTCAGCCAGCTAGCGCGTGCCGTGCAACCGATCCGCTCGGTGCTGTCGGCGGCGCGCGACGTCGGCATGCTGGTCATCCACACCCGCGAAGGACATCTGCCGGACCTTTCCGACGCGCCGCCTGCCAAGGTCGAACGCGGTGCGCCGTCGTTGCGCATCGGCGATCCCGGTCCGATGGGCCGCATCCTCATTCGCGGCGAGACCGGCCACGACATCATTCCCGAGCTCTATCCACTCGACAGCGAGATCGTGATCGACAAGCCCGGCAAGGGCGCCTTCTATGCGACCGAGATGAGCGACATCTTGCAGAAATACGGCATCGAGAATCTGCTGGTGTGCGGCGTCACCACCGAAGTGTGCGTCAACACCACCGTGCGCGAGGCCAATGACCGCGGCTATCGCTGCATCGTCATCTCCGACGGCTGCGCGTCCTACTTTCCCGAATTCCACGAAATAGGCCTGAAGATGATCAAGGCTCAGGGCGGTATCTTCGGCTGGGTTGCCAGCTCAGCCGCTGTACTGGAGGCATTGAAGACGTCGAAAACAGAATGACTCTCATGGTGAGGAGGCGCGCAGCGCCGTCTCCGGACGATGCTTCGCATCGCCGGGAGAACCATGAGGCCCCGCTGTGGCCTCATCCTTCGAGACGCGCTACGCGCTCCTCAGGATGAGGGGCTGCTAGCAGATCCGCGGCAAATTTATCCGCCCTTCACAGCCCCCGCCGTCAGGCCGGCGACGATCTGGCGCTGGGCAAATACCGTAAGCAGCAGCACCGGTAAGGTCACGAGCAGCGCGGCCGCAGCGAGCGGTCCCCAGCTCAACTGATCGAACGAGATCATGTTGTAGACGGCAACCGGCAGGGTGCGCGTCTCGCGTCCCGCCAGCACGATGCCGAACACGAAATTGTTCCAGGAGAAGATCACCGCGAGGATGAAGGCGACCGCGAGGCCCGGGCGCGCGATCGGCAGCGCGACGTGACGGAACACCTGCCAGCGCGTGGCGCCATCGATCCGCGCCGCTTCCTCCAATTCCAAGGGCGTGGTCTCGAAATAGCCGATCATGATCCAGATCACGATCGGCACCGTGACCACGAGATGGATGATGATCTGCGGCACCAGCGTGCCAAGCAGCCCCAGCCACTGGAACAGCAGGAACAGCGGGATCAAGTACGACAGCCCTGGCGTAATGCGCGCGATCAGGATCACGATCGCGGATTTGTGCGCCGCCATGCGCGCGATGCCGTAGCCTGCCGGCACGCCGACCAGCATCGCTAGCAGCGTCGCGCCGCCGGTCACAATCAGGCTGTTGACGAAATAGGTCAGGAAGCGGTTGGAGGCCAGCACGTCGGCATAGTTCTTCCAGGCGAACTGCTCGGGGATGAACACCGGCGGATAGGCGGCGTTGTCGATCTCGTACTTCAGCGACAGCGAGATCATCCAGAGGAAGAACAGGATCGCCGGCGACACGATGACGAACACCGAGAACCAGAGGCCGATCCGGCCCAGGAGCTGACGCGGGCTCATGCGCCACCTCCGATCTCGGTCCACAGCATCCGCTTGCGCAAGTAAAGCAGCACCGCGGCGAGCAGCACGATCAAGAAGAAAAACACCACCGCGATCGCCGAGCCGTAGCCCAGATCGTAATAGACGAAGGCGACGCTGTAGAGATAGAGATTGATGGTCTCCGACGCCGAGCCCGGCCCTCCTTGCGTGATCGCGAAGATGATGTCGAAGCTCTTCACCGCGTCGATCATGCGGATCATGCCGGCGATGAACAGAAACGGCATGATCAGCGGCAGCGTAATGTAGCGGAACATCTGCCAGAAGCCGGCGCCGTCGATCTCCGCGCTCTCATAAGGCTCGGTTGGGATCGCGGCCAGCCCGCCGAGCACGATCAGCATCACCAGCGGCGTCCATTGCCAGGTCTCGACCAGCACCAGCGATGGAATGACGGTCGCGGGATCGAACACCCAGAGCTGCGGCGGCAGGCCGACCACCGACAGCAGATAGTTGAGCACGCCGAGCTGCGGGTGGAACATCATGGTCCAGACCAGCGCGATCGCCACGGGAGTGGCCATCATCGGCATGATGAAGACGCCGCGCAGGAAACCGCGCCCGGCGAAGCGCTGGTGGAATACGACTGCTGCGAGCGTGCCGAAGATCAGCGGCAATATCACCGACAGCGCCGTGTAGAAGATGGTGTGTCCGACAGCCTCGACGAAACGTGGATCGTTCGGCAAGCGCAGATAATTGGCGAAGCCGACGAAGGTCGTGGGCGAACCGACCTTCCATTCGTTGAAGCTCATCCAGATCGTGAACAGCCATGGGAACACGATCACGGCCAGCACGACGATCAGCGCCGGCAGCACGAAGGGCCAGTAGGTGGGGCGATGCCATTGCTGCTCCGCCGCGGCGACGCTTTCCGCCGCGGCCGGAGTAGTTTCTGTTATCGTGCTCACGCTTTTTCGCTGCGTTCCAGGATGGGCCGGAATTGCTCGTGCGCTTTCTTCAGTTCGGTCGCGGGATCGGCGCCCGACAGCGTCGCGGTCAGCGCCGCGCCGACGATGTCGCGGAACTCGGCGACAGGAATGATGACGGGTAGTCCGAGCTTGCTGATCTTGGCGGAGTCGATCACCGACTTCAGCCATTCCTGGGTCTTCACGCTCTTGGCGACATCAGGGTCGTTTACGATCGAATTGCGGAACGGCACGCCGCCGCCCGCCTGCAGCAATCGCGCGGCTTGCGCCCTGGAGACGACCCATTGGCACAGGAGGTAAGCGGCTTCCTTGTTCTTGCTTGCCGCGGCGATGCCGATGCCGTCGCCATAGGTCGAGGAAAACGCGCCCTTGGGCCCGGCGGGGACGAGGGTGTAGCCGACCTTGCCGACGACGCGCGATGCGGTCGGATCTTCCAGCGGTGGCGCCCAGCCGTCGGCATCGATCCACATCGCGGATCTTCCTTGCGTGAACGACGCCATCGACTCCATCCAGTTGAAGCCGGCGACGCCGGGAGGCGCTGATTTGGTCAATAGCCGCTGGTACAGCTTGGTCGCTTCGATCGCCTCGGGGCCGTCAGTCAGGATGTTGCCCTTGCTGTCGAGGAATTCTCCGCCATAGTTCAGGTAGAAATTGGTCCACATCGTCATGTTGGCGTTGCGCAGGCCGCGCCCGACAAAGCCAAAGATGCCTTCCTTGGAGTCGGTGAGCTTCTCGGCGGCCACCACCATCTCGTCCAGCGTCTTCGGCACCTCGACGCCTTTCTTCCGGAATAGCTCCTTGTTGTAATAGAGGATGAAGTAGTCGACCGACCATGGTAGCGACAGCATCTGGCCCTTGTCGTTCTTGGCGTATTGCTGTCCGGCGGCAGAGAAGTCGGTTTCGACCAGGTCGGGCGGCGTGAGGTTCGGGTCCTTCAGGTAGCCGGAGATATCGGCGAGCCAGCCGGCCTTCTCGAATTGCCGCTTCTGCACATGATAGCTCAAATGAATGACGTCGAAGCTCGGCTTGCCCGAAGCGAGCTCTATGACGCATTTCTGGCGCTGCTGCTGCTCGGGGATCTGCTCCGACTCGACCTGGATGCCGGTGAGCGCGGTGAATTCCTTGATGTATTTTTGCAGATTGTCGCCGCGCGGTCCCTTGGCGAGGATCACCTCGAGCTTGGTGCCGTTGTATTTTTTCCAGTCAACGTCGGCGCGCGCCGGAAATCCGGTGAGGCTGAGCGCGCCGGCCGCAGCCGTGCCGGCCAAAAGTTGCCGGCGCGAGATCTGGTGATCCGTCATGTTTCTCTCCCTGCTCTTTTTTGTTTGGGAGAGATACTAGCGTCTGCGCGGCGTCTGCCTAGTCCCAATGTGCGCGGCTGTGCACTACAATCGCCGCGCGAGTAGGGCGTCGGTTATGCCTTGACGAAGGCAAGCAACGTCCCGTTGCCGGCCGCCGGCGGCACGCAGATGGCACCTGCGCTGCGCACGCCGGTCGAGCCCAGCGCCTTTTCCGCAGCGGCAAGGTCGGCCGCGATCACGAGGCCGGCGCCGCCACGCTCGGGCAGGGCGGCCAGCGACACGCCGGGATAGCGCTTGCCGAGTTGATCCTTGCTCACGAACACGAAGTCGGCGCGGTCCGAGCCCGAGGGCACGGCGAGGGCGCCGTCTGCTTCGTTTCTCACGGCTACATCGATCATTTTGGATAGATGCGCAGCATCCTTGGCCGGCTCGGGCGTCACCATCAGCACCTGCCTCAGGCGTTTTGCACCGTTGGCGTGTGTCATCAATTCGGGTATCCACACCGCCTCGCGGGTCTTGTGCTCGCAGGCGAAGATGCGCACGCCGCCTGGCGCCTCCTCGGTCGGCCATTGGAAGGTCCGGAATTTAGCCGCCGACAACGTGCCATCGGGCATGGCCACCGGCCGCTCGAAATCGGTCGGGCCGATCGGCGTATAGCCCCGCGCGCGGATCTCCTCGGCGCCATCAGCCGAATCGACCGCGGTGAATGCGATGCGCTCGATGCCTTCGCCGCGCTTCTCCAGGAATGTCCGCGCCGGCGCGTTGTGCTCGGTCGGGGTGAGCACGCCGAGCAGTTCGATATAGTCGGGGTCGAGCATGATGGTGTAGTTGCCAGATCCCATATGTGCGCTATGGGTGCCGCGCGGCGAAACGGTGAAGCCCAGATGCTTCCAGTTGTCGGCGGCTCCGTCGAGGTTCTTCACCATGATCACGGCGTGATCGATTCCGATGACGTTCTTGAGTGACACTCTGCTGTTTCCCCGGCATTGGATAAGAGGCGTGCTACACTAAACAGATCGATCCGGCGCCCGCAAGCCGACGTTCCCATTGATGCGGCGCCGCCGAGCAACGATCATGAAGAGATTGATGATGGAAAGAATAGATGTCCGCTGGCCCGATTCCCTGTGGGCAGCGGAGACGCCCGTCGGGCCCGACCTGCCGGAACTGACTGGCGCCCAGCAGGCCGACGTGGTCGTGATCGGTGGCGGTTTCACGGGGCTGTCGACCGCGCTGCATTTGCGCGCGGCCGGCGTCGATGTCGCTGTTGTCGAGGCTATGGAGCCTGGCTGGGGCGCCTCGGGACGCAACAACGGCCAGGTGATCCCGACCTTGTCGCGACCTGATCCCGAAGACATCATCGCCAGGCATGGCGCCGCCGGCGAGCGCTTCGTCGGCCTGCTGCGCGACAGCGCCTCGACATTGTTCGACGTTGCGCAGCGATACAACATCCAGGCCGAACAGGAGCAGGCGGGCTGGGTGCAGCCGGTGCATTCGCCTGGCCGCATCAGGATCGCCGAGCGGCGGGTGCGACAATGGTCGAAATTCGGCGCGCCCGTCGAGTTGCTGTCGCGTGAGCAGGTTCGCGACATGCTGGGCTCGGATGCGTGGTACGGCGGCTTCTGGAACAGAAGCGGCGGCCACGTCAATCCGCTGGCATTTGCGCGGGGGCTCGCGCGCGCCGTGCTTGATCAAGATGGCCGCATCTACGCGCGCTCGCCGGTGGAGAGTTTCGAGCGGCGGAATAACCGCTGGGTTGTGAAGACGGCCAAGGGCGAGATTGTCGGTCGCGCGCTGGTGGTCGCGACCAATGCCTACAGCGGGGAGATCGTGAAATCGTTGGTGCCGGCGATCGCGACGGAGGTGATGCCGGTGCTGTCCTGGCAGATGGCGACGCAGCCATTGTCGGACAATGTCCGCAAGTCCATCATCCCTGGCCGGCAGGCGATGTCTGATACGCATGGCGAGCTCTATTTCGCGCGCTACGATGCACGCAACCGGCTCGTCACCGGCGGCGCCGTGATCGGTCCGGGCGACAAGACCGCGCGGTTGAAGGCGAGGGTGACCGAGAGATTGCAACGTCTGTGGCCGCAGATCGGCGAAGTCTCGTTCGACCACGTCTGGAACGGCTATGTCGGCATGACCACGGATTTCCTGCCGCGCTTCCATCAGCTCGGTCCCGACGCCTATGGCTGGACCGGCTGCAATGGCCGCGCGGTTGGACTGACGATCGGGATCGGCGCCGAGCTTGCAAAGGCGGTGCGCGGCGTGCCGTTGGAGGAATTGGCGCTGCCTTTCACTGAGCCGCAGCCGATCCCGGCTCATGGGCTGTTACGAAAGCTCGCGCCGCTGATGCTGCTGGTCTATCGCCGCCGCGACGCGCGCGAGATCTAGAACGAGATCTAGAATATGGGAGCGCCGTGCAGATTGGAGATCGGTTTGGTAAGATCATTCGCCAAAGATACCAAGCCGTGCCGAGCGCGATATCCGTTAAGAGAGCATTCCTGACTTAACTTGGGTGTGGTCCAATGTTGCGCGGGGTCTGTCGAAACCACAAGCGGCTTGCCGCAAGCTGTTCGAAACTCTGACCTAACAGACCGCAATCGCTCCCGGCTTGATGAGCAGGCTGGATGGCTCCCGAGTTCCAGGTCCGGACAAAAATCGGAGTTTGGATCCGGCGCCTGCAGAGTATCCCGAAAGCTCAAGAAAATGCCGGAACGGTTCTAGAGTCACCGCGTTTGGTTGCGAAGGATTCCACCTTCGTTCAGCGAGCAAATCGCACGGGAATCCCGACTGCGACCATCCAACTACAATCAATAACGAGGAGGCAACAAAGATGGCAAATCCGCGCCACGAGGATAAGTCCACTCAAGCCGCCGAAGATGCAGTCCGGCGCGTCAGCGAGAAAACTGCTGAGCAGACCAGACGGATCGGAGAAAACGCCGCTGAGGCCAGTCAAGAGATGGCTCGGGCCAGCACCGATCTGCTACGGCAAAATGCCGAGGCGGTACAGAGCGCCCTGCGGTTCGGCCTGGACATGACGACAGCAGCCATGGGGCGCTCTACCGATGAACTTGGCCATGTACTGGGACTATCGGAGGAAGCGCAGCGTGCAGCTGAAAGGTCGGCTCACAGCACTTCCAGCGTCTTTCATTCCACCACCGCAATCGCCAAAGGGATGAGTGGAATGTCCCAAGAGTACCTCGCGTTCGTCCGGCACCAAATCGAGAGTAGTATGAGCCACATGAACGAATTGTGGCGCTGCCGAACTCCTCAGGATGTTGTCGCCGTCCAAAGTGACTTTGTGCGGGAAACCATGGAGAATGCCGTGGAAAGCGGCCGACGAATGGCCGACATGTCGCTCAAGGCGGCGGACGATACCGCAAAGCGCATGGCTCAGACTATCGAACGGCGCGCCGCCTAGTCGGACTTTCCGCCGCTGTGGCAGTCACGGACGAGAGCGGCTGATCCCCTTAGCCGCGCTATCTGGATTGCTGCCAGCTATAAAGAACGCGGCGCTGTTGAGTCGGCGAGCGCGAGGGCCGTCTATGCCGCCGAAATCCTCGGCTGCAGCGCGCGCCTGGCTACATGCTCACTGTTTCGTGCTCCCGCGCAAACTCGCCGCCGGGAATCGAATCCAGCAGCGCCGGCGTATAGGGATGCTGTGGATTGCCGAACACCTCGGCGGCCACTCCATGCTCGACCACCGCACCATCCTTCATGACAGCGACGAGGTCGCAGATCTGCGCTGCAACCCGCAGGTCATGGGTGATGAAGATGATGGAGAGGCCGAGCCGCTGGCGCAGATCGGCCAGCAGTTTCAGCACCTGCGCCTGCACGGAAACGTCGAGCGCAGAGACCGGCTCATCCGCGACCAGCACCTCGGGCTTGAGCGCCAATGCGCGCGCGAGCCCAATGCGCTGGCGCTGGCCGCCGGAGAATTCGTGCGGGTAGCGGTCGCCGGCGGATGGATCAAGCCCGACCAACTCGAACAGTTTCCTGGCTTCGGCAATCGCCGTGGCGCGCGGCGTGCCGTGGACGATCGGTCCTTGCGCGACCAGCTCGGCTGCCTTGCGGCGCGGGTTGAGCGAGGCAAACGGATCCTGAAACACCATTTGGATATGCCGGGTCTCGCGACGAACCTCCTCGCGCGACAGTTTTGCCCAGTCCTTGCCATTGAGCACGATCGATCCAGTATCGGGATCGATCAGGCGCACGATGCAGCGGGCCAAGGTCGACTTGCCCGAGCCGGATTCGCCGACGATGCCAAGCGTCGCTCCCTTGGGCAGCTCAAGAGAGGCGTCCCTGACCGCGGCCGTTATTCGCGCGCCGCGTCCCAGGAAGCCGCCGGTGCGATAGGTCTTTGACACGTTCGAAATCGTGAGGATGTTCTGGCTCGACAGCGGCCGCGGCGGCGGTGCTTTCAGCGGTGGTACAGCGGCAATGAGCTGCTTGGTGTAGGGGTGCGTCGGCTGGTTCAGCACCTCGCCCGCCGTCCCCTGTTCGACGATCCTGCCGTGTTGCATCACCACGACGCGATCGGCGATCTCGGCCACGACGCCGAAATCATGGGTGATGAACAGCACTGCGGTCTGCTTGCGCTGCTGCAGGTCGCGGATCAGCTTCAATATCTGCGCCTGGGTGGTGACGTCGAGCGCCGTGGTCGGCTCATCCGCGATCAGGAGTTTTGGATCGAGCGCCAGCGCCATCGCGATCATGGCGCGCTGGCGCTGGCCACCGGAGAGCTCGTGCGGATAGGCTTTCGCGGCCAGTTTCGGATCGGGAATGCGGACGTCGGCGAGCAGCGCCAGCACGCGTGCGTTGATCTCGGCGTTCGACAGTTCCGTGTGGATCGAGAACATCTCGCCGATCTGGTCGCCGATGGTGCGGAGCGGATTGAGTGCGGTCATCGGCTCCTGGAAGATCATGGCGATGCCGGCGCCGCGCACCTCGCGCATCTCGGCGACGTCGGCGGCGCAGAGATCGCGGTCTTCAAACAGCATCCGGCCATGTTCGATCCTGACCTCGTTCGGCAACAGCCGCATGATCGCATTCGCCATCATCGACTTGCCGGAACCGGATTCGCCGACCACGCAAAGGATCTCGTTCGAGGCGATAGAAAGCGAAACGTCCGACAGCGCATAGGGCCGGTCGGCGCCCTCGGGCAGGCGCACGCTCAAGTGCTCGAGCGAAAGGATGGCGTCGCTCATCGGCTCTTCAGCCTCGGATTGAGCGCATCATTCAGCCCCTGGCCGACCAGCGATACCGCGAGCACTGTGGCTAGAATGGCGATCCCGGGGATCGCCGAGACGTACCACTGCACCCGCAGCACGTCGCGGCCAAGCCCGATCAGATTGCCCCAGGAGGCGACATTAGGATCCGATAGCCTGAGGAACGCAAGCGCGCTCTCCAGCAGGATTGCGACCGCCATCACCACGCTGGCATAGACGATGACCGGCGGCAGCGCGTTCGGCAGGATCTCGCCGAGGATGATCTTGACGTCCCGCATCCCCAGCGTCCTGCCGGCCTGAACGAATTCGCGGTTGCGCAACGAGAGGAACTCGGCGCGGGTCAGTCGCGCTGGCGCCGGCCAGGATACGATGCCGACCGCGATGGTGACCGTGGTGAGCGTCGAGCCGAACACCGCGACCAGCACCAGCAGCAGCACGAAATTCGGTAAGGTCTGGAACGCGTCCGTGATCCGCATCAGAATGTTATCGACCCAGCCGCCGTAATAGCCGGCGAAGGCGCCGACCAGGATCCCGATCAGGATCGCGATCGCGGTCGCGACGCCGCCGATCAGAAGCGAAATCCGCGCGCCGTAGAAGATCTGGGCGGCGATGTCGCGCCCGGAATTGTCGGTGCCGAGCAGGAAACGCGGACTGGCGAACGGCCAGATCAGCGGGCGGCCCGCGAGTGACAGTGGATCGCGCGGATAGAGCCAGCCGGCGCTGATCGCCATCGCGATCACGATGAGCAGCAGGATCAGGCCGATCACCGCGGCGGGGCTGCGGAAATAGCGTTTCAGCGCATCCATGTCAGCTATCCGCCGAGATGCGCGGATCAAGCCGCGCATAGAGGAGATCGGTTACGAAATTGACGACGATCACGAGCAGGGCCGAGACAAAGACGATGCCGAGCAGCGTGTTGAGGTCGCGCTGCACCACGGACTCGTAAGCCAGCCGCCCGAGGCCCGGCAGCGAGAACACGCTTTCGACCACCACCGAGCCGCCGAGCATGGTGCCCGCCTGCAGCCCGATCAGCGTCACCATCGGCAGCAGCGCATTGCGCAGCACATGGCGGGTCACGACGTGGGTCTCGTCCAAGCCCTTGGCGCGGGCAGTGCGGACGAAATCGAGATTGAGCACCTCCAGCATCGAGGCGCGCATGATCCGCAGGTAGATGGCAAGGAAGATCAGCCCTAGCGTCAGCGTCGGCAGCACGAGATGGCTGGCGATATCGAGCACGCGCCAGATGCCGGTCTGCACGGTGCCGATGTCCTCGAAACCGCCGGGCGGCAGCCATTGCAGATAGACCGAGAATACCACGATCGCCATCAGGCCGAACCAGAACGACGGCGTCGCATAGAAGATCAGCCCCAGCGTCGAGATCAGCGTATCCGGCCAGCGATTGACGCCGCGCGCCGCGATCACGCCGAACACGAGCCCGAAGAAGAATGCAAACGAGAGGGAGGCTGTCATCAAAAGGATCGTCGGCGGCAGCCGCTCCAGGATCACCGAGGCGACGGGTTTGCCGTAGATCGAGGAGAATCCGAGATCGAGCCGCACCAGGTGCCAGAGGTAATTGGCGAGCTGCGCCGGGATCGACAGGTCGAGCCCGTAGAATTTGCGGAGCTCGCGCGCGGTCGCGGCGTCGCCGCCGCCCATTTGCGCCATCAGCGCGTCGACGGTGTCGCCCGGCGCCATCTGCAGCAGCAGGAAGACGCCGATCAAAATCAGGAACAGGGTCGGGATCGAGGCGGCGAGCCGCCGCCCCGCAAGGCTCAAGATGCGCATGCTTTCATCTTGACGGATATGGGGTCAGGCGGAAAGCCAAAGATCGTACCAGCTCGTCGAGCCCCAGCGGGGCGTGTTTGAGTGGTTGCGGGCTTTCGCCGTGATGACGGTGACGAAGATCTGCTCGATCGGCATCCAGACCGGCAGTTCCGTATTCACTTCCTTGACGAACTCGGCATAGAGCGCCTTGCGCTTGACCGGATCGACCTCGGTGGCGGCATCGTCGATGGTCTTGTCGACCGTCTTGTCCTCCCAGCCCCATTGGTTGGTCCAGGGCGCGCCCTTGGGCTGGCCGGAACGATACCAGACCGTGGTCGAGACCGCGGGATCGTTGCGGTACTGGTGCCAGCCGGTGGCAAGATCGAAGGCGTGCTCGTCGTAGACCTGCTTCAAGAACCCGCCGCCGTCATTGCGCACGATCTCGACGGGAATGCCGATTTCCTGCAGCGACTGCTGGACGAAGGTCGACCACAGCGAAATGTCCTCGCCCCAGGGCGCGGGCAGCAGGCGGAGCGAGAAGCGCGTGCCGCCGGCGCCCGGCTTGTAGCCGGCCTCGTCGAGCAGTGCGATCGCCTTGGCCTTGTCATAAGGGTATTGCGGCGTGTTGGCGCCGGGATAGAAGTCGATCGAGGTCGAAGGGATCGGGCCGGTGCCGAGCTTGGCGAAGTCGCCAAGGAAGTTATCGATGAAGAACGGCACGTTGATCGCATGCGCGATCGCGCGACAGACGCGGATGTCGGAAAGCTCCTTGCGGCGGAAGTTGAACTCGATCGTATTGGTGCGGGCGTTGCCCTCATTGCCCTTGGTGGAGACGACAAAGCGCTTGTCCTTGCCGAGCCGTGCCATATCCGAGATCGTCAGTCCCGAGAACGGGCTGTAGTGCAACTCGCCGGCTTCCATCTGTGCTGCTGCGGCGGCTCGGTCGGTAATCACCTTCCAGACGATGCGGTCGAGATAGGGCGCGTTCGTGCGCCAGTAGTCGGGGTTGCGGTCGGCGATGATGTATTGCCCGCGCTCATATTTGACGAACTTGAACGGGCCGGTGCCGACCGGCGCCAGATTGGTCGGGTTCTGGCGGATGTCGCCATTCTCGTAGAGGTGCTTGGCGGAGACGTAGCCAAGGTCGGGCAGGGCGCGCAGCAGGAGACTGAGCGGCATCGGCCGTTCGTAACGGAAGATCGCGGTCTGCGGATCAGGCGTGTCGACGGCGGTCAGGAACAGCTGCAGCGTCGAACCGTAGTTCAGAATCTTCTTCCACATGTTCATCGCGGTGAACGCGACGTCATCAGAGGTGAACGGCTTGCCGTCGTGCCAGGTGACGCCCTTGCGCAATTTGAAGGTGACCGTCTTGCCGTCGGGGGTGGCTTCCCAGCTCTCGGCGAGCACGCCGACCGGCTTGCCGTCCGCGTCGAGGTCGACCAGGTTCTCCTGGATCTTGCCGCCGATGATGTAGACGCCGGTCGAGGCCTGCAGGCTCGGATTGAGCTGACGCTGCTCGGCGCCGTAATGGACGTTGAATACGCCGCCCTTGCGCGGGGTCTGCTGCGCAAATGCCCGCATCGGGTTGATGACATTGGCGGCGATGGCGGCCGACGTCAGGAGCGCGGTGCGTCGGTTGATCTCGAGGCGGGTCAAATCCATACAAGGTCTCCAGGAGTAGCTCAGGCAGCGCGCGGCATCGGCCGCAGCCCGTCTTTAGCCGATGTTACGATGCGAGGGGAACCCGGGTCATTTTCTTAATTGCCGCCCAATTCGAACGGATCATTCTCCGGACTTTGAGCCCGCCGCTATATTCGGCCGCGGCTGGACAAAATGGGCTTTCGCACCCGGCCCGCGAATCACCGATTGCGAATCTGCAGCGGAAAAATAGGGGTGAGCGGGGTGTCGTATGGCCGGTTGGCGGGCGTGCAGAATGGCTGGCTGAGCCGACGGAGGGCCTCGACCAGCCAAAAAACCCGGGAAAAACGCATGATTCCGGTGTATCAGCGGCGATATAGCTGTGAAGAATGCTGAAAACCCTGTTTTTTTAGCCGGTTTCGGCCATAACGTGCCATTTCCAGAATCAATGGAGCAACCATGGCTACCCAATTGTCGAAGTCGCAACTGATCGAGAAGATCGCGACCACCACCGAACTCTCCAAGCGCGACGTCAAGAACGTGATGGATACCCTCACGGACGTCGGTCACAAGGAGCTGAAGAAGAACGGCGTGTTCCTCGTCCCCGGCTTTGCGAAGTTCGTGGTGATCAAGAAGCCCGCGACCAAGGCGCGCAAGGGCACCAACCCTTTCACCGGCGAAGAGACGGTGTTCAAGGCCAAGCCGGCCCGCAAGGTCGTCCGGGCTCGCCCGGTCAAGGCTGCCAAGGACGCGGTCTAAGGCAAGAGGCCTCCGGAAGCGGAGGCCTTTTTGCTACGAAGCGCCCGGCGTTCGCGTAAGGCCTGACTCCCTATCCCTCCGCAACGTGGGCGCGGCAACCGGCGCTCGCGTGAACAAGCCATCAAAGCGAAAACGTCGCGAGCAAGGCCATGCAGGCCAGGTGGCCCGCGACGATGAGCGCGAGATGAAGAGGACCGGGCACCACACGTCTTCTCGCTTTACTCCTTACTCCCACTCCCTCCCCCTGAAAGGCCATAAGCCGGAGAGGAGCGCACCTCCCGAAAGCGTGATCGGCAGAAATAATCCGCTGGGCGAGTCGAGGGCGCCGAAAGGATTTTCCACGTTTCATCCTCGCGGGAATGTCAACGTTGCTATTTTGTGGGCTCCCTTGCCGGGGCAGTTCACCCGGCCAAAATGAAACAGAACGAACAATTGGGAGTCCTGGAGACCACCATGGGCCTGCATGAAACCAAGATCGAGTCGCTTCCCTTCGTCACCGCCGAACTCAACTATCTCGCCCCGGTAGCGGGCAAGCCACGCACCTACGCCTTTGATCCGCCGCCCGGCGAACCCAAGTCGACGGCGCTGCCCGAACCCCATAACGTTCCGATCTTCGATGGCCGGCTGATCGCCGATCAATTCTCGCCGGACCGCGAAGGCTTCGCCCTGGTCAAGCATCCGACCGCGGTGAAGAACTACTACGACGAAAACGAAATCAGGCGGGTCTACTATCCCGCCGTCGAAGCCTTCCTGAAGGCAACGTTGAAGGCGGATCGTGTCTTCATCTTCGATCATACCGTGCGCAAGCGTGTCGAGGGCGCCCCTGATGTGCGCGACGGCACGCCCCGCCAGCCGGCGACGCGCGTCCACGTCGATCAGACTGACCTGTCCGGCCGCAACCGCGTGTTCGAACATCTGCCCGAGGAGGCCAACGAACTCCTCAAAGGTCGCGTGCAGGTGATCAACTTGTGGCGGCCGATCCGCGGCCCGCTGCGCGATGCGCCGCTGGCGATGTGCGACGGTCAGTCACTGCAGCCGGGCGATCTGATCGCATCCGACCTGATCTATCCGAACCGGCAGGGCGAGACATATTCCGTGAAATACAATGCGAACCACCGCTGGTTCTACTTCCCGGAAATGACGCCCGACGAAGCGCTGCTGCTGAAGTGCTACGATTCGGCAACCGACGGCCGCACGCGCTTCGCGCCGCATACGGCTTTCATCGATCCGACCACGCCGCCGGATGCCGAACCCCGCGAAAGCATCGAAGTGCGGACGTTGGTGTTCCACAAGCACTAACGGCTGGATCAGCGTGACAAGCCCTCAAGCTGGCTGATGGAGTGACGCCATATCGATCACGAAGCGGTATTTGACGTCATTCTTCACCATGCGCTCATAGGCAGCATTGATTTCATCGGGCGAGATCAATTCGATATCCGCGACAATGCTGTGCTCCGCGCAAAAATCGAGCATCTCCTGCGTCTCCGGCAAGCCGCCGATGCGGGCGCCGGTGAAATTTCGTCGACGTGCGATGACACTGAACGCAGGAACGGATAGCGGCTTCTCGGGAATACCGACGTGGACGTAAGTGCCGTCCAATCCCAATGTGTCGAGATACATCGCGACGTCGTGGTCGGCCGAAATCGTGTCGATCACCAGATCAAGCTTGTTGGCGAGCGGAACGAGGGCCGCCGGATCGGTCGTTACGACTACATCGTTAGCCCCGAGCCTGAATGCGTCGTCCGTCTTTCCGGCGGACGTCGTCAGCACGGTCACATGGGCACCCATCACTCGGACCCGGATCGCGCCGCTCAAACGAAAACGGAGAAAGGGTCGCTTGGGGCCCATCGGCCGCGTAACCGGAACACTGAAACATCTTGGTCTCCTCGTGTACTCGTCGGCTCACGTGTGGCATAACAAAATTCAAAAGGCAGCGGCCCAGCCGTCCCGTCGCGGGTCGGAGCCGGCGATACGCAGCCCGTTATCTGAAATTCTTATGATCTCTGCAGAACCGGGACCACCGAGCGGGGCGACCAGCTGGAGTTCGTGCCCTCCGGCGCTGAGTTCGGTCAGCACCTCGGAGCCAAAACTCGTCTCGATCACTAAGCTCGGGTTCGCACTGCCGGAGGCGCCCGCTTGGCCATCCTGATTGCTGCTCCATCTCGGATATTCAACCGCGGTGTGTGGATCACATCCGAAGTCGACCAGCGCATCGACGAGCTGCGCATTAACCTGAACCTGGTTGTCGGCACCAGGCGTGCCGAGCAGCGCCCATAGTTGGCCGTTTTTTCACGAGAATCGGACTGTTCATCGTATGCCGGGCACGCTTGCCAGGCAGCAACTCGTTCGCATGACCCGCCTGAAGATGGAATGTGGATAGGCGGTTATTGAGGACTATACCGGTACGTCCAGCGACTACGGCGGATCCGAATACGGCAGAATTGCTTTGGATGCCGCTGACGGCGTTGCCGTCCTGATCGGCGGCGCAGAAATAGGTTGTGTCGCCACCGCCGCTGGCGCCTACGATGCCGGCGTAGCCTTCCATTGATTGGTCGCCCGAGTTCGTTAGAATTGGATCACCGTTCGGCCCGAAGCGCCCGTAGCCCGGCGGTGGGGTGGTCTGGCGTGCTCGCGGTTAGCATCCGAGATAACAGACGGGTTTCACACTTTAAACAGCAACGGACCTTGGCCTATTACTGTCCTTTCGAGCGAATTCGCGCGCTCAGGTCGAAACGAATTATGCGTGGACTTGAGTGACCTACCAAAGGACATTTTGCGACCGATGGAGTGACAGTTTGGCGAACGAGTTCACGGATTTCGACACCGGTCTGCTTCTGACCCTTGACGCGCTCTTAATAGATCAGAACGTAACGCACGCAGCAGCACGTCTCCACATAACTCAGTCGGCGCTTTCCGCTAGACTGACCCGGCTCCGTCAACTCCTCAACGATCCCTTATTCATCCCGGCAGCATCCGGCCGCGGAATGATTCCCACACCTCATGCAATCGCCCTTCAGCCAGAGCTAACGAAGCTCATCGAGCGAATTAATGATTTCATCAAAACGGCACATGTCTTCGATGCTCAAAGCAGCAAGCGCGTCTTCAAGATCGCAGCGACCGACAATCCCGCCGCAATTCTCGCGCCCGATTTGATCCCTATGATCAAGGCAAAGGCGCCTTTCGTGAAAATTGCTTTCACGCTGCCTGACAAGGCCAGAATCACAACCCACCTGGAGCAGGGCGATATCGATCTGTTCGTCGGCGCGGCCGAAGACGGTTCAAACGAACTCATCGCTTCAACGCTGTTCGACGATGAGTTTGTGACCGCCCAACGCATCGGACACCCGCGCGGTGACAAGCCATTTACCCTCGACGAATATTGCTTGCTCGAACATCTCTTGATTTCGACAAGTGGCGGCCAGTTCCAAGGCATGATCGATGCAGCACTTGCCGAAGTCGGTCGAGAGCGCTCGGTGTCGATCTCTATCCAGAGCTACGCTCTGGCACCGCTTGTCCTTAGCAACAGCGATTGCATTTGTACGTTACCAAGCCGCTTTTTGGGACGCTTCAAGAACGTGCTTGAGATCCATCCGCCGCCCCTCACGCTCTCGCGCTTTTCGATGAACCTCTTCTGGCATCCAAGAATGCGGACGGACCCGGCCCACAGATGGCTACGTAAGCAGGTCCTTGAAGCAACCGGCCGGCAACGCGAGGCGTAACGCCGCTGCAGGGCATGTCGGATTCGATTGGCGGGAGGATTCCTTCAGGAGAAAACTTGATGGTGCCGGGCGTTTTGCCCGACACCATCAGGTCGATCAGAACTTCTGCAGCACGAAGTCGCTGACCTTCGCGGCCTTCGGATCGAAAAGCGTATCGATGCGCGAGTTGAGGACATAGACGTCCTTGCCGACTTGTGTCGCCGAACTCGGCATGGACATCTCGCTCTTCAGTTCTCGGACGACTTTGGCCGACTTCCAGCCGTCGGTGGAAACCAACTCCACGGTGCGATCCACGCCAAGGTTTTGAACGACGACGAGATGCTGATCATCTACGAGGTGAAAGCCATCGGCGCCCTTCAATACTTCAGGTAGTTCGATCTTTTCGACCTTCTTGGGATCAGCGACATTTACCCGGAACAGCTCGCCGGTGTTGTATCTGCCCACGATGAGGAATCCGTCCTTATGCCAGGCGATTCCATTGAGGTTGAAGCCGTTCCCCTCACCGAACAGCGCATTCTCAGCGAAAATGGACGCTTTGCCATTGGCGCCGATCCGAAAGATCGACGGCGAGAAGCTGTCTGTCACATAGACGTTTCCTGCGGTATCGAAAGCCAAGTCGTTCGCGAAATGCGATCCAGGCTTGAGACTTCCCAGATCGTAGTAGGCGCGGCGCTGGCCGGTCGTCGCGTCGTAAGCGGCTACGCCCGCCAGCTTGCCTTGGGTCGACGCTTGAGTGCGGTCGCCCGCGCCAGGATCAGAATTGGTGACCCACAGCGTATTGTGCGCGTCGTCGGCCAGAAGCCCCACCGTGGAAACAAGCTTTTCATCCGTGATGAATGGCGCGTATTTCCCGTCAATCGTGACCCTGCCGACGGTACCATGACGGACCGAACCAACAAAAAATGCTTGCTGCCTTGCGGACCAGCTTGCGGTTTCGGGGTAGCTCGTGTTGGCCGTGAAGGCGATCTGGGGTGGGTGCGAAGTCGTTTCGGCATATGCCGCGGCCGAACAGCTAAGCATCGCGGATGCGGCGAGACCGGTTAGAATAGAACGAATGATCATATGGAAAGTCCGTTACTCCGTTGGCGGTGCACCACATGTAGAGCGCCCTTCAAACGGTGAGAAATGGCGTCGCCTGATGGGAGCAATCTATCGGTTTCATACGTGCGAGACCGCGACATCGTCGATCCGTTCGGCGATCATTCGGGCTCATAGTCCTCGGACAGGAAATCGGTAATCGCGCGGAACGCCTGCATTCGATTCTTTTCAAGGAGGGCCATGTGCGTGGCCTCGCCGATCTCGATCCATCGGCGATAGGGCGCAGATCGCAGTTCGCGGAAGTATTGCAGGGATAGTTCGATCGGGACATCGATGTCCCATTCGCCGTGAAGCAGCAGAACCGGCACAGTGATCGCGGAGGGCTCATAGTACGGCTTTCCGGCCCGCCAGTACTTCCGAATATCCTCGATCGGGCCGTTGGTCGCACGCAGCCGATCGCGCGCCCGATCTTCGCTCCACGGATCTTCGGCAAGCGTCGCTCGCGCCCACTGCTCGAACCAGCCAGCAGGAATGAGTGAGTCCGCGTGGTGCTTCGGGGCTGTTCCCAACCACCGCGGCAGAGTCTCGAAGACAGGGACCAGCCTGTAGCACACCAGTTCGCCACCGGTATCGAGCGGGATGGGCTTGTCGCTCAGCCACTGCGGCGCGAGAAGTGACAACTTGCGCACTTTTGAGGGATTTGCCACCGCATAGGCGCCAGCCACGGTCCCGCCCCACGACATCGCGAATACGTTGACCCGCTCCAATCCACGGTGCTTCAAAACGAAATTCACGGCGCTCGAAAAGTCCGATACGCCGACGTCAGTACCGACCGAAGGCGGATTCAGGCGCGGATCTTCTTCCAGCGTCTTGGGGCGAGTAGACAGACCATAACCTCGCACATCGACCGCGAAGACGTCGTAACCTTTGGCGGCGAGATAATCCATGAACGAGAAGCCGCCGAGGCGCACGTCGTAGAGGCTGCCGGACGAATAGGTGGCCCCATGGACCATGACTATCGTCCGCTCCGCGGAGAAGCTTGTCATGGTCCGCGGATGCTTGTTGCGAAGATATAGAGAAATGCCGGCCGTGTTGCTCTCGATGCGATGCTCTTCGAAGACGATTTGTTCGATGTCGGGACGTTCGGAGGATTTCATGCCGATGTTCCTTCAAGCGTAGCGCCAGGTAAAGCCGCCGGCGTCCGATGTAACGAAGCCAGCAGACGAACCGGGAAAGTGAGTGGAGAGATAAAGCGCACGGGTGGCTGCGGCGCGGCTGAGTATCTTTTGGCGCGACTTCCGAGCTTCGTCGGCGAACTCGCAATAGACCGTGTTTTGTTCGGGTCGGGCGACCTGAAGAACGGTGTGCATGACGTCGCCAGCGAAGATGGCGCTCGCGCCACCAGAATCGAGAGCAATGGACATATGTCCGATGCTATGTCCCGGGGTCGGGATAAATTCAAAAACGTCGAGATATTTTCCGCCTTCGGGACCTATGAAGTCCGCTAGACCCGCCTCGACCACGGGCAAGACACTATCCTCGTACACACCGAGGCTCGGAAGATTTGCTTCATTGTGGCTGGCCGGACTGGAATAGTAGTCGCGCTCGGCCATTGGAAACACGTACCGCGCGTTCGGGAACGTTGGAACCCATTTCCCGTTCGAGAGACGCGTATTCCATCCAGAATGATCGACGTGAAGATGCGTATTGAAGACAAAATCGACAGCCTCCGGAGAGACCCCGGCCTGCCTCAGTTGTTCGAGGTAAGGAAGATTTTGGCGATGAAATAGCGGATTCGTCGGTCGCTCTTTATCGTTTCCGCTCGCCGTATCTATCAGGATGAGATGGCGCGGCGTTTTCACCACCCACGTATGCACGCTCAAGATCAGCGCATCTCGGGGAGGCTCAACATCGCTGGCTGCGAGCGTCGCTTGCGCTATCGCGAACTCTTCCGAGGTCAAGCCAGGGTAGAGAAAAGAGGGCGGAACCGTACGCAGCAACTGCTCTTCGACCTTGGTCACGGACACATCGCCGATTTCGAAAGCTGGCCCAAGATTTGCCATTGAAGACCTTCCATACGCTGTGACGGCTCGCGTTGGGCCGCTGCACAAGTCGTAGGGGATGACCGGGCCGCGCAACAAACGCATCCCGTGCGTATGTCCCATCAATGACATCGATTGGCGAAGGAGCCGCTTAGAGCATGATCCGGAAAAGTGGAGACCGCTTTTCCCTCGCGACAACGCGAAGCGTTTGCGCGGAGATCATGCTCAAACAAACAGATGAGATCATGATCCGACTAATCGGATCATGATCTAGGATGCCTAATACCTAGGCAGAGATTGGCGTTGGTGGCCCATTGGTGATACGCCGTCCCGAAATTCCTCGAGAACGAGAAGATTCGTGGACGGCGTTGCCAAAAATGATGCGGGATCGAGTACCCGCACGCTGATTTTTGCTCTCCTGGCCCTGGCTTGCGGCCATATGCTATCGACCCTGCTGCGGACGATCCCGGCCATCAGCCTCGACCTGATGGCCGCCGATTTCGCGACGCCGCCGCAGACGCTCGCGAGCCTGACCTCGATCTACCATCTCGCGTTTGCCGCATCGCAGGTTCCAGTCGGCGCCGCGATGGACCGCTTCGGCGTTCGCCCGGTCTCGCTGAGTCTGCTCGTTGGAACCATCTTCGGGGCGACGGCATCCGCGTTTGCAACCGGGCCGGCAAGCTTCCTCATGGGCCAGCTCGTGCTGGGCATAGCAACATCGGGTATGCTGATGTGCCCGATGACGCTGGCCGCGAAACAGCTTTCGCCGACGCAGTTTGGTCTGTGGTCGGGCGCGATCCTGTCGATCGGCAACATCGGCATGCTGTTGTCGTCGAGCCCATTGGCCCTCGTGGTCGATCGTCTTGGCTGGCGGGCCGGGTTTTGGATATCGGCGATTGGCGGGGTCGCGGTGGCGATCGCGGTATTGGTGCTGGTGCCGAAACAGCCGGCCCAACACAAGGACGATTCGTCGCCGCTTTCCCAGATGATGGAGGTCTTGCGCCTTGGCCTGTCTCGCCCGCTCCGCGGCCTGGTCGCCTTGTCACTGGTCTCGCTGGCAGCGTCGCTGGTGCTGAGGGGATTGTGGGGCGGGCCGTGGCTGATGGACATCAAGGGCCTCACGCGCATTGAAGCCGGCAACCAACTCGGCCTGTTCACGCTGGCGCTCATCATAGGCCCGGTCTGCATCGGCATGGTCGACCGCAGGTTCGGTCACCGGCGCACTGTCGTCGCGGCCACGCATTTCGTATCGGCGCTGCTGCTTCTCCTGATGGCCTTGGGAGCTCCGGGTTACCCGGTATCTAGTCTGTTCGGCGTCGCCGTCATGCCGCCGCAATATGATCTCGTCCTGTTCGTCCTGATCGGCTTTGCCGTCTCGGCGCAGCCGCTGCTCTATGGCATGACAAGGCAGCTCGTTGACGCCCAGAGCGCCGGAAAGGCGCTTTCGGCGATCAATCTCTCTTTCTTCCTTGGCGCGGCGCTGATGCAGTCCGTAACCGGCGCGGTGGCGGCGCTCGATGGATTACCGGCCGTGATGATCTTCATGGCCGCCGCCCTGCTGGCCGGCACGGCGGTGTTTTTGATCTATACGTCGCCGGGGCCGGAGATAAAATAGTGGCATGTCCGGCAAGATCGATCCCATCACCCGGTCCGTCGTCCAGCATCGGCTGAGTTCCATTGTGAGGGAAATGGGCGAAGCCATGCTTCGCACTTCCTATTCGCAGATCCTCAATTCCAGCCGCGATTTTTCGCTGGCGATCTGCGACACAAGCGGGCGGCTGATCGCGCAGGCCGATCACATCCCGGTTCATGTCGGCGCGTTGCCCTGGGCGACGCTGGCGGTGGAAGAGCGCTTCAAGGACATCGCGCCAGGCGACGTCATCCTGCTCAACGATCCCTATGACGGCGGCAGCCATCTGCCCGATCTCACCGCCTTCGTACCGGTCTTCGACGGCGGCAAGCGCCTGCTCTGGACGATTGTCCGCGCCCATCAGAGCGACATCGGCGGCGCCACCCATGGCGCCTACAACCCCGATGCCACCGAGATATTTCAGGAGGGATTGCGCATCCCTCCGATCAAGCTCTGCGAAGCCGGCAAGCTGCGCGAGGACCTGCTAGATCTGTTGGCCCTCAACATCCGCAACCCCAGGGAATTCCGCGGCGACCTTGCCGCGATGCTGGGCGCCGCCCATCTCGGCGAGCGCCGCGTCGCAAGACTGTTCGGCGAATTCGGCGCGCCCGTGGTGGAGGCCGCAATCGAAGCGATCCTCGATGCCACCGAGCAGCAGACCCGCGCAGTCGTCTCCACCTGGAAGGACGGCGTCTTCCATGGCGAAGCGTTCCTCGACGATGACGGCCATGGCCGCAGCGACATCCGCATCGCGGCCAAGGTGACGAAAAATGGCAGCGACGTCGAAGTCGACCTGTCCGATTCCGATCCGCAGTCGACGAGCTTCGTCAATTCCTCGCATGCCAATATGCAGGCTGCAGTGGCGATGGCCTTTGCCTATCTGATCGATGCCGACATCCCGAAGAACACCGGTGCGCTTCGCCCGCTGAAGGTGATTGCGAAACAGGGCACCATCGTTTGGGCCGATCCGGGCCGGCCGGTGACGCTGTGCACCAGCCATCCCTCCAACGAGATCGTCGAGGCGATCATCAAGGCGCTATCGGCCTCCTGTCCGGAGCGCGCGATGGCCGGCTGGGGTCGCCGCTTCCGGATCGCAATCCAGGGCGAGGATCCTCGCACCGGACGCAACTTCATCTGGCACATGTTTCAGGCCCGCCCCGGTGGCGGCGCCTCATCAGGCGGCGACGGCTGGTCGTCGATCGGTGAGTGGCACACCGTCGGCGGGCTCAAGTTCGGGAGCATCGAGGTCGCCGAGGTGCGCTTTCCCCTGCATTTCCGCCATCACGAATTCCGCCCGGGTTCGGCCGGCGACGGCCAGTTTCGCGGTGGCCTCGGCGTTTCCTTGGACATGGTGCTGGAAACCGAAAAGCCCGCAAAGGGCAACACCGCCGGAGAAGGCGTGCGTCACGGTCCTTGTGGAATGCTCGGCGGCGAGGACGGCAAGCCGCATCTCTATCGCCTGCTGTCCGAAGGACACGAGCCGCGTGTGCTCAAGACCAAGGAGGTCGGTATCGAGCTTCGTCCCGGCGATTGCCTGGAAATCCGCTCTTCGGGTGGCGGCGGCTGGGGACCGCCGGCAAAGCGATCGGCCGAGGCGCGCCGGCGCGACATCGAGCAGGGCCTGGTCGACGTCCCCGCGGAGCAGCGTAGCTGATGTTCACGATCGGAGTTGACGTCGGCGGCACCTACACCGACCTGGTCGCTACGGATCAAGCGGGACGGACGGTGTTCGCGAAGTCGCCTTCCACGCCATCGGATCAATCGATCGGCGTGATGGCCGGACTGGAAGAGCTGGCGCGCCGCCTGAACGTCACGCGTGCGGACATGCTGGCGAATGCCGACCGCCTGGTTCACGGCACGACGGTTGCAACCAACGCACTCTTGGAGCGTAAGGGCGCGAAGGTCGCGCTGCTCACCACGGAAGGTCACCGCGATGTCGTCGAGATGCGCGAAGGCTTGAAGCCCGATCGTTACGATTTGCGCACGCCGCCGCCGGAGCCGCTGGTGCCGCGCGAGCGCCGCCTCGGCGTGCGCGAGCGGCTGAAGGCGGATGGCAGCGCGTCGATCCCGCTCGATGCCGGATCGCTTGGCAGCGCGATAGAAGCGGTGAAGAGCTCAGGCGCGACTTCGGTCGCGGTCTGCTTCCTGCATTCCTATCTTGACCCCGCGCACGAACTCGCGGCCATCGAGCGGCTTGCGAACGAACTGCCCGGGATCGATATCTCGCGTTCGAGCGACGTGCTGCCGCAGATCAAGGAATATGAGCGCGTCTCGACCACGATCGTGAACGCCTATGTCGAGCCGATCGTGCGGCGCTATCTGACCAATCTCGAGCAGCGCCTCACCGAAGCCGGCTTCAGGGGCACGCTGTTCGTGGTGCTGTCGCATGGCGGCATGGCGCCGGTCGAGGAAGCCTCGCGGCTTGCCGCGGGCACCGTGCTGTCGGGGCCAGCCGGCGGCATTTCCGGCAGCCGTCGCTGCGCGGATCTCCTCGGAATTCCAGATCTCGTGCCGTTCGACATGGGCGGCACCAGCACCGATATCTCGCTGATCTCGGGCGCGCAGGCATCGCTCTCGGCCGACGGCATGCTGGCCGGCCAGCGCATCGCACTGCGCAGCCTCGACATCGCGAGCATCGCGGCGGGCGGCGGCTCGATCGCCAGCGTCGATGGCAGCCGCACCTTGCGGGTAGGGCCGGAAAGCGCCGGCTCGGTGCCGGGCCCGGCCTGTTACGGCAATGGCGGCACCGCTGCCACCGTCACGGATGCCAACGTCGTGCTCGGCTATCTCGATGCCAGCGCCTTCATGGGCGGCAAGCGTCCGCTGGATCGCAGAGCTTCGGAAGCGGCGATCGACCAGGTGGCGGCGGCGCTCGAACTGCCGCGGCTGGAGGCCGCAGCCGGCATCTACAAGATGATCAACCTGAAGATGGCCGATGGCATCCGCCTGATGACGCTGCGCCGCGGCGTCGACCCCAGAAAATTTGCGCTGCTCAGTTTTGGCGGCGCCGCCGGCCTGCACGCCGCGGAGGTCGCGCGCGAGCTCGAGATCAGGCGTATCGTCGTGCCGACGCTGGCGTCGGTGTTGTCAGCGTGGGGAATGCTGACCAGCGATCTCCGCTACGAAGTCAGCCGCACGCATTATGGCGCGGGTGCGCGGATCTCCGCCGGCGAAGTGCGCGAGCTGTATTCCCAACTCGAAGAGCAGGCCACCGGCCGGCTCCGCTCCTGGTTCAACGGTCCGATCAGCATCGAGCGCTCCGCCGAGATGCGCTATGGCGAGCAGGTGTTCGAGATCGACGTGCCGCTTGGTGATCTCGATCTGGACGCGAATGATGTGGTCGACCAGATCGAGCAGCGCTTTCACCGCCGTCACGAGGAACTCTACACCTACGCCTCACCCGGCCAGGAGATCGTGTTCGTCAACGCCCGCGTCGCGGCGGTGGGCGAGGTGGCACGGCGCGGTGAAGCGGCACGAGCGGCGATCTCGGCCGAGCCCTGCTCGCCCCGGAGCCGACGCCAGGCCTGGTTTGGCGGATGGCGCGAGGTGCCTGTTTATGGGCTCGATGACCTCCGTCCCGGCCAGTCGCTCACCGGTCCCGCGATCATCGAGGCCGAAACCACGACAGTGCTGGTCGACACCGGCGACCGCGTGTCCGTCAACGCCTTGGGATGGCTGGACATCACATTGCGCTGACCGTCGATGATTATCTGATTGTCGCAATGCAACATTTCATTTCTCCGCCCACATTTGCGCGCTATTGTTGTGGGCCGGGGAAATGCAGCCGGTCGCTATTCGGCCAGGTTTGAAGCGATGTTGATGCAACGAAGAAGAGCAAGACTGTCGCTATCCCTTGTCGCCGCGTTGCTTCTTGCATGGGCGCCGTCGCGCGCGGAGCAGGCTTCTGAGGTTGTTGCCGCGGATAGCGAAATCCGCATCGGCAACATCATGCCCTATACCGGCCCGCTGGCGGCTTTTGCGACGATCGGCAGAGCGGAAGCCGCCTATTTCGACATGGTCAACGAGGGCGGCGGCATCAACGGACGGAAGATCAAGTTCATCTCCGTCGACGACAGCTCCAATCCGCGCACCGCGCTGCAGCAGACGCGCGACCTGGTCGAGAAGGAGAATGTGCTGCTGATGTTCGGCTCGTTCGGCACGCCGAGCAATCTCGTGACCCGGCCCTATCTCAACGACAAGAAGGTCCCGCAATTATTCGTTGCCTCCGGTGACCAGGAATGGGCACAGCCGAAGAAATATCCATGGACCATGGGCTGGCAGCCGACCTTCCATGCCGAGGGCCGGATCTATGCGAACTACATCCAGGCCTCCTATCCGGACAGCAAGATCGCCGTGCTCTGGCAAAACGATCAGTTCGGGCGTGATCTGTTCAAAGGATTGCAGGAAGGGCTCGGCGATACGGCAGGCATGATCGTGGCCGACCTCGCCTTCGATGCGTCCGATACCTCGATCGAGGTGCAGATCGAGATATTGAAGGATTCCGGCGCCGACATATTGGTGTTCAACGGCGCGCCGGCGATTGCCGCCCGCGCCATCCGCATTGCCGCCGAACTGGATTGGCATCCGGTATTCATCCTCGACAATGCTTCGGCCTCGATCGCCAGCGCGCTGCGGCCGGCGGGGCTGCAGAATGCGCTCGGCGTGATCTCGACGTCATTCCTGAAGGACGCCGGCGATGCCGCATGGAAGGATGACGCGCCGATCAAGGCATGGTCCGCCTTCATGGACAAATATTACCCTGATGGCGACAAGGAGGATGGTTACGCCATATTCGGCTACGCCGCGGCCGAGACCATGGTCCAGGTGCTGACCCAGTGCGGCGACGACCTGTCGCGCGAGAACATCATGCGCCAGGCGGCGTCGTTGAAGGATTATGTAAATCCCGTCGTGCTGCCGGGGATTGCGATCAATACTGGCCCGACCGACTTCCGACCGATCAAGCAGATGCGCCTGGTGCAGTTCGACGGCAATGTGTGGCAGCCGATCGGCGACGTGATCGAAAGCGCGTTTTTGAATGAGCCCGGGGACAATTGATTTCTGATGAGCGACGCCACACACTCGCCATCGTCCCGGCCTTGAGCCGGGACCCATAACCACAGGCAGTTGTTGTGGCGCGAGCGAGCGGTTGCAGCGGAGCGCACTACAAACACGTGTGGTTATGGGTCCTGGTCAAGCCCGGGACGACGCGTGGATAGACCGTTACTTCTTCGCCTGCCCATAATTCAACAGCCCGCCCTTGCTCTTCGGCGGGTGCGCCCGCAGGCCTTCCTCGTTCGGCTCGGTGCCCCAGCCCGGCCGGTCCGGAATCACGAGGTGGCCGTCGACGATGTCAGGGACATGCGTGAACAGTTCATGATCCCACGCGAGCCGGTCGATATCGGTTTCCATGATCCGCAAATTCGGTACCGCCGCGGAGAAGTGCGCATTCATCATGGTGCAGAGATGGCCGTAGAAATTATGCGGGGCGACGTTGACCTCGAAATGTTCGGCGGCGTTGGCGATCTTCATCGATTGCCAGACGCCATTCCATGGCGTGTCGATGATCGCGACGTCCATCGCCTGTTCGGTGAAATAGGGCAGGAATTCGCGCAGGCCGAGCAGCGTCTCGCAGGAAGAGATCGGATGCGGGCTCTGGCGGCGGATGTAGCCGAGCGCCTGCGGGTTGAAGGTGTCGATCTCGACCCAGAACATGTCCATCTTCTTGATCGCGCGCAGGATCTTCAGATAGCCCTCGGTCTTGGCGTTGAAGTTAAGGTCGAGCAGGAGATCGACATCGGGCCCGGCGCCGTCGCGGATTGCTTCGAGATGCATGCAGAGATTGCGCAGCACGGTGCGGTCGACATTGATCTCGGGCTCGAATGGTGAGCCGAAGCCGGGCCGCCAGCCGTGCGGCTTGCCGTCGGTATAGAGGAAGATGTTGGTCTTCAGCGCGGTGAAGCGCTTCTCGCGCACCTCACGGCCGATCGCCTTCACCCCGTCGAGATCGGTGATGGCGGGCTTGTACCAGTCGGGATGGTTGATGCGCCAGGTGGCGCAATGCGACCAGTAGACCCGGATGCGGTCGCGGATCTTGCCGCCGAGCAATTCATAGCAGGGCACGCCAAGCGCCTTTGCCTTGACGTCGAGCAGCGCATTCTCGATCGCGCCGAGCGCCAGCGCCACCACGCCGCCGGCGGCCGGCCGGGTCGCGGCGAACAATTCCGCATAGATGCGCTCATGCTGCAGCGCGTTCTTGCCGATGATCCGCGCCGACAGCCGCTCGATCGCGGCGGTGACGCCGGGCGCGCCAAAGCCTTCGTCGAACTCGCTCCAGCCGACGATGCCGTCCTCGGTGGTTACCTTGACGAAATGGTAATTCCGCCAGCCGGCATCGCAGGCGAGCGTTTTGATGCTTCGGATGTTGGACGACTTGCCCATGGTTTCCTGCCCGACGCTGTTGTTTCGTTGGGTCGATAACAACAATGGAACGACCGGCGCGTCAATCGCACCAGCGGCAATCCAGATCGGCAGGTCGCGACTAGCTCTTTGGTGGAAACAGGGTCGGCCGACGCCGCTCGAAGGTCTGGCGTCCGCTCTTGAAGCCCATGAGCACGTCTGGCAATTCCGCGATCGCGCCGCGGCCGCTGTCGGTATCGAGCACGATGATGTCAGCTGGATTGCCGACCGCGACGCCGTAATCCCGCAAATTCATCAGGCGGGCAGGGAGGTCCGTCACCAGATCGAGGCAGGCGTCGAATTCGTTGACGGCGGCATGGGCGATGTTGGCGTAGAAATTCGCCATCCGCAGCAACGAAGCATCACCGAACGGGGTGAACGGATTCTGCACATTGTTGGTTGCGACCGAGCAGAGCACGCCGTCGGCGACGAGCTTGTGTGCTAGCGTGAGGCCGCGCGGCGCATTATGCGTCGCGTCGCGCCCCAGCAGATAGAGGTCCGTTGCAGGCAGCACGGTCACCGCGACGCCGGCCTTTGCCAGCCGCTCGGTCGCTCCCTTCAGCCGCTCCGGTGGCAGCGCCGATAGTTTGGTCGCATGGCCGATGGTGACGCGTCCCTGATAATTCCTGCGTTCGGTCTGGCGGCAGACTTCTTCCATATTCCACCAGGACGGATCGAGGTCGAAGTCGAGATGCAGGTCGATGTCGACGTCGAACTCATGCGCAAGATCGAAGATCTTTTCGATATGCGCGTTCGGATCGGTGTCCACATAGGGGCAGCCGCCGATCGCCTCGCCGCCGTCGCGCAGCGCCGCGATCAGCAGTTCCTCCGCGCCGGGATCGTTGGTCAGTCCTTCCTGCGGAAACACGCACGGGGAAATATCGATCGCCCAGGCATAATCGCGCTTCAGCGCCTTGATCGCATCGAAGCCGCGCAGGCCGATGCGCGGATCGATTTCCACATGCGTGCGCATCCGCGTCGTGCCAAAGGTGGTCGCGCGCTCGATCACGCGCGCGCCGCGGGCATAGATGTCCTCGACCGTGAAGTCGCGCTTCATCGCCGCCACCGCCCGGATCGCCTCGCTTACGCCGCCATGGTCATGGGCGCAGCGGCCGAGCAGGCAGGCCTTGTCGAGATGAATGTGGGTGTCGACAAAGCCTGCCAGCACCAGTCTGCCGGCGACGTCGATTTCCACCGTCGCACAGGCAAGGCGCGGTTCGATCGCCGCGATCCGGCCGCCGGCGATGCCGATATCGATCGGCGTGCTTGCACTTCGCGTGCGCGCATTGCGGAAGATAAGATCGAAAGCGGTTCGCATCGTCACTAGCGTCCGCGCACAGCCTTCGGCAGTTTTACGACGCGGCCACCCTCCGCCGCTTCGGCATAGGGCGCGAGAATATCGAGCAAGTCGCGCCCGCGCTGCGGAACGGGAGAAACCAGTGCGCGGCCTGCCACTGAGTCCAGATGGCTGTGCATCAGGCTCATCACCTTCTCCTCGTCGCCCTTGATCAGCGCTGCAATGATCGCGCGATGCTCGTTGATGGCGCATTCGGAGGAATGCGGGCGGCTGAATAGCGACAGCGTCAGGCAGCAGCGATAGGCGATCTCGCTGACATAGCGGATCAGGATCGGGCTGTTCGTCATGTGCGCGAGCAGGATGTGGAATTCGGTCGCAAGGCGGATCGAGACAGGATCCGAGCCGCCGCGGGCGCGATCCTCGGCATCGACATGCGCATTCAGTTCCTCGATCTGCACCTTCGTGAGCTTGCCGGCGAGCTGGCGTACCACGAGGCGCTCGAGCTGAATGCGGACGTCGAAGGCGTCGCGCGCATCCTGCCAGCTCGGCGTCGCCACCACGGCGATGCGATTGCGCCGTAGTTCGACCAGCCCTTCGGCCGCGAGCTGCCCAAGCGCGTGGCGCGCGATGGTGCGGCTGACGCCGAACCGCTCACCGAGCGAATCCTCAGGCAGTTTGGCGCCCGGCTCCAGCGCCTGCTCGATGATGGCGCGACGGAGCGCACGGCAGATCACGCTGACCTTGTCGGACGATTCAGCAGTCTTGCTGGCCGCGCGCGGCGCCATCGATTGGTCCCGTAAATGCTTGCGGCGGCATTCTTAGCATAGGCGCTCAACAAGTGTGCGCACGAATTGCATGCACTTTGATGCGCCGATTGCCTAATTTGAATCCGGCTATGCGGGTCCTGATCTCCCTGGTCGCCTTGATTCGCGGAAAAATCGCGCTGGCATCCGGCTTGCATGCACTTTTCGCTGTGATGCGCATGCAAGCAAATTCCGAGTTCTCGGGCGCGCCGGTTCCCTCCGGCAATGCGCCGATTGCCATTGAACTATCTGATGCCTCGGTGACGTTCGGCCGCGGCGCCCGCGCAGTGCCGGCGCTATCGACGACGACGCTGCGGATCAGTGAGGGCGAGTTCGTCGCGCTGGTCGGTCCGTCCGGCTGCGGCAAATCGACGATCCTGCGATTGGTCAGCGGCCTGGTGCAGCCGACCACCGGCGTCGTCATTGTCGGAGGGCGCGAGGTGGCGGCGCGCGCGATGCGGGTCGGCATGGCCTTCCAGAACCCGACCATGCTGCCGTGGATGACGATCGAGCGGAACATCATGCTGCCGCTGAAGATCGTGGAGCCGTTCCGCTCGCAGTTCCGAAAATTGCGCAAGACCGAATTCCGCGACAAGGCCAACGCGCTGTTGGAGCAGGTCGGCCTCAAAGGCTTCGGCGGTCGTTTTCCCTGGCAGCTCTCCGGCGGCATGCTCCAGCGCGCCAATCTCTGCCGCGCACTGATCCATGAACCGCGGCTGTTGCTGCTTGATGAGCCGTTCGGCGCGCTCGACCAGTTCACGCGCGAGGAATTGTGGTCGATCCTGCAAGGGCTCTGGATGACGCATAAGCCGACTGTGCTGCTTGTGACGCACGATCTGCGCGAGGCCGGCTTTCTCGCCAGCCGCATCTGCGTGATGAGCGCGCGGCCCGGCCGCATCCTCGACGACAGCCATGTAAGCTTTGCTCGGCCGCGCACCGTCGCGATGACCTTCGAGTCCGATTTTGTTGCGCTGAACCAGAAGCTGCGCGCGATGATCGTCGACGCGCGCAGTGCGACGCAGGAAGGAGCGGCCTGAGATGTCAGGGCTCGATATCAGGCAGAAGGCGTGGTCAGCAGCGCTGATCGTGCTGTTCTTTATCGCCTGGGAACTGTTCTGCGTGATGACCGGCATGTCAGACCTCGTGCTGCCGCGTCCGTCGCAGGTCTTTGTGACGCTGTTCGAGCGTTTTCCGGTGCTGTGGCCGCACATCATCCAGACGCTGGCGACCACGATGTTCGGCTTCGTGCTCGGCGTTGCGCTCGGTGTCGCGCTCGGCGCCTTCATTGGCGTTTCCAAGACGGCTTATGACACAGCCTATCCGCTATTGATCGGCTTCTCCTCGATCCCGAAGGTCGCGGTGGTGCCGATCTTCGTGCTGTGGTTCGGCTCCGGCACGGTGCCGGCGGTGCTCACCGCGCTGTCGATCTGCTTCTTTCCGATCGTCGTCAATATCGCGACCGGGCTTGCCACCACCGAGCCAGAACTCGAGGACGTGCTTAAGGCGCTGGGCGCCAGCAAGTTTGACATCCTCTGGAACGTCGGTCTGCCCCGCACGATGCCCTTCTTCTTTGCATCGCTGAAAGTCGCGATCTCCTACGCCTTTGTCGGCGCGGTGCTGTCGGAAACCGTTGCCTCCAACCGCGGCATCGGCAATGTGATGATGACCGCGTCATCGAATTTCAACGTGCCGCTGGTGTTCGCCGGGCTGTTCGTGCTCGCCGGCCTCGGCGTCGCGCTCTACGTCGTGTTCTCGCTGATCGAAGGCCAGGTCACCGGCTGGGCCACGCGCAAGAACGACGTGATTGCCACCTGAGAAAGAGTTTTATCAACCACCGTTCATGAGGTCGTCATGCTGAAGAAAGTGAGCGCCGCGCTGTTGGGATTGGCCCTGTTCACGGGGACCGCGGCGGCCGAGGAAACCACGATCAAGTTCACGCTCGGATGGAAGACGCAAGGGTCGGATGCCGCCTTCTTCTACGCCAAGGATCATGGCTTCTTCAAAGAGGAAGGCCTCAACGTCGTCATCGACCAGGGCGAAGGCTCGGGCGCGACCGTGACGCGCATCATGTCGGGCGCCTATGACGCCGGCTTCGGCGACGTCAACGCCATCATCCAGAACGCCGCGACCAAGCCGCAGGACGCGCCTGTCATGGTCTACATGATCTGGAACCAGCCGCCGTTCGCGATCGTCGCGAAGAATTCGAGCGGCATCAAGACCATCAAGGATTTCGAAGGCCACACGCTCGGCGGCGCGCAGGGCACGCCGACCACGCGGCTGCTGCCGGTATTCGTGCACAAGAACGGGCTCGATGGCGAGAAGATCAAGATCTCCAACATGGCGCCGAACCTTCAGGAGCCGATGCTGATCAAGGGCGACATCGACGCCGCGCTCGTCTTCAACATCACCAGCTATTTCAACCTGGTGCTGAATCGCCAGGATCCCGACAAGGACTTCAAATGGTTCTCGTTCGGCGATTATGGAATGGATCTCTATTCCAACGGCGTGATGGTCTCGCGCAAACTGCTCGCGTCCAATCCGAAAGCCGTCGCCGGCCTCGTCCGCGCCATTAACAAGGGGCTGATCGCGGTTGCGAAGGACCAGAACGCCGGCATGAAGGCCGCGGTGAATTTTGACAATCTGATCAATGTCGATGTCGAGAAGCGCCGCCTGCAATATTCCTTCGACAAGCTGATCGTCTCACCGGAGATGAAGGAGATCGGCGTCGGCGACATCAGGGATGACCGCATGGCCCGCGCCATCGACATCATCGTCGAAGGCTACCAGCTCACCCGCACGCCGGCGCCGTCGGAAATCTTCAGCCGCGAGTTGCTGCCGCCGCGCGCCGAGCGGGAGTTGGTCTACATCACGAACTGAGCTAATCTGCGGTCATGGCCAGCGATGTTGCGGCACACTGTCTGTTCGCCGGTCTTGGCCGCGGCGTGCTTGATGATGTCGTGCTACGGCACGACAGCGGCATCATCACCGCCATCGATCAAGGAGCGCCGCCTGCGGGGCAGCGCTCCTTCGTGCTTCCCGCCTTCGTCAACGCCCACGATCATGCGCGGCCGACCGCGTCGTCCTTCGGCGCGCTCGGCATGCCCCTGGAAAGCTGGCTGCTGCGCTCTGCACTCGGCACGCCGGTTGATCCCTATCTGATGGCGGTCTCCGCGCTGGCGCGTGCGGCGCGCGCCGGCTGTGCCGCGATGATGGTGCACTACACTCGCCCGAGCGGAACCATGCCGCTGGTGGAGGAAGCCAAGCAGATCGCGCGCGCGGCCTCCGACGTTGGCATCCGCATCGCCTTTGCGATCGCCGTGCGCGACCAGAATCCGGTCGTCTATGGCGACGCCGAGCCGGTGCTCTCAAATCTATCCGGCGATGATCGCAAGACGATCGAGGAGCTGTTCGTCCGCGCGCCGATGTCGCCGAAGGCCTACATCGAATTGACCGACACGATCGCCGCGGCGATTGCCGGCCCGAAGATCGACGTGCAGCTTGGCCCGGCGGGCGTGCAGTGGTGCTCGAGGTCACTTCTAGAGGCCGTCGCCGAGAATTCGGTGCTGACCGGCCGCCGCATTCACATGCATCTTCTGGAAACCGTCTACCAACGCGCCTGGGCGGACCGGAATTTTCCTGATGGCATCGTCCGCTATCTCCGCGACATCGGCTTTCTCTCCGAACGCCTGACGCTGGCTCATTGCATTCATGCGCGCCCTGACGAACTCGAAATGATTGCCGAATCCGGTGCGCGCATTGTCACCAATTTCAGTTCCAACATGCATCTGCGGTCCGGCCTTGCGCCGATCGCCGCCGCGCACGAATGCGGCTGCGCGGTCGCCGTCGGTGTCGATGGGCTCGCGCTCGATGAGGACGACGACGTGCTGCGCGAGATGCGGCTGGTGCAGATGATGCACGGCGGCGTGGGTTTCAGGCGGACCTGGACGCCGGCCGAGTTCTTCGCGCTCGCCATCCGTAACGGCCGCCGCGCGACTGGTGCTCCGGGAAGCGGCGAGCTTAAGCCAGGTGCGCCGGCCGATTTCGTCACCCTCGATCTCGATCGCCTCGATCGCGATCAGTTCCTGCCGGTCGATCCGCTCGATCTCTTGTTCGCGCGCGGCAATGCGTCGCTGCTCAAGGACGTGGTTGTCGATGGACGCGTGATCGTGAGCCAAGGTCGTGTCACCGGCGTCGATCTTCCTGCGATTGAACAGGAACTGCGCGCGATCTATCGCGGCAGCGCTGCAAAACTCACGGACTTCCAGCGCGCATGGCAGCCGCTTTTGGCTGCGCTCGAAAACTGGTTCGAAGCGCAATTCGACTGTCGCTAAACGCAAGCACATCAAAGCGAATTCCGCAACGCGGGAGAATTTTCCGCTTGCATCATCGCGCGCGCGGGGTTTCATGTTCGCAACAAAAAACTGAGCCGGTGCGTCGTTCGCGCTGGCCACGCGGGGTCTTAAGGAAACGTGATGGGCGCGTTGTCGCATCTGCGGATTGTCGAGATCGGGAGCGCGGCTGCGATCAGCTATTGCGCGCGTCTGTTCGCCGATTTTGGCGCCACCGTGCAGAAGGTCGAGCCGCGGGCGGGCGATCCGCTTCGCTGCGCGGCACCGCTGACGCCGAAAGGAGAGAGCGCCTGGTTCGCGTTCCTCAACTTCAACAAGTCGAGCGTCGTGCTCGATCGCTGGGATGCCAGCGCATCCTTCCGCCTGACGGAACTAGTGGAGAGTTGCGACATCCTGCTCGACGGCCGCGACATCGATGCGGCGGATTGTCCGCCCTTTGATCTCGCCGCCATCAAGCAGAAGCATCCCGGCCTGATTCATCTCGAGGCGGACTGGTTCGGCGACACCGGTCCTTACGCCAGCTTTGCCGCAACCGACTCGACTATTCGCGCGCTGACTGGCCTGATCAAACTGGCGGGGCCGATCGAAGGGCCGCCGATGCACGCGCCGGATTTCCAGACCGGTATTCTGGCCGGGCTCTGGGGCTTTATCGCCGCATCATCGTCGGTGCTGGGTCGGATGCAGGACGGGCGCGGGCGCGCCAGCCGCCTGAGCATCTTCGAATCCACCATCGCCGTCACCGAGTACATCATGTTCGAGTCGTTCTCCCGCGGCGACGTCATGCGTCGGATGGGCGTCAACCGTTTCTGGCCAACCTTTCCGGTCGGTATCTATGAGACCAAGCAGGGATGGCTCGGCGTCACCACGGTGACACCAGCGCAATGGCGGTCGTTCTGCGAGATGCTGGGACTGATCGAGCTGCGCGACGATCCAAAGCTGTTCCTTGGTGTCGATCGGCTGCAGCATGTCGAGGCGATCGAAGCCAAGTTCCTGCCGCGCCTGAAGCAGCGCACGGCGCAGGAATGGTTTGCCGAGGGATTGAAGCGAAAAATCCCCATCGTTCCGGTACCCGAAATCGCCGAGCTGATCGCCGATGAAGAGAAGCTGGCGCGCGGCGCGATCGTGCCTGTCACCATCGGCGAGGAGTGTGGATTTTCCGCCGGTTGCATGCAGCGGTTGACTGGCACGCCACCGCGCCGCGGTGGCAAGGTTCCCGCCATCGGCGAGCAACAGCAGCTCGAGGCAACGCCTCGTGTCCCATCACCGGAATCGCGCGGGTCGAACCGCCTGCCGCTCGAGGGCATCCGCGTGATCGACTTCTCGATGGGCTGGGCCGGCCCGATCTGCACCCGTACGCTTGCTGATCTCGGCGCCGACGTCGTCAAGATCGAGGCGATCCAGTATCCCGACTGGTGGCGCGGCGTCGACCGGCGGTCGGCCTATGTGCTGGAGAAGATGTACGAGAAGTCGGTGCGCTATTGCATCATGAACCGCAACAAGCGCGCGATCACGCTCGACCTGACGCGGCCGCAAGGGCTCAATCTTGCAAAGCGCCTGCTCGCGGATGCTGACCTCGTCGTCGACAATTACTCCGTCGAGGTGCTGCCGAAACTTGGCCTCGGCATTGACGTGCTGAGCAAGCTGAATCCGAAGCTCGTGATGATGTCGATGTCGGCTTTCGGAGCGGGCAGTGCCTATCGCGATTGCCGCGCCTATGGCTCGACCTTGGAGCAGGGCTCGGGACTGCCGAGCGTGGTCGGCGATGCCAGCGGATCGCCGGTCATGAGCCATACTGCTTTCGGCGACGCCGTCGGTGGCCTCAACGGTTGCGCCGCCGTGCTCACTGCGCTGATCCATGCCAAACTAACGGGGGAGGGCCAGTTCATCGATCTCGCGCAGATCGAGTGCATGATGCCGTTCGCTGCGCCCTGGATCGTCGCGCATTCGATCGACGGCAAGCCGCCGATCAAGTATGGCAACCGCCATCCGGACTTTGTCCCGCATGGCTGCTTCCACTGCGCGGGCGAGGACAACTGGATCGTGATTGCCGTGTCCAATGATGCGATGTGGCCGAAGCTCGCAAGGCTGCTCGGACGCGCCGACTGGGCCACCGACGAGACGCTGAAGACGGCCGCCGGCCGGCGACGGATCGAAAGCGAGATCGAAGCGGCCATCGCAGCCTGGACCGCAGCGCGCGATGCGGAAGAGGCGATGAACCTGCTGCAGGAGGCGGGCGTCGCCGCCGGGATCGCACGGTTGCCGATTGATCTTCTGCGTGACCCGCAACTGCAGGCGCGCGGCTTCATCCAGGAGGTCAATCGCGCTTTCATAGGAAAGCATCCGCAGCCGTCGATGCCGTTTCGTGAAAGCGCGCACCCGTTCCCGATCCGGCGGATACCGCCGACGCTCGGCGAGCACAATCACGAGATCCTCTCCGGCATGCTCGGCCTGTCGGACGCCGAGATTGAGCAGCTCGCTCGCGATGGCATCATCGGAACCGAGATGCTGATGGAAGAGGAACTCGTGAAGAAGAAGCAGGTAGCGGGTTGATGCCGGCGGCTGCACCACGGCAGTGCCGATCGGAGGCCGCGGCGGGGCGTGCGCCGCCGCTGATGTCGGTGCGCGGCCTCGGCATACGCTTCAAGACGTCGCTCGGCGTCTGGCAGGCCACGCGCAAGATTGATTTCGATATTGCGCCAGGCGAGCGCGTCGGCATCGTCGGCGAGAGCGGCTGTGGCAAGACCATCACCGGCCTTTCGATCCTGCGGCTCTTGCCGGGCAATCTCGCCGGCCTCGACGGCTCGATCCTGTTCGACGGCACGGATCTCGTCTCCTGCAGCGCGCGAGCGATGCGCGAGATCCGCGGACGCCGGATCGCCATGATCTTCCAGGAGCCGATGAGCGCGCTCGATCCCGTCTTCACCGTCGGCCACCAGATCGCCGAGACCTTGCGCGTTCATACCGGCATCGCAAAAGAGGAGGCGAGGGCGAGGACGCTCGAAATGCTGCGCCGGGTCGGCATCGCCTCGCCCGAGCGGCGGATCGACGATTACCCACACCAGCTTTCTGGCGGCATGCGCCAGCGCGTGATGATCGCGGCCGCCTTGATCTGCGGTCCGCAGCTCCTGATCGCGGACGAGCCAACGACAGCGCTCGATGTCACCGTGCAGGCGCAGATCCTCGAATTGTTGCGCGAGCTCAGCGAGACCTCGAATACCGCCTTGATGCTGATCACCCACGATCTCGGCGTGGTTGCCGAAACTTGCACGCGGATGATTACGATGTATGCCGGCGAGGTGATCGAGGATGGTCCGGTCGACGACGCCTTGGTGCGGCCGCTGCATCCCTACACCTCCGGTCTGTTGCGTTCGCTGCCGCACTTGAGCCCGCGCCACGGCCGCCTGCCGTCGATCCCGGGTCGGGTGCCATCGATTGTCGACATGCCGAACGGCTGCCGCTTTCGTGCGCGCTGCGCCCATGCGGCACCTGGCTGCGAGGCCGAGCAGGAACTGCTCGACGCGGGAGCTGGCCGCAAGGTGCGCTGCTGGCGTTTCCGTGAGCTCGATTTGCCGGGCGCGCTGCAGCACGCGGCGACGGCGCCGATCGCCGCGATGACGGGGACGCCATGATGCCGCTTGCCCCCGATAGCAGGCAGGACACCATTGTCTCGGTCCGCGACCTCGAAGTGCGATTTCAGACCAGCGATCGCCGCGCCACCGTGAGGGCGGTCGACGGCGTTAATTTCGATGTCCGCCGCGGCGAGACGTTTGGGATCATCGGTGAATCCGGCTCCGGCAAGACCACGATCGGCCGCGCGCTCGTATTCCTGCTGAAGCCAAGCGCGGGCGCCATCCGGCATGAAGGCATCGATCCGCTGGTGCTGCCGCGGAAGCGATTTCAGAGCCACCGCCGCGACTACCAGATCATCTTCCAGGACCCGAATGCTGCGCTTAATCCGCGCATGACGATCCTGTCATCGGTACTGGAACCGCTCGAGCTTGCACGCGGCGGCACCAGCACCGAGCGCGAGCGGCAGGCGAGGGAGGCGCTCGATCGTGTCGGCCTGCCGCAGGACGTCGGCGAGCGCTACCCGCACCAGCTCTCCGGCGGGCAGAAGCAGCGCGTGGTGATTGCGCGTGCGCTGACGCTCAAACCAAAATTGATTGTCTGCGATGAGGTGGTGGCCGCGCTCGACATGTCGATCCGCGGCGACGTGCTCAATCTCTTCGCCGACCTGCAGCGCGAGCTCGGGCTCACCTATGTCTTCATCACCCACGACCTCGCCGTGGTCTCCCACATCAGCGAGCGCGTCGCCGTGATGTATCTCGGCCGTTTCGTCGAGCTTGGGCCGACCGAGCGTGTGTCCGAGCATCCGCTGCATCCCTATACGCGGGCGCTCCTGTCGGCCGAGCCGCGACCATTGCCGTCATCGTTACGCGAAGGCAGCCGCATCATGCTGCAAGGCGAGATCCCGAGCCCGATCGATCCGCCCTCAGGCTGCCGCTTCCGCACCCGCTGCCCCTACGCGCAGGAGCTCTGCGCCGAAAAGACGCCGGATTGGCGCGAGCTCGAGCCCGACCATTGGGTCGCCTGCCACTTCGCCGAACATCGAGACTTCGCACCAAACTAACAAGAATTGCCGGGAGGGAATGACATGACAGAGATGACGCGACGCGAGGCCATCGCGCTGACATCAGCCGCGATTGCTGGCGTGACGATCGGCGGCCCTGCGTGGGCAGAGGCTGCCCCGAAGCGCGGTGGCACCTTGCGCATCTCGGCGCCGGCCAATCCTTCGAGCCTTGATCCCGCAACAGGCGGCGCCGGCTCTGACCACGCTTTCCTGTTCACGATGTACGACACGCTGATCGAATGGGATTTCGAGACGTTGGCGCCGAAGCCCGGCCTTGCCGAAAGCTGGAAGTTCACCGATCCGAACACTTTGGTGCTCGACATCCGCACTGGCGTCACCTTTCATGATGGCACGCCGCTCGATGCTGAAGCGGTGAAGTTCAATCTGGAACGCAACAAGACGGACCAGAAGTCCAACATCAAGGCCGATCTGGTGTCGGTGGCTTCGGTCGAGGTCAGCGGGCCGATGCAGGTCACCTTGAAGCTGAGTGCACCGGACACCGCGTTGCCGCTCATCCTGTCCGACCGCGCCGGCATGATGGTCTCGCCCGCGGCGCTGAAGGCGGCCGAAGGTGGCACTGTCGCACGCAAGCCGGTCGGCGCCGGCGCCTACACGTTCATAAGCTGGGCGGATGGTGAGCGCATCGTCGTCAAGCGCAACGAGAAATACTGGAAGCCGAACCGTCCGTACCCAGATGGCATCGAGTTCGCGATCATCCCCGAATTGACCACCGGCGCGCGTTCGGTCACTGCCGGGCAGAACGACCTCATCTACCAATTGCCGCCGCGCCAGAAGGCGATCCTCGATCGCGTCAGCAGTGTCAAGGTCGTGCACGGTCCGACGCTGTATGTCATCCAGATATTCCTGAACTGGGCCAAGCCGCCCTTCGACAATCCAAAGGTTCGCCAAGCCTTCAACTTTGCGATCGACCGCGAAGCCTTCGTGAAAGCGGCGCTCGCTGGCCTCGCCGAGCCGGCCTACATGAACCTGCCGAAGGCGCATTGGGCTTACGACAAATCCGTCGCAGGGCTTTACCCTTACGATCCCGACAAGGCGCGCAAGCTGCTCGCGGAAGCCGGCTTCAAGGATGGCCTTGCGATCGATCTCGTCGGGTACCCTGACCAGGACTCGGTGCAGCGCCAGGAAATCCTGATCGAACAGCTTCGCAAAGCGGGCATGAACGTCCGCTTCGCTAACGCACCGATCGCGGAAGCTTCCGCCGCCTTCTTCGCCAGCGAGAAGCGCGGCTCGGGCCTGCTAGCAGCATGGACCGGACGCCCGGACCCGAGCTTGACCTACTCGCTGATGTTCACCAAGGACGCCTATTTCAATGCCGGCCGCGCGCCGGTGCCGCCGGAGCTCGAAGCCGCGATCAAGGAATCGCGGGCGTCGGAAGACATCGAGTTGCGCCGCAAGGCCTTTGCCACCGTGCAGCGGCTGGTGATGGAGAACGCCTTCGTCGCGCCGCTCGCCTTCCAGTATGAGCTGGTAGCGATGAACAAGAAGGTGCAGGGCTATCGGCCGAACCTGCTCGGCAAGCCGAAATACGACGACGTCTGGCTGGAGAGCTGAAGAACGATGGCGCGACGCAGTCCGGTCAGGGTTGTCGGCAGCCGACTGTTGCAGGCGCTGCCCGTGATTGTGCTCGCGACCTTCATGGTGTTCGCGCTGCTCAAGCTCGTGCCGGGCGACGTCGCGGTGACGCTCGCGGGCGACAACGCTTCCGACGCGCGCATCGCCGAGATCCGGCACATCTACGGGCTCGACCGGCCGTTCCTGGTGCAATATGGCGTCTGGCTCGGCAAGGTCGTCCAGGGCGACCTCTCGCAATCGCTCCTGACCGGCGAGCAGGTCGCAACTTCGATCGGCCGGGCGTTTCCGAACACGCTTCTGATCGTGGTGATTGCACTGATCCTCGCGCTCTTGGCCGGCATTCCCATGGGCGTGATCGCGGCGATCAAGCCAAACGGCTGGGTCGACAAGGCCGTGAGCATGATCGCCTCGCTTGGCGTCGCCATCCCCGGCTTTTGGCTCGCGATGATCCTGGTTGCCGAAATCTCGCTCAGGCTCAACTGGCTGCCGGCGACGGGCGCGAAATCCTTCACCGTCTCCCCGATCGAGGCTATCAGGCACGCGATGTTGCCGGGCATCGCGATCGCCGCCTACGGCATGGCCGAGGTGGCGCGGCAGCTCCGTGGCTCACTGCTGGAAGTGCTGTCGTCGCAATATGTGCGGACGCTGCACGCCAAGGGATTGTCGATGAGCCGCATCCTCTGGCAGCACGGGCTGAAGAATGTCAGCGTCAATCTCTTCACCATCGTCAGCCTGCTCGTGAACCGCATGCTCGCCGCGACCGTCGTCGTCGAGGCTGTCTTCGCCATTCCCGGCCTCGGCAGTCTGATTGTGCGCGGCGCGATCCAGCGCGATTTCCCGATCGTGCAGGGCGTCGTGTTCACGATGGTGATCGTGGTGATCCTGGTCAATTTGATCACCGATCTGCTCTGCGCCGCGGTTGATCCGAGGATCGAGCAATGACCGACCTCGCGCTGGCGTCTCCGCGATTGCCGGCCAAGCCGACACGGCTGCGCCGCTTCCTGCGCTGGTTGGCCGGCGATCTTCGGGCTGTGCTCGCCATCCTCGTGCTGCTTGCGCTCGTCATCGTGGCGATCGGCGCGCCCTGGATCGCGCCCTATTCGCCGACCGCGCAGGACGTCAACAACATGCTGGCGTCGCCGGCGCCGGAGCATCTGCTCGGCACCGATGATCTCGGCCGCGACATCTTCAGCCGCCTGATCTACGGCGCGCCGGCGACCGTCTATGCCAGCGTGCTCGCGGTCTCTGTGGCGGTCGCCATCGGCCTGCCGGTCGGGCTTGTCGCCGGCTTCTTCGGCGGCTGGACCGACGACATCGTCAGCCGGATCATCGACACCTTCCTGTCGTTCCCGGCGATCGTGCTGGCGATCGCGGTCACCGGCGCGCTCGGCATCGGGCTCACCAACGGCATGATTGCTGTCGGCATCGTGATGTTTCCGGCGCTTGCCCGCATCGTCCGGGCGCGGACGCTGGTGGTGCGGCAGGAGCTTTATGTGGATGCGAGCCGATGCTTCGGCGCGCCGGCCTGGCACATCCTGTGGCGGCATGTGCTGCCGAACACGCTGCAGCCAGTCATCGTGCAGGTGACGTTGCTGCTGGCCGCGGCGCTGCTGGCAGAAGCAAGCCTGAGCTTCCTCGGTCTCGGCATCCAGCCGCCGAATCCTAGCTGGGGCGCTATGCTGGCGCGCGCCTACCAATATATGGAGATCGCGCCGGAGCAGATGTACGCGCCCGGGCTCGCCATTCTGGTCGTCTCCCTGGCCTTCAACGCACTTGGAGAATCCTTGCGCATCGTGCTCGATCCGACCATGAAGGATCGCTAGAGCTACTCACGGAACCGCTGATGTCCTTTAAGAAATTGCTGATCGCCAATCGTGGCGAGGTTGCCATCCGTATCGCCCGCGCCGCAGGCGATGGCGGGCTTGCCACCGTCGCAATCTATCCCGCCGACGACGCGACCTCACGGCACGCCCGCGCGGCCGACGAAGCCTACGAAATTCCAGGCCGCGGCGCGCGTGCCTATCTCGATATCGAAGCGGTGATTAGCGCAGCCAAGGCGATGGGGTGCGACGCGCTGCATCCAGGCTATGGCTTCCTCAGCGAGAACGCGACGCTGGCACAGCGCTGTGCGGAGCAGGGGATCACCTTCGTCGGTCCGTCGCCGGAAGCGCTGGAGCTGTTCGGCGACAAGGCGAAGGCCAAGGCGCTGGCGAAAAGCTGCGGCGTGCCGATCATCTCCGGAACCAGCGGCCCGACCAGCCTGGAGGAGGCCAAGGCATTCTTCGGCTCGCTCGGCCCCGGCAGTGCCGTCATGGTCAAGGCGATTGCGGGCGGCGGCGGGCGCGGCATGCGCGTCGTCGACGACGCCGCCAAGCTGGAACAGGCCCATGCGCGCTGCCAGTCCGAGGCGAAAGCCGCCTTCGGCAACGACGGCGTCTATGTCGAGCGGCTGATCCGAAAGGCGCGCCATATCGAGGTGCAGATCATCGGCGATCGCACCAGCCAGATCAGCCATCTATGGGAGCGGGAATGCACGATTCAGCGCCGCAACCAGAAACTGATCGAGGTGGCGCCGAGCCCGTCGTTGAACGAAGGCTTGCGTTCGCGCATCATCGAAGCCGCAAAGAAACTTGCCGCCGCCGCGCGCTATGACAATCTCGGCACCTTCGAATTCCTTGTTGACGACGACGCCCGTGAAGGCGAGGGCGCATTTGCCTTCATCGAGGCCAATCCGCGGTTGCAGGTCGAGCATACCGTCACCGAGGAGGTGCTCGGCATCGATCTCGTGAAGGCGCAGCTCGCGATCGCTTCGGGCGCGACTCTGGCCTCGCTCGGTCTCGCGCAGGCTGCGGTTCCATCGCCACGCGGCTTTGCGATGCAGCTCCGCGTCAACATGGAGGTGATGAACGAGAAGGGCGAGACCAAGCCGACCGGCGGGACGCTGTCGGTGTTCGACCTGCCGTCCGGCCCGGGCGTGCGGGTCGATACCTTCGGCTACACCGGCTACAAAACGAGCGCTGCCTTCGATTCCCTGCTCGCAAAAGTCATCGTGCATTCGCCGAGCGCGAACTGGGCCGATGTGGTGCAGAAGGCCACGCGCGCTTTACGCGAATTCCGCGTCAGTGGCGTCGCCACCAACATCCCGTTCCTCGGCGCGATCCTCGCGCATCCCGATTTTGGTGCCAACCGGATCAGCACCAATTTCATCGATGCGCATGCCGGCTCGCTGGTCGCCGCGGCGAAGGAAGCCGATGAACCGGTGCTGGTCGAAGTCAATGGCGGTGCCCCAGTCGTTGAATCATCGACAGGCGAGGCGGCTCCGGAAGGCTCCGTCGCGGTTCCGGCGCCACTGCAGGGCACCATCGTCGCGATCGATGTCGCTGAGGGGGATCTCGTCCGTCCCGGCCAGCAGATCGCGGTGCTGGAATCCATGAAGATGGAGCATCTCGTTACTGCGCCGCATGGCGGCAAGGTGACGAAGATCGCGGGCGGCGTCGGCGTCACGCTGATGCATGGTGAGGCGATCCTGTTCATCGAGCCCGCCGAGGTTGATGGCCATCATGCTGCGAAAGAGGAGGAGATCGATCTCGACTATGTCCGTCCCGATCTTGCCGAAGTCATCGCGCGTCACGCGATCACGCTGGATGAGAATCGGCCGGCTTCCGTCGAGCGAAGGCGCAAGACTAACCAGCGCACCGCGCGCGAGAACGTCGCCCATCTCGTCGACGCAGGTTCCTTCGTCGAATATGGCTCGCTGGCAATCGCAGCGCAGCGCCGCCGGCGCAAGCTCGACGATCTCATCCACAACACGCCGGCCGACGGCCTGATCACCGGCGTTGCCACCGTGAACGCCGACAAGTTCGGCGCGGACGCTGCACGTTGCATGGTGATCGCCTACGACTACACCGTGCTCGCGGGCACGCAGGGCCATATGAACCACAAGAAGATCGACCGCATGCTCTCGCTGACCGAGCAGTGGCGGTTGCCGCTGGTGTTCTATGCCGAGGGCGGCGGCGGCCGCCCGGGTGATACCGACCGGCTTGGCATGACCGGGCTCGACGGCCCGTCGTTCGTACAGTTCGCTAGGCTCTCCGGTCTGGTCCCCGTCATCGGCGTGGTCTCCGGCTATTGCTTTGCCGGCAACGCCGCGATGCTCGGCTGCTGCGATGTCATCATCGCCACCAAGAACGCGTCGATCGGCATGGGCGGGCCCGCGATGATCGAAGGCGGCGGGCTTGGCGTCTATCATCCGGCCGAGGTCGGCCCGGCGTCGTTCCAGGCGCCGAACGGCGTCATCGACGTCCTCGTCGAGGACGAGGCGGATGCGACGACGGTCGCGCAAAAATACCTGTCCTACTTCCAGGGTGCGGTCAGCGACTGGAAGGCGCCGGACCAGCGGCTGCTCCGCCGCGCGATCCCGGAGAATCGCTTGCGCGTCTACGACATCCGCAAGGTGATCGATCTCCTCGCCGACGAGGGCTCGGTGCTCGAAATCCGCCGCGACTTCGGCGTCGGCATGATCACCGCCTTCATCCGCATCGAAGGCAAGCCGTTCGGCCTGATCGCCAACAATCCGAAGCATCTCGGCGGCGCGATCGATGCGCCCGCCGGCGACAAGGCCGCGCGCTTCATGCAGCTTTGCGACGCCTTCGACATCCCAATCATCTCGCTCTGCGACACGCCAGGATTCATGGTCGGGCCGGAGGCCGAGAAGACCGCGATCGTTCGCCACGTCTCGCGCATGTTCGTCACCGGCGCGAGCCTCACCGTGCCCCTGTTCGGCATCGTCTTGCGCAAAGGCTATGGCCTTGGCGCGCAGTCGATGATCGGCGGCGGCTTCCATGCCTCTTTCTTCACCGTGGCATGGCCGACCGGCGAGTTCGGCGGCATGGGCCTCGAAGGCTATGTGCGGCTCGGCTTCCGCAAGGAGATGGAAGCGATCGAGGATCCGGCCGAGCGCGAAAGATATTACCAGGCCAAGGTCGCTGAGCTCTATGCCAACGGCAAGGCGGTCTCGATCGCCTCCGTGCTCGAGATCGACGAAGTGATCGATCCCGCGCAAACCCGCCACTGGATCATGTCCGGTCTGCGCTCCGTGCCGAAACCCGCGCCGCGCACGGACCGCAAGCGGCCATGCGTTGATGCGTGGTAAGCGAGCCGCCGCCAACAAAAGGCCAGAGTGGGATGACAATCCAGATCAGCGTCATCGTTCCGAGGCCTCGACATGCGACACGGACTCCTGATTGCCCTCGTTCTCGCAAGCCTCGCCGGCGTGAGCAATGTCTCGGCGCAGGACCGAAGGATGACCGAGGTGTTGGTGCCGCGCGATCCCGGGCCAAATGAGGCGGTCCGGGCCAGGGTCGTAACCGGTCCATTGCCGTTCGGCGGACGCCTTGTCGTCAAGACCGAGCAGGGCGACGTGATCGGCTCGATTATGTCTTATGGTGTGCCGAATCCGCACGACACCCGTTCCGAGACCTTTCCCGTTCCGTCGCGGAACGTCATCAACAGGCGGCTGCGGCTGCAAGTGCTGGTCGAAGCGCCGGGCGCGATGACCCGCCGCGCAACGCCGGACGAGATCATCAAGCTTGAGGTGACGATCGTGCCGCGCGTGCCATGACCTGCGCTGCCGCGGCTTTACTCCACATCCGGTTTTCCCCTATCGTCTCCCGACAAGAACAACGATCGCGCGTCGCGCAGCGATGATATTGGGGAGGCACTCTTGCACCGGGATCCCGTTGACGTCCTGATCATCGGCGCTGGCGCGTCCGGCGCCGCGGTGGCGTGGTCGCTGGCCGAGACGAAAATGCACATCCTCTGCCTGGAGCAGGGCGGCTGGATGAATCCGGCGGAATATCCGAGCACAGGGCGGGACTGGGAAGCCAAATTCTATGGCGACTGGTCGACCAGCCCGAACGTCCGCGGCTGCCCGGAGGACTATCCTGTTAACGACGACAATTCGCCGATCAAGGTTGTCAACTTCAACGCCGTCGGCGGCTCGACGGTGATGTATACGGCGCATTGGCCGCGGTTGCATCCCTCCGATTTCAAGGTGAGGACGCTCGACGGCGTCGCTGATGACTGGCCGATCGACTATGATGCACTCATCCCGTTCTTCGACGAGAACGACCGGATGATGGGCGTATCGGGCCTGTCAGGCGATCCGCTTTCGCCGCTCACGCACCCGCCGATGCCGCCGCAGCCGCTCGGACTCTCCGGTCCGCTGATCGGCAAGGCCATGAACGAGCTGGGCTGGCACTGGTGGCCGTCGGACACCACGGTCGCGACAATGGACTATGAGGGCAGGGCGCGCTGCATCAATCTCGGCCATTGCACGCCGGCCTGCGCGCAGGGCGCGAAAGCCTCGACCGACATCACCTATTGGCCGCATGCGATCCGCGCCGGCGTCGAGCTCAAGACGCATTGCCGCGTCCGCGAGATCCTGACCAACGAGCATGGCATGGCCTCCGGTGTCGTCTATTACGACAAGGACGGCGTCGAGCAGTTTCAGCCAGCCGAGGTCGTCATCATCGCGTGCAACGGTGTCGGCACCCCGCGGCTGCTCTTGAACTCGGTCTCCGGCCGCTTTCCGAATGGCCTCGCCAATTCATCGGGCCTTGTCGGCAAGAACCTGATGTTCCATCCCTATGCGCAGATCTACGGCTTCGTGAAGGAGCCGACCGACAGCAACCGGGCGCCGCCGACCTGCCTCTGGAGCAAACAGTTCTACGATACCGATCTGTCGCGCGGCTTTGTCCGCGGTTATGGCATTCAGTTCGGCCGCGGCGCCGGGCCTGTGTTCGAGGCCGTCGCCAGCGAGCAGAAGGGCATTCTGCCGTGGGGTGCGGATCATCACCGTGTCTTCCGGAGGCTCAACGGCCACCGGCTTGCGGTTTCAGCGATCTGCGAGGATCTTCCGGAGGAGCACAACCGCGTCACGCTCGATCCCGTGTTGAAGGACGGCCACGGCATTCCCGCCCCGAAGATCGACTACACCATCAGCGAGAACAGCCGGAAGATGATGGAGCATGCGCTGGCGCGCGGCCGCGAGATTCTCGAAGCCGCCGGCGCGACCGATATCTGCACCAACAATCCGATCCCCTGGGGCGGCTGGCACCTCCTTGGCACCGCACGGATGGGCACGGACCCTGCGCGCTCGGTGGTCAACGAATGGGGCCGCTCGCATGATGTGAAGAACCTGTTCATTGTCGACGGCAGCGTGTTCGTCACCTCCGGCGGCGTCAACCCGACCTCCACGATCCAGGCCGTCGCGCTCTACGTCGCCGACCAGATGAAGCAGCGCCTTGCCAATTTGTTCGACTGAGGAAGCGATGACCGTCGAAACTCTCACTACAACTCAGCGCGATGATCTCAGGATCATCGCGGCGATGATCATTCCCGAGAGTGCCGAATACAAGGCGCCGGGTGCCGATGATCGGGCCATCCAGGCCGATATGCTGGCAACGCTCGGCCGCGATACCGAGCCGGTACGCGCCGCGCTCGATCATCTCGCGCGTTTAGCCGGCAAACCGCTTGCCGAACTCGACACGGCGCAGCGCGATCAGGTCGCAAAGGAATTCCGCGCAACCGGCGGAGTCCCCGCGGCAACGCTCGTTCGCGTGGTCCTGCAATGCTACTACCGCGACGACCGCGTGCTGCGCTCGCTCGGCCACGAACTGCGTGCGCCCTTCCCGAAAGGCCACCCGCTGGAGAATGGCGACTGGTCGTTGCTCGATCCGGTGAAAGCGCGCGGCGGCAGCTTGCGGCGGGCATAGCGTTAGATTGGATCGAGCCGTCTCTGCGAGCAGGCTGCGCCCCCTCTCCCGCTTGCGGGAGAGGGCTGGGGTGAGGGTGCGTCCGCATCGGGATTCCCCGAGTGGAGAGAGCCCTCACCCGGCGCCACGCGCCGACCTCTCCCGCGAGCGGGAGAGGTGAAGGGCCGTTCTGGCCGTTTGGGCAGGTCCGCGCCCGACATGGACATCTTGCACCAGCGGAACCCGGTCCCCATCTGAGTTGGCCGAAGGAATCTCATCATGTTGGATTTTACCTCAGATATCGCCGGTGACGCGCTGTCACCGCGAACGACCGAAGCTGCGCCGGACAATGGCCGGGCGCTGCTCGACGCCTATTCCAACGCCGTGATCGACGTGACCGAACGCGTCGGCCCTGCGGTGGTGCGTGTCGAGACCGGCCCGAAAGTCCGCAACGTCCGCGAGCGGGGTGGGCTCGGCTCCGGCATCGTCATCTCGCCTGATGGACTCGTGCTGACCAACAGCCACGTGGTCGGATCGTCGAAAGAGATCCGACTTCGTGACACCGAGGGCTTTGTCACCGATGCCCATGTGCTCGGCGTCGATCCGGACACCGACCTTGCATTGCTGCGGGCCGATGGCGCGCGCGACCTGCCATACGCCTCGCTCGGGGACTCCAAGCAGCTCAGGCGCGGCCAGCTCGTGGTCGCGATCGGCAATCCACTCGGCTTTGAATCGACGGTCACCGCCGGCGTGGTGTCGGCGCTCGGCCGCTCGATCCGCTCGGTCAGCGGGCGCACCATCGAGGACGTGATCCAGACCGATGCCGCGCTCAATCCCGGCAATTCCGGCGGCCCGCTGGTGTCGTCGAATTCGCAGGTGATCGGCATCAACACCGCGATCATCAACGGCGCGCAGGGCATTTGCTTTGCGGTCGCGAGCAACACCGCGCAGTTCGTGCTGTCGGAGATCATCCGCCACGGCTATGTCCGCCGCGCCTATATCGGCGTCGCCGGCCAGACCGCACCGATCCCGCGGCGCCACGCGGTGCTCGCCGGCGTCGAGAACAAGATGGGCGCGCTTCTCGCCCAGATCGAGCTGGACAGCCCTGCGGCGAAGGCGGGGCTGTTGCCTGGCGACGTCGTGATCAAGCTCGACGGCGTCGACATCAACGGTGTCGACGACCTGATCCGCGCACTCGACCGCGACCGCATCGACCGCCGGCTCTCGATGGACGTGCTGCGCCTGGGCCGCCTGCGCGCGATCGACATCCACCCGATCGAACGCAAGCCGGCGAGGGAGTAACGCTGCGGGTTGATGTGCCCTCGCCCCTTGTGGGAGAGGGCAGCTCAGGCGCCAGCAGCGAACTCACTTAGGTGAGGGGTTCTCTCCGCGAGCACAGGAGCGCGTGGAGAGAACCCCTCATCCGGCGCTTCGCGCCACCTTCTCCCACAAGGGGAGAAGGGAAGAGGGCGTGCCGATCTCAGTCCCGGAGCGCAGCCAGCAATTCGTCGGGCTGCTCCACCATCATCATGTGGCCCGCATCGGCCATCACCACAGTGCGAGCATTCGGCGCCGCCGCCGCCAGCGTCTTGCCGGCTTTCGCTGGTGTCATCATGTCGCGTTCGCCGAGGATGAAGGTGGTGGGCACCCTAATGCCGGCTGCCGCAGTCAGCGCATTCTGATACGAATTGCAGGCGTTGAGGTCATTGTAGAGCACACCCGGTCGCGTCTGCTGCAGCACACGCTGCGCGCCCTGGTGCATCCACAGTCCCGGCGCGAGCGAGCCGCCGAGTTCTGCCTTGAAGCCAAGGCCCCAGATTGAGACCATGTCGATCGCGGCCGGATCGTTGGCCTCTGCCGCCTTCAACAGATCAGGCCCAACCGTCATCGTCGCCGCCGTTCCGATCAGGCACAGTGCCGACACCTTCTCCGGATGCCGCGCCGCGGTTTCCAGTGCGATCAGCGAGCCCATCGAGTGGCCGATCAGCTTCGCGTTCGGCGCACCGGCCGCCTGCAACAGTGCCGCGGTCCAATCCGCCATCTCCGCAATCGTTGGCAAGGGCTTGCCGGACGAGCGGCCGTGGCCCGGCAGGTCCGGTGCCAGCACCGAAAAGCCATGATGCGCGAACCATCGGCTGTGCAGCGCCCAGGTGGAGCTGTCAAAGCCCGCGCCATGGATCATCACCACCGCAGGCAGTGATGGATCGAACGGCTTTCCGCCGGTCGCCACGAAGGTCTCAATCCCGCTCACCGAAAGCTGCATGGCTCAAACCCTCTGCGACGCGCGAAGCGCCTGGCCGAGATCGTCGATGATGTCCTGCGCGGTCTCGATGCCGACCGACAGCCGCACCAGCTCTTCGCCGATGCCGGCGGCCTTGAGCTGGTCGGCGTCCATCTGCTGATGCGTGGTGCTCGCGGGATGGATGACGAGCGTCTTGGCATCGCCGACATTCGCGAGATGGCTGATCAGCTTCAAGGACTCGATGAACTTCTTGCCCGGCGCGCGTCCGCCCTTGATGCCGAAGCTGACCATCGAGCCGGCGCCGCGCGGCAGCAGCTTCTTCGCCAGCTCGTAATCCGGGTGATGTTCCCGCGAGGGATGCAGCACCCAGTCGACCGCCTTGTTCGCGGTCAGGAATTCCAGCACCGCGTGCGTATTGCTCATGTGGCGATCCATCCGCACGCCGAGCGTCTCGATGCCCTGCAGGAGCTGGAACGCGTTGGTCGGCGACAAGCAGGCGCCGAAATCGCGCAAGCCCTCGGTGCGGGCGCGCATGATGAAAGCGGCCTTGCCGAACTGCTCGTCGAAGACGATGCCGTGATAGCCGGCATAGGGCTCGGTGAGCTGGGGGAATTTGCCCGACGCATGCCAGTCAAAGCCGCCGCCATCGACAATGACGCCGCCGATCGCAATGCCGTGCCCGCCGAGCCATTTGGTCGCCGAGTTCATCACGATGTCGGCGCCGAGCTCGATCGGGCGGCTGAGATAGGGCGTCGCAAACGTGTTGTCGATCAAGAGTGGAATCTTGGCGTCATGCGCGATGTCAGCCACTGCGGGGATATCGAGCACCTCGAGCCCGGGATTGCCGATGGTCTCGGCGATCACCAGGCGCGTGTTCGGCTTGATCGCGGCGCGGAAATCAGCGAGCGCCCGCGGCTTCACAAAGGTTGTGGTGATGCCGAAGCGCGGCAGCGTGTGCGCCAGCAGGTTGATGGTGCCGCCATAGAGCGAGGCGGACGCGACGATGTGGTCGCCGGCATTGAGCAAGGTCGCGATCGCCAGATGCATCGCGGCCATGCCGCTCGCCGTGCAGATCGCGCCGACGCCACTTTCGAGCGCCGCGATCCGCTCTTCCAGCACCGCCGTCGTCGGATTGGAAATCCGCGTGTAGATGTGGCCGGCGCGCTCCAGGTTGAACAGCGCCGCCGCATGATCGGCGTCCTGGAACACGTAGGACGTCGTCTGGTAGATCGGCACCGCGCGCGATCCCGTCACGGGATCGGGGCGCTGCCCGGCATGCAGGCTGAGGGTCTCGAACGCAGGCGGCTTGGGTGCGGGCATGCTGAACTCGCGAGGTGAGATTTGGGATAAATGCGGGCTTATATCAGACGTGCACGGCGGCGCGCACGCGGCCGGCGTTGCCGAACACACGCACGTAACGCTCGACCTCGGACGGGATGCCGGTCGCCTTCTCCGGATTATCGGAGAGTTTCACCGCCGGCCTGCCATCGACCGAGGTCACCTTGCAGACGATCGAGATCGGATCGAGGTCGGCGGAACCGTCAGGCGTGCAGCCGACGAAGTCGTTGGTGAGGTTGGTGCCCCAGCCGAAGCTGATGCGGACGCGGCCGGTGAAATGTCTGTAGGTTTCCTCGATCGAATCGACATCCATCGCGTCGGAGAAGACCAGCAGCTTCTCCTTGGGATCGCGGCCCTTCTGCTTCCACCATTTGATGATCTCTTCGCCGGCCGCGATCGGCGGCGCGCTGTCGGGGCGAAATCCGGTCCAGTCTGCGACCCAATCCGGCGCGTCCCGCAGGAACACCCTTGTGCCGAAGGCGTCGGGGAGGGCGACCAGCAGGTTGCCACCATAGGTATGGCGCCACTGGTCGAGGATGCGATAGGGCGCCCAGCGCAGCTCTTCGTCGGAATTGGCGAGCGCCGCGGCCACCATCGGCAGCTCATGCGCATTGGTGCCGATCGCCTCGAGGTCATTGTCCATCGCCAGCAGCACGTTCGAGGTGCCGGTGAAGGACGGCCCCAGGCCTTCTTTCACGGCCTCGACGCACCAGCGCTGCCAGAGGAAGCCGTGGCGGCGGCGGGTGCCGAAGTCCGAAAGCCGCAAGCCCTCGAGCTTGCGCAGGCGTTCGACCTTGGCCCACAGCTTGGCCTTGGCGCGGGCATAGAGCACGTCGAGCGCGAACCGGCCCTGGCCCTTCATCGCCGCGCGCGAGCGCAATTCGTTCAGGATCGCGAGCGCCGGGATCTCCCACATCGTGGTGTGGGTCCAGGGTCCGTGGAAATCCAGTTCATACTGGCCGTCGACCTTGTGCAGCTCATATTCGGGCAGCCGGAAATTGGCGAGCCAGGAGATGAATTCGGGCGAAAACATCTGGGTCTTGCCGTAAAAGGTGTTGCCGGCGAGCCAGATCAGTTCCTTCTTGCCAAAGCGGATGGTGCGGGCATGGTCGAGCTGGGCGCGCAATTCGCCTTCGTCGATCACCTCGGCAAGCCGAACCCGGGTGGTGCGGTTGATCACGGAAAAGGTCGTGCGCGTGTCCGGGTAGAACTCCCGGATCATCTGCAGCATCAACAGCTTGTAGAAATCGGTGTCGAGCAGGCTGCGCACGATCGGGTCGAGCCGCCAGCCATGGTTGTAGGTCCGGGTTGCAATATCCGTAAAGGTCATTGCGGAACTCTAGCCTGCCAAAAGCCGCCCAACCAGTGGGTTTTGCCACGCGTTCGAGCAAGGCATGGCAGCTCAGCGTGTTCCCTGTCTGATCCTGCCGACGGCCGCCTCGATCTCGGCCCAGGCCGACTTGTCCGGGGCAAACTGGCGGCGGAGATACGAAACCAGCTCGGCGACCTGGCCATCGGTCATGCTGTCCTTGAACGCAGGCATATAACCGAGATCGGAGGAAACCGGTTCGCTGATGCCGTGCAGGATCACCTGGATCAAATTGTCCGGTACCGTGCTATGCAGATTGCTGTTCAGGGACAGTGATGGCCGGCTGCCGAACAGAGGCGGTCCGCCGACCTCGTGACAGACCGCGCAGGCGCCCTGATAGAGGCGGGCACCGAATGAGGCGGGCATGACGGCATTCGTAGCCGTCGCGGCCTCGAGTTTCGCGGCGACCCCCTCCTGTGCCGGCCTGTCTCTGGCGGTATCGTTGAAGGAGCCGAGATAGACGGCCATGGCACGGATGTCCTGGTCTGATAGTGCGGCCAATTCCTTCACGACCGGCGCCATCGGCCCCGCCGCCACGCCGTGAAAGCGCGACTCGCCGGTGCGCAAATACGCGTAAAGTTCATCCTCGCTCCAGGGGATCGGCGCTTTCGACAGCGACGTCAGCGCCGGTGCTTCCCAGCCCTCGGCAAGGCCGCCGGCGAGATAGGCGTTGGGGAGTTCGGCGCCGAGTGCGTTGCGTGGCGAATGGCAGGCGCTGCAATGGCCGAGACCTTCGACCAGATAGGCGCCGCGATTCCACATCTGCGACTTGGTCGGATCGGGCTGGAACGATTTTGCATCGTGGAACAGTGCATTCCATCCGGCGAGCAGCGGGCGCAGGTTGAACGGAAACTTCAGTTCGTGTTCCGGCGTCGTCGCGCGCACCGGTGTCTGCGCCATCACATAGGCGTAGAGCGCCTGCAGGTCGGCATCGGTAGCCTTGGCAAAATGGGTATAGGGGAAAGCCGGATAGAGATGCCGGCCGTCACGATGGATGCCCTCGCGCATCGCGCGTTCGAACGCGGGATAGGACCACGCACCGATGCCGGTCTCGACATCGGGCGTGATGTTGGTCGCGTAGATGATGCCGAACGGCGTCTCCAGCGGCCGCCCGCCGGCGTTGAGCGCTCCGCCTGCTGTCGTATGGCACACGGCGCAGGCGCCGAGCGACGCCAGCTCCTTGCCGCGGGCAATGGTCGCGGCCGAATAGACCGATGCGTCCGGCCGCGCGATCGGCGCGATCGCCCGCCACGGCAGCACGGCTGCGCCGATGCCGACGACGGCCGCGCATAGTGCGGCGATGCCGGCCGCCACGCCCGTGCGTTTCGCGAACGGCTTGTGCCATTTGTTCAAGGCCGGAGGCGCGGGTGGCGCCAGCGTGGCCGGTGCGGCCGGTTGCTCGCCCTGCAATCCCTTCAGGATGCGCTCCGGCGTGAACGGCAATTCGCGGAAGCGGACACCGGTCGCGTCATAGATCGCGTTCGCGATCGCCGCGGCGCTCGGCACGGACGCGGACTCGCCGACGCCGAGCGGCGGCTGATCCTGCCGCGGCAGCATCAGCACGTCGATCTTGGGCAGCTCGGGGAATTTGATGATGGGGTAGGCGCCCCATTCCCGTGCCGTCACCGCGCCGCGCTCGAAGGAGACTTCCTCCATCAGCGCGCGGCTGGTCGACTGGATGACATTGCCCTCGATCTGGTGGCGCACGCCATCCGGGTTGATCATCAGGCCGGAATCCTGCCCCGCCACCACGCGCGTCACGCTGACGTCGCCGGTTGCCTTGTTGACGGCGACATCGGCGATCCACGCCGACCATGCCGCGCCATAGCCGGGAAACTTGCTGTGGACATAGAGCGCATAGGCAAAGCCGCGCCCGCGCACGATGTCGCCCTCTGCGAGCTTCTCCTCGCGCACCGGCCGCAGCTTCCAGCCGGCACGCTCGGCGACGGCATTGACGAGGTCGATCGCGCGCCTGTCCTTGAGGTAGCGCAGCCGGTACTCGATCGGATCGACGCCGGCCTCCGCCGCGAGTTCGTCGATATAGGATTCGTGGGCAAAGGTGTTCGGCAGTGCCGATACGCCGCGAAACCAGGAGGCGCGCACGATCGGCGGCATGTCGTTGGCGACCACGCGCATATGGTCATAGTCATACGGCGGGATGGCCGTGCGATCGCCCATCTCAAACACGGCCGGTGTCGGCGCGATCCGGCCGGTGAGCAGCAAGGCCAGCGTCGGCGCGCCGTTCGAGGGATAGCGCGTGGCAAAATCGTAGGCCGCGACGCTGCCGTCGGCGTTCAAGCCGCCATTGACGTCCATCAGTTGCGCGGCGCCCTTTGGCTCCCAGGCGTGTTCCTGCTCGCGCGTCAACTGCACGCGTACGGGACGGCCAACGGCACGCGAGAGCAGCAAGGCATCAGCCGTGACGTCGTCGGCGCAGTTGCGGCCATAGCAGCCGGCCGCCTCCATCCTGATCACCTCGATCTCGGTCTCCGGCCGTTCGATCAGCAGCGCGAGGTCGCCGCGCAGGAGGTGCGGGTTCTGCGTGCCGGACCAGACGCGGATCGCATCGTCCCGATAGTCCGCCACCGCGCAGGACGGGCCGATCGAGCCGTGCATTTGGTACGGCCACAGGTAAGTCCGCTGCATCGGCTTCGCGGCGGCCTTGATCGCGCTATCGACATCGCCTTTGTCGAGCAGCGTGCGCGGCGTCGATGGATTGGCGCGCAGCGCCTGTTCGACGTTCTCGAGATCGGCCAGCGTCGGTCCCGGCTTCCAACTGACCTTCAGTTGCGCCGCCGCCTTGATCGCGTTCTCCTCGCGCTCGGCGACGACGCCGACGAAGTCGCCGATCCGAACGACCGCAACCAGGCCAGGGATATCCCGCACCGAATCGTCATCGACTGTGGCCAGGCTGGTGCCGACGAACGGCCCGGCATCGACGCCGGCATAGGGCGGGCGCACCACGCGGCCGTGCAGCATGCCCGGTACACGCACGTCGTGAACATAGACCAGTTCGCCGGTCGCCTTGGCCGGTAGATCGACGCGCGGCACTGATTGTCCAACCAGGGAGTAGGCATCGACGGTCTTCACCGGCACATCATCGGCGAGTTCGATCTGGATGGTCTCGTCCGCGATCAATTCGCCATAGGTGATGCTGCGGTTGTTCCGGCCGCGGATCAGTCCGTCCTCGATGGTGAGCTCTCCGGGTGACAGCTCCAGCCGCTTCGCCGCGCGCGCGACCAAAAAATGCCGCGCCTGCGCCGCCGCCTTGCGGAGCGGCACCGCCGATATCTGGATGGTCTCGCTGGCGATCGTCGGACCCTGATTGGGCGTTTGCGAGGTGTCGCCGAGCACGACGATGACACGCGCAAACGACACGTCGAGTTCCTCGGCGACGACCTGCCCGAGCGCGGTGCGGATGCCGGTGCCAAGATCGACATGGCCGTTATAGGCGGTGACAAAGCCATCCGCCGTGATCTTGATGAAGGTCTCGAACGCGCCGTTCGCATCCGATTGCCGAACAATGGATAGCGACCCTTGTGGCCGCGCAAGATTCTCCTGCGAGGCCATCAATCGCGCGCCTCGATTGCGTCGCCAGCCGCGCGCATGGCGGCGCGGATGATCTCGATATGCGCGCCGCAGCGGCAGAGATTGTAGCGCAACGCCTCCAGCACCTCATTCTCGGTCGGGCGCGGATTGCGCGTCAGCAGTGCCTTGGTCGTGATGATCATGCCGTTGAGGCAGTAGCCGCATTGCGCAGCCTGCTCGGCGATGAAGGCTTGCTGCACGGGATCGGGGCGCTCGCGCGTGCCAAGCCCTTCGAGCGTCACAATGTCACGCCCGACGCAGCCTTCAATCGGGATCACACAGGAGCGCGCCGCGACGCCGTCGATCAGCACCGCGCAGGCGCCGCATTCGCCGAGCCCGCAACCATATTTCGGTCCGTTCAGTTCGAGATCGTTGCGTAGCACGTAAAGCAGTGTGGTGTCCGGAGCGGCGTCGAGATCGAAAATCCTGCCGTTGACGGTCAGGCGCATCAGCTCGTGGTCCCCAAAGGCTTCGACTAAGTTTCGATGATTGCGTTGCAAAATCGCCGATCGATGTCGTCGGAGGATAACGTTTGTGTACAAACGTGCAAGCCGCCGGCTTATTGCTGCACTGCGCTGCCCGCTTTCTGGACAAAGCGGGGAGGCAAATGAGGTTTTATTCGGCAGCCGTGGTTTTTCGCCGTTGCGCCTGCTTGACAGGCCTATGACCTGCGCGCAGGATCGTTCGTATACGAATGATATCCCGGCGGTTGAGCCCGGGACCAGATGACGCCGCCTCCCAACACCAGGCTTGTTCGCGATGGCTGACGTTGCCGCTTCTGACAAGATCCGCTGCGATGCCTGCCCGGTGATGTGCTACATCAAGCCGGGAGTTGCGGGCGCCTGCGACCGCTACGCCAATCACGACGGCAGACTGGTACGCGTCGATCCGCATATCGTGCTGTCGCGCGCGCTCGAACATGGCGGGCGTGTGGTGCCGTTCCAGGCGAGCGGCGACTGGGACGGCAAGATCGTCCATCAAGGCGACATCTTCGTCACCGCGATTGGCGCCGGCACCACCTATCCCGACTACAAGCCGGCGCCCTTCATCGTCTCGTCGGAGGTCGAGGGCGTCGACATGGTCACGGTCGTGACGGAAGGCATCTTCTCCTATTGCGGCGTCAAGGTGAAGATCGACACCGACCGCTATCTCGGTCCCGAGACCGCGGCCGTGCGCGCGCAAGGCGAGGTGGTCGGGCATGTAACCACCAGCGAATACGGCTCGCAAATGCTGTCGCTCGGCGGCGTCCATCATCTGACCGGCGGCTCCAAGAAGGAGGGCCGCGTCACCTGCGACACGCTGATGGATCTTTCCAACTGCAAGCCGGTGGAACTTGTCATCGACGGCGGGGCTACCGTCGTTGTACAGGCGGGCCAGGCGCCGATCGTCAATGGCGTCCGGGAAGAGCGCATGCGCGTCGGCTGCGGCTCGGCGACCATCGGCATGTTCGCCAAGCAATGGCACGGCAAGGTCGACGAGGTCGTCGTCGTCGACGACCACATCACCGGCGTACTCTCGGAGCACCAGGCCGGCAAGCTGCTGGATATCGCCGACACCGGCATCAAGATGAAAGGCCGCCGCTCGACGCCCGGCCGCTATTTCCAGGTCGCTGAGCCGGGCACCGGCTGGGGCGGCACCAGGATCTCCGATCCGCTTTCCGTGCTCGGGCCGTTCGATCCGAAGGAAGCGCGGCCGGGGATGACCATGCTGATGGTCTCGACCACCGGCGAGCACGCGGCGTATTACGTGCTCGACGAGGCGCTGCGCCCGAGCGAGCAGGAGATGCCGCCCGAGCTGAAATTCTCGGTCGAACGCATCCAGGAGAATTGCGAGCCGGCGCTGTGCACCGTGCTGTTCATGGCCGGCGCCGGCGGCTCGCTGCGCGCCGGTGTCACCGACAACCCGGTGCGGCTGACGCGCTCGGTGAAGGACGCGCTGACCCGCGTCACCAGCGGCGGCGCGCCTGTGTACGTCTGGCCGGGCGGCGGCATCACCTTCATGGTCGATGTCACGCAGATGCCGATAGGGGCATTTGGTTACGTGCCGACACCGGCGCTGGTGGCGCCGATCGAGTTCACGCTAAAACTTTCCGATTATGCGGCGCTCGGCGGCCACATGGATTATGTGCGGCCGCTGTCGTCCTTGCAGGACAGCGCCGAGATCCGGCCGATGCTCTTCACCTCGGGGAGGCGAACATGACGAGACGTCCGCAGATCACGCTTCTTCCTGATGACAAGCGGCTGCATTTGCAGGACGGACCGATCGATCTGATCGTAGAGGCGACGGGAAGCGAGCGTGACATACGGGCGGCCTACGACGCCGCGGTGTGCCGCTTCACCGGCCTCTTGGATGGGCTCTGCATGGAACTCGGCGAATTGCGCAAGGCGGCTCATCCGATGCATTGCGCCCTTGAAGGTGTGATCGCGCGGCGCATGCATGCGGCGGTGGCCCCGTTTGCCGCCGATCGTTTCATCACGCCGATGGCTGCGGTGGCGGGCAGCGTGGCGGACGAGATCCTCGGCGCGATGCTGGAGGCTGCATCGCTCGATCGCGCCTATGTCAATAATGGTGGCGACATCGCTTTGCATCTCGCAGGCGACGAGCAGTTCACCGTCGGCCTGATGGACCGTCCCGACAGAAGCGGCCTGATGCAGACCATGGTGATCCACGCCGACGATCCCGTCCGTGGCATCGCTACCAGCGGCCGTCACGGCCGCAGCTTCTCCTTCGGCATCGCCGATGCCGTCACCGTGCTGGCGCGGACCGCCTCGGAAGCCGATGCCGCAGCGACCGTCATCGCCAATGCGGTCGATCTGCCCGGACATCCCGCGATTGTCCACCGCCCAGCCAATGAATTGCAGCCTGACAGCGACCTCGGCCCGCGCCTGGTGACGCGGGAGGTCGGCAGATTGTCGGAGCGCGAGATCACTGATGCCCTTGAAGCGGGTGCGGTTTGCGCGCGAGAATGCCTTGCGGCAGGATTGATCGAGGGCGCGGCGCTGCGCCTCTTCAGCGAGACGGTTGTCGTGAGGGTGCGTCCGCCGAAGATGGCCCAATCGCAACTCGTTCATGAATGCGCGATAGAGAATGCGCGGGCCTGAGCAAGAACAGGCCGGAAACGAACAGGGCGGAAAACGATGAGTGCCATCATTCGCAAGATCGTCACCGTGGTCGAGGAGACCCACATCGAGATGGGCAAGGCCATCGCCCCGCCGACCCGGCGCGCGGCGGCGATAGCGGTGATCGAAAATCCCTTTGCCGGCCGTTATGTCGAGGACCTCTCGCCCCTGATCGCGATTGGCGAGGAACTCGGCGAATTGCTGTCGAAACGGGCGGTGGCGGCGCTCGGCATCGAGGGCGCCAAGACGCATTCCTATGGAAAGGCCGCCGCCGTCGGCGAAAACGGCGAACTCGAGCATGCGGCCGCGATCTTGCATCCCAAGATGGGCGCGCCCGTCCGCAAGGTCCTGGGTAAAGGAGCCGCATTGATTCCATCCTCGAAAAAGCGTTCTGGTCCAGGCACGACGCTGGATATCCCGCTCGGGCACAAGGATGCGGCGTTTGTCCGCAGCCATTTCGATGGCATGGAAGTGCAGATCAACGACGCGCCGCGGGCCAACGAGATCATGGTCGCGGTCGCGGTCACCGACTCTGGCCGGCCGCTGCCGCGCGTCGGCGGACTGACGGTTTCTGAGATCAAAGGCGAAGACGGTTTGAGATAAGTTTGTTGGACATCGGAGGGTAAGGGATGCGGAATTATTTGATTGGGGCAGGGCTCGCGGTCCTGGTCGCGGGCATGGCTGATGCCGCCATGGCCCAGAGCGAGATCAAGATCGGCGAGATCAACAGCTATTCGCTGTTGCCCGCCTTTACCGAGCCCTATCGCAAGGGCTGGCAGCTCGCGGTGGAAGAGATCAACGCAGCCGGCGGCATCAATGGCAAGAAGCTGGTCGTCATCTCCAAGGATGACAACGGCAAGCCGGCCGATGCGCAGACCGCGGCGAACGAACTGGTCTCCAGCGAGAACGTCGCAATGCTCGCCGGGACCTTCCTCTCCAACATCGGGCTCGCCGTCAGCGACTTCGCCAACCAGAAGAAGGTATTCTTCCTTGCCGCGGAGCCGTTGACCGACGCCATCACCTGGTCGAAGGGCAACCGCTACACCTTCCGCCTGCGTCCTTCGAATTATATGCAGGCCGCGATGCTGGTGGAGGCCGCGGCGAAACTACCGGCCAAGCGCTGGGCCACGATCGCGCCGAACTATGAATACGGCCAGTCTGCGGTCGCCGTGTTCAAGAAGCTGATGTCGGAGAAGCGTCCTGATATCCAGTGGGTCGACGAGCAGTGGCCGCCGCAGGGCAAGATCGACGCCGGCCCGGTGGTCCAGGCGGTCGCCGCCGCCAATCCCGAAGCGATCCTCAACGTCACCTTCGGTGCAGATCTCGTCAAGCTCGTGCGCGAAGGCAACACCCGCGGCCTGTTCAAGGACCGCGCGGTGGTCTCCTTCCTGACCGGCGAGCCGGAATATCTCGATCCGCTGAAGGATGAGACACCGGAAGGGTGGATCGTCACGGGCTATCCCTGGTACGCCATCAAGACGCCGGAGCATGAGGCGTTCCTGAAAGCGTACCAGGCGAAGTTCAAAGACTATCCGCGGCTCGGCTCGATCGTCGGCTACCAGACCATCAAGTCGGCGGCGGCGATCCTGATCAAGGCGCACTCCACCGATCCGGAGAAGCTGATCGCGGCGACCGAGGGCTTGTCGGTCTCGTCGCCATTCGGCGAGATCACCTTCCGCAAGATCGACCACCAGTCGACGCTTGGCGCCTTCGTCGGCAAGACCGCACTGAAGGACGGCAAGGGCGTGATGGTGGAGTCCTCCTACAAGAAGGGCTCCGACTATCTGCCTGGCGATGCCGAGATCGAAAAGCTCCGGCCGAAGGATTGATGCACGGGTAAGACTGGGGCCTCATGGTTCGAGACGGCGCTTCGCGCCTCCTCACCATGAGGGTCTGGCAATCGGGACCTCAGATCGTCATGGGGACCTCAGACCTCATCCTGAGGAGGCCGCGCAGCGGCCGTCTCGAAGGATGAGCCACGCACTCAAAACGAAGTCACGTAGCTAACCACTCCAACGCGGACCGCTAATGGCCTTTTACATCGCTCAGTTCCTGACCGGACTTGCCAGCGCTGCCTCGCTGTTCCTGGTCGCCTCGGGGCTGTCGATCATCTTTGGCGTGACGCGGATCGTGAATTTCGCGCATGGCGCCTTCTATATGCTCGGCGCCTATATCGCCTTTACGCTGACCGAGCGCTTCTCCGGCGCGCTCGGCTTCTGGGGTGGCATTTTCGTAGCCGCGCTTGTCGTCGCCGTCGTCGGCGTGCTCGTCGAAATGGTGCTGCTGCGGCGGATCTATCACTCGCCTGAGCTTTTCCAGTTGCTCGCGACCTTCGGCCTGACGCTGATGGTCCAGGATATCGTCGTGCTGATCTGGGGTCCGAGCGACCTGCTCGGCCGCCGCGCGCCGGGCTTCAAGGGCGCGGTCGATTTCTTCGGCCAGAACATCCCGAGCTATGACCTGTTCCTGATCGTGCTCGGCCCTGTCGTGCTCGGCATTCTCTGGCTCTTATTCCAGCGCACCCGCTGGGGCATCCTGGTGCGCGCGGCGACGCAGGACCGCGACATGGTCGCGGCACTCGGCGTCAACCAGAAATGGTTGTTCACCAGCGTGTTTGCGGTCGGCGTCTTCCTCGCGGCGCTCGGCGGCGCGCTGCAGATCCCGCGCGATGCCGTGCATCATGCGATGGATTTGCGCATCATCGTCGAGGTCTTCGTCGTCGTCGTCATCGGCGGCCTCGGCAGCATCATCGGCGCCTTCGTCGCCGCCGTGCTGGTCTCCGAGCTCAACGCCTTCGGCATCCTGATCTTCCCGAAGATCTCCATCATCCTGGTCTTCCTGGTGATGGCGGTGGTGTTGATCGTGCGGCCGTGGGGCCTGTTCGGCAAGCCGGAGGCGCCGGCGCGACGCACGCCGGGCCTCACCGTGAATCCATGGCGGCCACTGACGTCGAACGAACGGCTAGCTGCAATTGCGATGCTGATCGTCGCAGCCGCATTGCCGTTCTTCAGCGGCAATTACGCGCTCACGGTCGGCTCGGAGATTGCAATCTTCGTGATCTTTGCCGTCAGCCTGCATTTCCTGATGTCGGTCGGCGGGCTCGCCTCCTTCGGCCACGCCGCCTATTTCGGCCTTGGCGCCTATGGCGTCGCCTTCCTCGCCAAGCTGGCCGGCCTGCCGATGATCGCCTGCCTGCTGCTTGGCCCGCTGCTCGGGCTCTTCGGTGCCGCCGTGTTCGGCTTCTTCGCCGTGCAGCTCTCCGGCGTCTATTTCGCGATGCTGACGCTCGCCTTCGCCCAGATCGTGTGGTCGATCGCGTTCCAATGGGTCGCCGTCACCGGTGGCGACAACGGCATCCTCGGCGTGTGGCCGGAGAAATGGGCGGCAAGCCCGTCGCACTTCTACTGGCTGTCGCTCGGCATCGCTGCGCTCGCGGTTCTGATCCTCCGCATCATCGTGTTCTCGCCGTTCGGCTTTGCGTTACGCGCGACGCGGGATTCGCCGTTGCGGAGCGAAGCGATTGGTATCAACTGTAAGCGCATCCAATGGACCGCGTTCGTGATCGCGGGCACCGTCGCCGGCCTCGCTGGCGCGTTGTTCGCATATCTCAAGGGCAGCGTCTTCCCTGACAACATGGGCATCTCGCTCTCGGTCGATGCGCTGGTCATGGTGCTGCTCGGCGGCGTCGAGACGGTCTCCGGCGCGGTGGTCGGCGCCATCGTCTACAAGGCGCTGAACATCTGGCTGGTCAGCCAGACCGATTGGTCGAAACTGGTGCTTGGCGCCTTCATCGTGCTGATCGTAGTCGCCTTCCCGAAAGGCATCGTCGGCACGCTGGAATCGATCATCAGCCGCCGCCGCAAATCGTCCTCGTCGAATTCGCCGCTTCTCACCTCGCGCATCGAGACCGCCGAATGAGCATGGGCCCTACATTGCTGTCGGTCGAAGGCCTGACCAAATCCTATGGCGGCGTGCATGCCGTGCGCGGCGTCTCCTTCGAATTGCGCGCCGGCGAGATCCTGGCGCTGATCGGCCCGAACGGTGCCGGCAAGAGCACCTGCTTCGACATGCTGAACGGCCAGAACATGCCGGATTCCGGCCGCATCACGATCCTGGGCGAGGAAACCGTCGGCCAGAAGCCGCGCGCAATCTGGCGGCTCGGCGTCGGGCGCACGTTCCAGATCACCGCGACCTTTCCGACCATGACTGTGCGCGAGAACGTGCAGGTCGCGCTGGTGTCGTATCGGCATCAGCTCTTCAATCTCTGGAGCTCGACGCCAAATTTCGCGCGCGAGGAGGCCGGCCGGCTGCTCGATCTCGTCGGCATGGGCGCCTATGCCGAGCGTCCCTGCGGCGAACTCGCCTATGGCGACCTCAAGCGGCTGGAGCTTGCGGTGGCGCTCGCCAACCAGCCGAAGCTGCTCTTGATGGACGAGCCGACCGCCGGCATGGCGCCACGCGAACGCATCGATTTGATGCGGCTCACCGCCACCATCGCACGTGAGCAGTCGATCGGCGTGCTCTTCACCGAGCACGACATGGACGTCGTGTTCGAGCATGCCGACCGCATTCTGGTGCTGAACCGCGGCAGCCTGATCGCCGAGGGATCGCCCGAGGAAGTTCGCGGCAATGCGCAGGTCCGCGCGATCTATCTCGGCGAAGGCCTGGTCTATGACGCGCGCCACCGCGATGGAGCGCATGCATGAAGCTCCAGGTTAAGGATCTCAACAGTTTCTATGGCCCGGCGCATATCCTGTTCGATATCGCGCTCGATGTCGGCGAGGGTGAGGTGGTCGCACTGCTCGGTCGCAACGGCGCCGGCAAGTCGACGACCTTCCGCTCCATCGTCGGCCTGGTCGAGAATCGCTCGGGGCGCATCGTCTTCGAGGGCAGGGACGTTTCGCGCGAACCGACGCATGCGATTGTGCGCGGCGGGCTCGGCTATGTGCCGGAGGAGCGACGCATCTTCACCGACCTGACGGTCGAGGAGAATCTCGAGGTCGGCCGCCAGCAGAGGCGCGACAACGCACCATATTGGACGCGCGAAAAACTGTTCACGCTGTTTCCAAATCTCGGCGAGATGCGGGGACGTGCGGGCGGCCGCATGAGCGGTGGCGAGCAGCAGATGCTGACGATTGCGCGCACACTGATGGGCAATCCGTCACTGGTGCTGCTCGATGAGCCCTCAGAAGGCCTTTCGCCGAAGATTGTCGAGCAGATGGTCGATGCGATCCTTGCCATGAAGAAGGAGGGTGTCAGCATTGTCGTCTCAGAGCAGAACCTGCATTTCGCGCGCCTGATCTCGGATCGCGCCTATATCATCGAGCGCGGCCGCATCTGCTTCGGCGGCACGATGGACGAGCTCGATGCCCGGCCTGATATCCGCGACGCGCATTTGTCGCTGTGATCAGCATGATCCGGAAAAGTGGGTAGCGGTTTTCCCTCGCGACAAACGCAAAGCGTTTGCCCGGGGATCTTGCTCAACAATGGGCGTGGCGGCAGGGGAGATTGAATCATGGCCAGGAATGGTGTCGCGAAACGTAACCCGAAGCCGCAGAAGACCAGCTACATTCTGGACGAGCAGATCGGCTTCCTGCTGCGCCAGGTTTGGCAGCGCCACGCCACCATCTTCGCGCGCGAGATCGGCGTCGACCTGACCTCGCCGCAATGGGCGGCGCTGTCGAAGCTCGCCGAGACCGGCGCGTGCTCGCAGAACCAGCTCGGCCGGCTGACGGCGATGGATGTCGCCACCATCAAGGGCGTCATCGACCGCCTCACCGCGCGGGGCCTGACCGAGACCAGTCCTGATCCCGAGGACGGCCGTCGTTTGCTGGTGAGCCTGACCCGCGCCGGTCAGCAGACGGTCGAAAAAGCCGCGCCGAATGCGCTGGCGATCACCAAGGAAACGCTGGCGCCGCTCGATGGTAAGGAGCGGGAGACATTGATCGAGCTGCTCGGCAAGCTGCGGTGAACCGTCGCCGGGCACGCTTGATTGTCGGCGGAACAAAACCCGGTGACTGACATTGCCAAGGTTCAAGAGGCGGGCAGGGAACCAACAGGAGTTCCCCCAATGAGGATTAATTGGCTTTACACAACGGCAATCGCCTTGACGATCGGTGCCGGCGTCGCCGTCGCGCAGGCGCCGGATCAATCGCAGAAGCGCGAGGAAGGACCACGCGCACAGGCTCCGGCGGGTCAGTCAAAAGACATGGATCGTTCGCGTGCCCAGTCCAGGGAGACGGAGCGCCCCGGTGTGGCCGATCGCACGAAGGAGCGCACTCAGTCTGAACAGAAGGGCGGCGGTGGCGGCGCCAAGGACATGCAGCGTGGCGAGGGTCCGTCGCCGGCTGAACGAAGCAGGCAGGCTCAAGAGCCGCAGGGGCGTGAGAGCAGGGAGCCCACCCGGCAAAGCCAGGATCAGGACCGTCGCGATCGCCCGGCCGCGAGCACGAGGCAGCAAAGCAGGGATGAGCAGCGCAACCGTGATTCTGGTCAGGCCACCGAACAGCAGCGGGGCCGCATGGACCGGACCGGACGGGACCGTGCGCAGGACACCAGGCAGCCTGCCGATACCAAGCAGCAGTCCCAGCAGGAGATGGACCGCACCAAGCAGCAGAGCCAGCAGCCGATGGATCGCGACCGCAGGGATCAGCGCGATCAGGCGGCCCAGCCCTCCGGCACGTCCACGCAGCAGCAGACATCACGGCCGAGCGACACCACCCAGGACCAGGGCACAAAGATGGGCCGGGCGCCTGGACAGGCGGGCCAGCGCACCACGAGCGTCAATGACGATCAGCGCAAGCAGATCGTGGATCAGCTCCGGCGCGAGCGAACGGCAACCCGGACCTCGAATGTGAACGTCAATATCGGCCAGCGGTTGCCGCCGAGCATCCAGCCTCACCGGCTGCCGGCAGACATCGTGCGGATCGCTCCGCAATATCGCGACTATGACTACACGCTTGTTGACGACCGGGTCGTTATCGTCGATCCGCGACGGCACGAAGTCGTCGACATCCTTGACGAAGGGCCGGGCTATGGCGGGCCTGCAGTCTATGGCCGCGAACGCGTCGTCATCAGCGACGACATGCGTCCGAGGTTCAGGGAGTTGGCGCGCGGGTCTTCGGCCACAGTCGGCACAACGGCGCCCTCGGGCGGAATGTCGGCGTCGAACTGCCTGTCGCTGCAGCCGGTGCCGGAGGAAATGGTGCGCAACAATCCCGATCTCGGCAACTATCGCTATCTCGCCGTCGGCGACCAGATCGTGCTGGTCGATCCGCAGCAGCAGAAGGTGGTGCAGGTGATCGATTGATGGACTTCCTCCCTCTCCCCGTTCTTACGGGGAGAGGGTTGGGGTGAGGGGCTCTATCCGCGAATGCGGTCAGAGATGAGTTCGCGGAGGCTCCCCCTCACTCGAATTCGAGCTGCGCTCGAATTCGACCTCTCCCCGCACGCGGGGCGAGGTGAAGCGCGCGATGGCGTTGCATTTACCGCCCCACGATCTCCGGCACCTTGCCCGCCGGCGGCGTATTCCGGCTGCGCTGGGTGCGGACGATACCGTCGATGATGGTCATGCCGACGCCCGGCAGATCGCCGAGTTGCACGCTCTCCAGGATGTTCTTGCCCGGCGAATGCTGCGCCTTATCCATCAGCACGAAATCGGCCGCGCGGCCGACTTCCACCAGCCCGCAGTCCAGTTCCCGCATCCGTGCGGTGTTGCCGGTCGCAAGGCAGAACGCGATCTCCGCCGGCAGTTCGCCGAGCGAGGACAGCAGCGAGACCATGCGCAAAATGCCAAGCGGCTGCACGCCGGAACCGGCGGGCGCATCGGTGCCGAGGATGACGCGGTGAAGATCGCCCATCTCGCGCGCGATACGCAGCGTGTATAGCGCCGAGCGCTCATTGCCGTTGTGAACCAGTTCGAGGCCGCGCTTGCAGCCCTCGCAGATGCAGCGGATCTGGTCGTCGGGCAGGGCGGTGTGACCGCCATTGATATGGCCGACCACGTCGGTGTCGGCCTCCAGCACGACGTCCTTGTCGATCAGACCGGAGCCGGGGATCGAAGGGCCGCCGGTGTGGATCGTGCTCTGGATGCCGTATTTGCGCGCCCATCCCACCATCTTCCGCGCGGTGGGGCCGTCCTTCACGCCGCCAAGGCCGACCTCGCCGAGCAGCTTGACGCCGGCGGCGGCCATTTCCTTGAAATCCTCTTCCACCATCTCGCATTCGATCACCGGCGCGCCGGCATGCACCTTCACGCCGCCCGGCCGCAGCGTCCAGAATGCGCGCTGCGCGAAGATCGCCATCGCTTTCAAGCCTACGACATCGCGTGGGCGGCCCGGCATGTGCACCTCGCCCGCGGAGATCATCGTGGTGACGCCACCATGCAGATAGCTGTCGATCCAGTTGATCTGGTTCTGCCGCGGTGTCCAGTCGCCCGCCACAGGATGGACGTGGCTGTCGATCAGTCCCGGTGCCACCGTCGTGCCGTTGGCATCGACGATGGTGGTGGCGCCTTCGGTGTCGACGTCCTTGGCGCGGCCAACGCCCGTGATCTTGCCGTTCTCGGCCACGATGGTGTCGGCATCGAGGATCGGCCGCTCCAGCGCGCCCGACAGCAGCAGCCCGATATTGCGGATCACCAGCTTGCTCGGTCCGGTCGCCTGGGGTGCATCGTGGGCCATGCTCTGTCCTTTTCGCTCAATGCTTCCGCCGTGGATTGTGCCCGCGGCCTGACGCTTCGATCAAGCCGGATTGTTTATTAGTATACGAATGATCCTTGTTGAAAAGGGCTTCGCGCAACAACCTCCGACCTCATCTCGAGGAGCCGCGCAAGCGGCGTCTCGAGGGATGGGCCACGGGCGCCTCACTCTTCGTCATTCCGGGGCGCGCGCAGCGCGAGCCCGGAATCCATCGCGCCGCTTGCGCACGCGGTGAAATGGATTCCGGGCTCGTCCTTCGGACGCCCCGGAATGACGAGTCGCGCTCGCGGAAATTTCTCCAATCCAATCAACGTGATTTGCCCTGTCCAGCCCTCGCGGAAAAAACATTCCGCTTCCGTCGTCGGGCAAATCAGTGATTTAACTCCGCGCGTCTCACCCGAATGAGGGGCGGCTCGCGATCGTCACGAACGTTGCGGTGGGATGCGGTGGACGCGGGTGTTGCGACTGACGAGCGCGGCATCAGCGGACGGCGAAGTCGTGTGGTTCTGGCGCCCCGACGCTGGCGCTAAGTTCTGTGGATCAAGTGTCCGCAGAGTGACGGTGGCAAGAAAGCCCGGTCACCGGGAAGAGCACGAAGTAAGCCGTAAAACCACTGCGCAGGGAAAGCCGGAGTTGCTCCGGTTGACCTGTGGTCCTACCCCCGTGCTTTTTGTTGCACGGGGCCCACGGGTGCAACCGGCACCCGGCTTTCCCTGCGCCCTCTGACATAGAGGAGGGTGGAAAGTGAAGCAAAGCTCGGGCGGAGTACGCCGCGAGAATGCAGACTCACATCCTCTCCGCTATTTGACAGTTGAATCAGAACCTCTGTCGCCTCATCAAGCGCAAGCGTGCGTGCTGCGTCGGCGCGTCGTTCGCGTTCCTGATGATGTGATCGTCGATCAGGTCGCAGATACAGGACACGAATCCAGTTCACCGGATCTTGAGCGCTGCAATCAGCGTCATCACCGAATATTGGTTGATCCTTGCCGTTTATTGACGCCGAACACATCGATCCGACGTCCAATCGGCGTTGTCGGAACCTAAATCGTTTTTTAATTGAGGATGGGCCGTTCGCCACCCACCTTGAAGGGTGTCGGCAAGGTGGCGTCTTGGTTGCCGACCGCCTGTTCGGCGAACCACCCCTTAAATATTCGGAAACGCAAGAGGCTGGGCCGTGGATCGCTCCGCGCAACGGCCAACTTTGTCTGGAGGCATGGATGATTGTGTTGTCACGTTCTTTCGTTCGCAAACGCGTGATCTCACTTGCGACGACGGCTTCGGTTGCGGCGACATCGTTCGTGCTGGCTCAGAATCCCACAAGGGCGTATCACCTTCGCGGAGCTATGCCGGTTCAATATGTAGCCGATCGCCCCGACTATGCCGACGAGCAGCCCTTCCTTTCGGAAAACGACGCCGCCATGAGCAAGATGATGGCGGACATGACGATCAAGCCGACCGGCGACGTCGACCGCGATTTCGTCGCGATGATGGTCCCGCACCATCAAGGTGCGATCGACATGGCGAAGGCCGTCCTTCGCTATGGCCATAATGAGCAGCTTCGCCGTCTCGCCCAGGAAATTGTCGTCACCCAGCAGCAGGAGATCGCGGCGATGCGGCTTGCGGTTGGAGAGGAGTTGCCGCCGTCGGTTGCGGCGCCGACACAGCCAGCGCCTGCGCCGCAGCCGGATGCGATGCCTGCCATGCATTCACCTGACGCGATGCCGCGCCATACAATGCATATGCGATAGGGGATGGAAAACCACGAGGATATCGGCTCTCGCGTCTCGCCCGTGCATGGGGCGTGGCGAAGACAGAGCTCGGCGACGTTATCTGGTGATCGCAGAAGGTATGCCGGACGACCCCGGTCACGTGGTGCATGTGCAATTGAAATAGACGCGCTGCCGGGTTGTGTGAGGACCAGCAGGGCGGTGCGCGGTTAAGGACTGACGATGGGTATCGTTCGCTTCGCTCTGCGGTTTCCACATACATTCTATGTAGTCGCCGCGTTGATCCTGTTTCTAGGTGCCGTCGCCAGCTACAAGACGCCGACGGACATCTTTCCGGAAATCAACATCCCCGTGGTGACGGTGATCTGGAGCTACACCGGGCTGAGCACGCCCGAGATGGAGCAGCGCGTCACCACCTATAGCCAGTATTCGATCAGCTCCAACGTCAACGGCATCAGGAACATCGAAGCCCAGACGATGGCAGGGCTATCGGTGCAGAAGATTTATTTCCAGCCTGACGTCAATCTCGACCTCGCCATCTCCCAGATCGTCTCCGCTACCAATTCGATCCGTGCGCTGATGCCGCCGGGGATCCAGCCGCCGGTGGTGGTTCAGTTCAACGCCTCGAGCGTTCCAGTGCTGCAGATCAGCTTGAGCTCAGACACGCTCAATGAGCAGCAGCTCTACGATTACGGCATCTATCGGATCCGCCAGCAACTGGCGCCGATCCCGGGCATCACGCTACCGACGCCGGCAGGCGGCAAGTACCGCCAGATCATGGTCGACATCGATCCGGAAAAGCTGCTCGCCAAGGGATTGACGCCGCTCGACGTGGTGAACGCCGTGAACACCCAGAACCTCACGCTGCCGGCAGGCACGGCGAAGTTCGACAAAACGCAATATGCCGTCCGCACCAATGCGACGCCGCCGAGCATCGACGACCTCAACAACATTCCAATCAAGGTGGTGAATGGCGCGACCGTGTTCGTCAAGGATGTCGGGCAGGTGCATGACGGCTGGCTGGTTCAGCAGAACGTCGTGCGACAGAACGGCCGGCGCTCGGTCCTGCTCAGTATCATCAAGAACGGCAATGCCTCCACACTCTCCGTGGTCAATGCCGTGCACAAGGCATTGCAGACGGCGCGCGCCGCAGCGCCTCCAGGCATGCAGATCAACGAACTGTTCGATCAGTCGGTATTCGTGAAGGACTCGGTCGCGGGCGTGCTACGGGAAGGCGCGATCGCTGCGGCGCTGACGGCGCTGATGATCCTCTTGTTCCTCGGATCGTGGCGCTCGACGGCGGTGGTCATGATCTCGATCCCGCTCTCGATCCTGGCGTCGCTGATCGTGCTCTATTTCCTTGGCGAGACGTTGAACACGATGACGCTCGGCGGGCTGGCGCTCGCGGTCGGAATTCTCGTCGACGACTCCACAGTCACGATCGAGAACACCCATCGCCTGCTTACCGAGGAAGGGATGCCACTGCCGCAGGCGACACTGCACGGCGCCGCCGGCATTGCCGTACCGACCTTGGTCTCGACGCTCGCGATCAGCTGCGTTTTCACCTCCGTCGTGTTCCTGGATGGGCCGGCAAAATACCTGTTCACACCGCTCGGGCTTGCTGTCGTATTTGCGATGCTGGCTTCCTACGGTCTTTCCCGAACGCTGACGCCGATCGTGATCGGCCTCTTGCTCAAGGGCGAACATCACGGCACGCCTGGAGCAGCCGCGGCCGGCTTGTTCGCCCGCTTCCATGCGGCGTTCGAACGTGGTTTTGAAGCCGTGCGTCATACCTATTCGCGCTGGCTGACCGGACTCTTGAACCATCGCTTCATCATCCCCATCGGCATGGGGCTTGTGCTGCTGCTGGGTACGGTGATGTTTCCCATGGTCGGCCGCGACTTCTTCCCGGCGATCGACGGTGGGCAGATCCAGCTTCACGTTCGTGCGCCGGCCGGGACCAGGATCGAGGCGACGGAGCGCATCTTTCAGCAGGTCGAGAACAAGATCCGCGAGATCATCCCGGCCGATCAGCGCCAGCTGATCGTCGACAATATCGGACTGCCAGCGCGGCCGTATAACCTTGCCTTTAGCGACGGCTCTACCATCGGTGTCAATGACGGCGTGATCCTTGTTGCTCTCAAGGAAGGCCACGCTCCGACCGCCGACTATGTGCGCAAGCTGCGCGAGGAACTGCCGAAGGCCTTCCCAGAGGATACTTTCTACTTCCAGGCCGCGGACATCGTGACGCAGATCCTAAATTTCGGACTGCCGGCGCAGATCGACGTCCGCACCGTCGGCTATGACAAGGACAATAATCTGCGCGTCGCGCAGGAGCTGCGGCAGCGCATCGCCGATATCCCCGGCGTGGTGGATGCGCATCTGCAGCAGGAGGTGAACGCGCCCGCGTTCTATGCCGACATCGACCGCACCCGCGCGGCCCAGCTCGGTCTGAACGCCAATACGATCGCGACCAATCTCAATGTCAGCCTGAGCTCGTCCGAGCAGGTGCAGCCGAATTTCTGGACCGATCCCAAATCCGGCATTCCGTATTACATCGCGGTGCAGACGCCAGAGAGCAAGGTCGCGTCCATCAACGATCTCGGCAACACGCCAGTTTCGACGACGCTGGCATCGCTGACCGACACACCCGTGCCCGGCCTGCTCAGCAACGTTGCCACGTTCAAGCGCGGCAGTGTCCCAACCAACGCCAACCAGGCCAACATTCAGCCGGTCTACGAGATCTATGCCAGCACGCAAGGGCGTGACCTCGGCAGCGTCGCGAGCCAGATCAGTCATATTGTCGGTGACCTGCAGAAGCAGCTCAAGCCGGGCAACTCGATCCAGGTGATCGGCCAGATCGACAGCATGAACAGCTCGTTCCTCAATCTCGGCATCGGCCTGTTGTTTGCCGCGGTCTTTGTCTACATGCTGATGGTGGTTAATTATCAGAATTTCGGCGATCCGTTCGTCGTGATCCTGGCCTTGCCCGCGACGCTTTGCGGCATCCTGACCATGCTGTTCGTGACCGGAACGACCCTGAACGTGCCGTCGCTGATGGGTGCGATCATGGCGGTGGGCGTCGCATCGGCCAACTCGATCCTGCTCGTGACTTTCGCCCGCGAGCAGCAGCTTGCCGGCAAGACCGCCTTTGAGGCCGCAATCGAGGCAGGGCATACCAGAATCCGGCCGGTGCTGATGACTGCGGCCGCGATGATCGTGGGCATGATTCCGATGGCGATCGGTGCCGCCGGCGAAGAGCAGAATGCCGCGCTTGCGCGCGCGGTGATCGGTGGCTTGCTGTTTGCGACGCCGACGACGCTGCTGGTGGTACCCTATCTGTTTGCCATGCTGCGCAAGGGCAACGACGGCAGGAAACATCACGGTGTGTTCGACGAGGTGCTGGAATGAATTTCAATCGGCCTTTCAGGATCGAGCCGACGCCCGAGGATCGCAAGAACGATCCGGCGCCGGTGCGGCATGGCCGTTCATGGATTGGCCGGATTGCGGGCGTGGCGCTGGGGCTGATTGGAACGGGCGCGCTGGCGTCCGGGGCCTGGAGTCACTATGCTCAATATCGCCAGACGATGGCCACCGCCGAAGAGCGCCGCGATCTCGTTCCGGATGTTCGTGTGACGACCGTCGAGCCCAGCGACGGGATCGACGTTGTGAACCTGCCGGCAACCACCTCGGCCTTTGCCTCCGCCAATATCTTCGCACGCGCCAGCGGCTATATAGCCAAGCGCGAGGTGGACATCGGTGATCACGTCAAGGAAGGGCAATTGCTGGCGGAGATTGTGGCGCCAGAGCTCGACCATCAGATCGCGCAGGCCGAGGCGACGCTCGGACAGCTCAAGTCCGCACTGCAGCAGGCGCAGGCCAACAGGGAGCTGGCCAAGGTGACCTGGGACCGCGACAAGCCGCTGGTCGAGAAGGGCTGGCTCACCGCGCAGCAGGGAACGATCGATTCCCAGACGCTCAAGGCGCAAGAGGCTGCGGTCTCGGTGGCGCAGGCCAATGTAGTCGCCGAGGACGCGCAGCTCCAGGTGCTGCATCAGCAGAAGATCTATCAGCACGTCGTTGCGCCCTTTGACGGCGTGATCACCCAGCGCAATATCGATGTCGGCAGCCTGGTGCAGGCGGATGCGACCAGCGGCACGTTCATGTTCACGATCATGCAGAGCAATGTCATCCGCACCCAGGTGTTCGTTCCGCAGGATGCGGCGTTCGGAGTGCGGCCGGGGATCGACGCCATCGTGCACGTTCCGGAACTGCCCGATCGCAGCTTTCCTGGCAAGGTGACGCGGATCGCGAACGCAATGCAGCCGGGCTCGCGAACGCTGTTGACCGAGATCGATATCCCGAATCCGGACGGTACGCTTACGCCGGGCATCTACTGCACGATTGAGCTGCGCATTCCACGCAAGACGCCGAGCTTCAAAGTGTCTGCGGACGCGATCATTTTCAATCAAGGCGGCCTGCAGGTCGCCGTGGTCGAGAACGGGGTGGTGCACCTGCGCAAGATCAACGTCGTTCGGGACCTGGGCCGGCAAGTGGAGATCAACAGCGGCGTCAAGACGGGCGACAAGGTGATCCTCAATCCGTCGGTCGATCTCGCTGACGGCAGCCGCGTGACCCTCAGGACCCAGGCCGTTTCCTGACGTCTCTCCGCCGATTTGGCTGATCGGCAGTAGAAGCCTCTCCATAAAGTGCAATTTAATGGCGTGGTTCCGCCGCCGAGCCTATGCTGGTTGAAGGCGGCCCCACCGCCCGAGGCGGAGACCAGTTCAGCCGTTGAGCGGGCGCATCCCCGACCTGAAGTGCAGGCTGACGGCGCCGCGCTCCGAGCGGCCCCGGTGGCAATTGGGCCTCCGGCATGATGGTTGTCGAGAACGGACTGATGACAAAGGTGCTCTTGATCGAGGATGACGGCGAGACTGCCGAGGAGATCACGGCCGAACTCGCCGAACGCGGCTTCGAGGTTGAATGGTCGGCCAATGGTCGAGAGGGTCTCGACAAGGCACGCAGCCTGAGGCCTGACGCCATGATCGTCGACCGCCTGCTACCCGGAATGGATGGGCTCAGCGTGATCGAGACCTTGCGGAAGGAGCAGGTTCGCACACCGGTGCTGGTGCTAAGCGCACTCGGTGCGGTGGATGACCGTGTGCGGGGCTTGCGCATGGGCGGCGATGACTATCTCACCAAGCCTTTCGCCGTCGTGGAACTGATCGCCCGGATAGAAGCGCTGCTCCGGCGGCCAGTGGAATCGCGCGAGACGCTGCTGCGCGTGGGGCAGCTCGAACTCGACTTGATCGAGCGTAGCGCCAAGCGGGCCGATCGAGTGATCGATCTCCTGCCGCGCGAATTTCGCCTGCTCGAATATATGATGCGGCGCAGCGACCAGCTGCTGACGCGCGCCATGCTGCTTGAAGAGGTCTGGAACTACAAGTTCGTCCCGGCGACAAATCTGGTCGACGTGCATATGGGCCGCTTGCGCCACAAGGTGGACGGACCGGGAGAAACTCCGATGATCCAGAATGTCCGCGGTGCCGGTTTCATCCTCCGTGCTGCCTCCTGAGATATTGCGCGCTCCGATCGATGGCCGTTGACGTCATGCAGAGACATCCGAACCCGATGGGCCAGTGGCAATTCATCCGCTCGAACAGCTTTCGCTGGGCACTTGCGGTGGCGGGCGTCCTTGCCGTCTTCATGATCGCGCTGTTCGGTTTCATCTACGTGAAGATCGACAACTATCTGATCGATCGGACCGACCGCATGCTCGCCCGTCAGATCTCCTTCATGACGATGCTGCCGATGGAGCGCCAGCTCGATGCTATTGAAGATCATTTGCGGCAGGACTCGCGGGGCGTTCAGTTTGCAGGGGTGTTTGGCTCGGACGGGCGGAGATTGGCCGGCAACATGGAGCGTCTTCCGATCGGTCTCAAGATTGACGCGCCGGCGCAGAGCGTCACGGCGGCGAGGGTAGACCAGCCCAATCACGATCACTCAGTCCGCGCCATCAGCAAGCGGATGCCAAATGGCAACCTCCTGGTGATTGCGCGCAATGTCGATGAGACCAACGAGATTTCGCATGTCGTCGGCGAAGCGCTTGCGTTCGGACTATTTCCGGCATTCATTATCTGTCTTCTGGCCGGCGCCTGGCTGAGCGTGCGCGCGCAGCGGCAGGTCGAGGAGGTCAACCAGCGCGTCCAGCGCATTATCGCCGGTGATCTGCGTGAACGGCTGCCATATAGCGATGGCAGCGAGCCGTTCTCGAAGCTCGCGGTCGTCGTCAACGGCATGCTCGACGAGATGGAAACGATGATCAACGCTCTGGCCGGCGTCGGCAACGATATCGCCCACGATCTCAGGACGCCGCTGACGCGCGCCAGGCTCGCGCTTGAGCGCGGGCGCACCCATGCAACGTCGCTTGAGCAGCTTCAGACGGTCGCAGACAAGGCGATCGCCGGTATCGATCAGTCGCTGACGATCATCACGGCGCTGTTGCGGCTTGCCGAGATCGAGAACAGCCGGCGGTCGGCCGGCTTCGGCATCGTGCCACTGCATGAGATGTTGCGCGAAGTCTGCGACATCTATGAGCCGATCGCGGAGAACAAGAATATCGCGCTGAGTGTCCACGCCGAGCACCCGCTCAACGTGCGCGGCGATCGGGACCTGTTGATCGAAGCCGTCACCAATCTCGTCGACAACGCCATCAAGTTCACTCCGGAGGGGGGCAAGGTCGACATCGAACTGTTGCGCAACGGGAACGAAACGATGATCCGCGTACACGATACCGGCAGCGGGATCACGGAAGAGGAACGCGACGCGGTGCTGCGGCGCTTCTATCGGTCCGACAAGATGCGTAACACGCCGGGCGTCGGCCTCGGCCTCAATCTGGTGGCTGCGATCGTCAAGCTGCACGGCTTCCGGCTGACCATTCATCCCGGCGCGGGATGCCGCGTCGAGATCGCTTGCCCGGATCCGATGGCCTAAACTGGGCGTGCACAGTTCGGGAGGAATCGAGGGCAGTCATGACCGAAGGACGCTATCGGCTGATCGGATCCACTGCGTCGCCTTATGCGCTCAAGCTGCGCGCATTGCTGCGCTATCGCCGGATCCCGCATGACTGGGTGATCATGACTAAGGCGCTGCGTCAGGCAACGGCGCATCTGCGGCCGATGCTGATCCCGGTGCTGCAATATCCCGACGGGAGCTATCGTGGCGAAACGACGACGCTCGCCTACGATCTCGAGACGCGGCATGCCGGTCGATCGGTGATCCCCGAGGACAAGTCGGTCGCGTTCATTTGCGATGTCCTGGAAGACCTCGCCGACGAATGGGCGGTGAAGCCGTTGTTCCTCTACCGTTGGTGGGATGTGGAAGACCAGACCTATGTCTCGCGCTGGGCCGGCGAGGAATGGTCGACCTCGGAGGCGGAGACCGGCAGCGCGGAGGAGATCGAGGAGTTCCGGCAGCGACAGATTTCGCGCATGGCGATCCTCGGGGCGACCGCAGAGAACAAGCCGCTGCTCGAAGAAAGCTACCGGCGCATTCTCGCAGCGTTCGAGCCGCATGTCGGGATGACCAGATATCTGTTCGGCAGCAGGCCCTCGCTGGCGGATTTCGCTTGGTTCGGCCAACTCCGCGAAATGGCGACCGATCCGACGCCGATGCGAATCATGCGGGCCGTGGCGCCATTCACCGACCACTGGGTGCGGCGGCTCGATGATGCTTCCGGCGTCGATGGCGCCTGGTATCCGCGCGAGCAGGCGCTGAATGGATGGGCCGAGGCGCTGTTGAAGATTGCCGGCGAGCTCTATCTGCCGTTCCTGGTCGCCAATGCAGAGGCCCTTGCGAAGGGGTTGGAGCGGCTCGAGATCAGCGTCTGGGGTCTGCCTTATGCGCTCGCGCCATTCAAATATCAGGTCAAGTGCCTGCAGCAGCTACGCGAGAAATTTGCAGCGCTGAATGCGGCAGACCGCGACGCTCTGCAGCCGCTGCTCGAGCGCACCGGATGCTGGGTGCATCTCGCCGCCCACTAGACTAATCGGCTGTCCTTGCAACAAGCGAACCTGCCTATCGCGTGCAGGATGGCAAGGTCTTGATGGCTTCCTCCGCCTCGGCCCGGCTCTTGTAAACCGTGTCGCTCGCGACCGTGATGTTCGGCGTATCCGTCTTTGGCGTCTTGTCGGCGACGGAGCAACTCTTGGTCAGCGAATTCAGCACGACATAGAACGTCGGACCCGTTCTCGTGCTCTGGGCGAGAGCAGGGGCATGGGCGACGGCCGCGAGCGCCGCGACCACGCCGAGACAAAGCGGATAGCGTTTCATCATGACCTCCCTCGGTTCGAGAGAAGTTAGCGCGCGAAGGGGAGTTCGGTTCCGGATCGGGATGGCGGATCTCAGTGCCGCCTCATCCGCAAATTAATGGGCCCCGGTGCATTGGAGCATCGCGGGGCCCTGCATCTTCGTTTTAGCGAAGGATTCTGGTAGACACCAGGATAACTCTGGATCGACAAGCGCGTGGCCTTTGCGCTCCAATCCTGCGGATATGTTCAGATTGTTGATGGCGCAACGCGGCGGCTAGCAGCTGCTGTTCACCTCAACGTGCGCCGAGACCTTGCTCGTGAGCAAGGTCACTGGACTGGCCCGGTGGCGTCATGCTCCTCTCCAAGAGTGGGCCCGACGGACATCTGTCCGTACCCTCTGCCTGCCGTCTGACCACATGATCAGCCGGCAATTCCTGCGAGGCGGGGAGCCAAGGCTCCAGCACCCCAACAAGTGCATCGAGAAAATGCTGCGGCAGATATTGGAGACTGTCAAGTTAAGTCGGGGTTCCCTGACGAGGCGAGGGAACCATCACGCGCCTGATCGTTTCTTGTGCCGGCTGCCAAGGGCCGTCGCAGCGGACACCGGATCGTTGATGCGCTCGATCAGCACGTCAATGCGATCGCCGCCCCAGAACAGTTCGCCGTTGAACACCATCGTCGGAACGCCGAACACGCCGAGCGCTTCCGCTTCCCCGATGATCCGATCATGTTCCGCTCGCGCGGGCCCATGAACATATTCCTCGAAGTCTTTCGCCGAGCCACTGATCGAGGCGATCACGCCAGCGATCTCAGATAGTTCGTCGATCTCCAGATCATGGTTCCAAAACCGGCGAAAAACCGTGTCGTGGTACGGCCTGAACAGGCCATGGCGTTGGGCGAACAGCATGCCGGCGCTGGAATAGATCGCGTCGTAGATTCGCCGCGGCCCTTTCATCGTCAGCCCTTGCGCGTTGGCGAAACGCCGCGCGTCCATATAGGCGTAGCGCACCTTGCGCCAGAAATGCGGCGTACGTTCTTCCACCGTCCCCATGAACTCCGCGACCCGCAACGCATAGGGCAGCCACTCCAGTTCGACGCCATGCTGCTCTTCAAGCTCGAACAGGCGCTTGTTGGCGACGAAGGCGTAAGGGCTCTTGTAGTCGGTGTAGATGCGTACGCGAGGCTTCTCCATCCCGGGTCGTCCTTCCGCTCTCAAGCATCTGCACGTTTCGTCTGCCGATACTGGCTGAGATCGGGATCGTGGGTCATCGCCCAGTAATCAACGAAGCGCCAGGGCATGGCCGAGAATACGCGGCCCTGGCTGTTGCGGTAATAGGTCGTCATGCCCGGATGGGTCCAGATCAACTGCTCATGCTCGGCGTCGACCTTGCGGACATATTGATCGTGCGCTTCCTTGCTGACATCGATGGCGGCGATGCCTTCCTCGATCATCTCGACCAGGCAAGCCGAGATGTAACGGCTCTGGCATTCCGACTGGAAAATCACGCTGCCGCCATGCGCAGGTCCTGAGTTCGGACCCAGCATCAGGAACAGGTTTGGGAAGTTTGGCACGGTCAAACCGAGATAGGCCGTCGGGTTGTCGTTGGCCCAGGCGTTCCTGAGATTGTTGCCGGCGCGCCCAGTGATGTTGAGCCGTGCCGCCATCTCCGAAACCCTGAAGCCGGTGGAGATGACGATGACGTCGTGCGCACGCTGCTTGCCATCCGCCGTGACGATGCCGTTGTGTACAAAGTGATCGATGGGATCGGTGACCAGTTCGACATTCGGCTTTGTTAGTGTCTTGAACCAGTTGTTGTCGAGCAGGATGCGCTTGCCATAGGGCGGATAGGTCGGCACGCATTTTTCGATGAGGTCGGGGCGATCCTTGAGCTCGGACAGGATGAAATCCGTCAGCTCCTGCCGGTGACGGTCATTGCCCTTGTTGACGGCGCGCGCCGGATGCGGCCAGTTCGGATCCTTGCGCAGGAACGGCAGCAGGCCGTCGCCATAGCGCCAGAACATGTTGAAGCGGTACCATTGCACATAGAAGGGCAAGTGCGCGAGCAGCCATTGCGCGCCCTCCGTGATCGGGTCCGAGTAGCCCTTGACCGGCCGCGCCCATTGCGCGGTGCGCTGATATACCGTGACCGATGAAACCCGATCGGCAATGGTGGGCACGAGCTGCATTGCGGTAGCGCCAGTGCCGATCACGGCGACGCGCTTGCCGTCAACGTTGATATCATTGGACCACAGCGCCGAATGCACGGCGAGACCCTGATAGTCCTCCTCGCCCTTGAAGCGAGCCGGGGCGGGGTCATTGAGCTGGCCGATGGCGCTGACCAGAACCGTCGACTCGAACGTTTCTTCGCCATCCCTGGTCTTGAGGATCGAAATCCAGCGCCGCTTGTTCTCGTCCCAGCGCGACGCGGTCAGTTCGGTGTTGAGCCGAACATGGCGGCGGATGCCGTGTTCGCGCACCACTTTCAAGAGGTAGTCGAGCAGTTCCTGTCGCGGCGCGAAGTAGCGGGTCCACTGGTTCCGCTCGCCGAAGGAGAAGGAGTAGGAGTGGTTCGGTGTATCGACGCCGCAGCCGGGATAGCGGTTGACGTACCAGGTGCCGCCGATCTCGTCCTGTTTCTCCACGATAGTGTAGGGAATACCGAGCCGGTCCAGCGCGACACCAAGTGCAATCGCGCACACGCCGGCGCCGACGATCAGGACGTGCTGTTCGGCGAGCCTCTTGTCCGATGGACGTTTGGTCCAGCGCGCGTCGCGCGGAATGAAGCCCATCTCCTCGCGCATCAGCGGTGCATATTCCGCCGCGACGTTCTCGCCAAGCGTCGCGCACATCATCTTCAGCATCAACTCATTGCCGGGGTCGGTTATAACAGGCTTGGGCTCGCCGTTCTCATAGAGCTTCAGGACCGCCGCGCGGATTTCGTCCTGGATCTCCTTCGGCACGCCGGCGTCCGGATCGGGGATCAGGCGCACGTCGCGCTTGGGCTTGTACGGCGGTTCGAGCCAACGCTCGTCGCCGGTCATGTGCACCAGCACCATCAGCAGCACGCGGATATCGCCTTCGGCGATCGCAGAGGCAAGGTCCAGTTTCTTGCGCGACATTTCTATGTTCATGCTGTTGTCCTCACGCTTCCGGTGCTTCCGGCAGCCCGCCATAGGCGGCCCATGTGCTGCCCGCGATAAAGCCGGCATCGACTGGCAGGTTGATGCCGGTGACGCCACTGCTTTTCGGGGAAAGCAGCCAGGCGATCGCCTGCGCTACTTCGAACGGCTCGACCAGCCGGTTCATGGCGGTGGGCCGTGACAGCAGTTCCTTGTCAAGAGCGCCCGAGGCGATGCCGGCTTCCAGCATTGCCGTGCGGGTAAAGCCCGGCGATACCGCGTTGACGCGCACGCCGACCCGGCCCCACTCGGCTGCAAGCGTTTGCGTGATCTGTATGACGCCGGCCTTCGCCGCGGTATAGGCGTGGATCGGGCCGGAGGTCATGCCGGCGACGGAGGCGACGTTGACGATGGCGCCGTTTCGCCGTGCAGCCATCCGCACGCCGACGCTGCGGGCGACCAGAAAGGTGCCACGCAGGTCGATATTGACCTCGCGGTCCCATTGCTCCATCCGCACGCGCTCGATCCGATGCATCTTGCCGAACACGCCGGCAGCATTGACGAGGCCGGTGATCGGCCCGTGCGCGGCCTCGATATCGGCAATGCCGGCTGTGACGGTCGCCTCGCTCGCGACGTCGAAGGGGGCAGGCCAGAGGATCGCATCGGTTCCGACCAGCGGTTCCGGCGCGATGTCGACGATGACGATGCGCTGGCCCTGGTCGGCCATCAGCGTGGCGGTGGCGGCTCCGATGCCGCGGCTGCCGCCGGTGACGAGAACGAGTCCGTCAGTGCTCATGACCGTTATCCTCACTTGCTCTGTTGAACAGCCCGCGGGTCACAAGCTTGCGATAAGCGGAGATCACATGGTCGGGCGGGGCGGTGACCTTGCCGCCGGCGTAGGAATAGCGGCGGCTGAGATAGCCGCGCGCGCCCATCAGCATCTGCACGACGGCCTCGAACTCCTCGTCGCTGAAATCAATGATCTCGCCGGCCCGCCGCGCACGGCGGAGGATGCGCACATAGGCGGTCGAGATATTCTCGAAATGTTTCTGGTAGCCCATCGGCGCAAAGAACTCGGCCTCGTTGAGGATGCGCAGAAACTCTGGCACGTCGAGGATGAAATCGAAGAAGGAGGAAAAGCGCTCGATCTCCTCCCGCGCCGTTTGCGCGGTGCCGGTGCGCGCGTGGATGAAGCGCACCATGTCCAGCCCAATCTTCGGCAAGAGCTGTTCGAGCAGTTCCTGGCGGCTCTCAAAATGGTTGTAGAAGGTGCCTTGCGCGACGCCCGCTTCCTCGGTGATGCGGGCGACGGAAGCTTCAGCGTAGCCATACTGACCAACCACCTTGGTCGCGGCATCGAAGATCTTTTGCTTGGTCCAGGCGTTGCGCTCGACCCGATTGAGCTTGGTGACTTTGGCGGGAGCGGCGCGCGATGCTTGGCTCATGCAGTAGCCTCCAGTTCAGCGCGCAGTACGCGCTTGAGTACCTTGCCGGAAGGGTTGCGTGGCAGGCTGTCACGAATAATCAGTTGTTTCGGCACTTTGAAGCCGGCGAGCCGCGCGCGGCAGTAGTCGGTCAAGGCGGGCAGATCCAGCGCGGCGCCTTCCGCAAGCACGACGATCGCGACCGGCTTCTCGCCCCAGCGCTCATCGCGCACGCCGATGACCGCGACCTCGCGAACCTCAGGCATTTCATAGATGACGCGCTCGACCTCGGAGGAGGCGATGTTCTCGCCGCCTGAGATGATCATGTCCTTCTTGCGGTCGGTGAGATAAAGGAAACCCTCCTCATCCAGATAGCCGACGTCGCCGGTGCGGAACCAGTCGCCGAAGAAGGCGGCCGCAGTCTTCTCCGGATCCTGCCAGTATCCTTTCGTGATCTTCGGTCCGCGCAGGCAGATCTCGCCGTTCTCGCCGGCCGGAAGCCGATTGCCGTGGTCATCCCGGATCTCGATTTCGATATGAGCGATGGCGCGGCCGGTCGAGCCGATCTTCTCGATCTCGCGGCCCCGCTCCATGAAGGTATCGCCGCCGACGCTCTCGGTCAGACCATAGGCGTCGATGTAGCGGGCATTCTTGAAATAGTCGGAGAAGGCGCGGATACGCACCTCCGGCGTCTTCTCGCCGCCCCCGATCGCCCATTGCAGACTGGAGACGTCGTAGCGGTCGCGGGTGGGGCAGGTCAGGATCGCGGTGGTCATCACAGGGGCGAACCACGCCGCGTTCAGCTTCTCTGTCTCGATCGCAGCGAGCGCCCGGTCGGGCCTGAAGTCGCGATGGACCGAGAGCATTCCACCGTGCCAGAGCACCGCGATTCCAGGCAGATCGAGTGCGCCGACGTGATAGAGCGGGCCGACGACAAGGAGGCGCGTATCCGCATCAAGGCCGAGCACCAGCGTCTGGTCGGCCGACTTCCAGTACATATTCTCGTAGCTGAGCATCACGCCCTTGGGACGATCGGTCGTGCCTGACGTGTACATCAGCCGCATCAGATCCTGCGGTTGGCGGACATGCATCGGCGCGGGCGCGATATCGCCTGCGAGCTGCGTGGCGGTCGATTGCGTGGCTTCATCGAGCAGTACGACCGGCGCATTTCCCGCTGTGATCGCCCCCAGTTCTTCATCCGCGATCAGGATGCGCGCTCCGGAATTGCCGACGATGTAGCCGACCTCATCGGCGGAGAGGCGATAGTTGATCGGCAGGAACACCGCGCCGATATGGCTGGTCGCAAACACCAGTTCGAGAAAGGCGGCGCTGTTCTTCATCAGCACCGCGATGACGTCGCCGGGGCCGATGCCACAGGAGGCGAGCCAGCCGGCCGCGCGGCGGATGCGCTGGTCGAAGCTGCCATAGGAGATGTCCTCCCCGCGATATTTCAGCGCACACCGATCAGGCGTCCGCTTGGCATGAAAGGCGATGAAGCTCGAAAGGTTGATCATCTGCCGCTCAAAGGGCCGTTTCGGCCTTGTTTCCTTCCCCGATGAACCATGACTCGTAATTCATCTTTGGCTTGACGTCACCCCCCATGCTCTGAAATCCTTGTGACCACGGAGACGAGATGATCTCCGGCAAGGGAATAGGGAACGACAACCCGACTGGGAGGGGAAAATGACGAGAACCCGTCAACCGGGCATCAGCCGCCGTGCGACTCTGGCGGTGATGGGCGCCGGTGCGGTAACGATTGCTGCGCCATGGGTGGTGCGCGCGCAGACCAAAACCATCAAGATCGGCATGCCGACGATTCTGTCGGGCCGCGTTGCGCAGCTCGGCACGTCCTCGCGTAACGCCGTGCTGCTGGAGGTCGAGAAGGTCAACGCCGCGGGCGGCCTGGCCGGCCGGCAGATCGAGATGGTGATCCGTGACTCCAAGGGCCAGCCGCAGGAAGCCGCCCGCGTCGCGCGTGAACTCGTCAACACCGACGGCTGCGAGGTGCTGTTCGACGCCGAGGCTTCGTCCGGATCGTTCGCGGTGCATGAAGTGGCACGCGATCTCGGCGTGCTCTGCATCCATACCTGCTCGGAAGCCTCGTCACTGACCGCTGATCCGAAGCAACATCTTCCCAACGCGTTCCGCTGCGTCCGGCAGGGCATCCACGATTCCATCGTCGGCGGCAGCTATGCGGCCGCGATCGCGAAAGCCAAGGGCCTGAAGAAATGGGCGACCTGCTCGCCGGATTATGCCTACGGCCGCGATACCACCGGCGAATTCGCGCTCTACCTCAAGCGCTTTGCGCCCGACGTCGAGATCATCAGCGAGTCCTGGCCAAAGCTGTTCCAGCCTGACTACACCGAGGTGGTGACGAAGATCCTGCAGGCAAAGCCGCAGGCGCTGTATACGTGCCTGTGGGGCGGCGATCTCACCTCCTATATCGACCAGGCCAACATCTACGCGCTGTTCACGCAGATGGAGCTCTTCGCCGTCAACATGGCTGACTATACCGCCCTCACGGTGGTGAAGAACCTGCCGAAGGGCATTCACTCCGGCAACCGCTACATCAAGACGTTCCCGAAAACACCTGAGAACGCCGCGTGGGGCGATGCCTACCGGGCGAAGTACAACGAATATCCGACCAACTGGTCGTGGCAGAATGCGACTGCGGTGATGCTGCTCACTGAAGCGGCGAAGAAGGCCAACTCCACCGACGGCAAGAAGGTGGCGGAAGCGCTGCGCGGGCTGACCATCAAATGCCCGTTCGGTGCCGACGGCACCGTGACAATGCGCGCGGAAGACAACACCCTGGTTGGCTATGCGATCGGTTGGGGCACCACGATTCCGCAGGAGCCGTACGTGCCGGAAGTGAAAGCCGGCGATTGGAAGACCATCTTCGAACTCGAAGCCGAGTGGAAGAAGAGCAAGGGCTATACCTGACCGGTCCGTGAGTGGAGGCAGGCAGGCCGCTTCCACTCACGCTTTCGCTTAAGTTTGCGCGCTGGGGGTCTCGGCGCGCTGGGATGGAAATGCTGCATTGGATATAGACGCGCTTGCTGGCTGTCTCGCCAGTCCGGCCTGTCTGGTGACGCAAACCACCAGCGGCCTTATCATCGGTATGCTGCTGTTCCTCGTCGCCGTCGGGCTGACGCTGATCTTCGGCGTGCTCAAAGTCGTCAATTTCAGCCACGGCGCCTTCTATATGTTCGGCGCCTATTTCGCGATGACGGCCTATCAGCTCTCCGAGAGCTTTGCGCTCGCGATGCTTTGTGGGGCGGCGGGGACGGCGATCCTCGGCCTGATCTTCGAGCGCGTGTTCATGAGCCGGGTCTATGGCGCCGACGTGCTGATGCAATTGCTGGTCTGCTACGCCTTCGTGCTGATCTTCGACGACGTCGTGCGCATGGTGTGGGGGCCTGAATTCAAGTCGATGGGCATGCCATCGGCGTTCCAGGTGCCGCCACTGTTCATCGCCGGCGGCGTCGTGCCGCCTTATTATCTGCTGCTGATCGGCGTTGCGCTGGCCGCCGCCATGGTGCTCGGCCTTGGGCTTGCCCGCACCCGGATCGGCAAGGTGATCCGCGCGGCCGCCCATAATCCGGGCATGGTATCGGCGCTAGGCATCAATACCGGCTTGATCTATGGCGGGGTCTTCGCGCTCGGCGGCATGCTTGCCGGGTTGGCGGGAGCGCTTGCCGCGCCGGTGCGTTCGCTGACGCCGGGAATGGGATTCTCGGTTCTGATCGAATCCTTCATCGTCACCGTGATCGGCGGCATGGGCTCGATCCTGGGGGCGCTGGTCGGAGCGCTGCTCATTGGCCTGATCCGGTCGTTTGGCTCGCTCGGCTTTCCCCTGTTCACCGAAGGCCTGATGTACCTGTTCATGGTGATCGTCCTGGTGTCGCGGCCGAGCGGCCTGTTCGGCAAGGAGGTCGCATGACCGAATTGCAGGCTGAACGGGCATCGGAGACCTTGAGCACGCCGCGCATCGAAACGCGCTCGTTCCGCTCGCGCTATCTCGACGTGCTGATCGCGCTGATAGCTTTTGCCGTGCTGGCCGCGCTGCCGCTGTTCTTCGGCAGCAAGGCGCTGCTCGATTTCGTGATCCGCTGCTCGGCTTTCGGCCTGTTCGCGACCTCGCTCAACCTCCTCGTCGGCTACACCGGCATGATCTCGTTCGGGCACGGCATGTTCTTCGGGCTCGGGGCCTATGGCTTCGGCCTGCTGATGCAGCGCACCGGCGTGCCCATACCAGTGGCTTTCGTGGCAACGCTCGCGATCACTGCCGTCTTCGCCGCGATCATTGGGGCGATCTGCGTTCGGCTGAAGGAGATCTATTTCGCGTTCGTCACGCTGGCATTCCAGATGCTGATCCATTCGACGATCCTGACCTGGGCGTCGCTGACCGGCGGCGACCAGGGCCTGCGCGGCGGCATTCCGCGGCCGGCGTTTCTGGGCATCGACCTTGCCAATCATGTGCATCTCTACATCACGAGCTGCGCGCTGTTAGTACTCGGTTTGCTCTTGATGCGCCAGATCGCGCAATCGCCGTTCGGCTATACGCTGCGCATGATCCGCGACAACGCGCGGCGCACGAGCTTCATCGGCATCGATGTCTGGCGCGCCAAGCTGACGATCTTCGTGCTGGCGGCGCTGTTTGCGTCCACCGGCGGCATGGTCATGGCGCTGTTCGTCTCCGGTGCCTACCCCGAATTCGCCTACTGGACGATTTCAGGCGAGGGCATCTTCATCAACATGCTCGGTGGCGTCACCACCTTCCTGGGCCCAACGGTCGGCACGGTGCTGCTTCTGGTCCTCAACGACACCGTCACCCGCTTCACGGAATATCATGGCATCGTGCTCGGCGTCGTGATCCTGTTCTTCGCCATCGGCCTGCGCAAAGGCCTGATGGACTACGTGCTCGAGTGGTATGCGCAGCGTCGCGGCGGGCCAGGGGAGCGCGGCTAGCCATGTTGGATATTCGCGGGCTCTCAAAGTCGTTCGGCGGCGTGAAAGCGACGGATAATGTTTCGCTGGATTTTACCGATGGTTCGCTGACGGCTGTGATCGGCCCCAACGGTGCCGGCAAGAGCACGTTCTTCAACCTGATCACAGGTGCGTTCAGGCCGGACTCCGGCCAGGTGCTGCTCAATGGCGTCGATCTCGCCGGCAAGGCGCCATCCGACATCGTGCGGCATGGCATCGGGCGGGCGTTCCAGGTCGCCAGCATCTTTCCCTCGCTGACGGTTCAGGAGACCATGCTCGCCGCAGTGTGCGCGGATCAGCGCCGCTCGACCGTGCTGCACCGGCGTTTCCCGCTCGCCGAGACGCGGGACCGCGCCGAGCACGCGATGGAATTGCTGGGCCTTGCCAACAAGCGTCACCGCACCGCCGCGACACTGTCGCATGGTGACCAGAAGCTTCTGGATATCGCATTGGCGCTTGTGCTCGACCCAAAGGTGCTGCTGCTGGATGAGCCAACCGCCGGCATGGGCACCGAAGAGCGTTGGCGCATGATCGACAAGGTCCGGGAGCTCTGGGAGACGCAGAAGATCACGGTCGTCTTCATCGAGCACGACATGGATATCGTGTTCAAGATCGCGCCCAGGATTGTCGTGCTCTGCTACGGCCGCATCCTCGCGACCGGCACGCCTGACGCCATCAGGCGCAACGAAGCGGTGATCGAGGCTTACCTCGGCACCGAAGAACATGCCGAGGCCGTGCCATGAGCGCTCTGCCGGTCGTGCAGATCGAGGATCTCGACGTCTACTATGGCACCAGCCAGATCTTGTTCGGTGTCGGCTTGTCGGTGCGGCAGGGGGAGACCATGGCGCTGCTTGGTCGCAACGGTGCCGGCAAGTCCACCACGATGAAGGCGATCATGGGGCTCGCGCCGGCGCGCCGCGGGAAGGTAACGCTGAACGGCAAGACCGTCTCGGGGATGAGGCCGCATCGCATCGCGCGCGCCGGGCTCGGCTTTGTTCCGGAGGACCGCCAGATCTTCCCGGAGCACACGGTGGAAGACAATCTCGTGATCGGCCAGAAGAAGGGGCCGAATGGCGAGGACGAATGGTCGATCCGGCGCATCTATGACGTCTTCCCACTGCTCGAGCCATTGCGCTACCGGATCGCGGGACGGCTGTCCGGCGGCGAACAGCAGATGCTGGCCATCGCCCGGACGCTGATGGGCAACCCCGCGCTGCTGCTGTTGGACGAGCCGAGCGAGGGACTGGCACCGATCATCGTGCAACGGATAGGCGAACTGCTGCGCCAGCTTCGCGCGACCGGCGCCACGGTGTTGATCGCCGAGCAAAACATGCATTTTTGCCTTGGCCTTGCGAGCCACGCGACGGTTATCGACAAGGGCCAAATCGTCTACACATCTCCCATCGAAGAGCTGAAGGCCAACGACAACATTCGGCAGCGTTATCTTGCGCTGTAGCCTTCGGTCCCATGGCGAGGATGAATGGCGGTTGAAAACAGGCTGGCGCCGACGCACGAGGCGCCCTATCGCGGCCTTCGCGTGCTCGATTTCGGACAGGGCATCGCCTCGCCCTATTGCGCGATGCTGCTCGGCGTCTACGGCGCCGATGTCATCAAGGTCGAGCCGCCCGAGGGCGACTGGTCGCGCTATCTCGGTACGACCTATGGCAACCACACCACGCTGTCGGCGGTCTATAACCGCGGTAAGCGCAGCCTGTGCCTCGATCTGAAGCACAAGGATGGAATGGCAATTGCTCAGAAGCTGGCAAAGGAAGCGGATGTCCTGATCGAAGGCTTTCGGCCCGGCGTGGCGGCGCGGCTCGGGCTTGGCTATGAATCGCTGTCGCGTGACAATCCCGGCCTGATCTATCTCTCGGTCAGCGGCTTCGGACAAAGCGGACCTTATGCCAAGCGTCCAGGATCGGATTCCGTGGCGCAGGCGTTTTCGGGCCTTGTTTCGATCAATGTTGGCGCCGACGGTACACCGCACCGGGTCGGCACGACGATCTCCGACGTGGTCACCGGCGTCTATGCCTTCCAGGCGATCGCCACCACGCTGTTCGCGCGCGCGACGACGGGCACCGGGCGCTGGATCGACGTCAATCTCTGCCAGTCGACGGCGGCGCTGCTGGGCCACAAGGTTGCAGAGTTCATCCTGGAGGGCGGTGCACCGCGCGCGCTCAACGTGCCGGCCGGCACCTACCAGGCCAAGGACGGCTGGATGATGGTCACCTTGGTGAACGAAGCCCAGTACAAGCGGCTGTGTGCGGCGATCGGACGTGAAGACCTCGCCACCGATCCGCGCTTTGCCGATTTCGCCAGGCGTGCGGATTCGGCTGATATGCTGATCCCGCAGCTACGGGAGGTCTTCTTGACCCAAACAGCCGAGGCGTGGCTGACGCGCCTGCATGCGGCCGATATCATCGCGGAGCGGATTCTCAATCCCGGCGAATGGCTGAGGAATGCGCACGTCGAGGCGACCAAGGCCGCAGTCTGCCAGGATACGCCCGGCGTCGGCCCGGTCTACGCACCGCGGACGCCGGGGATCGCCAGCCTTTCGGAGGACGATTTGCGTCCCTCGCCGGATATCGGGCAGGACAGTGTCGAGGTTCTGACAGAGGCCGGCTTCGACAGCGCGGCCATCGATGAATTGATCAACGCGGGTGCGGTCCGCCAGTCTTGCTCGAATTGAGCGACGCGCGCCAAAGGACAGGAGAAGCTATGGCAGGACTATTTTTCGAGGAGTTCGAGGTCGGGCAGGAATTCCATCATGAATTCAGCCGGACCGTGACCGAAATGGACAATACCATGTTCAGTCTGCTGACCATGAACCCGCAGCCGCTGCATCTCGATGCCCATTTCGCCGAGAAGACCGAATATGGGCAGCGGCTGTTCAACAGCCTCTATACCCTCGGCATCATGATCGGCATGAGCGTCTACGATACGACGCTCGGGACGACGGTCGGCAATCTGGGCATGACGGATGTGAAGTTTCCGAAACCGGTGTTTCATGGCGACACGCTGCGGGCGCACACCAGGATCGTCTCGAAGCGGCCGAGCAAGTCGCGGCCGACCCAGGGGCTCGTGGAATTCGAGCACACCATGACCAACCAGCGCGGCGAGGTGGTGGCGAGCTGCCGCCGCACCGGCTTGATGCTCTGCAAACCGAAAGCGTGAGACGATGCGCTCGTTCCTGTTTGTTCCCGGCGACAGTGTCCGGAAATTCGAAAGTGCGAAGAAGACGGCCGCGGACGCGCTGATCCTCGATCTCGAGGATTCGATCGCGCCAGACCAGAAAGTGGCGGCGCGGGGCATCACGCGCGAAATGCTGAATTCCCGCAATCCGGATCAGAAGATCTATATCCGCGTCAACGCGCTCGATACCGACATGACATTGGGCGATCTCGCAGCCGTCATGCCGGGGAAACCCGATGGCATCGTCCTGCCGAAATGTGCCGGGGCTACCGACGTAAACAAGCTCGCGCTTTACCTCGATGCGTTCGAAGCGACGTCCAATATCGAGCAGGGCACGACGCGCATTGTGACCGTTGCGACCGAGACGGCGCGCGCGGTGCTGAAACTGCTCGACTTCGAGAACATGAGCCCGCGGCTGTGGGGCATGATGTGGGGCGCCGAAGACCTCGCAGCTTCGCTCGGAGCCTCGCGCAACCGCACCAATGGCCGCTTTCACAGCCCGTTCTGGCTGGCGCGCGATCTCTGCCTGATCAGCGCGGCCGCCGCCGGCGTCGTCGCCATCGATACGATCGCGACCGACATCAACGATCTCGACGCGCTGCGGGAGGAATGCATCACGGCGCGGCAGGACGGTTTCCTGGCAAAGGCGGTGATCCATCCAAAGCATGTCGACGTCGTCAATGCCGCCTTCATGCCGACCGATGAGGAGATCGCGTGGTCGGAGCGCGTCGTTGCAGTGTTTGCGGGCAATCCGTCCGGCGTGGTGAAGATGGATGGCAAGATGCTGGACAAACCGCATTTGCGCGCCGCGGAGAAGATCCTGGCGCTGCGGCGGGATAAGGTGCGTGGTGCGTAGGGTGGGCAAAGCGCAGCGTGCCCACCATTTACGGTCGGTGCTAGAAGAGGTGGGCACGCTGCGCTTTGCCCACCCTACGAATCTGAGTTGATCAGCGCACCCTCGGCGACAAGCTGCGCTATCTCATCCTCCGAAAATCCTGCTTCGCGCAAGATTTCCTCGCCGTGTTCGCCGAGCCGCGGTGGATGACGGCGGATCGAGGGCGGGGTTTTGCTCCAGGTCGCGGCGGGGCCGGCGACGCGGAGTGTTCCTTCGGTCGGATGCTCGATGGACTGGATGAGTCCGACCGCGGCGAGATGGGGATCGTCGATCAGGCTGTCGAGATCGTGCAGGGGAGCGTGCGGAATGTCGGCCTCTTCGAACAAGTTCATCCATTCGGCGGTGCTGCGGGTCTTCATCACTTTTGAAAACCAGTCGTAGACGAAATCATAGTTGCGTGTGCGCGCCGAAATGCCGTTCAGCCGAGGATCGCGATCGGCTTCGTTCTTCAGGCCGATCTCGCGGAAGAAGGCGTCCCACTGCTTGTCGGAATAAACTAGCGCGCAGATATAACCGTCGCTGGTCTGGTAAGGACTGCGGTCCGGCGACAGCAATCGCGAATAGCCGGGCGGGCCGATCGGCGGCTCGAAACTCCGGCCGGCCATGTGGTCGCCGAGCACGAACTGCGCCATGGTCTCGAACATTGGGATTTCGATCGCCTGACCTTCGCCGGTACGGTCGCGATGGATCAACGCGACGAGGATCGCGTGCGTGGCGTTCAGGCCGACGATACGGTCGGCCATCGTGGCCGGCGAGTAGCGTGGTTCGCCGGTGATCTTGCCGGTGAGCGCCGGCAGCGCCGTCAGTCCCTGGATCAGATCATCGTAGGCCGGTCGCCCGGCATAGGGGCCGGTCTCTCCGAAGCCGTGCAGGCTCGCATAGACCAGCCTCGGATTGACCGCGAGCAGATCATCGGCGCCGAGCTTCAGACGCGCCATAGCGGCCGGCCGGACATTGTGAACGAAGACGTCGGCCGTCGATGCGAGGCGTAACAGCGCCTCACGCCCACCCGACGTCTTCAGATCGAGCACGATGGAACGCTTGTTACGGTTGCCCTGCAGGTACATCGCGCCCATTTTTGGATGGCGCATCGGCGCGGCATGGCGCATCACGTCGCCATCTGGACTTTCCACCTTGATCACGTCGGCGCCATAGTCGCCAAGGATCATGGTCGCATAGGGACCCATCATGACGCTGGTGAGATCGATCACCTTGAAGCCGGCGAGGGGACCTGCCGGCTTCGCTGCGTGGTCTTGGGCACGCGCGCTCAACGGCCTGCAGCCAAAGCTTCGGTGAAGGCCTTGAACACCTCGGTGCCCGGCTTGCCGCGCTTGTTGATGTCCTTCACCCAATCCTCGGCGACGGATTTGAAGGCGGTGTCGAACTGCTTCTTGTCATCAGCGCTGAAGTTGATGACTTTCATGCCTTGCGACTTGATCTTCTCGGTCGCAGCCTTCTCGCCGTCCTCGAACCGCTTGCAGCCTTCGCGCGTGGTCTGTTCGCCGGCTTCGACCAGCGCCTTGCGTACCTTCTCGGGCAACGACCGGAACTTCGCCTCGCCCATCGAATAGGTGAAGATCGCTGTGCCGAAATTGAGCCCTTCGGTACCGGATTTCAGGATCTTGCCGAAATCGTAGGAAACCGAGCTTTGGTAGGAGAAGATCAGCCCGTCGAGCGTGCCGCGGGTGAGCGATTCATAGATTTCTGGCGCCGCCATCCGCACCGGCACCGCGCCGATCGAGCGCGTCATCAGGTCCATCGCGCCACCGGTAGTGCGGATCTTCAGGCCTTCGAGATCCTTCGCGGTCTTGATCTCGCGGCTGTTGGCGAGCTGGATCTGATAGGCGGGCAGCGCGATCGTCACCAGCGGGCGGAGCTGGTTCGGCGCGAATTCCTTGGTCTCGAGGATGTCGCCATTGTGCGAGATCTTGTAGAACGCGATCGACCCCTGGCATTCGGTCTCAAAGATGCCGGGCAGCTCGGCGACCGCGGTCAGCGGGTATTTGTCCGATGAATAGGAGGGCACCACATAGGAAACGTCGGCGACGCCGGCGACAGTGATCTGCGCCATGTCCTTGGCTTTGCCGAGCTGCTCGGCGGGGAAGTGCTGGAAGGTGACCTGGCCGTTGGTCATCTTGGTCACAAGCTCGGAGAACGGCTTGCCAACCAGCTCGTGGATGACATGGCCGTTGGGCAGGCTGTCGGCGAGGCGCAACGTGATTTTTTCTTGGGCGGCGCTTGGAGACGTCACGGCCGCAATTGTCAGCGCAGCAAGGACGAAGCGTCTCTGCAGACGAAAGTTCATTTTGTTTTCTCTCCCTTTCTTTATGTCAGTAGCCCATCTTCATCGGCAGCCACAGGATGATCATCGGCCAGATCACCAGGACAGCGATTGCGATCAGGTGGGCGATGAAATGCGGAAGAACGCCGTGAAACACCTCGCCGACCGGGCGCCCGGAATAGCGGGCCACCACGAAGCAGTTCAGCCCCACTGGCGGCGTGATCATGCCGACTTCGGCGGTGACAATCTTGATGACGCCGAACCAGAGCGGATCATAGCCGAGTGACTTGATCAGCGGCAGCACGATCGGCACCGTCAGCACCAGGATCGCGATCTGGTCCATGAAGGAGCCGAGCACGATATAGCCGAACAGGATGATAGTGAGGATCAGCCAGGGCGGCACCTGCAAGCCGCCGACCCAGGTGACCAGGCTCTGCGTCACCTGCGTCAGCGTGAAGAAGTAGCCGAAGATCGAGGCGCCAAACAGGATCATCGCGATCATGCAGGTGCCATGCGCTGAGCGCAGCAGCGCGGCGCGCAGGCTCTTCCAGCTGATCTTGCCCTTCCAGAGCGCGAGGACGAACGCGCCGAAGGCGCCGAGCGCGGAGGCTTCGGTCGGCGTAGCAACGCCGGTATAGATCACGCCGGTCACCATGCCGAACAGCAGCAGCATCGGGCCGACCACCTGGAGCATGCGGAGTTTCTCCGCGAGCGAGACCGGCGGAGCCGACGGCGCGCGTGATGGATCCTGCCAGGCCAGGAACCAGACTGTCGCGATGATGGTGAAGGTGACGAGGATACCTGGAATGACGCCGCCGATCAGCAGCGCGCCGATATTCACTTCGGCGAGCAGGCCATAGATGACGAGCGCCACGGATGGCGGGATCAGCATTGCCAGCGTGCCCGAGATCGCCACCACGCCGGCCGCCATTTTCGGCTCATATCCCTGCTTGAGCATCGCCGGCAGGCTGGTTGCTGACAGCGTTGCAGCGGAAGCGGTGCTGGTGCCGCAGATCGCGCCGAAGCCGGCGCCGGCGAGCGCGGTCGCCATGCCGAGCCCGCCCGGGATGCGTCCGACCCAGGCGGCGGTCGCCTTGAATAGATCGTCGGCGATGCCGCTGACCAGCACGAACTCCGCCATCAGCAGGAACATCGGGATGGTGATGAGCTCGTAGGAGGTCACTGCAGACAACGGCGCGGTCTGCAGAATGCCTGACAGCATCGGCATGCCGCCGATCAGATAGAGACCGAGCACCCCCGAACCGGCCATGGCAAAGCCAACCGGCGTGCCGATCGCAAGCAGAACGAACAGCACGATCATCGCGAGCGTGAGTGTCATTCGAAGGTTTCCCCAGTGGTGTGCGACGACGGCAGCGCGATCAACGCGCGGCCGGTGGCCAGCGAGAGGAGGTGACCGATCAGGTGCAGCGCAAGGCGCAGCGTGATCAGCCCGGCCCCAAAGGGGACGAGCGCAATCGACGGCCACATCGGCCAGGGAATGGCGCCTGCCATGACGTCGGCAGACTGGAAACTGTCGACGGCACGGAGGAAGCCGAGATAGGCGATCAGGGTAAACACCATGATGCCGACGATGCAGGTGATGATCTCGGAGATGCGGATCATCGCTGGCGAGAACTTCTGCTGCAGGATATCGACGCTCACATGGGCATGGCTCGCATAGGCTTCCGACAGCACCAGGAAGAAGATGCCGGCCATCAGATAGAGCGAGATCAGGTCATAGGCCCAGGAGAATGGCTTGTTGAATGCGTAGCGCATGATGACATCGCCGAACACGATGATCATGATGGCGAACATGAACGCTGCCGCCACGGTGGAGGCGATCTTCTCGATCGTCGCCAGCGCCTTCAATATTCCGTCGAGCAAAATTAGCTCCCCCGAGTTTACTTGGCCGGAACGGCCGCCACTGCGGCGTCAAACTCCTTCAGCGCCTCGCTGCCGCGCTTGCCGCGCGCGTCGAGGCCTTCCGACCAGGTCTTGCCGACGCCCTTCATCAGGTTCTTGAATTTCGCGCTGGCGTCAGGCGACAGCGTCTCGAACTTGACGCCTGCGGCCTCCATCGATCTCTTGGTCTCGTCGTCCGATTTCTGGACCTGCTGGCAAGCGGAGGGAATGATCTCCTCGGCGACATCGACCATCGCCTTCTGCACTTCGGGCGAAAGCTTCTTCCAGACGGTTTCGCTGATCGAATAGGCGACGACGAAACTGGCAAAGCCCAATCCATCGGTCGAGTATTTCACGAGCTTGTCGGCGCCATAGGCGACCACGCTTTCGAGCGGGAACAGGAGCCCGTCCATGGTGCCGCGCGACAGCGATTCATAGGCATCGGGCGCTGCCATGCGCACCGGCACCGCGCCAATCGCGCGCAGCGTGAGGTCCTGCGCGCCGCCCGTGGAACGCAGCTTCAGGCCGGCGACATCGCCGACATCCTTGACCGGCTGCTTGACGGTGAAGATGCGATATTGCGGCAGGCTGACCGCGAGCAGCAGGCGGATATTGTTGGCGGTATAATCCTGCTGCGCAATGACGCCGTTCCGCGCGAGCTTCCAATAGGCCAGCGTCCCCTGGCAGGAGTGCTCAAACGCGCCCGGCAGCATCGCGACTTCCGACACCGGCATTTTGTCGGAGACATAGGCCGGCGCGACATAGCCAATATCGGCGACACCGGTCTGCGTCAGCTTCAGCATGTCGGCGGCCTTGCCAAGCTGCTGCGCCGGATAGTGCTCGAAGGTCACCGCGTTGTTGGTGCGCTTCTTGACCTCCTCCATCCAGGGCTCGAGGACGAGCTTGACGAGGTAATGGCCCTTTGGAAAGGAATCCGCCACCCGCAGGTGAAGCGGTTCGGCGGCCTGCGCCAGAACTGTCGATGCAGCCAGGAAAGCGCAACCGACAAGGGTCCGCCCGATCGCTACCATATATCCTCCCTGAGACGTGTTGTTGTTGGAAGTAGCTGCGCATAAACGAAATTGATCGTCAAGAACGGCGCGCAAGCTGAAGACGCTAACCGCCACAACCGGAAAGCGCGGCCCGCGCGGGCGCGAATTGACTTTGCGGAGGGATCGGCCGCAAATGCACCAACCAACATCACGAGGAACACACCATGGTTGACGCGCTGATCATTGATGCATGCAGGACGCCGCGAGGCATCGGCAAGGCGGGCAAAGGCGCGCTGTCAGGCATCCATCCGCAGCAGCTCGGCGCCACGGTGCTGCGCACGCTGGCCGATCGCACCGGCATCGATACCGCAGATGTCGACGACATCATCTGGGGCACCAGTTCCCAGCGCGGCGCGCAGAGCGGCGATCTCGGCCGCATGTCGGCGCTGGATGCCGGCTACGACGTGAAGGCGAGTGGCGTCACGCTCGATCGCTTCTGCGGTTCCGGCATCACCAGCGTCAACATGGCCGCCGCTGCGATCATGTCGGGCTCCGAGGATCTCGTGATCGCCGGCGGCACGGAAATGATGTCGATGGAGGGGCGGCGCGGCGAGGGGCCGTTCATGATGGATGCCGGCAATCTTCGCCTGCGCGCAAGGCATCCGCAATCGCACCAAGGCGTCTGCGCCGACGCGGTGGCGACGCTCGAGGGCATCACGCGACGGGATGTCGACGAATTCGGGGTGGAGAGCCAGAAACGTGCGGCAGCCGCGATCAAAGGCGGCCATTTCGACAAGAGCCTGGTTCCGGTCTATCGCGAGGATGGCACGCTTGCGCTCGACAAGGAGGAATATCCGCGGCCGCAGACCACGCTGGAAGGGCTCGCGGCGCTGAAGCCTGCCTTTCCGGCGATCGCCGATTATGCCCTCGATGACAAGGGCACGACCTATCGCAAGCTGATCGTGGAGAAATATCCCTATCTCGACATCGACTTTGTCCATCACGCGGGAAATTCGTCCGGCGTGGTCGACGGCTCCGCCGCGATCCTGTTGGCATCGCCCAACTACGCCAGGAGCCACGGCCTGAAGCCGCGGGCGCGCGTGGTCGCGATGGCCAATATGGGGGATTCGCCGACGTTGATGCTGAACGCGCCGGTGCCGGCGGCACGCAAGGTGCTGGCCAAGGCCGGGCTGACGCTCGACGACATCGACCTGTTCGAGATCAACGAAGCCTTTGCCGTGGTCGCAGAGAAATTCATCCGCGACCTCAAGCTCGATCGCGAGAAGGTCAACGTCAATGGCGGCGCGATCGCGCTCGGTCATCCGATCGGCGCGACCGGCTCGATCCTGATCGGCACGATGCTGGACGAGCTGGAGCGGCGTGATCTCAAGCGCGGTCTGGTGACGATGTGTGCCGCCGGCGGCATGGCGCCCGCAATCATCATCGAGCGGGTATGACGGGGACGATTCAAGCACGGCGAAACTGCAGCTCGTGTGCCACGTCTTCGGTAAAGCGCTTTCGATTCTGATCGAGTCAGAGCCGAAACCAGCACGCGACTCGATCTGAGGCCCGATCATGACGAGCGCCAAATATTGCGCCAGCAGAACTGCCGACCCTTTTTCAAAATGAACGATCTGGCCGCGGATCGCCGCGGGGGGAGTGAAATTTGATCGGACAATTCCGGGATGAAGCTCTAAACTCATTACGATAATCTTCCTGTCGGGACCCCGGCTGCGGCAAGCCGTTGCCTGGCTCCCGACCAAGGCGATCCTTGTCCGCTGAAGTGTCGTTCCAACACGCCCTCGCAGTAACAACGTCACGGCTTCGCGATGAACATCCTCGATCCGCAAGGTCCGATCGCCGCTGCCCAGAAGACAATTCTGATCGATTCGATCGGGATCATGCTGGCGATCGTCCTGCCGACCATCGCTGCCATCTTTGCCTTTGCATTCTGGTTTCGCGAGTCCAATCCACGGGCAACCTATCAACCTCATTGGGCGTATTCCGGCCGCCTCGAGCTCGTCGTGTGGTCGATCCCGACGCTGACGATTATCCTGCTCGGCGGCGTCGCATGGATCGGATCGCATCAACTGGATCCTGCCCGGCCGATTGATGGGACCGGCGCGCCGGTTCGTATCCAGGTCGTGTCGCTCGATTGGAAATGGCTCTTCATCTACCCGGACCAGAGGATTGCGACGGTCAACACGTTGACGGTGCCCGTTGGCTCTCCCCTCGATCTTGAACTGACCTCTGGCAGCGTGATGAATGCGTTCTTCATCCCGCAGCTTGGCAGCATGATCTACACGATGAATGGCATGATGACGCGGTTGAAGCTGCGGGCCGACAATCCAGGCACCCTTCAGGGCCTGTCATCCCATTTCAGCGGGGATGGTTTTCCCAATATGATGTTCGACGTTCAGGTCGTACCGCAGCTTGAGTTTCCTGATTGGGTTGCACGAACGGCCCAGACGGATCGTGTCTTGAACGCGGAGAGCTATGGAAAGCTCGCCCAGCAATCAGTCGAGACGGCGACATCGACCTATCGGCTCGAAGATCCGCGGCTGTTCCACGCCATCGTGACCCAGCAGATACCCGCTGGTCCAGGACCGAAGCTGACCTCGGAAAGCGTCCAGCCGCATATCGGAGACCATGATGTTCGGTAAGCTGAGCTGGTCCGCCATTCCGATCGATCAGCCGATTCCGATGATCGCCTCTGGGGTGGTCGCGCTCGTCATTCTCGGCGTTCTCGCTTGGGTCGTCCTTGCCGGCCACCTGCCATATCTCTGGCGCGAATGGATCACCAGCGTCGACCACAAGCGGATCGGTGTCATGTACACCTTGCTCGCCATGGTTATGCTGCTGCGCGGATTTTCCGACGCGCTGATGATGCGGTCGCAGCAGGCGGTTGCGTTCCAGTCGCAAGGCTATTTGCCGCCGGAGCACTATAACCAGATCTTCTCCGCGCACGGCACCATCATGATCTTCTTCGTGGCGATGCCATTCGTGATCGGGTTGATGAATCTGGTGGTGCCGCTGCAACTCGGCGTGCGCGACGTGGCGTTTCCGACCCTGAATTCCGTCGGCTTCTGGCTCACGGCGACAGGCGCGCTGCTGGTCAACATCTCGCTCGTGGTAGGCGAGTTCGCGCGCACCGGATGGCTGCCTTATCCGCCGCTGTCGGAACTCACTTATTCTCCGGGTGTGGGCGTCGACTATTATCTCTGGGCGCTCCAGATCTCCGGCGTCGGCACGCTCGTTGCCGGCATCAATCTCGTCACCACCGTGCTGAAGCTGCGCACCAGGGGCATGACATATTTGCGCATGCCGATGTTCTGCTGGACCACGCTCGCCTCAAATCTCCTGATCGTGGCGGCGTTTCCGATCCTCACAGCAACGCTGGCGATGCTGATTCTCGATCGCTATTTCGGCTTCCATTTCTTCACCAATGAGGCCGGCGGCAACGTGATGATGTTCATGAACCTGATCTGGGCGTGGGGCCACCCGGAGGTCTACATCCTGGTGTTGCCTGCGTTCGGAATCTTCTCTGAGGTGGTCTCGACGTTTTCGGGCAAGCCGCTGTTCGGATACCGCTCGATGGTGCTCGCGACCATGGCGATCTGTGTCATCTCCTTCATGGTGTGGCTGCATCATTTCTTCACCATGGGCGCCGGTCCCACCGTCAATGCGATATTTGGGATCGCCAGCATGATCATCGCGGTGCCGACCGGCGTGAAGATCTACAATTGGCTGTTCACGATGTATGGTGGACGGATCCGCTTCGATACGCCGATGCTGTGGGCGATCGGATTCATGGTGACGTTCATCCTTGGTGGCCTCACTGGCGTGCTGGTCGCCGTGCCGCCGGCGGACTTCCTGCTTCACAACAGCCTGTTCCTGGTCGCGCATTTCCACAACGTGATCATCGGCGGCGTGCTGTTCGGCGCTTTCGCGGGCTATGCCTACTGGTTTCCGAAGGCGTTCGGATTCCGCCTGCATGAGGGACTCGGCAAGGCGGCGTTCTGGTGCTGGCTGATTGGGTTCTACGTTGCGTTCATGCCGCTCTATGCGGTCGGCTTTCTCGGCATGACGCGGCGAATGCAGCACTACGACGTTCCGGAATGGCGGCCTTGGCTCCTGATCGCTGCGGCCGGCGCCGTCATCATCCTGATCGGGATCGTCTTCCAGATCATGCAGCTTGTGGTGAGCATTCGGCATCGCGAAGAGTTGCGCGACCGCACTGGCGATCCCTGGGACGGGCGCTCGCTGGAATGGGCAACGGCCTCGCCGCCGCCAGTGTTCAATTTCGCGATTCCACCTGACGTGACCGGGGAAGATGCCTACTGGTCACTGAAGGTACATGCCAAGCAGCAGAGCCTCGGGAAGCGCGAGCCGGACTATAAGGACATCGAGATGCCGCGCAATTCCCCGACCGGCTTCGTGTGCGCCTTCTTCGCGACCATTATGGGCTTTGCGTTGATCTGGCACATCTGGTGGATGGTCGCGGCCGGCGCGATCGGCGCCTTCACTACCTTCGTCGCATTCGCATGGCGCGACCATGACGAATACGTCATCTCGGCGAACGAGGTGGCGCGCATCGACCGCGCCAATGTCGAGGAGCGGCGCGCCATGACCAGTCTTGCGGAGGCCTGAGCCATGGCCGACACGACGCTGGCATATGCACATCCCGACCCGCATCGTCTGCGCGGCATCCCACATGCGGCGGTCGTGCACGAGGGGCCAGCGCCGAAGCGGATCGTCACGGGCTTCGGCTTCTGGATATTCCTGCTTAGCGACATCGTCATGTTCTCGTGCTTCTTCGCGACCTACGCGGTCCTGGTAGACCAGACCGCAGGAGGGCCGAAGGGCTCCGAACTGTTCGATCTCAGGCGGGTCGCGGTCGAGACCGTCCTTCTGTTGCTGTCGAGCTTCACTTGCGGCCTCGCCAACATCGCGGCCGATATTCGAAACAAGCTCTGGTTCCAGGTGGGCATGGCGGCGACCTGCGTCCTCGGCCTGGCCTTCCTGTACCTCGAGGCGCGCGAGTTTGCGGATTTGGTTGCACGCGGTGCGGGGCCGACACGCAGCGCATTCCTGACGGCGTTCTTCAGTCTGGTCGGCTGCCATGGCCTGCATGTCTCTGCCGGCATCCTCTGGCTACTGACAATGATGGCGCAGGTGTTCGCGAAGGGGTTTCGGGCCGACATTGGGCGGCGCATCATGTGCTTTGCGCTGTTCTGGCACGCGCTCGATATCATCTGGGTTGCGGTATTTTCGGTGGTCTATCTGCTCGGGAGCAAGCCATGAGCGATCAGATTTCGGAACAGCACCGCATCGATCTGGCGCCGGGCGACGAAGGTGAGGGCGGCGTCGGCCTGCGCGTACTCGGCTATGTCACCGGCCTCGGCCTTGCGCTCCTGCTGACGGCAACCTCGTTCTTTATTGCCGGCACCGACCTGGTCTGGCAGCCGAGCATTCCCGTCGCCATCATCGTGCTCGCGATCGCCCAGATGGGCGTGCATCTCGTCTTTTTCCTTCACCTCACGACCGGACCCGACAACACCAACAACGTGATGGCGCTTGCCTTCGGCATGCTGATCGTTTTCCTGGTGATCGGCGGCTCGCTATGGATCATGGCGAACCTCAATCAGAACATGGTGCCGATGGACCAGATCATGCAAATGCAGCGCTAGCGTGCACGGCCCCATGGTCCGTCAGTCAGGATCGCACGCCAACCGAGGATTTCTGATCCTGCCGCTTCGACCAGCACGCGTAATAGGCGACGCAGGTCATACCGAGGATGCCGGCGGCGCTGACCAGCAGCTGCATCGCCAGTGATTTGGGGCCAGTGATCAGCACCAGGTGCCCGGCAAATGAAAGGAAGATGCCGGAGCAAAAGACCGCGAGCCATTGCCCGCCGCATTTGATGAGGGGCTGCGGGGCCCGCAATTGAAGTCCGTACCAGTCGCGAGGTACCAGCATGGTGAAGAAGAATGCCATCGCCAGCAGGTGCAACACCCGATAGGGAGCGAGGTTCTCCTTGTCGTTGGGCGGAAACGCATCGAGCACCGAGTTGGGTATCATCTCCGCCAGGGCGAGCGATTTCCCGGCCGACATGACCGCCAAGGCCACGAGCAAATAGATCAATGCGGTGGCACGCAAGGCTGGAAGCTTCTGCATCGCGCGGATCGCATGCGCGTCTCCCGCGCCACCGACCGCGAACCAGATGCCCAGCACAAACAGCAATTGCCAGCAGAACGGGTTGAGATACCAGCGTCCCTCCGGAAAGGCGGTCAGGTTCCACTCGAAGTGGCGCGCCAACAGATAGAGCGCAATGGATCCAATCATTGTCAGGCGTGGCCAGCGCGTCATGCCGAACAATACGACGGGAAGGAACGCCATCAGGACGATGGAGAGCTGCAATACGTCCAAGTTGAGCGGCTTGGCCTGTAGCAGCAGGCCACGGATCAGAACTCGAATTGGATGCTCGATGAAGTCGGTGATGTTGAATTCAACGAAGAGATCGGGCGCGGCGGACCAGGCCGCGACGTATCCGATCAGGTCGACATAGATGACGAAGAGCACCACGTAGGCTGCGTAGAGCTGCCATACCCGCTTAAAGACGCGAGTCGCTCCCACGAGGAAGCCGCGTTCCACAATGACCTTCCCGTACATGATCGCAGCGGCATAACCGATGACAAATACGAACAGCTCGGTTGCGCCGCTGAATCCAAAGTTCCGCAAAGTCAGCGCGCTGACAGCGTTATGCGGAATGTGGTCCAGGAACAGGGACCAATTCGCGATGCCGAGCAGAAGGAAGATGCGTAGATCGCCGTCGCGTGCCGCGATCTCGGCCTTCACACATGGATTCATTGAGAGCAAGACTTCACAAGTTCGGAGAAGCGAATCGCGAATCCATCGCGCCCCGCCGCTGCTCCGAATAGACATTGCGTGGGGAATATTTAGTTCGCGATTGATGAATTAAAGCCGCGGACGATCACGTTTTCGAAATTGGAATGTGATCCACCGCGATTCATGCGAGAGGCCGATCAGGCTTGCTCATGCTTGCGAAGGTCTCGGCGATGGTCGAACGCGCTCGCCTGCAGATCGGCTTCATCAGCGCTGATATCGGGGAGGGCAGCCTCGGCGAGAATATCGGCCGTCACGTCCTCGACAGCCGAATCGGAGATTTCATGGATGAAGCTGATGTTCCTATATTCGCCCGATGCAACCCGCGCGATCACTTCGCGCTTTGTGATTTCGGGATCCACGACGGCCTCGCGGCCACGTCGGCCATAATCGATCATCACGACGAAGTATTGCATGTCGGCCAAACCAGCCACCTCTCTCGACAGGAGCGATTGGCGTATAATTTCCGAAGATCAGAAATAAGTCAAGTGTGATTTCGGAAAAACAGAAGTCGGGTTTCGCCTATTTCTCCGGCTTCCGTGGCTCCAGCGCCTTGGCGGCTTTGCGGGACCGTGCGGCTGCCTTGCTGCGCAGGCGCTCGATTTGTCCGCGCGGTAAGGTCACGCAGATCTCGCCAATCCATTCGAGCTTCACCCCGTTGATCGGCTTGGCGTTGAAACTCGTAAGGTTGACCAGCGTCGGCGACTTTCCGCGCTCGATCGTCTTCAGATAACGCTCGCCTGTCTTCAAGCGAACGGCCGCTTCTTCGCCATAGAAGCTCGAGAGGGGGTGCCGCTGCTCGCGATAGACGACAATGATGTCGCCATTCTCGTATTTCGGCAGCATCGAATCGCCTGATACTTCAAGTGCGATGGTTTCCTCTGCGATCGGGAACGGTAACTCGACTTCGCCGAGCCCTTCGGGCGGCACTTGCTCATATTCCGGCTCGATCGAGGCGCCGGCGCCGACACGACCCATGATCGGCACCGAGTTGAGCTCGAGATATTCCATGATCGGTGCAATCTCCGACGCCTTGATCTGGCGTATCCCGGACAGGATTTCGGAGACCGCGCCAGGGCGAACACCCATCGCCTGCGCGAGCCCACCCTTGGTCTTGCCCGGCTTCTGCAGTCCCCGCTCGATCAATCTGTTGTCCAGCATGGCGCATCCCTCCTCGAATCCGCGAGAGACCATAGCAATTCTGATAATCAGAAATCAAGCTTGACTTTAATTTCTGAATATCCGAAATTGGCGATGCGGCGTCGGCGCCGAAGGGAAGGACAAGCATCAACAATGGAACTGACAGGCTGGGCGCCCGAACATTCGGACGCGCTGCGGGAATATTTTGCCCAAGGCATGAGCTTTGCGAAGATTGCCAACGCGATCAACGCCAGATTCAACACCGACTATACGAGAAGCGCCGCGATCGGCCGTGCCAGGCGGCTCGGTCTGACGATGCCGGACAGCTCGCCGCCAGCACCGCCGCGGCTGACGCCAGTGCCGCAGTTGAACAGGTCGAGCGAGCCACGCGAGCCAAGATCGATCGAATTCCCTTGGCCGATGCCCATGTTCGAGAAGGCGCCGCCGGTCAAGCTCCGCTGCGTCGAGATCGAGCCGCGCCACCTTTCGCTGGTGGAGCTTGAACACGGAGACTGCCGATATCCCTATGGCGGTGACAGCGATGGCGAACCCATCACCTTCTGCGGTCATCGGAGACGGCCAGGCTCAAGCTACTGCACGCCCCATTTCCACCTGAGCCGCAACCCGGAGCTCGAGACAGCCTCGTCACCGAGCGTCGCACCGCTGCACCTGGGCGAGCCGGCATAGCCGCCTTCGCACCTCCTACCTCATCAACCCTGCAAAACGACACATCTTGCCGCCTGCGAGATGGTCGCCGATCGAATTTTGCTTTGAAGGAGCCAAGCCATGCCGCGCGCCAAACGCAAGAAGCCATATCATCCCGCAACAGCGCATGACCGTCGTGCACAGGATCTGCCCTACAACGCTGAAGTTGCTGCGGTTGAGGTCGACGATCCCCTTGCGCTCGAGCCCGGGGACAAAATCGTCGCGCTGCGTTCGATCCGCAACGATCCGCTCGGACGCCTGCATTCGCATCATCAGATCGATGATGCGCAGCTTCGGGCTGGCCGCGAGTTTCAGAGTGATTGGGAGAAGGCAGAGCGCGGACCGCGCGCGGTCGACACGACAAGAGAATATGTTGACGGCGGCACGCGGCGCGAGCCGATCACCGAGGCTCAGCGCAAGGCGGTATCGCGGCTCAACCGGATCGAGCACGAGCTCGGTGCCGACGGATCGGCACTGGTGCACGAGGTCCTGATTCTCGGTATGACAATGGAGCAGGTCGGCGAGCGGCGGGGGCTGCGAACGCAGCGTTGGAACGATTATTTTGCGCGTCGTCTCAAGGAATGTCTCGACCGGCTGGCGCTGATCTACGGCTTTGCGACGCCGCATCCCGTTCCCGTCAAAAGCCTCCAGCGCTGAAGCGATGCGGCTCCACCACATCATAGGCGGCCTTGGTCAATGGCACTGCATAGTCCACCGTAAGGGCGCCGAACGGGGAGGCCCAAGTGAGGCCCATGCCAACCGAGGAGCGTACGACGTTCTTGTTAGCCACTTGCAGCGCAGTGCCGCCCACGCTGGTCGGACCGGTATAACGGAACACACTTCCGGCATCGACGAAGGCCGATGCCCTGAGGCCGTATTCGTCGGGCACGCCAGGAATTCCGCTCTGCAGTTCGGCCGTCGTCGCCCAATAGGCGCTCCCGCCAACGTTATCCATGGTGGTGCCGGGCGTCAGATCGCGTGGGCCGAAGCCGTTGGTGGTGAAACCCCGGACCATCGTCGGGCCGCCGAAAAAGCTGTTCATCGGCGGCACCTGCTGACCGCCCCAGCCGGTGACGTAGCCGCCCTGAGCGCGCACCATGGTCACCCGCGAGGTGACTGATAGTAGCGGGCGTCTTCGGAGGTGCGCAGGAACTTCACGTCGCCGCCGAGGCCGGCCAGATCCTGGCGAACGTTGGCATCGGCATAGCCCTTGCTGCGGTAGTAGAGACGCTTTCTTGCTGCGGAATATTGCCCATCCAAGTCGGTAGCCATGTCAGCCTGATATCCCGCCCTGCAAAATCCGGGTTTGGCCTGACCTCGGTGCTTCCGCTAGAACGTCGTGGCGTCGCGTTCGGCGACAAATTGTGGGCATTGCCCGTCAACCAACAATAAGAGGAAGCGCCCAACCATGACCGCTGGACCACACTTGCCCGAGCGCACGTCGCGCGCAAAGGGCGAACCGACCGCCCTCGATGGCCTGCTGGTGATCGATTTCACGCGTGTGGTCGCTGGTCCCGCTTGTACGCAGACGCTTGCCGACTTCGGCGCGAAGGTCATCAAGATCGAAAATCCGGATGGTGGCGACGACACGCGCGCCTATGAACATGCGGAAATCGGCGGCGAGAGTGCGGCCTATCTCAGCCTGAATCGCAACAAGCGGGGTATTGCGCTCGATTTCACCAATCCCGCCGCACTCGAGGTGGTGCGTGAGCTCATTAGCAAAGCTGATGTCGTGGTGGAGAATTTTTCCGGCGGCGTGATGAAGAAGTTCGGCCTCGACTATGCCTCGGTCGCACCGAGCAATCTGCGGTTGATCTATTGCTCGATCTCGGCCTATGGCCGCAAGGGCGAATTTGCCTTGCGGCCGGGCTTCGATCCGATCACGCAGGCCGAAAGCGGGTTCATGTCGCTGAACGGCTTTCCCGACGGCGAGCCGGTGAGGACCGGGCCGCCGATCGTCGACATGGCGACCGGCATGTCGGCCTGCAATGCGATCCTGCTTGCATTGCTGGCACGCGACCGGCTCGGTCGCGGCCAGCATGTCGAGGTCGCGCTGATCGACATGGCGGTGGCCATGACCGGATTCTACGGCATGGCCTATCTGATCAGCGGCCAGAACCCCGGCCGCTTCGGCAATTCTCCGAACGGTTCGCCGACGGTCGGCCTCTATCAGGCCGCCGATGGTCCGCTCTACATGGCCTGCGCCAACGACCGCCTGTACCGTCGCCTCGTCACCGAAGTGTTCGACCGACCAGATCTCATCACCCATCCCGATTTCGCGCATCGCAAGAACCGGACCGCAAACAGGGAGAAGCTGCGCGCGATCATTGCCGGCATCTTTGCCACCGACCGGCTCGAAAACTGGATGGCAAAGATGAAGAAGGCCAATATTCCCGTCGGCTATCTGCGCACGGTCGAGCAGGGGTTCAACGCGCCGGAAGTGCGCGACCGTGATCGCCTCAGCAGGATTCCGCACCCGACCGCCGGCTTTGTTCCGAACATCGAGCCGCCGATCGGGATGGGCGTTACGCCGACCGTCGATCCTGTTGCTGCGCCGCTGCTCGGCCAGCACACCGGAGACGTGCTGCGCGATACGCTCGGCTATGACGACCGCCGTATCGCAACGCTGGCCGAAGCTGGTGCGTTCGGGAAGACGGGGAAGGCAGACTGAGCGGTCCGTCGTCCGGCGGACCAGCCTGGGGCGATCTCTATCCTTGGGCTGATCTGCTCTGCGAACCTGCCAAGCCGCAGCTTCAGTTCGGCTGGCTGCGGAGATTGTTTGGACGCTCGTCCGATTCCTTGTGCTCGGCTCGATCGATCTCGAGGCGTGCCATACGGAGTATCAAGGTAGCCGTGGTCAGACCGAGGCGTTCGGCCTCCTGCGCGGCCGTCTCAACCTTCTTCGCCAAGCCGTCGCGTTTGCCTGGATATGCCATAAATTCTTCCTCTCTCAATATGCGGTTGAACAATCCCAGTGGTGTTGCGGAGCTGCAATAGATGGCTCGGAGCTCCATCGAGCGAGACGATCAGTTCCGCGCCAGGTTGGCCGGTGGCTGGGTCGCGATGGCATAGACCGCACCGCCTTCCAGCGCTTCCGATTGGTGGACCGTGCCGGCCGGGAGGAAGATGGTGTCACCGGCGCTGACGATGCGCTCGCCGCCATCCCAGGTGAAGTTGAGCCTGCCGCTGATAATCATCAGGATCTCGTCGACCGGATGGGTGTGGAAGCTGTGGATCTTGCCCGCAGCGTCGTGCTGCAATTCGATCGAGCCCTGCTCCGGAAGCAGGTTGAGGATCGCCGGATCGATCGCGAATTCGGTCTTCTGACCTGTAACAATCCTGGTCATGCCGCTTGCTCCGTGTTGCTGGTGTGAGCCGACTTGTTCTGCGCGAGCTTGGCGAATGGACAGCCCGCTACGGAATGGTTGTCGTCGAGCAGGAAATATTGCTGATACTCGCGGCCATCGGTTGCGCCGTAGCGTCCGAGCAGCGGCGAGGGACTTGTGCTGTCGTAGGGAATGAGCCGCTTACGCACTTCCGCAAACGCCGCATTGGCCGCCTTTTCCGTTCCCAGGATCTTCGCGAATACCCATCGCGGCTGGAAGGTAAGCATGAACGCGCTGGAGCGGCGGCTCTGGCGCATCACATGCGCAGGCGTGGTGCACACCACGAAGATCGGTTCGCCGGCGAAGGAGAACTCCCACATCGGGTCGTCCAACTGTTCGGGGATGTCGGTCGGCCAGGGAGACTTGTCCAGCCGCGCAAGCTGGTCGAGCGTCGACCACATCTTGCGATAATAGGCGTCCAGCGTCTGTACCGGACGTGGCCTGGTGAACATGATCAACGACGTATTGGGACCGAACGAGCGGGCCTGCGAGACATAGTGCGCGAGTTGCTCTCCGAGCACTTCGACGTCGTAGGGATCGAGGAACAGATAGCGGAGCTGGTCCTGGCGATAACCGGCTACGCCGAACACGCAGGGGAACGGCCTCGCTTCACTGCTCATCTGGGCCTCGAACTCGGCGAACATCACGCTTTGCCAGCTGCTCACCGCAAATTTCGAAGCAACTTCTCCTCTTCTCAAGAACAAACGCTCCATAACTGCCCCTATACTGTTAACGCCACTACTGAACTATCAGTTTGCTTCTCATCAACAGCGGTCCGGCAATCCCGGGCAGCGACATGAGCAGCAAAATTGCGATCAAGGCGCCGTAGCCGGCGTCACCGATCGCGGCTGTACCGTGTGCGGTTCCGATTCCGGCGAAGTGGCTCGCGACAAGCATGGCGAACCCGATGATCGGTTGCGCGATGCCGGCGAAGATTCCGGCCGCTGTCGTGTTCACGGATGCGCCGACTCCGATAAGGTCGGCAGTGTAGAGCCGCTTGGTGCATTTGAGCACGAGGGGTACCGTTCCGCCGGCGACCAGGCCGAGGGTGGTGAACACCACGGTGACGTAAACAAGGCCAAATGCCTTGGCGATCGGCGGCAGTAGCATCGCGACCAGGATCATACGTAACACGCAAATCCGGATCAGCGCGGCGTCGAGCGCGGCCGTACGGTCGGCCGCGTGACCGAGGAAGATGGAGCCGACGGCGTTGCCGATCATGAAGGCAAGCAGCGGGGTTGCGGCGGCGGTCGGCGAAATGTTGAAGAAATGCGCCACCATCGGAATGCCCCACACGCCCGACAACGTCGTTACGACCGCGAAATGGGACGCGAAGGTCATGGCGCATCCCCAATTGGCCACATGCGACAAGGATTGCCGCGCGGCGCCGATGACGCTCTTGAGCGTCTTGTTGCTGGATGACACCGGATCTGGCTTCAGCGCGAACTTGGCGGCAACGAGATTGGCGAGGCCGATAGCGGCAATAAACAGAAAGCAGGCGCGCCATCCAAATCCGGTCACAGCGGCTGCAAGCGGTGTCGTCGCGATCACGCCTCCGACATAGCCCGATACTTGCGAGATGCCCGACATGATGCCGAACCGCTCGTCCGAGAAGTTCTGCGCGACCAGCTTCAGCAGCGCGGTGAACACCAGCGCGTCGCCGCAGGCGACGATCAGACGCGCGGCGAAGACATCAAGCAGGTTCGGAGCCAGCGCAAAGGCTGCACTGCCCAGTGACGAAGCAGCCATGCTGGCCAGCACCACGCGCTTGACGCCGTAGCGGTCGACCAGAAGGCCGGCCGGAATCTGCATCAGCGTGTAGCCCCAGAAATAGCCGGAGGCGAGCATCGCGACGCCAGCGGCGTCGGTGCCGAAGTCATGCATCAGGCTCAGATTGACCGATTGCGGTGAGACGCGCTGCAGGAAAGCGATGGCGTAGGCGACGGCTACCGACCCCCAGGCCAAATAGGCACGGTCACGGAGCCTCGAGGCCGTCGGGGCGTATGCGGTTTGCTGACCCAGCATCGACATCACACCCCCGCATATCCAACCGAGAACAATGCGTCCGCTGAATCTGGAATGATGCGGGCCATCGCCGCATCGACCAGTGATGCCGTGCCACGGTAAGCCTGCCGATGGTGCCTGATGTGGCCGTAGGCGCCACGCATGATCATTGCCGGCACCTCGAGCGGTTTGCCCGGATAGAGTATCGCGCACATCTCAACGCAGGCTGCTTGCAGGGCGGAATCCCTGATGCCGTCGAGCAGCGAAGGTGTGACCTTCTCGCAGATCTTGGCATTGGCTGCCCAGACGATTGGATTGCGTGTCCGCCAACCGTAGAACAGGCCGCCAATCCCCTTTGCCGCGGAGCCTGCGCGCTTCAGCACTTCCTGGGTGAAGAAGCCGTACAGACCGCGCCCCTGATGAGCAGGAAGTACCTCGGTGCCACAGCGATAGACCGCAGGCCCGCATGACATCTGCAGCACGCGATAGACGGAAAAAGCCGCCAGTCCCAAGCTGTCAAACACAAGGATGAGGCTATACTTGCCGTCGAAGGGGGAGGAGCTTGCCGTCCAGTGCGGTTCGCTCGCCTTCCAGTTTACGGCGATGATGCCGTTCATGGCGTCCATCAGCGGCTGGCGATCGGAAGCGGAGATGCAGGACGCATCCGGAAAACTATAGACCGCATAACCGGTCCAGGGCGAGTTGATCGCCTGGTATTGGCTGCCGAGCTTTCGCACCATGGCAGAACTCCACTGTCCATGGAGAGCTATACAGGCCAGCCTCGAATGGCTTAAAGGACAATATGCCCTCGAAAGCTGCCAAATCCCGACGGCTCCCTCCGCGCCCGCAGGCGGCGAGGCGGCGGATTGCGATTGTCGCTTTCCCTGGCGTGACGCTGCTCGATATCTCCGGCCCGGCGCAGGTGTTCGCCGAATTGGAGGCGATCGAATTGCCGGGCCCCGGATATTCACTTTCCTATCTGTCCACCTCGGGCGGACTGGTTTCGACCGATGTGGGGATGATGATCGACACCGTTCCGATCAGCAGCGTGCCGCCGCACCAGATCGACACGCTGGTGATCCCGGGCGGTCCTGGCATTTGGGAGATCCGCAAAGACGCTCGCTTGATGAAATGGATTTCGCAGGTGCTGCCACAGGCGCGCCGGATTGCCTCGGTCTGTCTCGGGGCTTTCGCGCTCGCCTGGACCGGTGTGCTGGACGGCAAGCGCGCTGCAACGCACTGGCGCTATTGCCCGCGGCTGCAGGACAGCTTTCCAGATGTTCGCGTCGAGCCCAATGCGATCTTCGTCAAGGACGGCCACGTGTGGTCATCGGCCGGCGTCAGCGCCGGCATCGACCTGGCGCTCGCCATGATCGAAGAGGATTTCGGCCATACGATTGCGCTCGATGTCGCCCGGCGACTGGTGGTGTTTCTGAAGCGGCCGGGTGGTCAGAGCCAGTTCTCGACGGTGCTTGCGGCGCAGGCTTCCGACGTCGAGGGTCGCTTCAGCGCGCTTCACGCCTGGATCATCGAAAACGTCGCCAGCGATCTCCGGGTGGAGACGTTGGCAGCGAAGGCCGGCATGACCCCGCGCACCTTCGCTCGCACCTATGCCAGCCGTACCGGCATGACGCCGGCAGTTGGCGTCGAGGCACTCCGCGTCGAAACCGCTCGGCTGTTGCTGGAGAGCCGGCAGATACGCGGCGTCGTGGAGGTCGCAAAACGTGCTGGCTTCGGCGACGACGAGCGAATGCGGCGCGCCTTCCTGCGGCATCTCGGCGTATCGCCGACCGAATATAGAAACCGCTTTTCGGGCGGTTGAGCCCTGGTTCTATCAGCAGACGGTCGCTGCAGGCGAATAGCAGCCTTTCGTTCGCGTCCGGGAATTATCCGCTCAAGGCGGTAGCTTTTGCTGCTTATCTGCGGCTAATGTGCCGGCCAAAACGGGAGAGAAACCACCATGAATGACGGGACCTCCATTGGGCCGGCGCGCAATGTCGAACTTGGGGCCAGCGGCGAAGAATATCAGAACCTGCACGAATTTGTCCGCAAGGCCCGCGCCAGGCTGAACCAGAACGCTTGGGATTACATCGTTGGTGCCTCCGAGACCGAGACCACGCTGCGGCGCAACCGGATGGCGCTGGACGAGATTGCATTCCGGCCGCGTGTGCTGCGCAACGTCGTTCACGTCGATACTTCAACGGAGGTGCTCGGGCGCAAATTGCGACTGCCGGTGATGCTCGCGCCGGTCGGTGCGCTCGAAATCTTCGATCCCGCGGCCGGGGCGGCGGTTGCCCGCGGCGCCGGCACATTCGGCGCGGCGCATATGCTGAGCTCAGTGTCCGAGCCCGGGCTTGAGAGTACCGCGAAAGCCGCCCCCGACGCCCTGCGCATTTTCCAGCTCTATGTCCGCGGGGATGATGCTTTCGTCGAGGACGTCGTCAGCCGCAGTGTTGCCAACGGCTATTCCGCGTTCTGCCTTACCGTCGATACCGCCCATTACAGCCGCCGCGAGCGCGATATTGCGAAGCGGTACGTTCGGGAAAGCCGTATTCGCGCCACCGGGGGCGACTTCCAGAAAGGGCTGGAATGGCGGACGGTGAAGTTGATCAAGGACAAGTTCAGGATACCGCTGATTATCAAGGGTATCGCCACCGCGGAAGATGCAGCCATCGCGCTCGATCACGGTGTCGACTGGATCTACGTGTCCAATCATGGAGGCCGTCAGCTTGATCACGGCCGTGGCGCCATGCAGGTCCTGCCGGAGATTGTCGAGGCGGTGAGGGGCCGCGCCAAGATCATGGTCGATGGCTCGTTCTGCCGCGGCACTGATATCGTGAAGGCGATTGCCTTGGGCGCCGATCTCGTCGGCATCGGCCGCCTGCAATGCTGGGCGCTGGCCGCCGCCGGCGAGCGGGGGATCGTCCGGATGCTGGATCTGTTGGAGGACGAGGTGATCCGCTGCCTCGGTCTGCTCGGCGTGACCAGCTTCGCCGAACTCGACAAGTCCTACCTGCATCCCGCGACGGCGACCAACCTGCCCGGCGTGTTCAGCGCGTTTCCATTGTTGGATATTGAGCCGTATCGCTACTAGCGGCAGCATTTCCGATCGGCGGAAGAGGCGAGGGAACGCGAAGGCGTCTGTCGCGTTATCGGAGCTATGCCCAGCGTCCGAGAAGCGGAACACGAGAATGCCGGAATAGTCGATGCGAATGGCAGATAACCCGTTCGCAGATTTCTCTCTCGAGAGAGCCATTGCGCTGCGCTGGGCGTTGCGGGACATCCAAGCCTGCCGCCTGAAGATGTCGCCTGCGAGCGACGAGGACCTGCGCGTCCTAAGCGAACTCGGTCTGATCGAGCTGCAGGACGAGGATACTGTTCTCACCCAAGCCGGCATGGCGGTGCTTGGTGGCTGATGATGCAGGCTTGGGCCGGCAAAAGCACCTCTAGCGGGCCTGCAGGAAGCTCTCATCCGAAGCGCAAGGCGTGCAGCGATAGGTGAGCACATCGTAAACCTGATCTCGCGGCTCGATCAATGCGAGGCTCATCTGAGCGCCGCATTTCATGCACGGCATTTCGATGCTGGTCTTGAATCGCGTGCAGGTCGGCGTCGGCCGGAATGTCCGCAGCATTGGATCCCCCATGTCCCCAAGAGACGCAACGCCACTAACCTGTGAACGAGCAACTCACCGAATCACTGTGCCACATTACAGCCATTATTGGAATCCGGTTCGATTCCGGAGCAGGTTGTCGCTGGGGTAGAACGGAAGCTTAGCGGCGACGTGCCACCGCGACGCCGAACAGGAATGCGACGAGCAGGCTCGTTAGCGGCGCTTCGCGGGTGATCGCGCTGATCGTGGAAAGCGTACCGCCGGGTTGACGCGAGGTTTTGATTGCGTCGCTGAGCCGGTCGATCGCAGCTCGGAGCCCGTCGGAAACTTCCGTAATCGTGCGCGATACGTCGGTTGCGGTGTCGATTGCGCGTTCGCCAAGGCTTGGCTGCAGCGGCGATTCGGGTGTTTCGAAATTCACGGCTCGAACCTCACGAGATCTGGACTGGCAGCGCAGGCTGCGCCTAAGGCTCTTCCCGGCGTTAGTCGACCAAATGCGTCAATGGCCAATTTGTTCCGCTGCATGCAGTCCAGTTCGGTCTGGTGAACGCGGAACCTCGGAGCCCGGCAGGGCTTTGTTTATTCGGCTAGACGCATTCGATGGAGAGGAGAAGAATCCTTTGGTCGGAAATCGTTCGAACCGGCACGGCGGAGTACCGCTCTTGGTGGCAATGGCGGTAGCAGCCGCCGGTGTGCTCGGCATATTGGTGGTCGATCATGGTCCATGGAGCAAGCCGAAGGTGCAGCCTGCCGAGACGGCCAACTATTCCACAACAGGCGAAGCGGCGCGGGCGGCAGGCGCTACGGTAATGCCGACGGAGCCGAAGCCGCCGATTGAGCCTGTTCCGCCCGGACCGAAGCCCGCGCACCCGGTCAACCCCAGGGTGCCGCAATAGGCCTCGAGGCTAGTCTCACTTTCCGCAGCGGAAATAATTGCTGCGGGCATTTTGTTGTCACAGCATGGGACCACCGATGTGCAGCCGGATCGCTGGCTCTGTGCCAGGTCGACATCGACGTTGACACGTCGGGCAAATCAGGGGCATAAGGACATCATTCGCAAACATTGTGAAGCCCGCGCGGAGAAATCTGCGGCGGGCTTTTTCTTTGGGTTTTTCTTCTTTGGGTTTTTCGAATCGGACGACGGCCTGCGCGTCGCGACGCCACATCTCCATGCCCGACGCCCCCGCGCGTCGCAAGCGCGCCGTCGTCCGAACCACTTTCACCGTCGATCGGCCGGCGCGCGAACGCGCCGGCCCGCGGCGTGGCGCCAACGTGCCACCGCCGCATGCGGCCCCCGACAACCCGAGGGGATAAGGTTCGCGCCCAAATGATCGCCGTCTCCCGGGCGATCTGCCGCAGCCCAAATACGTCACTGCGCGAAGCGACATGATTGAAATACTTCAGTCGCTTCATCGCCCCGCTTCGCCAGACAGCAGTTGAGAACGACGCTGACATGACCGCCTATCTGATATCGCCGACGCGCGCAGGGCTGGTCACCATCACGCTGTGCGAGGCGTTCGAATGAGTGTGGAGATCATCCGGTTCATTCGGCTGCCGCACCGCGACTGCGAACAAACCGACTTTCCGACCATTGCTTTCCTTTCAGCGCCGCCGGCCGATGGCGTCATCGAGAAGACAGACGCGCCGCCGGAGGAACTTCCTGATCTGCACGAGATTTAAGTGGCAAAGACCGTTACCGAGATCCGCTCGCTCGCACGCAGTCATACCAGAACGGCGCTCCGGGATATCTTCGCTCAGCCGTTGGCTGAACAACAGCTAATCCGTCGCGAGGAGATCGACGCTGCGGTTCTGAAGACGGTGGCGACGACCTTGATGTCGTTTGGCATCGAACAGGAGGATCGGCAGGAACTGCGCGCCGACCTACAATACCTTCGCCGCTGGCGCCGGAGCGTGGAGCAGGCGCAGACCTACACCTTGAAAGCGGTGATCACTGTTATTGCCACCGCGCTGCTTGCGGCGGTTTGGCTCGGGCTCGATTCGGCGCTCGGCAAATGACAACGCAATTGATCTAACATCGCAGAATATGGAGCGGAGTCCGCAAGCGGCGCACGATTGGGGAGACCCACGATGTGTCGAGGTCGATGGGCGATCGGGACGTCGCGGACTGTCTCAGCGTTCTTCGCGCCGTCTACCTCAAGTTCAACGATGGACATTGATGCCAGGCTTCGATGCTGCTGAGCCGTCGAACTTTGCTTTGCCTCTAGCACCATGAAGAGCGGCCAACAGCTGCGAACGGTCCGTAACCAGTTGGGCGCGCCCATACTCTTTGGGCTGGAATGGGCACGACCGGATCGACCGGCCGTATGTCAGAGACGTCTTGATTGACGCCGTTCAAGGGCTAAACTGCTGACGGTCTTGGCCACTTTGGAATCAGAACGGCCGAGCGGGAAAACGCCAATGGCAACAGCAGGCCGCACGCCCGATGGAAGCTCGCCTACCGAGCGGCAAGCAGAAGATTATGCGGCCATGGTTGCCCGCGCCAGGGCCCTCATTCCTGCACTTTGCGAGCGAGCGGCAAGGACCGAGGAATTACGACGCCTGCCGCCGGAAACCGAGTACGACCTGCATAGCGCCGGCCTGTATCGGATCCTGCAGCCGAAGCGCGTCGGCGGCGCGGAGCTCGACTACGTCGCGCTGATCGATTGTGCCGATGCGCTGGGGCAGGGCGATGCTTCCGTAGCGTGGAATTTCGCCAACCTTGCGAGCCACCACTGGATGCTCGGGATGTTCGATCCACAGGCGCAGGATGTGGTCTGGCGCAAGGAACCCAACGCGCTGATTGCGTCCTCCTTCATATTCCCCGCCGGCCGCGCGCGGAAGGTCGACGGAGGCCACGTGCTGACCGGAAGCTGGCCATTCTCGTCGGGTGTCGAATCTTGCGAATGGAATATGCTTGGCAGCGTCGTCTCCTCCGATGACGAGGCCGATGGAGTCGAATATCGGATCTTCCTGCTCAACCGGCGAGACTACAGGATCAAGGATATCTGGAACGCGACCGGCCTGCGTGGGACCGGATCGAACGAGGTCGAGGTTGAGGAAGCCTTTGTCGCAAATGTGATGTCGATCGCGGTGAGCGATCTCACGGGCGGGCCGACACCTGGCAGGTCGGTCAACCCGAACCCGCTCTACGCATTGCCGGTATTCGCGCTGTTTCCCTATGTCCTGTCAGGCGTTGCTCTCGGCAATGCGCAGGCCTGTCTCGACGACTATATCGAGATCGCCCGCCACCGCGTTTCGACCTCCAATCGCGCCAAGCTTGGCGATATGCAGAGCACACAGATCAAGATCGCGGAAGCTTCCGCCAAGATCGACGCGGCGCGCCTGATCATGCGAGCAAACTGCATTGGCGCGATGGCGAATGCACGGAGCGGCCATATCTCCGATATCGCCGCCAAGACCAGGCTGCGGCGTGATGGCGCTTTCTCGGTCAATCTCTGTAGCGAGGCGGTGTCGCTGTTGTTTGCCGCGAGCGGAGCGCGCAGCCTTTTCACGTCAGGTACGTTGCAGCGGCAGTTTCGCGACGCCCATGCGGTCAATTCACACCTTGCCTTCAATTTCGATGCGGCAGGGACCAACTATGGACGTGTGGCGCTAGGCTTGCCGTCCGAAAATCTGACGCTCTGAGGTTCACCGGATGTCTGACGTACCCAAGCATCCGGCCGACCCGGCCAACGAATTTGCCAGCGGCAACTCGCCGATCGACCCACGGGATTTTCGGAATGCCTTGGGCACATTCGCAACCGGCGTCACAATCGTCACAGCGATGGCCGCGGACGGCAAACCATATGGCGTCACCTGCAACTCCTTTGCGTCGGTGTCGCTAAATCCGCCGCTGGTGTTGTGGAGCCTTGGCCTGTTCTCGCAGGGCCTGCCTATCTTCCAGAATGCGAGCCACTTCACGGTCAATGTACTTGGTGCATCCCAGCAGGCATTGGCGTCGCAATTTGCAAAATCCGTAGCCGACAAATTTGCTGGCGTGAGCTGGACGCCCGGATTGGGGAATGCGCCCGTCATCGCCGAAAGTGTCGCCAACTTTCAATGTCGTGCCGTCAATCGCTATCATGGTGGCGATCACGTCATATTCTTGGGTGCGGTCGAGGCCTATTCCTACAACCGCCATGATCCCTTGCTGTTTGCGCGCGGGACGTTCGGTCGCTTTCTCGCAGACGAAGGCGGCAAATAGACCGGGATAGCCTCGGGTGACGAAGCCCGGGATGCACGGCAGCGCTCCACCAAATCGGCGCGGTCACTTTGGAAGCGGCAGCCGAAATTAGTTAAGTTTGTCGTAGAGTTGTCGAACCGGTCGCACGTGTCCTGCAAGTGGCAGGCGCAGACGAGAGCTACCTGCGCGAGACAAGAAATGGTCTTTAGACGGCTGGCTTCCCACGTCAGGGTCGGAGCGGTACACTCACACTGACGTGGAAAGCCGTTTTTCGGTTGAAAAGCCGGTTTCGGTTGCTTACGGAAGAACCACATCCCAAGCAGTTTTTGCTTTCGGAGTTGTAACGAGCGTGCCCCAGGATAAAACGGGCGAGACTCGCGGATTTTCGACCAGCAAATTGTCGGTCCTCCGCAAACATCCGTATTTTGTCGATCTCGAACCCGAGGCGTTCGAGCAGCTCTGTCGCTACGCCAAGCACACGACGCTGAAACGTGGGGCTGCGATCTTCTCGAAGGGAGATCCAGGCACAAGCCTGTTTGCAGTCATATCGGGCACGGTGAAAATCAGCATCTCCTCGCCTGATGGCCGCAACGCGATCCTGAACTTGATCGAGGCCGGGGAGATCTTCGGCGAGATCGCAGTGCTCGATGCAGGGTCGCGGACGGCCGACGCTACCGCAAACAGCAATTGCGAGCTTTTCATTATTGATCGGCGCGAATTCATTCCCTTCGTCCGCAGCCAGCCCGCGCTTGCGATGAAGTTCATCGAACTGCTGTGCGGACGGCTGCGCTGGACCAGCGATCAAGTCGAACAGGTTATCCTTCAAGATCTGCCCGGTCGGCTCGCCAGCGCCTTGCTTCGCCTTACTGAAAAGCACAAGCCTGAGCCGCAAAGTCGTGTCATTGCCATCACCCAACAAGAGATCAGTGAGATGGTCGGCATGACCCGTGAAAGCATCAACAAACAGCTTCGGGTTTGGGCCACGCGTGGCTGGGTGCGGCTCGAGCATGGCGCGATCGTGGTGCTGAAGCCGGAAGAACTACAGACGCTAGTCGATTCTGGATCGGAAAACGGCAGCGAATAGCTTCGCTCCGTGATATCTCTCACAAGTCGGTGAGCTCGTGGCACCTGTGAGGCTGTTCACAGGGGGCCGGCGTGCGTCGCGCTAACCGAGGCATTGCGGACCACATCCGCAATGTGGAGAGACTCATGCACGACTCATTCGAGCCGCCTGATGACGATCAGAACATCTATCAAAGCTGGAGCATCAAGCTTATTGCTTTGCCGTTGCTCATCGTCATTGCTCTGATCGGCATGGTGGTTAGTCATCCATCGGCCGTGAATTGGGTCTCGGATACGGCGCAAGCCGAATCTGTCGGCCCAGACTTCGTCGGTCCGGACATCGTACCGGACGATCCCCGGCCGACACGACTTGCGCAGCCGACAATGCGATTCCGCACGATCCGTGGCGATTGACGTCGGCGCTTCGCGGAACCTGGTTTGGCCCCGCTGTACGGCTTATGCCCTGTCTCGCACTCAAATTCCCGACAAATCCCCCTCGGCGGGACCGGAATTTGATGTTACCTATTTGACATGAACGAACGCGCCAAGATCGAAATTCGCCATTCAACCTGTCCGCACGATTGCCCGTCGGCCTGTGCGCTCGACATCGAGGTGATCGAGGAACGCTCGATTGGTCGGGTCCGCGGCTCAAAATTACAGACCTATACGGCGGGTGTCGTCTGCGCCAAGGTTGCGCGTTACGCCGAGCGTATCCACCATCCCGAGCGGCTGCTTTACCCAATGCGGCGAACCGGGCCGAAGGGCTTGGGCCAGTTTGCCCGGATCTCCTGGGACGAGGCGCTAGACGAGATCGTCGCGCGCTTCGATGCGGCCGAACGCGAATTCGGCGCCGAATCGGTCTGGCCCTATTACTACGCTGGCACCATGGGGCTCGTGATGCGCGATGGCATCAATCGCCTCGCGCATGTCAAAAAATACTCCCGCTTCTATTCCACGATTTGCGCGAACATCGCGCGTGTCGGATTTTCGGTCGGTACCGGCAAGATCGCGGGCGTCGATCCGCGTGAAATGGGCGTCTCCGACCTCGTCGTGATCTGGGGAACCAACCCGGTGAACACCCAGGTCAACGTCATGACGCACGCCATGCGCGCCAGGAAAGAGCGGGGCGCCAAGGTTGCCGCGATCGACATCTACAACAATGATACGGTGAAGCAGGCTGACGTGAAGATCATCCTGCGGCCTGGTACGGACGCTGCTTTCGCCTGCGGCGTCATGCATGTGCTGTTTCGCGAAGGATACGCGGATCGCGCCTACATGGATCGCTATACGGACTGCCCGGACGAATTGGAGGCGCATCTCGCCAACAGGACGCCCCAATGGGCTTCGTCGATATCAGGCGTGCCGGTGGAGGAGATCGAGGCTTTCGCCCGTCTGGTCGGCCAGACCAAACGCTCGTTCTTCCGCTTGGGCTACGGCTTCACGCGAAGCCGAAATGGCGCGGCGCAAATGCATGCGGCGCTCTGCATCCCGGCAGTGACCGGTGCCTGGCAATATGAAGGTGGCGGTGCGTTCTTCAACAATGCCGCAATCTGGAGATTCGACGAGTCCGTGATCGAGGGGCATGAAGCGATCGACCGCACCACGCGCTGGCTCGATCAGTCGAGGATTGGACGTATCCTGACCGGCGACGCCGAGGCCTTGAAGGGCGGACCGCCGGTCAAGGCGATGCTGATCCAGAACACCAATCCGATGACCGTGGCGCCGGAGCAGACGCTGGTGCGCAAAGGGTTTGCCCGCGACGACTTGTTCGTGGCCGTCCACGAGCAGTTCATGACCGAGACGGCGGCCACGGCCGATATCGTCCTGCCCGCGACAATGTTCATGGAGCACGATGATCTCTATTACGGCGGCGGTCATCAGCACATCTCGGTTGGGCCCAAGCTGATCGAGCCTCCAGGCGAATGCCGCAGCAACCATCAAGTAATTCAGGCGCTGGGGAGCCGCCTCAATGCGCTCCATCCCGGCTTTGAGATGTCGCCGCGTGAATTGATCGACGTGACGCTGAAGAAGAGCGGCCATGGTGATATCGAGAGGCTGGAGGCGGATTTGTGGCGTGACATCCAGCCGGATTTCCGTACCTCGCACTACCTCGACGGCTTTGCACATGCGGACAAGAAGTTCCACTTCAAGGCCGATTGGGCCCGCCCGCCTTTCGGAATCGCCGGTCTCGGCCCATGGGACCAGATGCCGTCGCTACCCGATCATTGGACCATTATTGAGGAGGCCGACACGGAGCATCCGTTCCGGCTCGCGACCTCGCCGTCACGGAGCTATCTCAACACGAGTTTCAATGAGACGCCGGGATCCCGGGCCCGCGAGGGTAAGCCGGCGGTGATGATCCATCCGGACGACGCTGCCGCCCTTTCGATTGCTGACGGCGATGCGGTGACGCTTGGCAATATGCGCGGCGAAACGACGCTAACGGCAAGACTGTTCGATGGCTTGCGCCGCGGGGTGCTGATCGCCGAATCCATCCATCCAAACAAGGCCCATATCGGTGGCCGTGGCATCAATATGCTGACTGGTGCCGAGACGGTCGCCCCCGTTGGTGGGGCCGCATTCCACGACAACAAGGTCTGGATCAGGAAGGCTGAGGTTTCGGCTTAAATCGCTCTTGCAGTCGGCCGCGGTCCTGCCGCAAATGGTTGCCGGAGACGGTAAGAACAGGCGGGCAACATGACCGAGAGCAGCAGTGTGATCCTGGAGAAGCGGAGCCAGGCGTTCTGGATCACGATCAACCGGCCGGACAAGCGCAACGCCCTCAATGGCGACGTGATCGCAGGTATCGCAAGAGGCTACCGCGATGCTCATGCTGACAGCGAGGTTCGCGTCATCGTGCTGACGGGAGCAGGCGACAAGGCCTTTTGCGCCGGGGCCGACCTGCAGAACAGCGGCGCCGCCTTCGCGATGGATTATGCCAAGCCGAACGTCGACTACGCCGATCTGTTGCGGCTCTCGCAAAATTCGACCAAACCCGCGATCGCGCGCGTAGGCGGCGTGTGCATGGCCGGCGGCATGGGCCTGCTATGTATGACCGACATGGCCGTGGCCGCCGACCACGTGATCTTCGGCCTTCCGGAGGTGAAGGTCGGCGTCTTCCCGATGCAGGTGATGAGCGTTTTGCAGTCGATGGCGCCCCCACGCCTTGTCAACGAATGGGCGCTGACCGGCGAGCCCTTTGACGCCAAGGCCGCGCAGGCCGCAGGGCTGCTGAACTATGTGGTGCCGGCCACCGAGCTTGACGCGAAGGTCGAGTGGTTGATCGGCCGCATCGTCGACAAGTCGCCGACCGCGATCCGGCGTGGCAAATACGCTATGCGCGCGATCGCCTCGATGTCATTCGATGAGAGCATCGCCTATACTGAGAGCCAGATCGCCCTCTTGGCCATGACCGAGGATGCCAAGGAGGGCCTCAAGGCGTTCAGCGAAAAGCGCAAGCCCTCCTGGCCCGGTCGATAAAAGCCGATCCAGGAAAGGGCCGCCGGCTCGGAACGCTGTCCGCCTAGCCCGGATTTGCCTTCAGCCCTGCTGCTTCGATGCCCGCGATCGCGCAGATCTCGTCATTGTCCGAGGTGTCACCGCTCACGCCAACGGCACCCAGCAGGGCGGTGCCATCCAGAATGAGTACGCCGCCGGGCACCGGTACCAGGCGGCCCTGCGCCAGCGCATTGACGGCGCCGATGAAATAAGCCTGCTCTTGTGCGCGCTGAAACAATGCCCGTGACCCCATGCCGAGGGCCAGTGCACCGTAGGCTTTGCCATGCGCGATCTCGGCGCGCATCAGGCTGGTCCCGTCCTGCGCTGCGGTGAGCTTGATGGCGCCGCGCACATCGAGAATGGTGATGACAAGCGGCTTGAGTTTCTTCTCGAGCGCCTTGGCAAGCGCGGCGTCGAGGATCTTTCGTGCAACATCAAGCGTAAGCTCAGTCATGAGGGAGTTCCTTTGCGGGGGAGGAGAGGCTTTCGGCTTTTGCACGATCCAGGCTCATGGCGAGCACGCGCGCAACATGGAACGGGGGACGTGCAGTGCCATCCCTGATCTGGTGTCGGCACGAGGTGCCGTCAGCAACGATCAGCGTCGTATCGTCGGCGCGGCGGACGGTGGGAAGGAGAGAGAGTTCAGCCATATCGATCGAGGCCTGGTAGGTGTCGGCGCCATAGCCGAACGCGCCGGCCATGCCACAACAGCTGGACTCGATACTTTCGACAGTCAGGTCCGGGACAAGGCGCAGCACTTTTTCGACCGGTTTGAACGCGCCGAATGATTTCTGATGGCAGTGGCCATGAACCAGGGCTTTGTCGGCAATGGCGCCAAGCGGTAGCCGCAAGCGGCCCGCCTCGCCTTCGCGTACCAAGAACTCCTCGAAGAGGAGGGCATGGACGCTGATGTTTCTTGCAACCTCGTCGGAACGCAATGAGAGCAGTTCGTCGCGCAGCGTCAAGAGGCAACTCGGCTCGAGACCGACGATCGGCACTCCGCGCGCTGCGAAAGGAGCGTATGTGGCGACCAGCCTATCCAATTCGATACGAGCCTGATCGACCATACCGGCCGAGAGAAAGGTGCGCCCACAGCAAAGTGGCCGGGCGCGATCGATGGGCCCCGGAAGATGAACGCGATAGCCGCCCTCCACGAGCACACGCAAGGCGGCATCGAGGTTCTCGCGCTCATAGATGCGGTTGAAGGTATCGGCGAACAGCACCACTTCATGGCCCCCTTCCGCACCAAAGACTTCCGCCTCTGTCTTGAAGACATCGCGCCGGAATGCCGGCAGCGACCGCTTCGAACTGATGCCGGCGAACCTCTCGAACAGCGCGCGGAGAGAGCGGCTGCTGTTGCGCCAATTCGCAAGCGGCGCGAAGCGGGACGCTAGACCCGCATAGCGCGGCAAATAGCCAATCAGCCGGTCGCGGAGCGAGAGCCTGTGTTTCGCCGCCCGCGCAGCCAACACCTCGATCTTCATTTTTGCCATGTCGACCCCGGTCGGACATTCATGTCGACAGGCCTTGCAGGAGACGCAGAGTTTCAGCGTCTCCATCATCTCGTCCGATGAAAGCGCGTCGGGTCCGAGCTGCCCGGAGATGGCCAGCCGCAACGTGTTGGCGCGTCCACGCGTGACGTCCTTCTCGTTTCGGGTCGCACGATAGGACGGGCACATCACGCCGCCCTCGAGCTTCCGACAAGCGCCGTTATTGTTGCACATCTCGACGGCGCCTTGGAAACCCCCGCCGGCGCCGGGGTAAGCCGACCAGTCAAGTACTGTCTTCAGCTCGTTGACCTTGTACTGCGGCGAGTAGCGGAACAACGAACGGTCATCCATCCTTGGCGGATCGACGATCTTTCCGGGGTTAAGCACGTCGTTCGGATCGAACCGGTGTTTGACTTCTTTGAAATCGGCGACAATGCGCGAGCCGAACATCGTCTCGTGAAATTCCGACCGAACCAGCCCGTCGCCATGCTCGCCGGAATGGGAGCCCTTGTATTCGCGCACCAAGGCAAACGCCTCTTCGGCGATGGCGCGCATCGCCTTGACGTCCTTTTCGAGCTTGAGATTAAGGACGGGGCGGACATGCAGGCAGCCTTCGGAGGCGTGAGCATACATCGTGCCGCTCGTGCCACGCTTGGCGAACACGGCATTAAGCCGGTCGGTGTAATCAGCGAGATGCGGCAACGGCACCGCGCAATCCTCGACGAAGGAGACCGGCTTGCCTTCCTGCTTCATCGACATCATGACGTTGAGGCCAGCGGCACGGAAGTCAGCGATAGCACCTTGCAGGGCGGGTTCGACGATCTCGACCACGCCACCCCATTTGCGCGGAGGCTTGTCCCAGCCGAAGCCGAGATCGCCCATCAACTCGCCGAGTTGCTTCAGCCGCGCGAGATTTTCAGCCTGGTCCTCCTCAGCGAATTCCACGACCAGGATCGCATCGGGATCACCGCGCACGGCGGCGGCGATGACCGGTTTGAACATCGCGATATCGCGGCCGAGCGCGATCATGGTGCGGTCGACCAGTTCGACTGCGATCGGCCGTAGCTTGACCAGATGCTGGGCCGCATCCATTGCTTCGTAGAAGCTACCGAAATGGCAGACGCCCAGCACCTTGTTGCGGATTATCGGCCAGAGCTTGAGCTCGACCTTGGTGGTGAACGCGAGAGTACCTTCGGAGCCCACCAACAAATGCGCCAAGTTGTTCGGCGCATTGCGCGGCACCAGCGCATCGAGATTGTAGCCGCCGACCCGGCGCTGCACCTTCGGGAATCTGTCCGCGATTTCGGCCGCGTCACGCTCGCCGAGATCAAGCATGTCGCGGAACAGTGCGAGTCCGCTGTCCGGTGAGTTCACCCGCCCCAGATCCCGCGGCACTTCGCCGAAGTGCAGGAGTGTGCCGTCGGCAAGCGCAGCATCCATCGACAGCGTATTGTCGCGCATGGTGCCGTAACGCAGCGAACGTCCACCGCAGGAATTGTTGCCCGCCATGCCGCCGATGGTGGCGCGCGAGGCGGTGGAGACATCGACCGGAAACCACAGCCCGTGCTTCCTGAGCTGGCGGTTGAGATCGTCGAGCACGATGCCCGGCTCGACGACGCAGGTCCGATTCTGCACGTCCAGCGAGAGGATTCTGTTCAGGTGCCGGGAGAAATCGATCACGATACCGTGGTTAACGGTTTGGCCGCATTGCGAGGTGCCGCCGCCACGGGGGGTCACGATCCGGCCGGCGTCGCGCGCGATCGTCAGCGCCCGTAGTGCCTCGTCCATGGTTCGGGGAACCACCACGCCCTCGGGGACGATCTGATAGAACGAGGCGTCCGTCGCATAGCGTCCGCGGCTGAAGGCGTCGAAAAGGACGTCGCCGGTGATGTTTGACCGGAGCTGGCGTTCAAGCGGTGACGCGTTCTTCATCCCAAGTCTCGTGGTCCAGGAGGGCCGTTCCGCAAACCTCCAACCAATAGATGCAATCTATGTCTGGTTGGCGCCAATTATGAATTCATAATGCGCCAAGAGCTAACCGTCGACAGCTTCGGTGGCCAGGCCTTCCGGTGTGCTGCCGAGGTACTCGACTGCCGCAGTCCGCTTGTTGCGCAGATGCTGGAACAGGGTGTCGCTCAACTCGCTACCGGCCCGGCGGCGCAGCGCGTCCAGGATCGCCTCGTGCTCGCGCATCGCCTCGGCCCAGCGCTGCCGCTTCCGCGCGAAGTTGGCGGAGTAGCGAACGCGGCGGATCCGGCCGGCCAAGTTAGCATAGGTGGTGCGCAAGGTTTCATTACGGGAGGCTGCGACGATCCGCTCGTGGATGCGCTGGTTGACCTGAAAATAATTGTGCATGTCGCGGTGCAGGTAGTAGCCGTACATCTCGTAGTGCAGGCGCTCGATCTCGGCGATTTCCTCATCGGTGATGGTTTCGCAGGCAAGCCGCCCGGCGAGGCTTTCCAGGCCGCCCATCACGTCAAACAGCTCTTCGAGATCCCGCTTACCCAGCCGGCGCACGCGCGCCCCCCGGTTGGGCAATAGCTCTATCAGCCCCTCCGCGGCCAACACCTTGAGGGCCTCGCGAAGGGGGGTGCGGGAAATTCCGAATAGCTCGCACAGCTGCCGTTCGGGGACCCGCCCGCCGTCTGGGATGTTGCCTTCGACTACATAGTCGCGAAGGCGCGACAGGATCTCCCCATGAAGCGAGGATTCGGGGCGATCGGGGCCGCCATTGTCGGCGATTTTGGCGATTGGCTCCCCGGATTCGGGAATCGTCGATTTCATAGGGCCAACAATAATTTGCTGAGCCATCGGCGTCGATGGTCAGAATTGCATGTAGAATATAATTTACACGGAAAAAGTTGAATGCAAAACTGCAGCTGCCACAAAGGGAGGTTCTGTTATGCGGCAAGGACGGCATTTTCTGCAGATTCCAGGCCCCAGCCCGGTTCCCGATCGCATTCTCCGGGCCATGGACATGCCCGTCATCGATCATCGGAGTGCCGAGTTCGGCCAACTCGGCCGCACCGTTCTGGAAGGCTCCCAGAAGATCTTCCAAACCTCCGGACCGGTGGTGATTTTTCCGTCCTCGGGTACCGGTGCGTGGGAGGCTGCGATCGTCAACACACTGTCGCCGGGGGATCAGGTGTTGATGGTGGAGACCGGTCACTTCGCCACCCTATGGCGCCAGATGGCCGCGCGCTGGGGGATTGATGTCGATTTCATGCCCGGCGACTGGCGTCGCGGCGCCGACCCCGCCGCCATCGAAGACCGGCTCGCGCGCGACACGTCCCATGTGTTGAAGGCTGTGATGGTCGTTCACAACGAGACCTCAACCGGCGCGATCAGCCGGATCGGAGAGATCCGCGCAGCGATGGACCGTGTCGGTCATCCGGCCCTGCTGATGGTCGACACCATCTCTTCGTTGGGCTCGGTCGACTACCGGCACGACGAATGGAGAGTCGATGTCAGCGTCAGCTGCTCGCAAAAAGGATTCATGCTGCCGCCAGGCCTCGGATTCAACGCCATCTCGGACAAGGCTCGCACCGCCGCCAAGAACAACAGGATGCCCCGATCATACTGGGATTGGGAGGAAATGCTGAAGCCGAATGCAAACGGCTTCTTCCCGTATACGCCGGCGACTAATCTGCTCTACGGCTTGCGCGAGGCGATCACAATGCTGATGGAAGAGGGGCTCGCCAACGTGTTCGCCCGCCATCAGCGGCTCGCGGCCGCAACACGAGCGGCTGTGAATCACTGGGGTCTGGAAGTGCTGTGCCAGGAGCCAAAAGACTTTTCTCCGGTGCTCACCGCCGTGGTGATGCCACCAGGCTATGACGTAGATCAGTTCCGCAAGGTGGTGCTTGACAATTACAACATGTCACTCGGCTCCGGATTGTCGAAGGTGGCAGGCAAGGTGTTCCGCATCGGGCATCTCGGCGAATGCAATGAGCTGACCTTGCTTGCGGCGCTGACGGGCGTGGAAATGGGATTATCGGTCGCGGGCATTCCGCACCGGGCTGGCGGCGTCGAAGTCGCGATGAAGCTTCTCGAACAGCGCACCGAGGCAAATTCCGCGGCACACCTCAAAGTCGTCGGCAGCTAGGGCTTCCTCCTCTCAAGCTAGCGTCTCGCCGCAGGCGCGCGGCGATTCGAACAAATCGAACAAGCCATAAAGCCGAGGGAGGTCGAACTTGAAGTTCCGATTCAAGGCGACACATATCGTGCTCGCGATGCTGTGCGCGATGTATTTTATCACCTATGTCGACCGCGTGAATATTGGCACCGCGGCCAGCGAGATTCAGAAAGAGCTAGACCTCACCAATACGCAGCTAGGCCTCATATTCTCGGCCTTCGCCTATCCCTACCTGCTGTTCCAGATCATCGGTGGCTGGGTCGGCGACCATTTCGGGCCACGCAAGACGCTGTTCTGGTGCGGCATGATCTGGGCTGCCGCAACGATCATGACCGGGTTCGTCGCTGGCATCGTGTCGCTGTTCGTCGCACGTGTCGCGTTGGGGTTCGGCGAAGGCGCGACCTTTCCGACAGCGACGCGCGCGATGCAGTATTGGACGCCATCGGACAAGCGTGGCTTCGCGCAAGGGCTGACGCACGCCTTCGCGCGACTGGGCAACGCGGCGACGCCGCCCTTGATCGCGCTGCTGATAACGTGGGTGACCTGGCGCGGATCCTTTGTCGCCTTGGGGTTCGTAAGCCTGGTCTGGGGGATCGCCTGGGCCTGGTATTTCCGGAACGAGCCACGGGAGCATGCGGGAATGACCGAGGCTGAGCTTGCGTCATTGCCACCACGTCCGACCGGCCCCCGGCCTCCGGTGCCGTGGTCTCCGCTCCTGCGGCGGATGTGGCCGGTCACGCTGACCTACTTTGGCTACGGCTGGTCCCTGTGGCTCTATCTCAACTGGCTGCCGCTGTTCTTCAAGAACAACTTTGGCCTAAATATCAAGAACTCGGCGCTGTTCGCTTCAGGCGTCTTCTTCGCCGGCGTCGTCGGCGACAGCATGGGCGGTATTCTGTCCGACCACATCCTCAAGCGCACCGGCAGCATCCGCTTCGCTCGCCTGAGCGTGATCGTCGCCGGGTTTGCCGGAGCGCTCGCCTCATTGCTCCCGATCCTGTTCATCCATGGTATCACGGTCGTGGCCTTGTGCCTGTCTGCGGGTTTCTTCTTCGCTGAGCTTGTGATCGGTCCGATCTGGTCGATACCGATGGACATCGCGCCGAAATATTCAGGCACGGCCTCCGGCATCATGAACACCGGCTCTGCCCTCGCCGCCATCGTCTCGCAACTCGTCGCCGGCTTTGTCATCGATGCAACCGGCAATTGGTATCTGCCATTCTTGATGTCGATGGGACTTCTGACGCTCGGCGGTTTTTCGGCGTTCATGATGCATCCCGAGCAACCGTTCGACGAGATCGTGGTCGGCGTCCCGGGCGGAAAGACGGTGGCTGCGGAATGATGATAGGCCCCGCAACGGGCGGGTCGTGCCCAAAGACGGGCGGCAGCGGTCCTTCGCAGCTGCTAAGCTAAGATCGCCTGCCGACCGTGGCCAGACGGGGCACTGGGCGCCCGCGTCTTGTATATTGATTATGCATTGACGGGTCCCGCCCGGTGGGGGACAAGCCTGCCCGAAGAATGCTATTCGAGCGGCTCAAAACGCCAAGGCTAGACCGGGAAGGACGGCTCATGACCCTGCACACTGGACGGCATTTTCTGCAGATTCCGGGACCGACCAACGTGCCGGACCGGGTTCTGCGCGCCATGGACATGCCGGCCTGGGACCATCGCGGCCCTGAATTTGCCGAGCTCGGTTTTGCGGTCCTGGCCGGCCTGCAGCGCCTGTTCCGTACCAAGGAGCCGGTGCTCATCTTTCCTTCGTCCGGCACTGGCGCTTGGGAAGCCGCGATCGTCAACACACTATCGCCGGGCGACAAGGTCCTGATGGCCGAGACCGGGCAGTTCGCGATGCTCTGGCATGGCATCGCCAGCAAGTTCAATCTCGACATCGAGTTCGTTCCGGGCGACTGGCGTCATGGCGCGGACATCGGCGAGATCGAAGCGCGGCTTGCGGCCGACCGTGCGCACAAGATCAAGGCGGTCATGGTCGTGCACAACGAGACCTCGACCGGTTGCGTCACACCGCCGCTCGAGGTCCGCAGGGCAATGGACCGCGTCAAGCATCCCGCGCTCCTGATGGTCGACACTATCTCCGGCCTGGCTTCCATGGAATACGAGCATGATGCCTGGGGTATCGATGTTTCCGTCGCGGGCTCGCAGAAGGGCATGATGCTGCCGCCGGGCCTCGGCTTCAACGCGGTGTCGGAAAAAGCGCTCGCGGTGGCGAAAGCCAATTCATCCTCGATGCGCTCCTATTGGGACTGGCAGGAGGTGATTGCTTTCAACAAGGCCGGCACCTGGCCTTATACGCCGGCAATCAACCTCCTGTTCGGGCTCAGGGAAGCCGTCAAGATGCTCGAGGAAGAGGGCCTCGAAAATGTCTTCGCCCGCCACAAGCGCCATAGCGCGGCGACGCGCTCGGCGATGAAGGTGTGGGGACTGGAGACCCAGTGCCAGGATCCCCAAGCACACTCGCCGGCCTTGACCGGCGTGGTGATGCCGGAAGGCCATGACGCCGACAATTTTCGCAAGATGGTGCTGGAAAGCTTCGACATGTCGCTCGGTACCGGGCTGAACAAGATCAAGGGCAAGATGTTCCGGATCGGCCATATCGGGCACTTCAACGACCTGATGCTGATGGGCACGCTGTCGGGCGTCGAGATGGGGCTCGACCTGGCCAAGGTGCCACATCGGAGCGGCGGCGTGTTGGCGGCTATGGAGGTGCTTAAGGGGCGCGATGTCTTGCCGATGCCCAAGGCCGCGGTCGCCTGAGTTGGTCCAATAACAACAGAGAGGTCGCCATGAACGCCCCGGTCACTCCCAGCGAAGACCTGATCTATTCCGTCGAGGACGGGATCGCCAAGATCACTTTCAACCGGCCGCAGGCGCGTAACGCCTTGACCTTCGCGATGTACGAGCAGATGGCCTCGATCTGCGAGAGCATCAACGGAGACCGCTCGATCAAGGCGCTGATCCTGACCGGTGCTGGTGATAAGGCGTTTGCCTCAGGTACCGACATCTCGCAATTCCGCGCCTTCAAGACGGCGCAGGACGCGCTTGACTATGAAGCGCGGATCGACCGAGTGCTCGGCGCTCTTGAGCAGTGCCGGGTGCCTGTCATCGCGGCGATCGCCGGTGCCTGTACGGGCGGCGGCGCCGGGATTGCGGCCTGCTGTGACATCCGGATCGGTACCGAAGCGACGCGGATCGGATTTCCAATCGCGCGCACGCTCGGCAACTGCCTGTCGATGTCGAATATCTCGCGCATTGTCGCGCTGATCGGTCCGGCGCGCACCAAAGATATGATTTTCAAGGCCCGCTTGGTCGAGGCGCCAGAAGCGCTGGCGCTCGGCTTGCTCAATGAAGTCGTGCCCGACGTTGTGACCTTGCAGCGCCGCGCGGACGAGACCGCAAAGCTCATTGCGAGCCACGCGCCGATCACGCTTGAGGTAACCAAGGAGGCCGTGCGCCGCATCCGCCGTACGCTGTCGCGCGACGAGGGCGAGGACCTTATTCTGCGTGCCTATATGAGCGAGGATTTTCGCGAGGGCATGGACGCCTTCCTCAACAAGCGTACGCCGAACTGGAAGGGCAAGTAGGTGGCATCGTCTTTTCTGCGGCGGTCGATGCTGGACGGACGCTGCCGCGAACCGGCGTGGCGCTCGGCAGGCCCGCGGACGGGGCCGATTCGCCGCGTCGGCTCTTACAATCTCATCCCAAAGTCAGTAGCAATGTGGGGGTTCGCGGCTTGAACTTCGCGTTCCCAGCCCGCAGAATGGCAACGCAGGCACGCCCCTGATGTGCCAATCCAAAATAAAGCCATAGGGAAGAAACGTGAGACATTTCGCAGGAGCCGCGACCGCTTTGGCGGCCGTTCTAATGACCGCACCGGCACTTGCTGCCTGGGAGCCGACCAAGCCGGTCGAGATCGTCGTCGCTGCCGGAGCCGGCGGCGCCTCCGACCAGATGGCGCGCATGATGCAGGCAGCGATCCAGAAGAACAATCTGATGAAGCAGCCGATGGTCGTTTCGCTCAAGGGCGGTGCATCGGGGGCCGAAGCGCTGATGTACATGAAATCGAGCGAGGGTGATCCAAACAAGGTGCTCGTCGCCTATTCCCTGATTTACATGCTGCCGCTGTCGGCGAAAATTCCGTTCAACTGGCGTGACCTCACTCCGGTATCGGTGGTCGCAATGGATCAGTTCGTATTGTGGGACAACGCATCGGGTCCAAAGACGGTGAAAGAGTTCATCGCTGCAGCGAAGGCAGCATCTTCACCGTTCAAGATGGGCGGCACCGGCTCCAAGCGTGAGGACCACGTGCTCACGGTGTTCATGGAGCAGAAGACCGGCGCGAAATTCTCCTATCTACCGTACAAGTCCGGCGGAGAAGCGGCGACGCAATTGGTCGGCAATCACACCGAAGCCAACGTCAACAATCCCTCTGAGAATCTGGAAGTCTGGCGCGCCGGTCAGGTGCGCGCGCTCTGCGTGTTCGACAAGGAGCGCATCTCCTACAAGACCAAGGTCACCGAAACGCAATCCTGGAACGATATCCCGACATGCAAGGAAGAGGGGCTCGACGTCCAATACCTGATGTTGCGGGCGATGTTCCTGCCGGGCAAGGTCACGGCCGAGCAGCAGGCGTTCTATGTCGACCTGTTTCAAAAGGTGACGCAAACGCCAGAATACAAGGAATATATGGAAAAGCAGGCGCTGAAGCCGATCTTCCTCACGGGCAAGGATATGGTGCAGTTCCTCGAGGAAGACGACAAGCTCAATGCCTCGCTGATGAACGAAGCTGGCTTCGTCGCGAAGTAGCGCGTCCGGGCAGCAGTCGGATTCCCGGTCTCATTTGTCAGCGTGGCCGTAACCGACCATGCGGATACGGACATTTTCGATCTCTTCGGTGGGCAGCAGACGCGGCTTCCCGATCTGCAGGCAGCCGTGGTACTGCCGCGCCAGCGTTTCGACCTCGACCGCGAGCCACATGGCCTTGGCAAGCGATGGCCCGACGGCGATCATGCCGTGATGTTCGAGCAGGCAGGCGAGCCTTCCATCGATCGCCTTGACGGCATGTGCGGACAGTTCCTGCGTGCCGAACGTTGCGTATGGCGCGCACCGGATGGTGTCGCCGCCTGCGCAGGCGACCATGTAGTGGATCGGCGGAATCTCCAGGCCCATAATGGCGAGGATCGTGCAATAGGTCGGATGGGCGTGAACCACGGCGTTCACGTCCGGGCGAGCGCGCAGGATGTCCAGGTGGAAGCGCCACTCGCTCGATGGCCGCTGCGTTGGATCAAATGAACCGTCGAGGCCCATATAGACGATCTGCTCGGGCTGCATCGTCTCATAGGGGACGCTGGTCGGGGTGATCAGCAGGCCCGCCTCATGCCGCAGGCTGATGTTGCCCGACGTGCCCTGGTTGATGCCGAGCCCATTCATGCGCAGACAGGCATCGATGATGGATTGGCGTTTTTCCTTGTCGTTCATGGTTAACCTATCAAACGCCGTTTACCGCTCCGGAGAATGCTTGATTATTGCGTCGCAGTATAGTCGAACATTGCTTCGAAAGTCTGATCGGGAGAGGCCATGACCAGCACAGTGCTAGGCGTTATCGGCGGATCCGGCATCTACGACTTGCCGGGTCTTGAAAACGTCCGCGAGGAGACGATCACGAGCCCCTGGGGCGAGCCCTCCGCGCCACTCCGCCTTGGCACCATTGCAGGCCTACCAATCGTATTCCTGCCGCGGCACGACAAGGGGCACCGGCTGTCCCCCTCCGACATTAACTACCGGGCCAATATCGATGTCCTGAAGCGGGCAGGGGTCACCGACCTCGTATCGCTGTCGGCCTGCGGCTCGTTCAAGGAGGAACTGTCGCCCGGCACTTTCGTGATCATCGATCAGTTCGTGGACCGCACCTACAAGCGCGAAAGCTCGTTCTTCGGCAAAGGCTGTGTCGCCCATGTCTCGATGGCGCATCCGGTATCGCCGCGCTTGCGCATCCATCTGGCGGCCGCTGCAGAGGCCGAAAGCATTCACTTCGCGCGCGGCGGCACCTATCTCTGCATGGAAGGTCCGCAGTTCTCCAGCCTTGCCGAAAGTCTGACGTACAAGGAACTTGGCTACTCGGTGATCGGCATGACCAACATGCCTGAGGCGAAACTCGCTCGCGAAGCCGAGATTTGCTATGCAAGCGTGGCGATGGTGACCGACTTCGACTGCTGGCATCCGGATCACGATGCGGTGACCGTGCAAGACATCATTCGCGTGCTTAACTCGAATGCCGAGAAAGCCAAGGCGCTGGTGGCGCGCCTGGCAAAGGATTTTCCGCGCGAGCACGAGCCGTGCCCGATCGGCTCCGACCGCGCGCTCGAGACCGCGCTGATCACGGCGCCCGAGGCGCGCGATCCGGAACTGCTCAAGAAGCTTGATGCCGTTGCGGGACGGATACTGCGCTCATGAAAGTCGACGGCCGACATTTTCGCACGATCTGGCTTGAGCCTGACGGCTGGTCCGTCAGTGCCATCGATCAGCGACGACTGCCACATGAATTTGTCATCGCGCATCTGGTCAGCGGCGAGAAGGCTGCGGACGCAATCCGAACCATGCTGGTCCGTGGCGCGCCACTGATCGGTGCCACCGCCGCTTACGGCATGGCGTTGGCCATGCACGCTGATCCGTCTGACGTGGCGCTCGATCGCGCGTACAAGCTGCTGCTTGCGACGCGGCCGACGGCCATCAATCTGAAATGGGCGCTCGACGAGATGGAGGCTGTGCTTCGTCCGCTTGCGCCTTCTGTGCGCAGCGAAGCGGCTTACAAGCGCGCCGGCGAAATCGCCGATGAGGACGTCGGGATCAACCGGGCGATCGGCGGCCACGGCCTCGAAGTGATCGAAGCGATCGCTTCCACCAAGAAAGCCGGTGACACCATCAACATTTTGACGCACTGCAACGCGGGCTGGCTGGCGACCGTCGATTGGGGAACGGCCACGGCGCCAATCTACCGGGCCCATGATCGCGGGCTGGCGGTTCATGTCTGGGTCGACGAGACGCGTCCGCGCAATCAGGGAGCCTCGCTCACTGCCTGGGAACTGGGCCACCACGGCGTCCCGCACACCGTAATCCCCGATAACACCGGCGGCCATCTGATGCAGCATCGCATGGTCGATCTGGCGATCGTTGGAACCGACCGGGTCGCAGCCAATGGCGATGTCTGCAACAAGATCGGTACCTATCTGAAGGCGCTCGCCGCGCGCGATAACGGCGTGCCATTCTATGTTGCACTGCCGTCGCCGACCATCGACTTTAGTATCAATGATGGCCGAGAGATTCCGATCGAACAGCGTGCAGCAACCGAAGTGACGCATATGAGCGGGCGCACGGCGGACGGGCGAATTGAAATCGTGCGCGTCGTCCCTGAGGGCTCGCCGATCGCCAATTACGGCTTTGACGTCACGCCCGCGCGGCTGGTGACTGGCTTGATTACCGAACGTGGCGTGCTCCGGCCTGATCATGCTGCACTTGCGAGCGCGTTCCCGGAGCGGACTGGCACGCGCTGAGCACTGCATTGACGCCGGTCGCGTCAGCACGTATCCACGCTAGAGCGTCCGCCCGAACCGTCCGCCTCCATGTCCAATACCGATATCGAAATCGTCGTCGACGATCCGACTGCGCCCGAAGCCAATTCCCCCGCGGTGACCAGCAATGGCGTCGTGGATGCTGTCGTGTCGCTCGTGCTGCTCGCGCTTGCTGTCACGCTCGGATGGGATAATTGGCGCACGGGCGCGGCCTGGGACGCGACCGGTCCGGAGCCTGGCTACTTCCCGTTCTACCTCTCGGTCATTCTTGGCGGCGCCAGCCTCTACGGACTGTTTGCGGCGGTCTTCTCGCGCAGGGAAGCTTCCGAGACCTTCGTGACGCAAGCACAGCTTCGCCGGGTCATGGCGGTATTCGTGCCGACGGTCTTGTTCTGTCTCGCCATGCAATTGCTTGGGCTCTATGTTGCGAGCTTCCTCTTGATCTCCGGCTTCATGCGCTTTGTCGGCAAGATCGCGGCGTGGAAGTCTCTGCTCACCGCTTTCATCTTCACCGCCGCGATGTTCGTGACGTTTGACATCGCCTTCGACGTCATCATGCCGAAGGGGCCGCTCGAAGCGGCTCTCGGCTACTAATCGATCGGCGGGACTTTCAGTCATGGAAGCTTTTGGCCTGCTGCTTCACGGCTTTGCCGTTCTCCTCACCTGGAAAACGCTGTTATTGATGATGGTCGGGCTCGTGCTCGGAATTTTCGTCGGCGTTTTGCCGGGGCTTGGCGGGCCGAACGGCGTGGCGATCCTGCTGCCGCTGACCTTCACGATGGACCCGACCTCGGCGATCGTGATGCTGTCTTGCATCTATTGGGGGGCACTGTTCGGCGGCGCCATCACCTCGATCCTGTTCAATATTCCGGGCGAAGCCTGGTCTGTGGCGACCACGTTTGACGGCTATCCGATGGCGCAGCAGGGCAGGGCGGCGGAAGCGCTGACGGCTGCCTTCACGTCGTCCTTCATCGGCTCCTTGGTCGCGGTACTCCTGATCACATTCCTGGCGCCGATGATCTCGTCATTCGCGCTGAAGTTCGGGCCACCGGAATTTTTTGCGGTTTATCTCCTCACCTTTTGCTCCTTTGTCGGCCTTGGCCGCGAGGCCAAGCACAAGACCGTCATCTCGATGTCGCTTGGTCTCCTGCTCGCCGGCGTCGGCATGGATACCGTGTCCGGCCAGCTCCGCATGACCTTCGGCTCCGCTGAGCTGCTGCGCGGCATCAACTTCCTGGTCGCGGTCATCGGCCTGTTCGGCATCAGCGAAATCCTGCTCACAATGGAAGAGCGGCTGGCGCTGCGCGGCCACGCCGCCGGCATCAGCCTGCGGGTGGTGCTGTCGGTCTGGAAAGACCTGCCGAAATACTGGGCGACGCTGGCGCGTTCGTCCTTCATCGGCTGCTGGCTTGGAATCACGCCGGGCGGCGCGATTGCCGCGTCGTTCATGGGCTACAACCTCGCCAAACGCTTTGCCAAGGACCAGGACAGTTTTGGCAAGGGGCGCATCGAGGGCGTGTTCGCGCCGGAGACGGCGGCGCATGCGTCCGGCACGGCGGCATTGCTGCCGATGCTGGCACTCGGAATTCCCGGATCGGGAACCGCCGCCATCCTGCTCGGCGGCTTGATGGTGTGGGGCCTCAATCCGGGGCCGCTCTTGTTCGTCGAGCACAAGGATTTCGTCTGGGGCCTGATTGCCTCGATGTATCTCGGCAACGTCGTGGGCCTAGTCCTGGTGTTGACGACGGTGCCGATCTTCGCCTCGATCCTGCGCGTGCCGTTTGCGGCAGTTGCGCCGATGATCGTGGTGTCGTGCGCGATCGGCGCCTATGCGATCCAGAATGCGATGTTCGATATCTGGCTGATGCTGGGTTTTGGCGTGGTCGGTTACGTCTTCAAGAAGATCGGCATTCCTCTGGCGCCGTTTACGCTCGCGCTTGTGCTCGGTAACCGTGCGGAGGATGCGTTCCGGCTGTCGATGATCGGCTCTGGCGGCGATATGAAAGTGTTCTGGTCGAATGGGCTCGTCGGCTCGATCACGACGCTCGCCATCATCCTGCTGTTCTGGCCCTTGATCGACAAGGCGCTCAGCGGCGCCACGCGCCGGCTGCGACCGGCGAAGGCGTAAAGCCTCACACGACCTTGCGCTGCCTGAGCTCGGCAATCTCATCCTTGCTGAAACCGAACTCCGCCAGCACTTCGTCCCCGAATTCAGCCCGGCGCGCCGCACTACTTCGGTTTGGTTCCCACCGTCCTGGCAGGTATTCATTCAATCTGAGATACGGGCAGCCTCAAGCCGGCAGCGCGAGGCGGACCAGCCCCTGCAGGCCGAGATTGGCGTCGAAGATCATGCTGGGGTAAATCTTCTCCCGCGCCTCAGCACGAAAAGCGCTCCTGCGGACAAAAAATGGACAGCTCGAGTGGTTGGATTTACGCCTCATTTGCTGGCGTTAGAGCGACCGCATGCACTGGCGATGCCGATCTAGGCACCCAAGTGGGGTGAAAGTTGCTGGGGGGCGCTCGGGCCCGTTTAAAGGAGGAGGTACAACCGTCCGGTCGGGCAGGGCGTGGGCCGTTGCAGGGAACGGTTGTGATTTGTAACATTCTCCCACGATACAGGAAACGGACCCAATGCAAGAACCGCAAGATTTTTATACTCGGCTAGTGGCGTTTGCTTTCGAAGCGAAAGTACCCGGGGCAACGGCGCATGACCGACTTCGATACTTGAACGAACTGTTGAAGAAACATCGTTTCAAGATTGCCGACGAAGATCCGCCGCCACACCGAGCGGTAGTCCTGAAGCTCGTGGATCGCCTGCGCCCGCGGAAGACGTAACTGCCTGAGCTGATCGCCGGTCCCCGCAATCTGACCGCTATCGTGTTAGAAGCCGTCTAGGCTCTCTTGCGAGGCAAGATTCCGAAGTAGGGTTGTGTTGCCGAAACCATGTAGCTGTAGCGCGTTGGGATCGCAGCAATACGAAAGAGGTCTTTCGGTTCGCCTGGGCGAGGCCGTCAAGATCGGTGATGGGCTGACAATCGTCTCCCGGATTGAACCAGACATCAATCACAATGGATACCGAGTGCCGGCAAAATACCTGGCACGCGACAATCACACCACCTTAGACCGCCTGAGTTCAGCAATTTCATCCTTGCTGAAGCCGAACTCCGCCAGCACTTCATCGGTCTGCTCGCCAAATTCCGGCGGGCGCGCCGCCATCGTGCTTGGTGTCCGCGACAGTGTCACCGGCTGGCCCACCAGTCGGATATGGCGGTCCTCTGCGTTTGACACGTCCTGGGCGATGCCGAGATGTTTCACTTGCGCATCCTCGAACATCTGGTCGATGGAATAGATCGGCCCGCAGGGGACGCCGGCCGCGTTCAATTCGTTCACCCAGGTCTCGGTGGATTTCTTCTGCGTCCGCTCGTTGATCTTTGCATTGAGCGCGTCGCGGTTCTTGGAGCGCGCCGGCGCCGTGGCATAGTCCGGATCGCTGATCAGTTCAGGCGCCCCGATCGCCTGTGCGCAGCGCTCCCAGATGCGTCCGCCCGTCGTGGCGATGTTGATGTAACCATCTGACGTCTTGAACACGCCGGTGGGGATCGATGTTGGGTGGTTGTTCCCGGCCTGCTGCCCCACTTCTTTTTCCATCAGCCAGCGCGCGGCCTGGAAATCCAGCATGAAGATCTGCGCCTGCAACAGCGAGGTCTGCACCCATTGGCCTTCATCCGACACGTCGCGTTCCAGGAGCGCGGTTAGGATGCCGATCGCGCAGAACAGGCCGGCGGCAAGGTCGGCAACGGGAATACCGACCCGCATTGGGCCGCCGCCGGGTGCGCCGGTTACGGACATCAGCCCGCCCATGCCTTGCGCGATCTGATCGAACCCCGGGCGTTTGTGGTAGGGCCCGTCCTGGCCGAAGCCGGAGATGCTGCCATAGACAATGCGCGGATTGATCTGGCGGAGGCTCGCGTAGTCGATGCCGAGCTTGGCTTTGACGTCAGGGCGGAAATTCTCAACCACAACGTCAGCCTGTTCGGCCAGCCGCTTGAATACTTCGAGACCTTTCGGATCCTTCAGATTGAGCGTCATCGCGCGCTTGTTGCGGTGCAGGTTCTGGAAGTCCGAACCATGCCGTGGGCCACCCGGTTGCTCGTCGCCGGCATCCTCCGTCAACGCATCGATCTTGATGACATTGGCGCCCCAGTCCGCGAGTTGCCGCACACAGGTGGGACCGGAGCGGACGCGGGTGAGGTCGAGAACGGTGAATCGGGACAGGGCTTGCGATGCATGCGGGACGGGCATTTAGGGAGCTCCGGGTCGAACGGTAACGCTACAATAGCGCCGGACAACCTCCCGGCAAGGTCTGCCTCCTGCCGGCAACGGCATGGCGGACTTGATGTTTTGAGTGGGTTGGCGGGAATCATGCGGGGCGGCGATCGGGATCCGTTTCAGGGACGCCCACCCCGCAAGAGCGGGTGCGCTTTCCACATTCGGGTCACACTCCGTGCCAGTGGTCTCTGTGGCCAGTTTTGGGTGTCCTGCATCCTTGCGCCGCCAAGGAAGCCCGTCAGAGCCTGCTTGCGGCATGTTCTGGCGCGAGGGCCAAGTATCGACATCCCATCGGGTTGCTGCTAGCCCCCTCCGTACGCCAAAGAGGTCCCCGGACTTGATCGACGAGCCAAACGCGCGCGGCAGAGAGAATGCCCCCGCGGGCATTTCGCCCCCGACCCGGGCACGAAGGCTGCTTGCGGGGTGGTCCGCCAGCGTTTTCCAGCTGGTGCTCGGGATCATCCAGCAGGTCGCGCTGGTTCCGGTCTTCCTGCATTTTTGGAGCGGCGAGGAGTTGGCCGCCTGGTTCGTGATCTATGCGATCGGCAGCCTTGTGCTGGTCGCCGACGGCGGCCTGCAGCTTCGCGCCATCAACCGCTTCTTCTCATTCAAGTCGAGTGTTGATTGCGACGGCCGCACCGCGGCATTCTACGCCGCGATGCTGCGACTCTACCTTTGGCTCAGCGTCGTGCTCGCCGGTTTGGTGGTGGCCGCGGCGCTGGCTGTTTCGCCGTCCACGGTCTTCCGGTTCGAGGCGATCGAAAATTTCGATGCCGCCTTTGTGGCGATGACGGCGGGTATGCTGCTCACGCTTCCGGCGGGTCTGGTGTCGGCGCTCTATCGGGCGCGGGGGCTGTACGGTCGCGCTATCTGGTTGCAGAGTCTCGGAACGCTGATCGGGCAGGTCGCGCAGCTGGTTGCGATCGTTGCGACAGCGAGCTTGTTTGCCGTTACGTTCGCCTATGTCACGATGCAAATATTGATCGCGACCTATCTGATCATCATCGATGTGCCGCACCTGCATCCATTCCTGCGCAAGGCAAAGGGCATACGTTCGATGCGCTGGATGGTCGGTCAGTTGCGCAAGGCGGTGCCGTTCGGAATCGCCGGCGCGACCGAACTGGCGCTGATGAACCTCCCGGTGCTCCTGGTCAGCGCGCTGGTAGCCGATCGCGTCGCTGTCGCACAATGGGGTTTGATCCGCATCGCGGCCGGCCTATTGCGGGCACTCTGCCTGCAGGCGACGCTTCCGCTCGCTGCCGAACTCGGCCACGACTATGCTGTTGGTGCGACCGAACAATTGCGCGCGCTCTATGCCCGCGGTTCTGTGCTTGTCACAGTGCTCGCCAGTGCGGTTGTGTCCGGGCTGTTGCCGTTCTGGCCTGACTTCTTCGCACTCTGGACCCATGGCGCCATTGCCTATGATCCGTTGCTGGCGAAGACCATGCTGATCGGCACCAGCGTGGCCGCGCCCGCGATCCTGGCGCTAAGCTATGCCAATTACAGCAACCGAGCCGATCTTCTTGTGCGCAGCAAGGGACTGCAGCTCATTGTCTTTTTCGTCCTATCGCTGTGGATGATCCCGCAACTGGGCCCGCTGGGCGCTGCGGCCGCGATCGTGGCGAGCGATCTCCTCATTCAGTTCGGCTTGTTGACGCTCGCCATCATGCGTCAAACGCTCAAGCACCCGTTCCAGCACCTGATGTTTCTGATGGGGGTGATGGTTGCGACGATGCTGGCCGGATGGGGGTTGGGGATTATGATCCGTTCCACGATCCCCTGGACCGGCGTGCAGCGCTTCGTCGCGGAATGTGCGATCTGGCTGGCGGTTGCAGGAGTGGCGGCGATCCCGCTGCTGATGGGAAATATCCGCGCAAAGATAATCGCGACGATTCCCCGGTAAGGTCTCGTGCGGTCCTCAATAGATTCGAGGGTAGCGGCGGTATCTCAGTCTCAGCAGGTGCTGCGCGAACTCGCGATGTCCGTCGTCAATCTGGCGCGCAAAATGTTCGAGCCGCTGCGTGCCGGCGGTGGCGAGCCGGGCGCGTTCCTCGGGTACGCTGGCCTTGACGATGGCGTCCGCCAGCGAAACGGGATTGTCATAGTCGAACAGAATGGCGGCATCACCGGCTTGCGCCTTGAAGGCTTCGGGATAGATCACGGGCGTGCCAACCGACCAGGCTTCGAGCGGCGGCAGATTGGTCGGACCGAAGTAGCTTGCCATCACCAGCGCCGCTGCGTTGCGATAGAGCGGGCCCAGTTCGGCAGAGGGAACGAAACCGAGCATGCGCACGCGGTCGCTCAGATTGAGTTGTGCAGCCAAGGTTTCGATTGCAGTGCGCGAACCGCGATCCGACCCGCATAGCGCCAGCGTTGTCTCTATCCCCTGATCCCGCAGCAAACGCATCGCCAGCAGGATGGTTGCGTGATTTTTGTGAGACCAGAACTGGGCGGGGTAGAACAGATAACCAGGCTCCAGGCCGTACTTTCGAAGGATCGTGGCGTCCGCGTCCGTTTGCTCGCCAGCCGCAATCGATCGTGTCACATAGGGCGAAGGCGAAAACGGGATACAAACCGCGCGGTCCTGTTCCATCGCATAACGACGGCATAGCGCGTCAATCACCTCTTTGGCATTGGCGATGACCAAAGCTGCCTTGGAGCTGGCGCTGCGAAAGACGATTTCGCGACGTTCGAACGCAGCGAATTCGCGCGCCTCGTCGAATTCCGGCGAATCGCGGTGGCAGCCGTCGAATATCGTGATGATGAAGGGCAGCTTGTAGAGCACGAGCTGCCAATTCGACGCCGTCAGGAAATAGACGATATCGACATCCTCCCGGATCAGCCGCTTCTCAAACGGCGGGCACAGGTGCAACGCGTACTGCAGGAGATCGAACCACCCGCAATATTTCAGGAACAGGAACAGCCGGTCGAACCAGCCAATCCGCAACAGCTTGGACTCGATGCCGAGTTCGGCCAGGATGGCGATATTGTTGGGCTGGGTGGTGAACACGGTCACGTCGATCTCGGCTGTCTTCGCCCAGCCGCGCAGCCATGCGATATCGCTGAGCCCCTGCTGGAAACCGCCGCCGACCTCGAGCGGCAACTCCAGCACGACGCCAACGTGATACGGCTTCACGGTTGGACCGTCTTTCTGGCGATGGAATAGGCCGCCCAGTCCCGCGAGTTCGGCGGACTGGTCGTCGACAGCCACGCATAGTGGCCGATTGGCTCGAAACCGGTCGCGCCGAGAAGCCCCTCGATTTCGAACGGAAACCAGTAACGGAGGTGGTGTGCTTCGTCGATCCGATGGATCGTCGATTGTGCAACGTCCTCGCAGAACAGCGTGTAATTCACCTGAACGGTCGCGCTGGCCTCGTTGTGGTTGGACTGCGCGATCCGGGTGACGCGCAGGGGCGGGCGCTCCACGATCTTGACGCGGGTTTCAACGCCCTGCGCGAGCACGGCGCCGCCATACCAATAGTCGAACAGGAGAATGCCGCCCGGCTTGAGCGCGATGGCCGCACTCGCCAACATGCTCTGAAGTCTTCCCTGGCGGGTCTGGTAGCTCGCCACATGGAACAGCGCGACCGCGGCGTCGAACTCCCGCTCCGGGCCGGCTTCACAGACGTCACCCTGCCGGAACCGAACCCGTGCCGCACTGTCTCCCGTACGCGCCTCGGCCCGGCGGATCATGTCTGCACTGATGTCGACGCCGGTGACCGTCCATCCCCTGCGCGCAAACTCACGGGCGTGTACGCCGGTGCCGCATCCGAGATCGAGCAGCGTCCCGGGCGTCGCGCCATGGCGACGAAGCTGCACGTCCACAAAGGAGGCTTCCGCGGCATAATCCTTATCCTGATAAAGGAGGTCATACCACGGCGCATAGCGTTCGAAGGCGCTCAAGCAAGGATCTCCTTCAGCGCCTGTGCGGATCGCACGATCTGGTCGTCCGTTAGCGCAAGGCCGCTCGGAAGATAGAAGCCGCGGCGCGCGATCCGCTCTGCGTGGGGATGCGAGTCGCCCGTGAACAGGCCGGCTCTGCGCAGGACGGGCTGTTCATGCATGCACCAAAAGAAGGGACGGGTGCCGATGCCCTTGCCGGCAAGCCGACGCATCGCTTCTTTGGCGTCGAACGCGATCGCGTCTTTCAGCACGACGCCATACACCCAATAGATGTTATCAGCGTAATTGGTACGGGGGACAGGGCGCTGGATCAGATCGACACCCTCCAGGAGCTCGTCATAGCGCCGGCCGGTCCGGCGCTTGATGTCGATCATCTCGCCCAGCCGCTCGGTCTGGGCGACGCCGAGCGCGGCCTGCAGGTTGGTCATGCGCGCGTTCCATCCAAGCTCGTCATGGACGAAGCGCTGCTCGGGCTTGAAGCAAAGATTGCGGAGGCTGCGGAGGCGGTCGGCGAGCTCAGCGTCATCGGTCAGGATCATGCCGCCTTCGCCTGTTGTGACGTGCTTGTTCGGATAGAAGCTGAACGTGCTCACGTCTCCAAAGCTGCCGCAGGGCCGGCCGCGATAGGTCTGGCCGTGCATCTCGGCGGCGTCCTCGATCACGCGAAGGTCATGCTTGCGCGCCAGCTTAAGGATCGGGTCGAGATCGACCGGCAGGCCATAGATATGCACCACCATGATGGCGCGGGTTTTTGGCGTGATCGCTGCTTGCACTGCGTCCGCCGTCATATTCCAGGTGTTCGGATCACAATCGACCACGACGGGAACAAGTCCGGCGCGAATCACCGCGGATGCGCAGCTGATGATCGTAAACGTCGGGATGATGACTTCGCTGCCCGGCGCGAGCGAAAGCGCGTGAACGGCAATCTCGAGCGCAACGGATCCGTTGGTGACGGCAACGCCGTGACGGCGTCCCGCGATCTGCGCCATGGCCGCCTCAAAGCGCGGAATGAACGGACCTTCGGAAGATATCCATCCGGTGCGAACGCACTCGGCCAGATATTCAGCTTCGTTTCCGTTGAGAAGCGGCGTGTTGACTGGAACGAAAGCCTGCGTCACGCAACCGGACCCTTGATCCGCTTCACCACAGCCGGCGCCTCGGGGAAGCGCGTCTTGTCGCCTTCACCCGCGTAGGGCCCCTGCTTGATTTCAATCATCTCGAGCGGTTCCAACACCTCGAATCCGTGGGCGCCGCTGCAAAGAAGAATGACGTCTCCGGCCGCGAGCACGCGGCTCTCCAGATATTCTTCGCGCTCGGTGTAGAAGTCGACCTGCAGCTTGCCTTTCTGGATCACCAGCACTTCCTGGGTGTAGTGAACCTCGCGCGTCACCTTGTTGTGTCGATGCGGCGCAATGCTCTTACCCTTAGGGTGGCTCATATAGGCAAGCTGCTGCGACAATTCGGGCGTGGAGAAAAACGTGATGCCCGGTTCCCGAAAGGAGGCGCGAACGATGATCGCGTAGAGCTGATCGTTAAAGCGACAGTGTTCGACGCTATCCATGAGGCGATCCGAAAAGGTGAGTAAATTCAAGAGCCAAGCGGCGATTTCGCGGGCAATGTGGCTATTTTGGCCGTTGGCGTCAAGGAGATATTCCGTCCATCCGGTCGCGCTGGAGGCGTCACAAGTTTTCGACGGCTGCCAGGATTGCGCGGGTTCGTTCGCGATAATTGTGGGCTGTCAGCGTGCGGCGCTGACCGGCAGCGGCAATCTCCTGTCGTGCCGCATTGTCGGCGAGATATCGCTCGATCTTTTTAATGCAGTCGTCGATCGAGCGCCACGCCACGACTTCGCGGTCCGGGTCGAACAGCGTATGCAGGTTGTCCTTGAAGTCGGTGAGCAGGAACGTGCCGACGCCGGTCGCCTCGAACAGCCGCACATTTCCCGCTTCGCGGCCGACCATGTCGATGTGGGAGTTCAGCGTGATGCGAGAGCGCCGCATCGCCTGATACATCTCAGCACCCCAGGCCTCGCCTTGAAAGCAGCGATGCAGGGGGGAGGAGGCGGGCAGGCCCGGCGCGATATTGCCGAACAGCTTGAGATCGTAGCGCGCGGCAACGGCCTCCAAGAGTGCGATCCGTTGCCGATGATCGGCCGAGACGGTGCCCACAAAGGAGATATCGACGTCCGCGGTCGTTGCCGGAGGTAGCGCGTCGTTGACGCAGGGCTCGAAGGCGAGGTGGCTCACTTGGGCGCTGACGCCATGGCCTCGGAAAAACGCGACCGTGGCGGCCAACTGGGAGATCAACAGGTCATAGACCCGCCAGTCCTCGCCGCGGGTCGGCGAAATCCCGATCTGGCCAACGAGTTTAGGCTTGCCGATTCCCTTGATGCGACGCATCAGCGCGGTGTCGATGTGAAACGTGTCCTGGTTGAGCACCAGATCTGGCCTGAAATCCTCGATCTGGGCGAGCAGAATTTCTTCCGCCTGCGCATCGAGCTTCGGGCTGAGCCCAACCTTGCGGGCGAACGGCCTCAATATCGGCTTGAACGGCGCGACCGCCTGCAGCAGCCACGCCGGAAGTCGGTCACTGGCGCCCATGGCCGGCTCCGTGACGGCCGCGGCCATGCCATGCTCCCGCGCCCAGGCTGCCTGCAGCCAAGGATTGTTGACGTGGATCTCCGCCGCGGAATGGCCTAAGGCCTCAAAATTCTTCGAGTAGAAGTCCGCGACCCCGAACAGGCTGGCATTACGAGCCGCCATTTGGGCGGCGTAGGATCTATTCTCAAGACCAGGCTGTTTGCGATAGAGCCAAGCGAGGAAGCGCGGATAATCCGCGTTGAGGATCATTATCCGCATGGTTTCTCAGATTGCATTCCTTGGCTGTATCTCTGCCTCACAAGATGTGTAGGCGCGGTCGCCACTATCATGCATAGCCTTTAGTACGACAATCCCAAGTAACTGTCGGTTGGGCTGCTCGTTCTTACGTGCATATAGCAATGACGGCGCGCGCGAGCGAGCAGCTTCATTAAGCGCGTCCGGCATGACAAAATTGAGAGTCCTATCGCCACCAGCCTGCGCGGCACATATTACCGTTAGTTCGAGCTGCCGTCATCTTACATCCTTCGGCCGAGCCTTCGATGGCTATGCCTTATAATCAGAGAATCAGCGGCTCAGCCAAACCGTTCACGTTCAGCGGATTCGAAAAAAAAACCGCACCTAGCCTATTGAACGTCTCGGCGGCCGTGGGTAAGGGAAATACCCTTCCGCGGGGCGTGCGCAAAAATTTCTTAAGACTTTGATTCAGTCTCCTTCCGGCTCGATCGTCTGTTGAAGTGAGGCACCATGAACGCGGCATTCCGCCGTGTCGTCATGCGCGTGTCCCAGGAGACCAGCGAGCACCCGTGCAATCTGAGATCGGTTACAAGCGCGGCGGAGTGCGGAATCCACAGAGGCGACGATGGACGGGTACTATCTAGCTATTGGCTTCATCATCGTTCTTGCCGTCGTGATGTTCTGGGAAATTGTGGCGCTCATGGCGCTTAGCATCATCAGCCTGCAGGCGGCTGACTGGCTGGACGCTGGCAAATGGACGTCGTGGACCTTGGCTACCCAATTCGGCATCCCTTTTGACTTCCATTCTGGCCATCGGATGATGCTCCATCGGGGGATCCACTACCTTCTCTTCGACACCCAGGCCGCATTGGTGTTATTTGTCGCCGCATTGGCAGGCGCTCCGCTCAAACGATGGCTAGAGGGTCCTTCCGAGCCGTCAGAGGTGTCGCCAAGGGCGTCGGGCTCCTCCGGGCCCGTCGGCAGGGACTAGGCATAGCTGCTGGCAAGCAGGCTTAGACGCACTGAGGCTGCGGCTGCGACCTACCGTAGTGCGCACCGCGAACTGCCGCTCCCTGCAGGGCCTAGCCGTACCTCAACCTTTCGGGGCGAATTTTCTCAATCCAAGAAGGGCGCCTCCCATCCGTCTGGCGCCAAGTCTGGATAGGAAGCGACAGGCCGGAGCAGCCGCGCGCGACTCAGCGCTACGGGATTCGCTTGCAATCTATGCGGAACAGGAATTATCGAGGGTTGTTGTGCTTACGCGACATTCGAGATAGTGATCGGTGACTAACCCATGGTTGTAGGCCTGCTGCTTGTCATGACTTTTGGAAAGTTCATTGATTTTGCGTATTCTGTCGCTCGGTCGGGGCAACGCAGAGTCGGCAAGTAGTGTTAAGTAGCTAACTTGACGGTCATGCTTGATAAGAAATCCACACCAGAAACTGGATCTCGGCCAGTTGTACTGGTAACGGGAGCAAATGGTTTTGTCGGCCGTCACCTAACCCCTGTACTGTCACAAGCAGGCTGGAGGGTTCGGCGGGCTGTCCGAAGTTCCGGGTCATCCATTCATGATGAAGTCGTTGCTGGATCGATCGGCCCTTCGACCGACTGGTCAGAGGCGCTGACCGGAACGCAGGCGGTGGTTCATCTGGCGGCGCGAGTACACCAAGTCAAAGAAGAGAGCGCGATAGACGTTTACCGAACGATTAACGTCGAAGGTACGTTACAGCTCGCTCGATCTGCTGCAAAGGCAGGCGTCAAGCGGTTTATCTTTGTGAGTACCATGCTGGTTCATGGGAGTTGTACCGACGATCGCGCTCCGTTTCGAGAGTCCGATGAACTTGCGCCGCGAGGAGTTTACGGGGTTTCGAAAGCAGAGGCAGAACTTGGATTGAAGCAATTGGCTGCGGATCTGCCGATGAGCATCACCGTTATCCGACCGCCGCTAGTCTATGGACCGGGGGCTGTGGGCAATTTCCATCTCTTGGTCAAAGCGATACGCTCGGGGGCTCCGCTCCCGTTCGCCGCGGTTCACAATCGCCGCGCGTTCGTGGGCGTGCAGAACTTGGCCTCCTTCATCGCAAACAGGCTTACGCATAAGGAAAAGGCCTTCGACGTATTCCTGGTAGCCGACAAGGAGCAAGTCTCGACGCCAGAATTTATTGGGAGGCTGGCGCGAGCGATGGACAGAAAGGCGCGGCTTTTTCCAGTTCCGCGCAAGGCGTTGGAGCTCCTTCTGCGCGCAAGTGGCAGGCCCCGAATCCGTGACAGCCTTGTTGGCAGCCTGCAGGTTGATCTATCGAAGCTGATAGCCACCCGGTGGCAGCAAGAGCTTACTCTCGACGAGGGCCTTTCCGTCGCGGTTCGAACAGCCGATGGTGAGCACGCGATCTGAGATGAGCAGCGCTGTTAGCGCTCGGCCGGATAACCAAGACTATCGGAGGACATAGCTACCGACCTACCGAAGCGCTTGTAGTGGCTGGTTCGCAGGAGCGCGCCCGTGAGAGGCGGTACGATCCAGCGTACCCATCAAGGTTTGAGCCACGCGTAAAAGCGGCTTCGTCGGCAAGCACTGGTGTGTCGCTCGGCAACGGCGCCGCCACTGAAGGACTCAGATCAACGAAGGTCGGCAGCTGGTTCTTTCGAAAACACCTCTGGCGGACTGATGTACCATAATAAGAACAATACCCCACAACCATGAGTGATGAAGGCTGTGGATAGCGGTACGTTGAGAATGACTTGGGACATGACAGAGCTCGAGATGAAGACCAGTGACGGTGGTAATCGTGCCGAAGCGCTGTTGCCTAGCGCAACGACGAGACCGCAAATGAGAGCTGATAGTGGTGCTAGTTTCATTCCGACAGAGGCGATGCCCTCAGTCGCAAACAGGGAAGCATTGTAGTTTCCCAACCCATATGCATGCGCCATTACTACGCCAAGCTGATCTTGATAAGGGCAATCCACTAGCGCCTTCACGAACGACAAATGACAAAAGTAGGTCGGCTCATGTCGGGCGAAAAATTCATTGTAGACGGCCAAGGCCGCCGCCGGGGTATCAATCATTCGAAACGCGAAAAGACGGAAGGCATCGTTCTCGTGTTGTCCAAGGAGTGCTGCCAAGACACCGACCAGAAGCGGTATAGCCAGACTAAGTACTGCGGCCAGCCGAATTTCGAAAAGTCGGCCGAGGAGGGCAATGAACAACAGCCACGCAGGTGTGAACAGAGCGCTCTTGCTTAACGTGATCGGAAAGAAAAGAGCCAGCAAGACGAGCGACGCCACAGCCTTCAAGTACTGTTGCCGCAACAGAAAACAAGCAAACACGAACGGGATAAGTGAACTTGAGAAAACGCCAGCGCCATATCTCAACAATGCGGGCAATTTAAGTTCATTTCGCAGCCGAGCGGTGAGTAGTTCATTGCGGAAGTCTGCAAAGCTGCCAAAATCAGCACGGAAACTGTAGACCATCCCGAGAAGGATCACTGCGATCCCCAATGCTAGGATGAGCAACAAGAAACGGTCAAAAGTACGAGGCGCAAGCGATAACAGCGCTTTTGGCCGCGCGCGTAGCATCAGGGCGGGTACTAGAAACGCAACGGTAGAAATCAGCGCGGACGCACCGGCAAGATAATGATTGTAGTCTCTAATGGTAAAAGCGTTCAGAAATAAGAAACCGGCAACCATCTGATATAGATAGAAGCCGACGACATACCCGAAGCTGAATTGTGTTGATCCGAATGCCCACGCAAGCGGGATCAGAGCTGCAAGCATCAACCACAAGCCCATGGATCCCTGCAGCGGATCGCCGGCCGTGAGTTCTGGACGGTAGACGGAAGCATACACAAACGATAGGCAGACTGCAGCTATGTGAGCTACGACACAACCAACAATGACGATACGTCTGTCGCGATCTGACATCATGTTCCTAAGTGACTTCGTTGTGTCACGACGGCTGCCGAGCAGCAATCCGCTGGCCTCTCAAAGCGCCCTTGTGCTATGCCGCTGTGTGCCGTGGGACGGCAAGGCAATATACTACATACTCGTGCTGGTGCAGCCTTTCGTTGTTGATCCGACATTGAGGAGCGCTTGTGCGCCGGGCGAATGAAAATCTGGGTCCGTTCGCACGTCGAACTCCGCCTGGATTCCTTGGGTTGCATCCGATCGGAAAGGTGCGCCATATGCATACAGCGATCCTTTCGTAAGTAATTCGATCGGAGGAATATCCACGACAGCTCGAACAAGACGGTAGGCGAACGTCGTCGTGGCCTTAACCGACTGAATTGGGTTCACTTCGTCCTAGGACATCAAAATAGATGCTCTTCACACGCTGCATGAAAGTCCTTTGTTCGTATAGTTCTTTGGCGCGCCTATTTCCTGACTGGCCTAACCGTAAAGCCAACGAAGGATCTCCGAGGACTTCAGTTAGCGCTGAAGCGAGCGCGCTGGGATCATTCGGCGGAATTGTAAGGGCTTCTAAGTTATGTCTTGCGATATGCGGTACCGCGGTCGGCAAGGTCGTATTTACAACAGGTAATCCAGCTGCCATCGCTTGCAACTGAACCAGCCCAAACGCTTCAGCCTGCGTTACCGAGGGGAATGCGAGAACTCGCGCGGCATGCAAGTATGACTTCACTTCGCTGTCGCTAATAGCTCCGAGGAAGGTGATACGATCGGAAAGCCCCGAGTCGACGGCCATCTTTTCCAGTTCGCTTCGAAGCGCCCCTTCTCCGACGAGCACTAATTGTCCGTCCACGGCCTTGAGGGCCTCAATCAATACGGCAAATCCCTTGTACGGGACCAGCCGCCCCAAGGCTAGAATCATTCTGGGGTACTTCCGTGTCAACTCTTCGGCCTTTGTTTTCTCCTGAGATGAGCAGCACGACCAATAATCGATGTCGATCCCGTAGGGCACAACGACGCATTTTGCTCTGAACGGCTGGAGAAGGCGCGAATTTTCTATTGATGACTGATCGGCAACGATGATCCGATCCGCTCGGTCTAAGGTCCGGGTGATTGCGGGAGCGAGAAGCATTAGCAGCTGAGGATAGGTTGTGATGTCAGCGTGCCAAAACACGACGAGGCCTACACGGTTCGAAAGTCGCGAAACTGCAAGATCGGCGAGTGGGAACGGTGCATGGTGAACCACGATATCGAAATCGAGTGCGCGACGACGAAGGGCAAAAGGGTAGGTGGGCGCCAAAGGCGTCGAAAACAATGTACCCAGGGATCCAACAGCCTCTACGGGCGTGCCGTCGATAGTCTCGCGCCGAAAGCGACCGCGCGTACGGGCGACGAGCACGCGATTGTCGATCGACTCTCTAGACTCGCGACTTAGAACGGAGATAACGGAGGGCACTCCACCCTCTAGGTCGCCGCGATATACCTTGTAGGTGTGGAGAATTTTGAGCGGCTCAATCGTCATTGGTCCGAGCTGTGGTACATATGCTGTGGACCTAGCAAACTGAGGGTACGGTCGGTTAACGCGGCTGTCGTTCCCGATCTTCACGCCAGAGGAATGGAGGCCTTTTCTGCGGATTCCCCTCTAGTTTATACGTAATTCAACTGGGGTGCTAGATCTACCTTGCGAATTTTGCTGCCGTCGGCGCGGATCATAGCAAGCGGCCTCGCTGCCGACCGCTCGCCCGCGGAGCCGGAGTGATCCGCATGGCCGGCTGCGCACGTGAAAAGACCGTAAAGTCGGGAGGGAGAAATGGACGAGTTGACACTGATGATAAAGCGCTGGCTTGCTGCAAACGACATTCCCGAGGATGGCTTTGCGCTCGTATTGAATTTCAGGAACGCTCATGGCGGCATGCAATGCGAAGAAGCGGTTCGGCGCGAGATGATGGAGGCTGAGCCCAACCAGGTCGCTCGGCTGACGCTGTACGATGAGTTCGAAGTGAACGGCATCACAGTGCGTGTCCAAAGCCCGTTGCAGGTCTTCTAGCTCTGGCAGCGCATGTCTGCTGACTGACAGAGAGTGCGATGATCATTTTGGCAGCCTTGCTGGCAGTGTTTGTGGCCGAGCCTTATGGAAGACGATATCATCTAGTGATCCGCAGAAAACCCGAGTGGTTTCAATTGGTCAGCTATTCGCGGCTTGAGCTGCCTTCTCTTTCCGGCCGGATTAGAAGAAGTTTAGCAAGCAGCCCCAATTGAAGTGGAATCAATCACGTCGTGAAACAGCTCGCTTCGAATCAACCACAGCGCTATTTCTTGTTGGACCTCATGCGAGGAGTAGCAGCCCTAACGGTGCTGATTTGGCATTATCAACATTTTTTTATGACGTCACCCGGCGTACTCCCTGCTTCGTTTTCGCGCAGTGAGCAACCTCTCTATTGGCTGCTGTTTCCATTCTATAACCACGGGAACTATGCTGTTCAGCTCTTTTTCTCGATCTCTGGCTTCATTTTCTTTTCAGAGTACTTGAAGCCCATAGGCACGGGCGCCGTTTCGGCGTGGAATTTCTTCGTTCTTCGGTTTTCGCGTATTTACCCGCTACATTTTGTTACATTGCTAGTTGTCTCGATCCTGCAGTGCATCGCCTATGACCGGTTCGGACGGTCGATCGTTTATGAAAACAACGATGCTTATCATTTCGTCTTAAACGTGCTTCTGGCGTCGCACTGGGGCTGGGAGAATGGCTTTTCGTTTAATGCGCCAATTTGGTCCGTCTCGATAGAAGCGCTGTTATACTTTGCGTTCTTTGTAGTTGCTTTAGTTTCGAGGAACAGCTCAATCCCTGCAACAGCATTATGCGTTCTACTCGGCCTTGCTGGTGCTGTGATCGGGAAGACGGACGACTCGATAGGTTTGGCGATGCTCGGCTTTTTTAATGGCGGACTAGCGGCCGTTTTTCTTCAGCGGAGCTACAGCCATTCAGTATCCTGGGCTGTCATCCTTTGTGCAAGCGTGCTGTTGCTTGCTGCTTCTTTGGCTATGGTCGCAGTGTTGTTCCCGCACCCGTCATGGACGGGAGTTCTATTTGGCGCGGTCTTTCCTACGGCTGTATTGACTCTGGCTGCACTTCAATATGTCCTGCTCGATGCCGGAAAGTCTGTCCGTTTTCTTGGAGACATCTCCTACTCGGTCTATCTGGTGCACTTTCCGATACAGTTGCTGGCTTTGCTGCTAATACGTGAGCGACTGATCAGCCTCGACTTTCATAGACTGGGCACCCTTCTCTTTTTTCTGCTCGCCGTAATGGCCGCATCATGGGTGACCTACCGGTCAATCGAGGCTCCAGCCAAACGCGCAATACGGCGAGCTGTTCCATCAGCCTCCGCGCGAAGCGCCAAGCCTGCCTCAGTCCTTTGCGGCCTGGACGAAAGTGAATTAGGGGCAAAACAGAACGAGGGCGCCGTACCTAGAAGCCGGTGACCTTTGGTTTTGTGCCTCTTACTGCGATGCAAGTCGTGACATTCGCGTGTGACATGCCGCAGCGAGATCAGCCGCGGCTCAATCGACCTAGAACGAGGCGCAATAGTTTGAGCGGAGCTCGGAAAACCCGTTGCGAGAAACGCCCCGTGTTTCGAATAGGCGCCGTGATTCTCCAAGACGTACTAGTATAGACTGCCGCCAGCTCAGCGGATATTTCTGCCTTTTCTTTTCTTGTCTCGGCGAGTTCGGCTCGCAAGCCGGCTTGCTCCAGCCGCTGCCCCCTGAGCTCCTCTTGCAATTCTGTTCGCAAGTCGGCGTGCTCCAGCCTCTGCCTCCTGAGCTCCTCTTGCAACTCTGTTCGCAAGCCATCTTGATCCAACCGCTGCTTCCAGAGCTCTTGTTGCGACGTCGTGATCTGGCTATCCGTGTTTCTGAACAGGGCTTTGAGCTCAACAATGTTGGCGGGGTTGTTCTGGGAAACAGCGTTGGCGAATGATTGCAGTTTGTTTGCGTCGGTTTTCGTCTCTGGTGCACTCTTCCGTGCAACCACCGAGTAATCCATACTGGATCCAAAAAGAGTGCTAGCAAATTGCTCCAGGGGGCCTTCCTCGGGATTGGGATTGGTGCCGTTCAATCGTACAACCGCTGCATCTTTGAATCCTGATGCCTGCACAAAAAATGCCAAAAGCGGAGGGGGCAATGGCTTGTTATGCGAGGGATCCAGATGGAAGGACCAGGTTCCTACCGTGAGGTTCTCTGGATTAGGAGTCTCCAAAATTAACAGTCCGGTTTCTGATAGCACTCTATGACATTGTTGCAGAAGATCGATTAGGTAATCGATGGAGAGATGTTCGACCACATGAAAGGCGGTAATAACGCCTGCAGAAGCGTCAGACTGATCGCGTAGGAACTGGAGTATATCCGCGTTGACTATTGACAAGCTTTTGTCTTCAGTTGCTTGAGCCATATCAAGATTTAGCTCGACGCCAATGGCACGCCAGCCGCATTCAGATAACAACTCGAGCCATTCCCCTCGGCCGCAACCGAGGTCGAGAGCCAAAGCATCGATCTTCAGGTGTTCCGCAGCAGACTCGAGGAGCGGCAGGTAAATCCTCAGTCTCTCTTTGATCAAATCGCGAGATCCGCGAAATCGATCTTCAAATTGCCGATAGATGGTGGAAAGTTTCTCCGATTGAGCAGGCATGTGCGACCTTCGATTGGATGACCGGTCGTATCATTGAGACCGACGACCAGCAAGAATGACCATCGCAACCGTTGTCCCTGGTCAAAAATCCCACCACCTGCGAGCTCGGCTTGGTGCGCAAAGTGAGGCTGCGCTCAACTCAACCGCGCCAACGCGTAGTAGGGGTCGCGATTCGATAGCCGATACCCGTGCGGTTCCATCGCACCAACAGTTGTTCCCAACCACCATTCTTTGGTAATGTGGCGAGAATTGCGGAGCGGACCGCGGTTTCGACCTGCCGCAGCGCTAGGATTGCGGACGGTGGGACGCCGTGGTAGGAGGCGCGGCCAACGAAGGGAAGGAGGCGGCGGCGCGGAGCCTGCTTCCAAACCGGCGTTGCGGGCGATCCAGGCCATTTTCATCGCACTATGCGCCATTTCCGCTTTTTCGACATCCGTCACGAGGCGCGCTTTAAGACCTGTCTTATCCTGCTGGCGGAGGAATATGAAAATTTTCCTACCCGCTTATTTTGTGTCTCCGCTAATAGACATCGCCGCGAGTTTAAGATTGTCGAACAATGGTGCCCGCAGCGAGCAATTGTAAATGGTCGCTGCACCAGCTAATGCTTCCGCCTCGTTCTTGGGGACCGGCCGTCATATTTTCGGACCGATGCCTCCATAGGAGCACGGAAGATCATAGTCCACTGTCAATTATCGGTTGAAACCTGAATGTCTAAGAAAACCGCCCTGATTACCGGAATAACGGGACAAGACGGAGCATACCTCGCGGAGCTGTTGCTCTCTAGAGGCTATAGAGTGCATGGCATCAAGCGGCGGACCTCGCTGTTCAATACCGACCGTATCGATCACCTCTATCATGACCTTCATGAAAGAGGCCACGACTTCACGCTGCATCACGGAGATCTGACCGATTCGTCGAGCCTCATTCGCATCGTGCAGCAGGTGCAGCCCGACGAGATCTACAACCTCGCGGCGCAGAGCCATGTGGCAGTGTCGTTCGAGGAACCGGAATACACGGCCAATTCCGACGCGCTCGGCACCTTGCGTCTGTTGGAATCGATCCGGATCCTCGGGCTGCAAAAGAAGACTCGCTTCTACCAAGCCTCGACCTCGGAGCTTTATGGACTTGTCCAGGAGGTGCCGCAGAAGGAAACCACGCCGTTCTATCCGCGCTCGCCCTATGCGGTCGCGAAGCTCTATGCCTACTGGATCACCGTTAACTACCGCGAAGCCTACGGCATCTACGCCTGTAATGGCATTCTCTTCAACCATGAATCGCCGATCCGCGGGGAGACATTCGTCACCCGTAAGATCACACGCGCGCTGGCGCGCATCAAGCTCGGCTTGCAAGAGAAAGTTTATCTCGGCAATCTCAATGCGCGGCGCGACTGGGGGCACGCTCGCGACTATGTGGAGATGCAGTGGCTCATGCTCCAGCAGGACGAGCCAGAAGATTATGTGATCGCCACCGGCGAGCAGCATTCGGTACGAGAATTCGTCGAGGTCGCTGCCAAGGAAGCCGGCATCTCCGTTCGTTGGGAAGGCGCCGGCGTCGACGAGAAGGGTTATGATGCAGCGACCGACAAGTGCATCGTCCAGGTTGATCCGCGCTACTTCCGTCCGGCCGAAGTTGAGACACTGCTTGGTGACCCTTCCAAGGCCAAACGCAAGCTCGGCTGGTCACCCACGACATCGTTTTCGCAGCTAGTGGGCGAGATGATGCAGGAGGATTTGAAGTCTGCGCAGCGCGACGAGCTGGTCAAGCAGCACGGCTACAGCCACTTCAATTATCACGAATAGGGGTGCGCTCAGTCCGTTGGATTAAGGCCGGCTTTGCGATCACAGCGGGCGCAAGCGGACGATGGCGGGCCAAGAGACTAACACGAGCGGATGGGGACAATTCGTTGGCGAAAAGCGCATTGGTAACTGGCGCGACCGGCCAAGACGGCCGCTATCTCGTCGACCTGCTGCGGAGGTATGACTATGTCGTGCATGCGCAGTCGCGGCGCGCCCCGCTCCCCGGCGCGGCCGTTGACGGCATCCAATGGCATGTGGGCGATCTCACGAGCGGTGCATTTCTCGAGCGGCTTATCGCGGACACCCAGCCGGATGAGATCTATAATCTCGCTGCCGTATCGCGGCCTATCATGTCGTGGCAGGTTCCTCGAGAAACCGCCGAGATCAATGCCTTCTTGCCGCAGAACATCTGTGAGCTGCTGCTGAAGCACAAGCCGGGCTGCCGCCTGTTCCAAGCGTCGTCGTCGGATATCTTTGGCGACGGCTTCAGCGAGCGCCAGGATGAGCACACCCATTGCGTGCCGAAATCGCCTTATGCTGTCGCCAAGCTCTACGGCCATCGCATCGTCGGTGCCTATCGGAAGCAGTATGGCCTTCATGCCTGCTCGGGCATCCTGTTCAATCACGAGAGCCCGTATCGACCGCTGTCGTTCGTGTCGCAGAAGATCGCTTATGCGGCTGCCGCCGCCGCGTGTGGGCTGAAAGATACGCCTGAACTCGATGAGCGCGGCCGTCCTATCCTCTCGAATGGCAAGTTGCTGCTCGGCGACCTGGGCGTCCGGCGCGATTTCGGCTTTGCCGGCGATTATGCCGAAGTCATGTACATGATCCTGCAGCATCCGACGGCGGACGACTTTGTGATCGGCACCGGCGAGGATCATTCGATTCAGGAGTTTTGCGAGCTTGCCTTCCAATCGGTTGGCCTCGACTGGACCGACTATGTCAGCGTCGATCCGAAGCTCATTCGGAAAACCGATAATCACTACACGCGTGCGGACCCGGCCAAACTTCGATCAGTCTTCAATTGGCGGCCCAAAGTGGCTTTCCCCGACCTAGTTTCGAGCATGGTTCAGGCGCGGGTGAAGCTATTGCAGGACGAAATGGCATCGAAGCCCCGCAGTTCCGGTATGAAGCTGTCCTGACCTCGCGGGATGAACGCCTTGATGCGTGTGCTCCATGCTTACAAGATCTACCTGCCGGACGTTTATGGTGGCATTGCGCACATCATCGTCACTTCGGCGAGGTAACGCGCGGGTGCAATCAACTAACAATCGCTCGGGCAAAAGAAGAGGTTCAAATGCTACGGAGTTTGTGGCGGTATCGCTACTTCATTATGTCCTCGATCCGAGGCGACTTAAAGGGACGCTTCGCGCGATCATATTTAGGCGGCTTTTGGTTTCTTCTGCACCCTCTCATGCAAGCTTTGATCTTCTCAATCATTCTTGCAGAGATTATGCGCGCACGCATGCCAAACGTCGATAGCGAAGCAGCCTATCCTATATATGTGCTATCGGGAATGGCCGCATGGGGGCTCTTTAGCGAGATACTAAACCGCAGCTTGAATATCTTCATCGAACAAGCCTCTGCGATGAAGAAAATTGCATTTCCGCGTCTCTGCCTTCCAATCATTGTCTGGGGCAATGCACTGATCAATCACGTCCTGCTTTTGGTCGCAATTGCTGTAATCTTTCTATTTTTTGGCCACTTACCCGGACTCGCATGGAGCTATATCGTCCCGGGTATGGTGTTGATTTCTGCCATGGCATTTGGGATTGGAGTTTTCCTCGGCGTCTTGAACGTCTTTGCTCGCGACATCGCGCAAATCATGACCGTTGCGATGCAGTTGTGGTTCTGGTTCACGCCGATTGTTTATGTAAAGAACGTTGTTCCTGCAAAGTTTCAAGCGGTTATAGACCTAAATCCCATGACAGGGCTTGTTGGTGTCTATCAGAACGCACTGCTCTTGAATCAAGGCCCGTCTTTGAGAAGCCTAATTCCACCCGTGATTATAAGTGTCGTCGCAGTATTAGCGTCGTTCGCCATTTTTCGCCGTGCAAGTCCTGAGCTCGTGGATGCGCTGTAATGACGTCCGTCCTGTCGGTTGCTGGTATTGGTAAATGCTACTCCACTTATCGGAGCAATCTGCAGCGTTTCGCCAACTGGTTTGGTGCGCGGGTTGCTCCTTCGTCAGAATTTTGGGCTAATCGGAATATTTCCTTCGAGGTCAAGTCGGGTGAGGCGCTGGCGCTCATCGGTCAAAACGGCGCGGGCAAGAGCACGCTGCTGAAGATCATTACGGGAACCGTTCGACCAACCACTGGCATAATTGGGGTCCGCGGACACGTGAGCGCTATCCTCGAACTGGGGCTAGGCTTCAACGCCGAATTCACAGGAAGACAGAACATCCTCCATGCAGGCGGATTAATGGGTATGTCTCAGCAAGAGTTGACATCTCTAATGCCCGAAATCGAAGCCTTCGCTGAGATCGGTGACTTTTTTGATCAACCGATTCGCGTCTATTCGAGCGGCATGCAGGCGCGACTTGCTTTCGCGCTAGCGACAGCAAAGCGTCCGGAAGTGTTGATAGTTGACGAAGTTCTTTCGGTTGGAGACAGTTACTTCCAGCACAAGAGCTTCGATCGTATTCGGCACTTCAAAAACCAAGGCACGTCGATCATATTGGTGACTCATAATTTGGCCGATGTGAGAGCTCTTTGTGATAGGGTGATACTTCTCGATAGGGGCGTCGTCATGAAAGATGGCTCGCCCGAGGAGGTCGTTGATTTTTACAATGCGATGATCGCCGATCGAGAGAACGCAAATCTAAAAGTAGAGCAGAAGCGCCAAGGCAACGGCTGGGTTGTTACGAGGTCTGGTACCTATGAGATCAGCGTCGGCGAAATAGTCTTGGTAAGTGCGGACACGGAGGAGCTCGTGGCTACTGCTCGGGTTAACCAAAAGCTCAAGCTCCGGTTAAAGGCTTGCGCAAGCGAAGATATTCCGCGTCTTGTTCTTGGATTAATGCTTAGAGATCGCGCCGGCCATGTGGTTTGGGGGTCAAACACATGGCATACCAAACAAATATTGAAGAACATCAAGGGCGGAGAGGTCATCGAATATACGTTCCAGTTCACATGCACTCTTGGACCGGGCTCCTATTCATTTACTCCGAGCCTGAGTAGTTCAGATACACACCTTGACGACAACTACGAATGGCGAGACAACGCCGTAGTTTTTGATGTCGTAAATGTTGACTATCCGTTTTTTTTGGGTAGCGCATGGATGGACGCGACGATCAAGATCGGTAGGCGATGACCCGGCCAGGCAACATGAAGTCGGATTGATCAGCGCTTCCGCGAAGTCGCACGGTAAGGATTTCGGCGCAACATATTCTGAGCCACTGGTGAGGCGGTGGAAGTTGTAGCCGACGGCGGAGAGCACGGCGTTGTTAGCATGGTCGTGCTTTGAACCAGAGATGGCCGCGCCCAATGCGATGGTCGGTGCCGATGCCGGGCCGGCGGATCTGCGGCGCTCGGAGGAGGATCTGCAGATTGCCCACAAGCTGTTCCTTGCTGGATCATGAAGGCTCCAAAGAAAAGCTGCCCCGGAGGGCGGCTAGTTGATCTTGGGTTGAGACCTGGTCTATCGTCATTCCCGACTAGGAAAGTGCCCCATGCATTCCAAATTGAAGGCCGCAGCCAAGCGACTTGTGTCGCGATCGCCCCTGTTCTCTAGCGCAATGAGAGCCGCAGGCCTGTTGCCCTCGGGGCTGCAAATCGCCACAACCTCACTCGTCCAACACCCAAAGTTGCGCTTGAACGACAATCAGGTCTTTTTAGGTTATCCCTTCAGCGACCTCGCCGCGCTCGCGAAATATCGCAAGTCCGTCACTGCCGCGGGCCCCGGCTTTCATGTCGATTGCTTTGGCATCAAAACGCGATATTCGTACTTCTCAGATGCGGCCGACAGCCAGGCTGTCCAACCAAATCTACCGTTCCCAGACAACTCGCTCTATGGCGAGGCGGTCGAATTTCTGGCCACCTGCCGCGCTGTGGATGCGGCCGTTGACGAAATGGTCGTCTATGAATTCGGCGCTGGCTTCGCTCCCTGGCTCGTCTGTACCGCTGCTATGGCACTGCAACGGCCGATGAAGAGGCTGAAACTCGTCGCTGTCGAGGCTGACCCCGAACGCCTCCCTCTAATCGAACAGCACTTCGCAGATAACAATCTGCCGCGACCCGGCGCGCCACACCCTATCGTCTCAACCGAGATCATTCACGCCGCAGTATCCGATCAACGCGGAACGCTCAGCTTTTCCGCCCAAGGTATCAAAGACTGGGGGGGCGCCGCGTCTAAAGACAGCGGTGGTGCCGACTATCGCGGCGCAACCGGAGATCGCGTTTCAGTCCCCGCCCTGCCTATCTCAGAGTTGCTCCAACGCGAACCCATCGTTGATCTTGTTCATATGGACATTCAGGGATTTGAATATCTTAGCATCTCGGCGTCACTCAATGCGTTTTGTTCAAAGATAAAAAGTGTTGTTATCGGAACCCACAGCCGGGTCATTGAAGGCCAGTTGATCGATCTTCTTCGCCGGCACGACTGGGTGTTAATCTACGAGAAGCCTTGCAAGTTTCATACAACTAGCCAATTGCCTGACGTAACTGGGGCCACCTATTTCGACGGCACGCAGTTCTGGATCAACACGCGCCTTTGGCCAGCGAATTTCAGCTGGCAACCTGACTTGACGCCGCAAGCAACTGCAGCACTTACTGCTGTCGGGAGTTAGAACGATACTATAGTAGTGATGCCGGTGCCGAAATGGATACTGGCGATATTCGGGGTTGTGGTCAAACGGGGGCCCCGTATGTTTTGTCCACTATTCGTCCCAAGTGTGAACGTGTTGTTCACAGCTGCGAACCCGACCAGGCTATTGAGGATATCCGCAAACGGCGTGACAAACTTCGAGGCCTTCGTCGCCTTCGGCCCCGTGCCGGCATGAGAAAACTGGCCGAGGACTCTAGCCGAATAGCCGAATACGGTCCAATGGATGTCAAAGCATGCATTTCTATCTAGCAGAGCGACTTAAGCTCATTTGCCTTGGTGGAAAGCATCCGACTAATCTTTTGCGTGCTTTCGCAGAAAGTCCTCGTAGGCGAGGGATAATCCCGCATTAATTGCCGTCTTGGCTTTCCAACCGAGGCGCGACATCTTGCTTATCTCCAGAAGCTTTTGCGGTGTTCCATCGGGCTTCGATGAGTCGAATTCGATGTCACCTTCATAGCCGACAGTGGATCGAATCAGTGAAGCAATCTCTCTAACTGTCATATCCTGACCCACCCCGACATTGATTAGTGGCATTGTGTCTGTGAGAGTCAGGCTCTTGAACTGCTCGTCAGGCAAGCCCAGCAGATATGCGATGGCATCGCCCAGATCCAGCGAGAACATGAATTCCCGACGAGGCGTGCCAGAGCCCCAGACGGCCACTGACTGGTGGGACCTTTGCTTAGCTTCGTGAAATCGCCGGATGAGGGCTGGTATGACATGAGAGTTCTGGGGATGGTAGTTATCACCCGGACCGTACAGGTTGGTTGGCATTAATGCGAGATAGCTAGTGCCAAACTGACGGTTAAATGCCTGGCAGGCCTCAACGCCTGCAATCTTTGCGACAGCATATGCGCGGTTAGTCGACTCCAACGGCCCGGTGAGAATATATTCTTCCCTGATTGGCTGAGGGCAATCCCTGGGATAAATGCAAGAGGATCCCAAGAAAATCATTCGACGAACGTTGCTGGTGTAAGCCGCATCAAAGACATTTAGCTGGATGCGCAGGTTCTTGTGCAGAAAATCCACAGGACAAGTTGAGTTGGCGAGAATCCCACCAACCTTTGCGGCGCACATCACCACAAAGTCCGGCTGAGATCGCATGAAGAAATCATACGTCGCTTCGCGATCTTCCAAATCTAGCCGATCGCGTGGGCAAGTGACTGTGTCGTAACAGCCTCGCTCGCGAAGAGCGTGCAGCGTTGCCGATCCGACAAGCCCGTTATGTCCGGCGACAAATACTTTCTTTGCCAAAAGTCTCTCTCCGTTCCGATCTCGCGGGCTCTTGCCGCTCGCTCCTTCTTTTTTGCGCAAAGAGGAGCAAAGCTAGTTTCTCGCGCGGAGGCGGTTCCGCGCGAACGTGATCAAAGGATACCAAAACGCGCGGGTAGCGCGAAAAATTCGATAATTGCGCGATAGATGAACAAGTCGGTGAGACAGCTTTCGCCGAGTCTGCTCCACAGTAGATGGATACTCGCGCGCCAACGCCGGATGGTCATACTTGCCAATATAAAGCTTCTCGCTTGGGGTCAAAATGAAATCGATCAGCTGTCGTTCGGAAGTCGTCCATGTCAGCGCCCCAATCGCCGAAGCTTTCCTTGCCAGCCGTCCCATTTCTGAGGCCGACGTAAGGTCCAGTGGAGCAGGATTTTTCAGGTCATACAGAAGCCCGTTGACGCCGGGGATTATGTATTCGTTCATCGTGCCGTTCCTGGGCGCCACCACGCATTGGCCGCGCGCAAAGGCCTCGAGAAACGATTGACCGATGCCTTCTTCAGCTCGAGGGGCAAAGAACACATTCTTTTTTTCGAGCAACTGATCGAGCGCTGTCTTGTCTTCAAACCAATTTGAAATCGTTACGTTGTAGTGATCCATGTCCGCTTTGGTCGGAAGCCGGGGAGGCGGGGTGCCTGGGTCAACTGCGAGATGAAGATGGAGGCTGGCAAGCTGATTGCGAGATATCAAGGCTCGGATCGTCGACCATGAAATCTCGCGCTCACGGCGAAGCCAGAAAAAGCCGTGAAGCCCCCCCTCAAACGAAGCCGGCTGTGCCTTTGGCTCCTGATAGTAACGTGCAAGATGACTTGCAATGCCAAGTCCCAGAGTCATTGAATGCAGACCGATCGAGAAGTTCAGGATCTTCGACCCCTGGAACGGTTCCCAAAAACCTGTCAAGTTGTACATAGGTCCGCGCCATAATCCGAACTGGTCGAGCATCGGGATGTATATGACGTTCGGGTGTAATGTTCTGTAATGCGATGCGGGAATCGGACAGAAAGCCTGAAACATCATCACCGCGTCATAAGTGCGCACATCTTCCCAAGCTACTGGGGCTCCGCCTTGCCACGAATTATCCCAGAAACAATCGACAACGAGTCCATGTCGCCTCATCATTTCAGCCAAGAACGATGTGGACCGCGTTTTTTCATGGAATGAATGATCGACGTAGGCCACACGCATCAAAGTCGCTACCTTTTCCTCAGCAACGGGTAAAGCTTCCTGGCAAGCGCATATGCCGTTGGATTTTTTTTCAGCGTAGCCTTCAGCAAACCTTTCATCGCCAGGCGAACGTCCGATACACCAGCGCCAATATCACCATGTCCTGTGGTCACCTCCAACGGGTTTAATACAGCGCTTCCTGCCAGAGCCCAGGCCACCGAACTTACAAAGTCATCGCGGTTCGAGTATTTTGTCAGCAAGCCGGAAATAAATACATTGCTATTGTCTGGGCGGTTCGGGATGAGGTGGGCGACCTTCCTGTGAAGTGTAAAAAAGCTATGGTGAAGCCCGTGAGCCTCAGCAGGCAGCAGCATCGGAAATCGTTCTCGGACTATTCGAATACACTCCATGGAGTGAACATAAAGATCGCTGGAAACTCCACCCAGCGAGTAATTGACGGTGATTTCTCGTGTGTAAACATTGCGGACGCCGGCATCTAGGCAGCTCATGATCCACCTAAAGTCCGCAGCTATCTTGTAAGATGTGTTATACGGGCCCGATGCTTCATAAGCTGCTCGCGTCGCGTATATGGCGTTGTGGCAATCATTCGCGCAGGTAAAGTAACTGCCAGGATGCACGAACGCCGGAGCCCACGTGATGGCGTTGTTGTCGGGGAGGCTAACAGCCGCTGCTGTGAACAGAAGTGTCGCATCATGTCGACCTCGCAGCCGTTTGACCGCAATCTCAGCCGCAGACGGCTCGAGCCAATCGTCCGAGTTCAGCACGCAAATCAATTGGCCGCGTGCCAGCGGAATCGCCTTGTTAAGCGCATCGTACAAGCCTCGGTCGGGCTCGGAAGCAAAATAGTCAATCCGATCAGCGTACCCCTCGATCAGCGCCAGTGTCCCGTCTGTCGAAGCCCCGTCGAGGACGATATGCTCGACATTCTTGTAAGTTTGCCGTTGAACACTTTCGATAGCCCGGGAGAGCGTTTCCGTGTTGTTTCTAACGACAGTGACGTAACTCACTAACGGATTCTCGGGTGTCGCTTCCTTCTGGTGCCCACCAGTCCGGAGGCCGCCTTCGATTCGCTTGCCGTTGCCTGCGCCTGGAGAGAGTCGATCTCGCCAATTGGGCCAGTCAGTATGCGCGCCTGCCGGTCGACGCCTTGGGAACTCAGGCCCTTCGCTTCCGTCCATGTATCCGAGTGGACTCGCCTGTATCGCACCGCTCTCGTCTCTGGGCCAAGCTTTGGAGCGCATATCGCTAGCTTTCACGATTCCTCCTGCCTTACGTAGCAGCTCCGCATGGCGGTATTGGGCTAGAGAAAGAGTATTTCCAACAATATCTGCGCAGAGGTCCCAACTAAACAATCGAGCTCTCTCAATCCCGCACGCCGAGAGCTTTGTCCGCAGCTCGGGAGACGAGGCCACCTTATCGATCGCGTCCGCAACCCCGTCTACGTCATCACAATCGAACATCAAGCCGGCGTCGCCAACGACCTCAGGCAACGACGAATTATTGGCCGAGATGACGGGCGTCCCGCATGCCATGGCTTCTAGTAGGGGTAAGCCGAAGCCCTCGTAGCGCGAAAGATAAATGAAACTTGTTGCCCCGCTGTACATTGCCGAGAGGTCGCTATCGTCCACGAAGCCCGCAAGGATAATGCGGTGACGCCAGCGCCCAGCATCGGCAAGAATACGATCGAGTTCTTTGGTCCTCCACCCGACCATCCCGACCATAACGAGATGCATATCGGTCGCCTGACTCCGCTCGAGATATGCCAGGAAGGACTTGACCACCTGGTGGAGGTTTTTGCGGATTTCCAGCGTCGCCAGGCTCAGCACATAGGGTGCTGCGGCAGGAATGCCATACTTTTGGCGCACCCTCGCCAACTCGGCCGAATCGTTGCACGGTTTGAACCAATCGCCGGCCGCCAACGGAATGACCGTGACCTGTGACGGATTCAAGTCAGGGCGGTAGGCGATCAAGTCGCGTTTTGTGCTCTCGGAAATCGCAAATATGACCGTGTGCTCGTCCAGGCTGGCGATTATTTGGTGGACCTCGCTGGCGGCAACTGGCTCGAAGAACTCCGGGTGAGGAATGGCTACAAGATCGTAGATGACGTGCGCTCGCAACACCCGCTCATAATCATGCCAGATCGGCTCCGCCACGCCAAACGATGACAGAAAAATATCGACCTCGCTCGGCAACGCGCCGCGAGCCGAACCATAGGTAGGCTGCGGGAGCTCTCGGTCTACAAGATACTTGGCGAGGCTCTGGTCATCGCCCGAGCGATATACATAGTGGGTCTCAAAACGCCCTGATCTTACCAGTCGTGGAAACAGCTCGTCACAAACACGATAAACGCCAGTCTTTACCCCTTGCGCTAGCACATACATGTCTAGCGCTAAACGGACTTTGGATTCGGTCATATGCGCTTCATAGCGGGTACAATAGCGGAATTTCTTGACGAGGAGGAGGCAAAAATCAAGAAGAATTCGCTCGAATCAAGAGAAATCGCTCGAAAAGGATTTCGATGGACTTGACCTGAGCCGGTCGACTGGGGGAGAGAACTTCGCAGTGTCCGACCAGCTCGGTTCCCGGAACACTTCATCGCCGGTCGCTAAGTGGAACTCCGGGGTGCACAAACGCCAGTATCACGGACGTCCTGTTCATCGTGAATCCCGACCACCCCTCTCTTTGCGTCTTCGATCAAAAGCGGCTGCTTGGGCGCACGATTATCGAATATCGGATCTGGGGAGCTCGACGTGCTTCCGCGCTATTGCAGGTTAGCGAGCAATTCTTATGACGAAATCTGGACCGGGAGAGATCTGAACTTGGACACGATCAGGGAAAATCTACCGGATTTTCAGCGTCCGCTGAGAATATTGCCCTACGCCATCCATAAAGATCCTTTCCCAAAGGTAGACCCAACCGGCAGGGAGGATATTAGCACGCGCGAGGGCATCGCCCCTGGTGCTTTAGTCATCGGTTACTCCTTTTCCGTGTACTCGAACTACTATCCAGACGACGCCGTTAAAGCATTCGTCCAAGTCTTTCCGGATACAAGAGGCGTGTTGCTCATTCTGAAGTCGTACGATCTCGACAACCGGCCGATCGAGAGGGCCGCGCTAAAGGTGATCGCGGGCGATGGCCGCATCCGCATTTATGATGGAAAGAAGCGGCTCAGTATCCACGAGTTCTATCACGCGATCGACCTCTATTTCTCGTCTTCATGCGCTGTAGGTTACGGATTAAATCTTGTCGAGGCCGCGCAAGCCGGGCTGCCGGTAACTGCCAGCGGATGGCGGATCGCACCCAAGATTCTGGTGCTCCGAGGCGTTTGTGCCGTCGGCTATGATTTGCAACGAGTGCGCGATCTGCAGGGACACTATGCCGGCATTAAGAATGCCGTGTGGTCTCGGCCTAAAATCGACGAACTCGCTTCAGTTCTCAAGACGATGCATGATCGCTTCAGATCAAAGCTGCCGCAGTGACCCGGAGCGTCGCTTTGACGATACGATCCACGGTCGGGCTCGAAGCCCGGATGCTGTACGGCCCAATGACGGGCATTTCCAACTATAGCTTTCACATAGTGCGCGGTCTTCTGAAACAGACGTCGTCTTATCAGTTTCGGGGGTTTGTCGGCACCGGCTGGCGCGATATCACGCTCGCCTCGCTAGTGACTGCGGAGCAGGGCGAAGGCGGCGACGAGAATTCAACGTCCTTCCGTTCCGGGAATTCGTTTTCCAGGCGTATTGCGCGTCTCCCGACTCAGCTGGTCGTTCGCTTCTCGGATGCTCGGCCTATCCGGCTGTTGTACAGGGCGACCTACCGCCGCAGTTTTGCCGCGACCGTTCGCTCGGAGCGTCTTGACTTCTTTCATGCCTTCAATTTTCGCCCACCGTCGGACCCGGGGGTGCCCGTGCTGCCTGTGATCTACGATCTTTCGACATTTCGCCATCCAGAATATCATCCGGCCGATCGCGTCGCATGGCTTGCCCCGCTCGGCGACATCATTGCGCGCGCGCCACTGGTGCAGACCATCTCCGAATTTAGCAAGCGCGAGATCATAGATCTGTTTGGCTATCCAGCGGAAGACATTTTCGTCGCACCGCCGGCCGCGGCTCCCGTGTTCGCACCGAAGGGCGAGCCCATGACATCTCGCGACCTCGCGCCGCTTGGTCTAAAGCATGGCCAGTACTTCCTCGCAGTGGGCACACTTGAGCCGCGCAAGAATATCCGCACGCTCGTTAGCGCCTACGCCCAGCTGGCACCGTCCGCGCGTGCGCAATGTCCGCTCGTCGTCGCCGGCGGAAAAGGGTGGGGTGATTTGAAGCTGCCGCGGCAGTTGGACGCGCTACGTTCCGAAGGTTCGTTGCGCCTTTTAGGCGGTGTTCCCAATATGCAGTTGCGAAGCCTCTACGAGGGGGCGCGTCTGCTGCTGATGCCTTCGCTGTACGAAGGGTTCGGTATGCCGGTCGTAGAGGCCATGGCATGCGGAACGCCGGTCGCATACAGCTCTTGCTCTGCGATGGAGGAAATCGCCTTAACTCTCGGTAGGGTTGCGCCGGCCGAGGATGTCGACGCTTGGAGCGGTATCTTACGCCAGGCGCTTTCATGCAACGAACACCTAGATCCAGCGTTGCGGAGGCTCCGGATTAACCGGGCGCGTACGTTCGACTGGTATCGAAGCGCCGGGCTAGTTCTCGACGCCTACCGTCATTTGGGCCTGCGGTAGCAGGGATACTGGTTAATATGTCAATCCATCAACAAGGGTTGCACAAACCGAGGCAACTTGCGATGGCGCAGACATTGGAAGCGATCGCACATTCAATACAATTCGGGCGACTATCATAAGCTGCAGCAGGCGAGGTCTCATGAGTGAACGCATCATCCCTTTGATCATGTGCGGCGGGGCGGGCACCCGGCTGTGGCCGGCGTCGCGCGAGGTCCATCCGAAGCAGTTCCTGCCGTTGTTCGGCGCGCGCTCGACCTTCCAGGAGACGCTGCTCAGGGTGTCGGATCCGGCGCTGTTCGAGCGGCCGATCGTCATCACCAACAACGCCTATCGCTTCATGGTGCTGGAGCAACTGGCCGGCATCGGGCGCGAGGCGGACGTGTTGCTCGAGCCCGCCCGGCGCGACTCCGGGCCGGCGATCGCAGCCGGCGCCGCCTTTGCGCAAGTGCGCGACAGGGAAGCGATCGTGCTGGCGCTCGCCGCCGATCACGTGGTCGGCGACACCGAAGCCTTCGTCGCCGCCTGTCGCGAGGGACTGGCTGCCGCCAAAGCAGGCCGCATCGTCACCTTTGGCATCAATCCCGAACGCCCGGCCACCGAATACGGCTATATCAGCCCCGGCGATAGCATTTCGGGGCAGGTGCGCGCGGTCGCAAAATTCGTCGAGAAGCCGGATGCCGCAACCGCGGCCGACTACATCAAGTCGGGCTATCTCTGGAACAGCGGCAACTTCATGTTCCGCGCTGCCGTGCTGCTTGACGAATACCGCAACTTCGATACCGCCAGCGTGCAGGCGGTGACCGAGGCGGTGACGAATGCTCAGCGCGATCTCGGCTTCGTCAAGCTCGATGCAGACGCGTTCGGATCGGCGAAAGCGATCTCGATCGATTATGCGGTGATGGAAAAGACCGCGCGCGCGGCCGTGGTGCCGGTGTCGTGCGGCTGGTCGGATGTCGGCTCCTGGCATGCGGTGTGGGAATTGTCCGAGAAGGACGGGCAGGGCAATGCCGCACGAGGCGCTGCGGTGTTCGAGGATTCCCGCAACTGCAATGTCTCGACCGACCGCGCGCTGGTCGCGCTCGAAGGCGTCGACGATCTCGTGGTGGTGGCGACGCAGGATGCCATCCTGGTGTCGCGGCAGAAGGACGCCAACGGCCTGAAGCGGCTGGTGGCGAAACTCAAGACGGTGACGCCTGAGGTCACCGAGAACCATATCAAGGTGCATCGGCCCTGGGGCTCGTACCAATCGGTCGACAATGGCGAACGCCATCAGGTCAAGCGCATCATCGTCAAGCCGGGCGAGCGGCTGTCGCTGCAGAAGCATCACCATCGTTCCGAGCACTGGATCGTGGTGCGAGGCGCCGCACGCGTCACCGTCAACGAAACGGTGACGACCGTGCACGAGAACGAATCGATCTACATCCCGATCGGCGCGGTGCATCGGCTGGAGAACCCGGGCAAGATCCTGCTGGAATTGATCGAGGTGCAGACCGGCAGCTATCTCGGCGAGGACGATATCATCCGCATCGAGGACGATTATCAGCGCACCTGATTGCCGCCATCCGACCGGAGAGTTGCTGAACAACATCGGCGGCGATCTAGAATATCGGTTGCTGACGAATTGAGAATTGTACCTATGGACAGTGATAAGTGCAGTGCCCGGCTTGAGTGGCGGACGGGCCGGCGCTGTAGCTCGTCAGGGATGAGAAGCTCAAGATCGTCCTGGAGAGCTTACAGGCGCCTCGCCCAGGTTAGGCGACGGTGGGGGCGATATGGCGTTTCGCGCTCGTTGTTGTGCGATGGCGGCGATTGTCGCCCCGACGCGAAAGATGCCAGCGAACAATCAATTGGCTTCTTAGTGAGAATGGTTCCGTAGTGAGGAGCGGAGTCCGGACGGGTCGGCAGGCGACGGGGCGATCTAATCGAGTTTGCGATCGGGCTCGGATGCCGATCACCGGCACCCTCGACGCGGCAACGTTGAAGGTCTTGATCACCGCGTGAGGGACGGCCGCACTGATCCCAATCCGTCGGGCGCGTGGGTGTGGATTGCGACCCGCCACACCATACATGCGCGCTAGCCTCTGGGTCCCACTGGGCTAGCGCGATCTTCCTTCGCGCGTAGCATTTAACTCCGCTCTTAGCCGTGCGGCTGCATCGCTTGGGGGCTCTCGACTTGGGGGCGGCTCATTGAGGTTCTGGGCCCAGGGCGCGCCTGATCGAGCTGTCGAGCTCAGTGTGGCTCGGTCGGTACTCGCACAAGCAGAGACAAGAAGATTAATAACGGCCATGGGTCCCGTCCGCGTTGTCGCTCGGATGCCTAAGTTCATCTAAAGGATCCTCCCCTTGAACTGGCAGGTCACTATCGTAGATGGGGCGAATTCCGGAAAATGGCCTGCCGGCCTCAAGCGGGGACCTAAGATGCTTCGTCTGACTTCGGACCCCTGTCGTAGCACGCCACCGACAACAACGAGGCATGGGAAAGCCTCGGGCGCCAAAAGACAACGCCATGATTCTATTTTGATATGCTTTCCCATTTGCGATCTCGTGCCGGTCTCTCTTCCGGACGTTCACGCGGGACGTCGGATTCATCCTGGACAGCTTAGTGTCCGCCCGAACCAGCCAACATGTATCTTGAGGATGGTGTTCCGATTGCTACAAAGCTGATAGGAAGCTGAAACCACCAGAGTAACCTTGTGGAAGCAAGGTGCCTACATGAACGCCGCCGGACTTTGCTCATTGAAGCCGGCCGACTCTCGATCGGCAGCGGGGGGCCAGTAGATCTGAACAAGTCGGCCGGCGGTCTTTTTCGACCGCGATGGCGTGCTTAACGTCGACAAGAACTACGTGCATAGGATCTAGGACTTCGAGTGGACCGCCGGCGCACCGGAAGCGATCAAGCTCTGCAATGATCTGGGCTATCTGCCCTTCGTTGTGACGAAGCAGGCCGGCGTCGCGCGCGGCTATTATGGGATTGATGCCGTTCGTCGATTGCACGGCTGGATGAATAGCGAACTGGCCAAGATGGGCGCTCATATAGACGAGTTTCAATATTGCCCCTATCACGAGGGCGGGATCGTCGAGCAGTGACGGCGGGCCAGGGATTGCGCAAACCAGTGCCTGGAATGATTCTGGACTGTTTCAGAACTTGGCCGGCGCGAAGAGAGGCATGCATTCTGATCGGCGGCAAACCGCACGATCTAGAGGCAGCCGCCGCACGAATACGAGGACATCTGTTCAAGAGCGGCAATCTCGCAGATTTGTCCGCCGATTGCTGCGAACGAAAGCTTGGCCCTTCAGCGAGCCGACGCATTGCCCTAGGTCCACACGAACACGTCATCGCAAATCGCTGTGCTCTCCGACGCGCCCAACAGGCAAAGCGGGTTCTTCAAACTCGGCTAGACCTACGGGCGCCGCCGGACCGGATACGTCAAAACTCCATGGATCTGAAGGCATCGAACAGCCTTTGAGACTGTCTCGCATCCATTCCATCGCAAAGAGATGGCCGCGGCTGCTCACGGCAGCGGCGTAGCCCAACAGCAGGAATAAGGGGATCTCGCGGCTGATCCGTCCGTGCGCCAGGCTCAGAATGGTGGCGAAGGCGACGCCTGCGAGGACGAACCGGGCCTCCGGGTTGATCCGTCCGAGCCAATACATCCGGACACCGACACATTTCGCAATTAGGATCACAAACAACGCGCCGGCGAGCGGACCGAATTCGACGGCGACCTGCAGCGGCGCGCTATGGACCTGCGTCCCTCGAATGCAAGACATGGTTGGGAAGCGCTCAAAGCCGATACCGAATAAGTCGCCCCTGGCCAGCAGCCGGAGCGCATCGACATAGAGCTGCTTACGAATGTCGATCGAGTTTCGGAGGTCGACCGCCGCGCATCCCGCGTCCAAGGAAGTTGTGCTCTCGATAGCAAGATGAACGAACAGCTTACTTGTTCCCCAACGCGCCGCGCTGCCTGCGAAGCCCGCCGCCAAGACGGCTCCCAGAATCAGTAGAATGTAGAGGCGCTGTCGCGCCTGGTTTGCAATGCCGATTGCGACCAGCATCGCTGCGGCAATCGCGACGAACGTAAACCTCACCTGGCACGCTGCGAAGACGAAGGCGGGCACCGCCGACAGCCCAGCGACGAGGACTGCTCCGCGCCCAGTCAGCTGCCGGGCAGTCACAGACAGCAGCAGAAAACCTAACAGCATCGTGAACTGCGCCGGGGCCGCATCATAGAGACCGAACACCACTAGCTTCGGGTGGTTTGGATCACTCCATTGCTCGATCAGCGAAGGAATCGTTACCAGCGTACCTGCCACAACGACCGTTGCGATGAGGAGGATGAAGCTGCCCGACAGCACTTTCGCCGGACACAGCCGCGCCGCCGGGTACGCGGCGAGCGTGAGCGTCAGGAGGAAGAATTCCTTCCGATCAGGACCGATTCCATTCAACGCCAGAGAAATGCCTATCGCCAGCAGCAGGCAGCAAAAGATTGCATCGCGCGCATCGATCTCGAACTCACGCCATCGCCCGAGCGCGAGCAGAGCTGCCGTCGATCCGACCATCAGAAAGCCGGTGAACCACGAGCCGGTCGCGAACCATCCGTGCGCTAGAACTGCGAGTGGACTGGCGGCAAACAGGATGGCGAATAGAAGCAGCGCGCATTGCTGCCAAGCAAAATCGATTCGCCGCTCCAAAAACAGGCGCATGGCCCGGAACATGGACGCGCTTCCCCCAGCCGATCACCGCGATCGACTAGCACTGCGGCCGTCCAGTGAACAATCCTTTCCGAGTGAGAATCGTACAAATATGCGGCATCCGCGGGTTGGTCGCTCCAAGCGGGGTGCATTCGGATTTGCGCGCGCTCGCTCTCGCGAACACCTACCCGCAACGGATGGTTGAGCGATGACGACTCGACAACAAGAAAGGAGCGCCAGCGGCAGAACCGTCTTGATGCTTTTCTCATATGGATTTGGAGCCTCCTCGCGTGGAACCACAGCATTTCACCTTGATTGGCCGAGCTTTTTCCTAATATACGACCCAATCGGTAGCGGGCGGGGCACTTGGCAAGTAGCGTCGCTCGGATGGTGCGTTAGAGTGCAAAACGAGGGGGTAAGCATCCTGGATGAAAACGACGCAAGAAGAGGGGTCGGCACCGTTTATTCACCCGACCGCGGTGGTCGAGGAGGGGGCGAAGGTCGGTGACTTCACGAAGGTCTGGTACTTTTCGCACGTCGCGCCGGGCGCGGTGATCGGTGAGAACTGCAGCCTCGGCCAGAACACCTATGTCGAGCGCAACGCCATCGTCGGTAACGCGTGCCGGCTTGGCAATTCGGTCTCGATCTTCTCCCATGTCGAGCTCGAGGACTTCGTATTTTGCGCGCCCTATATGGTGTTCACCCATATCTCCTTTCCCCGTGCCGCGATCAACCGCCACGCGGTGTTCAAGAAGACGTTGGTGAAAACCGGGACGACCTTGGGAGCGAATTCCACGGTGGTGCCCGACATTACCTGCGGCGTCGGTACCTTCCTCGCCGCGGGTGCCACGCTGACCAAGAGTTCGAAGGACTGGTCCATGATGGTGGGAACGCCTGCGCGCCAAGTCGGCTGGGTGAGTGCGTTCGGCGAAAAGATCGATCTGCCGTTGTCCGGCCGCGGCGAATGGCGCTGCGAGCAGACAGACGATCTCTACGTCTTGAATGGTGCAGAGCTTGTACGGTATCCAGGTCCCAAGGATATTCTCAAGTACGAGCCCGGACAACGATTGGTACGGATGGAAGTCCGGTGAGGCTTGAGCCACTTAGTGTTGATCGAAGTCCAACAGTGGCGCCAAGAATTGTGCGAGGTTGCCTCCCCTAAATAGGTGCCCTGTTGTTCCCGCGGAGCGAGCTGCCTCGAGATCAGTTGGACTGTCGCCGACCAGAATGCTGCGAGAGACATCCACCGGAAAGCGCTTCAAGAGATCGGTGATCATACCCGCGCCTGGTTTGCGTCTCTCACTTATTTGGCGGTACTTCTCTAGTGTGGCTTCGGGGTGATAAGGGCAATACTCAAATGCGTCTATATGAGCCCCAGCCTTTGCCAGCTCTGCCGCCATCCAATCATGTAGCGCATTGACGTGGGCTTCTTCATACAGCCCTCTGGCTACACCTGACTGATTGGTGACCACGAAGGCAAAGTATCCGGCATCGTTGACGATCTTTATCGCCTCGCGCGCCCCCTTTATCCATCGCAGTTTGGCGATCTCAAACACGTACCCAGCATCCTCATTGAGGACACCGTCGCGATCAAAGAAAACTGCTGGCCTCTCAATCACCACATTGTTCCATTGTCGCAGGTTGACGTTGCCGCATCGGTTTTGAAGGCAGCAGAATAGCACTTAGGCTGTCTGCCGGCGATGGAGCCTCGAGCAGGGTATTCTTACGGAGAAGGCCGTTCTTGGCCCACACGAGAGGTCGTTTTCGGCACTCAGAGAGTTGACCTTACCAAGCATTTCGTCGTGCAGCTTGGCCGATTTTTGTGCGCTGAGCGTTGAGGGACGCGACAGAACGCCTTTTCCCTGGTTGCCACCGGTGCCGTTGCCGGGCCGGGACTCGGTTGGGCGCTGAGCCGACCAGGGTGTCGGGCGCATCCCAGATCGTCCTCCCCGGCGATCCCGACGAGGGCGAACAGGGCATAGCGGCGGGCATAGGTCAGCGCCGTTCCCATCCGGTGAGGAGCCTCGGTATCCTTGGCGGCGCAGACCGGCCAGTCGGACGAAATCCATTCGCCCGAGGAATGGGCAAGCAGGGTGGTCAGATGCACCTGTGCCGTGCTCGGCTCGATCCGGGTGGTTTGGATGGCCGCGATCTCCTGCTGGCTTAGGGCCTCGCGCACGATGTCGAGCCCGCTCGCGAGCGAGGCATAACGGAATGAGCGGTCTTCCTCGCGTGGAAACGGCGAACGGAGGGTGGCAATCAGCGTCTTTTCAGGATTGGTCAGCTCCGCCTGCGCCCTTGCAAGGGCGGCCGCAATCGCGCCGATGCGCTCACTGGACCGGTGCATCGGTGCTCTCCGTCTGGGTGGCATCAAAGCTGATGGCGCCGGATTTCGATCGCTTTGCCCGGATGCCGTGTCCGCTTGCCTCTTTGGCGTCCTCGGGTACGAGCTTCTTCAGTTCTGCCTTCGCGGTCTCGTGCTCTGCATGGGAGTCGCGGGTTCTGAGGTAAGTTGCCGCAAGCTCAGCCCATAGATCGGATGATGCCATGTCCACGACCTTGACCGCTTCCAGCCGCGGACGCGGCGCTTCGATCCCGAACAGGCGAGGCGGCTCACCGGTCTGCACGCAGCGCCAGAACTTCTTCTCGGCCGTCAAAAGCAGGTGTTGGTAGAGCGGATCGGCATGGAGCTTGATTTCAACCCACTTGCCGCCGCCCGTGATAATGGACAGCACGGCGGAGCGCGCGGCCAGCACCCACATGTTGTGCTGCAGCTGCGCCATGTGCTTCTCGGCCGCCGCCTCTTCGGTGAAGCTCCAGGGCAGCATGAACTTGGCCTCAAACACCGCGCCGGTCTCCTCGACGATGCCGTCCAGCGTTGCCGCCATCCATTTGTGAACGGGATGGCGCATCCGCTTCTGGACGTCCTTGACGGTCTGGCCGGTTGAGCGCTGATACCAGGTCCGGTTCAATGCTTCGGTCACCGTGCCGAGCTGGACGACGAGGTTGTCGGAAAAGTCTTGCGGCTCGATCTCGCCGCGCTTCTCGCGCCAGAGACGAACGAGGTCGGCTTCGTCATTGCCCAGGATGACGCGGGCATCCGAGCCGCCGATGAAATGGCGGCGATCGACCGGGTTGAACTTGACGATTCGGATTTGTGGCGCATCGGCGCCATCGGTTTGTACGCTACTCACCGGTATCTCCACTTAAAGACTGGCGCGGCACTACCTGCCGCACTGCCTTAAGCCCCGCGCCTGCGAGGTGAGATACCGGGGTGGCTACGCGCCCGGCCGACTCAGTAACGCTCCGTTGGCGTAGAATGCCAGTCCTTTCTGCAGCAAGATTGTTGCTCTTTTGCGCGCCGCCGTCCCTTGAAGGTTCGGCCGTCACCCAGGCAGGTTGGCGAAAACGGGTGACGGAGGCGGGTGTGGTGGCGTCAAAACGACAAATCGAAGTCAATGAAGAACGTCAAGCAAAGCACGGGGCCCAAGCTGCGAGTGGAAAGGCAAGGTCGCGTCAAAACGCCCTTCGTCATGGCCTGTCGCGGCCAATTCCAGGCGAAGGCCCGGCAGTAGAGAGGCTCGCTCGCGCGGTTTGTCGGGCGCAGATTGAAAGGTGCCTAAAATTGATCTGCCGGATATCATGCACCTGAAGCTTGAGCTAAGGCCGGCTCGTCACGGGCTCGTCACCGCACTCGTGGGCGTGCCGGAATCCGGCAATTTACGGGATTGATCGCAGGTTGCCTTTTTGATAGGCGATCAGTTGGGCAAGAGGACGCGCGACGCGTTTTGCGTCGAGCGAAGTAGTTCTGGGAATGAACAGGCGGGAAGTTCTGCTGTCGCTGGGGGTTGCGGCAGCGGGTGCGGTTGGCACCTATTTCACCACGCGCGCTCATTGGCGCGGGACATACCTTCAGATGGGCACCAGCATCACGGCCGGCGTTACGCCGAAGGCCGGAAGGACTCCTGCGCTCGTTGGCGATCAGCTTGGCATGGTCGGCATAAACGGCGGGATTGCCGGCGCTTGGGTTGGCCATCATACCGTTGCCGGCAGGGATCACCGATCCCTGTTCGCTGTGGTGGACGCGGTGATATCCGGCGACTGGTCGCGCCAGGAAGCCGAAACCGATCCGACAATCAAAACCAACATCTCGCACCTCGCGACCGCGGACTTCTCCAAGCTGAGCCTCCTGGGCCTCGAGTACGGGCCGAACGATTATGCCTATGACTGCCCGATCGGAGAAGCTTCCGATACAGACTGTCGAACCTTCAGCGGTGCCCTCAGTTATTCGCTATCGAAGCTCTGGGCGGCGTTTCCGAAGCTGCGGATGTTCCTGATCACGCCAGCCTGGCGGCTGAATCCAAAGGGGCTGGACAGCGACACCAATCCAAACGGGATCGGCCTATTCCTGAAGGACTATGTGGACGCCATGATCCAGATCGCCGAGCGACACCACATTCCCTGCCTAGACATGTGGCGCACGTTCGGCATCAACATCCACAACTACAAGGCCCTCACCTTTGACGGGACTCATCCAAACGATGAGTGTGCAGTTCGCAGAGCCGACGTCATAGCTTCGTTCGTCAAAGCCACGTTCTGAGGCCAGCGCTTCCGTGCAGCCGCCTCGCGATGGTCGGCCAGGTCGCCGCAGCTCTCCTGGGCTTGAGCAGCATCATGACAAGCAGCGGGTTCATCGCGGCCCCCCCGATCTGCCTGTCCTTGAACTTCCCAAGCGCCATCTCAAGGTCTTTCCGGAGATCCCGATCCTCCGGCAGATAGTTGATGAATTCCTTGAGCATGTAGGCGAAGGCTTGCCGCCCATTGGCTCGTCACGGGCTCGTCACCGCACTGTTGCAGTCTCCAAATCTGAAATCAGGTGAACGGCTGCGCTCGAGCGCTGTGAACGTGCGGCCTACGCAACGCAGAAACGGATCCTTCGAACGAGTGGGGGGCGACATTTCGAGTCTGATCCCGACAAAGCGAAGCCACAACCGTCGGGACAACAGAAACGTAAGAGGGAAGGGGCTGAGTGGGATCGGAAGTGCAGCGAGGAAGTTTGATCCTGTACCGTGGGTAGCGTAGTTATAAGGGCGGGCGCCGTTGACGCAATCTGGGGGCTTCATGACTTCACGGTCTGAAATCATACGAATGTTGCTGCTAGCGATTGGAATGGCGGTCCTTATTTTCGGGGCCATCTATTCAGTCGGCGGATTGCGCTTGTACTAGTGTTCCGTCACTGACGGACGATTCACAAATCGGCGCAAACCTGCGAGTCTGCGCCGATGAGGAAGATCGAGCCGATTGCCGTCGGCACAGCCGATCGCGAACGATCGGAGCGGCTGGTCCGGGACCGGAACACGCCGCAGAAGGTGGTTTGACGAGCACGGATCGTGCTGCTGGCGAGCGATGGATTGACGGGAGGCGATCGCAGCGGCGGTTGGCAAGAGCCTGCTGACAGTCCGCCGCTGGCGCCGTCGCTATGTGGCGAAAGGTGTGGACGGACTTCTGAAGGACGCGACGCGACCCTCTCGTGTCAAGCCGTTGCCGTCCGAAAAGATCAAGCAGGTGGTGCACATGACGCTACACGAGAAACCGCCGAATGCGACCGATTGGAGCGTGCGCAGCATGGCGAAGGCTGCTGGCATCTCTTACAGCAGTGCGCAGCGGATCTGGCATGCGCATGGGCTGAAGCCGCATCTGGTCAACACTTTCAAAGTCTCGCGCGACAAGAACTTCGCCGCCAAGGTGGAGGACGTGATCGAACTTGAGGACTTGAAATTCAGGCTTTACGGCGCCATCGGTCTGAACACTACTCACCGGTATCTCCTGCTTAAGAACAACGCGGCGTTACTTGCCGCACTGCCTTAAGCCCCGCAGGACCGCAGGTTCTATAGTCAGTAAGAGGTTCGCCTTTGTGGCGATGCGCAAATCTGCGTGTACTAAGGAGATGAGTCCGACATTTACCACGAATTTTACCCTATTTCACTGATCGCTTGATTTGCTCTCGATCATAAGTGGGCTAAGGCCCTCAATTTCCGACATGGCACGTCCGGCGATGCCTTGCAGGTCTCCATACAGTCCGGCGCTAGAATCGAGTACGCCTTTCAGCTGCTCCTCGCGCTTGGCCCACATCCGCATCATCGTTTTTCGCTCGCGATCGAGATCAACTTGCATATCGGTGAATTTCTCGACGATCGCCTCGATACGATGCCGAAAGCGTGGTCCGGTTAGATACTGGTAAACCATTTCCATTTTGGTTCGCTGGCCGTCCGCGGCTCGCTTGCTACTTGCCAGATCGATCAGCGATTGGCGTAAAGCGATCGCAAGCGGGATCGCAAAGCGCAGCCTGGTCACCCAAATGCTGTCGATGAGGTCGAACGTTTCGACGCCTTTAGGCAACACGGTGGAAACGATCAGTGCAATTTCGGCTTTTGCGGTGCGTTGGTCGTCCCGCAGTTTGGTGATCCAGACATCGCTCCAAGCTTTGGTGCGTTTGGATTCCCACAATATGGTACCGCAGAGTTGACCGCCAGGACCTTGAACCCGTTGAAGGATGTCGCCGCCGAACTCACCTTTGGGCACTGGCTCAATCATGTCTTGGGGAAAACGATTGCGTAGCAAGGATTGAAGCTCAAGTTCTGACGCCTCACCCTGCAACTGCTGGGATTTCTGTTCGGCCTTTCGGCTCAACTCCTCGATCTGACGCTGCATCCCTGCAATCTGGGCTTCCCTTTCCGAGAGCTTAGCCCTCAGGCTGTCCTCAGCCTCGGCCTTGGCCTGGTCGCGAACGGCGGCAAGCGATTCCTGCACTTTCTTCTGCACGGAAAGATCGAGTGCGCGTTTCGCGTCGTCGAGCTCTCGGGATTTGCGCAGGACGTCTGCGTGGGCCTTTTGCGCCTCGGCTAATTTTGCGTTGTTGGCATCAAGGTTGCCCTGAAGCTCCGCCAGCAACCGATCGCGCTGTTTCCGCTCGGCGGCAAGCGCGACGCGGGCCTTTTTCTGCTCAGATTCCGTGATCGACACACGTTCGATCTGAAGTCTCTTGGCGACTTCGTCGTCGATCGCTTCGCGGGCCTTGGCGAGAGCCTTCTGGGACTTTCGCAAACTTACCTCGCGCTTTGCAATGTCCGCATCCTTTTGCGCTAATTGTTGTTCGAACTGCCTGCGGGTTTTCGCGATCAGTGGTGCTGCCAGGGTATCAGTCAATTTGATCGGCGTGCTGCACTTTGGACAAACGATCTGCGGGTCACTCATTCATGTTTTCCATTTCTGAGGCTACAGCGAGCAATCAAAATTGCCGGGAAGCTCGCTGCGTAGAAGGACAAAACATCCGCGCGCTAATCAGAAGTAAGTTTGGCCATAACCGACTGCTGAGCGCCATGAATGGGGCTCGTTTGCCATAGCTCCTTCGCAATATTGAGAGGAGTGATGTGAAGGTTGGCCCACCAGGCGGCTTCGTTGCCGTGCCGATGCAGTTCGTGATGGTGCTCCCGGCATACCGGGACGGTGAATTCGTCACTCGCCTTGCGGCCTAGTGCCTTTGGTTGTGCAAATTTAAGATGGTGCGCGTCGCACGGCGTGCGCTGGCAGATCAGGCATGGTTGCGAAGCGACAAAGGCGAGATGGGCTTTATTGCGTATCCGGGACGGCTTTACCAAAGGCAACACTGTGCGAGCGGCAATCCTCGCAGGGCGGGCACTAGATTCCCTAGGCATCATTGCCACGTCTGTCGTTTGTGACGTTGCGAGCGCCGGGGTAGGGACTTCGTCCGCTTGACGGGGTTCGGGTTCGCGACAGATCCCCAGAAGTCTTTGGGCGGCGTTGTCGATGATGCGGGCGTCATCCGCCGCCAGCGCGTTTTTGGCCGGCAGACGTCGATGCGCCCACAAAGCGAGTGCTTCGCCGTCTTTGAGGTCGGCCATCTCCGCGAGCAACTCATCGCGCAAGCTGGCGGATTGTGCAGATGGAAGCACCGGCTTTGGGTGTCGTGGCCGGTGGACGGTGCCGTTAGCCGGACGCTGACCGGTGTGATCGCTGTGATCGGCGCCGACCGGTGGTTTGGTGGTGGGAGATGACTCTGCGAGAAGATCCGGCGCATCGAGGTCGTCTTCGCCGGCAATGCCCACCAGTGCGAACAATGCGTAACGGCGCGCGTAGGTGAGGGCTGCTCCCATGCGATGGGGGGCAACCATCTCACTGGCCGCGCAGACCGGCCAGTCCGATGCGATCCATTCGCCGGAGGCATGTGCCAGAAGGGTGGTGAGTTGGATTCGCCCGGAGGGTTGGTCGATGGCCGTGGTCTGGATCGTGGCGATTTCGTGCCGGCCCAAGCTCTTGCGGACGAGATCGAGGCCGCTTGCCAGAGAGGCATAGCGGAAGGTCCGATCCCCCTCACGGGGAAACGGGGATCGGATGGTGGCACTCAAGGATTTTTCCGGATTGGTGAGCTCGCCTTGGGCCTTGGCCAAGGCCGCGGCGATCGCGCCGATGGTCTCGCTAGAGCGGTGCATCAGCCACCTCCATGTCCATCAGTTCGAAACTGACTGCACCGCTTTTCGACCGCTTGGCCCGAATTCCGTGCCCCACGGCTTCCTTGGCATCTTCTGGCACCAATTTCTTGAGGTCGGCCTTCGCGACTTCGTGCTCCTGGAATGCTGGTCTGGTTCGGCGGTACACGGCGGCGAATTCTGCCCAGGAGTTGGAGGCGCTCATATCGACCACCCGGACCGCTTCCAAGCGCGGGCGCGGCGGCTCGACGCCGAATAGGCGAGGGGTTTCACCGTTTTGCACGCAACGCCAGAACTTCTTCTCCGCAGTGATCAGCAGATGCTGGTACAGCGGATCGGCGTGAATGACCATTTCGATCCATTTGCCGCCACCGGTAATGATCGACAGCACCGCTGTTCTGGAGGCGGTGACCCACATATTGTGCTGTAGCTGCGCCATATGTTTCTCGGCGGCCCCTTCCTCGGAGAACGACCATGGCAGCATGAACTTGGCCTCGAACACGGCACCGGTCTCCTCAACCATGCCGTCGAGGGTGGCCGCCATCCAGCGCTTAACCGGATGAAATACCTGCCGCTGCACCTCGGTCACGACGTGGCTGGTATTCCGCTCGTACCAGTGCCGGTTGAGGTGCTCGGTCACCGTGCCGAGCTGTACGATCAAGTTTGTCGATAGATCCTCGGGCTCGACCTCGCCGCGCTTTTCCCGCCAAAGGCGCAGCAGGGCGATTTCGTCATCGCCCATGATAATACGGGCGTCCGAGCCGCCGATGAAGGCGCGGCGATCCGACGGAGATATTGCGTAATTTGGGGGACTCATGGCTTTCTCCAACCAACTCGGCCAAAAACTCACTGTGGATGTTTTAGATCCTTATGGAATGAAAAATACCATATAGAATGATTAAGTCAAGCCGTGAACGAATGCCGTTGACCAGCGCTCAGCTGCGAGCCGGCCGTGCTCTGATCCGTTGGAGCGCGGAAGATCTCGCGCGCGCGTCCTCAGTTGGGCTAACGACTATTCGCCGTGCGGAGCTAACTGATGCTGAGACTTCTATGACAGCCGCCAACGACCTCGCCCTTCGCCGTGCCTTAGAGGCTGCCGGGGTCGAGTTCATTGACGAGAACGGAGGAGGGGCAGGCGTACGGCTACGAAAGCCGAGTCAAGCCAAACCGACGAAGGAGTGACGCCAAAGTCTCCGCGTGGACGCAGTGAAACAATGTGGATGGGCGGGGACTTGGGCGCGCTCCTGAGTATCACTGCTGTTTACGGAACCGGGTCAACAAATTGGGTTCGGTTCCGATTGTTTTTTCTATGATTTGTAGACACTGCGAATATCGTCCCTATATGTAGTCGGGAGGCGCTAAAGGCGATATTTTTCGCCAACAGCTGCCACACGTGGGCGCAAAGCACGCGGTTGCGGGACTTGCCTGCGCTCGACGGGCCGTGAGGGCGGCGGTCGTGCACGTGATGGCAGTTCGCGGACGAATTTCAGCAGCCTCTTTGCGCACCTGTGTTGGGGGGGGGGGACCGACCAAACGTTGGGGAGTGACATGCAAGAGGAAACCCAAAAACCCGCCATCGAAACAGCTGAAAGCAAGATTCCCGATCAGCTCAAAGGCCTGTTTTGCGAGCCGCCTTTCCTGGAGGGTGAGGACCCAAATCTCTATCGGGGCTTGCTCGCCGCCGTGATCGAGGAGCGCAAACCCGTGACTGTCACGGATTGGATCGCGGTCAACGACCTGGTCACCAAGCTCTGGGAGGAGCGAGTCTTCAGGCGCGCTTCTAACGCGCTCATTCGCGGCGGAATGATCAAGGCGGTGGCATATTATTTGGAGCAGGTTAGGGACGGTGAGCTGGACCTAGGAAGAATCCTCGAAGCATCGATGTCTGAGGCCATCGGATACTTCAGCCGGGACCCGAAGGAAAGGAACGAAGTCAGATCGCGCTTGGACCAGTATGGAATCAGCCAAGCAGAGCTTCACGCCAAGGCGGCCCAGGACAATAGCGATGCCTTGCAGATGTTCGAGCGCATGATCGCCGCGCGTGAACGAGGCCGACGCAAGCTCAGCAAAGAGGACCATCGTCGGCGGCGTGAAGACCGGCGTGAAGCAACGAAAGGGAGTGAGTAAGTAAGGAGTAGGAGCGCATCGCCATGGTCAGTGAAAAACAGCTCAGGGCCAATCGCGAAAACGCCAAGCGGAGTTCAGGGCCGAAAACTGCGGCAGGACGCTTGAGGTCCAGCCGCAATGCCTTGCGCCACGGTTTGTCGCTTCCCCTGACGGCCGACCCGGCGGCGTTGATGAAGGCACGTCAGTTGGCGCTGATGTTGGTGGCGGCAGGGGCCGACGATATGCGGATGATAGCGGCGGTCGAGATGGCGCAAGCCCACGCCCAGTTGCTGCGGGTTGCCGCCGTCCGCAGCAAGCTGGTGGCAAATTTGGATTTCACCTCGGCGAACCTCAAGCAGGTGCTGCGGCTGGCGGCTTTGGACCGTTACGAACGGCAGGCGCTCAAAAGGCGCCGGCGGGCAGCGCAGAAGCTTTCGGCCGCCTCCAATGGTCGTACCGATTGATGAGGTTGAAGCTGTAATGGGAGCTCAAAAACTGACAAAACGAACCCAATTTTCAGCGGGCACTTTAGAGAAATGTCTCTGAGACAGCTGCGCAGCAGTAGGTGCATATCTTATAGAAAGCACGTCTCGATAGAAGTTGATTCAAGGACAAATTGTCAACTCGTTGGCCAGCTAGCTGCATGCGGTGACGGGCGTGATTTACCTCTGGTATGTCGGCCAGGATCAAGTTTTTTGAGCCTGGGCAATTTGAGCGTCTCAGTACGCGGCGTCGCGCTCCTTCTCGCTGCCATAGCGGTGCTTTTTTGCGGATGGAGCTCCGCTAGGCGTTTCGTCCGTTATCTCGATCAGCTTTGGTCTTTTTCGATTTGCAGGAGTGGCTTCATGAACCGTTCCAAATTCTGACCTGAAAACAGGTATCCTTTCAGCCCGGCGGCGCGTGCCGCCTCGAGATCGGTAGTCTTGTCTCCGACAAGGATGCTCCGGTCGATGTCAATCGGGAAGCGCTTCAATAGATCGATTATCATGCCCGGTGCAGGCTTGCGTCGGTCACTGGTCTGACGATAGCGCTCTATCGTGGCTTCAGGATGATATGGGCAATATTCGAACGCATCTATACGGGCTCCGATCTTGGCCAACTCGGCTGCCATCCACTCGTGTAACGCGTTCACTTGAGTCTCGTCGTATAGCCCTCTGGCGACGCCCGACTGGTTGCTGATCACAAAGGCGAAGTATCCCGCATCATTGACCGCTTTTACTGCCTCACGTGCGCCCTCTATCCATTTCAACTTACCAATCTCGAATACATAGCCGGTATCTTCGTTCAGCACTCCGTCACGATCGAAAAAGACTGCTGGTCTTCTTGCGGCCATCTGATAGTGCCTCATCGATGCGCAGTGCCTAGCGCTAGAGTAGCTGAGTTGGAGTTTTCTTGCTGATTACCTGTCGCAAGTCCATATTCCCTCGAAGTCTCTATCAGCTCCTTTCGTCCGATATCACCTTGCCGTCGTTCGGCAGCGCCCCCGCGCCGACCAGTTCGACATTGCCACCGAGCTTCGTCACGCTACGCAGCGTCGCCGCGAGCTCGTGCTGAAGGGCTTCGCTCGCCGCGGCTGCTTCTGCCTTCAGCGTCATCAGGTCGGTCTCACCGGAACGCGTCACGACCAGGCGCAGCCGCCCGAGCTCCGGATGACGTTTGCCGATCTCGGCGATCTGTTCGGGCCGCACGAACATGCCTTTGACCTTGGTCGTCTGGTCGGCGCGCCCCATCCAGCCCTTGATGCGCATATTCGTGCGTCCGCACGGGCTTATCCCGGGCAGGGCCGCGGTAAGGTCGCCGAGCGCGAGGCGGATCCAGGGGTGGTGCAGGTCGAGGGAGGTGACCACGATCTCACCGACATCGCCCGGTGTGACGGGATCGCCGGTGCCGGGCCTGACGATCTCGAGGATCAGGTCCTCGCTGACCACCATGCCGTCGCGCGCCCCGGTCTCGAACGCGACCATGCCCAGATCGGCCGTGCCGAACGCCTGACAAGCCTCGATGCCGCGCGACTTGATCTCCTCCTGCAGGGATTTCGGAAAGGCCGCGCCCGACACCAGCGCGCGCTTGATCGACGAGACGTCGCGTCTGGCGCTTGCGGCCGCATCGAGCAGGATTTTCAGGAAGTCGGGTGTGCCACTGTAGCCGATCGGCCGGTAGGCCTCGATCAACTCGAATTGCTGTTCGGTATTTCCAGGGCCTGCCGGGATCACGGCACAGCCGAGTGCACGGGCAGAGGTATCGAAGATGAACCCGCCGGGGGTGAGATGATAGCTGAAGGTATTGAGCACCACGTCGCCGGGACGAAAGCCTGCCGCGAACAGGGCCCGCGCCCCGCGCCAGCCGTCGACCTGGGCGGCCTCGGGCTCGAAGATCGGTCCGGGCGAGGTGAACAGGCGCGCAAACGATCCTGGCGGCCCGACAACGAAGCCGCCGAAGGGTGGGGCAGCCTTGTGCAGGGCCGGGAGTTCCGACTTGCGCAGCACCGGCAGGCGGGCCAGCGCGGCGCGGCTGGTGATGGTGGCGGGATCGACGCCTTTGAGGCGCTCCGCATAGGCCGGCGCCGCCATGGCCCGGCGCAGGACGTCCGGCAGGCGGGCGAACAGTTCCGCCTCGCGCTGGGCGGGATCGCGGGTTTCGCGGGCGTCATAGTGATCTGTCATGGGTGATCCTCACGGGTTCGCGCCGATTGCGCTCCGCCTTCGACGTGCTATCAGATGGCTTCCCGCCGAACTGGCGATGCTCCGGGAAATGCAATGGCCGATATGCAGACTGCCCAGGTGAGCGAGCCTTCTGATGCCGATGTCGTCTGCAGGCTGAAGCGTCGCGTCATCGATCACTGCCTGCCGCTGTGGCGCACGGAAGGCTGGGATGACGCGGCAGGGGGCTTCGTTGATCGGCTCGACCCCGACGGCCGCGCCGATCGGCTCGCGCCGCGGCGCGTGTTCGTTCAGGCCCGGCAGATCTACTGTTATGCCAAAGCCGCGCAGATGGGCTGGTACGGCGAAGGCCGCGAGATCGCGCTGAAGGGGCTCGATCACCTGTTGACGAAGGCGAAGGCGCCGGACGGCCGGCCGGGCTTCGTCCACCGGCTGACGGCCGACGGCGGTGTGCTCGACGCGCGGCGCGACACCTACGACCACGCCTTTGTGCTGCTGGCGCTCGCTACCGTGTATGGACTCGATCGGGACGCGCAGGTGCGATCGGAGATCGATGCGCTGCTCGCCTATCTGGACGCGCATCTGCGCTCGCCGAATGGCGGCTTTCTCGAGGGGGCGCCGGCATCCCTGCCGCGGCGGCAAAATCCGCAGATGCATCTGTTCGAGGCGATGATCGCCGTATTCGACGCAACGCATGATCTGACGTTCCAGCAACGCGCTGGCGAGTTTTTTGCGCTGTTCCTCGCCAATCTCTATGACAAGCAGACCCACGTGCTTGGCGAATATTTCGAAGAAGACTGGTCCAGGATTCCGCCCATCAGCGTCGAACCGGGACACCTGGCCGAATGGGTCTGGCTCTTGAAGGGATTTGAACGCATCACCGGCTGCCCGACGGGGCGCTATCGCGGTGAATTGCTGGCCTCGGCGCTGCGCTATCGCGACGAGGCGACCGACTGCCTCACCGACGAGGGCAATGTTGAGGGCGTTATCCGGCGCCACTCGCGGCGTTTGTGGCCCCAGAGCGAGATCGCAAAGGCGTGGATTGCGCAAGCCGAAGCCGGCGAGGCGGGTGCCGCCGATGAGGCGCGCGCTGCGTTGGCGCGCCTTGAGCGGCATTATCTGAGCCACCCTGTTGCGGGCGGCTGGTACGATCAGTTCGATCGCGACGGCACGTCGCTGGTCGCCACCATACCTGCGTCTTCGTTCTATCATGTTCTTTGCGCGGTTACAGAAGCGGAGCAGGTGCTGCAATAGGCACCGGGCTGCGCTCACAGCCACCGCTTCCGCCGCTTGAAGCTCTTGAGGTTCTTGAAGCTCTTGCGCTGGTCGCCGGCGCCGCCGAGGTAGAATTCCTTGACGTCCTCGTTGTCACGCAATTCATCGGCACTTCCGTCGAGCACCACCTTGCCCTGTTCCATGATGTAGCCGTGGCTCGCCACCGAAAGGGCCGCCCGCGCATTCTGCTCGACCAGGAGGATGGTAACACCGAGGTCGCGGTTGATCTCCTTGATGATGGCGAACACTTCCTTGACCAGCAGCGGCGACAGTCCCATGGACGGCTCGTCCATCAGGATCATCTTCGGGCGCGCCATCAGCGCGCGGCCGATCGCCAGCATCTGCTGTTCGCCGCCGGAGAGATAGCCGGCCAGCCCCGTGCGCTCCTTCAGGCGCGGGAAATAGTTGAAGACCATGTCAATGTCGGCATTGACCTCGCCGTCGCTGCGGGTGAAGGCACCGAGCCGCAAGTTCTCCAGCGACGTCATGTCGGCAATGATGCGGCGTCCCTCCATCACCTGGAAGATGCCGCGGCGGACGATCTTGTCGGGATCGATGCCATTGATGCGCTCGCCGTCAAAGATGATCTCGCCGCGCGTCACCTCGCCATCTTCGGTCTTGAGTAGTCCCGAGATCGCCTTCAGTGTGGTCGACTTGCCGGCGCCGTTGGCCCCCAGCAGCGCCACGATCGACCCTCTGGGCACTTCGAGGCTCAGGCCTCGCAGCACCAGGATCACGTCATCGTAGACCACCTCGATGTTGTTGACACTGAGGAGAGGCGGCACGTCGACCGCAGTTGGTGCCGAGTGAGTTGCTTCGACAGTTTGGGTCATCGGATCACTTTCGACCGTCGTCACCCGCGAAGGCGGGTGACGCAGTGTTCCAGAGGCGGTTGCAATTTGACTGCAAACTCGCCGCGTACTGGATCCCCCGCCTTCGCGGGGATGACGATTGAGCGTCGGTGACGTGCTTCACCAGCCCAGCCATTCCGGCTTGCGCGGCAGCTCCACGGTCTTGACCTTCTCGAGCTTGATCGTGCCCTTGGCGATGAGGTCGTTGAGATCGCCGTCGGTCGAGCCCGTGACCTTGGAGCGGTAGAGATCGACCTTTGTCGTCGGGCGATGGTCCTTTTCGGTCCAGGTCGAGGCGTTGCAGACGCCTTCCATGCCTGATGGCACCCAGTCCTTCTTCTGATGGAAGCCCTTCGCGACGTTCTCGCCGGTGGCACCGCCGTTCTTGTCGGCCCACTCGATCGCCTCCTTCATATAGAGCGCTGAGCAGACGGCGGCGATGTAGTGCACGGGACGATAGATCTTGCCGGACGGGTCCGACATTTTGGAGATTTCCATTACAGTCTTCATGCCGGGCGCATCGCCGCCCCAGCCGACCGCGGTGCGCAGCGGGAAGATCACGCCGTCCGCCGCGTCGCCGGCGGTCTTGGCAGCGTTCTCATCCATGCCCCAGACGTTGCCGAGGAACTGAACGTCGGCGCCTGCCGCCTTGCAGGCCTTCAGCACGGAGATGTTGGAAGCTGCCGTATTGCCGAGGTAGGCATAGTTGGCGCCGGAACTCTTCAGGCTGAGGCATTGCGCGGAGTAGTCTCCCGGGGTGAGCGCGAACACCAGCGGCGGCAGCACCTCGAAGCCGAGTTCGTTGGCGATGGCCTCACCGGCCGCCTTTGGCGCGTTCGGATAGGGGTGGTTGGCGCCCATGTGAGCGAACTTGGGCTTGCCCGGTTTGCCCTTCGCTTTCCAATCGTCCGCCGCCCACATTAGCATGGCGCGCAGCGCGTCCGAATAGCTCGGACCATAAAAGAAATTGTAGGGGGCGGGCTTTGCCTTGCCGCTGGTGCCTTGCGGATCGGTCAACGCTGCTGCATAGGAGCCCGAGATATCCGGGATCTTGTCCTGGGCGAGGAAGCCGGTCAGCGCTTCCGTATCGGCGGTGCCCCAGCCCATGATTGCCGCCACCTTGCTGTCGGGCGCCGACCATTTCTTGTAGAGCGCGATCGCGCGCGGCACCTGATAGCCGTAGTCGTTGGTGTCGACATTGAGCTTCTTGCCGCCGATGCCGCCGTTCTTGTTGACCCAGGCAAAGGTGTCGGCGACGGCCTGGCCGTAGGGCGTTCCGACGTCCGAGGTGCCGCCGGAATAGTCGGCGAGGTGGCCGATCGCGATCTGGGCCTGCGCGGCCACGGATACGCTGCCGATCAGCAGCGCCAACGAAGCCGTGCTCAAAAGGGATCTAATCGTCATGGTCTTTCCTCCTGTTATTCGTTGATGCGTTCGTAAGTCTTTGCCCCGACGCTAATGCGAGAACGGGTAGAGTTTCCAATATGCCTTGATCTGCCGCCAGCGATGCGCGAGCCCGTCCGGCTCGAACATCAGGAACGCGATGATGATCAGCCCGATCGCGATCTCGCGCAGGAAGGTGATGTTGGTGTTGAGCTCCAGCGCCCTGTCGATCGCGCTTCCCTTCAGCTCCAGGCTGATCCACTCCATTGTCTCAGGCAGGAGCACGACGAAAGCTGTGCCCATCAGCGTCCCCATGACTGAACCCGTGCCGCCGATGATGACCATGGCCAGGAACAGTACCGAGCGCTCGATGCCGAAGCCTTCCTGCGAGACGACAAGCTGGTAGTGCGCGTAGAGCGCGCCAGCGATGCCGGCGAAAAATGCGGCAATGCCGAACGACAGCGTTCGGTATTTGCTGAGATTGATGCCCATGATCTCGGCGGAAAGATAGTGGTCGCGGATCGCAATCAGCGCGCGGCCGTCGCGCGTGCGCATCAAATTGGTGACCAGGAGATAGCTGACGATCAGGTAGGCCAGCACGACATAGAAATATTGGCGGTCACCGCGCAGCATATAGCCGAAGATCGAAAATGGCTCGGCGCTTGCCGGCACCGAGCCGCCGGAAAACCATTCCGCACGGGAGAAGAAGTCGAGCAGGATGTATTGAGCGGCGAGCGTCGCGATCGCGAGATAAAGCCCCTTCAGCCGCGCGGCCGGCACACCGAAGATCAAGCCGACCAGCGCGGTGACGAGACCGGCGAACGGAATGGCGAAGAACACCGGGATCGGCGCATTGTTCGAGATATAGGCCGAGGTGAAGGCGCCAAGCAGGAAGAACGCCGCGTGGCCGATCGAGATCTGCCCGGTGAAGCCGACCAGCACGTTGAGGCCGAGCGCTGCAATCGCGAAGATACCGATCTGGATCGAGATGCTGAGCCAGTAGTTGGAGAATACATAGGGCGCGAAGCACGCGAGCAGGATGCCGAAAATCGCAAAGTTGCGGCTCGTTATTGTCGGAAAGATCGTGGTGTCGGCCGCGTAGGTGGTGCGGAAGTCGCCGGAGGGAATCAGGGAACGCGTCGCCATGGTCAGACCCGCTCAATATCCTTGGTGCCGAACAAGCCGTAGGGCTTGATCATGAGGATGATGATCAAGACGTAGAACGGCGCGATCTCGTAGAGATTGCCCCAGTGGAGGTACTGGCTGTCGACATATTGCGCGAAATTCTCGAGCAGCCCGATGATGATGCCGCCGAGCACGGCGCCGCCGACCGAATCGAGCCCGCCCAGGATCGCGGCCGGAAACACCTTGATGCCATAGGCGGAGAGGCCGGAGGAGACGCCGTTCACGACGGCCACGACGACGCCCGCGACGGCAGACACGGTCGCCGAAATCGCCCAGGCCATCGCAAACACGCTTTTCACGGAAATGCCGAGCGACTGCGCGACCTGCTGGTTGAAGGCGGTGGCTCGCATCGCCAGGCCGTATTTGGAGGCACGGAAGAACCAGGCCATGCCGATCATCATTGCGATCGAAACCACGAGGCTCATCACGTAGACGGTCTGGATCTGCAGGCCGAACAGGTTGACCGATTGGCTTTGGAACACGCGCGGGAACGGTTGCGGGTTGACGCCGAATATCCATTTCAGCGCGGCCTGGAACACCGTTGAGAGCCCGATCGTCACCATGATGACGGAGATGATAGGCTCACCGATCATTGGCCGCAGGATCACGATCTGAATTGCGATGCCAAAGATGAACATGAACACCAGTGTGATTGGCATGCCCAGCCAGAACGGCACCTGGTATTTGGCGAGCAGCGCCCAACAGACCCAAGCGCCGATCAGCAGCAGCTCTCCTTGCGCGAAATTCACGACCTGGGTCGCCTTGTAGATCAGCACGAACGACATTGCGACCACGCCATAGAGCGTGCCGACCACGAGGCCGTTGATCAGGAGCTGGAACAGGAATTGGGTGTTCATGTTGATTTGCAACTAACGAAAGAGACAGGTGCCGCTACACCCTCTCCCCTTGTGGGAGAGGGTGGCTTCGCGAAGCGAAGCCGGGTGAGGGGTTGTCTCCGCATCGGGAGTGTGGAGAGGGAACCCCTCACCCTATCGAGGCCTTGTCTACCTGCGGAGCAGCCCTCTCCCACAAGGGGAGAGGGCACTACAATGCGCATCGTGCTTTGCTGTTGCCGATCGCTCATTCAGCGGCCTCCGCGATCGCGGCAGCTGCCAGATCCACCACTTTCAGCGTGGTCCGCACGCGCTGGGTCGTGCCATCCTGGAAACGGATCACGGTATCGACCGGAATGTTCACATCGCCGCGATAGATCGCGTCGATGATGTCGGCGTATTTCTCGTTGATGACACCGCGGCGCACTTTTCGGGTGCGCGTCAACTCGCCGTCGTCGGCGTCGAGTTCCTTGTAGAGCAGCAGGAAGCGGGAGATGCGCTGCGCCGGCGGCAGCGAGGCGTTGACGGTGTCGACCTCGTTGCGCAACAGCGCGTAGACCTCGGGACGCGAGGAGAGATCGGTATAAGTGGTGAACGAGATCCGGTTCTTCTCCGCCCATTTCGAGATGATGGAGTAGCGGATGCAGATCATGGAGGCGAGCGCGTCGCGGCCGGCACCGAGCACCACGGCTTCCGCAATGTAGGGCGAGAACTTCAGCTTGTTCTCGATATATTGTGGCGAGAACCGATCGCCGCGCGAGGTCTCGGCGAGATCCTTGATGCGGTCGATGACTACGAGCTGCTCGTTGTCGTTGAAATAACCGGCATCGCCGGAACGCATCCAGCCATCCTGAATGTCGGCCGCAGACGCTTCCGGGTTCTTGTAGTAACCCAGGAACATGTTGGGATGGCGTACGACGATCTCGCCGACGCCATTGACATCGGGGTTGTCGACGCGGATCTCGATCGTCTCGTCCATTGGGACGCCCGTAGTGTCGGGGTCGACTGCGCCGGGTAGATGCAGGGTATAGGCGCCGAGCAGTTCGGTCTGGCCGTAAAGCGTGCGCAGCGGCACGCCCATCGCACGGAAGAATTTGAAAGTATCTGGGCCGAGCGCCGCACCACCGGTCGCCGCCGAGCGTAGCCGCGTGAAGCCGAGACGGTCGCGGAGCGCGCGGAACAGAAGCTGATCTGCGACCACGGAGCGCTTGTCCTGCTCGAGCGCGGCAAGCCCCGTCTTCATGCCGAGATCGTACAGCCTTTGCTTTAGTGGCGACGAATCCATCACGCCGGCGCGCACGTCGGCCGCGATCGCCTCCCATACCCGCGGCGCGAACAGCACGAATGTCGGCGCAATCTCGCGGAAATCGTGCATCATGGTGTCGGGCTCTTCGACGAAGTTGACCTTCATCCGGCAGAGCAGACCTTTGCCGAGCGCGTAGACCTGCTCCATGATCCAGGGCAGCGGCAGCACCGACACATATTCGTCGTCCGGCCCCTTCGGATCGAAGGAGAGATAGGTCGCGCAGTGCTTGAGCACGCGGCCGGCGGCGAGCATCGCGAGCTTCGGATTGGCCGTCGTGCCTGAGGTCGTGCAGAGAATCGCGACGTCTTCGCCGTCAGTGGCATCGACCAGCGTGTCGTAGAGGCCGGGTTCGCGCGCCGCGCGCTCGCGGCCGAGGCTTGCGAGCTTGCTCGCTTTCATCAAGCGCGGATCGTCATATTTCCGCATGCCACGCGGATCGGAATAGACGATGTGCTTCAGATGCGGCGCGCGGTCGGCCAGCCCCAGCAGCTTATCGACCTGCTCCTCGTCCTCGGCGAACACGAGCTTCGCCTCGCCATAGTTCAGGAGGTAGGCCGCCTCTTCGTCCAGCACGTCGCGGTAAAGCCCGAGACTCATGCCGCCGATCGCATGGGTTGCGATCTCGGCAGCCACCCAGTCCGGACGGTTGTCGCCGATGATGCCGATGACGTCGCCGCGGCCGAGGCCCAGTTCGATCATGCCAAGCGCGAATTCCTGCACGCGGGCCTGGTAGTCGTTCCAGGTGAATTCACGCCACAGACCAAGATCTTTCTCGCGCAGCGCGATCTCGCGGCCATGTTCCCTGGCGTTCAGCCGCAGCATCTTCGGAAAGGTGTCGGCCCGTGCGGCGCGCCCGGCGTAATCGATCATGCCGCGCTCTCCCGCGGCAGCGGCACGTCATCGGGATCGACCAGCGCCTCATCCTCTTCGCCGAGATAGGCGCGCTTGACGTGGGGATCTGCGAGCACAGTCGCGGGATCGCCCTCCGCGATCTTGCGGCCGAAATCGAGCACCGTGACTCGGTGAGAGATATCCATCACCACGCCCATGTCGTGCTCGATCATCACAACGGTCATGCCGAACTCCTCGTTGAGATCGACGATATAACGCGTCATGTCCTCCTTCTCTTCGAAGTTCATGCCGGCCATCGGCTCGTCCAGCAAGATGAGCTGCGGCTCGAGCGCCATTGCACGGGCAAGTTCCACGCGCTTGCGCAGGCCATAGGGAAGTGTGCCGGCGGTCGCCTTGCGCACCGACTGCAGGTCGAGGAAATCGATGATCTCCTCCACCTTGCGGCGATGATCGAGCTCCTCACGCCGCGCACCGGTCAACCAGTACAGCGATCCGGTGATGAAATTATTCTTCAGGAGGTGATGGCGGCCGACCATGATGTTGTCGAGCACGCTCATGTGGTGGAACAGCGCGAGGTTCTGGAAGGTGCGGCCGATGCCGAGCGAGGGTCGGGCGTTCGGATTGAGGCCCGTGATATCCTTGCCGCGATAGAAAAGCCGGCCTTCGGTCGGCTTATAGCGGCCGGAAATGCAGTTGACGATCGAGGTCTTGCCGGCCCCGTTGGGACCGATGATGGAGAACAATTCGCCAGGCTTGACGCCAAAGCTCACTTCGGTCAGCGCACGGACGCCACCAAAGCGCAGCGACACCCCGCGCACCTCCAACGTGTATTCCACCTATTTCCTCCAGATGCGGCGCTTCACGCGCTCTTTGTCTCTTCTTGCAAAGACAGCGATAATCTTACATCGGCCGTTCCGGCTAAGCCATCCGATTAATGGTGCCTCGTTCCACTGCGGACGCCACCGTTCATGCGCGGTAACGCCGCACCCGGCGCCTTGCCCGCTCGCGCTTGCACGCGTGTCGCGCAGACATTGCGCCGGTGGCTCTCCATAGGGCAAAGCGGTACGGTGAAATGTCTTGTGCCCGACAATTGGCTGGCAAATTTCGTCCGGCCCGCGCGTTGTTGCGGCGCAACATAGTGAGGCGGACGACAGTCAACGGAATCATGATTGCTGCCGATTACCTAAAGCGCATCGCGGCCTGGTCGCGTGAACTGGATGACCGCGAGATCGAGATCGCGCGCAGTGGTATCACCGAGAAATCCTATGGCGCCAATGAATTCATCTTCATGCGCGGCGACCGTTTTGACTACTGGACCGGCGTGGTCACGGGGCTGGCGCGGATGGGCATCGTCTCCCGCGGCGGCAAGGCGGCAAGCTTCGCCGGATTGACTGCCGGCGCCTGGTTCGGCGAGGGGTCGGTGCTGAAGAACGAAGCGCGGCGTTACGATGTGGTGGCGCTGCGCGACACGCGGCTGGCCATGATGGACCGCAAGACCTTCGTGTGGCTGTTCGAGAACAGCGTGGCGTTCAACCGTTTCCTGGTGGCGCAGCTCAACGAGCGGCTTGGCCAGTTCATTGCGCTCCTGGAATATGGCCGTACGCTGGATGCGACCGCGCGGCTGGCGCGTTCCATCGCCTCCCTGTTCAACCCAATTCTCTACCCCGAGCTCTCGTGCCATCTCGAGATCACGCAGGAGGAAATCGGGGCGCTTTCCGGCATCTCGCGTCAGAATGCGAACCAGTGCCTGAAGCGGCTGGAGAAGGAGGGGCTGTTGCGGCTGGAATATGGCGGCGTGACCATCGTCGACCTCGAACGTCTGCGCCACTACGGCGAATAGTCCAGCCGACCGGTCCGACGCCGTGTGCGCCCGAAAGCTTGTGCCTAACGGCCTGATTTCAAACGGTTATGGCATTAGACTTCGCGGGAAGCGGATGCTACAGACCGAGCCATTCGCAACCCGGCGCAGTTCCGCGCCTTCGGAGAGGATATGGCGGCTCAGGACTCCAAGCGACGTGTCGCGCTGATCACGGGCGTCACCGGCCAGGACGGCGCGTACCTCGCCGAATATCTGCTCGGCCTCGGCTACAGCGTGCACGGCATCAAGCGCCGCTCGTCGTCGTTCAATACCGCGCGGGTCGATCATCTCTATCAGGATCGCCATGTCGGCAACGTGCCGTTCCTGCTGCATTATGGCGACATGACGGACTCGACCAATTTGATCCGGCTGATGCAGCAGATCCGGCCGACCGAGATCTATAACCTCGCCGCGCAGAGCCATGTCGGGGTCAGTTTCGAGAGCCCGGAATACACCGCCAATGCCGATGCGGTCGGCGTGCTGCGCCTGCTGGAGGCGATCCGCATCCTCGCCATGGAAAAGGAGACGCGGTTCTATCAGGCCTCGACCTCGGAGCTGTACGGCCTGGTCCAGGAAGTGCCGCAGCGGGAAACCACGCCGTTCTACCCGCGCTCGCCCTATGGCGTCGCCAAGCTGTACGGCTACTGGATCACGGTGAACTACCGCGAGGCCTACGGCATGTATGCCTCGAACGGCATCCTGTTCAACCACGAGAGCCCGATCCGCGGCGAGACCTTCGTCACCCGCAAGATCACCCGCGGCGTCGCCCGCATCGAGGTCGGGCTCGAGGACACGCTCTATCTCGGCAATCTCGAGGCCAAGCGCGACTGGGGCCATGCGCGGGATTATGTCGAGGGTATGCACAGGATTCTGCAGGCGGAGGCCCCCGGTGATTTCGTGCTCGCGACCGGCGAGACGCGCTCGGTGCGCGAATTTGTGGAACTGGCGTTTGCCGAGGTCGGACGGGCAATCGCGTGGCGCGGGGAGGGTGTCGACGAGACCGGTGTCGACACCAAATCCGGCAAGACTGTGGTCCGGATCGATCCGACCTACTTCCGCCCGACCGAAGTCGATCTCTTGATCGGCGATGCCAGCAAGGCGCACGACAAGCTCGGCTGGACGCCGAAGACCAGCTTTGCCCAGCTCGTGAAGGAAATGGTCGCGAGCGATCTCGCCGAGGCGAGGCAGGAGGTCGCCCATGGCAAGAACGCCGTTTGAGCTGAAAGGCAAAATGGTCTTTGTCGCCGGCCACCGCGGCATGGTCGGCTCCGCCCTGTTGCGAAGGCTCGCGCGGGAAGATGTCAAGCTCCTGACGGTGCCACGAACGGAAGTCGATCTCCGCGATCAGGCGGCGGTCAACAGATGGTTTGCCGCGAAGCGGCCGCAGGCGGTGTTCCTGGCGGCCGCGAAGGTCGGCGGCATCGCCGCCAACGACCTGCTGCGCGCCGAGTTTCTCTACGACAATCTGGCGATCGCGACCAACGTGATCCACGCGGCCCACGTCAACGGAACCGAGAAGCTGATGTTCTTCGGCTCCTCCTGCATCTATCCGAGGCTGGCACCGCAGCCGCTGCGCGAGGATGCGGTCTTGACCGGGCCGCTGGAGGCGACCAACGAGCCCTACGCGATTGCCAAGATCGCAGGCATCAAGCTGGTGGAAACCTATCGCCGCCAGTACGGCGCCGATTTCATCAGCGTGATGCCGACCAATCTTTACGGTCGCGGCGACAATTATGATCCCGAATACAGCCACGTGGTCGCAGCCCTGATCCGCCGCTTCCATGAGGCGAAAGTATCGGGCGCGAAGAACGTCGTGGTCTGGGGTACGGGCACGCCGCGGCGCGAATTCCTCCATGTCGACGATCTCGCCGACGCCTGCATCCACCTGATGAAGGTCTATTCCGACAGCGGCCTGATCAATATCGGCACCGGCAAGGACATCACGATCGCGGAATTCGCCCGTGTGGTCGCGGCGACGATCGGCTATGACGGCGCGATCAGCTATGACACCTCGCGGCCCGACGGCACGCCGCGCAAACTGCTCGACGTCAGCCGGCTGGCTGCGCTTGGCTGGCGAGCGAAGACGTCGCTGGAAGACGGCATCAGGCTCGCCTATCAGGCGTATCTCAGTGAAACGCAGCAGGCGGCCGAGTGATTTTCTGACGGCGCAGCGTCACCGCGCCGCCTTCCGCGGTGGCTGCTTCGCGAGCGCCACCGCCATCGCCGAGATCAGCGGCTTCATGAAATAGGCGTCGTTCGCCGGCGCGATGTCGGTGCGCAGGCCGTGTGAGGCGAGTTCGCCAGAGACCGCCGGCCCCACCGAGGCGATCGCGGTCCGGTCAAGGCCCTGGCGCAACCTGTCCTCATAGCCGCGTGCCCGCGCGGCTTCGAACAGCCGGCGCACCTGGCCCAGGTTGGTCAGCGCGATCGCATCGATCCGGCCGTCCACCATCTCGTCGATGGCCGCAACGATGTTGGCATCAGCGGCCTTGGAATCGTAGACGTAGGGCAGCACGGTATCGACCTCCGCGCCCTGCGCTTCGATCGCGCCGATCAGCGCGCCGTGGTCCTTGTCCGGATAGAGCTGCAAGCCGAGGCGATGGCCTTTCAGCTCGATGCGGGACAGCATCTCGATGACGCCTTCAGAGGTCGGTTTTTCCGTCGTCACCTGCGGCTCAAGCCCGATTTCGCGCAACGCCCGGCCGGGTTTTGGGCCACGGGCGAATTTGCGGGCTTTGGTCAGCGCCGCAACGAATTCCTGTTCGATGTCGATGCGGCGCACGACCTTCATCAGCCGCCGCAGGCCTTCGCCGGTCATCAGCACCAGATCGTCGAAGGGCCGTTCGATGCAGCGCTGGATCCAGGCCTCGATCGGCGCCGGATCCGGCGCATCGTGGATCGCGAACATCGGACATTGCAGCACGTCGGCGCCCTGTTCGGCGAGCAGACGGGAGAATTGCGCCTCCTCGCGCGTCTCCAGGATCAGGATGCGGTAGCCGTTCAGCCGGTCAGCCATGTTGGTGCCTCCGATATAGCTCAATTTGGCCCCTGCCGCAGGATTGGCGCAAGCGCGACGGCGGTGCTAGAGCAGGGGCCGCAAATCCGCCGTTCCGTGCGGCTGCCCAAGCCTTAATCAATCACGCCCTAATCAGCCAAACCCCAATCAGCCAAGTCTCGATCGATCGCCATGCCCGACCCTCAATTTGTCCTGACCCTGTCCTGCCCCGACCGCCCCGGCATCGTCTCGGCGGTCTCGACCTTTCTCGCACATAATGGTCAGAACATCCTGGATGCCCAGCAGTTCGACGATATCGAGACGAACAAATTCTTTATGCGGGTGGTGTTCACGGCCGCCGATCTCGCGGTCGAATTGTCGGCGCTGCAGACCGGCTTTGCCGCAATCGCCGAACGTTTCGGCATGACATGGCAGATGCGGGACCGCGCGGCCCGCCGCCGCGTGATGCTGCTCGTCTCCAAATCCGATCACTGCCTGGTCGATATCCTCTATCGCTGGCGCACCGGCGAATTGCAGATGATCCCGACCGCCATCGTCTCCAACCATCCGCGCGAAGCCTACAGCCACCTCGATTTCGGTGAGATCCCGTTCCACTACCTCCCCGTGACCAAGGAAACCAAACGCGAGCAGGAAGCCGCGCTCTGGAAGCTCGCCGAGGATACCAACACCGACCTGGTCGTGCTCGCGCGCTACATGCAGATCCTGTCGGACGAGCTGTCGGCAAAGCTCGCAGGCCGCTGCATCAACATCCACCATTCGTTCCTGCCGGGCTTCAAGGGCGCGCGCCCCTACCACCAGGCGCACGAGCGCGGCGTCAAATTGATCGGCGCCACTGCGCATTACGTCACCGGCGACCTCGACGAAGGGCCGATCATCGACCAGGACGTCGAGCGCATCAGCCACCGGGATACGCCTGACGATCTCGTCCGCAAGGGCCGGGATATCGAGCGCCGCGTGTTGGCCCGCGCCATCCGCTACCATCTCGAGGACCGCGTGATTCCCAACGGCCGCAAGACCGTGGTGTTCGTCGACTGAGCGGAGTGGCGCCAACCCTTCCTCAGTGAACGGCCTCCTGCGACGTCGGTGCCGACTTGTTCTCGTCGCCGCGCTCGGAAGCCGGCATCAGCCGCTTGCGCTCCCGCTCGCGCATGAATTCGTCGTATTGGGCGGTGCCTGGCCGAGGTGGGGCGTCGGCCGGCAGCCCGCCAGCCCACGCCGGAATCAGGTCCGCCGTGCCGGCCGACAGTTTCTCGTTGATGGTACCGCACCCGCCCAAGGCACAGCCCGTCAGGGCGAGGGCGAAGAGGGTTGCGAGATGGCGGGCGCTGGTCGGCATCGCGATGCGGGGTGTCGTGGGGCTTGAAGGTTTGGACCGAATTGCGCCAACCTTGGCGCGGGTCGGCGGACCCTAGTTTCGAAATGGTAAGATAGCCTTATCAGGTCCTGTTGGAGGTATGATAGAACCTCAAGCTGCCGAATATACAGAAGATGTCGCCGGCGGCTGCTGCCGGTCAGCGCGCCGGCGCCATCCCTACGTCGGCTTGACAAACCGACACCGGACGACGCCATTCGCCGCGCTACACGGCCGAACAATCTGGGCTATGGTGAGGCAAGGGCCGGGGACTCGGTTCGATCGCAGGAACGATGAGGGGGAGAAGCGTTCATGTTCGTTCGCCGTCAAGTGTTGCTGGCTGCCGGCGCCGTTGCCGCCGCAGCGGCCGCCGTGCCCGCCTGTGCGCAGGAAGAGGCGGTCAAGATCGGCCTAATTGTGCCGATGACCGGCGGGCAGGCCTCGACCGGTAGGCAGATCGACAACGCGATCAAGCTCTACATGCAGCAGAAGGGCGACACGGTCGCCGGCAAGAAGATCGAGATCATCCTGAGGGACGACGCCGCGGTTCCCGACAACACCAAGCGGCTCGCCCAGGAGCTGATCGTCAACGAGAAGGTTAACATCATTGCCGGTTTCGGCGTCACCCCGGCCGCGCTCGCCGCGGCGCCCTTGGCAACGCAGGCGAAAGTTCCGGAAATCGTCATGGCGGCCGGCACCTCGATCATTACCGAGCGCTCGCCCTACGTCGTCCGCACCAGCTTCACGCTGCCGCAATCCTCCACGATCATCGGCGACTGGGCGGCGAAGAACGGCATCAAGAAGGTGGCGACGTTGACCTCGGACTACGCGCCCGGCAATGACGCGCTCGCTTCCTTCAAGGAGCATTTCGTGGCCGGCGGCGGCGAGATCGTCGAAGAGGTCAAGGTGCCGCTCGCCAATCCCGATTTCGCGCCATTCCTGCAGCGGATGAAGGATTCCAAGCCGGATGCCATGTTCGTGTTCGTGCCGGCCGGGCAGGGCGGCAATTTCATGAAGCAGTATGCCGAGCGCGGGCTCGACAAGAGCGGCATCAGGGTGATCGGCCCCGGCGACGTCATGGATGACGATCTCCTCAACAACATGGGCGACGCGGCGCTCGGCGCGGTCACCGCGCACCTCTATTCCGCCGCGCATCCCTCGCAGATCAACAAGGAATTCGTGGCCGCCTACAAGAAGGCGTTCAACAACCGGCCCGGCTTCATGGCGGTGGGCGGCTATGATGGAATCCATTTGATCTACGAAGCCCTGAAGAAGACCGGCGGCGACGCTACCGGCGACAAGCTGATCGCGGCGATGAAGGGGATGAAGTGGGAGAGCCCGCGTGGGCCAATCTCGATCGATCCCGAGACGCGCGATATCGTGCAAAACATCTACATCCGCAAGGTCGAGAAGGTCGACGGTGAACTCTACAACGTGGAATTCGCCACCTTCGAGGCCGTCAAGGATCCCGGCAAGACCAAGAAGTGACGCAGGCGTCATCTTTAGCGCTGGCTGATCCTGGCTTAAGTTCATGACCACGCTGTTCACCATCCTGTTCGACGGCGTCGCCTACGGCATGCTGCTGTTCGTGCTCGCCTGCGGGCTCGCGGTGACGCTCGGGCTGATGAACTTCGTCAACCTCGCGCACGGCGCCTTCGCGATGGCCGGCGGCTATATCTGCGCGGTGCTGGTGAACAATTCCGGCTGGCCATTCTTTGCGGCGCTGCCACTCGCCTTCGTCGCGAGTGCCGCCATTGGCATGGTCCTGGAGCGAACCCTGTACCGTCATCTCTATGCGCGCAGCCATCTCGACCAGGTGCTGTTCTCCATCGGCCTCGTCTTCATGTCGGTCGCAGCGATCGACTACATCATGGGATCGTCGCGGGTCTTCATCAAACTGCCGGCGGCCCTCGAAGGGCAGTTCGATTTCTTCGGGGTCGGCATCGGCCGCTACCGGCTGATGATCATCGTGATCTGCGGCCTGCTCACGGTCGCGCTGCAACTAATCCTGGCGCGCACGCGCTTCGGCAGCCGCCTGCGCGCAGCCGTCGACGATCCCCGCGCCGCTATCGGGCTCGGCATCAATGTGCCACAGGTCTTCGCGTTCACCTTCGCTTTCGGTTGCGGACTCGCCGGCCTCGGCGGCGCGTTGAGCGCGGAGATCCTCGGCCTTGATCCGTATTTTCCGCTCAAATTCATGATCTACTTTCTGATCGTGGTGACGGTGGGCGGCTCCTCCTCGATCACGGGCCCGTTCCTGGCCTCGCTCCTGCTTGGCATCGGGGATGTCGCCGGCAAGTATTATGTCCCGAAGATGGGACCGTTCGTGATCTATACCATCATGATCGTGATCCTGATCTGGCGTCCGAACGGCCTGTTCGGCCGCACGGCCGCGCGTTGAGGATGCGATGACCACGCTTCCCGACGTCTCGACAAGTGCCATCGCTGGCGCCCGCTGGCGCCCGGGCGAGATCGCGTTCTGGATCGTGGTCGTCGCCTGCGGATTCCTGTTTCCGTCCCGCTACCTCATCATGACCGACATCGTGCGGCTGGCTTTGTTCGCACTATCGCTCGACCTGATCCTTGGCTATGCCGGCATCGTCTCGCTCGGGCATGCCGCGTTCTTCGGTGTCGGTGCCTATTCCGCCGGGCTTTTGGCACTGCACGGGATCATCAACGAGCCGGTGGTTGCGCTCGTGGTCGCAGGCTTTGCTGCCATGGTGCTCGGCTTCTTCACGAGTTTCCTGGTCATCCGCGGCGTCGATCTGACCCGGCTGATGGTGACGCTCGGCATCGCGCTGCTCCTGGAAGCGCTCGCCGAACGCTTCTCTGGTGTCACCGGCGGCACTGACGGATTGCAGGGCATCGAGATGCAGCCGATCCTCGGCCGCTTTGCCTTCGACATCTTCGGCAAGACCGGATTCTTCTACTCGTCGATCGTGCTGTTTCTCCTGTTCCTGCTGGCGCGGCGGATCGTGCATTCGCCATTCGGCCTGTCGCTTCGCGCGATCAGGAACAACCCGCTACGCGGCGCCGCGATCGGTATTCCCGTCAATCGCCGATTGATCGCGATCTACATGGTGTCGGCGTTCTATGCCGGCATCGCCGGCGCGCTATTCACACAGACCACGGCGCTCGCTTCGCTCGACGTGTTCTCGTTCGAGCGTTCGGCCGACCTGATGCTGATGCTGGTCATCGGCGGCACCGGCTATCTCTATGGCGGTCTGATCGGCGCCGTGGTGTTCAAGATGCTGCAGGAGCTGTTTTCGACCATTACGCCGCAATACTGGCTGTTCTGGATCGGATTGGTGCTGGTCGTGATCGTTCTGGTCGGCCGCGCCCGAATCCATCGCTGGGCGCTTTGGGTGCCCAACCTCATCATCCGGCAATTGGCCGGCCGCCGGGCCGTTGTCGCGGTTCCCGAGAGCGACCCGTCATGACGATCGCGCTGGAAACCAGGGGGTTGGATAAATCCTTCGGCGGCTTGCGCGTCACGCGCGACCTTTCGCTCCGGATAGAGCAGGGCGCCCGCCACGCGTTGATCGGGCCGAACGGGGCCGGCAAGACCACGGCGATCAACCTGCTCACCGGGGTGCTAAGACCCAATGCCGGCCGCATCCTGCTCGAAGGCAACGACATCACGAGCCTGCCGGTGCACAAGCGCGTGCTGCGAGGCCTGTCGCGAACGTTCCAGATCAATCAGCTCTATCCGGATCTCACCCCGCTCGAGACCATTGGGCTCGCGGTCTCCGAACGGATGGGACGCGGCGGCGATTGGTGGCGGCGGATGGGGACGCGGGCGGACGTCAATGCCGAGATCGCCGAGATCCTCGCGCGGTTTCATCTGCTCGACGTCATGAACGAGCTCACCGTCACTTTGCCCTATGGCAAGCAGCGTCTGCTCGAGATCGCGGTCGCGATCGCCGCCCGACCTCGGGTGCTGTTGCTCGACGAGCCGGCCGCCGGCGTGCCCGAAACCGAGCGCCGCGACATTCTGGCCGCGGTCGCCGCGCTGCCGCGCGAGGTGACGGTACTCCTGATCGAGCACGACATGGATCTCGTATTCTCTTTCGCTGACCGCATTTCGGTTCTGGTCAACGGTGCGCTGCTGACCGAAGGTGCGCCCGATGCTGTGGCGCGCGACCCGCAGGTGAAGGCGGTCTATCTCGGCGAGGCGGCCGATGCGTGAGCTGCTCGCGATCGAGGGTCTGCGCGCCGGCTATGGCGAAGCGGTGGTGCTGCCGGGCATGACACTGTCGATCCCCGAAGGCCAGGTGCTGGCGCTGCTCGGGCGCAACGGCACCGGCAAGACCACGCTGATCAATTCCATTGTCGGCGTCACCCGCCGTTTCGGCGGCACCGTATCGCTGGGCGGGCAGGACATTACGGCGTTGCGCCCGGACCAGCGGGCTCGCGCTGGGGTCGGCTGGGTGCCGCAGGAACGCAATATCTTTCGCTCCCTCACGGTCGAGGAGAACATGACCGCGGTGGCCCAGCCCGGCCCGTGGACGGTCCAGCAAATCTACCGGATGTTTCCGCGGCTCGAGGAACGCCGCAGCAATTTCGGCAACCAACTCTCCGGTGGCGAGCAGCAGATGCTCGCGATCGGACGTGCGCTGACGCTGAATCCTAAGGTGCTGCTGCTCGACGAGCCGATGGAAGGACTGGCGCCGATCATCGTTGAGGAATTGCTGAGGGCGCTTGGCACAATCACCCGCAGCAGCGGCATTTGCTCCATCATCGTGGAACAGAATGCGCAAAAGATCCTGGGGCTCGCCGACCGCGTTGTGATATTGGAACGCGGCACAATCGTTCACGATGCGGCAAGCGATGCCTTGAAGGCCGATCCTACGGTGCTCGAGCGGCATCTTGGGGTCACCGGCGCCAAAGCCCATTAGTTCTGTCCCTAGGGAGTCGAAACCATGCAACGAACAAAACCTCCTTTCCGCGCCGACGAAGTCGGCAGCCTGTTGCGGCCACCGAAGATCAAGGAGGCCCGTGCCAAGCTTGAGAAGGGCGAGATCCCGCCCGAGGAACTGCGCAAGATCGAGGACATCGAGATCGAGAAGGTCGTGCACCGCCAGGCCTCCACCGGCCTGCGGCTCGCCACCGACGGTGAATTCCGCCGTTCCTGGTGGCACTTCGATTTCCTCGCCAAGCTGACCGGCTGCGAACTGTTCCATCCCGACGTCGGCATCCAGTTCGCGGGCGTGCAGACGCGCCATGACGCGATCCGCGTGATCGGCAAACTGGATTTCCCCGACAACCACCCAATGCTCGATCACTTCAGGTTTCTGAAGAAATATGCCGACCAGGCTCATGTCACGGCGAAGATGACGATCCCTGCGCCGTCGGTGCTGCACTTCCGCGGCGGCCGCAAACTGATCTCGAAGGATATCTATCCCGAACTCGAGCCGTTCTTCGAGGACCTCGGCAAGACCTACCGCAAGGCCGTGAAGGCGTTTTACGACGCCGGCTGCCGCTATCTGCAGTTCGACGACACCGTGTGGGCCTATCTCTGCTCGCAGGACGAATTGCAGAAGGCGCGCGAGCGCGGCGACAATCCCGATGGCCTGCAGGAGATCTACGCCCGAGTCATAAATTACGCGATCGCGGACCGTCCGTCCGACATGGTGATATCGACCCATGTCTGCCGCGGCAATTTCCGCTCCACCTGGATTTCGTCCGGAGGTTACGAGCCGGTGGCGCAGACCCTGCTCGCCGGCACCAATTACGACGGCTATTTCCTCGAATATGATTCCGACCGTGCCGGCGGTTTCGAGCCGTTGCGCTATCTGCCGAAGGGCAACAAGGTCGTGGTGGTCGGTGTCATCACGTCCAAGTTCGGCGAGCTCGAGAAGAAAGATGCCATCAAGCGGCGGCTGGAGGAAGCTTCGAAATTCGCGCCGCTCGACCAGCTCGCGCTCTCCCCGCAATGCGGCTTCGCCTCGACCGAGGAAGGCAACATCCTTTCCGAAGAAGAACAGTGGGCGAAGCTCAGGCTCGCAGTGGAAGTCGCCGAAGAGGTGTGGGGCAGGTAGCTCCACTTCGTCATTGCGAGCAGCGACGCGACGAAGCAATCCATGTCTACGCAAGCGCGAAGGTGGGTTGCTTCCGCCCCCGCTCGTTGAGCTTCGGCGGGCAGGTCGCTGTGCTCGCGATGGCCGGTAGTACCTTGCAGGGGTACGCGTTGTGGGCGAGCAGGAAGAGGGCTTCAAGGAGTGGGCAGATAGTGATAGAGGTGCTCTTGCGCCTGCCGCTGCCCACCGTTATCCCACCATCCCGGCCCAATGAAGAACGACGAAATCCTGAGCCAAATCACCGACTTCTGCCGCCGGTCGGATATGGCCGAGTCGACGTTCGGCCGCCGCGCAGTGAACGATGGCAAGCTGGTGCATCGGCTGCGGGAGGGTAAGCGGATCACGATCGATACGCTGGACCGGATTCAGGCTTTCATCGCCACTTCCACGCCCGGCGGGGTGGCGCCGTCCCGTGGCCTCGTGGTTCCGCCCGAAAAGCGCGACCCGCGGCAGAACTTCCGCTTCTTCGAGAACCGGCAGAGATACCTGCTGTTTGTCCATACCTGCGGCGAGAAGCGGGTGATTGCGCAGCGCGTCGCGCTGGAGCTTTCCGCCATCCATCCCCGCCCGCCAGCGCTGCGGATCTTCGACGCGGGTATCGGCGACGGGACCGTGCTCGCGCGAGTCCTGCGCGCCATGCATAGCCGCTTTCCGCATATGCCGTTCTACGTCGCCGGCAAGGAATTGAGCCTGGAGGATGTCCGCCTGACCCTGGAGAAGGTGCAGGACCGGCTGTTCGAGCATCCCGCCACGGTCTTCGTATTGACCAACATGTATTACGCCGAGGCGCCTTGGCTGACGCCGAAATCGCCTGCGGCGGCCGCTGGCACGCTCTGGCACGAAGTGGCACTGCGAGGGGCATCGTCGGGCGAATTCGAGGCCCAGATCACGGAACTCGGCCCATTTCTTGAGCAGAATTGGCGAGCCAGCGTCAGCCCACGATCGGGAATGCCCATCTATGAGCGGCCGGTGGTTTTGGTGGTCTACCGGGAGGACCAAAGGTTCCTGCTCGATTCGATCATTCCGCGGGCCGGCAAGTCCGAGGCCAATTTCGACCTCGTCATCGCATCCCAGCCATACCGGGCAAAATCCTCTGTGAATTTCCGCGCCAAGCGCATCATCGCGCCGCTGGCGCGGGCCCTGCGCGCCGGTGGACGCCTGATCGGCATTCACTCCCACGGCCACGATCCGGGCCTGGAAATCATTCAGTCAGTGTGGCCCGGAGAAAATCCTTTCGCCGTCAGCCGCCATGAGATATTGCGCGCCGTCAAGTACGAACTGGGATCGGCCGGGCGCGACCTCAACTTTAATGCCTATGCCGATAACCGTTCGATCTTCCGTTATGATATGGAAGCGTTGCCCAACGAGGTCACCGGGTCGATCGGAACCTCGACGGCTTTTGCAGCGTGGAACGCGGCGGTGTATGTCGCGCAGATCGAGGATGACCGGTTGACCGAGATGACGGAAAGCGGCCGAACTCTGGAGGCTACGCGCGAAGTTCTGCGCAAGCACAATGGGCTGTGGTTTTACGACGAATCCTACGTCATCTCGCGTCGTAGAGACTGACATTCCAGGGACACATTCAGGAACGAACGTCGGAGCTCGACGAAAAAAGGGGTTTGCTTGATGCGCGCGTCTTACCTGTTCACCAGCGAGTCGGTCTCGGAGGGACATCCCGACAAGGTCTGCGACCGCATTTCCGACGAGATCGTGGACCTGTTCTATCGGGAAGGGCCGAAAGCCGGCATCGACCCGTGGCAGATCCGCGCCGCCTGCGAAACGCTTGCCACCACCAACAAGGTGGTGATCGCCGGCGAAACCCGCGGGCCCAAGTCGGTGACCAACGACCAGATCGAAAGCACCGTCCGCGAAGCGATCAAGGACATTGGCTACGAGCAGGAAGGCTTCCACTGGAAGACCTGCGACGTCGAGATCCTCTTGCATCCGCAGTCGGCCGACATCGCGCAGGGCGTCGATGGGCAGCAGCCGGGCGACACCAGGGAAGAAGGCGCGGGCGACCAGGGCATCATGTTCGGTTACGCCACCAACGAGACGCCGGACCTGATGCCGGCGCCGATCTTCTACGCCCACAAGATCCTGCGGCTGATTTCCGAAGCGCGCCACTCCGGCCGCGAGAAGGTCCTGGGGCCGGACTCCAAGAGCCAGGTCACCGTGCAGTACGAGAACGGCAAGCCGGTCGGCGTCCGTGAGATCGTGGTCTCGCACCAGCATCTGGTCGAGGACCTCTCCTCCAATCAGGTGCGCGACATCGTCGAGCCCTATGTGCGCGAGGCGCTGCCGGAGGAGTGGATCAACGGCAAGACCATCTGGCACATCAACCCGACCGGCAAGTTCTTCATCGGCGGTCCCGATGGCGACTCCGGCCTCACCGGCCGCAAGATCATCGTCGACACCTATGGCGGCGCAGCACCGCATGGCGGCGGCGCCTTCTCCGGCAAGGATCCGACCAAGGTCGACCGCTCGGCCGCCTATGCGGCGCGCTATGTCGCCAAGAACATCGTCGCTGCCGGTCTCGCCGAGCGCTGCACGCTGCAGCTCGCCTACGCGATCGGCGTGGCGCGACCGCTGTCGATCTACATCGACACCCATGGCACCGGTAAGGTGCCGGAGGACAAGCTCGAGAAGGCGGTGGCGCAGGCGATGGACCTGACGCCGCGCGGCATCCGCACCCATCTCGACCTCAACCGTCCGATCTACGCGCGGACCTCGGCCTACGGCCATTTCGGCCGCACGCCCGACAATGAAGGCGGCTTCTCCTGGGAGAAGACCGATCTCGTCGAGCCGCTCAAGCGCGCGGTCTGACTTTCTCCGTAACTGTTGTTCGTAACCGTGTCGCGTATTCCGGAAAGCTGAGATCGCTTTTCGGAATACGCTTTTTGAGGGATCAACCACATGACCGCCGCCGCCAAGAAGCCTGCCTTCACCGACTACATCGTCAAGGACATCTCGCTCGCCGACTTCGGCCGCAAGGAAATCTCGCTCGCCGAAACCGAGATGCCCGGGTTGATGGCGACGCGTGAGGAGTTCGGCCCCAAGCAGCCGTTGAAGGGCGCGCGTATCGCCGGCTCCCTGCACATGACGATTCAGACAGCGGTCCTGATCGAGACGCTGGCTGCGCTCGGCGCCGACATCCGCTGGGTCTCCTGCAACATCTATTCGACCCAGGACCACGCGGCGGCGGCGATCGCGGCGGCCGGCATTCCGGTGTTCGCGGTGAAGGGCGAGACGCTCACCGACTACTGGGACTACACCGCCAAGCTGTTCGACTGGCACGGCGGCGGCACGCCCAACATGATCCTCGACGACGGCGGCGACGCCACCATGCTGGTGCATGCCGGCTACCGCGCCGAGCAGGGCGACACTGCGTTCCTCGACAAGCCCGGCTCGGAAGAAGAAGAGATCTTCTACGCGCTGATCAAGCGGCTCCTGAAGGAGAAGCCGAAGGGCTGGTTCGCCGAGATCGCCAAAAACGTCAAGGGCGTCTCGGAAGAGACCACCACCGGCGTGCACCGCCTTTATGACATGGCGAACAAGGGCACGCTGCTGTTTCCGGCGATCAACGTCAACGACAGCGTCACCAAGTCGAAGTTCGACAACCTTTATGGCTGCCGCGAGTCGCTGGTCGACGGCATCCGCCGCGGCACGGACGTGATGCTGTCGGGCAAGGTCGCGATGGTTGCGGGCTTCGGTGACGTCGGCAAGGGCTCGGCGGCTTCGCTGCGCCAGGCCGGCTGCCGCGTCATGGTCTCCGAGGTCGATCCGATCTGCGCGCTGCAGGCAGCGATGGAAGGCTATGAGGTCGTCACCATGGAAGATGCCGCGCCGCGCGCCGACATCTTCGTCACCGCGACCGGCAACAAGGACATCATCACCATCGAGCACATGCGCGCGATGAAGGATCGCGCCATCGTCTGCAACATCGGCCACTTCGACAACGAGATCCAGATCGCGCATCTGCGCAATCTGAAATGGACCAACATCAAGCCGCAGGTCGACGAGATCGAATTCCCCGACAAGCACCGCATCATCCTGCTGTCGGAAGGTCGCCTGGTGAACCTCGGCAACGCCATGGGCCATCCGTCCTTCGTGATGTCGGCTTCGTTCACCAACCAGACGCTGGCGCAGATCGAGCTCTGGGCGAACAACAAGAACGGCAAGTACGAGAAGAAGGTCTACGTGCTGCCCAAGACTCTGGACGAGAAGGTCGCCCGCCTGCACCTCGCCAAGATCGGCGTCAAGCTGACCGAGCTGCGCAAGGACCAGGCCGACTATATCGGCGTGAAGCCGGAAGGCCCGTACAAGTCGGATCATTACCGCTATTGAGCTGCAGTCCTCCTGAGTGAAATATTGCGAGGCCCCGGCGCAGTCCGGGGCCTTTTTCTTTGCCGCGGCAACCAAAGGCGAGTTGCAAATTGGTTCCCACCTGCTCAATACTTCGGCAGGGAGAACGCCATGACTGAAGCAGTCGAGCATTTCGACGTCGTGATCGTCGGCGCCGGGCTGTCCGGCATCGGCGCGGGCTATCACCTGCAGCAGAAGTGCCCGACCAAGAGCTACCTCATCCTCGAGGGCCGCGATTGCATTGGCGGCACCTGGGACCTCTTCCGCTATCCCGGCATCCGCTCCGACAGCGACATGTACACGCTCGGCTACTCGTTCCGTCCGTGGACCGAGCCGAAGGCAATCGCGGACGGGCCGCGCATCCTGAACTATGTGCGCGAGACCGCACAGCAGAATGGCATCGACGAGAAGATCCGCTTCAACCATCGCGTCAAGCGCGTCTCGTGGTCGTCCGAAGCGACGCGCTGGACCGTCGAGGCTGAGCGCAAGGCAGGTGAGGGCGCGGCAGAGATCGTGCGCTTCACCTGCAATTTCCTCTTCATGTGCTCGGGCTATTATAGATACGAGGAAGGCTACACGCCGGAATTCGCCGGCACCGCCGACTTCGAGGGCCAGATCGTGCATCCGCAGAAATGGCCCGAGAATCTCGACTATGCCGGCAAGCGCGTCGTCGTGATCGGCTCGGGAGCGACAGCGGTGACGCTGGTGCCGGAACTGGCGAAGACGGCTGCGCATGTCACCATGCTGCAGCGTTCGCCGACTTACGTGGTGGCGCGCCCGGCGGAGGACGCGCTCGCCAACAAGCTCAGGCGCAAGCTCTCGGCCAAGCTCGCCTATCATTTGATCCGCTGGCGCAACGTGCTGTTCGGCATGTATTTCTTCCAACTCTGCCGCCGCAAGCCGGAGCGCGCCAAGCAGCTCATCCTCGGCGGCATCAAGATGGCGCTCGGTCCGGAATACGACATCGGCACGCATTTCACGCCGCGCTACAATCCCTGGGAGCAGCGGCTCTGCCTCGTGCCTGATGGCGACCTGTTCAAGTCGATTCGCGAGAAGCGCGCCTCCGTCGTCACCAACCACATCGACACCTTCACCAGGAACGGCATTCGCTTAAAGGGCGGCAGCGAGCTTCCGGCTGACATCATCATCACCGCGACCGGCCTGGTCCTGCAGGTGCTCGGCGGCGTCGAGGTCAGCGTCGACGGCCGCAAGGTCGATTTCGCAAAAACGCTGAGCTACAAAGGGATGATGTACTCGGATGTGCCGAACCTCGCTGCCGCGCTCGGCTACACCAACGCTTCCTGGACGCTGAAATGCGACCTCACCTGCGAATATGTCTGCCGTCTGATCAATTACATGGACCGGCACGGCTTCAGGCAATGCGTGCCGCATAACCTCGATCCCTCGATCGAGGCGCTGCCGGCGCTGGATTTCTCCTCCGGCTATGTGCAACGCTCGATCGCAAAACTGCCCAAGCAGGGCTCGAAGCGGCCGTGGCGGCTCTACCAGAATTATGCGCTCGACATCGTCTCCCTGCGCTACGGCAAGGTGGATGACGGCGTGATGCAGTATTCGTGACAATCCTCGCTGTTCTCGCGCTGCATCCGTCCAAGCATCCCATGGGTTGTTTTGCGTATTCGGGCGCGGCGCCGAATCAGCCATTCTGGCGCGACGGTTAACGCCGGATTAACCGAGACGCCCTACGCTGCACGGCCTGTGGCTGCTGATAGCACGAGGAAGCCCATGGATGCCCAGCGAATTGCCGTCGATGCCCTGGTGGCGCTGACCGATTGCGACCGCGACGCCGCCGTTACCTTCATCCGCCGCCTCTACCTCGCCGGCATCAAGGACCCCAAGCGCCTGACCTTCAAAGGCCTGCAGGCGATGCGCGCCTGACGGTGCGTCCGGGTTTGATGCGTAGGATGGGTAGAGCGAAGCGAAACCCATCGCGATGATGCACGCCGCGTGAATGATGGGTTTCGCTTCGCTCTACCCATCCTACGATTCTCCCAACGCCCGCACGGTGTCGTCCCCGCGAAAGCGGGAACCCATAACCACAGGTGGTTGTTGTGGCGCGAGCAAGTGGTTGTGGCGGAGCATATCACAAGCGACCTGTGGTTATGGGTCCCGCGTCAAGCCCGGGACGACGCGAGGAGAGATCACGATTCAAATGTCAAACAGCAGGGAGGATGTGAGTCTGCATTCTCGCGGCGCGTTGCGTCCGAGTCTTGCGTCTCGTTTCACCCTCCTCGATAGCAGAGGGCGCAGGGAAAGCCGGGTGCCGGTTGCACCCGTGGGCCCCGTGCAACAAAAAGCACGGGGGTAGGACCACAGGTCAACCGAAGCAACACCGGCTTTCCCTGCGCAGTGGTTTTACGGCTTACTTCGTGCTCTTCCCGGTGACCGGGCTTTCTTGCCACCGTCACCCGCGGGATACTTCCCGCAAGCTTAGCGCCAGCGTCGGGGCGCCAGAACCACACGACTTCGCCGTCCGCTGATGCCACGCTCGTCAGTCGCAACACCCGCGTCCACCGCATCTCACCGCGCGTTCGTGACGATCGCGATCCGCCCCTCTCATCGGGTGAGATGGCGCGGGGTTATACAGGTGATTTGCCCGACGGGTTAAGGGGAAAATTTTGGTGAACAGGGACTGGACGACCCGATTCACCTTGAAATTGCAAGGAAAATTCGCCCCCGCGTGCAAGCCCCGAAGCTTCCTCCAGGATTGGCTTCCGCGACTTCGTTGGATATAGGAAAAACGGACGTGGCTAGGGACCACGATCATGAGACTACCATGCTGAAAACGCTATTCGCGCCGCAGCTTGTGATCCTCTACATCCTCGCGGCATCCACCATCTACGTTCACTTCCGCGGCCGCGAGCGGCTCCGGTTTGCCCGCCAGCTCGGCGACCATTCGACCTATCTCGCCCCGTACAACGTGCTGATGTACGCCGGTTCGGCCGTCCCGAATGTGCCGGTGATACCGGTCGAGAAATTTCCCGAGCTCGCCAAGCTCAGCGAGAACTGGGAGACGATCCGCGACGAGGCGGTGCGGCTGTTCGACAAGGGTTTTATCCGCGCGGCCGCGAAGAACAACGACTGGGGCTTCTATTCCTTCTTCAAGAGCGGCTGGAAGCGCTTCTACCTGAAGTGGTACGACGATTTCCTGCCGTCGGCGCGCACGCTGTGTCCGAAGACCGTGGAGCTGTTGAATTCGATACCGTCCGTGCACGGCGCGATGTTTGCGATGCTGCCGCCTGGCGGCAAGCTCGGTGCGCACCGCGATCCCTTTGCTGGCTCACTGCGCTATCACCTCGGGCTGGTCACTCCCAACTCGAACAAGTGCCGGATCCTGGTCGACGGAGTGGAATGCGTCTGGCGCGACGGCGAGGCCTTCATGTTCGACGAGACCTTCATCCACCACGCCGAGAATGCGACCGACCAGAACCGGATCATCCTGTTCTGCGACGTCGAACGCCCGATGAAGTATGGCTTCATGACCGCGATCAACCGCTGGGTGAGCCATCACATCGTCAAGGCCTCCGCCACGCAGAACGTGGATGGCGAGCATGTCGGCGTGCTCAACAAGGTATTCGGCAAGCTCTACGAGATTCACCTAGCCAGCCGCCGCGTGAAAGAGTGGAACCGCAAGGTCTACTACACGCTGAAATATTCGCTGGCGGTGCTGATCCTCGGGCTGATCGTCGTGTCGGCGCTGCGGTGATGGATGCGGAGCGTGTAGGGCCGTAGGCCGGATTACGCTGCGCTAATCCGCCCTACGGCACTAGGGAAGCGCCGCAGCGGCGTTGGCAACGAGCGGGCTGTCGGTCGCCGCCGGCGACAGTTCGCTGCTGCTGCCCTTGGTGAGAAATTCGTCGAGCGTAGCCTGGATCCTGTGCTTGACGGAATAAGGTCCACGGTCGCACATGTCAGTATGCCGGAATTGCGTATCGATGATATCGATAACTTGCTTCTTGGCCTGTTCGGAGGCCGGCAACACGCCGGGATCGGTCTTGAAGTTGGGGTCTTTCGAGCGGAACGACAGGATCTTCAGTCTGTCGTCAACCACGAAGGGGACGCGCAGATTGTCCAGCGTTATCACCTTTGACACCAGTTCGGGATGCTGCTTGGCGTAGTACATGGCGATATCGCCGCCGTTCGAATGACCGACCAGGGTCAGATGATCGTAGACGGCATTGGGCTCAAGCGTCTTTAGCTTCGAGAGCACAAAGCCGATGTTGGCTTCGCCCTTATTGTAGACGCCAAGCCTGCCGACATAGGGCAGTCCCACCTTCGTGACCAGCGGAGGGTCGGTCGGAATATCCTGCTGAATGCTCGCGACCAGATATCCGTCCGCTGCCAGCACGTTTTCCAGGAACGAATACTCGGTGTTCTTGACCGTGTTGCCGTTGCTGATGATCGCCACCGGAAGTTTCCAGAATCCGGCATTGGCCTTCATCTCGTAGTCCGCACGCACGGCAAGATCGACCGGCACCGGCCGTTGTCGGGTCTCATCATAGAGACTCAAGCTCTCGTGCCGAATTCCCCATTTGCTGACGGCAAAGTAGGCCGCGCTGGAAAGGGCGCACAGGCAGGCGAAAACGACAATGCCTCGCTTCATTGCTTCCATCCCGTCGTTTTTTGGTATTGATTTGCTGTTAATATGGGAATGCCTGACGGAAAAGGCTCTAAGTCCCGCGGCCACATTAAATTTCTGTGAGCTTCTTGAAATTTCCGTGAGCTTCCTGCCCTGCGCTGGCATCGCTGCGCCTGCGCAAGAACGAAGCGGCGCGTTGGTCGCGAGGATACACGCGGTTGTGTTCGCCTTCGGTCAGTCGATCCGCTTGAAGTCTAGCCGTCGCTCCCGACGTAGTTGGAACGTTCAACAACGTGGCGCGTTGCGTCACGATCAGAAAAGAAAAGGGGGCGTCGGAGGAATGCTTCGTGGCAACACTCGACGTCACACCACTCTCCCCGTCCGAGCACCAAGTTCAGCTTCGTCGCGCCGTCATCGCCTCCACGATTGGGACCGCGATCGAATGGTATGATTTCTTCCTCTACAGCACCGTCACCGGTCTGGTTTTCGCAAAGCTGTTCTTCCCGCACTCCGACCCCTGGGTCGGCACGCTGGAGGCATTTGCCATTTATGCGGTCGGCTTTGTCGCGCGGCCGATCGGTGCTGCGATCTTCGGGCATTATGGCGACCGCATCGGCCGTAAAGCGACGCTGATCGCGACGCTGCTCCTGATGGGACTGGCGACCGCGGCGGTGGCGGTGGTGCCGACCTATGCGAGCGTCGGCATCTGGGGAGCGGTGATCCTGACAGTGCTGCGCTTCATCCAGGGCATTGGTGTCGGCGGCGAATGGGGCGGCTCGGTGCTGATGTCGATGGAGTGGGCGCGCGACAACCACTCCCGCGGATTCATCGCGTCATGGCCGCAATTCGGCGTGCCCTGCGGCCTGTTCCTCGCCAATCTTGCAGTGCTGGCGTTCAGCCAGATGGCCGGGGACCAGTTCCTCGCTTGGGGCTGGCGCCTTCCGTTTGCGGTCAGCCTCATCCTGGTCGGCGTCGGCCTCTACATCCGGCTCGGTATTATGGAAACGCCGGTGTTCTCCAAACTGGTGGCCGAGCAAAAGCTCGACCGCACGCCGATGCTGACGGTGATAAGGGAGTATCCGAAGGAAATCCTGCTGTCCGCTTTCGCGCGCATGGCCGAGCAGGCGCCGTTCTACGTTTTCACCGCCTTCGTCTTTTCCTATGGCATTGCCACGCTGCACGTCTCGCGCGACTTCCTGCTCACCGCGGTGCTCACGGCTTCGGTGCTGTCGTTCGTCTCGATCCCGCTGTTCGGGCATCTGTCTGACCGGATCGGCCGCAAGACCATGTACATGATCGGTGCGGTGGCGACCGGCATCTTCGGTTTCATCTACTTCGCGATGCTCAACACGGGATCGCTGGCGATCATCTTCCTCGCGATCTTCCTGTCGCTGATTCCGCACGACATGCTGTACGGGCCGCAGGCGGCGCTGATTGCCGAGAGCTTTACCGGCCGCCTGCGCTACAGCGGCTCATCGCTCGGCTACCAGCTCGCATCCGTGATCGCCGGCGGTCCGGCGCCGCTGATCGCGACCTGGCTGTTCGGCACGTTCCAGTCGTCGACCGCAATCGCGGTCTATATCGCGATCTGCGCCGTCATCACGCTGGCCGCGACTGCGATGATGACCGACTACACCGGGAAAGACATCAACGCGGCCGACGCGCATCGCCGGCCGGCATAAGCTAGCAAGGAGGAAACGGCATGTTGAAATGGCGGAGTGAATCGGCGCTCGATCTCTACAATCTGGCGGCAGCGATCTTCCTGCTTGCCGCACCGTGGATGTTTGTCCGCGCCAACCCGACGGCGGCGATCGATCTGCGCCTAAGCGGAACGGCGATCGCGGTCCTGTCGCTGGCGGCGATGATTGCATTTTCCGTTTGGGAAGAATGGATCAACCTGCTCGTCGGTGGTTGGTTGATCGTGTCACCATGGCTGCTCGGCTTCACGCACACGCGCGCGATGCATTTCAGCATCGTCGCCGGCGCCGTGGTGATGTTCATGTGCCTGCTCGAGTTGTGGCTGGAGTACGAGAAGACGCATCTCGGCCCGGCTGCGCGGGCTTCGGAAAGGAAGTAGTGACTCAATCAGAACCGAGTATGCTCTGGCTGTAGCCCGGATAGAGCGCCAGCGTAACCCCGGGGCCGCTCTCGACCTTGGCAATAACGCGGGTCGTCATTCCGGGGCGCGCGTAGCGTGAGCCCGGAATCCGTCAGGCGGCAGGTGACGGCGGAGAAATGGATTCCGGGCTCGATGCTGCGCATCGCCCCGGAATGACGTCTGTGGGCGTGGTGACGCCGGAGTGTTACTCCGGCTGGCCGATCGAGACCTTCAGCGTGCCGACGCCGTCGACGCCGCACTCGATCTTGTCGCCGGGCTGGAGCTGTGAGACGCCGGCCGGCGTGCCCGTCATGATGAGGTCGCCGCCGGCGAGCTTCACCTGCTGCGAGAGCTGCCAGATGATCTCGGGCACATTCCAGATCAGTTCGGTGAGGTCGCCCTTCTGGGTCTCCTTGCCGTTGACGGTGAGCCAGATCCTGCCCTTTGACGGATGGCCGATCTTGGAGGCCGGCTGCAGCGCGGAGCAGGGCGCGGAATAGTCGAAGGACTTTCCGATCTCCCAGGGACGCTCCTTCTTGCGCGAGGCGATCTGCAGGTCGCGGCGGGTGAGGTCGATGCCGACAGCATAGCCGTAGACATGGTCGAGCGCCTTGTCGGCGGGAATGTTGAGGCCGCCGCTCTTCATGGCGACCAGCAGTTCGACCTCGTGGTGCAGGTCCTTGGTCAGCGGCGGGTAGGGGATGCTGGCACCGTCAGGCACCAGCATGTCGGCATGCTTGGCGAAGAAGAAGGGCGGCGCGCGCTCGTCATTGCCCATCTCGCGGATGTGCTCGAGGTAGTTGCGCCCGACGCACCAGATCCGCCGGACGGGGAAGGATTTGGTCTCGCCGACGACGGGGAGTGAAGCTTGTGGCGGGGCAGGGATGACGTAATCCGTGGCGGTCATGAAGCGCTCTCGTTTGGGTGAGTTATTGCTTGGTATGGTTGATCGAAGCGGCTCGTCTGCGAGTTTACTTCACCTCTCCCGCTTGCGAGAGCTTTGCATAATGGGCGAATCTGCGATTCTCTAAGAGAGGATCGGAGAGGGGGCTGGAGTGACATATCGGCGGGTTGGACAACCGAGCTTCGCAGATGCGCTGGTATCGCGGCGGGGAAAAGGCAATCCAGCGTTGAAGCGGATCGGCGAGCTGGTCGATTGGGCGGCTGTGGAGCTTGTGCTGCGCGGCCTTCCGGAACCGGAGCGTGGCGCGCCGCCCTACCCGCGGCTGGTGATGTTCAAGGCGCTGCTGCTGCAGCAATGGTATGGACTGTC
>NZ_JAGKJI010000021.1 GCF_020329485.1 Bradyrhizobium cenepequi
ATGATGACCGTGCCACCCATGGGCCGAACAAACAGCCGTTTTGTAGATGGGTCTCATCCTCAGGGCTTCCTCGCCGCAAGCATGCGGAATGTGGGTCCGGACCACACCAGTCCGACCGGATATGAGGTGATGCAGTGAGCTGCAGAAATCTTCGGAAGCCAATCCTCGCCCGGAACACGGTCGGCGCGCTGCGCTACGCATGGCTCCGCGCGCCGCCCTCGCACCGTGCCAACCTCACTCAAGCCAATCGAAAGGCCTTGACTCACAAATCCCCATATGAGGGTGGGCAAAGCGAAGCGTGCCCACCTTCTCTTGCACCGACCGTGAATGGTGGGCACGCTTCGCTTTGCCCACCCTACGGCGGCGTTACTCCGCCGGTGCGATGCTCGGCGCGAGGATGGCTTCGAGATGCTCGGGACGGTCGCGGTTGACCTTGAGCAGGAATTCATCCGCGATGCCGCGGAGCTGCCGGCTGAGCGCGCCTGCCATCACCGCGGTGTCGAGCTTGGTGCGCTCGCGCACGATCGCCTGGATCGCGTTGATGTGGTGGGCGATCAGCTCCGGCGGCACCTGGTTGAGATCGGGGGCATGCTCGATGATGCGGCACAGGCTTTCGGCGGCGGCGCCGGCGGAGGGGAATCCGAAGGTCGCGGCGTCGCCCTTGATGTCATGGGCAGCGCGGAACAGCTCTTCGCGCGTCTCGTGGGAGAAGCCGCGGCGCAGCACCATCGCATGCGCGGCCGAGAGCCGGTCGGCCTCGATCGTCATCCATTGCTTGAATTCGCCGGAGAGATCTGCAAGCGCCTGCTCGGCGCGCGCGACCGGATCGTCGTGGTCGATGTCGGGAGGGATGCGGCGCAGTACGTTGCGCAGCGGGTTCGGCTGCGTAATCACATGGTGCGTGGCGAAGGTCTTGATCTCCACCGAGCCCGGTTTCTCTTTCGCCATGACGACCTCCTGGTGCCGCCTAGATAGCGGAACGTGCCTTATCGAGCAGCGACGGCTGTTGCATCACTTCCATCTCGCCGCCGACGCGGCGCTCGGGCCCGATATAGGTGTTGCTGGTGTTGCGGCGGCGGTCCGGGCCGAAATAGGTCTTGGTCTTGATGAAGGGGCGGGGATTGGCGACGACGTTGAGGATGCGCTGGTAAAGTCCCTTGGCCGAGATCGGCTTGGCCAGGAATTCTGTGACGCCGGCATCGCGCGCCACTGTGACGCGGCGCTTCTCCGAATGCGCGGTCAGCATGATGATCGGCGCATAAGGATTGGCGTTGGATTCCGGCTGCCGGATCATTTGCGCGAGCTCAAGCCCGTCGAAGATCGGCATCGACCAGTCGGTGATGACGATATCGGGGACGTAGTGGGTGTACATTTCAAGCGCAGTGGCGCCGTCTTCCGCCTCGTAGACTTCGCGCGCGCCGAACGAGTGCAGAAGCGTCCGCAGGATGCGGCGCATGTGCGGATTGTCGTCGCAGATCAGAAACCGCAGCTTGTTGAAATCGATGCGATACATGTCCCGCCGGCCCCAACGGCATTGCCCACCGTTAACCATATCGCCATGCCGGTTAAGGAAAGGTTTCGTGGCGCGGGGCCGGGCCGACCAGCTTTAGTACCCGAACTGCTCGCGCAGGATGCGCTCTTCCAGACTGTGGCCGGGGTCAAACAGCATCCGCATCGAGATGGTCTTGTCGGTCAGCACCTCGACACGGCTGACGTCGCGCACTTCGTCATGGTCGGCGACCGCCGCCACCGGGCGCTTTTCACCCTCGAGCACCTCGATCACGACGAACGCCGAATTCGGCAACAGCGCGCCGCGCCAGCGCCGCGGGCGGAAGGCGCTGATCGGAGTCAGCGCGAGCAGGGCGGCGTTGATCGGGATGATCGGTCCCTGCACCGAGAGGTTATAAGCGGTCGAGCCGGCAGGCGTCGCGACCAGGATGCCGTCGGCGATCAATTCCGACATCCGCTCGTGCTCGTCGATCAGGATGCGCAGGCGCGCGGCCTGGTAGGTCTGGCGGAACAGCGCGACTTCGTTGATCGCGTGATGCAGGTGCACCGCGCCATGGATGTCGGTGGCGCGCATCAGCAGCGGGCTGATCAGGGATTCCCGCGCCTCGGCCAGCCGTTCGCGCAGATTGTGGGTCGAGTATTCGTTCATCAGGAAGCCGACGGTGCCGCGATGCATGCCGTAGATCGGCTTCCCCGTTCGCATGTTGGCGTGCAGCGTCTGCAGCATCAGGCCGTCGCCGCCGAGCGCGACCACGACGTCGGCGTCTGCCGCACTGCAATTGCCGTAGAGCCCGGCCAGTTGCGCCAGCGCAGCCTGCGCCTCGGCGCCGCCGCTCGCGACGAAGGCGATCTTCTCATAACGCTCGGGAATGGTCATTGCACGACAAGCTCGGCCCTGGTTGCGCGCGGTTCCGCGCCGCGCCCGTCTATACAGCTTGGCCGCGCTTGTCGAGATCAGAAGACCGGCATTTCGGGGTCACAAAAGGGGTTGGGCGGCGGTCCGACGCGGTCGCCGCGACACAATTCCGTAGTGATCAAGGTCGGCCCGGCCCTGCGACCATCACTTCTCCTGCAGGGTGCGGATCGGCTCCCAGCCTGTATCCAGCGGCTGCGCAGCCATCTGCTCGGCGCGCTCCTGAAACAGGGCGGCCGGCTTGTCGGTTGCAGCCGAGCGGCTGAAAGCCTCGGTGGCGAGGTGGAATTTGCCGGCGCGCCAATGCGCGAGTCCGTCACCATAGGCCTTGATCAGCCCCTGCTGCGCCTCCGACAGCTCGTCCGACCGCGCCACGAGCTCATAGATCTTCAACGCCTGGTTGCGTCCCTTGACGCGGACTTCGTCGAGCTCGCGCCAGGCAAAACCGCTGCCCGCCAGCGCCACCGTCGCATCCGAGGCGATGATGGTCGTACCGTAGAACTTGTTGGCGCCTTCGAGCCGTGAGGCGAGGTTCACTGCGTCGCTCATCACGGAGTAATTGAAGCGCCGCCGCGATCCGAAATTGCCGACCAGCGCCTCGCCGGAATTGATGCCGATGCGCTGCGTCAAGGGATGCTCGCGGAAGACTGGCGAGGTGGCGTTGAGTTCGGCAAGGCGCGTGCAACAGTCGAGCGCCGCGCGCGTCGCGTTTGCGGCATGATCAGGATCGTCGGCCGGCGCGCCGAACACCGCCACGATGGAATCGCCGATATATTTGTCGACGTAGCCGCCCTTGGCCTCGATGACATCGGTCATGTCGGAAAGATATTCGTTCATCAGCGACATCAGCCGGTCCGGCGGCATGTTTTCGGCGATCGCGGAAAATCCCGCGATGTCAGAGAAGAACACCGTGACCTCGCGCGTCTCGCCGCCGAGCTCCGGCAGCTTCTTCGACGACAGCATGCGGTTGATGACGTGCGGGGCGAGGTAGAGCGCGAAGCTCTTCTGCAGGAGCCGGCGGTCGCGGTCGGTGACGGCGAAGCGAAGGCCGACCATCGCGGCAAGCGCAGCCATGCCTGCCGTGAACGGCTCGACCAGCGGCAGCGCCAGCGCGTGAGTGAAGGCAAAGGTCGCGCTGGCGAGCCCGAGCGCGCTGACGGCTGCGAAGGAAAGGACGGCGGCGAGCGGCCTGAATAGGCGTGCCGCCGTCGCAGCCAGCGCGGCGAACAAAAATGCGATCAGGAACGTCGGCAGCCGGCCGAGCTCGATTGCCGCGTTGCGGGTGATCAGATTGTTGACGGCGGTCGCGTGGATATAGACGCCCGCGATGGTGCTGCGCGCGATGCTCGGGGCGGCCGGCGGACTGACGTCGGGTGCGCAGCGCGGGAGAGGGCGCCTGCCGTTGCCTGCGGTGGCAAATCGTTTGGATGTCGCCTGGCGGTCTTCGATGTCGAGCACGGTGCCGATCAGGACGACCTTGCCGTCAAACCAGCGCCGGAAATAATCCTTCTCTCCCTTGGCTGCGCAGGCGCGCAGGTCGGCGAAGGAGAAGGTCGGGATGTCGTCCGAACCGCCGGCAAAATTCAGCGTCATCGTGTTCGTCACCGGGCTCGGAATCCGGTAGCCGGCCAGCGTCATGTTTCCGCTGGCGTCGATGTCGGGTGTGGCGCCCTGCGCCCGCGATGCCAGTTCGAGCGCCATGCCGGAAATCTTTGCGTCGCCGACGATAAAGGTCAGTGGTATCCGCCGCACCGTGTCGTCACTATCGGCATGAACGTTGAGCGGACGGATGTTCTGCTGCTGGCGCACGGCGACGCGCTGGCCGGGGGAGGGAAGGATCGGCTGGTCGCCGCGCAGGATCTCACCGAGCACGACCTTGCCGGATGTGGATGCGGAGGCAAGCGCACGCAGGAAGTCGCGATCGAAGCCCCGGACCTTTTCGCCCAGCACGCCCTCGCCGAACGGAATCTGCGACAGCTCGATCGAGGTCGGGATCACCAGGTCGAAGCCGACGACCCTGGCACCGCCATCGATGATAGCGCCGAGTACGCGCCCGATCTCGCCGGTCCAGGTCAGCGTGGGCGATCCCTTGAACGGCGCCGCGCGATAGCTTTCCTCGTCGATCGCGACGACGACCGCAGGCGAGGCGGCAGGATCTGGCGCACTCGCGAACATCTTCCAGCGCAGCGCGGTCAGGATGTCGAGCGACAGGCCGCGGATCGGCTCGAGCGCGGGCGAGAGCGAGATGGCGGCGCAGACGAGCGCGATCGCGGCGACCGTCATCACCTCGCGCGCGGTGCGCCCGATGCTCAAGGTCGTGGGCCCAGGCTGGAAGATCGGGACGAATTGCATCCGCAATGGATGCTGTGCTCCCTCTCCCGCTTGCGGGGGAAGGCGGGGCGGGGGTGTCTCCGCGATTCACGCTGTCCGAGCGTGGGGAGAGAGCCCGCACCCGGCGCTACGCGCCGACCTCCCTCGCAAGCGGGAGAGGTGAACTGAGTTCGTGGCGGGACCGCTTCAACCAAATGACGTCAAGCTCTAATTCATCCGCAGCAGGCGGCCGACGATTGGTGTGGCGCCGGGTTTGGCTTGCGCGTCGACGCGGAACACGATCTGCGACGACTTGAACGTGGCGGCGTAGAGCCCGCCGGGGACCAACGCGCCGTTCTCCCGGGCGAAGTCGAAGAACCTGCCCTTGAGCTGGGTGCCGCCGAGATCAACCTGCTGACGCTCACCGGGCACATCGAGACGCCGCACGATCAGCCTGCCGCGTCCTTTCGCCTCCACGAACGGTGAAGCGCCGTAGAGGGTGAGCTGCGGCTCCGGCAACGCGGTCTTGCTGGCATCGACGCTGCGCAACACGGTGGCGGCAACGGCGCTGGTCGCCTGCGTCGTGGCATGCGTCTGATTGGAATCGCAACTGATCTTCTCGCCCTTGACGTCGGCAAGGTGCACGACGCTCTCCTCGGTGCCGACGATCACGGTGCCGATCCCGGTGATGGTTTCGCGCCGGCAGGATGTCATATAGCTCAGCACGATCGAGCCGCCGTCGCCGATCTTGATCACGGTCTTCGGGACCACATAGTCCATGAACTCGGCGCCGGTGACCTTGCCTTGCACGTCCTCGACGACGGCCACCGGCGACCCGGCCGCGGCCGGCGAAACCAGCGCCAACAGGCCGACACAAATGGCAATCGCTCGTTTCATTTCGGGAACCCCTCGAACGGTAGAATTTCGTTAGTCGCGGCGGCACGGTTTTTGGTTTCGCGGGATCGAATAGTTGGGCTGGCAACCTTGTGGAGGTGACGGATATCACTCAACCGTCCTCGCGGACAACCTGATTGGCGCCTATTGTCGCAGGCCTGTCGCATTCATCGCGGTGCAAACGGCTGGCGCGATTGTGATTTCCACACCATTCCTCCTGTTGTGTACGACGCCGGCCTGTCGCGGTTTGTGGGTAGAACCCCGCGACAGTCTGATTGCGGGACTTGAGGAGACGAGACATGGCAAGCCGGGTCAGAACGGAGCGCAGCGCGCGCACGCGTGTGATGGTCGCGCTGCTCGCATTTGCGGTCGTGAGCGGCGCGTGGGCGCAGGATGCGAGCGATAACCCCAAGCCGTCATCACCGTCGGCTTCACCGACAACAGAGATGCCGGCTGGCCGGAAGGGCGGCGCAGACCGCACTCCGGCAGGCAATCCGCCCTCGGCGTCCGAGCAGCACCGCCTGCCGCCCGACTCCACGACCAAACAGACCTTGGCGCTGCCGGGACGTACCTTGGAATTCACGGCCACCGCGGGCTCGATCCGCCTGTTCGATCAGAAGGGCGAGCCGCAGGCCGATATCGCCTATACCTCCTACCAGCTCGACGGCACCGATCGGACGAACCGCCCGGTCACCTTCCTGTTCAACGGCGGGCCGGGTGCATCGTCGGCCTGGCTGCAGCTCGGCAGCACCGGACCGTGGCGGATTTCGCTGGCGGGCGAGGGAGCGGTGTCGTCGGCATCGCCCGAGCTGCTGCCGAATGCGGAGACCTGGCTCGACTTCACCGACCTTGTCTTCATCGATCCAGTCGGCACCGGCTATAGCCGTTTTGTCGCGACCGGCGACGACGTGCGCAAGCGCTTCTTCTCGGTCGACGGCGATGTCAATGCGATCTCGCTGGTGGTTCGCCGCTGGCTCGAGAAGCACGGGCGGCTGCTGTCGCCGAAATATGTCGTGGGCGAAAGCTATGGCGGCATCCGCGGGCCGAAGATCGTGCATAACCTGCAGACCGAGCAGGGCGTCGGCGTCAAGGGATTGATCCTGCTGTCGCCGCTGCTCGATTTCCGCGAATTCCAGGGCACGAGTTTGCTACAATATGTCGCGAGCCTTCCGACCATGGCGGCGGTAGCGCGGCAGAGAAAGAGTCCGGTGACGCGCAGCGATCTTGCCGATGTCGAACAATATGCGCGCGGCGATTTCCTGGCCGACCTTGTCAAGGGTCAGGCCGACGGCGAGGCCACGACACGGCTCGCCAACAAGGTCGCGGCCCTGACCGACATCGATCCAGCGGTGAGCCGCAGGCTCGCGGGGCGTTTTGGTGTCTCCGAATTCCGCAGGGAATTCGATCGTCGGAACGGCAAGGTGACCGGGCGCTACGACGCATCCGTCGCAGGCTTCGATCCCAATCCGGATTCGAGCGTATCCCGCTTCGGCGATCCTTCCGGCGATCCGCTGATTGCGCCGCTGACGAGTGCGGTGGTCGACCTCACCAGAGGCAGGCTGAACTGGCAGCCGGACGGATCCTATCATCTGCTCAACGGCCGGGTCGCAGGCTCCTGGGATTTCGGCCGCGGGCCAAATCCGGCCGAGTCGGTCTCGCAGCTCCGGCAGATTCTCGCGCTCGATCCGAAGCTGAAACTCCTGATCGGCCACGGCCTGTTCGACCTTGCTACGCCGTACTTCGGCTCGGCAATGGCGCTCGACCAACTGCCGGCCTTTGCGAGCCCGGACCGCGTCAAGCTCGTCGTCTATCCCGGCGGCCACATGTTCTACTCCCGCGACACCTCGCGCCAGGCATTCAGAGGCGAGGTCGAAGCGGTGATGAAGTAGGCGAGAGCCTGCCAGCAGTCCAACGGCGTGGACCCTCATGGTGAGGAGGCGCGAAGCGCCATCTCGAACTATGAGGCCCCGATCTCGCCCGTGGCCCATCCCTCGTGACGCCGCGCGGCTCCTCGGGATGAGGGTCGTGTTTCTTGTCACGCAAAGGAAGTGACGATATTTCGCGGCTTACTTGAAGTTGCCGATCTTGCGCGACCCGACAGCGATTCTGTCGCATGATGCGCATCATTTCGATGATGCGAAGCTCACGTTTTCCAGAGCCGTGATTGAACCTGACGACGTCTGCACTGACTAATTCAGTGCTGGGGATTTCAGGGCCCAGTGACTACCAACGCCACCAAGCATTTTCCATTGCGCTTCGGTGGCGTTTATTTTTGGCGACGCGGGTTCGCCACCCATCGTCCTTCCTCGGCGCGACGAGATCGCCGCCTTTTCCCTCATTCAGGGATGCGGCCGTAAGGCGCAGGCCCGGTTGACCTGTAGTCCTACCCCAGTGCTTTTTGTTGCACGGGGCCCACGGGTGCGACCGGCACCCGGCTTTCCCTGCGCCCTCTGCGATCGAAGAGGGTGGAAAGTGACGCAAAGCTCGGGCAGCACATGCCGCGAGAATGCGGACTCACATCCTTTCCTCACACTCCAACGTCATGCCCGCGCAGGCGGGCATCCAGTATCCGGCAGCCTTTCGGCTCAAGCACAGCCGTCTCTAGAATACTGGATCGTCCGGTCGAGCCGGACGATGACAGCGGAGAGCTGTTTGAAAATTGAATCAGCACTCTTGTCGTGTGCTCCGCTGCAACCGCTTGCTCGCGCCACAACAACCGCCTGTGGTTGGGTCCCTTGCTTTCGTGGGGACGACAGTCGTAGCATGGGTAGAGCGCAGCGAAACCATCATTCGCGCCGCTCGCCTCGTTGCGATGGGTTTCGCTGCGCTCTACCCATCCTACGGATCATCCTGTAGAATCAGAGAAAATGGTGGGCACGGCGCCAAGTGCACCTTTGCCCACCCTACACGGCAGCGTCCGCCTCAATACACGAGCCCGGTGCCGGGCGGCTTCTCCAGCGCCGCGGAGAGCGAGCGGTACTCCTCGCTGTTGGTGCCGGCGAGCTGGGCGATGCGGTTGAGATGATACTGCGCCTGGTCGCGGTTGCCCTGTTCGACCTGCCACAGACCGTAATACTGCCAGGTCTTGACGTGGTTCGGATCGGCTTTCAGCGCGCGCTCGTACCAGACCTGCGACAGCTTGTAGTCGCCGAGCTTGCGATAGGAATAGCCGATCAGGTTGGCAACGGCGGCGGTGTCGTCGTGGTGCAGCGCCTTTAGCTGTTCGATCGCATTCGCATAGTCGTGGCGGTCGTAGATCGTGGCATAGGCGGCGCGATAGCCATTCTCGAACGCGGCCTGTTCGACGCTCGGGCGGATCTCCGACTTCTTCTTCTTGCCTTTGGGCGGCGGCGGGGGCGGATCGCTATCCGGGTTGGCGTAGACCGCGGTAACGACGGGCGCTGCCGCAAGCGTTAGCGACAGCATGGCGAGCATCAACAGCCTGATCGCGAAATTCTGCATGCCTCTCTCCTGATAGCCGGCCCGGCAATCCTATACCGCGGCCTGTTTCCTTGAACACCCGGTGCTCGGAAACATTCCCGCTTCAGCACGCCGTTTTGAAACTCACGCCTCGCAGACGCGAAGCATTGGCGAACATGACCAGGATGTCATGGAGATGAACGAAAGCCGTCCGCGCGTTTCAGGATGGGTTCAGCCGCGCCCACGTAAGGTCACCTCTACTGATCGGCGAGCCCGGCCATCCGACCGGAGGTCTCAGCGATCCCTCGAAGAGGAGACAACCATGCTCAAGGCGATTTCCGCGGCGCTGCTTGCGGTTTCCGTGATGGCGGCGCCCGCATTGGCCGGTACCTATGGCAAGACGGCGCACGCGCCGGTGATCAAGTCCGAGCTGGCGAAGTCGAAGGCGTTGAATGCCAATGCCAGGATGGTGCGCCAGCACAAGCACCATCGCTACATCAGCCACCACCGCAACCGCAAGCACGTCGGTGTGATCAAGACGCATGTCGCACCGAAAGTCGCGGTCAAGCACTTCGTGCGACCCGCCAAGCGCGGTTGAAGCCCGATCTTCACGACTGGTCCGTCCGCCGCGGTTCTTTGATCCACATTGCCCCACCGCGCCGGCGGATATCAGGCCCACCCACGGCCATTGCATCCCCAATGGCCGTGGGATGGTGCATTGGTCGAGGCCGAGATCCGAATTCCCTTTCACCGCGGGCCGGTCTAAGAAACCGATGGGACACACCGAACTATTCGACTTTGGGGCGAAGGGAACTTGGGGACCAAGGCAAGATTTACGGCGATCCTGCTGTTGCCGGTCGCACTCGCGGCCTGCGCGTCGAGCAGCGACGACAGCAAGCCGATCAGCTTCACCGACGACCGCGGCGTCTCCGACCAGCCGTATCCGAAGAATTACCGCGCCGAGACCGTGGCCTTCATGCACACCTATCTCAACAACCCCACCGGCGTGCAGGAGGCGGCCATGGCCGAGCCGGTGCAGCGGACGGTTGGCGGGCGGCTGCGCTACATCACCTGCCTGCGCTTCAGCGCCCGCGACTCGGACGGCGGCTACCGGCCGGCGCGCGAGCGTGCGATCGTGTATGTCGATGGCCGGCTCGACCGCATCATTGAAAATGCCGGCGAGCCTTGCGCCGGCGCGACCTACGCGCCATTTCCTGAATTGGAGAAGATGTCGCGGTAGCGGCGGTTCGGTGGCGGGAGGGTTACCCGGATCGGATCACTTTTCGGCGACGGTTGAACCTCGGCTTAGTCAGATCCGACATCCGTTCTGGTGGCTGGCTCCGGTTAACCGGAGAGAAAATTCTTCCATGCAATGGAACCAACGGGTGACGTTGCGGCGCTGTCATAGTTACGGACACGTGATGCTCTGGCGGTGCCCCAAAGCAACCTAATTGAAGTCACGTTGTTTGGATTGATGTCGCGACGTGAGTAAACGGGGAACTAACATGAAGAAGACTTTGCTCGGCGCAGTTGCCCTGGCCGCATTCGCAGGCCCGGCTTTTGCGGCTGACATGTCGGCACGTCCCTATACCAAGGCACCGCCCCAAACGGCGCCTGCGTTGGTTTACAATTGGACCGGTTTCTATGTCGGCGGCCATGTCGGCGGCGGCTTCACTGACGGCACCAATCTGCTCGGCAGCGACGCGCGCTTCCTGGGCGGTGTGCAGGGCGGTTTCGACTATCAATTCGCTCCGAACTGGGTGGTGGGCGCCGAAGCGCAGTACTCCTGGCTGCCGGGCAACAGCAACAACGGCGTCGTGTTCCCCGGTGGGACGGTGGTGACGGGCAATACCGACCAGCTCGGTTCGGTGACCGGCCGGCTCGGCTACACCTGGGGCCCGGCGCTGCTCTACGCCAAGGGCGGTTACGCCTGGCGCGACAACAGCAATATCGGCGTTTCCTTCGCCGGCGTGCAGCAGCCGTTCACGACCGACGGCAACCGTAGGGACGGCTACACTGTTGGCGCGGGTCTCGAATACATGTTCGCGCCGAACTGGTCGGCCAAGGCCGAGTACCAGTATTACAATTTCGGCCACACGACCTTCACCTCGGGTCCGGCCGAGATCGTCGGCTCCCGCTTCCGGGACGACGAGCACACGGTCAAGGTCGGCGTGAATTACCGCTTCGGCTGGGGTGGGCCGGTCGGCACCAAATACTGATCGCGGATGCGAGGGCCGGCTTGCCGCCGGCCCCTTTGCGACCGACACCGCGCAAAATAATTTTTGCGGTGCACGGAACTTTCACGCTCGATGGTATATTATGCCGGCCGCCGGGCCAGGTGGACACACGAACATGCGTGCTTTTGCGTTAGGGTTGATTTTCTCTGCGGCGGTATCGCCATGCTTTGCCCAGGCCGTGCTGAAATCGGAGCCGCTGATTCTCGCGCCCTACGAGGTCGCCTTTGTTCAGGATCCGTCTTGCGGGGTTGGCAAGGTGCTCAAGGTCACCGGCGCCATCAGGGGACTGCACCGGCGCAAGGTGTGCGTGACGCTGGCCTCCGAACAGGCCTCACTGGTGAGCGCGACGCCGTAAGGCTTCCTGAGGCTGGGGCGGCTCCTCGGGCGGTGAGAGCTGCGGTTCGATCCGCGCTTCGCGTTCGGCATCGGCCTTGTTCTTGGCGGGGTCCTCGTTCGGCTCCGCCTGGCAGGGCCTGATCTCGTAGTTATTGTCCAGGACCGGCCTAGGTGCAGCCTTTTCGTCGTCCGTCGCCACGTCGACGACCAAGCCGCTCTTCCTGGCGACCTTCCAGACATCCGCCTCGGTCGGATAGGCCTTGCTCAGCTTGGCATCATTGGAAAACAGCGCGTAGGGCATCCTTACTCTTCGCTCCACAAAGGCAGTCAACGCCAACCTCGCCCCTAAGGTTTCAGCATTGCAGACCGCGGCTTGGTTCACGCCCGGGTGAGGGGCGGTCGCCACCCCGCCTTGAGTCTCTAACAAGTGGTGAATCCCGCAAAAAAGAATCCCCGAGACTCCCGCGCTAGAATCGCCCGATGGTTCGGGCCATGACAACGGTCCTGCACACATCCCGCGAACGCGTGCATGTCGCCCTTACCGTGGCGCTGTTGGTCGCCTCTGCCGCCAATATGCTGCTGGTATGGGCCTGGCTCTGACGCCACCGTGTGGCAGTCGGGGTTCTATTCGGCGGAGCGAGGCGGCTCGGTGCCCTCGCTCAGCGTAGCGCGAACCTTGGCCATGGTTGCCCGGCAATATTCCTCGCGCTCCCGCGTGAATCGCTCCTGGTGCGCGCGGAAGCTTGCGACCCGAGCCCGGATCTCGGACTGGAAATCGGCGGGGAGGTCGAGACCGGCCACTTGAAGCGGCTTTGCCTGGGACAGCTTTGCTTCAGGAGATGTCGTCTGGGGCGGCCTTGGCCGGACGGCGACTGGCGCCGGTTCGGCCAGCACGGCTTCGACGTTAACCACGGTTGTCGTCACGGTCGCGCGGGCGGCATCAGTGGCGGGCGACAGCGACGCGGCGTCGGGCTTCTTGCCCGTCACCGATTGCACGAACGCCATTGTCTGGGCGATCAGAAGATCGCGTTCTTTCATCCACTTCATGGCACACCTCGGCCGTAATCGACTCCAGCAAAGGTTGTCTCCGGAATCAAGCATCCCACGTTACGGCAGTCCCAATTTCCGCTGAGGTGACAAAAGAGTAACACCGCGTCAAGTGAAAGAGCCCGTTTACCATAACAGGGCGACAGCGCCGCGCTTGCGGGCGCAGCGGAAACGACGGCAATTCCCTGCTGATCGCTCAGATGAGAAACGTCGAGTTGAACGCCAACGGTCGCCGTAAGCACGACGACGAGGGCTGGAAAGATGAGCGAACGCGCCGCGCAGAGAAATCGGCGATCGAGAAGGTGCCAGTATCGCCCCTCGTCAGAATGCCGGTCCACGGCGAGACCGCCAAAGCGGACAGGTCTCGTCGCTGCATCACGCATCAAGGCTTGGTGGCTCGCTGCAGCATTCGTGACCAGCGCCTAGCGCTCGCGAGGAATGGTATTCGGGACGAAGGGATTGCCGACCACGCGGACGGATGTCTGATCGGGAGGATAGATCGGCCTTCTGTCGGCGACCGGTGCGGACGTCGGCGCCAGCAACGAGACGCCACCCGCAACCGCAGCGCTGACGAGCGTGACGACGAGCAGGACCATGTTGCGGTTTTCTTCCCGGATTCTCATGTGGAGAAAAACGGGAGGATGCGCAGGGTTGGTTCCTCTGTCCGGCTTGCCGCCGGCTGGCCAATTCAGCCTGCGGTGGTCTCGGCCAGCCGTTCGGCTGCCTTCGCATCGATCAGATCAGCGTAGCGGCGATATTCATCGGCCATTTCGAGCAGCTTTTCGCGAACCTCTGAATCAATGACCTGGTAGGCCAACCGCTTTGCTTGCTCGGATTGAAACCGGTAATGTTGTGTGTCGGACATGTTGCACCTCGAACGTATGTCCGGCACGGTGCGCAAAGGTTCATCAGGCCGCAGTGGGCTCCCTGTCTTGTCGAATCTCAACGTCGAACCAACCCATCTCCTTGAGTTCGTGCGCCTTCTTCAGCGCCACATCCTCGCTCTCGCGCTTCAGGATGATCTGCCCGGTGCCGTCGCGAGCGTAGATGAAATAAGTCATTCCTAAAATCCTGTTCGGCTGAAATACGCACGCCGTCTGCTTCCGATAACGGAAGTGATCTGAAATGATCTTGGCGCGAAACACGGCGCTTTGATGTGCGGATGGTGCCGGCTGAGGGGATTGAACCCCCGACCTTCGGTTTACAAAACCGCTGCTCTACCGCTGAGCTAAGCCGGCGATTTTTGCCGCTCGCATATCAGACTTGTGGGCCCAGGGCCAGAAGCTGAGGGGAGCCGAGCGAGATCGTGCAAGAAAAAGGCGGCCGATCGGCTGCCTTTTTCCCAACTCGTCGTTGCGTTACTGGCAGATGTGTCGGCGGCCATCTTCGCCGCGGAACCAGGTGCCGGGCGTGCAGACGAAGCCATTACGCTGCGCGTAAGTTTGTCCGTAGTAACCGCCCCGGTAACCGTTATCGAAGGCCGCAAATGGCGCTGTTGCGACCGCGGCCGCGGTGCCGACGGCTCCACCGACAACTCCGGCCGCGACGTCACCCGGCCCCGGCCCAAGCCGGCCGCGGCGGTCGTCCCAGCGAGCGTAGCTGTTGTTCCAGCCGCTGTTGTACTGATAGGCGGCGGCGCGACGCTGCTGATAGCTGCCGGTATAGGGATTTCCCGGTCCCTTGTTCTGGCAATTGGCGTTCGGATAGAACTGCGCACAATAGCCGGGATTGTAGATCACCTGTTGCGCCCCGGCGGGAGCGGCCAGGGCGGAGGCGAGCAGCGCGGCGGCGCCGGCGATAGCGAGTTGTCTCATGTGAGCTCCTCTCCTTGAGATCGCAACCGACATCAAGCGGCCCCCCGGCCGGGCTGTTCCAACGAACCAATTCACGCGATTTCAAACCCAGGTGATCGCATCAAGCGCACTGGAGGTGCGGTACCCGCGAACGTTGAGGCGCCATCCTTTGTTGAAGGAGCAGGCCTGACAATGGCCGCGACTTCGTGTCAAATGGGGGCATCGAGCGGACGGGGCGCATGTTTGGGATTTTGGGACTTGGTTTTCTGCTGGGCATGCAGCACGCGCTCGAGCCCGACCACATCGCCGCCGTTTCCAGCATCGCTGCGCGCCGCGCCCATGTCGGCGACATCGTCAGGCATGGGCTGACCTGGGGACTCGGCCATACGCTGACATTGTTCTGCTTCGCGGGCGCGGCGATCCTGCTCGGACACGCGATCCCCGAGACCGTGGCCCAGCCGATCGAGGCGGCCATCGGCATCATGCTGATCGGGCTTGGCACCCATGTGCTGTGGCGTCTGTGGCGCGACCGCGTCCATTTCCATCGCCATGGCCACAGCGACGGTACTGTGCATTTTCACGCCCACAGCCATGCTGGCGAGACGACGCCGCACCGCCCCGCCGCGCATGTCCACGCGCACGGCTTTCGTTGGCGCACGCTATTGGTTGGCCTGATGCACGGCATGGCCGGCTCTGCGGCGCTGCTGGTCCTTACGGTATCGCAGGCCGCTAACCCGATCGTCGGGCTGGGCTATGTCGCGCTGTTCGGGGTCGGCTCGATGGTGGGCATGGGCGCACTGTCCACGGTGATTGCGGTGCCGATCGCGGCATCCGCGCGCTGGCTCACCTGGGCCAATCGCGGCCTGCAGGGCGCGGTCGGGCTTGCGACTCTCGCGATCGGCGTCAACACCATCGTCGAGACGCTGCTGTCATAAGCCGCCGCATATGCGGCGTTAACAAATCCTGATGACGATCGTTCGCAATTGAGCGAGCCGGCAGGCTCACACGTTAGGCTTACCGGCAGTTTGGTGCGCCGCCTTAACCTTTGGCCGCGCGCATTCGATTAGGTTGCTGAAACAGACAGGACAGCAACCAATGCGCGTTGGCATTACAGCGGCGATCCTCTTGGTGATGACGTCGACGGCCTTTGCCGGCGGCGGCTCCGGAGGCGGATTCGACATCGTCGTTCCCTCTCGCCCGGGCGTGCCGATCATCATCAACGGCATCGACGTCTCCTATGCCGTGATCGAAGGCGAGTGGGGCCTCGGCAAGAACGTTCACGTGCAGCCGACCATCTATGGCGGCCGCTACATCGATCCCGAGCCGAATGTCGGCCATTATTATCCGAGCCTCGGCCACATGCCGAGCTATGGGCGATTGGAGATCGAGCCGCCGTCGAACCGGCGTCTGCCACAGCCGGCCGAGAGCTATCACCAATCCTGGTCCGCGCAGTCGATGCCGCTGCCGGCGCAATCAGGCCCGCCGGTCAATCCGCCGGACGTCATCTATGCGCCGCAGTACAACGAATTCCAACGCGATCATCGTGGGCCGCACAGAATCCCACGCTAACGCCAACAAGAACACACCAACAGGAGAGAGTAATGCGTCAGATGATTTCAGGAATGATCGCGGCGGTCGCGGTCATGGCCGCGGCACCCGCAATGGCGTGCGGGTACGGCTCGTGCTCGCCGTGCGGCTATTATGCCAGCCCCTGCGCGGCGCCGGTCTACGCTGCGCCGGTCTATTCTGCACCGGTTTCGAGCTACAACTACAGTTCCGGCTGCGGCGGCTGTGGCCCTGGCTACGGCTGGGTTACCGAGCGGCTCCCGGATCCGGAGCAGCAGTACTATTACGTCAATCAGGGGCCGACCTATACCGGTCCGGGCAATTGGGCGCCGGTCCCGACCTATCGCGAGGGCAGGGTCTCCTATTATCGTCCGTGGCGTCCGCGCTACTATCATTCGCACCGTTCGCACTATCGCTATGGGCCGCAATATTACCGTGGCCAGCGCGTGCTGCGCCGCTACTACTGACCTGACAGATGCGTCTTTGAGATCGGCGCCCGTTCGCGTCATGCGAGCGGCGCTTTCACTTGCCTTGAGTTCTACATCAGGCCGAGCCGGCTTGCGCCGATATAGAGCGCGAGCACGGCGGCGTTCGAGACGTTGAGACTCTTGATCTCGCCGGGCATGTCGAGCCGCGCTACCACGCTGCAGGTCTCCCGCGTCAATTGCCTTAGTCCCTTGCCCTCGGCGCCGAGCACGAGCGCGAGCGGCTGCCGTAGTGCGGCCCGGCCGAGATCCTCGCTGCCCTGGCTGTCGAGGCCGACAGTCAGAAAGCCGCGCTCATTCAGCGCGATCAGCGCGCGCGAGAGATTCTGCACGGTGACCAGCGGAACCAGCTCCAGCGCGCCGGAGGCCGATTTCGCGAGCACGCCGGTCGCTTCGGGGCTATGGCGGGCGGTGGTGACGATCGCCTTCACGGCGAAGGCCGCGGCCGAGCGCAGGATGGCGCCGACATTGTGCGGATCGGTGATCTGGTCGAGCACCAGCACGATGCCCTCGGGCTCGAGCGTGTCGATGTCCGGCGAGGGCAGGGGATCGGCCTCCGCCAGCAGTCCCTGATGCACCGCATCCGGCCCCAGCCGCTGGTCGATCACGTTCGGGCGGACGACCTCCGGCGTCACCCGGGTATCGATCCCTTCCTCAGTGAGCCGTCGGGCCGCATTCTCGGTCACGATTAGCTTGCGGATCCGGCGCTCCGGGTTGGCGAGGGCCGCTGAAACCGTATGCCAGCCGTAGAGAATCACCGGGCCGTCCGCGTCCGAATCACGGCTGCGCCAAACCGGCCTCCCAGCCGATTTTCGCCCTTTTTCGAATGGTTTAGCCCCGCCGCGGCGGAACGGGGGCTTGCGGTCACGGTTGCTCATCACGAGCGTTGTGTCACGGGTTCCTGACGATGGCAATTTGGGCGCAAAAGGATGCCGATCAGCGCTTCCATTGGTTGACTTTGCCACCGCCCTTCGCCCATAAACGCGCCGGCCGCGCACCCCGACGGGTCGCGCGGTCGCCAGCGTCACCGATTGAGCTGTCCGCCGCCACCTCGGGCGGGTGGCGTCCGACGCTGTTGGGACGGGGGAGTGTCCCGAGTGGCAAAGGGAGCTGACTGTAAATCAGCCGCCTCATGGCTTCGCAGGTTCGAGTCCTGCCTCCCCCACCATCAAGCAACAGACCGACAGATCAGATCAATCTCGGATCCTGATAGTTGGGTGATCCGTGCCATGCGACCGGTTATGAAAGGGTCGCATCGCATCCATGCGGCCGTTTTGATTTCCTTGCAGGTAACGTTCCTGGCTCCGCAGACACTATCCATGGCCGCTTTCGCGACGTTCGGAGTAGCCTTCCAGGGCAAAGTATCGGACGAATCCGGCCAGCGATCCTTGCTGTTGCAATTGCCGACGAGGAACGTGCGCCTCTTCGCGATTATGCCGCAACAATCTCCCTTGGAAGATCTCCCATGATTGCGGACTGAATTGCCGTCGCCGTGTAGAGCGAAGCATCTAATGGCAGATTCCCAAACGCAACTTGGCACAGGAGATAGTTGGCGCCTGCCGTTGCTACCTGATTGAGAAGGTCGTTTCGGACCGAGGCCGCCGTGCCGACCACACACAATTCGCTTTCGACTGCGGCGTCGAACGTCAACGGAAGAATTGGCGGAAGAGCAAGACCATTGAGATCGTAAAGATACTTGAAGCTCGTTAGCCATCGTTCATAGGCAGACGCGGCGAGCGAGACGGCATAGTCGTGAGATTCTGCGATCACCACCATGCGCACGATTCCGAGGAATGGGCTTCGATCGTCCGCGTTACTGGTCTGGGCTCGATGTAAACGGAACGCATCAGTAACTCCGCGCACCGAGGAGGCTGGTCCCACGCACGCGATATTGGCGTCGTTTGCAGCCGCCCAGGCGGCCGACTCGGGCCGGTTGGTGGCAATCCACATCGGCGGATGAGGGCGCTGCTTCGGAAGCAGGGTCAACGGAACATCGTTCAGCTCGAAATAGCGCCCTTGATGAGACAGTGTGCCGCCTCTCATGGCCGCGAAGATGATCTCACTTGCCTCCACATACCGTTCCTGCGCTGTGTCCGCACCAACCCCAAAGTAGCCTAATTCGGCGGGAAGAGAGCCGCGCCCTATACCCAGTTCGAGCCTGCCGCCGCTCAAATGGTCAAGCATGCAGATCTCTTCGATCGCTCGTAACGGGTGGTAGAGGTTAAGCAACATCACCAGCGGGCCGAGGCGAAGGCGCCTTGTACGCTGAGCAACGCTCGATAAGAATAGGTTCGGTGACGGACCTCGCCCATGCGGCGTGCAGTGATGTTCCGCGATATGGTACGCATAGAAGCCGAGGCGATCGTACGCCTCCGTCAACGTCAGGCGATCTGCATATTGCTGGGCGACATCACGGCCATCATCGTCCAAGTGATCAAAGACACTGACCGTCAGCCTGGAAGGAAAGTCGTTTGCCACTGAGGGTCTCCTGTGCCGGCCGCAGCAGAACCCCGCGCGCGCAAGCGCTGTCCAATGGTCGATAGCCGCGTCTAACTAAATCTCTCTCGAGAGATATAGTCCTCCTGTTCGTGCATTCCTTGGGCACTCTCGTCACTATTGATTGAACCGTCTCATTCGCGTTCTCAAATTAAGGAGACGTAGGATCTGACCTGTACGCAAAGCAATTCCAACTGAAAGCGCATCCACGTCACAGGATTGGTGAGGCGAGCCGGAGCAGCGCTCACCGAGCTCGAATTCTGACCTTAACTCAACTGGATTCCAGATCGGACGCAAAGCGGAGCAAGGCTCGCTGCATCGTTGCCGCCGTCATTGGTCTTCGCTCCAAGCATCGAGAGGTCGGTCCGGCAACGACGATCGAGAGCTGCCGTGAACTGAGCGGAAGAGACAGCGCGACACCTGCCAGATCGGGAATGTACTCCGACGAACTCTGGTGATACCCGCGCTTGGCCGCGGCCTCGAGTTCAGCCTCCACTGCCTCGGCGCTCATGGGAGTGGTGTCGGAGAACTTCTCGAATTTGATCTTGCGATAGATGGCCCGACGCTCGTCGGGGGAATGCTGCGCCAGGATGGCTCTTCCTACCGAACTCGCATACACCGGCACCCGGTCGCCGACTTGAGCGAAGTAGCGGACCGAGTGACCTGATTCTTCCACATGCAGGAAGATTGCGGAGGTGCCCGCCAAGCCTGCGATCGCCGTCGTCTCTCCGGTTTCGTTGGCAATTTCTGCCACGAGTGCATAAGCGGCCTCCGGAAGCGGGGCAGCGTCCGCAACGGCCCGCGCCAGCGTTAGCCAGCGGGGGCTCGGATAGTAACCGCTTCGCGCCCGCGTCTCGTAGAGCCATCCCTTTTCGACGATGGTGCCGACAAGATTGAAGGTGCTGGAGCGCGGCCAGCCCAGATCGTCGGAGATTTCAGCCAGCGTCGCCGGTCGTTTGCGGCGAGCAAAGTACTCCAGCAATTCCAGAACGTTGGCTGCCTGCCTCACCAACATACGAACCCCGCAATCTTCCCGCGAGGGTTGCCCGTCATGTCGAACAACAACTCTCGCTTACTTTGACCGCCGATCGGCCACTGCCACGGTCATAGCATCATCCGCGCAGCCGCAAGCTCCTGGGCCAGAACTTGAGTCGCCGCTTCCGGAGACTCGGCTCCAAAAGCCGGATCGAAGCGTCTTGATCCGAAATTCATATACGCGCCTTATAAATTCACAATCAAGAATTTTGCTGAAGGCTGGGGCTGCCACCGTCAGCGAAAGCCCACGGGGGAGGACCTTTCATGGCTGCATTCAGGAACTTGCTCTCATCGGCGGTGGCGTCGGTTTGCTTGATGACCGCGTCGGCGGCTTTGGCTCAGACCAGCGTCAAGCTCGGTGTGCTCGCCGACATGTCCGGCATTTTCTCGGACATCGGGGGCATGGGCGCCGCCGAAGCGACCAGGATGGCGGTCGAGGATTTCAAGAAGCTGCCGGGATCGGACAAGTTGAAGATCGAGGTTGTCACCGCTGACGCGCTGAACAAGCCAGACGTGGCGCGGGGCATCGCTCGCAAGTGGTTCGACACGGAAAATGTCGATGCGGTCGTGGATCTGCCGACGAGCGCGATCTCGCTGGCCATCGCACCTCTCGTTCAGGAGTTGAACAAGGTCGCGCTGTTCACCGCATCGGGCACGTCGGATCTGACGGGCAAGGCCTGCACGCCGAACTCGGTACACTGGACCTACGACACCTGGGCGTTGTCGCACGGCACCGCCGATGCCATCACCAAGGCTGGCGGGAAGACCTGGTTCTTCGTCACCGCCGACTTTGCTCTTGGCCATTCGCTGGAGCGCGATGCGACTGCTGTCGTCAACGCGAACGGCGGCAAGGTCGTTGGCAGCGTCAAGCACCCGACCGATTCGAATGACTTCGCGTCCTTCCTCCTTCAGGCGCAGGCATCGCGTGCGGAGATCATTGCGCTTGCCAATGCCGGCGGCGATACGATCAAGGCCATCAAGCAGGCGTCTGAATTCGGCATCATCCAGGGCGGACAGAAGCTCGCAGGCATGCTGCTGTTCATCTCGGACATTCACTCGCTTGGCTTGAAGACGGCACAGGGCCTCCAACTGACGACCGCGTTCTATTGGGACCTGAACGACAAGACGCGGAGCTTTGGTGAGCGCTTCGCCGCCCGGAACAACGGGCGCTATCCGTCGATGAACCAGGCCGGAGCGTATTCCGCGACACTGGCCTATCTGACCGCCGTCGCAAAAGTGGGATCGCCGCGTGATGGCGCCGCCGTCGTCAAGGCGATGCACGAGATCGGCACGTTCGACGATCCTCTGTTCGGAAAGACTTCGCTGCGTGAGGACGGTCGCGTTCTTCACGACATGATGCTGGTTCAGGTCAAGATGCCCGGCGAATCGAAGAAGACCTACGACTACTACAGGATCATTTCGACCATCCCGGCCGAAGCGGCATTCCGTCCGCTCAAGGACGGCGGTTGCCCCCTTGTGAAGTGAGTCTCTGGCTCGATCGAACGCGAGCGAGCCGAAAATTCAAAGCAAGGCCGTGCCTCTCCTCTCAGCGAGGCGCATCGCAAGAACCTTTTGACTTTTCGCGTTGACCTGTGGAGGACCAATCCCGTGCTGAAATCCGATCGTCTCACCCGCTACGATCATCTTTATATCGGCGGCTCGTGGGTGGCGCCTGAAGACGGTGGTTTTCTCGAAAGCATCGACCCGTCCACGGGACGCCCTTGGGCTCGCGTTGCGTTTGGCGGCCCTGGTGACATTGACCGTGCCGTCGCGGCCGCGCGGGAAGCGCTGAACGGTCCGTGGGGGCGCATGCCCGGGCATGAGCGCGCTGCACTGCTGCGCAAGTTCGCCGACCTCTATGCGCAGCGCGCCGCTGATCTTGCCGTCTTGGAGACAAGGGATTCCGGCCGCGCGCTGCGGGAGTCCCGTGCCGATATTGGCGGCCATACGTATGGCTATCACTGGTGGGCGTCACTGGCAGACAAGCATTCCGGCCGCACCATTCCATTCGACGACAGCGTGCACTGCGGCGGTCGGTGAACGATGCGGCGGCGTTGCTCGGCGGCATCGACGTGATGTGGGCTCATGCCGGAATTCCCGGCCCGGCCGGCGTGGAGAACCTTGATCTTGCGGCCTACGAAGCCGCGATGGCGCTCAATGTGACGTCCGCCACATTGGCGGCAGGTGAAGTGATTGGGCACATGCGCAAGCGGGGCGGTGGATCGCTGATCTTCACGGCGTCCGTCTCGGGCCTGGTCGGTTCGATGTTCAGTCCGGTCTATTCGGCTGCGAAATTCGCGGTGGTCGGGTTGACGAAGTCGCTGGCGCAACGCTTTGCCGCGGACAATGTGCGCGTCAACGTCGTTTGCCCCGGGCTGGCGGATACGCCGATGAAGACTGGATTCACGGGGCGTTCGGGTGATCCTGCCGAGGCCGCCGCCAATCAGGCGCGCCTGCTCGCATCTGTCCCGATGGGACGGCTCTGCAAAGCGGAGGAAGTCGCGCATGCGGCTCTTTGGCTGGCATCGGATGAAGCTTCATTCGTGACCGGCGTTGCTCTTCCGATCGATGGCGGATTCACGGCCCGCTGAGTTCTGACGATCAGGACAAGGGCGGATGGTCTTGCCGATTGCGCCATCCGCCGAATTAAGCCCGCGTGGACGGGCTCGATCTGGCCATTCTCGCGTTATAACCTTGGGAGACTTTATACGGCTGTAGACAGGCACCGGGTAAGATGTTCCCTCCAGAGGAGCGAGACAGGCCATGGCCATGGTGAAACCGTCGAAGACCCGCATTGGCAACCACACCCTGCACCCGGAAACGCTGATGCTGAACTACGGCTACGATCCGCAATTGTCGGAGGGAGCCGTCAAACCCCCGGTCTTCCTGACCTCGACGTTCGTCTTCAAGACTGCCGAAGATGGCAAGGACTTCTTCGATTTCGTCGCGGGGCGGCGCGAACCGCCGGAGGGGATGGGCGCGGGCCTGGTCTACTCGCGCTTCAATCATCCCAACAGCGAGATCGTGGAGGACAGGCTCGCTGTCTATGAGCGGACCGAGAATTGCGCGCTGTTCTCGTCCGGCATGGCGGCAATTTCGACCACGATCCTGGCGTTCGCGCGGCCCGGCGATGTGATCCTGCATTCTCAACCGCTGTATGGCGGGACGGAAACGCTGTTTGCAAACACGCTTGCGAAGCTCTCCATCGGCGCCGTGGGCTTCGCCGATGGTGTCGACGAGGCCGCGATCAGGCACGCGGCCGAGGAGGCCATGCGCAGCGGCCGCGTCGCGATGATCTTCATCGAAACCCCGGCAAATCCCACCAATGGCCTGGTCGATATCGCGATGATCCGCGGTATCGCCGAGCTGATCGGCCAGGTCCAGGGCTACACCCCGGTCATCGCATGCGACAATACCCTGCTCGGGCCGTTGTTTCAGCGGCCGATCGAGCACGGGGCCGATCTCTCCTTGTACTCGCTGACCAAATATGTCGGAGGCCATTCCGACCTGATCGCCGGCGCTGCACTCGGCTCAAAGGCCATAATGAAGGACGTCAAGGCGTTGCGAGGCGCGATCGGCACCCAACTGGATCCCCATTCCTGCTGGATGATCAGCCGGTCGCTCGAAACCTTAAGCCTGCGGATGGACAAGGCTGACAGAAACGCGCGGCTCGTGGCGGACTACCTCCGCGATCATCCCAAGGTGGAGAGAGTCCACTATCTTGCCCATCACGCCGAGGATTCTCCGGCCGGCCGTCTGTTCGCGAGGCAATGCAGTGGAGCAGGTTCGACGTTTTCTTTCGATATTGTCGGCGGTCAGACCGCTGCATTCAAATTCCTGAACGCCCTGCAGATCCTCAAACTGGCGGTGAGCCTGGGTGGCACCGAGTCGCTGGCCAGCCATCCCGCAACCATGACTCACTCGGGCGTTCCGGCTGACGTCCGTCAAAGGATAGGCGTTCTCGACTCCACGATCCGACTGTCTGTTGGCATCGAGCACCCTTCCGATCTGATCGCGGACATCGCGCAAGCTTTGACCGAGGCATAGGTGCGGCTTGCGCGGGCCCTGATGCTCATCAGGACGATGTCGGCCTCCATCTTCTCGCTGCAGTCCGATGTCTCGATTGCGTACTTCCACGCTTTGCCCTCGTTGCTTTGCTCTCCGCGACCAGGTCAGATGGAGAGGGTGGTCGTGCCGGCGCCGAAATCGAGATGCGTACCGAATGTCTTCGAGAGCATCGCAAACCGGCTAAGGATGCATCGTGCCTGTTCGCCCTCGGCAAGACGCGGGCGGCCCCGGAGATGTCGCCGTTCGCCGAGACCGAGCGAGACGGGATGAATCTCAAGGCCAGACAATCGTCCATCCTTAAAGCGGCAGATTGGAATGACGGTTTCCCAAAAACGACGGTCAGCAGGAAAGCCCTTGCGGTCACAATCGGTACGCTGCCAGTACGCCATCCCCGGTGTGAGCTGCGGATCGACGCGAAAGCGTTCGTAGGAATCGGCGGGCAGGCGCGACACCAGCTCGTTCTGTCCGATGAAATTGCCGAGACTGTAGAAGATCGGGCTGTCCTTGTAGAGCTCCATGCCCCGCAGCAGATGCGGACCGTGACCAACGACCAGGCTGGCGCCTTCGTCGATCATGCGGCGCGCGAACACCGGGACGAACTCGGCCGGACCCTCCTCGTACTCGCCGTATTCGTGGCTATGGATGCTCACCAACACCACATCGCTGAGCTCGCGCGCCTCGCGCACCCACCGCGCAATGCCCTCGACGTCGTCCGATCTGGCGTGCGTGCGGATCGCCGGCCGTTCCGCCGCGCGGAAACGCAAGTCCTTCAATTCGACCAACGCAGGGTCATCCGGCGGAAAGCCGAATCCGAGCTGGATGATCTTCTGGCGCATACGCTCCAGCCCGAGCTGCTCGGCGATCTCTGCAAGCGAAGAAAGCTGCTGTGGCGTGACTTCGTAGACAGTGGTGTGACGCAATGGATTGAGGCCGGGCCGGCCCGGCATATCAGGTCGTTGCGCGCTTGCCTCCTGACCTCTGGCAAAGGTGGTGGAGCATGAGAGCAGGGCGACCGTTCCGTTTGGATGCGTATGGTAGGCCGGACGACGCGCCTCTTCGAGATTGCGTCCGATGCCGGCGTAGCTCAGCCCCCTTTGTTCCAGGGCTTCGATGCCTCGGAGCAGCCCAGAGACGCCATAGTCGAGGGAGTGATTGGTCGCTGCCGCGAATAGATCGAAGCCCGCTTCGGTCAGTTCATCCAGCACCCAGGCGGGCGCGCCAAAATGAGATCCTCCGCTCTCAAGCACTGGATCACCGCCGAAATGATTCGGCACGACCTCGAGATTCGTGAAGGATATGTCGGTGTCACGGATCAGGTCGAATAGCGGACGCAACATCGCGTCTTGTCGCGTCAGTAATCGCCGTTGGAGGATACTGTCTCCGGTCAAGGCAAGGCGCAGCTCGGATCGAGTTGTCATCATGGCCTCCCCCAAATGGAGGAAAAGGTGCAAGAGCGTGGTTCATGGCCATGTTGCGATGTTGGGCGCTACGCAAGTATTTCCGGCTTTCAGATTAATGTTTCAACTGTAACTCAGCTCGAATAGCTGACCTGTGAAGTGGGCTGCACGACCAGTCCCACTCGAATCAGATGAGTGGCTGCTAGAGCTTCGGTTCTGATTTAATCAGAACCGACCATGCTCTACGCCAGTGCCAAGCCGCCATCGACCGCGAGCACCTGGCCCGTCAGCCATTCCGAAGCGGGACCGGCAAGCCGCACGATCCATTCTGCCACGTCGTCCGGAACGCCGCGCCGTCCGAGCGGTATGCGCTCGCGCTCCTGTTCTTTGATGGCTGCAGCCTGCTCCGGGGACAGCCCCATCATGCCGGTCAGAGCACCGGATTCCGTGGGCCCCGCCGCGACCGCATTCACGCGTATGCCGAGTGGCGCAAGCTCCAGCGCCCAGCAGCGGGTCAGGTGCTCCAGAGCAGCCTTGCTGGCTGCATAGTGGGACAGTCCAGCCGCCGGCTTGTGGCCGAACGTGCTTGAGATGTTGACGATCGTGCCCTGTGTTTCCCTCAGGTGAGGGAGAGCCGCAGCGGCGAGCAGACTTGGGCCGAGCACATTGACGGAGAAAATGTCCATGATGCGATCGGCTGTCGTCTCGGCAAGCGGAAGGATGGCGCCGGCGCCCGCGTTATTGATCAAGGCATCGACTCTGCCCCAGGTATCGACCGCCTTGGCGATCGTGCGCCCGGCATCCTCGGCGGAGGCGGCATCAGCCGCCAGGCCAATGATGTTGGCATGCTGGGCGACCGTTTCTTCAATGGGTGCGGAACGGCGACCGGTGACGAGCACCTTGTCACCTTGCCTGGCGAAACGCAGTGCGGCCGCCCGCCCGATGCCCGAGCTGCCGCCCGTCACGATAACCACCTTTTCACTCTGCATGTTCGATCTCCTTCTTACTGTGCAGTCCAGCCGCCATCGACCGGGATCGCGATGGCGTGTCGTCTGGATGAGGATGCCCACCACCTCGCAGTCGATGATCGCGCTCCCAGCACCCGATTGCCTCCTTCCCCGACGCACCAGCCAGGCAGTTGGACATCGACCAAGAGTTCGGTGCGATCAAAGCGGGCATAGACTATCGCGGCCAGTGGCTGCGAAGTGTTGAGCTAGGGCGTGAACTCTTTACGTTATGAGCACGCGCCCTAGTTCGGATTTAAGCCAACAAGCGGTCAGTAGTCCCAGAAGGCCGGTACCCAACGAAACGCGTCGCCGTCCACCGCGACCCGACCGACAGACGGGAATGGCAGGTGAGTGGCCACCAGCATCTCACCGGTCTCAGCCAGCTCCCGCAAAAGACGGACCCGAACGCGCGTCGCCTCCTCGGGGTCGTGCTCGAAACCGTTGTGCCAGTCGGGTTGCTCGAACCCGACCGTAAACACGGCGTCGCCGGCGAACGTCAGCGCGTCGCCGCCGGACGCCAGGCGGACCACGCTGTGCCCGGGGGTGTGGCCGCCGGTGCGGCGGACGACGACGCCCGGCGCCACCTCGTGCTCCTCATCGAACTGCCGCAGCTGGTTGTGGTATTCTTTCGTGAACCGCTTGGCGGCCGACCGAAGCGCGTCCGGGAACCCCGGCGGCATTGCGGTGTGGGAGAAATCGGGCGACTCCCAGAATTTGACCTCGGCGGCCGCCACGTGGATCAGCAGGTCCGGACGCAGCCGGTCCTTCACCCCGTCGACGAGCAGCCCGCCAATGTGGTCCATGTGCATGTGGGTCAGCACCACGTCGGTCACGGACGCAAGATCGATGCCGGCGGCGTCGAGTCGCTTGATCAACTGCCCGGCCCGCGGCAAGTGCAAGTCCGGGTCGCTTCCTAGTCCAGCGTCGATGAGGATGGTTCGATCGCCGCTACGCACCACGACCGCGTTCAGCGCCCAGTCGAAAGCGTCCGGCGGCAGGAACATGTTATTCAGCCAGGCCGCCCGCATGGCCGGGTCGGCATTGTGTCCTAACATTTTGGTGGGCAGCGGTAGTACCCCATCGCTGACCACCAGCACGTCAATCTCGCCGACCTTCAGCGCGTAGCGCGACGGAACCAATTCGTCGGGCTTCGATCTAACGGGGTGCGCGGTCGTGTCTAAGCTCATGTTCGTCTCCTGCTGAGTGTTGCGGATCATCTGGTTCATCTTTGAAAACTCCTGCGTTCGATCTTGGCGCTCGATCCTGGGCGGGGCGTGCTTCCCGCGTGGAAAGCCTGGTTAATGCTGGTGAGGTGTTCAGAGGTCAGTGACACGCTCCGGATCGGCCGACGCCAGCGCAGCGGCGCGCTCGGGCCGCGGCGGATAGATCCAAACAGTGTTGATCTCCTGCTTGGTCTTCTTTGCCGTCTCGCCGACCATCTCGACCTTCCGCTCCCAGCCTCGCGTGAAGAGTGCGCCGGCTTCTCCAAGGTCGAGGCAGGTGACGTAGGCTTTCTGGTGATAGGGTTTGGTTGGAACTCCCAACAGTTCGGCGGCGGCATTGTTGCCGGCAAAGGCGCCCATCCGCGTCGCGTGCTGGCAGGACATCAGCGCGTAGTTGCCGACATCGTCGCATGCAGCCCTGGCGGCGTCGCCCGTCGCAAAAACGCCAGGCACCGACGGCACGCGCAAATCGCGGTCGACAAGCAGGCGGCCGAAATTGTCGCGCTCGGCAGGGATCTGCTGGGTCAACGGGGCGGCGCGAATGCCGGCGGCCCAGATCACGGTTGCGGCTTCGATGTGTTCGCCGTCGGCAAGCGTGACGCCGGATTTGTCCAGCGCCGCGACGCCGGCGCCAAGCCGGGTCTCCACACCGCACTTGCGCAGTGCGTCCTCAATGACGGGGCGGGGACCTGCGCCCATATCCGGGGCGATCGCAGTGTTTCGATCGACGATGATGACGCGGGGCTTGGCTTCCTTGCCGAGGATCGCACGAAGGCGCGTGGGTATCTCCGTGGCCGCCTCGATGCCGGTGAACCCGCCGCCGGCAACGACGACCGTGTCGCGCGCCTTCGATGCCGGCCGATCGGCCAGAGCGTGCAGGTGCCGGTCGAGGGCGATCGCGTCCTCAAGCTGGTCGACGCTGAACCCGTGCTCGGCGAGGCCAGGAACATTCGGACGGAACAACCGGCTGCCGGTGGCCACGACCAACCGATCGTAGGGGAGCGTCTTTCGTGCGCCCTTGGCCGTGACGATCTGCACGGTGCGAGACTTGGTGTCGACGGTCTCGACGCTGCCCTGTACATAGACGACATCGATCGCGTTGAGGACATCCAGGAGAGAAGCCGTCAGAGTCTCCGGCTTGGATTCGTAAAGCCGAGGGCGAACCACCAGCGTCGGCTCTGGTGAAACAAGCGCGATCTCGAGCTGCTCGGGCGAAACGCCCTGGATGTCGCGCAGGCGGGCTGCGGAAAGTGCGGCGTACATGCCGGCAAAGCCGGCGCCAATGATGACAAGTCGCATGTAATCTACTCCTGTGGTTAGATTTTCCCAGACGTACGCGCGCGCCGCCGCCGCTCGTCGTTGGCGGTGAAGCTTCTTGCGATCGATGACGACGCGAAGATGTGAAACGAAGACTGTCCGACCCCCTACGGAGCGGGGCAGTTCAGCGCTGACGACATCGGCATGGGGAACTCACATGCCGGGCGACAGCCCCTCGGACCAATTGGCCAGCCATGATAAGAGGCAATCGGCTGAGCGATCCCCGGAGGCCAGTTCTTGTAGAGGACTTGGGCGCTATCGTTGATCATGATGGAAGTCATGGCATTGGCGCCTTGAGCGGCCGGTGCCGGAGCTTCAACTTCTTCGCCCGCTGCTGAAGTGAAGCGAACGGTTAATGAAAGCCCGTATACGAGTGCGGTCGCGATGACTCTGCGTCGTCGTGTGATTGCAAGGGAGCTGCCGAAATTCGTCCAGGTCATCGTTTGTCTCCGTCCGTTTGTAGGCGTGGGCACCGTGATGATGTAACGAACTCGATCTGCGACTGCCCCAGAGCGATTGACGTACCTGCAGAGCGATTGCTGCTAACGCACGCGTCGTCGCCAATCGCTCGGGGTTTCGCCGGTCAGCTTCTTGAACGCCGCAGCGAAGGCCGTCTGGGAGGCATAGCCAAGCGCCGCGGCGACCGACACGACAGATGCGTCGGTGTCGCGCAGCATGTTCATGGCCTGCTCGAGCCGGTACTGGCGCAGCCAGGCATGAGGCGAAAGCCCTGTGCTTTCCTTGAAGGCGCGGCAGAAATGGAAGCGTGACAGGCCGGCGTCCGAGGCAAGCGCAGCGAGAGAAACGTCCGCGTCGCTGTCCGAGCGCAAGCGTTCGATGGCACGAAGCAGGACCTTCGGCGACAGCCCACCCATGGTCGGCTGGAACGTGGTCAGCGAGCCGGTGTGCGCAACCAGGAGGCGCGTGGCGAGGAGCTCCGTCAGCTGATGCCTGAACAGCGTATCCAGAGCCCCATTTCCCTCCAGGACATCGGCTGCGCTCAAGAGCAATCGGGATGTAATGGGGTCGGGATGCGCCGTTCGCTCCAGCAGCTCGGTCGATGCGGCGGTGTCGGCTTCGTCGGCAACGCGCTTCAGCGTTGCGTGAGGAAGATAAAGCTGAACGACATCAACAGGCTTCGGAATATCCCATCGGGAGCTTGATCCTTCCGGAATGATTATCACAACCCCGGGACGAAACGTCCCAATCGCAACCGATCTTCCCGACCGCCGCTCCATGCGCTGTATCGAGCCGTTGTAAGCCATGACGACGTGGTGGCTCATGGGTTCGACGACGTCGTGTAGTGGTTCATGTTTCCAGTAGGCAATCCCGGCACCGGAGTGGTCCAATGCCATGCGAGATGGTTCGGTCCTGAGCACACGGGCCATTTCCACATCGGCAGGACGCCCATCGGCAATTGGCGCGTTGTTTTGGCGCGCCTCGGCTGCGCCTGGCGGATCCTCCTGCAAAGGATCGCGCAAGATCGGCTTATTCATGGGCGTATGCTCGAATTCCGAAGGCCATGCGCTCATCCGGTGCAAGCCTATAGTGGGCCAATGAGGCGTGGAGCCGGTGCCTCTCGTGTGCTTCCAATGATGTTGGAAAATGCGGCATAAGGGTATCTTGTAGCGAGTCTAGTCGCGCAGGTTCAGCGGATAGACTGACCTGTACTTTGGGATAGTAGGCGGGACATGCGCTACCGCTATCGCACAGACGATCGCGCAAGTGAAGCGAGGGTCCGTTAAATAGGCTGATGCGTTTGGCGCGTGAAGTCGACAACACCAGAATCGGTCCCGGCAACCGTTGGCGCTGGAAGCGTGAAGCGAAAATGCGCGCCGCCATTCGCACGATTTGAACCCGAAATGCTGCCGCCGTGCGCAGTGATGATCGACTGGCAAATGGCGAGGCCGATGCCAATTCCTGCATCCTTAGTGCTGAAGAAGCTGTCGAAAATATGTTTCAGGTCCGCTTCCGCAATCCCTGGTCCATTGTCAAAAACGGAAAAGACAACCGAACCTTCTTCATCGATCGAAGTCTCGATATCGATCCGACGCGTCGGTTGTCCCGACTGCGTAATCGCCTGGACGCTGTTGACCAGCAGATTGATGATCACCTGCTGCAACTGTATCCGATCGCCCATCACGCGCGGGAGCCCGGGGCGAAATGTTGTTGAAAGGGTAATCAACTTCGACTCGATGTCATGCCGGATGAACAGGAGAGCCTCTTCAATGATCTCATTGAGCTCGATGAGGCGCTTCTCGGATTCTTGCTTCGCTGCCATGCCTCGTATGCGGTGAATGATCTCACTCGCACGACGAGCGTTCGATACGATTCTGGAAGTGAGCTCCGTCACTTTTTCCGTATTTTGATTGGGGCGCGCCAGCCACCTCAGATTCGTCTCACCGTTCATAACGATTGCGGCAAGCGGCTGATTGATCTCATGCGCGATCGAGGTCGCCAGTTCACCGAGCGTTGCGATGCGTCCGGCATGCGTGAAGTCAGCCTGCAATTTTCGTAGCTGCTTCTCTGCATTCAATCGTTCACTGATGTCCTGCATGGTTACGAAGGTTGTGTCCAATTGCTCGGGCGGCCTCGGATATGTGACCGTGAACAAGACATCGATCATTGTTCCGTCGAAGGTGAGAATCCTGGTTTCCTCGATGAAATTCCGCCGGCCTTCGAAGTGTGCAGCCATGACCCGCTTGGCGAGCCCAGGGGCGGCGGCAAAAAGGTACTGAATGGGCTTTAAGAGATCGGCGGGATTGTTGGCGCGAAACAGCGATACGGCGTCCCGATTCACTTCCGTCACATGCACAACATGGCCGGCGTGCCTGACAAGGTCCCGGTTCTGGTCAAGGTAGGCTGCGATATCGCGTACGCCGCTTGCCTTCAACTGGTCAAAGATCGCGGTCATGCGACGGGAATCAACCTGCCATAGCGCAGTCGGCAGATATTGGATCAGATTGCGGTATCTCTCCTCGCTCGCCCGCAGTTCACAGGATGCGCAATCGGTCGATCCGGACGTTGCTCCTGCTTTCCGTCCGAATTCAACGATGTCCATGACTGCATCTCCTCTCAATCAACGTTAGAGGAGGGACCTACCCACCTCAGAGCGGACTGCAGATGACTAAGAAGCGCTGCACCGCTTACGGGCTTGGTCAGATATGCATGGGCGCCGCCACCTATCGCGCGCAGCCGCGTCGTCGGATTCGTGTCGGCGGTAACGATGATGACCGGCATCGAGGAGCCGATGCTCCGCAGCCGCTGCAGCAGGTCGAGCCCGCTGTGGCCGGGCATGCTCACATCGGTAATGAGGCAATCGAACCTGCCTGGGACGTATTCCGCCATGAAAGCCTCCGCTCGATCGAAAGTGCGACACGGTAGATCCAGCACAAGGAGATCGGAAAGGGCCTCTCGGACAGCTTCGTCGTCATCTACGATCGCGACTAGGGGCGCTTTGGACAAACGGATGTCTCTCGCTAGAATGGCCACCCCTCATCTGGCGCTATTGCTGGCCCGATCGTAACCATCCTTTGGTCTAGGCTGACCTCTCCTGTCGAACCTGCGCAGGTAACAGTTCCCAGATGCGAATGAGCTGACCAATAGATGTGGCCTGCATTTTCCGTGTCACGTTGCCGCGGTGCAGCTTGACCGTGATCTCGCTGATGCCCAGATCGAACGCGATCTGTTTGTTCAGGCGCCCCCTTACCACTTCGCGCAGGACTTCGCGCTCGCGCGGCGTCAGCTTTGCGTAGCGGTCGACGTGTTGTTTGACGAGCCGGGCCGCGGCTCTTTGCGAAACATCTTTGTCGATTGCAGCCGCGACCGCGTCAAGGAGCGTCTGGTCCCTCACGGGCTTTGTCAGGAAGTCAACGGCTCCCGCTTTCATCGCCTGGACCGTCATTGCAATGTCGCCATGGCCGGTGAGGAAGATGATCGGCCTCCTATTACCGTTCGAGGTGAGATGCTGTTGGAGATCCAGGCCGCTTGCCCCCGGCATGCGAACATCGAGGATCAGACAACCGGGCCGCTCCGGAAGGTCGGCATGCAACAGTTCTTGCGTCGATCCAAAGCAGCATGCATCGATTCCCACCGACAGCAGCAATTCTCGGAGCGCGGAGCGGATGTCCTCGTCATCGTCTACGATCAAGACAAGCGGGCGGTCTGTATGGTCGGCAGGTGTATTCATGGGAGCGCGGGCTAAGCGTGGTAAGGCAAAGGAGTCGGCGAGTGCAGTCATCCCAACCATTGCGTTGCCTCCTTATCGCTTCTGCTCGCTGGTCTGTCGCCGCTTTGTGGGTCTTGAGTGTTCGGTGCGTGTTTTAAGCTCCGTAAATGTCCGGTGTCTTTCCTAAAGCGGTCATGTCTTGTCCGAACCTGCTCCAAGCGTGTCGTTGCGACAGACCGCTTGGACTTGTGATCAAGATGACTGAACGACGCAGTAAGCGCACCCCGCATGCGACCAAAGTCGTAGCCAAGCATGGCGACCACCGCGGCTTGTCGAGCGAGTTCGCGGGTAGAAGAGATCAAGCGTGATTTCAACGCGCGGTTGAAGGCGTCATCCGCCTTTTCGTAAACGCACGTTAGGATCGAGCAGCGATTGTTTGACTGGCTAAGCGAAATATTTTTCCGACCGGTCCGTGACGGCGAATCAGGTTGAAATCGCTCTGGAATTCATTTTTGCCGTAGTCGGTCTGGATGCTGTCAGAACAGCTACGCATTCGCCCGGCGAGCGTGGACAGCCGCTCACTGATCCCCGATAATGGAACTGCGACCCGTGGGACGACAGCCTGCCGGTCCAATTCCACCGATGGGTATACCGATATGGCACAAGCGGGCGTCTACGGACGGAGGCTCGGGCGGCGCTTGCAGTTGAAGGATGCGCCTTCGCTGATCACGCGTTCACTGCGTAGCGCCGAGCTTGCGGTCACCGAGACGCGGAACGATGATCCCGTGGAGGGTCTCTCTGGCTCGTTTCCCTCCGAGGATGCCTATCTCGTCAGCCTCAAATTTCGCGATTACCCGGACTGCGAGTGCTGGGAGCGCGGTCGATGCGTCATCAAGACGGATGTCCATGGCGGCGCAACCTATCTCTACGACTTGAAGCGCGATCCGCGCTACGTGATCGACAAGCCGTTCCACTCCATTTTTTTCTATCTGCCGCGCTCGGCGCTCGACGATATCGCCAGACAGGCCGGCGCATCACGCGTTGGCGAGCTTGCCTATGAGCCCGGCATCGGCCATGACGACGCGGTCATCCGTCACCTCGGTGCGTCGTTCCTGGAAGGACTGCGTCGCCCGGACGAGACCAACCAGCTTTTTGTCGATCACATGCTGCTTGCGCTCACCGCGCATGTCGCCCAGACCTATGGCGGACTGAAGCGCGCCACCGAACCGACCCGCGGTGGTCTGGCCCCGTGGCAGGAAAAGCGCGCCTGCGAGAGGCTCGAATCCGACCTCGCCGGAAAGACTTCATTGGAACAAGTCGCGGCTGAGTTCGGCCTCTCTGTCAGCCATTTTTCACGCGCGTTTCGGATCTCCACCGGCCTGCCGCCGCACCAGTGGCTGCTTCGCCAGCGCGTGAAGGCGGCCAAGCAGTTGATGACCGTGCGCGACTTGCCACTGTCCGAGATTGCGATATCGGCCGGCTTTGCCAATCAAAGCCACTTCACGCGGGTGTTTTCGACCGTGGTCGGCGTCAGCCCGGGAGCGTGGCGCCGCGAACAGGTCGGCGCCGCGGAAAGCGAAACGTGATTCGGCTTTTCGCTTGACGCGTTTTCTTCACGCGAACCGGTTCCCACTGCTTGAAGACGCTCTGTGCTTGTCCGATCAGCGACGCTTCGCCAGTGAGATCGTGTAGGCGGCGTGGCGCGCCGCAAAGACCTCGTCCGGCGGGTGACCGATACCTTCGGCGAGATTTGCTGGATCGAAGATGGACGCGTCGCACGCATCGTTCGCTTCAACACCGGTGATGACGATCGTGCCCAGCCGCACGGCTTCGCGATTGTCCTCATCCGGCCACCGGATGGTCACGTCCATGGTGGGGTCGCCGGGACGGTCGAGCAGCGCCATCACGTTGAATCGGACATCGCCTGCAGCGATCCGCTTTTCGAGATCCTCGTGCAGGAAGTCGGCAGACTTTATTCTAGCCTCGTTCTCGGTCAGCTTGACGTCGCCGCCGACCGGAACGACCTTGAACTTGATGAACCGGGTCTCGCCTTTCGAATTCGTTGCGGGGAAGGCGTGCACTCCCCAATAGGTCGTGCCGGCAAAACTCCCGGGCAGCGGACGCGCGGCGAGGTAGCTTGCCTGATGCAGCGTTTCGGGGTTGGCGGCGGAGAATGCTTTGACTTTCGCCGCATCAGGCTTGCCTTCCGGTCCCGGAATGCGCGCCTTGAGGAAAGCCAGCATCTGGTCGAGCGTCCTCGCAAAATGCACCGGAGCGTTTTGCATGAGAATGTGCGAGCGATGGCGATCGTCGCCGAGCTTGAAGCTGAAGCCACGCGGCACGAGATTGTTGGTATCTGTCACCTTGGGATTGCCGCCGCCCATCGAGAAGCGCGCCAATACGCGCGATGGCCTTGTGAAACTCCGGGATTTCGTAATCTCCTCCGCCCAATCCGAGGGGACGTAGGTGCCACGCACGCATCGGCCCTTGGCAAAGCTCGCGCGCACTCTTGGCGGATCACCAGCCACCGCTTTCAGCACGTCGACGATGGACGCGGGCGTGGCGGCGCCGGTTGGGAACCGGGACATGGCGGAACCTTGGCTTGAGTGATGAGTCCGGGTTCTAGGCTGGGTAGAGGTTCGGTGTCTTTCCTAAAGCGGTCGTGCCTTGCCCGATCCTGCTGCTAGTCGCCATCGCTTTCGTGATGGCGGGTTCGCGGCGGCATCCCACCGTCCGGTTAATTCACCCTAGACCAGGAGATTAGAAACACGGGCCCCTCGTAGGATGGCGCGAACGACGCCACGCGACGCATCCTTATGGCGTCAAGCAAAGTGGAGAGGACGATGCTCATCGGCGAGCGACGACAGGGAGAGAGACGTACTCGATTGCGGCGTCGGGAGAGGAGTCTTTCGTCCACCCCAACGGCGATGATCTTTGCCGGCTGTATCGACAAAGGTCGAAATCCTTTGCCTGCGCGGTCCGATGCGATGGACGAGGGCGAGCTGGCCTATGCCGTCCGCCGTGCGACGGAAGCGGAGGAGTGCGTTTCTGACGAGAGGCTCTTAAGGCGCGTTGCCGAGGGCGACAAAGCCGCAATGCACATTATGTTCGCTCGTCACCGCGTAAGAGTGTTTCGCTTCATCCACGGCATCGTGCGTAATGCGGCGATTGCGGACGACCTGGTCAGCCAAGTGTTCCTTGACGTTTGGCGCTCCGCAAACAAGTTCGAGGGGCGCGCGCGAGTGTCGACATGGCTATTCTCGATTGCCCGTTTCAAGGCATGGGGTGCGCTGCGAGCACGGACAGATGAGACCATTGATCAAGAGGATCTGGCTGGAATCGTCGATGATGCAGACACGCCGGACGTAGCGCTTGATCGCAAGCAAACCAATGCCATCCTGCGCGCATGCATAGACAGGCTCTCTCCAGTTCAACGCGAAATCATCGACCTGGTCTACTATCACGAAAGATCGGTCGCTGAAGTGAGCGAGATTGTCGGCATTTTCCTATGCCACCGTGAAAAGCCGGATGTTTTACGCGCGCAAGCACCTTGCAAAAATGCTTGTGAACGCCGGGTTCGAGGCAGCAGCCGTCTGAACAAATACCTGCGAGAGAAGAAAGCTCGTCTTGCGGGTTACATCTGTAACACGATAGGCCAGTCTCGAAATCATTTCGTATCGCGCTCCCCATAGCGTCCGTTGACGTCTAGTTCATCGATTTTTGGGGCGATACAGGATGTTCGAATTGATCGAGCCCGCGATGTCGATCGTCATCGCGGGATTGCTGGCTTGGTCAAGCGTTCGTAGCTGGCGATCGAAAAATCCAATCTTCAAATGGGGCGGGACGGGTCTTGCGGCTTTGGCGTCCGTCATTGCCGTCTCGATCAGCGTGCTGCTCACGCTCGGGCTGTTCAAGCTGCACGCGCGCAGCGCGCCGAGCGTCGACTTGAAGGTTGTGGGGACCGCGGAGCAGATTCGGCGCGGCCGGGCCATCTCGGACAGCTTTTGCAGCGGCTGCCACACCAGGACCGACACGCTCACCGGCGGTATGGACGTCGGCAAGGAAATCTCCTTGCCGATCGGTTCGTTCGTAGCCTCCAACCTCACACCGGCTGGACAACTACCCCGATGGTCGGACGGCGATATTTTCCGCGCCATTCGCAACGCGGTCGATCCCGACGGTCGTTGGCTGGTCATCATGTCCTACACCAACGCCGGAAAGCTGAGTGACGAGGACACCAAAGCCGTGATCGCCTATATCCGCAGTCTGCCCGCTGCAGGAGAAAAGACGATAAGTCCGCCCGATCGTCTCAGCCCTCTGGGCATCGCGATGCTGGGCGCCGGCATGCTGCCAACGGGAAAGCCGGTCTCGACAGAACTTGTCACCGCGCCACCAAAAGGTCCCACCTCGCAATACGGCGGATATCTCGTCTCCTATCAGGATTGCCGCGAATGCCATGGCAAAGATCTCACCGGCGGCAAACCCGGTCAGCTCGCGCCGCTAGGGCCCGACCTCAATGTCGTGAAAGGCTGGAAATTGGAGGGATTCGTCACCACCATGCGGACTGGCGTCGATCCGAATGGTCACACCCTCGGCAATCAGATGCCGTGGCAGCCGCTCGGCAGGATGGAAGATGAAGACCTTCGTGCCATCTATGAGTATCTGACGCATCTGCCGGCAGCCTGAGCGACACGGTCCGGCGCTCGCATCCCGGCATCGCTCGCGTCCCGTATGAAGGCTAGTTCTTCGGAGTTGAGTCTGCGCCCAACAATTCGCCGGTCTTCCGGCTGAGAAAATGCAGTCGCGTGCAGGCGGGGCAGCTTACCGCCGTGAATTCGTTCTGATTGGTATCATCGTCCTCATCCAGGCTGTGCTGAACGTTGAGGCGGGTATTGGGGCAGACGAAGATGAAGTGTCTCATCCGTTCTTTGTCGAAGATCTGCAATCCGAGGATTTGATCTAGCGCAAGGTTTTGGCCGCGGAGGCGGAATGCCCCCACGGCGCATCAAGTTTTTCCGCTGCAGTTCGCCCCATAGTAGGCGCCCTGACAAGTCTCGGAATCCCCGCAGTTGATCGGGATCAACCCGCCTTTCGCGCCGTTCAGCAAACTAGCTAATATCGGAGGTAAATCATGGCCAAACTCAAGATTCCGCACGACGCCATCGTATTCGTGGGCGATGGACGGAAGGCGCTGTTCCTGCGCAACGAAGGCGACGAGAAGTTCCCCAATCTCAAGACCGAGCAAGTCTTCGAAGACCTAAATCCCGCGACCCATGAGCAGGGCAGCGAGCGGCCGGGACGCGTCAGCAAACCGGATTCGGGTCAGCGAAGCGCGGTTGAGACGGCGGACTGGCATGATCTCCAGGAGCAGCGGTTCACAAGGCAGGTTGCGGCCGCCGCCGAGCAGATCATTCGCAGCGGCAAGGCAAAGGCCCTCGTTGTCGTCGCCCCGCCGCGAACCCTGGCCGAGCTTCGAGCTGCCTTTCATCCCGACGTGAAACGGCATATCCTGGCCGAGTTCGATAAGGATCTCACGAGGCACCCTGTTGGCGAGATCGAAAGACATCTGGTTGGGACGATCCGCGGGTGATACTCGCTGACTGTGGCGCCAACGATCTATTCTGGTGCGGCCGCGGGAGGAAGTTATGTCCTCTGTCCCTCGAAAGCGACGTGGCGAACCCGCCGATCAAGCCGATGAGGCGCCCGGCTTGATCGATCAGGATCAGGTTGACGTCGAGCGCGACGAGCCGCTCGGCGAGAATGAGCCGGTCGAACGCGATCCGCGCGAAGCGCCGGACTCTCCGTCGTTCAAGGAGTAACGGACGTCGCAGCGCCGCTGCCGTCAGCTTGTCACCCGGTTAGTCCTGCTCGAGCGCTCGTCTCAGCTTCCGGATGATCACTCCGCGCGCACGATCGTCGGCAGCGGCTTCTACGCGTGCATTGATGTCGAGGATCAGCTTTGACATGTCTTTGTGCCAATCGAGGTTCACAACGGCTTCGGGCGCAAGCCTGCGTCGCTGGCCGACGTCAATTGACGTGGGCGCCGCGGTCGAAAGCCGTCGTGATCCAGCGCAATTTTCCGAAAATTCCGTCAGGCTCTGGCGCCGCCGGGCCCCGCGCCGAGCAAGGACCCGTGCTGCAATTTCAAATCAGGTCACCGTCCGTGCCGGTTTGCGCGAGATCAACGCGAGATCTTCCAGGCTGGCTCAGCTAGCGCACGATAAAGAGGGAGCTATGCGGATGCCGCGCTTCATTGCCCGATTTTACAAACATGTGCTCGGAGAGAACGGTCAGGTCGGCGAGATCTGCCAATGCACGGTAGACCTGGACGTCCCGAACGACGCCAAGGCATTGGAAGTTGCCAAGCAGAAATTCAGCGAAATGCATGGGGTCCACGATTGGACCCTGCACGCCGACCGGCTTGAGGTGAAGCCGGCCGATTTTCCGTCGTAAAGGATGCAAGGTTCGGACGGCATCCCTCGGCTGGCCGTCATTCCGGGGCGTGTGAAGTACGCGAAGCCGAAATCCATTTCACCACCTGCACAGGCGGCGAATGGATTCCGGGCCTGCACATCCCGGAATGACGTTTGTATTTAGCTAAGGCTCGTTACGGACAGGGATGACGATAGCCGTCGGTACCGAGATAGGTACCCGAGGCGGGGTCATAGGAGCGGAAGCGTTGCGCGCAGTAGGCTTGGGCGTTTGCTGCTTGGGCCTGGCTGGATGCGATCGCACCGCCGATGATGGCGCCGGCGGCGAGTCCGCCAAGCACGGCAGCGCCGGTTCCGTATCCACGGCCATACCCGCGCCGGTAACCGTAGTGGCGATAACCGGGACCACCATGCCAACGGCGGTATTGCACCTGCTGTGCCGCAGGCTCTTGCACCATCGGGGACGGCATCATGGGCGCAGCCCGAACAGGTAGGGACGCCGATATCGTCAGCGCAGTGGCGGCGGCCATCAAGAAAATCCCACGCATGTTCACGGCTTGCTCCTTTTCTTGTTACGTTGGGAACACAACGGCGATGTAGCCGAAGGGTTCCCCGGGGTTCCCACCCGACGTCCGAAGAGTCGGCGATGGGCCAGTTCCCAGTACAGGATTCCGGCCCTGCGGTCATCCACAAGATCGGCCTGCCGGTTTGACGTCGACTAGAAACGGCCTCGAGTTCGGTTGAGGTCGCTGCAACTCACGCGAGAGTGGGAAGAACGCCGACGCGCCTCTGCCGTGTGACCTGCTTCGGATTCGGATTAGGCCGGAAAACGCCGATATTTGCCGAAACTTTCGGGGATGGATGTTCATCCCAGCGAGCGGCGGAAGAGGCCGGAAGGCTCGCCCTCGCGGAGTTTCTTGTTGCCGTCGCTTCCCAGCAGAAGCGAGGGTGAGACGAGCGAGGCGGCGAGCTTGCTTTTGTCCAACTGAATCTAGTCGCCGTCGCTTGCAGCTTCCGTCCGCGGAAAGCCTGTGCCCGGAAGAAAGACCATGATCGGCCGGATCTCGTACACCGCCGTCGGATTGACCCGACGCAGGTCGCGCGCGGCTTCGATCGCGGCGTCCTCGCTGGCGCAGTCGACGACGTAAAAGCCGAGCAGTTGCTCCTTGGTCTCGGCAAAGGGGCCATCGATCACGACCCCTGCGCCCGGACCGCGCAGGGTGCGTGCTTTCCCGGTCTCGCCGAGCCGCGCCGCTGGCCCGAGGCGGCCTTGCTTGGTCAAGCGGTCATGGACCTTGTGCAGGTCGACCATCAGCGCGGCATCTTCCTCCGGCGTCCAGGACATGACCTCCGTTTCGACATGATAGGCGAGGATGGCGTAGAGCATCGGTACCTCTCGTTGCTGGATGGCAGACAAAGGACGTCTGGGGAAAGCTGAATCCGACAAATTGTCGCGGCAAGCGCGGGCGACCGGTCAACCGCTTCTGCGCCGCGACCGGCGCTTCATGGCCGCCTTCTTCATGGCCGCCTTCAATGTCGTTCCGTGCACGTGAAGCACGACGCAATATTTGGATATCATCGTTGGAGTAACCGCCATGGTTAGAGTGAAAGACTTGAGGAAGTTCGACCCTGCCGAATACCTGGTGACGCCAGAGGCTCAGGCGGAATACATCGCCGCCGTCCTGGAGGACGGAAGCCCCGATGAAATCCGCGAGGCAATCAAGACTGTGGCCCGCGCGCGAGGCATGGCGGAAATCGCGAAAGCGGCGGGGATCACGCGCGAGGGTCTTTACAAGGCGCTGGGCGACAGCGGGAACCCCGAGTTCAGTACCGTGCTGTCCATCATGCGAGCCATGGGCATGAAACTGACGGCCAGTGCCGCCACCAAGAAGCGGCCGCCACGCAAGCGCGCGAATGCCGCGTAGCTCAGAACGAAATATCGTCATTATCTGGCGGTGGCTATGTCGGGGCTGCGTCTGGCGCTCCTATCGCTGTTGGCGAGGCGCGTCATCATCGTATCCGCCGCCCGCGCGCTGGTTATCGTTGCTGCCTTTCGGCGTCAGCGTCTTCATGGACCGGTGGTTTGCCTGATTGCGAGGAAGACGAAGCAAGGTTCCACGACCAAATCACTGGGCTGGCTGAAAAGTCTACGAGATGCCGCGTGCTATGGTCGTGGAATATACTTTGGTGGCACGTCATCCTCGACAACAAGATCAAAACGGTTCGCGTTGATCATCGCGAGATAGCAAAATTCACCGAACATTGACATCGGCACTTCTGGCGAGCGGCCGGAGCTTTGCAGCATCAGGCTTCGGGCCAAGTGATATGCATGTATGTCTGCCAGTTCGAGCAGTGGATGGCTCCTAGGCGCTAGAAACTCTGGAGCCGGGACGTGGTTGCCATGACATAGCAGTTCGTGAGCAAGATAGTGACGCGACCCTAGGAAACTGTCTCGTGACCATCCCTCGATGTGCGGAAAGTGCCTCACCTCCTTGACAGCTTCCAAGAAGAATCTCGGGATCAGACCGTTCCCCGTGCCATGGAAAATAGCAGACGAGAGCAATGCCAAATGCGCGATTCTCTTGGCATCCTTTCTGGCGTGCCTTTCTGCGTCCTGATCAGTCATTCGCTTTCGAAATCCAAAGACAGCCGTATTCGACGAATAGCGCTGTGCATTCTTAAATATCTGCGCACAGTTGCAGAAGAACGTGTGGACATCACCTTCAGTCAAATCGGAGAAGCGCTCAGATTCTGTCCGCCACCTACGGTTTGCGAGTTTTGTGCAATGAACGGTCCATGTCGCTGGGTCTAAATCCGGCAATAGCTTGCACTTAGCTTCCTTTAATCCATTTACGAGGTCCCGAATGACACCGTTAGTGCCTCCGACAAGCGTGTAGCATTCCACAGCATATCCCTGAGTTTCCCTATTGGCTTCGTCACCGTACAGCCACAGGATTCCTCGCGGAGGTTTTGGGTCGAGCGGAATGCTAACCTTGCTGCCGCATTCGCAAGTTTGAATAACGCTCTGCTGAATCCAGGCACCTTTTTCAGCTGGAGTATTGTCCGAAAAGATCGGACCAAAGGGTTCTTTGTGACGCCTCCACAAGTCCGCCTTTACCCGGCGCCCACACCCACAAGGTGCTCCAGCATCTGCTACAGCCGCCGGAAGAAAGGGAGGGCCGAGGTCAGCGACCTGCTTGCGCGAACGGTTGCTACTCATGCCCCCAACCTTCTCCTTCGCATTTTGCTTGGTCTCTTTCGTTGCTTCTTCCTTGCTTGCTTCGCTTTCCATTTGTCGCGCCGAGCCGGTGCAGGACCAACCGCCCTCGAGGCCGTGCTCGTGCTCGAAAAGACAGCTCGAGTTTTGTCGGTCATGGCGCTGAGCGGACTTAACGCTTTGATACAGGACACGACGGTCAGCTGTAATCAACCTTGATGTTGCCGGCCCTCTCCTCGCGCCTGATGAAGTGTCCCCCGCTGGCAATCAAAGCGATTTCGACGACACCATTCCCGCGCCAACTGGACAGCACACTTGGCCCCACGGACAAGGCCAAGGAATGCATGGTTGCGGTCGGGTGTAACAGGCCAAGCGAATTCTTCGAGAAACTACCAGATAAACCCAAACGGGACCGCGATGCCGGTGCCGGTGATTTGCGAGAATTGCGATTCGTAACAATAGTGCTCGAGTGCGGAGGGAGTGTACCATCGGCGCAGAGCGTTACGAACATGCCTGAGCTGGCCTATAGACGAGCGAACCTCAACCAGTCACACGTAGCTGTAATTCAGGCACTACTTGCGGCCAAATGCTTCTCGCAAACCCGCCCTATGTGCGCCCGAAAGCGCACCAGACAAGCCGCGCGCGGGGATTTGACTGCATCCAAGATGTTGTTTTACCATGATTTTTTACGGGCAAGAGCTGGAGCGGGTGAAGGGAATCGAACCCTCGTATTCAGCTTGGAAGGCTGCTGCTCTACCATTGAGCTACACCCGCGCGCGGACGATCCACTATCATGCCGGGAGGGCGGCCTCAACCGCCCTGAGCCGTTACAAACAGCCAGGTTCCAGCCGATTTGCCTTTGCGGCCTTAACAGGCGCGGATCGGCTGCCTATATTCGGCGTCCCATCAACAACGAAAGGAGGTGATCCAGTGTCTTATCTCAAGCGCTGTCACCTCGCTGGGATCGCCCGCTAAGCAGTCCAAAGCTTGGCATCGGGGCGCTCTCAGCCCTGGACCAGCGAGCACGAGAATCGGACGCGGCGGGAGTAATCCCGCCGCGTCTTTGTTATTGGCTTATTGACCCGGCCTTGGATGCGTCTGGATCCTCGTGAGGTTGGTGCGCGGCTTTGTTTCGCGCGCTGCGCATCACTTACTTCGTCGATGGCGGCTTCAGCGGCCCATCGACCCAGCGCCGGGTAGTCGCAGATTTCAAGGGATCGGGTTCTTCGCAACCTGTACTGCCATGCTCGACACAGTTGCTTGGCTTGGCCGTATCATGGATTGCCCTCGCAGGTTTGTCACGTGCGGGACCAGGCTTCCTGCTCACGATACACTTCAGCATTTCCAACATGGTCTTGCGTCCAATCTTTCTGCACGGCGAAACCGAGCGAGCAAGTTTGGTGGCGAGGCCGCGACGGCGGCCGCCGTTCTCGTCACTGGACATTGAGGTCTTTGCCAAGGCGACGGAAGATGAGATTGGTCATGCGCATCCGTGCAATTGGTCATCACCCTGTAGATCGCGACGGCGACGTTCAGGGCTGAACTTGCCGCGTGGATCAAACGGAGCGTCGGCCGGCAGCCGCATCGCCATTGTCTTGCGAAAGCGCGGCCAGATATCTGCGAAGCTCGTCGATTGAGCGGAATTCAAACGTCTGGCCGGACAAGGTCGCAACGATCGTCCCATCGGCTCGCAGTTCGTAGTCCATGTTGTTGACGGTGCCGGCCCGGATGACCGCAAAGGCCTGCCGGGCATCTCGGGCGACAGTTTCTTTCGGCTTGATCAGACCTGCAGGGGACGGACGCTCCAGTATCGCGGTCGGGATGACCGGAATGGCCTCGGCGGTCGCCGCCTTCGGCTTCTCAACATCCGCCTCCAGGGCGTCTCGCATGCTGTTGAGTTGCCGGATCACAAGACGCTGCGTCCCGATCATGAATCCGGAGGAAACGAAGATCAGTCCGCCGATCAGCAGGGAGCTTCCGAACTGTGTGTCCAATGCCCGAAATCCGAACAAGACGGCGGCCAAACCGGCTCCAATGAATGTCAGCGCAGCAGTCCAGAGTGTGAGCATGCACCCTCGCATTCGCTTCACCCCTACGTCTGCTCTGAATAGATTTTGCGCCCACGCTCGGTGGCCGTCGCAAAGCGCATCGTCGTGCTGAGTGTCAGCAGACCTGTGCGCGCGAGTGACGCGACGGCTCGCCGCGAATGAAACGGTCCCGATTTGCTCGTGGCATATCCGCGCGGATAGAGCTGCAAGCGTCCCGCGAGTGCGGCGTTCAGTACGGCTTTCTGGCTCGCGCTCAGGGAATGACGTTTCGGCGGGCTTGCTCTCTCGGCCATATCGCCTTGTCGTATGCGCGACGATTTTTGCGGCGCGATCTTCATGGCTTTCCCCGACTTTGCACTTTCGCCGACCAGAAAGCGCATTTCGAGGAGTGGAAGCATCTGGCGAAAGTCAGGATCGATCGTGACGAAAGTCATATTTGTTTGCGATCGGCGTGGGCGTACGCCAAAATGGCCGACCTCGCTTGGAACTGGTTTGAGCAACGAATGATCGACCTCAACGCGGAGTTGCTTCCGGCCGCAGAAGCCGACGTCATAGGGCTTGCCATTGTCGGAGCCGACAGGACGATGCTCCAGAAAACCGGACGGTTGGTCGAATGGCTTCCGGCGATCGGTGCGGACTGCTGCCAGTGCATGCTGCTTGTCGGGATGGAACCCGAATTGACCGCCTTGGCTGAGGGGCAGCGGGAGGTGCTCGCGCTGGCCGGCGTGCGTGGCGCCTCACCGGGGCTGGACCATCCGGTGACGGCGGTCTTCCTTTGGAACAAGGATCGTTCGCATTACCTTGTGATCGCGATGCTTGATTTTGCGGCCCGTCAGGTCGAAGTCCTGCTCGGAAGCGAGCGCCGCGCCCGACGCCTGATAGAGCAACAGCTCGAGGCCGCAAGTTCGGAGGTGCGCTTCGCCTCGCTTGCGCGGACACGTCTGCGCCTGGCGCGCGACCTTCACGACACGCTGGTGCATTCGATCATGGCGCTTCTGACCCAGATCAGATTGACCCGGCACTTTCTGTCAACCGATCCCGCTCGCGTGTCTGATGGCCTTGCGACCGCTGAGGAAGCGGCGATCAACGGCCTGGCGCGTGCGCGCGAAGCCATTGCCCGCCTGCGGATCCCCGATGAACCTGAGCTTGCGCCGGACGCTGAAGGCATGCTGTCCGACTTCGCGGAGCGCACCGGCGCCGAGGTGTCGGTGCACATCGAAGACGGAGCTCGCGAAGGACTGCGCACCTACGGGACGACGGTTCAGCGCATCCTCATCGAGGCGCTGCGTAACGTCGAGGCACACGCGAAAGCACGGCGAGTTGCGTTTCGCGCGAGCGAAGATCGGACTGCAGTCGCCCGGAGACTCGTTGTCGAGATCAGCGACGATGGATGCGGTTTTGATCCGTCCGTCTCGAAGCCTGGACATTTCGGGTTGATCGGAATGGTTGAATTTGCTGAACTCGTTGGCGGAGAGTGCTCGGTGGAGAGCTCGCAGGGAGCGGGAACGCTGGTTCGGATATCGCTGCCAGTGGCCGGGCTGCCGGTTGCGCCGTCTTCAGGCACGTTGACCGATTGAGCAACTTGGCGCCGCATGCGGCGTGCAGCATCTTCACAAGGACCAAGGATCGCCCTGTGAGCAGTATCGAAAAGATTCGGGTGCTGATTGCCGAAGATCAGGCGCTGATCAGGGAAGGTCTTGCTACGCTCCTCGCGCAACAGAACGACGACTTCGAGCTTCTCGCGGGCGCGGCCGACGGCGAGCAGGCGATCGAATTTGCGCGTCGATATCGGCCCGACGTCATCCTGATGGATTTGCAGATGCCGCGCGTCGATGGCATCATGGCCATCCAGAGGATCCTCCGCGAGTTCCCGCAGACCAACATCGTCGTTCTCACCACTTTTGAGACAAATGATTTGATCTTCGAAGCCGTCAGCGCAGGTGCGAAGGCATATCTGCTGAAGGACGCGAGGATCGATGAGATCGCAACGACGATCCGGGCGGTGATGAACGGTCAATCGCGGCTTTCGCCAGGAGTTGCTGCGCGAATTCTTGGCGAGTTCAAGCGGCTGCGTCGTCCGCTCGCCACGGCGAAGCTACCCGTTCGGGATGACTTGACGGCGCGTGAGAATGAAATTCTCAGGCTGATCGTTGAGGGCAAGAGCAACACCGAGATCAGCGAGCAGCTGCACTTGGCTGAAGGTACGGTAAAGAACTATGTCAGCGTCATCCTGGAGAAATGCCAGGCAAAGAACCGAACAGAATTGGCAATAAGGGCAATAACTTAAACGCAGGGGAGCGGCGGCCGACATCTGGCAAATCATGAATTTGTCCTCTTCCGATTGATTACTTTTTCTGGGCCGAACGGCTTTTGGCTGTGGCGTCGCTTTCAATTTGCTTTTTCCGGATGGCGGCAGACTTGGGTAGCGTCGGACAAGGAGTAACTATGAAGGGTATCGAGCAGCAGGGAAAAGGGACGAGCCGAATTGCAAATTCGGCGGTCCCGACCAACGGGGCCGAAGCGACTTCGCAGGGCGAGGCGACGATCGATCAGGTCCGTGCTCTCCTGTTTGGCGGAGCGCAGCGGTCGATCGAAAATAAGCTGACTGACTTGCGCGAAGAGCTGCAGGCATCCCTCAAGCAAGTCCAGGCTGACCTGGCGAAGGAACTGGCCGCGGTTCAAGCAAAGGTCACGGAACTCGAGCGGGATACCGAGGTGAAGCGGCTCGCCTCGCTGAGAGATGTCGGCACGGCGATCTCGCAGCTCGGTGCAACCATTAGTGGATTGGGATCCGGTCTCACGGGAAAATAGTATGGGAGCTCCCGTCGGCCAGAACCGGGAGATCGAGCAGCTCAAGACATTGCTGTTTCAACCGGAGGCGTCGCGTCTTCAGGAGCTTGAAACCAATGTCGCTCGCCTTCAGCAATATGTGGGCACTGCGGACCGACTCGAAGCGGCAACGGCAGATGTATTGGTCACGGCGTTGGAGCGGGCGGAAGTCAGCCGGCCGCGGGAGCTCGCCAACGCAGTCGCGCCCCTGGTGATTTCTGCGATCAGGAGCGAGATCAGAAATTCGCGCGACCTGATGGTTGATGCGCTCTACCCCATTACCGGCCGGCTGGTTAGTGCCGCGGTCGCAAATGCCTTCAAGGAACTGGTGGCGTTTCTGGAACAGCGCATCAGCGCGCTGACCTCCGCTGAACTCTGGATCGGGCGCATCAAGTCGCTGGTGACCGGCCGTCCGATCAGCGAGTTCGTCTTGGCCGACAGCAACCCGCCCCGAGTGAAACGGTTGCTGCTGCTCGAGCGCGGCAATGGACGGTTGATCGCGGCCTGGAAGCGCGACGAGTCTCCGGACGAACGCACGGACCTGCTCAGCGCAATGGTGGCCGCGATTCTGGAGTTTTCCCTTCAGGCGTTAGCTGGAGAAGGCAACCTGCAAACGCTCGATTTCGGCGGAAGGGAGATCGTGCTTCGCGCATCGCCGCAGTTCGTCCTCGCAGCAGAGTGCATCGGTCCGCTTCGCCCCGCCGATAATGCCAAGATCAATTCGCTTTTCTTCGACACGATCGAGCGCATTGACAGCGGCGCGAACTGCGATGCGGCAATGCTCGCCTCATTGGCGGCTTCCATCGAATCCGGTCATTTCTCGCGCAAGAAGAGCCGGCGGGGAAGGGTCGTTCTGTTCATCCTGCTTGCCCTCTGTGCTGCGGTGCTCGTCTGGCTCGGTGGAATATGGGTGACGAGGAGCATGCTGGAGCGCAGGACGAATGCGGCACTGGAGCAACTTGTCGACGAGCAGCCGCTGCTTGCGTCGTTTCCGCTTCGGCTGGACTTTGATCATCGTAATCGAAGTTTCTCGGTTTCCGGCATCGCGCCCAGTCAGCTCGATGTGTCGCCGTTGACCGACACGCTGGCCAAGGCCGCAGCTCCGTACCGGCTTGTCAACCGGATTGGTGTCGTGCCTGGGCTGGAGCAGTCGGCGGCATTGCATTCCTCCGTCGCGACCGCGCAGCAATCCCTTGCGCGTGCGCAGGCGCGTATCGACGAAACGCTTGTAACGATCGCCGCTGAATCGAAATCCCGAAACGAGGAATACGCCAAACTGCGGGAGCAATACGCCAGGCTGAGCGAGCAATATGCGAAGCTGCAGTCCGTCGTCGACGGCCCGGCCTTGCGCCTTCAGGGCTTCATTGCTTCGACGGCGATCTTCTTCGGCAATGAGGACGAATTTCTCGATAGTGGGCAGGCCGAGCAGCAGCTTCGAGACCTGGCCGAGTTGCTGGCGAACAACGACTTGCGAATTCGAATCGTCGGATATGCGGACGAGAGCGGATCGGACGCCACCAACCGGACGCTGGGCCGCAAGAGAGCAGAGCAGGTGATGCGGAGATTGACGTCGCTCGGGGTAGAGCCTTCGAGGCTATTTATCGTTTCGCGCTCGTCGTCAATGCCGATCACCGACCGGGTCGGCGCGGCGATTGGCGGAAATCGCAGGGTCACTTTTGAAAACGCGTTCCGAGCCGAAGTTCGCCGCTGATGCTTACCGCAAAAGTCATGCTGCTCGGCGATATGGGTGTCGGCAAGACCTCGATCTTGTACCGCCTCGTGTACGATCGTTTCGAGGGGCAATACAAGTCGACGCTAGGCGTCGAGGTTCTCAGCCATGACGTCGCTCTCGCACCCGGGAACGGGAGCGAACCGATGCGTCTTGTGCTCTGGGACACGGACGGCGATTTTGGAACGCAGATTTTCGACACCGTCTACGTGACGGGTGCGTCAGCCGCGATCATCGTATCGGACATAACGAGGCCTCAAACGATCACGCGGATGATCGAATTGGTGCATGGCTTCGAGACAAGGTTTCCGGGAAGGCCGTACAAGGCCCTGGTAAACAAGATCGATCTCCCGGAAGCGGCAGGAAGCGCCGGACGTATCGGCGAGCTTGCGAAGTCGAGCCTCAAGCTCGTGAGCGCGAAGACCGGCGACGGAATTGCGGAAAGCTTTGCCGAGCTGACCGAAACGATTCGCCGCCGACAGCTCTAGCGAGCGTGACTTCGTCGGCCGCCCCGGCTGCGGGTGGACTTCGTTGGGTGCCGGGGCGGCCGCGTTCGCCGCGCTCGGGGGACACAGCGAACTGTCAATCTGAACCACGTCGTTCGACCTTCCGAAAGTGACGGAAGTCATCTTCCGCCTGCAGATCGGCCAGCCGAGCGTCAGCGGCATCGCGGAAGCAGAGCAGATGCCATGTTCGAAGGACTAAGGAAATCCGCACGAAGGGGTGGGGCAGTTGACGGCACGATCGGCATCATTGCCGGCGGCGCCTTTGGCGTGATCGTGTCATCGATGGTCAGCGATTTGATCACGGTCGTGGTCGCATTCGTGGTCATCGGGGTACTTAAACAGGCGGCCAGGACTTTGCGCGCCGCGCGCACACTGCAAATTGATCGAAACGGGAGGCCGGTGTATCAAGCTGCGGAAGATTTTGTTCGCAGGAAACGGAAATGGCGGCAGGGGATTTAGACGTTCTGATTCGGTCGATGGCAAAAAAGCAGGTCAAGGCCTTAACCGATGCCGCCAGGAAGCGGCACGGCCATCTCATGGGAATGGCCGCCAAGGCCAAAGACAAGGAGACCAGGGATCGCCATAAGCACCTCGCCAAGAACACGCTCGCGTCGGCAGCGGCGGCGGCGAGGCGGCTGCAAATCACGGCGGAGAATGTGGCTGACAGCTATGCGCGATCGATAAAGAAGGCCGCCGAAGAAAAGCCGCCGGCAAAGCCGGCCAAGAAGAAAGCCTGATGCCGCCGGGCGCGTGACATCGCCGGCCCGCGAATGCGGCGCGGGTCGCGCTCCGCTGACACAAACCCATTTCATCCGTAACCATTCTTTCGCTGTTCGAAGCCGAAGCGTAGCGATGCTTCGCCAAGGTCCTCCTTGAGCCGGCCGGTCCTTCTCGAGGCGAGATGGTCTTCCGCGCCGATGTTCACGCTGGAGGATGACATGAAAGTTCTCATCGCTTGCACGCCTGCAACCGGGCATCTCAATCCGCTGCTTGCGGTCGCCCGCGGCCTTATCGACGAGCGACACGACGTTACATTCCTGACCGGCAGCGTGCTGCGGCCGCGGGTGGAGGCCATCGGTGCAGGCTTCCGGTCGCTTCCCGCCGGTGCCGATTTCGATCTGCGGAAGATCGATGAGGTCGCGCCGGAGCTGAAGAATATCGAGCCTGGACTGGAATGGCTGCGCGTCGCTATCGAGCGTTTCTTTGTCGAGACCATGCCGCCGCAATATGCCGGACTGCAGCAGCTGGTGCACGAAATGCAGCCCGATGTCATCGTGGGCGACGACATGTTCTTTGGCGTACTTCCGATGCTGCTCGGTTCGCGTGCGAATCGGTCTCCGGTGGTGCTGTGCGGGACTTCGGTGCTGCACTCGGCCCGTGATGATGGTGCGCCGCTCTTTCTTGGACTTCCGCCCGCAACCACCCAGGGCGAGCGCGACAATTATGCCGTTATCGCCAAGGAATATGACAGTGTGGTCAACGAGCCCGCAACGCGCCGGATAAATGAGCTCCTGGCAAAACTTGGCGCGCGGCCGTTGTCGACAGTGCTGTTCGAGTCCGTCGTGGAATTGGCCGACGCCTATCTCCAGCTTTCGGTGCCGAGCTTCGAGTTTCCGCGAAAGCTGTCGCCCACGATCCATTTCGTGGGGACACCTCCGATCATTCCGAACCAGGCGCCGCTGCCGCCATGGGCTGGTGATCTCGACGGCACGCGCAAGGTGGTGCTGGTGACGCAGGGGACGGTGGCCAATCATGATTTCGGTCTTCTCGTCGCGCCGACGCTCGCTGCCCTTGCGGACGAGCCCGATCTGCTCGTGGTGGCGACCACGGGCGGCCGTCCGGTCGACACGATCCCGGGCGTGATTCCGTCCAATGCACGCGTGTCCAGCTACCTGCCGTTCGAGTGGATCCTGCAAAAGGCGGATGTGTTCGTCACCAATGGCGGCTACGGCAGCGTCAATCAGGCCATGAGCTTTGGAATTCCGATCGTGAGTGCCGGGCTGACCGAGGACAAGGCCGACGTGAACGCGCGCATCGCGTGGTCCGGCGTCGGGATCAATCTGGCGACCAATCAGCCGGATCCGAAGGTCCTGCGCGGGGCGGTTCGGGCCGTGCTCGAGCAGCCCGCCTACCGCATGCGGGCCGCATCGATGGCCGATGAGTTCGCCAAACGCGATACGCGATCGCTGATCGTCCGCATCATCAACGAAGCGGCAACAGGAAAGAAAGCGCCTACCCGTCGCAAGGCCGCGGCGGCGTAGCTTCGCGCCGCATCCATTCGCTATCGTTCGGGGGATCAATGCTGAGCATTGATCCCCGATACCGCTATCGCGCGGAGACCATCTGGCTGCGAATGTCCTGCGCGGTCTTTTTCAGCGGGATCAGGTATCTCTTCTTCGCGGCAGCCTCGCTCATCGTGCCCGAGATCATGTTGATGCTGATGGCGGCGACGACGGCGCCGATCTGGTCGCGCAGCGGCACTGCGATGCCGCAGATCGCTGGGTCAAGTTCACCGTCGACCCAGGCGTAGCCTTCGGTCTCCGCGCGCGTGAGAATTTCGCCGACCCGCTGCGGATCGGTCACCGTGCGTGGCGTCACCGGCTTGAAGTCTCCGCTCGCAAGATAGGCGGCCCGCTTCTCGGCTGGAAGTGCGGCAAGCAGCACACGGCCGAGCGAGACGAGATGCGCGGGCAGGCGGCTGCCGATGCCAAGGTTGGTGGAAAGAATCCGCCGCGCAGGGAGCCTCAGCGCGTAGACGATCTCGCGTTCGTCGAGCACGGCGAGCGCGCAGGATTCCCCGATTTCGTTGCGCAAGTCCTCCAGCGCGCGCTGGGCATAGCCCCAATAGGGTAGCGCGTTGAGATACGACAGGCCCAATCCCAATGCCCGCGGCTTCAGCGAAAAATAGCGGCCGTCGGCAGCGCAGTAGTTCAGCGTGACGAGCGTTGCCAATATTCGCCGCGCGGTCGCTCGGCTGAGGCCGGCAAGCTGCGCGGCTTCGGCGAGGGTATGGCGGCCCGGAGGTTTTCCGAGCGCTTCGATGATCATGAAGCCGCGCGCGATCGAGCGCACGAATTCATCGCTGTCCTTGCTCATTGCGCATGCCGGGTTGGCCCTTGCCAGGTTCGGCCGGGTCGTTTAGGGATTGGTTCGTAAAACGAACGAAGAGTTCGCCAGACGAACAAATAGGGGAGTGGAGCGGATGGCGCAAGCGTCAAGCGTGCGAAGCGGAGACTTCGAGACCGATTTCTGGAAGGACGCGAAATCGCGAAAGGTCTGGGACGAGATCGTGCCCGGCGAGCCGCGCAAGACCCTGCCGTACAAGCTGACGCAGGAGGCGATCACCTTGTTCTGCAAGGCCGTCGGCGAGACCAATCCGCTCTATCTGGACGAAGCCGCGGCAAAGGCCGGACCTTATGGGGGCCTGGTCGCGCCGCCTTCGATCCACATCCTCTTGATGTTCGCCTGCACGCCCGCCGACGACTGGATGCGCAGCCCGGGCACCGTGAACGCCGGGCAGTCGTGGAGCTACAACATTCCGGCGCGACCAGGTGACACCATCACGCTGCAGGCGCGCGCCCTCGACAAGTTCATCCGGCGCGAGCGGCTGTTCGTGGTGCACGACAACGTCTTCTTCAACCAGCATGGCGACGTGATCTGTTCAGGTCGCGGCCAGACCATTCGTCCGGCGTGAGGAGTGCAGGCGATGACAGTCAGTTTCGATCAGCTCAAGGCCGGCGACGGCATCGAGGGGCCGAAGTTCGCGGTGTCGCGGGAGTCGATCCGGTTATTCTGCGACGCCTCGCTGGATTACAATCCGCTGCACCTCGACGAGGGATACATGAAGGGCAATTTCGGCAAGACCAATTTCGGTGGCATCATCATGCACGGCATGAATAATTTTGGTCTGCTCACGCGCATGCTGACCGACTGGGCGAAGCCGCCAGGCGCCATTCATCGTCGCCTCGAGACCCGCTGGCTCAAGCCGGTACGGCCCGGCGACACGATCCAGCCCACCGGCATCATCAAGTCCAAGCAGGTCACGGCCAAATCCCGCTGGGTGCTGATCGATGTGATGGTGAAGAACCAGAATGGCGAGCAGGTCGCGGTCGGTGAAGCCATGGTGGAGTTCCCCGTCGCGACCGCGGCAGCCTGATGCATGGCGGCGCGAATGCGCGCAAGGATACGACGATGAGAAAGCTGGCTGCGATCGCTTGCTCACTGCTCTTCCTTGGCATTGCACCCGCGGCATCGGCGCAGGATCTGCCAAGATCGATCAAGATCGTCGTGCCGTTCCCGGCGGGAGGCACGACCGACATTCTCGCACGCTACGTGGCGCAGTCGCTCGAGATCAAGCACGGCATCACCGTGATCGTCGACAACCGCCCCGGGGCATCGGGCGTGATTGGCTCGCAGGCCGTGGCCACGTCACCTCCCGACGGCAGCGTGCTCCTGCTCACGGCGACGCATCACGTCATCAATCCGAGCCTGCGGAAGAGCTTTCCTTACGATACCCGCACCGCGTTCGCGACCGTCGCGGTCATCGCCACCGCGCCGAACGCCCTGGTCGTCAGTCGCGATTTCGCCGCCAGGAATGTCGGCGAGCTGGTCGCGATGGCGAAGGCACAGCCAGGCAAACTGTCATTCGCGTCCTCTGGCATAGGCGGCGCCAACCATCTATCGGGCGAATTGTTCAAGCAAATGGCGGGCGTCAATATCGTGCATGTGCCCTACAGAGGAGCGGCCCCTGCCATGAACGATCTGATCGGCGGCCATGTGCCGATCATGTTCGACACGTTGCCGACGGTGATCCCGGGAGCCGCGGCCGGAACGCTCCGCGTGCTCGCGGTGACAAGCAGGGAGCGCGCACCGACGCTACCGGACGTGCCGACGCTGGATGAAGTGGGCCTGAAGGGTTTCGAGGCGACGTCCTGGTTCGGACTTTACATGCCGCACGGCGGTGAGTCCGCCGTCTACGGCAGGCTGGTCACCACTATCCGGGATGTGCTCGCGGATTCCGCTATCAAGGAGAAGTTCGCGAGCCAGGGCGTCGAGCCGGGCAAGCTGTTCGGCTCCGAATTCGCGAAGTTTGTTGATGCCGAGATCGCAAAATGGAGTCGCGTGGTCGAGGCCGCCAATCTGCACCCGGAATAGTCCTCACATCAGCGGCGAGACCGCGCGACGCCCAGCCGGTCATCGCTCGGCCTGTTGGGGGAATTCCAGCGTCCAGTTGACGCCCGCCGCGGAGAAGTCGAGGCTGCCGCTGCCGTTCAGGGCGCGGGGCACGATCTGCTCGATCACGACGCGGCCGAAACCTTGCCGTTGCGGCGGCGTCACGGCGGGGCCGCCCTTTTCGGACCACGAGAATCGAACGCGGTCGTCGCCTTCCTCGGCGTGCCAGCGGATCACCACCTCGCCGTCGGGCGTCGACAATGCCCCGTGCTTGGAAGCGTTGGTCGCCAGTTCATGCAACGCCAGGCCCAGATGCTGCACGGCGTCAGGTTTGAGGATGATCGCAGGGCCGTCCGCGTCGATGCGCCCCGAATTGGCTTCGTCGAAGGGCCGCATCTGCGACGACACCAGATCGCGCAGCGAGGCGCCGCGCCAGCTATCCCTGACCAGGAGATCATGACAATGCGCCAGCGCCTGCAGCCGCTCCAGAAAGCGTGTCCGGTATTGCTTGACGTCCCCGGCATATTGCGCCGTCTGGTTGGCGACCGCCATGACGACGGCGAGCAGGTTCTTGGTGCGGTGCGATAGCTCCTCGATGATGAAGCGGATGTGCTCCTCGCGCCGCTTCTGCTCGCTAATATCGATGTGGGTGCCGATCCAGCGATAGACGGTCGAGGTTGCATCCCGCAGCGGGATCACCCGCGTCAGGAACGGACGGTAGCGCCCGTCCTTTCCGAGCAGCGACAGTTCCATTTCGAGCGGCACGCCATCGCGCAGCGAATGCGCCCAGCGGCTCTTGACCTCCGGCTGCGAGGCAGGGGAGAGCAGAGCCTGCCAGTCATGAACGCTGCCGGCTTCCACCGGCACGCCCGTGTAGTCGCACCATTGGCTGTTGATCCAGAAGATCCGGCCGTCGGCGTCCGCCATCCAGACCAGTTGCGGAATGGCATCGGCCAGCGTGTGAAACTGGCGTTCGCTAGCCAAAAGTGCGGCTTCGGCGCGCTTGCGTTCGGTGATCTCCTCGGCGGCGACATTGACGCCGATGATGTCGCCACGTGGTCCCCGGTGCGGATGCCAGTAGGTGATCCAGGTACGGTGTTCGACCTGGTTGGGGCGCTGCCCCGCCACCTCGACGCCGATCACCGGTTCGCCGGTCGTCATCACCGAACGGACGATCGCTTCGATCGAGCCGGCGAGCGCCGGCACGCACTCCCGCACCGTTCGTCCAAGATGCCCTTCGACGGAAATGCCGCATATTTCGGTGAGCCGCTGGTTGATATGCAGGTAGCGGCAGTCCGGCGAGAGGAATGCGAGCCCGATCGGCGCAGTATCATAGATCAATTGCAGCGCGGGCTGCTCGGCGAATGGCAGGCCGGCCAAGGGGAGGCTCGGCAAATCTGCCTGCGGCTGGGCGCGTACATCATTAGGCACGGAATGCCTCTTTAACGCTTCTCCGTCCGCCGCCACCCCCTGTAGCGACACAACCCTACACCGGCCTCCCGGCCCTGTGTCAACCGATCCAGCCGCATGCATCCTCTGCTTTCAAGTTGTTGAAAATAAATAGAAAGTTCATGCTAGCGGCGCTAACCCATGGAGGACGCGGATCGCCGGTCGCCTGAAGCTAGGCGGATGGCTTCATGCCGAGAGCGCAGTACTCGCCGTTCGAAAATAGTGTATCCGCTGTTTCGAGGGCGCGGTCGGACCTCTGTTCCCGCGCGACAAGAGCATAAGTTTCTTCGGAGGAAGTTTTCATGTCGGCTCTGCCACTCTCGGGCATCAAGATTCTCGACCTGACGCGTGTGCTCGCGGGTCCGTTATCTGCGCAGATGCTGGCCGATCTCGGCGCCGAGGTGATCAAGATCGAGCGTCCCGGCACCGGCGACGACGCGCGCGCCTTTGGTCCGCCTTACCTGACCGATCCGGAAGGCAAGGAGAACAACAACAACTCGTTCTATCTCTGCGCCAACCGCAACAAGAAGTCGGTCACGGTCAATATCGCCAAACCGGAAGGGCAGGAGATCATCCGCGAGCTCGCCAGAAACGTCGACGTTATGATGGAGAACTACAAGGTCGGCGATCTCAAGCGCTACGGGCTCGACTATGAATCGATCAAGACAATCAACCCGCGCATCATCTATTGCTCGGTGACCGGCTTCGGCCAGACCGGCCCCTATGCGCCGCGCGCCGGCTATGACGCGATCTTCCAGGCGATGGGCGGGCTGATGAGCGTCACCGGCCACATGGATGGCGAGCCCGGCGCCGGCCCGATGAAGGTCGGCCCCTCCATCGTCGACTACATGACCGGCATGAACACCTCGATCGGCATCCTGTCCGCGCTCTATCATCGCGATGCGAGGGGCGGGGAGGGGCAGCATATCGATGTCTGCCTGTTCGACACCGTGATCGCCTCGCTCTCGCACTACGCGCAGATCTATCTCGTCAACGGCAAGACACCGCCGCGCCGCGGCACCTGGGGCAATGGCGGCATGCCGGCCGGCGTGTTCCGCTGCACCGACGGCGAACTGATGCTGGTGGTCGGCAATGACGCGCAGTTCGAGCGCACCTGCGCCGTGCTCGGCGAGCCCGATCTCGCCAAGGATCCGCGCTTCATCAAGAACAACAACCGTGTCGTGCATGGCAAGGAGATCATGGCGATCTTCGCCGGCCTGTTCCTCAAGAAGCCGGTCGCCTATTGGCTGGAAGAGCTGGAGAAGGCCGGCGTGCCGTCCGGCCCGGTCAACGATTTCGCGCAGGTGTTTGCCGATGAGCATGTCCGCTCGCGCGGCATGGAGATCAAGGTCGACCACCCCTTCGAACATTCGCTGTCGCTGATCCGCAACGCGCTCACGTTCTCGGCCACGCCGATCAAGGACTACCGCGCGCCGCCGCTGCTCGGCGCGAACACCAAGGAAGTGCTGACGGGCAAGCTCGGTTATGACGAAGCCAAGATCGAGGGATTGAAGGCGGCGGGGATCATCTAACAACGATCCGGGACGTCACCGCGCGTCGCGTGCGAGCACGCGCGCCGGCGCCTTGCTCGCCGTATCGCCCATCGTCAAACTCATCGCTGCGACAGAGACCACGCGCTCGATGATCGCTTCGACATCGTCGACGTCGCATTTGCCTTCCGACAGCTTGGTGAGCCGCTCGCTGTCGCGCACCGTCTGCTGGGCCATGGCGAGTGCGAAGTGCAGGCCCCAATAGAGTTCGACATCGCTGTGTCCGGGGAGGGACCGCCGCATCGCCGCGATGAACTTGCGCAAGTGGTCGATCTCGCGGTTGCGGATGCGGCGGATCGGCGGCACGGATTCGATCGAGACCCGTATCATGAAACGCGCCGCGGTCGAGCGCTGGTTCTCCGGGCCGAGACAGCCGCGCAAGGTCGGGCCGACAAGGGCGCGCAGCACCGCATCGACGGAGGCCCGCCCGCCACCGTCTTCCTCGGCCGCTTGCAATAGCCTCAGTCGTTCGCGGTTGAGCTGGATGCTGCGGGTGACGAACAGTTCCGCGATCAATTCGTCCTTCGAGCCGAAGTGATAGTTCACCGCGGCGAGGTTGACGTTCGCCTCCGCGACAATGTCGCGCAGCGTGACGTCGCCGAAGCCGCGATCGGCATAGAGCCGCTCGGCAGCGGCAAGGATGGCGGTACGCGTCTGGTCGCTGGCCATTGGGTCTCCCGCCTCGTCGAGGGAGTTGCATTTCAAACATTTGTATGAAACTATCGTTTGAAGGCCGGAAAATGTCAATCTGCGGAATGCGCGGCTGGCGTTCTGGCACACCACATCCATTGCCGTCCGCGATCGGGCCTTGCGGCGCACGGGCGGCAGGAAGACAGTGCGGCCCAAAGTCTAGGAAACGAGGAGCGTCCCATGGATTTCACGATGTCGGACAAGCAGAGGGAATGGCTGAACCGCGTGCAGTCGTTCATGAACACGCATGTTCGCCCGGCGGTGCCGATCTACCGGAAGCAGGACGAGGAGGGGCCGCGCTGGAAGGTGATCCCGATCCTCGAGGAGTTGAAGAAGAAGGCCAAGGCCGAGGGTCTCTGGAACATGTTCCTGCCGCCGTCCTCGCACGACGATGACGAATTTCATGGCGCGGGACTGACCAATCTCGAATACGCGCTGCTCTCCGAGGAGATGGGGCACATCACCTGGGCGTCGGAAGTCTTCAACTGCTCCGCGCCCGACACCGGCAACATGGAAGTCCTGTTCCGCTACGGTAGCAAGGAGCAGAAGCGGCAGTGGCTGCGGCCGCTGATGGACGGCGAGATCCGCTCCGCCTTCCTGATGACCGAGCCCGCGGTGGCCTCGTCGGATGCGACGAACATCGAGACCCGCATCGAGCGCGACGGTGACCACTATGTGATCAACGGCCGCAAATGGTGGTCGTCGGGCGTCGGCGATCCCCGCTGCAAGATCGCGATCCTGATGGGCAAGACCGATCCGACGGCGGCCAGGCATCAACAGCAGTCGCAGATCTTGGTCCCGCTCGACACTCCCGGCATCAAGGTGGAGAAGATGCTGCCGGTGTTCGGCTTCGACGATGCGCCGCATGGCCATGCCCAGGTGCTGCTCGAGAACGTGCGTGTGCCAGCCTCGAATCTTCTGCTCGGTGAAGGCCGCGGTTTCGAGATCGCGCAGGGCCGCCTCGGCCCCGGCCGCATCCATCACTGCATGCGCACCATCGGCAAGGCCGAGGAGGCGCTGGAGAAGATGGTGAAGCGGCTGATGTCGCGCACCGCCTTTGGCAAGAAGATCATCGAGCACTCGGTTTGGGAGCAGCGCATCGGCGAGGCCCGCACCAACATCGAGATGACGCGCCTGCTTTGCCTCAAGGCCGCCGACATGATGGACAAGGTCGGCAACAAGACCGCGCAGCTCGAGATCGCCATGATCAAGGTTGCGGCGCCTAACATGGCGCTGAAGATCATCGACGAAGCGATCCAGGCCTATGGCGGCGGCGGCGTCTCCGACGACGCCGGATTGGCGAAGGATTACGCGGGTATCCGCACGCTGCGGCTGGCCGACGGTCCGGACGAGGTGCATAACCGCGCCATTGCCAGACTTGAACTTCGGAAGTATGCAAACACTGCACACTGACCGGGAGCACCACGATGGCGCTCCCCAAGAAGAGTGAGGGAGCGTCATCGTGGCGGACGGCGTCAGGAAGGACGAAGAATTTTCCGGGACCCGGGAAGTCGAGGAGCGGCATCGCATCGACGAGGCAAGTCTTGCCCGCTGGATGCAGGAGCACGTCGAAGGCTTTCAGGGACCGCTGAAGGTCCTGCAGTTCAAGGGCGGCCAGTCCAATCCGACCTATAAGCTCGAGACGCCCGGCCGCGCCTATGTGATGCGGCGCAAGCCGTTCGGTAAATTGTTGCCGTCCGCGCACGCGGTCGATCGCGAGTTCCGTGTGATCGCCGCGCTCGGCAAGCAAGGCTTCCCGGTTGCGAAGGCCTATGCACTCTGCACCGACGATTCCGTGATCGGCGCCACCTTCTACATCATGTCCTTTGAAGAGGGTCGGGTGTTCTGGGATCCGACGCTGCCGAGCCAAACGGCGGAGGATCGGCGCAAGATCTTCACCAGCAAGATCGAGACGCTCGCGAAACTCCACGTCTTCAATCCCGAAGCGATCGGGCTCGGCGATTTCGGCAAGCCCGGCAACTATTTCGCCCGCCAGATCGATCGCTGGACCAAGCAGTACCGCGCGTCCGAGACGCAGCACATTCCGGAATTCGAGAAGGTGGCCGAGTGGCTGCCGAAGACCGTGCCGCAGCAGGAACGGGTCTCGATCGTCCACGGCGATTATCGCCTCGACAACATGATCTTCCATCCGACCGAGCCGCGGGTGCTGGCGGTGCTGGACTGGGAATTGTCGACGCTCGGCGATCCCATGGCCGACTTCACCTATCTGTTGATGCAGTGGACCATGCCGGGGCTCGACGGCGCTGATATCAAGGCGCTCAACATTCCGAGCCTGGAAGAGGCCGCGCAGATCTATTGCAACGTCACCAAGATGGCGGTGCCGGATCTGAACTGGTATTTCTCCTACAACCTGTTCCGCCTCGCAGGCATCACGCAGGGCATAGCGGGCCGGATCCGCGACGGCACCGCGGCGAATGCGAAGGCGATCGAGTCCGCCAAGCGCACGGTGCCGCTGTCCCAGGCATCATGGGAATACGCGCAAAAGGCGGGCGCGACGTGAGAGAAGATATTGTGGCGCGATCTTTTTGGATCGCGTCATGTTTGAATAGAGCGAGCCGTGATACCACTCCACCTCTCCCATAGGGAGAGGTCGGCGCGTAGCGCCGGGTGAGGGGTTGCGGTCTCTCGATAGAGCGAGATCCTCTCACCCGAATTGCTGCGCAATTCGACCTCTCCCCGCTGGGGAGAGGTGAGGCACTTCCGACGCGGCACCAATTCGATCGAATTCCATCAATGCTATTGTAGCTGACTTGGCCCTTTCACTTGGCGCTTTCCCCGAACTTACGCGGAAGCCTGTTCATGGCGGTGGCCACCGCAGGCTTCACCATCAACGATGCGATCACCAAGGTCGTCTCGTCGGAGATGAACTTCGGCCAGGTGATGCTGGTGCGGGGCGTCTTTGCCATTGCGCTGATCGCGGCGTTGGCATTGCATCAGGGCGCGATGCGGTCGTTTCGAACGCTCCTGATCAAGCCGGTTGCGCTGCGGGTGATCGGCGAAGTCGGCGGAACGGTCTCCTATCTTGCTGCGATCTCGCATTTGCCTTTGGCGAATATCTCCGCGATCCTCCAGGCGCTGCCGCTGCTCGTCACGTTGGGCGCAGCGCTCGCATTCGGTGAGCCCGTCGGCTGGCGGCGCTGGCTTGCCATCATTGCCGGCTTTGTCGGCGTTCTCATCATCGTTCGGCCCGGCGCCGAAGGCTTTAACCAGTTCTCGCTGTTCGCCCTGATCTCGGTGATCTTCTGCGCGTTGCGCGATCTCGCGACCAGACAGATACCGGCGCAGATTCCATCGCTGTTCGTTACCTTCTTGACGACCGTCACGGTGACGACCACCGGCGCGGTCATGCTCGTTCCACTTGGCGGCTGGACTCCGCCATCAGTGAGCGCGCTCGGCCTCCTGGCGATGGCTGCGGTCCTGGTCCTGATCGGCTACCAGTGCGTCATCATGGCGCTGCGCACCGGCGATATCTCGGCGGTGGCACCGTTCCGCTACCTCGCGCTGCTCTGGGCCATGCTGCTCGGCTATCTCGTCTTCGGTGATGTGCCGGACGCCATGATGATCCTGGGTGCGTCGATCATCGTGCTGTCAGGCCTCTACGCGTTCTACCGCGAGCACAAGCGCAAACGGCCCGTGGCAGCAGGCGCATCTGGCCTGCCGCCGGATGGGCTGTGACCGCCGGCCGGCCTTGGCCGGGCCGGTCTCGACGGAGGTGAGCGTCAGACAAACAGGAAGTCGCTCGCATGAAGCGAGTGCAACGCGACGTTTTCCAGTACGATCGAACTGTTGGCGTCCACGGTGATGACCGTATCGTGGCCGACCTGATGGCTGGCCATCTCCACGTCATGGAAGTTTCCGAACACGCCATTGTCGAATTCGATGCGGTCGCCGTGGCGGAAGTCACTGACGGAATCATGTCCGAAACTGCTGGCGAACACGAATGTATCGTTCCCGTTACCGCCTTCGAGCTTATCGTTGCCGGCACCGCCCGTTAGGATGTCGTTGCCGTTGCCACCGCTGAGAGCATCGTTGCCGCGGCCGCCGATCACCGTGTCGTTGCCGTTGCCGCCAAGGATCTTGTCATTGCCGTCGTTGCCATTGAGCCGATCGCTGCCGTTGCCTGCGCTCATGGTGTCGTTGCCGGTGCCGCCCGTCAGATTGTCGTTGCCATTGCGCCCGCTGAAGGTTTGGCCGCTCTCGGCCACATTGGCTACGGCAACGTGGATCGTCTGGCTGTTGCTGGCGCCGAAAGCGTCTGTTGCCGACACCACCAGGTCGTAGACGTTGTCGTGATTGGCGTCCTCGGGCGTTTCGAAATCCGGCAGGCTGAGGAAGCTGAGCGCGCCGGTGTGGGGATCAATCGAGAAGAGTTTCTGGTCGCTTCCGCCCTCGAGAGCGAACGAGAACGCGTCATGCTCGGGATCAACCGCAGCGACCGTTCCGACCGCCTTATGATTCTCCGAGACCATGAAAGAAGGCGGCGACGTCAGCGTCGGGGCGTCGTTCACGGCGCTGACGGCGACGTTCACGGTGCCCGTATCGCTCAGTTGCCCGTCGGTTGCGGTGTAGTCGAACGCGACCGGACCGTTGAAGTTGGCATTCGGCGCAAAGGTCAGCGTTGCGTCGGCGTTCAGCGTCACGGTGCCCTCGGCCAATACGACCCTGTGGTTCTGATCGAACGCCCGACCATTGATGGCAGAGATCGCCAGCGCGTCGTGGTCGGGATCGATATCATTGCCAAGGACATTGACGATGACGGGAGTATCCTCGGCCGTCGTCGCGACATCATCGGCGGCGACCGGCGCATCATTGAGCGGGATCGCGAACCGCGCCAGCAGCGGATCGTGATCGCTGGTCTGATCGGCGAATTCAGCATTGATCCGCACAACGTCGAATTGCGCGACGTCGCTCAGCGCATCGCTGACGAAGACATGGTCGAGCGTCTCGGAGTTGCCTTCGAAGACGTAGTCATACCGCTCGTTGGCTGGCAGCAGGTCCTGCAGGTCGTTGAGGATGGCGGTGCCGCCCGGCGTGTAGTCCGCCACCGCGTCGAACGGATCGGTCCCCGGAACGTCGTAGTTCGAGATCGTTGCCGTTCCTTTGAGGACCGCCATCGGCTCCTCGAACTGGAATTCGTTCAGGTCGCCCGCAACGATCACCTTGGCTTGCGCGTCGGAGCTGAGCAGATTGTCGATGAACGTGTTCACCGCCTGCGCCTGTGCGGCACGCTGGACCTCGCCAGCGTCGAATGGAGGCTGATCGCTGCCGAGCAGCGGTGCGCTGCCGCCTTTCGAGGTGAAGTGATTGTCCACGACGGTGACCGCTTCGCCATGGAAGTTGAATGTCGCAACGAGCGGCGGCCGCGAGTCGAAGAACGGATTGTCCGGGTTGGTCTGCTGATCTACATAGGAGGTGGTGACGGCGCTGCCGTCCGCGCCGATCGTCCGCAGCGAGTCGGAGGCGAAATCAACGCGATCGGTGCGATAAAGGAAGGCGGTGCGGATGTTGCCGCCCGGCTCGCCACCGTTGGTGTCGTCGCCGATGAACGGATTGTCGATATAGGCATAATGGACGCCGGCCGGCGCGGCGGCATTGAGGGCATCGACCAGCATCTGCAGCGTCGCGTCGGCGGACGTCACCCCGTCGTTCGTCGGGCCGCTACCGTCCTGCACTTCCTGCAGCGCGACGACATCCGGTGCATTCAGATTGTGGAGGATCTGGTCGGCGATGGTCGCGAAGCGCGCGGCGCCGTCGCCCGGATCGAGATTCTCGGCATTGTAGCTCGCGACCAGAAGGTGATCGGCGTCGCCGCTGAGCGTACCCGTTTCTTTCGTAAGCGTGCTCGGGGCGGTAACGCCGTAGGCCTGGGTCGCGACGACCTGGTAATTGCCGAAGTCGTAGTTGACGATGCCGGTGACGTCGCCCAGCTGCGCGCCGACATTGACGAGCGGCGACGAGAACCCCGGAAGGATGCCGTTGTCGTCGTCGATCTGCACGCGTTCGGGGTTGAAGTCTCCGCCTGACGTATTGGTATCGCCAAAATCGCTTGCGCCCGGCGTGAGCAGCAGATTGCCACGGTCGGTCTGCCCGGTGGCGAGCGTCCCGTTGGCCGGATCGGAGTCGTTGTCGACGACCGAGAAGATTTCGCCAAAACTGTTGGTCGGTCCCGTCGCCTGCGCGTCCTTCACCGTCACCAGCATGCCTTCGAGACTCTCGAAGAAATTGCTTCCGGCGATCAGGCTTTCGGTCGGCGGCACCAGCCCGCCCGGTCCGCCAATCTGCACCGGCGCGATATCAGGCCCGTCGCCAAGGTCGGTCACGTTGGTGACCGAGGAGATTTCGGTGGTCGAGAAGCTGCCCACAGCGGCGTCGGACGGCGTGAATTCCTGCACCGTGCCCGACACCCGAACCAGATGCCCGACCTCCGGCAATTCGCCGTTCGGCAGGAACACGAAGATGCCATCCGAAGTCGCAGCGTTTCCGTCCCCGTTCGGATCCTGGATGTAAAAGCCACGGCTGCCGTTGGTGTCGACGGCTGTCACGACGCCGGTCGTGCTTATGGTCTGGCCGGCTAACTGCGAAAGGTGGCCGCTGCCCTGGATGGCAAAGATCGCGGTGAGGGGCACATCGTCATTCTGGATCGAAGCCGCGGCTGAGGCCGTCGTGATCACCGAACCGGGCGAGGCGTTCGATAGCGTCACGGTGAAGGTCTCATTGGGTTCGACCGCGAGATCACCCGCTACATTGATCGTGATGGTCTTGCTGGTTTCCGTGCCGGTGAACGTAAGCTTTCCCGACGTCGCCCCGGAGAAATCCGCGCCGTCAGCCTGATTGGCGCCGCCGGGGCCGGTCACGGACCAATCGACCGTCGCATCGCCGGTCGGGTTGGTGCGCGTCACCGTGAACGTGAACGGCGTCGTGCCCGCACTGCCTTCGCCCTTGTTGGCGTCGGTTGCGGCGATCGAAAAGCTCTGCTCCGCGGCGGTCGTGAAATCCAGTTGGCCCGCGCCAATTCCTGCGAAATGATTGCCGCTCGTATCCTGGATTGCGCCGTCAGCGATCGTTACGTGGTAGACGGCGCCTGCGGCGAGGTCGGACGTCGGGTTGATCGTCACCGCGTTGCCGCTGATCGTCACCGCGCCGTCCGGATCAGGGCCGCCGCCGACGCTGATCGTGCGTGTATCTCCCGAGCCATCGCTGATCACGATATTGCCGGCGCCGAGTTGCACGCTCTCGTCGAAGGTCAAGATGATGTCGCTGGCGGTTGAGATGTTGCCTGCCTCGTCGCTCGGATTGGCCGAGACGAGGGCCGGCGGCGTCGTATCGGCGAACGGGCTGCTCGACACGTTGAGGTCGTCAATGCCGACCCATTCGTCGCTGCCGGCGGCATTGGTGGTCATGATGCGGACCTGAACCTGCGCCTGATTGTTCGCCGCTGCCGGCAACGTGACATCAATGGGCGTCACCATGCTGCTGGCCGAGGGCCCGCTGGTTGCGTCGGCAATATAGCCGCCGGGCACATTGCTCCATGCGCCGGTCTCGCCTATGCGATACTGCACGTTGAGCTGCTGGATTGAACTGTCGGCGGTTCCGTCGATGTCGCGTGCGTTAAACTGTAGATGCACATCCTGACGCCCGGTCGCGTCCAGATAAAGGATGATGTAGGGCGCGTCCGCAGTGCCGGAACCCTGAAGGGCAATGGTCGGATTCGCAATCCCGTCGAATTCCGCGACGCCGCCATTGGTGATGGTCGTATTGCTCTGGTTGGCGATGGCATCGAGGTCGTTTGCGACTGTGGAATCGAGGGCCAAGGTCCGCGGGTCAGTTCCAGTCGCGGTCGTGATGTCCTGGCCAAGGTAGCCTTCGATGCTCGGAACTCCACTCCAATCGTCATTTGTGGTGATCAGACCGGCGTTGCTCCAGTCTTGCGTGAGGGAACCGTTTGCAAGCGTGAAATATGCTTTTGACATGATTGTCACCTCCGCTGTGATTTCGTGTTGTTGTTGTCCGCACGGTCGCTAGCGATCAGCGCGGAATGCACCCCAGTGCCGCGCTGAGGCGCGTATCTAGGCAAGCGCGTGTCTCAAGCGTGTGACGTTTCGCTTGCGAAAACATGTCCTGTGGAATTCGCTTCGAGTTGCTTGACCGACACGATGCGAACAAGAACGCGCTGCTCGCGTTGCGACTTTTTGCGGCGCGCTGTCATTGCGAGCGAAGCGAAGCAATCCAATCCATTCTTTCGCCTGCGGCGCTATGGATTGCTTCGCTTCGCTCGCAACGACGATGTGATGAGTCTGGTGCGACAAGACGACCCGTCGGGCAAATCACCAAAAGTCTGTCCAGTCCTTCGCGCAGAAATAAATCGCTTAACCCGTCGGGCAAATCAGTGATTTAACTCCGCGCGTCTCACCCAGATGAGGGGCGGGTCGCGATCGTCACGAACGTTGCGGTGAGATGCGGTGGACGCGGGTGTTGCGACTGACGAGCGCGGCATCAGCGGACGGCGAAGTCGTGTGGTTCTGGCGCCCCGACGCTGGCGCTAAGTCTTGCAGAGATGATCTGTGAGGCGACGGTGGCAAGAAAGCCCGGTCACCGGGGAGAGCACGAAGTAAGCCGTAAACCACTGCGCAGGGAAAGCCGGTGTTGCTTCGGTTGACCTGTGGTCCTACCCCCGTGCTTTTTGTTGCACGGGGCCCACGGGTGCAACCGGCACCCGGCTTTCCCTGCGCCCTCTATTCAATGAGAGGGTGGAAAGTGAAGCAAGACTCGGGCGCCATGCGCCGCGAGAATGCGGACTCACATCCGTTGTTTGAATCAGACGTAGGATGGGTAGAGCGCAGCGAAACCCATCATTCGCGAGGCTCGCTCCATCGCGATGGGTTTCGCTGCGCTCTACCCATCCTACGAGCCTGCTGTTTGAAAATTGATTGAGCTCTTCCCCACGTCGTCCCGGCCTTGAGCCGGGATCCATAACCACAAGTGCTTATTGTTATGCAAAGCTGCAACCACTTGCTCACACCACAACGCACATCGGTGGTTATGGGTCCCTGCTTTCGCATGCTTTCGCAGGGACGACGAGGTGAGAGAGCGCGCCCTAAATCGGCTTGCCCGTGTACGGCATCGACGCCGTGAGGCCGCCATCGACGGGGATCGCCTGGCCGTTGACGTAGGACGCTTCGTCGTTCGCAAGGAACAGTCCCATCGCGGCGAGCTCGTGCGGCTGGCCGGCGCGCTTGAGCGGATTGAGTTGGCCGATCTTGTCGGAGGTGCCGCGCTCCTTGGCGCGATCGAACACCGGCTTGGTCATGCCGGTCTCGATCAGGCCCGGGCAGACCGCGTTGATGCGCACGCCGGTGCCGGACAGCGAATAGGCCGTGGTCTGCACCAGGCTGATGACGCCGGCCTTGCTGGCGCCGTACGGATGCCCGCTCGCGCCTGCCTTCAGGCCTGCCACCGACGCGGTGCAGATGACCGAGCCATATCCCTGCTTGGTCATGTGCGGGATCGAGTGCTTGATCGCGAGGAACGGTCCGATCAGGTTGATGCGCAGCACCTCCTGCCAGTGCTCGACCGTTTGGTCGGCGAGCGGCACCAGGCCGCCGCTGACGCCGGCGTTGGCCCAGATCGCGTCGAGCTTGCCGTATGTCGACAGCGCCTTGTCGATGAAGGCTTTCACATCGGCTTCGGAGCCCGCATCCGCCATCACGGCCTCGACGGTGCCGCCGGCATCGCGGACGAGTTTTGCGGTCTCGTTCACGCCCTCGGTGCGGTCGACCGCGATCAGCTTCGCACCTTCCTTGGTGAACAACAGGGAGGCAGCGCGCCCGATGCCGCTTCCCGCGCCGGTGATGATGACGGATTTGCCTTCGAGGCGGCCCATGTGTTTCTCCCTGGTGGTCATGCGTATCGGCGCTTGCCGCTTCGCGGAATTCAAACAAGATTTCAAACGCCAAAGTCACTTGTGACGTTATGTGCTCTGACGTAGGACACGCGCACACTATTCAAGGGGGCCTGTGATGTCCAATGTCGACAAGTCAGAGGTAGTCACGACGCGGTGGTGGTGGATACGGCACGCGCCGGTACGCAGCGATGGCGGCAATATCTATGGCCAGAAAGACATCGAATGCGACACCGGAGATCGCGAAGTGTTCGAAGCGGTCGCGAAGATCCTGCCGCGCGCTGCGGTCTGGTACGCAAGCAACCTGATGCGCACGCATCAGACCGCGGAGGCGATCTGGGCTGCCGGCTTTCCAAAGCCTGCCGGCATGACCAGGGAAGTCGCCTTCGCCGAGCAGCATCTCGGTCGGTGGCAGGGCATGAATCGCGCCGCGTTCCTTGCCAGCCGCCCGGTCGGCAGCCATTGGTTCGCCGATATCAACGAGCCCGCGCCCGATGGCGAAAGTTTCATGGATCTCTACACCCGCGTCTGCCGCGCGATCGTGCGAATCAATGTCGCAGAAGCCGGCAGGGACGTGATCGCGGTCGGTCATGGCGGCACGATCAAGGCCGCCGTCGGCCTGGCGCTCGGCGGCCAGCCGGAGAGGGGCCTTGCCTTCGACATCGACAATTGTTCGGTGACGCGGCTCGATCATGTTGCAAGCGCGGACACCAGCCTCTGGCGATTGCCGATGGTGAACCAGCAGCCCTGGATCGCGGACGCAAAGCATGCCGCGATGCATCAGCCGGCCGGACCGGAAGTCGTGCCGGAGAACAAGCTCGCCTGACGCGCAATATCAACACCTCATACTGGGAGAGAAACATGACTTTGTTCGACATGAAGGGAAAAGTGGCCGTCATCACCGGCTCGACACGCGGCATCGGCCGCGCCATTGCCGAGCGCATGGCCGAGCACGGCGCCAAGGTGGTGATCTCCTCGCGCAAGGCCGACGTCTGCGACCAGGTGGCGAAAGAGATCAACGATAAGTTCGGCAAGGGCAGTGCGGTTGCGATCGCGGCGAACATCTCGAGCAAGGAGAACCTTCAGAACCTCGTCGACGAGAGCAACCGCGCCTTCGGCAAGATCGATGTGCTGGTCTGCAATGCGGCGTCGAATCCCTATTACGGCCCGCTGGCCGGCATCTCCGACGACCAGTTCCGCAAGATCCTCGAGAACAACATCGTCGCCAACAACTGGCTGATCTCGATGGTGGTGCCGCAGATGATCGAGCGCAAGGATGGCTCGATCATCATCGTGTCCTCGATCGGCGGCCTGAAGGGCTCGACCATCCTCGGCGCCTACGCGATCTCGAAGGCCGCCGACATGCAGCTTGCGCGCAACCTTGCCTGCGAATACGGCAAGCACAATATCCGCGTGAACTGCATCGCGCCCGGCCTGATCAAGACCGACTTTGCCAAGGCGCTGTGGGACAATCCGGAGAACCTGAAAGCCTCGACCGCGCGCTCGCCGTTGCAGCGCATCGGTATCCCCGACGAGATCGCCGGCTGCGCGGTGCTAATGGGATCGAAGGCCGGCGACTTCATGACCGGCCAGACCGTGGTGATCGACGGCGGCGCGACGGTCAGTTGACGCGCATGACACACACTCAACCGTCATCGCCCGCGCAGGCGGGCGATCCAGTAACCACCGGCCTCATTCCAATAGGCGCCGGCGTTTACTGGATGCCCCGCCTTCGCGGGGCATGACCCCGTGGATGGTGCGTCAGTCCAGCGCGGCGTACACGCCGTTCCGGACCAGCGTGCGGGTGTAGTCGCGCTGGCCCGGGCCCTGTGACATGAACACCGCGAACAGGTCCTCGCTCGGATCGATCCAGAAGAAGGTGCCGGCGACGCCGCTCCAGAAGAACTGGTCGACCGAGCCTGGAAATGGCGCGATGCCGGCCTGCGTGCGCACCGCAAAGCCGAGGCCGAAGCCGTGGCCAGGCGGCACCAGCGTGCCCTGGATCTTGACGTCGGGGGCAAGGTGATCCGACGCCATCAATTGCAGCGTCTTGCGCCCGATGATCCTGTTGCCGTCGAGCGTGCCGCCACTCAGCAGCATCTGCGAGAAGCGGGCATAATCCATCGTGGTCGAGACCAGCCCGCCGCCGCCGGATTCCATTGCCGGCTTCTCCAGCATGTTGAAGAGCTGCACCTTCTCGCCGTTCCATGGATCGGTCGCGAACGCCTCGGCGAGCCGGCCGGCATTTTCCTCGCCGGTGTAGAAGCCGGTCTCGGTCATCTGCAGCGGCGCCAGGATGCGTTCGGTCAGGAAGGCGCCGAGCGTCTTGCCGCTGACGACTTCGATGATGCGGCCGAGGATGTCGGTGGAGCGGCTGTAGTTGAACTCGGCGCCGGGCTGGCAGATCAGCGGCATGCTCGCGAGCAAGGTTGCGTGCTCGGCATTTGTGATCTTGCGGCTGCGCAGCCGCGATTGCTGATAGAGCTGCTGCACCAGGCTGTTGCCGGTGTGGTCGTAAGTCAGGCCCGACGTGTGGCGGAGAAGGTCCTGGATCGTCATCTGACGGCTCGCTGGCGCCAGCTCGAGCTTGCCGTCGCGCTCGACGCCGACCTTGGTCTCGGCAAATTCCGGGATGAATTTCGCGACGGGATCGCTGAGCAGGAAATGGCCGTCCTCCAGCAGCATCATGATGCCGACCGAGACGATCGGCTTGGTCATCGAGAAGATGCGGAAGATGGTGTCATGCGCCATCGACGCGCCCTCCGGGGCCTGCCGGCCGATGGCGTCGAACCAGCCGATCTGGCCGCGGCGCGCCACCAGCACGGTGGCGCCGGGGATGGTTCCCTTGTCGACCTCGCGCTTGAAGGTGTCGGACATCCGCCGCAGCCGGACGCTGGAAAGGCCAAGCTGCTCCGGCTTGGCGGACGGCAGGGGCAGCGTCTGCGGGGCGGATGTCGGCCTGGTGGCGGTTTGCGCGGTCATGGTCTCTCCCGTCTGGTTCTTGTTGTCGCGGCGATGGGGGAAGTCTGGCCGAGAAGTGCGATCCTGAACAGGGCGTTTACCGCTTCACCCTTGCATTCGGGGCATGCCCTGTGCTTCAAACGGCGCGAACCGGCGGCGACGCTTCGGTTCCGTAGGAGTGTAGCTCAATTGGTAGAGCACCGGTCTCCAAAACCGGGGGTCGTAGGTTCGAGCCCTACCACTCCTGCCAGGGTTGCCAATATCTTGACCTTTGGCTGTTCCCGCAGTACATAGCCGCCACCTGCAGCCGGCCCGCATTTGAAAGCGGATATCCGGCGCGGCGTTGATATCCCCCGAACAATCGAGCCTGCTTCCCGGCTCATCCTTCGCGAGAGGGCTGGGCGCTCAAGGACTGTTCGGATTCCTGAAACACTTGAATCGTCTGACGACGGATGCGGACTTAAGAAGAATGGCTTTCAGCCCGTTCAAATTCCTGCAGGAAGTGCGCTCGGAGACCGCCAAGGTCACCTGGCCGACCCGTCGTGAGACGACGATCACCACGATCATGGTGTTCGTGATGGTTGCGCTGGCGTCGATCTTCTTCTTCGCCGCGGACCAGATTATCCGCTATCTCATTACCTTCATCCTGGGCATCCACTGATGACCACTCTAACGCAATCGACGGACAAGCGCTGGTACATCGTCCACGCCTACTCGAACTTCGAGAAGAAGGTGGCAGAATCGATCCGCGAACAGGCGAAGCAGCGCGGGCTGGAGGAACTGTTCGAGCAGGTGCTGGTGCCCACCGAGAAGGTCACCGAGGTGCGCCGCGGCCGCAAGATCGACGCCGAGCGCAAGTTCTTCCCCGGCTACGTGCTGGTGAAGATGAAGCTCACGGATGAAGCCTTCCACCTGATCAAGAATACCCCGAAGGTGACGGGCTTCCTGGGCGCGGAAAACAAGCCGATGCCGATCTCGGAAGCGGAGGCCATGCACATCCTGCAGCAAGTGCAGGAGGGCGTGGAACGGCCGAAGGCCACGGTGTCGTTCGAGATCGGCGAGAATGTGCGGGTGGCCGACGGGCCATTCGCCTCGTTCTCGGGCGTGGTGGAAGAAATTGACGAAGCGCGCTCACGCGTGAAGGTCGCGGTTTCAATCTTCGGCCGCGCCACCCCGGTCGAGCTGGAATTCGGTCAGGTCGAGAAGGTCTGATCTGAAGAGGACGTGGGAGGAACAGGGCGGTCGCCAGCCGCTCTTGGTCCGAACCACGGAACCTGAACCCGCCGGGCAGCGTCCGGCACAACAGGAGTGATACATGGCAAAGAAAGTGACCGGATACCTGAAGCTTCAGGTCCCGGCCGGTGCGGCGAACCCGTCGCCACCGATCGGCCCCGCGCTCGGTCAGCGCGGTCTCAACATCATGGAATTCTGCAAGGCGTTCAACGCCCAGACGCAGAAGGAAGAGAAGAACACCCCGATCCCGGTGATCATCACCATCTACGCGGATCGTTCCTTCACCTTCGAGATGAAGACGCCGCCGATGTCTTATTTCTTGAAGCAGGCGGCCAAGATCCAGTCCGGCTCGAAGGCGCCGGGCCGTGACAAGGCCGGCCAGGTGACCCAGGCGCAGGTGCGCGAGATCGCCGAAAAGAAGATGAAGGATCTCAATTGCGACACCGTCGAAGCGGCCATGAAGATGGTCGAGGGCTCCGCCCGTTCGATGGGTCTGGAAGTTGCGGGGTAAGGCGCCATGGCTATCGGAAAGCGTTTGAAGAAGGCCCGCGAAGGTATTGACCGCGAAAAGCTTTATCCGCTCGCGGACGCCATCAAGCTGGTCAAGGAACGGGCCAAGTCGAAGTTCGACGAGACCATTGAGGTCGCGATCAATCTCGGCGTCGACCCGCGTCACGCCGACCAGATGGTGCGCGGCGTGGTGACCCTGCCGAACGGCACCGGCCGCACGCTCCGCGTCGGCGTGTTCGCCCGCGGCGCCAAGGCGGAAGAGGCCAAGGCGGCGGGTGCCGACGTCATCGGCGCCGAGGATCTGGTCGAGAAGGTGCAGGCCGGCAATATCGACTTCGACCGCTGCATCGCCACCCCTGACATGATGCCGCTGGTCGGCCGCCTCGGTAAGGTGCTCGGTCCGCGCGGCATGATGCCGAACCCGAAGATCGGCACCGTGACCATGGACGTCACCAGCGCCGTGAAGGGCGCGAAGGGCGGCTCGGTCGAGTTCCGTGTCGAGAAGGCCGGCATTATTCAGGCCGGCGTCGGCAAGGCCTCGTTCTCCGAGGACAAGCTGGTCGAGAACATCAAGGCGCTCGCGGACGCCGTCGTGAAGGCCAAGCCGGCCGGCGCCAAGGGCACCTACGTCCAGCGCGTGGCGGTTTCCTCCACCATGGGCCCGGGCGTGAAAGTCGAGCCGGGCACGCTGCTCGGCTAACCGCTGGCAGGGCGTATGAATAAAGAGGGCGGGATCGGGCAGCCGATTCCGCCCTTCGCTTTACGGCGTGGCGCAGCTTGCAGGAAAGGACAACAATGCCCGATAAGGTCCTGATCTATTCGCGCTTTCCCAAAGCCCAGCTCCAGCGCTTCGGCGAGCGCTATGAATTGTTGAACGCCGCGGGCAAGCGGCCGAATGAGGTGTTCTCGGCCGAGGAACTTGCCAACATCCGGGCGCTGATCACCGCCGGTGGCAGCGGGCGGCTTGGTGCCGAGGCCATGGACATGATGCCAAGGCTCGGCGCGATCATCTGCTATGGCACCGGCTACGACGGCATCGATCTTGGCGCCGCCGCCAGCCGCAACATCGCGGTCGGCAACAGCCCCGGCGCCAATGCGGCCTCGGTGGCCGACATCGCGGTGACGCTGATGCTGGCGGCGGTCCGCCGGCTGCCGGTCGCGGACAATTATGTGCGGAGCGGCGACTGGGCGGGAGCAAAACCGTCGCCGATGATGCGGCCGCAAGCTGGCATGCGCGGCCGCAAGGTTGGCGTCTACGGCATGGGCGAGATCGGCCGCAAGATCGCCGCGCGCGTCGCGGCCTTCGAGACCGAGGTCGGCTATTTCAGCCGCAGCCGGCACGACGTGCCGTACCCGTATTTTTCGAGCCTCGAGGCGCTGGCCGATTGGTGCAGCGTCCTGATGGTTGCCGTGCGAGCGGGTCCTGACAACAACCATGCCGTCAATGCCGACGTCCTGCGCCGGCTGGGCAGCGATGGTTTCGTCGTCAACATCTCCCGTGGCTCCGTCATTGACGAGGCTGCGCTGGTGGCGGCGCTGTCGGACCAGACCATTGCCGGTGCCGGCCTCGACGTCTACGCGACCGAGCCGCATGCGCCGGACGCGCTGACCGCGCTGCCGAACGTGGTGCTGACCCCGCATATTGGCGGCCACACCCTGGAATCGCATGTGGCGATGCAAGACTGCGTGCTCGGCTATCTCGATGCATTTTTCGCCGGCAAACCGCTGCCTTATCAGGTTCGGCTCACCTGATCTGCCCGCGGCCCGAATTTTGCTCTTGGCAAGCGAGGGTCGAGCCGCTAAATAACCGCCTCCGGGCGTGCTGGCGGTCGCTGGCACGCCCGTGCTCGCATTCCGAAAACTTGGTTCGATAGGAGACTTTATCCTTCCAGGCATCCACTTGGATTGCTCGAAGGAAGGGAACCCGTCGGCCTCGTTGGAATGAGGGCAGGGGCTTCGGCTCAAGCCGTTAGCCTCGATCCTGTCCGAGACTGCAGGCGCCCGCGACAAACTTCGGTTTTTCAACGGCTTAATCGCATGGCCTGCATAGACGGGTGAAAATCGGATTTGCTTCGCGCAGTGCCTTAAGAGGCCTTACGGGAAGCAGGTTTGGTTCGAACCTCGACAGCCCGCGGCCGAAAGGCCGACGGGAGGGCAGGCTTCAAGAATGTCGTCTTGCCCGGCGTGTCCCTCGGACTTCGGTCCCGAGGCATAAGGTTTGGGTGGGACGATGGGTGCAACCCGGCGGTCTCGCGCAAGCAAAGACCGCCAACCGGAGAGAGCTTGCTGTGGAACGAGCGGCAAAGAAAGAGGCGGTCGAACAGCTCAACGAGGTCTTCAAGACCACGGGAGTCGCGATCGTTGCTCACTATTCCGGCCTCACCGTCGCCCAGATGCAGACCCTGCGCAAGCAGATGAAGCAGGCGGGTGCATCGGTGAAGGTCTCGAAGAACCGTCTCGCCAAAATTGCTCTTGAAGGCACTGACGTCGCTGCCATCGGCACCCTCCTGAAGGGGCCGACCGTGATCGCTACCTCCAACGATCCGGTTGCGGCGCCAAAGGTTGCCATCGATTTCGCCAAGGCGAACGAGAAGTTCGTCATCCTCGGCGGCTCGATGGGCAAAACCGTCCTGAATGTCGATGGCGTCAAGGCGCTTGCCTCGCTGCCGTCGCTGGACGAACTGCGCGGCAAGCTCGTCGGCCTCATCGTAGCCCCGGCGACCAAGCTCGCTCAGCTCTCCAACGCGCCCGCGGCCAAGCTCGCGCGCGTCATTCAGGCTCATGCCTCAAAGGGCGAAGCGGCCTGATGGCCTTCGCAAAACTCAAACCCTGGTTCGAACCAAACGTTTAAGGAAACAGATCAATGGCTGACTTGCAGAAAATCGTCGACGACCTCTCGAGCCTCACCGTGCTCGAAGCGGCCGAACTCGCAAAGCTCCTCGAAGAGAAGTGGGGCGTCTCCGCCGCTGCCGCCGTGGCAGTGGCTGGTCCCGCCGCCGGTGGCGCCGCCGCGGCTCCGGTCGAAGAGAAGACCGAGTTCACCGTCGTACTGGCCGGTGCCGGCGACAAGAAGATCGAGGTCATCAAGGAAGTCCGCGCCATCACCGGCCTGGGCCTGAAGGAAGCCAAGGACCTCGTCGAGGGCGCTCCGAAGCCGGTCAAGGAAGGCGTCAACAAGGAAGAAGCCGACAAGATCAAGGCCCAGCTCGAGAAGGCTGGCGCGAAGGTCGAGCTCAAGTAACCGCGAGTTACTGAGCCAAAATCCCGGGCGAGCGCCGCGGACCCGGGATCCGGCCTCGGACAGGGCGAGGCGCAGCCGCGCGCAATCCGGGGCAGGCCATGCAAAAGATGTGCGACGGGTTGTCGCGCTGCGCATGGTACACAAAAAAGTGTGGGGATTCGTGGGTTTAACCCTCGAATCTCCATGATCGCTATCCCATATCGGGCTGGCAGCGAAAAACACGGTTGGCGGCGGGGCGGCAGGTTCCCGACGCGATCCGTTGGGAGACAGGCAGATTTCGGGCTTTTTCAGTCCGTGAAGCGACAAGTTTTGACGGGCGGGTGCGTCAAGCGCCCCGCGCGTCCTTTTGCGTTTTGAAGGCCGCAAGAACGAATTGAGGATTTAGTTCCTGAATTTGGCCCTTGTTCCTTCCAGACGAATCGAAATTCAACCCGGGCGCGGCGGCAGTCGCGCTCCGGAAGGTTCGCCCCAAAAGGGCGGCGAAAATGAGAGGCCACGATGGCGCAGCAGACATTCACCGGTCGCAAACGCGTACGCAAGTTCTTCGGTCACATCAAGGAAGTCGCCGAGATGCCGAACCTCATTGAGGTTCAGAAGGCGTCCTATGATCAGTTTCTGATGGTCGACGAGCCCCATGGCGGGCGGCCGGACGAAGGTCTGCAGGCCGTGTTCCGTTCGGTGTTCCCGATTTCGGACTTCTCCGGCACCTCAATGCTGGAGTTCGTACGTTACGAGTTCGAGCCGCCGAAATATGACGTCGACGAGTGCCGCCAGCGCGGCATGACCTTCGCTGCGCCGCTCAAGGTGACGCTGCGCCTCATCGTGTTCGATATCGACGAGGAGACCGGCGCCAAGTCGGTCAAGGACATCAAGGAGCAGGACGTCTACATGGGCGACATCCCGCTCATGACCATGAACGGCACCTTCGTCGTCAACGGCACCGAGCGCGTCATCGTCTCCCAGATGCACCGTTCGCCGGGCGTGTTCTTCGACCACGACAAGGGCAAGACCCATTCTTCGGGCAAGCTCCTGTTCGCGGCGCGCGTGATTCCCTATCGCGGCTCCTGGCTCGACATCGAGTTCGACGCCAAGGACATCGTGTTCGCGCGCATCGACCGCCGCCGCAAGATCCCCGTGACCTCGCTGATGTATGCGCTCGGTCTCGACGGCGAGCAGATCCTTTCGACCTTCTACAAGAAGATCAGCTACAAGCGTACCAAGGACGGCTGGCGCGTGCCGTTCGACGCCAACCGTTTCCGCGGCTATTCCACGGTCAACGACCTGATCGATGCCGACACAGGCAAGGTCGTGCTCGATGCCGGCAAGAAGCTCACCGTCCGTCAGGCCCGCCTGCTCCAGGAGAAGGGGCTCAAGGCGCTGCGCCTGTCAGATGAGGAATTGGTCGGCAATTACCTCGCCGAGGACCTCGTCAATCCGAAGACCGGCGAGATCTACGCCGAGGCCGGCGAGGAGATCACCGACAAGCTTTTGAAGTCGCTGAACGAGCAGGGCTACAAGGAACTGCCGCTGCTTGACATCGACCACGTCAACGTCGGCGCCTACATCCGCAACACGCTGAATGCCGACAAGAACATGACGCGCGAGGACGCGCTGTTCGACATCTACCGCGTGATGCGTCCGGGCGAGCCGCCGACGCTGGATTCGGCGCAGGCCATGTTCCAGTCGCTGTTCTTCGATTCCGAACGCTACGACCTCTCCGCGGTCGGCCGCGTCAAGATGAACATGCGTCTCGAGCTCGATGCGCCCGACACCCATCGCACGCTGCGCAAGGAAGACATCCTCGCCGTCATCAAGACGCTGGTCGACCTGCGCGACGGCAAGGGCGAGATCGACGACATCGACCATCTCGGCAACCGCCGGGTGCGCTCGGTCGGCGAGCTCATGGAGAACCAGTACCGCATCGGTCTGCTCCGCATGGAACGCGCGATCAAGGAGCGCATGTCGAGCGTCGATATCGACACCGTCATGCCGCAGGACCTGATCAACGCGAAGCCTGCGGCTGCCGCCGTGCGCGAATTCTTCGGCTCCTCGCAGCTCTCGCAGTTCATGGACCAGACCAATCCGCTCTCGGAGATCACCCACAAGCGGCGCCTGTCGGCGCTCGGCCCGGGCGGTCTGACCCGCGAGCGCGCCGGCTTCGAGGTGCGCGACGTGCACCCGACGCATTATGGCCGTATCTGCCCGATCGAGACGCCGGAAGGTCCGAACATCGGCCTGATCAACTCGCTCGCGACGTTTGCGCGCGTGAACAAGTACGGCTTCGTCGAGACGCCCTACCGCAAGGTGAAGGATGGCCGCGTCACCGATGAGGTGGTGTACCTGTCGGCGATGGAGGAGGGCCGCTATCGCGTCGCGCAGGCCAACGTGTCGCTCGATCCGAAGGGCCGCTTCACCGAAGATCTCGTGGTCTGCCGTCACGCCGGCGAAGTGATGCCGGTGGCGCCCGACAAGGTCGACTACATGGACGTGTCGCCGAAGCAGCTCGTTTCGGTCGCGGCCGCGCTGATTCCATTCCTTGAGAACGACGACGCCAACCGCGCGCTGATGGGCTCGAACATGCAGCGCCAGGCGGTGCCGCTGGTTCGCGCCGAGGCGCCGTTCGTCGGCACCGGCATGGAAGGCGTGGTTGCACGCGACTCGGGTGCTGCGATCGCGGCCCGCCGCTCCGGCGTGGTCGACCAGATCGACGCCACCCGCGTCGTCATCCGCGCCACCGAGGATCTCGATCCGACCAAGTCGGGCGTCGATATCTACCGGCTGATGAAGTACCAGCGCTCCAACCAGTCGACCTGCATCAATCAGCGTCCGCTGGTGAAGGTCGGCGACAGCGTCAAGAAGGGCGACATCATCGCTGACGGTCCGTCGACCGATCTCGGCGAGCTCGCGCTCGGCCGCAACGTGCTGGTCGCGTTCATGCCGTGGAACGGCTACAACTTCGAAGACTCGATCCTGCTCTCCGAGCGGATCGTGAAGGACGACGTCTTCACCTCGATCCACATCGAGGAATTCGAGGTGATGGCCCGCGACACCAAGCTCGGTCCGGAGGAAATCACACGCGACATTCCGAACGTTTCGGAAGAGGCGCTGAAGAACCTCGACGAAGCCGGCATCGTCTATATCGGTGCGGAAGTTCGCGCCGGCGACATTCTGGTCGGCAAGATCACGCCGAAGGGCGAAAGCCCGATGACGCCGGAAGAGAAGCTGCTCCGCGCCATCTTCGGCGAAAAGGCCTCCGACGTCCGCGACACCTCGCTCCGCGTGCCCCCGGGCGTGCAGGGCACGATCGTGGAAGTCCGTGTGTTCAACCGCCACGGTGTCGACAAGGACGAGCGTGCGCTGGCGATCGAGCGGGAGGAGATCGAGCGTCTCGCGAAAGACCGCGACGACGAGCAGGCGATCCTTGACCGCAACGTCTACAACCGTCTCGCAGAGCTCCTGGAGAACCGCCAGGGCATCTCCGGTCCGAAGGGCTTCAAGAAGGACACCAAGATCACCCGCGCGGTGCTCGATGAGTATCCGAAGTCGCAGTGGTGGCTGTTCGCCTCGCCCAACGACAAGCTGATGGCCGAGATCGAGGCGATGCGTAAGCAGTACGACGAGTCGAAGAAGGGGCTCGAGCAGCGCTTCCTCGACAAGGTCGAAAAGCTGCAGCGCGGCGACGAACTGCCTCCCGGCGTGATGAAGATGGTCAAGGTCTTCGTCGCGGTGAAGCGCAAGATCCAGCCCGGCGACAAGATGGCCGGCCGCCACGGCAACAAGGGCGTGGTGTCCAAGATCGTGCCGATCGAGGACATGCCGTTCCTCGAAGACGGCACGCATGCCGATATCGTGCTGAATCCGCTCGGCGTGCCCTCGCGCATGAACGTCGGCCAGATCCTCGAGACGCATCTCGGCTGGGCCTGCGCCGGCCTCGGCAGGCGCATCGGCCAGACCATCGACGCCTATTATCAGAAGCAGGATCTCAAGCCGCTGCGCGAGACCCTGAAGAAGATCTATGGCGACGATGAAACCATCCGCTCGCTGAACGACAACGAGCTGATTGAGCTTGGCCGCAATCTGAGCCACGGCGTGCCGATCGCAACCCCGGTGTTCGACGGCGCCAAGGAGGCAGACATCGAGGAGATGCTGAAGCTTGCCGGCTTCGACGCCTCCGGCCAGTCGACCGTCTATGACGGCCGCACCGGCGATCCCTTCGATCGCAAGGTGACGGTGGGCTACATCTACATGCTGAAGCTGCACCACCTGGTGGACGACAAGATCCACGCCCGCTCGATCGGCCCGTACTCGCTGGTCACCCAGCAGCCGCTGGGCGGCAAGGCGCAGTTCGGCGGCCAGCGCTTCGGCGAAATGGAGGTGTGGGCGCTGGAAGCCTATGGCGCGGCCTACACGCTGCAGGAGATGTTGACCGTGAAGTCGGACGACGTCGCCGGCCGTACCAAGGTGTACGAGGCGATCGTGCGCGGCGACGACACGTTCGAGGCTGGTATCCCCGAGTCGTTCAACGTGCTGGTCAAGGAAATGCGCTCGCTAGGCCTCAACGTCGACCTGCACAATTCCAAGATAGGACCGGCGCCGACGTCGGAAGCGGCCGAGTAACACGACACATGATGCCCGGTTTCAAGCCGGGCATCCGCGCCTCGCAGCTATGTGCGAGCGGGGCGCTTGGTGAGCAGAGTTTCGGAATTTGCTGCCGGCTTTGACCGGCATGCGAGGAGAAGACCATGAACCAAGAGATTATGAATCTTTTCAATCCGACGACGCCGGCCCAGGTCTTCGACCAGATCCGGATTTCGATCGCGTCCCCGGAGAAGATTCTGTCCTGGTCCTACGGCGAGATCAAGAAGCCGGAGACCATCAACTACCGCACCTTCAAGCCGGAGCGGGACGGGCTGTTCTGCGCCCGCATCTTCGGGCCGATCAAGGACTACGAGTGCTTGTGCGGCAAGTACAAGCGGATGAAGTACAAGGGCATCATCTGCGAAAAGTGCTCCGTCGAAGTCACGCTGTCGCGCGTCCGGCGCGAGCGCATGGGCCATATCGAGCTCGCGGCCCCGGTCGCCCACATCTGGTTCCTGAAGTCGCTGCCGTCGCGCATCGGCCTTCTGCTCGACATGACGCTGAAGGATCTCGAGCGCATCCTGTATTTCGAGTACTACGTCGTGCTCGAGCCGGGTCTGACTGCGCTCAAGGACCGTCAGCTCCTGTCGGAAGACGAGTATCTGAAGGCGCAGGACGAATACGGCCAGGATAGCTTCACCGCCATGATCGGCGCCGAGGCGATCCGCGAGCTGCTGAAGGGCCTTGACCTCGAGAAGCTCGAGGTTTCGCTGCGTGCCGAGATGCAGGAGACCGACTCCGACATCAAGCACAAGAAGCTCGCCAAGCGGCTGAAGATCGTCGAGGCCTTCCGCCACTCCGGCAACAAGCCGGAATGGATGATCATGACGGTCATCCCCGTGATTCCGCCGGACCTGCGCCCGCTGGTGCCGCTCGATGGCGGCCGCTTCGCGACGTCCGACCTCAACGACCTCTATCGCCGCGTCATCAACCGCAACAACCGTTTGAAGCGGTTGATGGAGCTGCGCGCGCCGGACATCATCATCCGCAACGAGAAGCGCATGCTGCAGGAGGCCGTCGACGCGCTGTTCGACAACGGCCGCCGCGGCCGCGTCATCACGGGCGCCAACAAGCGTCCGCTGAAGTCGCTCGCCGACATGCTCAAGGGCAAGCAGGGCCGCTTCCGCCAGAACCTGCTCGGCAAGCGCGTCGACTATTCCGGCCGCTCGGTGATCGTGGTCGGTCCCGAGCTGCGCCTGCATCAGTGCGGCCTGCCGAAGAAGATGGCGCTCGAGCTGTTCAAGCCGTTCATCTATTCGCGGCTAGATGCCAAGGGCCTGTCGACGACCGTGAAGCAGGCGAAGAAGCTGGTCGAGAAGGAGCGGCCCGAGGTCTGGGATATCCTGGACGAGGTGATCCGCGAACATCCGGTGCTGCTCAACCGCGCGCCGACGCTGCACCGTCTGGGCATCCAGGCGTTCGAGCCGGTGCTGATCGAGGGCAAGGCGATCCAGCTTCACCCGCTGGTCTGCGCCGCGTTCAACGCCGACTTCGACGGCGACCAGATGGCCGTGCACGTTCCGCTGTCGCTCGAAGCGCAGCTGGAAGCGCGCGTCCTGATGATGTCGACCAACAACATCCTGCATCCCGCGAACGGCCAGCCGATCATCGTGCCGTCGCAGGACATCGTGCTTGGCCTCTACTACGTCTCGATCATGCGCGAAGGCCTGCCCGGCGAGGGCAAGGTGTTCGGCGACATGGCCGAGCTCGAGCATGCCCTGCACTCGAAGGTCATCCACCTCCATACCAAGATCAAGTATCGGTGGGTGGGCACCGACGAGGAAGGCAAGAAGACCAAGCGCTGGATCGAAACCACGGCCGGCCGCGTCATGCTCGGCAATCTTTTGCCGAAGCATCCGAAGATCTCGTACGACATCATCAACAAGCTGATGACCAAGCGCGAGATCTCGGGCGTGATCGACCAGGTCTACCGTCACTGTGGTCAGAAGGAGACCGTGATCTTCTGCGACCGCATCATGGCGCTCGGCTTCTACAACGCCTTCAAGGCCGGCATCTCGTTCGGCAAGGACGACATGGTCGTGCCGGCGTCGAAGTGGAAGATCGTCGACCAGACCCGTACGCTGGCGAAGGATTTCGAGCAGCAGTACAATGATGGTCTGATCACCCATGGCGAGAAGTACAACAAGGTCGTCGACGCCTGGTCGAAGGCGGGCGAAGAAGTCGCCAAGGCGATGATGAAGGAGATCTCCTCGACCAAGAAGACGGCGAGCGGAGCGGACGCCGACATCAACTCGATCTACATGATGGCGCATTCCGGTGCACGTGGTTCGCCGGCGCAGATGCGTCAGCTCGCCGGCATGCGCGGCCTGATGGCGAAGCCGTCGGGCGAGATCATCGAAACGCCGATCATTTCCAACTTCAAGGAAGGCCTCTCGGTGCTCGAATACTTCAACTCGACCCACGGTGCCCGCAAGGGCCTCGCGGACACCGCGTTGAAGACCGCGAACTCCGGCTACCTGACCCGTCGTCTGGTCGACGTGGCGCAGGACTGCATCATCACGTCCAGCGACTGCGGCACCCATCTCGGCATCAAGATGCGCGCCATCGTCGATGCTGGCACCGTGGTTGCCTCGCTTGGCTCCCGTATCCTGGGCCGCGTGGCTTGCGATGACGTGCGCGATCCCACGACCAACGACGTCCTGGTCGCGCGCGGCACGCTGATGGAGGAGTCCCATGTGGACGCCATCCAGAAGGCCGGCATCCAGGAGGTGAAGATCCGTTCGGCGCTGACCTGCGAGCTCGTCAACGGCATTTGCGCCAAGTGCTACGGGCGCGATCTCGCCCGCGGCACCCCGGTCAACCATGGCGAGGCGGTCGGCGTGATCGCTGCGCAGTCGATCGGCGAGCCCGGCACGCAGCTGACGATGCGCACGTTCCACATCGGCGGCGCGGCGCAGATCAACGAGCAGTCGTTCGTGGAGTCGAACTTCGACGGCAAGATCGTGATCAGGAACAAGTCGATCGCCCGCAACAGCGAAGGCCACCTGATCGCGATGGTTCGCAACATGGTGGTTGCGATCGTCGATGCCGACGGCACCGAGCGTGCGACGCACCGCATCCAGTACGGCTCGCGCATGCATGTCGACGAAGGCGACATGGTCAAGCGCGGGCAGCGCATCGCCGAGTGGGATCCGTACACCCGTCCGGTGCTGACCGAAGTCGAGGGTACGATCGGGTTCGAGGACCTGGTCGAGGGCCAGTCGATCTCGGAAACGCTCGACGAATCCACTGGTATCGCCAAGCGCGTTGTTATCGATTGGCGGTCGACGCGCGGCGGCGCGGATCTGCGTCCGGCCATCGTGGTCAAGGGCAAGGACGGCAAGGTGATGAAGCTCGCGCGTGGCGGCGATGCCCGCTACATGCTGTCGGTCGACGCCATCCTGTCAGTCGACGTCGGTGCGCAGGTGAAGCCCGGCGACATCCTGGCGCGTATCTCCACCGAGAGCGCCAAGACGCGTGACATCACCGGCGGTCTGCCGCGCGTGGCGGAGCTGTTCGAGGCCCGCAAGCCGAAGGATGCGGCGATCATCGCGGAAGTGGCGGGCACCGTCCGCTTCGGCCGCGACTACAAGAACAAGCGTCGCATCTCGATCGAGCCAGCCGACAAGAACGAGGAGCCGCGCGAGTACCTGATCCCGAAGGGAAAGCACATCCACCTTCAGGACGGCGACATCGTCGAAAAGGGCGATTTCATCGTCGAAGGCAATCCGGCGCCGCACGACATCCTGGCGATCAAGGGCATCGAGGAGCTCGCTGCCTATCTGGTCAACGAGATCCAGGAAGTTTACCGGTTGCAGGGCGTGCTCATCAACGACAAGCACATCGAGGTGATTGTCCGTCAGATGCTGCAGAAGGTGGAGGTCACCGATCAGGGCGACACCGACATGATTACCGGCGAGCAGGTCGACAAGATCGAGTTCGACGCGCTCAACACCAAGGCCAAGGAAGAGGGCAAGAAGCCCGCGACCGGAACGCCGGTGCTGCTCGGCATCACCAAGGCGAGCCTGCAGACCCGCTCGTTCTTCTCGGCGGCGTCGTTCCAGGAGACCACCCGCGTGCTCACCGAGGCCGCCGTCAACGGCAAGGTGGACCCGCTGGAAGGCCTCAAGGAGAACGTCATTGTCGGCCGGCTGATCCCGGCGGGCACGGGCGCCTCGATGGCGCGGATCCGCGAAGTCGCGATGAAGCGCGACAAGCTGATCCTCGACGAGCGCGAGAAGCAGGCGGCGATCGTGCCGTCCGCGCCGGAAGCGGAGCCGCTAGCGCTGCCGCCCGCGGAGTAACACTCCGCAAAACTACGGTGCTCACGAAAAGGCCGGCTTTTTGCCGGCCTTTTTGCTGCTTTCCTTTACCGTTGCGCCGCACGACCTTGCTTTGTTCATCTTTCCTTCAGACAGAAAAGCGCTTCTGCTAAAGCGGCTGAGGCCGGGCGCTCCGCGCGTCCGGTAGATACGGAATCCACATGCTTGATCTTGCAATCGTTGGCGGCGGCCCCGGCGGGCTGATGAGCGCCTGGTACTTGAAGCGGAAGCTTGGCGACCTCTGCCGCGTCACCATTTTCGAGGCGTCGGACCGGCTCGGCGGCAAGATCCTCACGCGCAAATTCGATTCCGCGCCCGCGACCTACGAGGCTGGCGTCGCCGAGATCTACGATTATTCGATGACCGGCCCGGATCCGCTGCGCGAGCTGATCCAGCATTTCGGCCTGCAGACCATTCCGATGGATGCCGAGCAGGTCCAACTCGAAGGCGATCTCCTGAACGATGTGCCGGGCATGCGCCGCAAATACGGCACGAAGACTGCCGACGCGATCGAAGCCTTTCGCAAGCGCTGCACCGAGATGATCTCGCCGGTCGAATATTATGAGGGCGTCGGCGCCCACGACAACGAGCATCCCTGGGCCCGCAAGACCTGCGAAGAGCTGCTCGACGAGGAGGTCGAGGACCCGACCGCCAAGCGCTTCTTCAAGGTGATGGCGCGCTCGGACATCGCGACCGAGAGCCACAACACCAACGGCCTCAACGCGCTCAAGAATTTCGTGATGGATATCGACGGCTATATCAGCCTGTATTCGATCCAGAACGGCAATGAGCAGCTGATCGAATGCCTGCGCTCGGAAGTCGATGCCGACATTCAGTTCAATCATCGGGTGCTGAAAGTCGGCAAGGCCGGCAACGGCCGCTACCGCCTCAATATGATGAACGGGAAGGGGCCGGAGGCGCGTGACTTCGACCTCGTGCTGGTCTGCCTGCCGCATTCCTGGCTCGCCACGCTCGGCTGGGACGGCGAGCAATTGCGCCAGTCGATGGTCAAGCACATCGCCTATTTCGACCGGCCTGCGCATTACCTGCGGGTCTCGATCCTGTTCGACGAACCGTTCTGGGGCGAGAAGATACCGGGCTCCTGGTTCATGTCGGAAGCATTCGGCGGCTGCTGCGTCTACAACGAAGGCTCGCGCCACGATGTCGGCCGGCACGGCGTTCTAAACTGGCTGATCGCCGGTTCGGACGCGCTTGCCTTTGCCAATCTCAGCGACCAGGAACTGATCGACGCTGCGCTGAAGTCGCTGCCGGCTTCGTTCGGCAACGCGCGCGAGCATTTCCTCGAGGGCAAGATCCACCGCTGGCTCAGCTCCGTGAACGCGCTGCCCGGCGGCCTCCTGGCGCGCGACGTCATGACCAACCATCGTCCCGAGCCGAAGGAGCATCCCGGCATCGTCGTGGTCGGTGACTATCTGTTCGATTCGACGCTGAACGGCCTGCTCGATTCCTCCGATGCCGCGACCGACATCATCCTGACCGAGATGATCCGGCTGCGCCGTGCCCGCACCCAGGCCGAGCGACCGCTGTCGGATAAGATCGACCGCGATTATTTCGAGAATTATCGCGGGCTTGGCCCGTACAGCGAAGCGTGGCGCCACTTCACCGATCCCGCGCTGCTGATGGAGATGATCCAGATCGTCTGGGGCAGGGAGAAGGGCTACAAGCTCCTGGTGGCGGGCTCGGCGAGCGGCGAACTGGTCGGCGCGCTGCGCGAGCGCGGGGTCGATGCCTGGGGTGTCGAGAACAACCGCTTCATCCACGGCAAGACGCCGAAGGAGCTGAAGACGTACAACAAGCTCGGCGCGGTCGTCGACCTGCCGTTCGCCGACAACGAATTCGACTTTGTGTTCGAGACCAGCCTCTGCCATCTCGGCGGAAGGCAGGTCGTGCGCGCGGTGCGCGAATTGCATCGCGTGGTCAAGACCGGCCTCGTGTTTGGCTCGGTGACATCCGACCTCGCGCCCGGCTTGATCGACCGCTACGATCTGTTGCGTGGCGTAAAGAAGCTCGCCACCTGGTGGGAATGGTCGGAACTGTTCTTCGGCAACGGCTTTGATCTCGCCGCCCACCAGCGCAACTGCACCGAGGCGCTGTGGGCCGCGGCGCGCGCCGCCAACAAGGGGCCTGGCTACTGGTACGGCGATTCCGATGCCTTGCGCTATTCGTTCTTCGACAAGGTCGAGGACGAGGATTGACTGGTGTAACCAGCCGGTTCAATTGCTTTGCCCAATCCTTGCTGATCGCATAGAATCGGCAGCATAGCGCTGTCGCACTCGATTTGCGGTCATGCCGACCGTGCAGTATCGGTTGGTTTCATGGCATCGAAGCCCCCTTCATCTGACGGTCACAATCCGGTTGCGACGGATGAACTCGAGCTGAAAAAGAAGCTCGGGGCGAGCGTCGATTCCGCTGTGTCCCGACCCGGCGGGAAGCCTTCGTCCGCATCGTCGCCTCCCGCTGATGACGACGAAGCCGACGACGAGAACGAAGTCGAACTCGATGACGATGATGAGGAAGAGGACCTCGTCGTCTTCACCGCCAAGGAAGCAGCCGGCGCGCTCGCCACCATCTACGGCTTCGTCAAGCCATATCTGGCCAACTACAAGCGGATGCTGGTGTTCGTCAGCTTCGGCGTCGTGGTCGAGACGTTATTCAACGTCATCATGCCACTCAGCCTGAAGTTCCTGATCGACGATGCGCTTGGCGAGGAAGATTTTCAGGCGCTCTACAAGATCCTCGGCGTGCTCGCGGCCGCCGGGATCATCACCTCCATCATCGCGGTCTGGTACGAACGCTGGGATGCGCGGCTGGCCGCCTGCATCATTTCCGACGTCCGGACCAGACTGTTCGAGCACGTCCAGAACCTGCCTGCGGCCTATTTTGCCCGCACCAAGCGAGGCGAGATCCTGTCGCGGTTCTCGATTGACCTTTCGGCTTTCGAGGGTTCGGTCAAGAGCTTCGCCAACAGCGCGGCCCTGCCGTTCCTGGAACTGATCGCGGGCATTATCCTGATGCTGTTCCTGAGCTGGCAGCTCGCTGCGGTCGCGCTCCTGGTGTTTCCGATCACGCTGATCGGGCCGCGGATCCTGACCCCGAAAGCGGTGCAGGCCAATTACGAGCAGAAGCTGAACGAGGCCGCGCTGCTCGGCACCGTGCAGGAGAATGTCGCCGCGCAGGCGGTGGTGAAGGCGTTCAATCTGCAGCGCCGCGCGCTCGGCTGGTTCACGATGCGCAACAACGACGTGCGCCTGAAGGCAGCGTCGGCCATGTTCCTGTCGACCATGGTGGAGCGCACCGTCACCATCGCGGTGCTGCTGTTGCACCTCGTGGTGCTCGCGATCGGCGCCTATCTCGCCACCAAGGGCCAGATCACGATCGGCACCTTCGTCACCTTCGAGAGTGCGTTCTGGGAGGTGTCCTACAACATCGCGCACCTCATGCACTTCATCCCGGTATCGATCCAGTCGGCGGCGGCGGTGCGCCACATCCAGGAGCTCGTGGACGAGCCGACGCGCGGTGCTGACCGGCCAGGCGCGCCGGACCTGCCGCGCATCTCCAATGACATCACCTTCGAACGCGTGACGTTCCGGTACGAGGGCAGCCAGGCGCCGGTGCTGGACAATTTCAGCCTCAGGCTCAAGGTTGGCCGGCGCATCGCGATCGTCGGTCGCTCTGGCTCCGGCAAGAGCACGCTGCTCAACCTGATCCTGCGGCTTTACGTCCCGGACGAGGGCCGGGTCACCATCGACGGCGTCGATATCCGCAAGGTGACGCGCGAATCGCTCAGACGGAGCATGGCAGTCGTGTTCCAGGAGAACATGCTGTTCAACATGTCGATCCGCGAGAATATCCGTCTCGGCAAGGAAGGCGCGAGTGACGAGGAGGTCGTGGACGCTGCGCGCAAGGCCGAGATCCACCGCTTCATCATGAGCCTGCCCCAGAAATACGACACCGTGGTCGGGGAGCGCGGCGAGACGCTGTCGGGCGGCCAGCGCCAGCGCATCGCAATCGCGCGCGCCATCATCCGCAATCCGTCCGTGCTGCTGCTCGACGAAGCCACCTCGGCCCTCGACCAGACCACGGAGGCCGCGATCAACCGCACGCTGTTCAAGGTGGCCGCGGGCCGCACCATGATCTGGTCGACGCACCGGCTGACCTCGGTGGTCGACATGGACGAGATCATCGTGTTCTCCGGCGGCAAGGCGATCGAGCGCGGCACGCATGCCGAGTTGCTCGCGGCGGGCGGCGCCTACCGCAAGCTCTGGGACGACCAGGGCCACGTGGCGCACAATGCCGCCGCGCAGGCCAACGACGACAATGATGATAAGGAGGACGACGAGGAGTGATCGCTTAGCTTGACGTCGCGATCGGGCCTTGCCGCGCGGGACGAACCGCGCCAGCGGTGGCGTAGCGGACCCCCTGCGCCAAGCGGAACACGAAGCGACCCCACCGTCCGGCGCGCCAGGTCAGGCCATGATCGATCGACAGCGAACGAAGGTGGTAGGCCTTGGCCAGCGATCTTGCCTCGCAGTCCTGTTTGATCGGATCGTCGTAGAACGCCTGGATCTTCCGCACATCCATGCCGTCGCTTGAAAGCCACGCCGGGATGTAGACGTTGCACAGCCGCTCGACGTCGGTGAACACCTTGTTGGTGCCGGTGCCGGCGGCCGGGCAGGAGGTCGAGAAGGCGTCGCCAACCAGGACGATGCCGGGCTGCAGATATCCTTCGGTGACGTAGAGGTCGGCCGGCCTGATCCTGATCGGCCCGGAGACGATGAAGCCTCCGGTCATGCGCGCAAGCCCCGGCATCGTGCTGAGCATGGTCGCTTCCGGCGCCTGCCTGAACTGCTGCAGCCACGGGTCGGTCATGTCGCGGTAGACCATGAAATTGGCGCGCATCGTTCCGTCGATCGGAAACAGCGAAAGGTAGGCCATGCGCGCACTCGGTCGGGCCGGCCAATAGGTCAGCGCAGGAAAATCGAACGCCACGCGGTTGGCCGGCACGACATCGAAGCCCAGCGTGATCGAGTGGCACGTGCTGATGATGCGGCGCTGCATGCCGAGCGTATGGCGCAAGCCCGTATTCAGGCCGTTAGCGAGCACGATGAGCCTTGCCGAGACTTCCTCGTTGTTCGACAGCACGATCTTCTGCCGGTCGGCGCTGTTCGAAACGGCGTAGGCCTTGGCATGGATGATCTCGATATCGCCGGGAATCTGCGCACGCACGGTGTTGACCAGCGTGTCGTAGAGAATGCCGTGCTGATCGCTCGGCTTCTTCGCGACGACATAGCCGAACCGCGCCTCCCATACCTGGCCATCCAGCGTCGTGGCGCGCAGCGTCCGCTCGGCGAGGCCGGTCCTGCGCAACAGCTCGAGTTGATCTCCGCCGAGCTTCTCGCAGCGCAGCTCGGGCGGGTAGCTCAGATGCGGGTCGATCAGGCAGGCCGGGATGCCTGCGCGTCCGAGCATCGCTGCGGCGGTCGAGCCGGCGAGCCCGCCGCCGATGATGGCAACATCCGTGTAGCGCATGGGTCTTGCCTCTGATCGCAAGGCTCCATGCATGGCCGAGAATGGCAAAGGAACCCTGAACTGGTGCTTCACAATCCAGTCAGTCGCGTATCTGCTTAATTGAAAAGCAATGTCCGGCAAAGACGATTGGCGCGGTCGGAGAGCGCGAATTTCGATGATCACGGTAACGATTGATTCACCCAGGCTGGACATCGCCCCGCAATGGGACGAGCTCGTGCGGCGTGCCTCGTCGAACGCATTCATGAATCCGGCGGCGCTTGCGACGGCCGTTGCGACCGACTTTGCCAAGTTGCGCGTGCTGCTGGCTTGGGAGCTGGGCGCTTCACAGCGCAGGCTCGTGGGCATCTGGGCCTTGCAGGTGCGGCAGGTCGTGCCGCTGTGGCCGAAAGTGTCGGAAGCGCTGCCCTACAACTACGCTTTTCTCTCTAGCCCCGTCGTCGATCCGGCTTTCTCCGATCAGGTCCTTCCCGCATTTCTCGCCGCGATCGAACAAGACCCGCTGCTGTCTGATGTCCTCAGCCTCACGTCGTTCGACGCGGAATGCCCGAGCTATGCGGCCATGTCGAAATGGCTGGCCGCGCGCGGCATCGAGCCATTGATCGTTGCAACGAGCAGCCGCCCCTTCGTGACGAAAGAATTCGGTGTGAAGCGTAGCGGCTCCACGCGGAAGAAACTGCGTCAGGACTGGAACAGATTGTCGGCGCTTGGTGTCGTCGATGTCGTCAACGATCGGTCACCGGGCGCGGTCCGCCAGGCGTTCGAGACATTTCTGGCGATGGAGAAGGCAAGTTGGAAAGGCGAGCGGGGCACGGCCGTGCTCTCGGATGCCCGTGATGCCGACTTCACCAGGCAGTTGGTGCAGAATCTGGCGGACCGGGAGGCGTGTTCCGTCGCCCTGCTGCAGGTGAACGGCGATGTCGCCGCGGCGCAAGTGCTGATGTATTGCGGCTCGACCGCCTATACTTGGAAGACTGCGTATAATGCGCAGTTCGCGCGATATTCACCCGGCCATCTGCTCGTCGACAAGGTGACCGATCAGTTGTTCGCGCAGCCCGAGATTGAGGCGATCAATTCCTGCGCGGCCGAAGATAGTTTCATGGCCCAGCTATGGGCCGGCCGCCGGACCATGCTCGATCTGCTCTTCGACGTCAGGGGAACGAAGTCGCTGGGCTACCGGATGGAGGCCGGCCGGCTGCTCGGCTACCATCTCCTGCGGCGTCTGCGGCACCGCTTCCGGCAGCATCGTCCGGCGTCCGCCGCCAGCAAGGCGCCGCAGCGCGGCTCGACCAAGCCGGAAAAGGAAGCAAGCGCCGCGTTGCGCTCGCCGGCCAAGGCCGAAGTCGGCCACTGACCGGATGCCAGTCGGTCCGTGCGAATCGCTCAAAGCTGCATGCGTTCGTGCGTGGGAAAATCGAAGGTCTCCAAAACCCGCTCTTTGCGCTCGCAATGGCGAATAAAGCCTTATTTTGTGCGACATCTTTGGGTGAGAGCCGCGCCCAAGCTGCTTCAAGTCATTTATGTCCGGGTAAAAATTTTCGGTCGATCCGTCCGGAGGAGAGGCGGTAAGCTTCCCGTTTTCCTTCGCGCTCACTGCGCGAAAGCGCCAAATCTCTATGCGGCAGAGGCGCTTCTCGCATTGTCGTTTTGCTTGACTTCACTATCTACCGCTTATACAACCCGCGCACTTAACGACAGGCGGTGAGCTACGCCAGCGTCGGAACGGAACACCCTATCAGACCTGTTGGACTGAGGCGGGCACCACCCTCGACGAATGCCGCTCAAACGCTGTCGATGATAGCTAGGCAATGCCAGGACGATTTTTGTTCTCTTGAGCACGTTCTCTTGAGAGTGAACTCGGATGCATGACCTCGGTTTTCTGCCGGTTAGCGGACGCTAATCGGTCGTGATCGCGGTCCTCTGTGGCGTCGAAGCGCTTTCCGCTCAGCAATGAGTGGTAGGCGCGATTTCGCTTTGCGCGATTGATTTTCGTGTGAGGCGGCCGGACGGGGCGGCTCGTTCCCGAGAAGAATTTGCGGGCCGGTGAGGTCCGCGCGAACTTGAAGGGTGAAGGCTGACATGCCGACGATCAACCAACTGATCGCAAATCCACGGATGGTGCAGAAGTCGCGCAAGAAGGTGCCGGCGCTGCAGCAGTCGCCGCAGAAGCGCGGCGTGTGCACGCGCGTCTACACGACGACCCCGAAGAAGCCGAACTCGGCGCTTCGCAAGGTCGCCAAGGTGCGCCTGACCAACGGGTTCGAGGTGATCGGTTACATCCCGGGTGAGGGTCATAACCTTCAGGAGCACTCGGTGGTCATGATCCGCGGCGGCCGCGTCAAGGACCTGCCGGGCGTGCGCTACCACATCCTCCGCGGCGTGCTGGACACCCAGGGCGTCAAGAACCGTAAGCAGCGTCGTTCGAAGTACGGCGCCAAGCGTCCGAAGTAAGCGGGAACAGGCAAGATGTCGCGTCGTCACTCTGCAGAAAAGCGTGAAGTGCTTCCGGACCCGAAGTTCGGAAACATCGTCGTCACCAAGTTCATGAACTCGGTCATGTACGCCGGCAAGAAGTCGGTCGCCGAAAACATCGTCTATGGCGCGCTCACGATGATCGAGACCAAGACCAAGCAGAACCCGCTCGGCGTGTTCGAGCAGGCGCTCGAGAACGTCATGCCGACTATCGAAGTGCGTTCCCGCCGCGTCGGTGGTGCGACCTATCAGGTGCCGGTGGAAGTCCGTTCGGTGCGCCGGCAGGCGCTCGGCATCCGCTGGCTGATTTCGTCCGCGCGTGAGCGCAACGAGAAGACCATGACGGAGCGGCTCTCGGCGGAGCTGCTCGACGCGTCGAACAACCGGGGGAACGCCGTCAAGAAGCGCGAAGACGTGCACCGGATGGCGGAAGCCAACCGCGCCTTCTCGCATTATCGCTGGTAAGGCGAATTACGGAATTTAAGGAACAGCCCCATGCCCCGCCAACATGCCATTGAGGACTATCGCAACTTCGGTATCATGGCGCATATCGACGCCGGCAAGACCACGACGACCGAGCGCATCCTCTATTACACCGGCAAGAGCCACAAGATCGGCGAAGTGCACGAAGGTGCCGCGACGATGGACTGGATGGAGCAGGAGCAGGAGCGTGGCATCACCATCACCTCCGCTGCGACCACCGCGTTCTGGAACGGCAAGCGCCTGAACATCATCGACACGCCCGGCCACGTCGACTTCACGATTGAAGTCGAGCGCAGCTTGCGCGTGCTCGACGGCGCCGTGTGCGTGCTCGACTCCAACCAGGGCGTCGAGCCGCAGACCGAGACCGTCTGGCGCCAGGGCGACAAGTACAAGGTTCCGCGCATCGTCTTCGCCAACAAGATGGACAAGACCGGTGCCGACTTCTTCAAGTGTCTGTCCGATATCGTCGATCGCCTCGGTGCCAAGCCGATCGCAATCCAGCTCCCGATCGGTGCGGAGAACAACTTCAAGGGTCTCGTCGACCTCGTGAAGATGAAGGGCATCATCTGGAACGACGAGTCGCTCGGCGCGAAGTTCGACTATGTCGACATTCCCGCTGACCTTGTTGATCAGGCCACGGAATACCGCGAGAAGATGGTGGAAGCCGCCGTCGAGCTCGATGACGACGCCATGGCCGCCTATCTCGACGGCAACGAGCCGGACGAGGCGACGCTGAAGAGGCTGATCCGCAAGGCGGTGCTGACCGGCGCGTTCTATCCGGTGCTGTGCGGCTCGGCCTTCAAGAACAAGGGTGTGCAGCCGCTGCTCGACGCCGTCGTCGACTATCTGCCGTCGCCGATCGACGTGCCCGCGATCAAGGGCACCGACGAGGATGGCAACGAAGTCGTGCGCAAGGCTGATGACAAGGAGCCGCTGGCGCTGCTCGCGTTCAAGATCATGGACGATCCGTTCGTCGGTACAATCACCTTCTGCCGCATCTATTCGGGCATCCTGCAGAGCGGCACCGGCGTGATCAACTCGACCCGCGAGAAGAAGGAGCGCATCGGCCGCATGCTTTTGATGCACGCGAACAACCGCGAGGACATCAAGGAAGCCTATGCCGGCGACATCGTTGCGCTGGCCGGTCTGAAGGAAGCGCGCACGGGTGACACGCTGTGCGATCCCAACAAGCCGGTGATCCTGGAAAAGATGGAATTCCCGGATCCGGTGATCGAGATCGCGATCGAGCCAAAGTCGAAGGCCGATCAGGAAAAGCTCGGTGTCGCGCTTGCGAAGCTTGCGGCGGAAGATCCGTCGTTCCGGGTGTCGACCGATCACGAGTCCGGTCAGACCATCTTGAAGGGCATGGGCGAACTGCATCTCGACATCAAGGTCGACATCCTGAAGCGCACCTACAAGGTCGACGCCAACATCGGCGCGCCGCAGGTGGCGTTCCGTGAGCGTGTGACCAGGCGGGTCGAGCACAGCTACACCCACAAGAAACAGACCGGCGGCACCGGCCAGTTCGCGGCCGTGACGCTGATCGTCGAGCCGAACGAGGCCGGCAAGGGCTACGAGTTCGAATCGAAGGTCGTCGGTGGTGCGGTGCCGAAGGAATATATCCCCGGCGTCGAGAAGGGTCTCGAGAGCGTGCTGACCTCTGGCGTCGTTGCCGGCTTCCCGGTCGTCGACGTCAAGGTGCAGCTCATCGACGGCAAGTATCACGACGTCGACTCGTCGGCGCTGGCCTTCGAAATCGCCACGCGCGCCTGCTTCCGCGAGGCGCTGCAGATGGGCAAATCGGTTCTGCTCGAGCCGATCATGAAGGTCGAGGTGGTGACGCCGGAAGACTACACTGGCTCCGTCATCGGCGATCTTAATTCGCGGCGCGGCCAGATCCAGGGCCAAGACATGCGCGGCAACGCCAACGTCATCAACGCGATGGTGCCGCTCATGAACATGTTCGGTTACGTGAACAATCTGCGCTCGATGAGCCAGGGTCGCGCGACCTTCACCATGCAGTTCGATCACTACGCCGAAGCGCCGGCGAACGTATCGGCTGAAGTCCAGAAGAAGTTTGCCTGATTATCGTTGGTTGGCAGCTAACGATTGAACGGAGAGTCAAATGGCCAAAGCAAAATTTGAGCGTAACAAACCGCACTGCAACATCGGCACCATCGGTCACGTCGACCATGGCAAGACCTCGCTGACCGCCGCGATCACCAAGATCCTGGCGGAGACGGGCGGTGCTACGTTCACCGCCTACGACCAGATCGACAAGGCGCCGGAAGAGAAGGCGCGCGGCATCACGATCTCGACCGCTCACGTCGAGTACGAGACCCAGAAGCGCCATTACGCCCACGTCGACTGCCCCGGCCACGCCGACTACGTGAAGAACATGATCACCGGCGCCGCCCAGATGGATGGTGCGATCCTCGTCGTGTCGGCTGCCGACGGCCCGATGCCGCAGACCCGCGAGCACATCCTGCTCGCCCGCCAGGTCGGCGTGCCGGCGCTCGTCGTGTTCCTCAACAAGTGCGACATGGTCGACGATCCGGAGCTGCTCGAGCTCGTCGAGCTCGAAGTTCGCGAGCTGCTCTCGAAGTACGACTTCCCCGGCGACAAGATCCCGATCATCAAGGGCTCGGCGCTGGCCGCTCTCGAAGACAGCGACAAGAAGCTCGGCCATGACGCGATCCTCGAGCTGATGAAGAATGTCGACGAGTACATCCCGCAGCCAGAGCGTCCGATCGACCAGCCGTTCCTGATGCCGGTCGAAGACGTGTTCTCGATCTCGGGCCGCGGCACCGTGGTGACCGGCCGTGTCGAGCGCGGCATCGTCAAGGTCGGCGACGAAATCGAGATCGTCGGTCTGCGCGACACCCAGAAGACCACCGTCACCGGCGTCGAAATGTTCCGCAAGCTGCTCGATCAGGGTCAGGCGGGCGACAACATCGGTGCGCTGCTCCGCGGTACCAAGCGCGAGGAAGTCGAGCGTGGCCAGGTGCTGTGCAAGCCGGGTTCGGTCAAGCCGCACACCAAGTTCAAGGCCGAGGCGTACATCCTCACGAAGGAAGAGGGCGGCCGTCACACGCCGTTCTTCACCAACTACCGCCCGCAGTTCTACTTCCGCACCACCGACGTGACCGGTGTCGTGCACCTGCCTGAGGGCACCGAGATGGTGATGCCCGGCGATAACATCGCGATGGAAGTGCACCTGATCGTGCCGATCGCGATGGAGGAGAAGCTGCGCTTCGCCATCCGCGAGGGCGGCCGTACCGTCGGCGCCGGCGTCGTCGCCTCGATCCTCGAGTAAGCAACAAAATAGGGATTGGCGGATAGCGAGTGGCTCCATTCGCTGTTCGCTATTCGCCACTCACTAAAGAAAGACCACGGCAATGAACGGCCAGAATATCCGCATCCGTCTCAAGGCGTTCGACCATCGCATTCTCGATACGTCGACCCGCGAGATCGTGAACACGGCGAAACGCACCGGTGCCCAGGTTCGCGGTCCTATCCCGCTGCCGACCCGCATCGAGAAGTTCACCGTCAACCGTTCGCCGCACGTCGACAAGAAGAGCCGCGAACAGTTCGAGATGCGCACCCACAAGCGCCTTCTCGATATCGTCGATCCGACCCCGCAGACTGTCGATGCTCTCATGAAGCTCGATCTGGCTGCCGGTGTCGACGTCGAGATCAAGCTCTAAGTTTTGGATTGAAGTCTGCGCGAGCGGACTAGAGAGAACAGGAACCATGCCGATGCGCTCCGGAGTGATCGCACAAAAGGTCGGGATGACGCGGGTCTTCACGGAGGCCGGCGAACATATCCCCGTGACCGTGCTGAAGCTCGGCAACTGCCAGGTGCTGGGCCACCGCACCACTGAAAAGAACGGGTATGTCGCGCTGCAACTCGGTTCGGGCTCGCGCAAAACCGTGTACATGCCGAAGGCCGAGCGCGGCCAGTTCGCCGTTGCCAAGGTCGAGCCGAAGCGCAAGGTTGCGGAATTCCGCGTGTCCGAGGATGCGCTGATTCCGGTCGGCGCCGAGATCCAGGCCGACCACTTCGTGGTCGGTCAGTTCGTCGACGTCACCGGCACCTCGATCGGCAAGGGTTTTGCCGGCGGCATGAAGCGCTGGAATTTCGGCGGTCTGCGCGCCACCCACGGCGTGTCGGTCTCGCACCGCTCGATCGGTTCGACCGGCGGCCGTCAGGATCCCGGCAAGACCTGGAAGAACAAGAAGATGCCCGGCCATATGGGTGTCGATCGCATCACCACGCTCAACCTTCGCGTCGTGCAGACCGATGTCGTGCGTGGCCTGATCCTGGTCGAAGGCGCCGTCCCCGGCTCCAAGGGCGGCTGGATCAGGGTGCGCGACGCCATCAAGAAGCCGCTGCCAAAGGAAGCTCCGAAGCCCGGCAAGTTCAAGGTCGCGGGCGAGCAGACTGCTGAGGCGCCGGCCGAGCAGGAGGGTGCGTGAGATGGAACTGAAAGTCACCACCCTTGAGGGCAAGGAAGCCGGCTCGGTCCAGCTTTCCGACGCCATTTTCGGCCTCGAGCCGCGCGCCGACATCATTCAGCGCTGCGTGCAGTGGCAGCTCAACAAGCGTCAGGCCGGCACGCACAAGGCCAAAGGCCGCGCCGAGATCTGGCGCACCGGCAAGAAGATGTACAAGCAGAAGGGCACCGGCGGTGCTCGTCACGGCTCGGCACGCGTGCCGCAGTTCCGTGGCGGCGGCCGCGCCTTCGGTCCGGTGGTTCGCTCGCATGCGACCGACCTGCCGAAGAAGGTGCGCGCACTCGCGCTCAAGCATGCTTTGTCGGCCAAGGCCAAGGACGGCGGCCTGGTCGTACTCGACAGCGCTGACATCAAGGAAGCCAAGACCAAGGCGCTGGTCGGTCACTTCTCCGGCCTCGGGCTGACCAATGCGCTGATCATCGACGGCGCCGAGCTCAACAACGGTTTCGCGGCCGCGGCCCGCAACATTCCGAATATCGACGTACTGCCGATCCAGGGCATCAACGTCTACGACATCCTGCGCCGCCACAAGCTGGTCCTGACCAAGGCGGCCGTCGATGCGCTGGAGGCGCGCTTCAAATGAAGAATATCGATCCGCGCCATTACGACGTCATCGTCGCGCCCGTTGTGACCGAAAAGGCGACGCTCGCCTCCGAGCACAACAAGGTGCTGTTCAAGGTTGCCAGCAAGGCGACCAAGCCGCAGATCAAGGAAGCGGTCGAGAAGCTCTTCGACGTCAAGGTCAAGAGCGTGAACACGCTGGTGCGCAAGGGCAAGACCAAGGTGTTCCGCGGCAATTTCGGCTCGCAGTCGGACACCAAGCGCGCGATCGTGACCCTGGAAGAGGGCCACCGTATCGACGTGACTACCGGACTATAAGGGCGTAACGACGATGGCATTGAAAACCTATAACCCAACGACGCCGGGCCAGCGCCAGCTGGTGATGGTCGATCGTTCGGCGCTCTACAAGGGCAAGCCGGTCAAGGCGCTCACCGAGGGCAAGCAATCGAACGGTGGCCGCAACAACACCGGCCGGATCACCGTGCGTTTCCGCGGCGGCGGCCACAAGAAGGCCTACCGCATCGTCGATTTCAAGCGCGACAAGGTCGATGTGCCCGCGACCGTCGAGCGGCTGGAATACGATCCGAACCGCACCGCGTTCATCGCGCTGATCAAGTATCAGGACGGCGAGCAGGCCTATATCCTGGCGCCGCAGAGGCTCGCCGCGGGCGACACGGTGGTTGCCGGCGACTATGTCGACGTCAAGCCGGGCAACGTCATGCCGCTCGGCAACATGCCGGTCGGCACGATTGTCCACAATATCGAGTTGAAGATCGGCAAGGGCGGCCAGCTTGCGCGCTCCGCCGGCACCTATGCGCAGGTCGTCGGTCGCGACCAGGACTACGTCATCGTCCGCCTGAACTCGGGCGAGCAGCGTCTGGTGCACGGCCGTTGCCGCGGCGCCATCGGTGCGGTGTCGAACCCCGATAACATGAACATCTCGATCGGTAAGGCGGGTCGCACTCGCTGGCTCGGCTGGCGCCCGCACAACCGCGGCGTCGTCATGAACCCGATCGATCACCCGCATGGCGGCGGTGAAGGCCGCACCTCGGGCGGCCGCCACCCGGTGACACCGTGGGGCAAGCCGACCAAGGGCAAGAAGACGCGGTCGAACAAGTCGACCAACAAATTCATTCTCCTAAGCCGCCACAAGCGGAAGAAGTAAGGAACGCCGGACATGGTTCGTTCAGTCTGGAAAGGCCCGTTCGTCGAGGCATCGCTGCTCAAGAAGGCAGATGCTGCGCGCGCGTCCGGCCGTCACGACGTCATCAAGATCTGGAGCCGCCGCTCGACCATCCTGCCGCAGTTCGTGGGTCTGACCTTCGGCGTCTACAACGGCCAGAAGCACGTGCCGGTTTCGGTGAACGAGGAAATGGTGGGTCACAAGTTCGGCGAGTTCTCGCCGACCCGTACCTTCCACGGCCACTCTGGCGACAAGAAAGCCAAGAGAGCTTGAGGATTAAGCGATGAGCAAACCAAAGCGCGAACGTGTCCTCGCGGACAATGAGGCCAAGGCGGTTGCAAGGATGCTGCGCGTCAGCCCGCAAAAGCTGAATCTTGTCGCGCAGATGATCCGTGGCCGCAAGGCGTCGGCTGCACTCGCCGACCTGCAGTTCTCGCGCAAGCGGATCGCTGTCGACGTCAAGAAGTGCCTGGAATCGGCGATTGCCAATGCCGAAAACAACCATGATCTGGAAGTCGACGATCTCGTCGTCGCCGAGGCCCATGTCGGCAATGGTCTCGTCATGAAGCGTTTTGCCCCGCGCGGCCGTGGCCGCTCGGGCCGTATCTATAAACCGTTCTCGCATCTCACGATCGTGGTTCGTGAGGTCGAGGCCGAGGCGAGCGCTTAAAGGAGCGCGGGAGAACAAGATGGGTCAAAAGATCAATCCGATCGGGCTGCGTCTCGGCATCAACCGGACCTGGGATTCGCGTTGGTTCGCCGGCAAGGCCGAATACGGCAAGCTGCTGCACGAGGACGTCAAGATTCGCGAGATCCTGCACAAGGAGCTCAAGCAGGCCGCGGTGGCGCGCATCGTGATCGAGCGCCCGCACAAGAAGTGCCGGGTGACGATCCACTCGGCGCGTCCCGGCGTCGTGATCGGCAAGAAGGGCGCCGACATCGACAAGCTGCGCAAGAAGGTTGCCGACATCACCGCTTCCGACGTCGTGATCAACATCGTGGAGATCCGCAAGCCGGAGCTCGATGCCACGCTGGTCGCTGAATCGATCGCACAGCAGCTCGAGCGCCGCGTTGCGTTCCGCCGCGCCATGAAGCGGGCGGTGCAGTCCGCGATGCGTCTCGGCGCCGAGGGCATCCGCATCAACTGCTCGGGTCGGCTCGGCGGCGCTGAAATCGCGCGCATGGAATGGTATCGCGAGGGCCGGGTGCCGTTGCACACGCTGCGCGCCGACGTCGACTACGGCGTTGCCACCGCGTTCACGACCTTCGGCACCTGCGGCGTCAAGGTCTGGATCTTCAAGGGCGAGATTCTCGAGCACGATCCGATGGCCCAGGACAAGCGAATGGCTGAAGGCGACAACACGCGGTCCCGCCGCGACGCCGCCTAAGGCAAAATGAAAGTTTGAGGGCTTAACGCCATGATGCAACCAAAGAAAACGAAGTTCCGGAAGGCGCATAAGGGCCGTATCCACGGCGTTGCGACTTCGGGTGCGACGTTGTCCTTCGGCCAGTTCGGCTTGAAGGCGCTTGAGCCGGAGCGCGTGACCGCGCGCCAGATCGAGGCCGCCCGCCGCGCGCTGACCCGCCACATGAAGCGCGCCGGCCGCGTCTGGATCCGCGTGTTCCCCGACGTGCCGGTGTCGAAGAAGCCCGCCGAAGTGCGCATGGGTTCGGGCAAGGGCGCTCCGGAATTGTGGGTCGCCCGCGTTAAGCCGGGCCGCGTGATCTTCGAAATCGACGGCGTCACCAACCAGGTCGCGCGCGAAGCACTCAATCTCGCCGCCGCCAAGCTGCCGATCAAGACGCGCTTCGTGGCGCGCATCGCGGAGTAACCGAGATGGCCCAGATGAAAGTCGAGGATATCCGCGCGATGAGCGCCGACCAGATGGAGGACGCGATCCTCAATCTGAAGAAGGAGCGGTTCAACCTGCGTTTCCAGCGCGCCACCGGTCAGCTCGAGAACACTTCGCGGCTGAAGGAAGCGCGCCGCGACATCGCACGTATCAAGACCATCGCCGCGCAGCAGCGCGCGAAGAAGAAGTAAGAGGCCGGATATGCCGAAACGTACGCTGCAGGGCGTGGTCGTCAGCGACAAGCAAGCCAAGACAGTGGTGGTGCGCGTCGATCGCCGCTTCACCCATCCGATCTACAAGAAGACGGTCCGCCGTTCGAAGAACTACCACGCGCACGACGAGAGCGACCAGTTCAAGCCGGGCGACACGGTGTGGATCGAGGAAAGCAAGCCGATCTCGAAGTTGAAGCGCTGGATTGTGATCCGGGGCGAGCAGAAGCAAACGGCCTGACGCGCGTCCGGCTTTGAAAGCCGGAGAATGTCGGGAAAATTTTGAGCGCAAGTGAAGCGCAGAAAGAGGACGAGGTGCATCAATGATTCAGATGCAGACCAACCTCGACGTGGCCGATAATTCAGGCGCACGCCGTGTCATGTGCATCAAGGTGCTTGGAGGCTCCAAGCGCCGCTATGCCACCGTGGGCGATATTATCGTTGTGTCGATCAAGGAAGCCATTCCGCGTGGCAAGGTGAAGAAGGGCGACGTGATGAAGGCGGTCGTGGTGCGGGTCCGCAAGGACATCCGCCGCCCCGACGGCTCGGTCATCCGCTTCGACCGCAACGCCGCCGTGCTGGTCAACAACCAGTCCGAGCCGGTCGGCACCCGTATCTTCGGGCCGGTGCCGCGCGAGCTGCGCGCCAAGAACCACATGAAGATCATCTCGCTTGCGCCGGAGGTGCTGTGATGGCTGCCAAGATCCGGAAGGGTGACAGGGTCGTCGTACTGACCGGCCGCGACAAGGGCCGCACCGGCGAGGTGTTCGAAGTGCGTCCGGCGGACAACACCGCGCTGGTGCGCGGCGTCAACATGGTGAAGCGTCACCAGAAGCAGACCCAGAACCAGGAGGGCGGCATCATCTCCAAGGAGGCGCCGGTCCACCTCTCCAACATCGCGTATGTCGGCAAGGACGGAAAGCCGACCCGCGTTGGGTTCAAGATTCAGGCTGATGGCAAGAAGGTTCGCATTGCCAAGAGCTCGGGAGCAGAGATCGATGGCTGAGACCGCTTATGTGCCGCGTTTGCGCACGGAGTATGACAGGAAGATCCGCGGCCTTCTGACCGAGAAGTTCGGCTACGAGAACGCGATGCAGGTGCCGCGGCTGGACAAGATCGTGCTCAACATGGGCGTCGGCGATTCCGTCAACGACCGCAAGAAGGCCGAGACCGCTGCCGCCGAGCTGACCCAGATCGCCGGCCAGAAGGCGATCGTGACCTATTCGCGGGTTGCGATCGCGACCTTCAAGCTGCGCGAGAATCAGCCGATCGGTTGCAAGGTCACGCTGCGCAAGGCTCGCATGTACGAGTTCATCGATCGCCTGGTGAACGTCGCGCTGCCGCGCGTGCGCGACTTCCGCGGGCTGAACCCGAAGAGCTTCGATGGCCGCGGCAACTATTCGCTCGGCATCAAGGAGCACATCATTTTTCCCGAGATCGATTTTGACAAGGTCTCGGAAGCGCGGGGCATGGACATCACCGTCTGTACCACGGCCAAGACCGACGACGAGGCTCGCGCCTTGTTGACCGCTTTCAATTTCCCGTTCCGGCAGTGAGACGCTGACGAACAGCCTCTCAAACGCGGAAACGTAAGGAGCCACGCATGGCAAAGAAGAGTGCAGTCGAGAAGAACAACCGGCGCAAGCGGATGGCCAAGAACGCCGCCGCCAGCCGCGCCCGGCTGAAGGCGATCATCGCCGACAAGACCAAGCCGATGGAAGAGCGTTTCGCGGCGACCTTGAAACTTGCGGAAATGCCGCGCAACTCGTCGCCGACCCGGATTCGCAATCGTTGCGAGCTCACGGGCCGTCCGCGCTCGAACTATCGCAAGAACAAGCTGTCCCGCATCGCGCTGCGCGAGCTCGGCTCCAAGGGCCTGATCCCGGGCCTCGTGAAGTCGAGCTGGTAAGGAGGGTCGGAAGATGTCAACGCACGATCCGATCTCCGATCTCATCACCCGCATCCGCAACGCGCAGATGCGCTCGAAGTCCAAGGTCTCGACCCCGGGCTCGAAGATGCGCCAGAGCGTTCTCGAAGTGCTGAAGGCGGAAGGCTATATCCGCGGCTACGCCAGCGTCGAGCATTCGTCCGGCCGCAGCGAGCTCGAGATTGAATTGAAGTATTTCGACGGCGAGCCCGTCATCCGCGAGATCGAGCGCGTCTCGAAGCCGGGCCGCCGGGTCTACACCTCGGTGAAGAACCTGCCGCGGGTGAACAACGGTCTCGGCATTTCCGTATTGTCGACGCCGAAGGGAATCATGGCCGACCACGACGCGCGCGACGCGAATGTTGGCGGTGAAGTTCTCTTCACGGTGTTCTGAGGAAGGATTTAGCCATGTCACGTGTTGGCAAAAGGCCTGTGACGATCCCGTCGGGTGTGACGGCGACCGTCGATGGGCAGACGGTGAAGGTGAAGGGGCCGAAGGGCCAGCTTCAGTTCGTCGTGCATGACGACGTCGAGGTGAAGTTCGAGAACGGCCAGGTCACGGTCGCTCCGCGCATAAAGACCAACCGCGCGCAGGCGATGTACGGCACCGCGCGTGCCCAGGTCGCCAACCTCGTCGAAGGCGTCACCAAGGGTTTCGAGAAGAAGCTCGAAATCACCGGCGTCGGCTACCGTGCCGCGATGCAGGGCAAGAACCTGCAGCTCGCGCTCGGCTACAGCCACGACGTCGTCTACGCGATCCCGGACGGTATCTCGATCGCGGTGCCGAAGCCGACCGAGATCACGATCACGGGTATCGATCCCCAGCGCGTGGGGCAGGTCGCGGCCGAGATCCGCGCCTATCGTCCGCCGGAGCCCTACAAGGGCAAGGGCGTGAAGTACGCCAACGAATTCATCTTCCGTAAGGAAGGCAAGAAGAAGTAACGGAGCCGGTCATGTCACTGAAGGTTACCAATGCCCGGCGCAAGCAACGCGTACGGTTGGCGCTGCGCCGTTCCGGGGGCGGCCGTCCGCGCCTGTCGGTGTTCCGCTCGTCCAAGCACATCTACGCCCAGGTGATCGACGATCAGAAGGGCGAGACGCTGGCGTCCGCCTCGTCGCTCGAGAAGACGATGCGCGACGGCGCCAATACCGGCGCCAACATCGATGCGGCCAAGGCCGTCGGCAAGCTGCTCGCCGAGCGCGCCACGCAGAAGGGTGTCAAGGAAGTCGTGTTCGACCGCGGCGCCTATCTGTACCACGGGCGCGTCAAGGCGCTCGCAGATGCCGCGCGCGAGGGTGGACTGAGCTTCTAAGAGTTTCGAACGGATATTAGGACTGAGGCACAAGCCTCTCTAGAGATTGGAAAACACCATGGCAGGTGAACGCGAACGCGGCGGACGCGAACGGAGCAGGGAGCGCGAGGAGCGCGACAGCGAGTTCGTCGACAAGCTCGTGCACATCAATCGCGTGGCGAAGGTCGTCAAGGGCGGTAAGCGCTTCGGCTTTGCGGCGCTGGTTGTGATCGGCGACCAGAAGGGCCGGGTCGGTTTCGGCCACGGCAAGGCGCGCGAAGTGCCGGAAGCGATCCGCAAGGCAACCGAGGCCGCCAAGCGCAACCTGACCCGCGTGGCGCTGCGTGAAGGCCGTACGCTGCATCACGACATCGCCGGCCGTCACGGCGCCGGCCGCGTCTACCTGCGCGCCGCGCCGGCCGGTACCGGCATTATCGCCGGCGGCCCGATGCGCGCTGTGTTCGAGACGCTCGGCATCCAGGACGTGGTGGCGAAGTCGATTGGCTCGTCGAATCCGTACAACATGGTTCGCGCCACTTTCAACGCGCTGAAGAACCAGGATTCGCCGCGTTCTGTTGCCGCGCGCCGCAACATCAAGGTGTCCACCCTGCAGGCCCGCCGCGTCGGCGGCGATGCCGAAGTGGTGGCTGAATAACCCGCGCTAAGGCAGCGCGCTATCTGGAGTTCTAAGAGATGGCCCAGGCCGCAAAGACGATCAAGGTCGAGCAGATCGGCAGCCCGATTCGCCGCCATCATTCGCAGCGTTCGACGCTGATCGGCCTCAAGCTCAACAAGATCGGCCGGGTTGCCGAGCATCAGGATACTCCTGAGGTTCGCGGCATGATCAGCAAGGTTCAACACCTCGTCCGCATCGTCGGCGAAGGTTAAGATAGACAAGGAGAAGGGCGATGAAGCTCAGCGAGATCGCCGACAATCCCGGTTCGCGCAAGAAGCGCATGCGCATCGGCCGTGGCATCGGCTCAGGCAAGGGCAAGACCGGCGGCCGTGGCGGCAAGGGTCAGACCGCGCGTACGGGCGTGCGCATCAAGGGCTTTGAGGGCGGCCAGATGCCGCTGCATCGCCGCCTGCCCAAGCGCGGGTTCAACAACATCTTCAGGCTCGAGTTTGCCGAGATCAATCTCGATCGCCTGCAGCAGGCGGTCGACACCAAACAACTCGACACCGGAGCAACCGTGAACGCGGAAGCGCTGGTGAAGGCGGGCGTGCTGCGCCGCGCCAAGGACGGCGTGCGGCTGCTCGGCCGCGGGGAGCTCACGGCCAAGCTCAACATCGAGGTGCACGGCGCCTCCAAATCCGCGGTCGCCGCGGTGGAGAAGGCCGGTGGCACGGTGAAGATCCTGGCGCCCGCCAAGAAGGAAGAAGGCGAGGCGGCGTAACATCTGCGTCATTGCCTGCCTCACGCGGGCAGGGACGGCAGAGAACATTGGACTTATCGAAGCCGAGCACCAAATGATGTCCGGTGTCTGCCGATGTCCCATGGGGGACGTCGGCGTGAGGCCTCCGGGAGAAAGCCAAGAATATGGTCTCAGCAGCGGAACAACTTGCAGCCAACCTCAATTTCGGCGCTCTGGCGAAGGCCGAAGAGCTGAAGAAGCGCATCTGGTTCACGCTGGGTGCGCTGCTTGTTTATCGGCTCGGCACCTACATCCCGCTGCCCGGCATCGACCCCAACGTGTGGGAGCAGGTGTTCCGCTCACAGGCCGGCGGCATCCTCGGCATGTTCAACATGTTCGCCGGCGGCGGCATCCACCGCATGGCGATCTTCGCGCTGAACATCATGCCGTACATCTCGGCATCGATCATCATCCAGCTCCTGACCACGGTCTCGCCGCAGCTCGAGGCTCTGAAGAAGGAAGGCGAGGCTGGCCGCAAGACGCTGAACCAGTACACGCGCTATCTCACCGTGATCCTGGCCGCGTTCCAGTCTTACGGCATCGCGGTGGGACTCGAGGGCGCCGGCAACGTCGTCACCGATCCCGGCATGTTCTTCCGTCTCTCGACCGCGATCACGCTGACCGGCGGCACCATGTTCCTGATGTGGCTGGGCGAACAGATCACCTCGCGCGGCATCGGCAACGGCATCTCGCTGATCATTCTGGCCGGCATTGTCGCGGAACTGCCGGCGGCGCTAGCCAATATGCTCGAACTCGGCCGCCAGGGGGCGATGTCGACCGGGCTGATCCTGATCGTGATCGTGATGGCGGTCGCCGTGATCGCCTTCATCGTCTTCATGGAGCGCGCGCAGCGGCGGCTTCTGATCCAGTATCCGAAGCGCCAGGTCGGCAACAAGATGTTCGAGGGCCAGTCCTCGCATCTGCCGCTCAAGCTCAACACCTCGGGCGTGATTCCGCCGATCTTCGCGTCCTCGCTGCTGTTGCTTCCGGCCACGCTTGCGAACTTCAATGTCGCCTCGGGGGGGCCGGAATGGCTGCAATGGATCACCACCCAGCTGAGCCATGGCCGGCCGCTGTTCCTGGTGCTCTATCTCGCACTGATCGTGTTCTTCGCCTTCTTCTACACCGCGATCGTGTTCAACCCGACCGAGACAGCCGACAATCTGAAGAAGCATGGCGGCTTCATCCCGGGCATCCGGCCCGGCGAGCGCACTGCGGAATATATCGACTACGTGCTGTCGCGCATCACGGTGGTCGGCGCGATCTATCTTGCGATCGTATGTCTCATTCCGGAGATTCTGATTTCCTACGCCTCCGTGCCGTTCTACTTTGGCGGTACCTCGCTTCTGATCGTGGTCAGCGTGACCATGGATACGGTGGCGCAGGTTCAGGGCTATCTGCTCGCGCACCAGTATGAGGGGCTGATCAGGAAGTCCAAGCTCAGGGGACGCCGCCGCTAACGATGCGGAATGCGGGCGGCGCAAACGTCAAAACCAAGGGTGTGCGGATTGCGCTCACCAAGCCGGGGGGCGAAAAATCATGAGATTCATCCTGTTGGGGCCGCCGGGCTCGGGCAAGGGAACCCAGGCCCAGCGGCTGGTTCAGAAATACGGCATTGTCCAGCTCTCAACCGGCGAGATGCTGCGCGCCGCGGTTGCCGCCGGCACGCCGGTCGGCCTGCAGGCCAAGGACATCATGGCCGCTGGCGGGCTGGTGCCGGACGAGATCGTGATCGACATCATCTCCGATCGGATCGATCAGCCCGACGCCAGGAAAGGGTTCATCCTCGACGGCTTTCCGCGCACGGTGCCACAGGCCGAGGCGCTGGATGAACTTCTAAAGAAGAAGCGCCTCAAGCTCGACGCCGTCATCGAACTGCGCGTCAATGAGAGCGCGCTGCTCGATCGGGTCGAGAAGCGCGCCGCCGAAACGCGGGCGCGCGGCGAGGAAGTGCGTGCCGACGATACGCCGGAAGTGCTGACCAAGCGGCTGGCGAGCTACCGCGCCCAGACCGAGCCGCTGATTCATTATTATTCCGAGCGCCGCAAGCTGCTCACCGTAGATGGCATGATGGCCATCGAACACGTCACAGGCGAGATCAACCGGATTCTGGAGGCGATCGGCGCCACGGAACCCAAGGCGGCTCGTCGGGCCTCTCCGGCCAAGCGCTCCGCCGCTGGAATCGCCCGGAAGGGAACCAAGGCGCCCGCCAAGAAGGGGGCCGCCAAGGGTGGCGGCAAGGGAACCAAGAAGGCCGCCAGCTCCGCCCGGAAGACCCGCAAAACGGTTTCCAAGGCTGCCAAGGCGAGGCGTGTCGGCAAGGCCAAGAAGGCGGTGAGGCAAGCCGCAAAACGGCCTGCAAAAAAGCTCACGAAAAAGCGAGCTAAGCGCTAGGAGCGGTTGACGAAACCGACATGAATCCTTTAATAAGCCTCGCATCCAAGTCGGATAGTTTTATGACGATGCCGGGCCCCGAAGGAACGAGGGGAGGGCGTCGTGTTCGCGTTTGTGGACGCCTGCCCGAGATAGCAGAGATCTAGGAAGCACCGGTCCAATGGATCGGCGACAGGAGAAGAAGGCCGTGGCCCGTATTGCCGGCGTGAATATTCCAACCAATAAGCGCGTGCTGATCGCGCTTCAGTACATCCATGGCATCGGCCAGAAGAATGCGGCCGACATCATTGAGAAGGTCAAGATCCCGCTGGAGCGTCGCGTCAGCCAGTTGACCGACCAGGAAGTGTTGCAGATCCGCGAAGTGATCGACCGCGACTACGTTGTGGAGGGCGACCTTCGCCGTGAGACCGGCATCAACATCAAGCGGCTGATGGACCTCGGCTGCTATCGTGGCCTGCGCCATCGCCGTGGCCTGCCGGTGCGCGGCCAGCGCACCCACACCAATGCGCGCACGCGCAAGGGGCCGGCCAAGGCGATCGCCGGCAAGAAGAAGTAGGATTTTGCGAATAGCGAATGGTGAATAGCGAATAGAACTATTCGCTATTCGCCACTCACCATTCGCTTTTTACAGGTGTAGCCGCTGGCACTACGGCGGCGTTGAGATCATAGGAAAGGTTTGGAATGGGCAAGGAAGCCACCCGCGTACGCCGCCGCGAACGCAAGAACATCGCCTCCGGCATCGCGCATGTGAATTCATCGTTCAACAACACCACGATCACCATCACCGACGCCCAAGGCAACACCATTGCCTGGTCTTCCGCCGGCACGATGGGTTTCAAGGGGTCGCGCAAGTCGACTCCCTATGCCGCGCAGGTCGCGGCGGAGGACGTTTCCAAGAAGGCGCAGGAGCATGGCATGCGCACGCTGGAAGTCGAAGTCGCCGGTCCCGGTTCGGGCCGCGAGTCGGCGCTCCGCGCGCTGCAGGCTGCGGGCTTCACCGTCACCTCGATCCGCGACGTGACAACGATCCCGCACAATGGCTGCCGTCCGCGCAAGCGCCGGCGCGTTTGATGGTTGGTCGCGGGGCGGCGGTTGCCGTCTCGCGATTGTTTTTGGAATTGACCGCGCGGACTAATCCGCGACGCCAGTAAGTTGATGTCGACTGGCCCAAATCGACTTCACCACGGGTGACACAGTGACGATCCAGAAGAATTGGCAGGAACTTATTCGACCGAACAAGCTGCAGGTAACGGCCGGCTCCGATGCCGCGCGGTTTGCGACCGTTGTCGCCGAGCCGCTCGAGCGTGGCTTCGGCCAGACGCTCGGCAACGCGCTGCGCCGCATCCTGTTGTCCTCGCTGCAGGGCGCGGCGGTGCAGTCGGTGCATATCGACGGCGTGCTGCACGAGTTCTCCTCGATTGCGGGCGTCCGCGAGGACGTCACCGACATCGTCCTCAACATCAAGGACATCTCGATCAAGATGCAGGGCGAAGGCCCCAAGCGCATGGTCGTGAAGAAGCAGGGTCCGGGCGTCGTCACCGCCGGCGACATCCAGACCGTCGGCGACGTCGTGGTGCTCAATCCCGATCTTGCGCTCTGCACCTTGGACGAGGGCGCCGAGATCCGCATGGAGTTCACGGTCTCGACCGGCAAGGGCTATGTGCCCGCCGAGCGCAACAGGCCTGAGGACGCGCCAATCGGCCTGATCCCGGTCGACAGCCTGTTCTCGCCGGTGCGCAAGGTCTCCTACAAGGTCGAGAACACCCGCGAGGGGCAGATCCTCGACTATGACAAGCTGACCATGACGATCGAGACCAACGGCGCGATCACACCGGAGGATTCGGTCGCTTACGCCGCTCGTATCCTGCAGGATCAGCTCAACGTGTTCGTCAATTTCGAGGAGCCGCGCAAGGAAGTCACGCAGGAGATCATCCCCGATCTCGCTTTCAACCCGGCCTTCCTCAAGAAGGTCGACGAGCTGGAGCTGTCAGTGCGTTCGGCCAACTGCCTGAAGAACGACAACATCGTTTATATCGGCGACCTCGTGCAGAAGTCGGAAGCAGAAATGCTCCGCACCCCGAACTTCGGCCGCAAGTCGCTGAACGAGATCAAGGAAGTGCTGGCCCAGATGGGTCTGCATCTCGGCATGGAAGTGCCGGGCTGGCCGCCGGAGAACATCGACGAGCTCGCCAAGCGCTTCGAGGATCACTACTAAGCGAATAGGGGTGACGAATAGCGAGTAGAAAACTACTCGCCATTCTCAACTCGCCATCCTGGGCGAACGCAGGAAGCCCACCTGAGAAACATGTCCGACGAACCGTCGTGACAATCGAACGAGAGGAATAGATCATGCGTCACGGAAGGGTTCATCGGAAGCTCAATCGCACGGCCGAGCATCGGCGCGCGATGTTCGCCAACATGGCGGCGGCCTTGATCAAGCACGAGCAGATCGTCACCACGCTGCCGAAGGCCAAGGAGCTGCGTCCGATCGTCGAGAAGCTCGTCACGCTCGGCAAGAAGGGCGGGCTCGCGCTGCGTCGCCAGGCGATCTCGGAGCTTCGTGACGTCGACATGGTCAAGAAGCTGTTCGACACGCTGGCGCCCCGCTACAAGGATCGCCAGGGCGGCTATACCCGCATCATCAAGGCCGGCTTCCGCTATGGCGACAACGCCGCGATGGCCGTCATCGAGTTCGTCGACCGCGACGTCGACGCCAAGGGCCAGGACTCCGGCCCGGTGCAGGAAAAGGAAGCCGAGGCGGCGTAAGTCGCTTCGATCTTGAAGAGTTGTCAAAGCGGCGCCATCGAGTGCCGCTTTTTCGTTTCTGAGCGTAGGCCCCGTAGGATGGGTAGAGCGCAGGGAAACCCATCGCGACGAAACAAGCCGCGCGAATGATGGGTTTCGCTGCGCTCTACCCATCCTACGATCTGTTGCGCGCCGCTTTTCATTTTTGCACGGATACCTTGGCGCGGTGTCAGCCATGCTGCATCGGGCAATTGCGTCCGTGTCTCGGGCTTCCGATATCCCCGTGATCGAATTTACGGAGATAGAGCATGAAGATCGATCTTTCGGGAAAGACCGCGCTCGTGACCGGCTCGACTGCCGGTATCGGCCTGGCCATTGCCCGCGGCCTTGCGGCCACCGGCGCGGAGGTGATCGTCAACGGCCGCAACCAGCCCAAGATCGATGCCGCCGTCGCCGCGATCGGGAAGGCGGTCGCAGGCGCCAAGGTCCGCGGCATCGCCGCCGACGTCTCCACCGCTGCAGGATGCAAGGCGGTGCTGTCCGCGCAGCCCGACGTCGATATCCTCATCAACAATGCCGGCATCTTCGAGCCGAAAGATTTCTTCGAGATTCCAGACGAGGACTGGACCCGCTTCTTCGAGGTCAACGTGATGTCGGGCGTGCGTCTGTCGCGCGGCTACATGCAGGGCATGCTGAAGCGCAACTGGGGCCGCATCATCTTCATCGCCTCCGAATCGGCGCTTGTTATTCCGAAGGAGATGATCCAGTACGGCATGACCAAGACCGCGCAGCTTTCGATCTCGCGCGGGCTCGCTGAATTGACCCGCGGCACCGCGGTGACCGTCAATTCGGTGATGCCGGGTCCGACCCTGTCCGAAGGCGTGGATACCTTCGTCAAGGATCTCGCCAGGCAGAACGGGGAACCGGCCGATGAGGCGATCGCGAACTTCGTCAAGCAGCACCGCCCGACCTCGCTCTTGCAGCGCTTTGCCAGCGTCGACGAGATCGCCAACATGGTCGTGTACGTCTCCTCGAAAGAAGCCTCCGCCACCAACGGGGCGGCGCTGCGCGTCGAGGGCGGGATCGTCAACACGATCTAAGGCGGATGCGATAACCGCCGATGTGGTGTCCGTGATCTGTGCTTTTGCCGGAGGCGTGGATTGCGTAGAACCGTTTCATGAAGCTGACCCTGTCCACCCGCCATCAACGGCTGGTTAAGATCACCTCGGCGCGCTGGCAACGACGTGCGATCTTTCTGCTCGGCGGCATCGTTGTTGGCGCAGCCGCGGTGCTGTTGGCGCAGCTCGCCGATCTGGCCCAACAGGCCTTCGCGATGCTGCTGTCCAAATCACGCTATGCATCGCTTCTCGTCACGCCGATCGGCTTTGGGCTGTCGGCGTTGTTCACGGCCAGGCTGTTTCCGAACGCCCAGGGCAGCGGCATTCCGCAGGCGATCGCCGCGCGTCAACTCACCAACCAGCAGGCGAGGGAACGACTCGTATCTATCCGTATCGCGGTCGGAAAGATCATCCTGACCCTTTTTGGCCTCTTATGCGGTGCTTCGATCGGCCGCGAAGGACCAACGGTCCAGGTCGGTGCATCCATCATGTTCGCAATCGGATGCGTGTCGCCACGCCGGCAGCCGGGATTGATCCTGGCCGGTGCAGCGGCCGGCGTTGCCGCCGCTTTCAACACGCCGCTCGCGGGCATCGTATTTGGCATCGAGGAGATGAGCCGTGCTTTCGAAACGCGCACCAGCAGCCTGATCATCGCAGCCGTCATTGCCGCGGGCCTGACGTCACTCGCCCTGATGGGCAACTATGACTATTTCGGCACAAGCGCGGTGACGCTGAGCCGCGGCATCGACTGGCTCGCCATTCCCGCTTGCGGGGTCGTCGGGGGTCTGATGGGCGGGCTGTTCAGTCGCATCGTCATTGCCGTGGCGCGCGGGCTTCCGGGCTCCGTTGGACAGGCGATTCGACGCTATTCAGTGCCATTTGCAGTGCTGTGTGGCCTCGCGGTCGCGCTCTGCGGTCTGGTGTCCGGCGATACGGTCTATGGCACAGGCTACACGGAGGTGAAGGCTGCACTCGAGAGCAGCGCGCCATTGCCTGAGAGCTTCGGGTTATTGAAGTTCCTGGCCACCGCCTTGGCTGCCATCAGCGGCATTCCCGGCGGCATCTTTTCGCCTTCGCTGGCGGTGGGCGCCGGACTGGGCTCGAACGTAGCGTCCTTCTTTCACGACACGCCCGTGGCGGCGATCATGCTGCTCGGCATGGTCTCGTATTTCGCCGGTGTCGTGCAAGCCCCAATCACGGCGTTCGTCATCGTGACCGAGATGACTGGCGATCACACAATGGTGGTGCCGTTGATGACCGCCGCATTGATTGCCTACGGCACCTCGCGATTGGTTTGCGAGGAAGGAATCTACCACGCGCTCGCCAAAGGCTTCATCGAGCGGTCAACGACGCCGGCGGAAGCGGTGCGTCCACCAGTTTAGCTGTAGTTGTAGATTCCATGGGGCGGTGAGCGTGGCCTTTCCGATAGGTTTGGGTTTCCACACTCGAACCCTCGGAGAGTCAGATGCAAGCATCGACCGTAGACACGCCCACCACCGGCCATAATGGCACAATTTTCGTTGCGATCGAACTCAGTCAGAAGACG
>NZ_JAGKJI010000022.1 GCF_020329485.1 Bradyrhizobium cenepequi
ACCTCGCCGCTAGCAGCTACCAGCGCAACTCCCGCATCAGCGCCTTCGGCGGGTGGCCGAACAGCTCCGTCACCGAGGTCGGGTCGAGCTGGTCGACGCCCTCGAATTGCTCGGAATGGATGCCGCGGGTCACGAACAGGCAGTCGATGCCAAAGCCCTTGGCGCCTGCAATGTCGGTGCGCACGGAATCGCCGATCGCCAGCACGCGATTGAGTTCGACCGGATGGCCGGCCCGCTCGGCCGCGAGCTGCATCGCGCGCTCATAGATCGGCTCGTGCGGTTTGCCGTAGAAGATCGCTTCGCCCCCAAGCTCGCGATAGAGCTCGGCGATCGCCCCCGCGCAATAGATCAGCCGGTCGCCGCGCTCGACCACGATGTCGGGATTGGCGCAAATCAATGAAAGCTTGCGTTCGCGCGCTTTCAGGAGCATCGCGCGATAGTCTTCCGGAGTCTCGGTCTCGTCGTCGAACAGGCCGGTGCAGATGATGTAATCGGCCTGCTCAAGCGGCGTCAGCGGCGCATCGAGACCGCGGTGGATCGAGGAGTCGCGCTCCGGGCCGACCCAGTGGATCTTCTTGCCGGGATGCTCGGCGACGAAATGCCGGGTCAGGTCGCCGGAGGAGACGATTGCGTCGTAAGTCTCATCAGCCACGCCCAGCTTGCGCAATTGACGCTGCACCGAGTCGGCCGGCCGCGGCGCATTGGTGATGAGGATGACCGTGCCGCCCTGCTGGCGGAACGTATGCAGTGCCTCGCAGGCTTCGGGAAACGACTCGAGCCCGTTGTGCACCACGCCCCAGACGTCGGAGAGCACCACCTCGACGTCGCCAACGACGTCGCGCAGCCGCTCGACAAAGTGAAGTGAGGTCATGAGAACGCGTATTGTCTGGTGTAGGGTGATTCTTGTGCCATGGTTGCGGCTGCGGCCTCCCACCTCTCCCCAACGGGGAGAGGTCGATTTGCGCAGCAAATCGGGTGAGGGGGTGCAGGTCCCACGAGAGAGCGTAACCCCTCACCCGCGCCGTTGGCGCGACCTCTCCCTATGGGAGAGGTGGACACCTCGCGCGCGGTGAGCCGTCGCTGTAAGCACATCATACCTTAGCCCGGGCCAGCAACGCGGCGCGCGAGCGCGGCGTTGCCGGTGGCCCGCTGCGGCGGGTCGATGGCGGGACTGTTCGGGGGGACGGGAGCGGTGGCGCCATTGGCTTCCTGCGGCATGGGCGAAGAGGCCCCGGCGGTAGCAGATGCGCCCTCGGGCCGCAACGGGCGCGGCGGCGCGAACAGGAACCCCTGGCCGAACCGTATGTCGTAGTCGAGCAGGTCGACGACGGCACGCTCGCCTTCGATTCTCTCCGCGATCAGGTCGATGCCGTAGCGGCCGAGCAGGTCGGACAGGTCTGAAGGATGAATGTCCGAGGTCGAGCTCTGCTTGGGATCGAGCAACAGTGTCGCCGGCACCTTGATGAAGCGCACGCCGCGGTCGGCGAGCTCGCGCGGCTCGAAGCGAAGGTCGCTGACATGGTCGATCGAGAAGCGGTAACCGCGCTGCGACAGCGCGGCCAGATGCTCGCTCTCGGTCCGGCCGAGATTGCGGAAGGTCGACTGCTTGAACTCGAGCACGAAGGATGGCGCCAGCGCGCGATTGGCTTCGAGGAAATCGAGGCACTGGGTGAAATTGACGGCGTTGCCGAGCGTCGCTGCGGAGACGTTGCAGAACACGCCGACATCCTTGTTGCGGACCATCAACCGGCGCAGCACCTGCACACAGCGCAGCATCACCATATGGTCGATGCGCCCGATCAGGCCGCCGACTTCCGCGGCGCCGATGAAATCATCGGCGGCGACGATCTGGTCGTGCTCGTCGCGCAGCCGCGTCACCGCTTCGTAGTAGCGCACCCTGCGCTGCGGCAGCGTCACCATCGGCTGCAGGTAGATATCGAGCCGGTTGGCCTCGATTGCGTTCTTTACGGCGCTGACGAGCTGGGCTTGGTTGCGTGAGACGGCGATGACGCCGGCCGGGGTAGGAGGCGCCGGCGATGGCGGTACCGCCATGACCGGTGGGGTCACGGGAGTTGGCGCGGCCAGCGTTGAAGGCGAGGGTTCCGGTTGCGGCTCGGCGGCAGGCTTGCTTGAAGGCGCGATCGCCGCGGTTGCCAGCAAGTCTTCATGGCTGGCGACGGAGGCCGCAAGCTGCTTGACCAGGTTGCCGAGCTCATTGATTTCGCCGATCACGGCCTGGAGGCGGTCGGCGCCGGCGGAATTTGCCGACACCACGCGGCCCTCGACGGCGGCGAGCCTGCGGCCGAATTCGCCAACCTGGCGGGCGAGATCGGCGGTGCCGCGGGAGAGGTCCGCGATCTGACCGCCGACGGCGGAACGGTCGCGCAGCCGCATCGACACTGCGTTGTAGAAGATCAGGAAGGTCAACGCGGTCAGCGCCACGATTGCGGACTCGGTTCCGCTGATGCCTGCCACCGAATAGAGCGCAAAGCCAAGCGAGGCCGCGACCAGAACCATGCAGATGGCGATGAAGATCGTCGAAATGCGAATCATGTCGCGCGCGCTACGTCCTCAAGTCCGGCTGTCCACCTTGGCTGTCCCCCGGGAAAATTCGGGCCCTTCAGGTGGTTTTGTTTGTGCTCCCCCAAGCGGGAGCACTATACCATCAAGTTTGATTCGGCAGGCTAACGTTCTTTGGAAGACTTAGAGCATGATCCGGAAAAGTGGAAACCGGTTTTCCCTCGCGACAAACGCGAAGCGTTTGCGCGGAGATCATGCTCAAGCAAAGAGATGAGATCATGATCCGATTCGTTTAATCGGATCATGATCTAAGAAACCGCCGGCCCAAGCGTGTCGGCCACCTCGGCCTTGCGCGTGCCGAGCGGTTTCGGACGGCCTACCGTGGTATCCACCGCGGTCTGGTGCTCGATCTCCGCATTCAGCTCCGCGCCCAACAACAGGATGCTGGTGGACATCCACATCCACATCATGAATCCGATGGCCGCGCCAAGCGATCCGTAGGTAGCGCTGTAATTGCCGAAATTCGACAGATACCAGGACAGCCCCGCTGAGCCGGCGATCCAGAGCAGCGCCGATGCCAGCGTGCCAACACTAAGCCATTCCCAACGCGGCGCGCGGCGGCTCGGTCCATACCGGTAGAGCACCGCGAGCCCGGCCGACAGGATCAGGAACAGCAGCGGCCATCGCCCAAGGCTGACGAGAAGCTGACTCTCCGGCTTCAGCCCGACGCGATCGAGCAGCAGGGGAAGCACAACCACCGCGCTCACCATCACCAGAAGCGCCGCGATCGCGCTGAGGGTGAGGGCGAGCGAGATCAGGTTCAGGTGGATGAAGCTGCGCGTCTCGCGCTCGTCATAGGCGACGTTGAGCGCGTCCATCACGGCCTTCATCCCGGCATTGGCGCTCCAGATCGCAAGCGCCAGCCCGAATAGGAAGGTCACGCCCAATTCGCCGTTGCCCTTCGCGACCACCCTGCCGATCTGATCCTGCACGATCTGGAACGAGCCTTCCGGCAGCATCAGCGCCAGCGCTTCGAGATTCCTGGCAATGGTCGAAGGGTCGGCGTAGAGCCCGTAAAACGAGACCAGCGCGGTGATGGTCGGGAACACCGCCAGCAGGCCGTAGAACACGACACCCGCGGCGGTGGCGAGCAGGCGGTCCTCATTGATGCGCTGATAGCAGCGCCACAGGATGTCCTTCCAGCCGGCGAGCGGAATCCGGAACGGGCTCTCCGCGCGGCGCCCCCTGCCGGGTTCTGTCAGTTCGCGCGCGAAGCGGCGGCGTGCTCTTGACGGGTCTATGGCACCGCGAGCGGGCGCGGGCTTCGGATCGGGCTGAAGATAGCGATGGACGAGAAGGAGCAGGACCGTCGTCGCCGCGATCAGGAGCCAATTTTCGCCCTGTCCGGAACGCGCGTCGGACATCGGTTTCCTCCAGGCAGGGGGTTGTCCCTGCCCGGGATGAACGTGAACCGGGTTTGAACGTTCCGGACCGACGACTCCTCATCCCGAGGAGCCGCGCAAGCGGCGTCTTAAGGGATGGGCCGCGGGCTCCTCGCCTTCCGTCATTCCGGGGCGCGACGAAGTCGCGAGCCCGGAATCTATTGCGCCGCATGTCCCGGTGGTGAAATGGATTCCAGGCTCGATGCTTCGCATCGCCCCGGAATGACGGCGGAGAAAAATTCGCGAGCGATTTCAACGTGATTTGCCCTGTCCAGTCCTCGCGCGAAAAACATTCCGCTTTCGCCGTCGGGCAAATCAGCACTATGACTCCGCGCGTCTCAGCGCGAATGAGGGGCGGGTCGCGATCGTCACGAACGTTGCGGTGGGATGCGGTGGACGCGGGTGTCGCGACTGACGAGCGTGGCACTCGCGGACGGCGAAGTCGTGTGGTTCTGGCGCCCCGACGCTGGCGCTAAGTACGCGAGCAGCAAGAGCTGCCGCGGATGACGGTGGCAAGAAAGCCCGGTCACCGGGGAGAGCACGAAGTAAGCCGTAAACCACAGCGCAGGGAAAGCCGGTGTTGCTCCGGTTGACCTGTGGTCCTACCCCCGTGCTTTTTGTTGCACGGGGCCCACGGGTGCAACCGGCACCCGGCTTTCCCTGCGCCCTCTGCTATCGAGGAGGGCGAACGAGACGCAAACCTCAGGCACATCATGCCGCGAGAATATAGACTCACATCCCCTCCGCTGTTTGAAATCTGAATCATAAGCCGTGGCGACGCCGTAGGGTGGGCAAAGCGACTTGTCCGCCGTAGCTCGCAGAGCGAAGGTGGAAGCGTGCCCACCATCGCGAGCACGGCGCTGGATGGTGGGCACGGCGCAAGTGCGCCTTTGCCCACCCTACGCGATTGGAAAATTGTGCCCGAACTTATCCGTGTCGTCATTGCGAGGAGCGAAGCGACGAAGATCCATGCTTCCGCGCGCGTGGAGAGATGGATTGCTTCGCTTCGCTCGCAATGATGCCCAGCGAAACTCAGCGCTTCCCGCCCTACGCTACCGCGCGGATGATCTTGCCGACCTTGTCGACGATCTCGCCGATCTGGTCCTCGCTGACGATCAAGGGCGGCGTCAGGCACAGCGAGTCGCCGGCGATCCGCAGCATCAGGTCGTTGTCGTGGAAGGCGCTGTTGAGTGCGGCGAAGCCGCGCTTGCCGGGCGCTTCCGCAATCGGGGCAAGGTCGATGCCGGCGGTCAGGCCGATGGTGCGGATGTCGACCACGTTCGGCTGGTCGCGCAGCGACATCACGGCGTCGGCGAATTTCGGCTCCAGCTTGTTCGCGCGTTCGAACAGCTTCTCCTCGCGATAGATGTCGAGCGTCGCAAGGCCGGCGGCGCACGCCAGCGGATGCGCCGAATAGGTGTAGCCATGGGCCAGCTCGACCACATGTTCGGGCCCGTTCATGAAGGCGTCGTGGATGGCGCCGCGCACGATCACGCCGCCCATTGGAGCAGCGCCGTTGGTGATGCCTTTGGCGAAGGTGATCATGTCGGGCGTCACGCCATAGCGCTCCGCGGCGAACGCAAAGCCGAGCCGGCCATAGCCGGTGATGACCTCGTCGAAGATCAGGAGGATGCCATGCTTTTCGGTGATCTCGCGCAGCCGCTTCAGATAGCCCTTCGGCGCCGGCAGCACGCCGGTCGAGCCCGCCATCGGCTCGACGATGACGGCGGCGATGGTGTTGGCGCCGTGCAGGTTGACAAGACGCTCGAGCTCGTCGGCGAAATGCACGCCATAGTCCGGCTCGCCCTTGGTGAAGGCCTGCTTGTCGCGGTCATAGGTCGCCGGCAGATGGTCGACACCGGTGAGCAGCGAGCCGAACAGCTTGCGGTTGCCGACGATGCCGCCGACCGAGGTGCCGCCGAAACCGACGCCGTGATAGCCGCGCTCGCGGCCGATCAGGCGGATGCGGCTGCCCTGGCCGCTGATTTGGTGATAGGCCAGTGCGATCTTCAGCGCGGTGTCGGCCGCTTCCGATCCCGAATTGCAGAAGAACACGTTGTCCAGGCCTTCGGGTGCCAGGTCGGCGATGCGGCTGGCGAGCTCGAAGGCTTGCGGGATGCCGAACTGGAACGGCGGCGCGTAGTCCATCGCGGCAGCCTGCTTGGCGATCGCCTCCGAAATCTGGGTGCGGCCATGGCCGGCATTGCAGCACCACATGCCGGCAGCGGCGTCGATGATCTTGCGGCCATCGACGGTGAAATAGTGCATGTCCTTGGAGCCGGCGAGCAGCCGCGGCTGCTTCTTGAACGCGCGGTTGGCGGTGAACGGCATCCAATGCGCGGCCAGATCGTTGGGAACGTTGACGGCGGCGGGGCGGGGGCTCTTGTCCAGCATGGGGACCTCGTTGATGGCGGTGAGCTGATTTGCCTCGAAGCTATCAGCTTCGCTGCCCTGCGTGAACGGCGTGAGCTGCGATATTTCCGCCGCGGTGCACTGCGTCACACAGCGCTTTCGAGATCGGTTGCGCCAATCCAGAACACTTCGGCCTCGGAATCCTCGGTATCGAGCCAGAGCAGCGGCAATTGCGGATAGGCTGCTTCGAGGAGCTCGCGGCCGCGGCCGATCTCGCAGAGCAGGCCGCCTTCCGCGGTCAGGTGCTGCGGCGCTTCGTCGAGGATGCGCCTGACGATGTCGAGCCCGTCGGCACCGCCGTCGAAAGCGAGCTTGGGTTCGGTGCGGCATTCGCGGGGCAGCGACGCCATGCCGAGCGCATCGACATAGGGCGGATTGGAGATGATGAGGTCGTAACGCCGGCCCTTGAGCGGCTCGAACAAGTTGCCCTGGTGCAGCGTCACGCGGTCCTCGAGGCCGTAGTCCCGGACGTTGCGCGCGGCGACTGCCAGCGCGTCCTTCGAAATATCAACCGCGTCGATGTCGGAGTTCGGGAAACTGCGGCTGGCGAGGATCGCGAGGCATCCGGAGCCGGTGCAGAGGTCGAGCACGGTCACGACGGCGGCGGGATCGTCGACCAGCGAGCCGCCTTCCTGCTCATCGCCGCCGAAATGCGAGTCGAGCAGTTCGCCGATGAAGGAGCGCGGCACGATGGTACGCTCGTCGACATAGAAGGGCAGGCCGCGCATGTAGATCTTGTTGACGAGATAGGCGGCCGGCTTTCGCGTCGCGATGCGGCGCTCGATCAGGTCGAGGATCTTGCCGCCCTCATGCGCGGTGACGCGCGCGCCGGCGAAGTGGTCGAACTGGTCGGGATGCAGGTGCAGGGTTTCGCAGACGAGGAAAGCGGCCTCCGCCACTGGATCGGTGGTGCCGTGCGCGAACACCAGCTTTGCCTCGGTGAAGCGGCTCACTGCATAACGGACGAAATCGAGCAGCGTCTTGAGCTCGCCCGCTGCGACCTTCGGGGCTTTCGCTGGAGATCGGCCGCGCTTCGTGGCCGGCGTGGTACGCTTTGCCATCAGGATTTGGTCCAGCGCGCGGCCGCCGCGTCATCCTGGTCGCGCGCCTCGATCCAGCTCGATCCCCGCGCGCTTTCCTCGCGCTTCCAGAACGGCGCGCTGGTCTTCAGGTAGTCCATCAGGAATTCGGCGGCGTGAAAAGCAGCCTGCCGGTGCTGCGACGCCGTCACCACCAGCACGATGTTCTCGCCCGGCGTGATGCGGCCGACGCGGTGAATGACGGTAAGACCGGATAACGGCCAGCGCGACATCGCCTCCTCGGCATGGCGCCTGATCTCGGCTTCCGCCATGCCCGGATAGTGCTCCAGCGTCAGCGCCGCTATCGGCTCGCCGTTCTCGCTGCCGCGGCAGATGCCGGTGAAGCTGACGACGGCGCCGATATCGGCACGGCCCTTGCCGATCGCGGCAATCTCCTGCGCGACGTCGAAATCGGCTTCCTGGATGCGGATGGTCGCAATCGCCGTCATGTCGTGGCTCAGCCGCCCGTCATCGGCGGAAAGAACGCGATCTCGCGCGCGCCGTATATTGCGGCGTCCTGCTGGACATGGGCTTGGTCGATCGCGGCGCGGATCACCTTCGGCTTCTCGAAGGCATAGGCGTAGGCGTCATCGCGCCTGGCCAGCCAATCGATCAGCTCGCCGACGGTGCGCACCTCGGCCGGCGGCTCGATGGTCTCCTCGGCCTTGCCGATACGTTCGCGGACCCAGGCGAAATATTTCACCTTCATCCTTCATCCTCCTTGATCAGATGATGGATGCCGGCGCGGAAATAATCGTAGCCGGTATAGATCGTGACGATCGCGGAGATCCACAGCAAAGTCAGCCCGATCAGGGTGACCACCGGGACCACCTGATCGCCGGCTTCGCCGGCCAGCAGAAATCCGATCGCGACCAGCTGCACCGTGGTCTTCCATTTGGCGAGCTTGGTCACGGGAACGCTGACGCGGAGGCCAGCGAGATATTCGCGCAGGCCCGACACCAGGATCTCGCGGCAGAGGATCACGATCGCGGCCCACAGCGTCCAGCCGTGGATGATTCCGTCCGCAGCGAGCATGAGTAGGCAGGAGGCGACCAGGAGCTTGTCGGCGATCGGGTCCAGCATGCGGCCGAACGCCGATTGCTGGTTCCAGATCCGGGCATAGTAGCCGTCGAGGTAATCGGTGATGCCGGCGGCAATGAAGATCGCGACCGCCACCCAGCGCAGCCATAGCGGGCCATCTAGGATCGCCTGCACATAGATGCAGCCGACCACCACCGGGATGGCGGCGATGCGGGCGTAGGTCAGGATATTCGGAAGGGACAGGGTCTTGGGCTGCCCCCTTGTGGTCGCCATGTTCATCCGTCTTACCAATACCGCTCAAGCGTCGAGGTCAACCGTGGGCGCATAAGATGGTCCGTCCCAGGCGACGCTTTGATGACTCCATTCCTCTAGCCCCCCGGCTGGGAGTGGAAAAACTCGAAGATCTTCCGCGCACTCTCGGCACTGACGCCGGGAACCTTGCCGAGGTCGGCGATCGATGCGCGCTCGATCTCCTTCAACGTTCCGAAATGGTGGAGCAGCGCGCGCTTGCGCGAGGGCCCGATGCCGGGAATTTCCTGCAAGCCGGCCTCGCGGATGTCCTTCTTGCGCAGTTTGCGGTGCGAGCCGATCACGAACCGGTGCGCCTCATCGCGCAGCCGCTGGATGAAGTACAGCACGGGGTCGCGCGGCTCGAGCTTGATGGCCTCGCGGCCGGGTATGAACAGCGTTTCGCGGCCGGCGTCGCGGTCCGGCCCCTTTGCCACTGCCATCAGGGAGACCTGGGGCAGCCCGAGCTGATCGAAGATCTCCTTCACCGCGTTCAACTGCCCCCGGCCGCCGTCGATGATGACGAGGTCGGGCCATTGCGGGAAGGAATCGTCGTCACCCTTAACCTTGGCCGCGTCGCCTTCGGCAGGCTTCAATAGCCGCTTGAAGCGCCGTTCCAGCACCTCGCGCATCATCGCGTAGTCGTCACCCGGCGTCAGCCCTTCGGACTTGATGTTGAACTTGCGGTACTGGTTCTTCATGAACCCGTCGGGGCCCGCCACGATCATCGCGCCAACCGCGTTGGTGCCCTGAATGTGGCTGTTGTCGTAGACCTCGATGCGTTTCGGCGCCTGCGGCAGGCCGAGCGTCGTGGCCATGCCTTCGAGCAGCCGACCCTGGGTTGCGGTGTCCGCGAGCTTGCGGCCGAGCGCCTCGCGCGCATTGGTCAGCGCATGCGTGACCAGCTCTTTCTTCTCGCCGCGCTTGGGGACTGAAACCTCGACCCTGCGCCTGGCCTTGACCGACAGCGCATCGGCGAGCAGCGCGGCATCCTCGACCTCGTGCGAGAGCAGGATGAGCTTGGGCGGCGGCTTGTCGTCATAGAACTGTGCGAGGAAGGAGGAAAGCACCTCCTCGGGCGTGAATGACTTTTCCGCGCGCGGGAAATAGGCGCGGTTGCCCCAGTTCTGTCCAGTGCGGAAGAAGAACACCTCGACGCAGGAATAGCCGCCGTCCTGATGGATGGCGAACACGTCGGCTTCCTCCACCGTGCGCGGGTTGATGCCCTGTTGCGACTGGATCGCCGAGAGCGCGGCGAGGCGGTCGCGGTAAAGCGCGGCGGTCTCGAATTCGAGCTCGCCGGAAGCCTTCTCCATTTCGGCGGCGAGCTCCTGCTTCACCGCATGGCTGCGGCCCGACAGAAACTCGGTCGCCTCGCGCACCAGTTCGCTATAGCCGGGGAAATCGATCTCGCCGGTGCAGGGGCCGGAGCAGCGGCGGATCTGGTAGAGCAGGCAGGGGCGGGTGCGGCTTTCGAAGAAGCCGTCAGTGCAGGAGCGGATCAGAAACGCGCGCTGCAGCGCCGTGATGGTGCGGTTGACGGCGCCCGCGGAGGCGAACGGCCCGAAATAGCGTCCGGTCCGCGTCTGCGCGCCGCGATGCTTGAGGATCTGCGGCGCCCAGTGGTCGCCGGTGATCAGGATGTAGGGGAACGACTTGTCGTCGCGCAGCTGCACGTTGAAGCGCGGCCGGAGCTGCTTGATGAGGTTGGCCTCCAGCAGCAGCGCCTCGGTCTCGGTCGTGGTCGAGACGATCTCGACGTTCACCGTCGCCGCGATCATGCGCAGGATGCGCGCCGGCAGCGGGGCGTTGGGCCGGGCATAGGAAGACAACCGTTTGCGGACATTCTTCGCCTTGCCGACATAGAGCACGTCATGGGCCGCATTGAGCATGCGGTAGACGCCCGGCGAGGTCGGGGCGAGCCGGACCGCATTCTCGATCGCGGCATGGCCGATCGCGAGCGTGCCCTCGGCTACGGTATCCGCCGGTTCCTCGGGAACCTCAGGCAGCCGGGTGTCTTCGTCGTCGTCCGTGGCCGACGTCGCCGGATCGACGTCGCCGGTGACGAGCGCGAGATCCTGCGGCGGTAAATCCGAGTTTCGGCCGTGGCGCGTTCCCTTCGGGACGGACGCCTTCGGATGGTCGGTAGAATCGTGATCCATGGGCCTAAACTAGGCGCTGCCGGCCGCCGTCGCCAGCATCAGGCTTCGAGCGGAAAGCCCTGCGCCGGTAACGCTCCATTAAGACTGATGGGTGGGCGGTACCAGCCCTTAACAGGCCTTTAACTTAAAACTTTCGATAAATCTTCCAGAAAAACCAGTGAATTCCGTAACCACGCCGGCCCTCGCAACCGGCGGGTCACGGCTGTTGCGTATGGAGTGTGGTTGCGATGAAGCGGTTAGTCTTGCGCCTGCTGGCGCTGATCGTCGGCGGATGGACGACGTCGTCAGCGGCGGCCGACCTCAATTATCGCGCCTACACGGTCAATCAGCCGCTCAACGCCTTGAGCTGGGCGGGGCCTTATCTCGGCGGCAATCTCGGCTATGCCTGGGGCGGCGTGGACAACAACCCAGCCAAGCCCTCGGGTTTTTCGGGCGGCGCGCAGATCGGCTACAACTGGACCAACGGCCCATGGGTGTTCGGCGCCGAAGGCGACATCCAGGCGACCGGCGCGGAGGAAACCTTTGCGCCCTGGAAATTTTCCAATCCCTGGTTCGGCACCATCCGCGGCCGCGGCGGCTACGCATTCCAGAATGTGCTGTTCTACGCCACCGCCGGCCTCGCCTTCGGCGAGTTGCGCGCCGAAACCTTCGGCCTGTCGGAGTCCCATACCAATATTGGCTGGACCGCCGGCCTTGGCGCCGAAATGGGCTTTGCGCCGAACTGGAGCGCCAAGCTCGAATATCTCTATGTCGATCTCGCCAACAGCAACTTCATCATCACCGGCGCATCGAACGGCTACCATTTCGGTGTCATTCGCGCCGGCGTGAACTATCACTTCTAACCATCGCTTCGAAGAACAAAAAGACGATCGACAACAACCTTCCGGCCGTCGCAAGCGGCCGGAATTTTTTTGCCGCGCTGACGCGCAAGATCACGCGCATGCCTGTGCGAGCGGGACGCCGCCCGGCAAATCCTGATCCGGGAACTCAGTCCGCTTCAGCGTGAGCGCAAAAGCTCACGATGAAATCACCAGATTGACCGCCTTGGGGCCTTTGCCCTTCTTGTCCGGTTCGACGTCAAACGTAATACGTTGTCCTTCGGTCAAATCCTTCAGTCCTGCGCGTTCGACAGCGGTGATGTGAACGAACACATCGCGGCCGCCGTCGTCCGGCTTGATGAAGCCGTAGCCGCGCTCTCCATTGAAGAACTTGACTGTCCCAGTCATGGCCATCGGGAAACTCCTCCCCCGCATTGCACCGCCGCTACGCGTAACCCACGTAGCGGGCGACCGGACATTCGCTGCCGGAAGCTTGGCCACCTCAGCGGACCCGTGTTACGCCACCGACCCGCCTGGATTTTTCTTCGGCCTTGTCACTCCGCCGCAACCATTCGCGGAAGCGGAACGTAAAGCCAGTCCTAACGTGACAAGCATAATACGGTTCCGGGCAAGTTGCCTATGGTCGAGTGGGAGTTTTCAGCAATGGCGTTGGCTTAAGGTTTGGGCGTTTCCAGCCTGAATCGGGCGGCCCCGCCTTGGCCCAAGGGCTTTTCCAACTCGGGCAGCATGGTCTTGAGTTCGCCGGCAAGCGTCCAGGGCGGATTGACAATCAACAGCCCGGTCGAGACTAGGCCGCTGTCGGCTTCGCGGGGCGCGATGCTGAATTCGAGCCGCAGGCATTTGCCGGTCGGCTTGCTCTTGCTTGTCTCCGAAGCGACATGTCGCGCAAGATCGTCGGTCACGCGGCGGCTCTTCACCGGATACCACAACAGATAGCTGCCGGTCGGCCATTTGACGAACGCATCAGAAAAGCCTTGCGCCAGCCGCTCGAATTCGTCCTTGGCTTCAAAAGGCGGGTCGATCAGGATCAATCCGCGTCTTTCTTTCGGCGGAACGAAGGCCGGCAGCGCGGTCCAGCCATCGAGGTTGACGACCCGCGCCTGGGCGTCGTGGCGCAGCGCATCGATCAGGCGTTTGCGCGCCTCGGGCTCCAGTTCGCAGGCGGTGAGACGGTCCTGCGGCCGCAACAGTGCCCGCGCGATCAGGGGCGAACCCGGATAGGTGTTCAGTTCGCCGGGCGGGCTGAAGGCCCTCACAATGTCGAGATAGGGCAACAGCAGCGGCAACGCTTCCTTTGAGAATCGCGCCTGCATCAGCCGCGCGATCCCGGTCAGCCATTCGCCACCGCGCCGCGCCTCGTCGGACGTGAGATCATAGAGGCCGGCGCCGGCATGGGTATCGATGACGCGGAGCGCCGCCGGCTTCTCCTGCAGATACAGCAGGATTCGCACCAACACGACGTGCTTGATGACATCGGCAAAACCGCCGGCGTGAAAGGCGTGACGGTAGTTCATGTCTGACGGTTACGACATCGCGCGGATGAAAGTAACCCATGTCATGTTCGGGCGAGATGAAAGCATCGAGCGTGGATGCGCAATTACGCATCTGAAGTCTGGCCCTTTCCGACCACCCGAAAAGACTAACCCCCGCGGACCGGCGGCATCACCACCTGGTCACGGCGGCAGGCGCGGCGATCGGTCTCCTCGCAGGCGCGAAACTGCATGTCCTTGCTCATGCAGATCCTGACCTCGCTCAGCCGCTTGCTGTCGCAGGTGACCGAGATTGCCGAACTGCTCAGGCCCGGATTGGCCTTGATGAAAGCATCCTCGATCTCGGCAGGCGCGACCGTCTTCGGTTCCGATAGTTGCAGCAATTCCTCCGGAATCTTCACCGCGGCGCGCGCCTTGCGAATGCTCTCGAAATAGGCTCGTGCCGAGAGGCCCGAGCAGGTGCCGTGCTTGTCCCATTCGTTGTAGATCAGCCCGGGCGCCGGCATCAGGTCGAGCATCGAAGTCATGACGTTGCGGGCGAGGCGTGGGGCGGGCCGCTGGCAATATTCCGGAAAGCCGCGTTCATATTGCGGCCACAGCCCATGCACCACGAAGGAGTAGGGGCGTCCGTCGCATTGGACCTGCGCCCGCCCGCCATCGCCGCGCTCGGAGGCCGCCTCGCAAAAGGATGGCGACCAGGACAGCGCGAGCACGTAGAAATCGAACTCGCCCGGCGCGTTTTGCCGGCGGTCCTGAGCGCTGACCGTGCCGATCACGACAAAGTAGGCAAAGACGGAGATCAGCAGCCGGGAAGCCAAGGCGGATCGAAACATGAATACCCCCTCACACTCGACTGCGGGCGAGCCTAGCAGGGTGGTGGAACATTTCAAGAACAAATTGTGATGCGAACGCGGTGCTTGATTGGCAGTCGCCGCTGCACGCGTGTGGGGATTAGGGCCGGGCCGACTTGCAGGCGGGATTGTAGGCCCAGTTGCGGTCCAGCCCGACCACGCACCATTCGACCCCCTGGCCCATGCTGGCAAAGCCACCATCCTCGATGATCGAGAAATGCACCGTGCGCACCTTGCCGTCATTCAGCACCACGTCGCCCGAACAATAGCGGCGCGGGATGTTGTCGGACTGCCAGGGACGGAAGGTGGTCTCATGGATGCGCGAATAGCCGGTGATCACCAGCGGGGAATTCCAGAACTGGCTCTCTTTTTCCTGGAACTGAGAGGCGATGGTGGGCAGCGCTGCCTCGCAAGGAGCCACCGCCCCGTCATATTTCGGCCCGGACAGCCAGAAGTTCAGCTCAAGTGGATTGGCGGCTTGCGCCGTCTGGGCGGACACCAACAGGCCAACCAGCAGGCCGAATGCGGTGCAGAGGCCAGTCTTGGTCAAGGAAAGAAGAGAGTTGCACATGGGAATCCGCCAATCTAACGCGGCGGACGGTGCCGCGAAGCCCGGGCGAGGTCAAGTGCAGCGCGGCAACACTGACGGAGAACTCCGCAAAACTCCGGCCCGCGATTCTTTTCACGGTCGCCCGCGCACTCTATGGTGCCGCTCAAGGATTTCAGGAGAGTCTGCAATGCGAAGGATTCTGGCCGCTGGCATGGTTGCCGCAGGCGCAATGCTGGCCGGTGCACCGGTTCACGCCGACTGGGTGCCCCCGTTCAAGGGCAACGATACCGGCGGCATCATCGCCTATTCGCTGGCAAGGCAGGTCGACGCTCGCCAGCTCGCGGTCGATCACTGCGCTTCCTACGGCAAGGTGGTGAAATTCCTCGCGGTGCAGCACACCGAGGGTGGCTACGTCTCCTTCTCCTGCCGCTGGGTGCCTTGGGGCGCCACCGAGCGGCCCCTGCGCACGCTTTATTGACCGGCGGCTCCGCCGGCTTCGCCGCATGAGACGACAGCTTGTCCTGTTCGGATCGGCCCTCTGCCTGGTTGCGCTGCTGCCGGGCGCGGCTCGCGCCGTCGATCTTCCGGTCCGCAAGGCGGGCCTTTGGGAGATGAAGATCATGCGCACGGGCGCAGCCACGCCCGAAATGACGATGCAGCATTGCACCGATGAGACCACCGACAAGGACATGAGCACGGCGGTCTCGCCGATGGCGAAAGATATCTGCTCCCAGCAGGAGATCCAGAAGACCGCGACCGGCTATGTCAGCGATTCGGTGTGCGGCACCGCTGGCGTCAACGTGACCTCGCATGCCGAGATTACCGGCGACTTCAACTCCGCCTATACGGTCAAGACGACCTCGCACGCCGATCGTGGCTCTGCGGGCGCGGTGCGCGATGCCACCGCCACAATCGAGGCCAAATGGCTTGGTCCCTGCAAAGCGGGCCAGAAGCCCGGCGACATCATCATGGCCGGTGGCATGAAGGTGAACGTCAAGGACATGGAAAAGCTGAAGGGCATGATCCCTAAGCTGCCGAGGTAGCTCTTGTCGTGGTCCGGATGGCGTGCGTCGGAGTCAGCTCGGACTCAAGGCGCCAATTACTGTGCCCTCTCCCCTTGTGGGAGAGGGCCGCTCAGCTATCTGAAGCGAGTTCGCTTGGGTGAGGGGTTCTCTCCACAAGCACCATCGCCCGTGGAGAGAGAACCCCTCATCCGGCGCTTCGCGCCACCTTCTCCCACAAGGGGAGAAGGGAAGAATGCTGTTACACCGGCACTCTCACGGTCGCGCGCAGGCCGCCCATCGGGCTGTCGCCGAGCATGATGTCGCCGCCATGCGACCGGGCGATGTCGCGGGCGATGGCTAGTCCCAGGCCGGTGCCGCCCTCGTCCTGGTTGCGGGCGTCGTCGAGCCGAAGGAACGGCTTGAACACCTCCTCGCGCATGTCCACCGGAATGCCCGGGCCGTCGTCGTCGACTGTGATCGTGAGATAGCGGTGGTCGCGGTGGCCGGTGATCGAGATCGTGTTGGCGTGCCGCGCCGCATTGGAGACGAGATTGCCGAGGCAGCGCTTGAATGAGGCCGGCTTCACGGTCACGACAGGCAATCCGCGGAAGGCGACGGTCGCGGTATGGCCGTGGCGTTCGGCGTCGGTGCGCAATTCCTCCAGCGCCATCGTCATGTCGGTCGGCTGCGCGATCTCGCCGGAGTCGCCGCGGGCGAAGGCGAGATAATCTTCCAGCATCATCGACATTTCGTCGATGTCCTTGCGCATGGCGTCGATCTCGGGGCCGTCGCCGAGCAGCGCGAGCTCCAGCTTGAAGCGGGTCAGGATCGTGCGCAGATCGTGCGAGACGCCGGCAAGCATCGCGGTACGCTGCTCGATCGTGCGCTCGATGCGCGCCTTCATCTCCAGGAATGCCTGCGCCGCGCGCCGCACCTCGCGCGCGCCGCGCGGCCGGAAATTCGGCGCCTCCCGGCCCTTGCCGAAGCTTTCGGCGGCGTCGGCCAGACGCAGGATCGGCTTGATCTGGTTGCGCAGGAACAGCACCGCGACGATCAAAAGGATCGTGGATGTGCCGAGCATCCAGAAGATGAAGATCTCCGAATTCGACGCGTAGGCGGCGCTGCGCAGCGCGAAGATGCGCATGATCGCGTCGTCGAGCTGTACGCGGATCTCGACCAGATTCGATCTGCCGACGGTGTCGATCCAGAACGGACGGCCGATCTGTCGCCCGAGCTGCACCGACAGCGTCTGGTCGAGCAGCGAAAAGAATGGCTTTGGCCCGGGTGGCGGCATGTCGCCGGAAGGCAGGAAATCGACCACGAGCTGCAGCCGCTGCGCGATCCGGCGCACCTGCGCGCGGTCCTTGTCCTGGGGATAGGTCTTGTAGACGTCGATGAGGGCGGCGATGTCCTGCACGACCGCGGCGGAGAGGCGGCGCGTCACCGTGTTCCAGTGCCGCTCCATGAACACGAACGCTACCACCGTCTGCAGCACCACCATCGGCACGATCATGATCAGCAGCGCGCGGGCATAGAGGCCGGTCGGCATCCAGCTCTTGAACGCGTTTCCCACCCGGCCATTGGCCCTGGAGACGCGCTGCGAGGCGTTACGGATCAGGCTCAGGCCCGTGTCGATGGTGCTCATGAACAAGTCTTAAGGCGAGGCCACCAGGCGATAGCCGATGCCGCGCACCGCCTGCAGGAACAAGGGATTGGCGGGGTCGCGCTCGATCTTGCGCCGCAGGCGGTTGATCTGCACGTCGACGGCGCGCTCGTTGACGGTGCCGTCGCCGGTCAGCGCGCCGCGCGGCACGGTTTCGCCCGGGCTTGTGGCGAGGATGCGCAGCATCTCCCGCTCGCGGTCGGTCAGATGGATGATCTCCTCGCCCTGGCGCAATTCACCGCGGTCGAGATGGAAGACGTAGGGGCCGAAGGCGATCTGCTCCAGCGTCTGCGCCGGCGGCGGCGCGCTACGCTTGAGGATGTTGCCGATCCGCAGCACCAGCTCGCGCGGCTCGAACGGTTTTGCCACATAGTCGTCGGCGCCGAGCTGCAGGCCCTCGATGCGGGCTTCCGCCTCGTGGCGCGCGGTGAGCATGATGATCGGCACCGATGAGGACGAGCGGATGAAGCGCGCAAGATCAAAGCCGTTCTCGCCAGGCATCATCACGTCCAGGATCAGCAGGTCGAAATTGAGTCCGAGCAGTTTGGCGCGCGCGTCGCTGGCGCTCATGGCAGTCGTGACGCGGTAGCCTTCGCCACAGAGAAAGCGCGAGAGAAGATCGCGGATGCGTCGGTCGTCATCGACCAGCAGCAGGTGCGGCGCGTCGTCAGCCGGTTGCATCGGCATTCGCGCCGTTGCTGCGGCAATGGTTGCTCCCTGCGTCACGTTCATTCCCTCGTCTTCCTGGGCGCGCTGCCGAAGATGGTCTCCAGCACCTTGTCGGGATCGTCACGGTCGATCATCGCGCGCAGGAACGCCCGCACGGTCTCGACGCCGCCCGGATCAAGGCCGGCAAGCGCGCGGTTGATGCGGTCGGTCTGCAATCCCGCCAGCTTGGCCACCAGCGCTTCGCCCTTGGCGGTGGCGTAAAGCAGCCGCTGCCGCCGGTCGTTGCTGCCGGTCTTCTGCAGGATGTAGCCTTCGTCGAGCAATTGCTTCAGCACGCGGCCGAGCGATTGCTTGGTGATGCGCAGGACGTCGAGAAGATCGGCGACCTTCAACCCGGGGTAGCGGGTGACGAAGTGCATCACCCGGTGATGGGCACGGCCGAAGCCGAACGCCTCCAGTTCCTGGTCGGCATCGCCGACGAAGTCGCGATAGGCAAAGAACAGGAGTTCGATGACGTCCCAGCGCAAATCCCCCGTCCGCGGCCCCGGAGCGGATACGTCCGTTCCCGGCGAATCGGGCTGTGCTGCTGCGGTTGAGAAATTTATGTCAGTCATATTGACGTATCTTGGGTTCAATGTTACAAAACTGCCGGTCACAACGAAATTTTAGATCGTTTCGTCCTTGGCAAAGTTTAGAACGACACGAGCAGACCAGTGGAGGCTTGGGCCGCAAATTGGGACTACCGTACGATTGTCGAGCGGCATTTCGACAAAACATACTGGACTTCAGCATCCGGCAAAAGCATGTCCTTGCGGACACGACGGCAATGGAAACCGGCCGCAAGGCTGGTGGTGACGTCCAGACCTATTAAGCCAGTAGGCCCGGAGAGGCCGGCGCCAAAAATGGCGTCGATTCCGATAGCGGGAAGCAAGGGCGGGAAGCAAAGGGATGAGTTTGAAATTCGAAATCCAGCCTGCGGCGAATCCGACGTCCGAGAAGGAGCGCGCGGCAAAGCTCGTGGACCCGGGCTTCGGCCGGATTTTCACCGATCACATGGCTCTGGTCCGCTACAACCAGGCCAAGGGCTGGCATGGCGCGCGCATTGAAGCCCGTACCAATTTCGGAATCGATCCGGCCCTGGCTGTCCTGCACTACGCGCAGGAAATCTTCGAAGGCCTCAAGGCCTACAAGCGCGACGACGGCGGCGTGAACCTGTTCCGTCCCGACGCCAATGCCCGGCGCTTCTGGAATTCGGCTGAGCGCATGGCCATGGCACCGCTGCCCGAGCCTGTGTTCATGGAGGCGGTCGAACAACTCGTGCGCATCGACCGAGCCTGGATACCGGGCGGCGAGGGCAGTCTCTACCTGCGGCCCTTCATGATCGCGAGCGAGGTCTTCCTCGGCGTGAAACCATCAGCGGAATACATCTTCGCCGTCATCGCCTCGCCGGTCGGCTCCTATTTCAAGGGCGGACCCGCGCCGGTGTCGATCTGGGTGTCGGAGAACTACACGCGTGCCGCGATCGGCGGCACCGGCGCCGTCAAGTGCGGCGGCAATTACGCCGCGAGCCTGCGCGCGCAGGCCGAAGCCATCGAGCACGGCTGCGACCAGGTCGTTTTCCTCGATGCGGTCGAGCGCCGCTACATCGAGGAACTCGGCGGCATGAACGTCTTCTTCGTGTTCGACGACGGCTCGCTGCTGACGCCGCCGCTCGGCACGATCCTGCCGGGCATCACGAGGGATTCGATCATCGCGCTTGCGAAGGATGCCGGCACGCGCGTGCGCGAGGAGGCCTACACGATCGACCAGTGGCGTGCGGACGCGGCCAGCGGGAAGCTGAAGGAGGCTTTCGCCTGCGGTACGGCGGCCGTGATCTCGCCGATCGGCAAGGTGTGTTCCACGAGCGGCGATTTTCTCATCAACGGCGGTGAGGCCGGCCCTGTCGCCATGGGGCTGCGCAAGAAGCTGGTCGACATCCAGTACAGCCGCGCTCCCGACCCGCACAACTGGATCAGAAAGGTGCTGTGACCGGCAGCGGAATCTCTTCCTCGAACCGCTCTTGCGGGCAAAGGGTTAAAGAGCCACGTTTGTCGCGCGGGCGGCTGATCACTCGACGTTTATGTTGTAAGTCAACGTGTATGTTGTAAGTCAACATTGACTTGCAAATCTTACAACGAGAGACATGGCTGAAAAACCCAAAAAGCCACAGAAATTGCGGGCGCGCCTGCCGCGCGGGCTCGAAGATCGTGGCCCGACCGCGATCGCCGCGACGCGCCGGATGACCGAGACCGTCCGCGAGGTGTTCGAGCGCTATGGCTTCGAGCCGGTGGAGACGCCGGCGATGGAATACACCGATGCGCTCGGAAAATTCCTGCCGGACCAGGACCGCCCGAACGAGGGCGTGTTCTCGTTCCAGGACGATGACGAGCAGTGGATCTCGCTGCGCTACGACCTGACCGCGCCGCTCGCCCGCTACGTCGCGGAGAATTTCGATCACCTGCCGAAGCCCTATCGCAGCTACCGCGCCGGCTACGTCTTCCGCAACGAGAAGCCGGGCCCCGGCCGCTTTCGCCAGTTCATGCAGTTCGATGCGGATACCGTGGGTAGCGCGTCGCCCGCCGCTGACGCCGAAATGTGCATGATGGCGGCGGATACGATGGAGGCGCTGGGGATTCCGCGCGGTTCGTATGTGGTGAAGGTGAATAATCGAAAGGTGCTTGATGGAGTGATGGAAAGCATCGGCCTCGGAGGCGAGGAGAATGCAGGACGACGACTTACGGTGTTGAGGGCGATCGACAAATTAGATCGACTTGGGGTTAGCGGAGTTCAAGAACTCCTTGGCGTAGGCCGCAAGGATGAGAGCGGTGATTACACCAAGGGAGCCGGATTAGACGCAAATCAGATTCGGAAGGTTGTTGGTTCAATGCTCACCGGCACTCCACAGTGGAGATCAGACGCAGATCCAGTGACAATTCCCGAGCAGGATTTTCTTGACCTCTTTAAGCGCGACTTCAGCGACAACGAAATGGCGTTGGCTGGTGCTGATGAACTCGGTTCCATTGCGGCCTTTTGTCGAGCGTCTGGCTATAGCGAAGACCGTATTCGTCTTGATCCATCTATCGTCCGCGGCCTCGAATACTACACCGGTCCCGTCTACGAAGTTGAACTCCTCCTCGACACCAAGGACGAGAAAGGCCGCCCCGTTCGCTTCGGCTCGGTCGGCGGCGGCGGTCGCTACGATGGTCTCGTCTCACGCTTTCGCGGCGAGCCGGTGCCGGCGACGGGATTTTCCATCGGCGTGTCGCGGCTGCAGGCGGCGCTGACGCTGCTGGGCAAGCTCGATACGCGGCCGCAATTCGGGCCTGTCGTGGTCACGGTGTTCGATCGCGACCGGGTCGCGGATTATCAAAAGATGGTCGCGCAACTCCGTAGCGCCAACATCCGCGCCGAGCTCTATCTTGGTAACCCCAAGAACATGGGCAACCAGCTCAAATATGCCGACCGTCGCAACTCGCCTTGCGTCATCATCCAGGGATCCGATGAAAAGGCGCGCGGAGAAGTACAGATCAAGGACCTGATCGAGGGCGCGAAGGCTGCCGCGGCGATCGCTTCGAACCAGGAATGGCGCGAGACCCGTCCGGCGCAGTTTTCCTGTGCGGAAGCTGACCTCGTTGCGAAAGTCCGCGAGGTGCTGGCGCGGCATGACGTGACGTGGGGATAGCTGAATTCGTCATACGCGGGCTTGACCCGCGTATCCATCTTCAAAATGATGGATTGCCGGGTCGAGCCCGGCAATGACGATCGGGCGAATGAACGACAACAAAAGGAGCGCTAAGAATGCCTGAGATCACCGTGAACATGGCTGCCGGCCGCACCGAAGAGCAGAAGAAAGGCATGATGCTCGACATCACCCAGGCGCTCGTCAAGAATCTCGGCGTCGACGCCGAAGCCGTCGTGATCCAGATCAACGAGGCGCCGCTTACCCACAAGATGAAGGGCGGCAAGACCTTTGTTGAGCGCGCCGCTGCGGCGAAGAAGTAGCTCCCGCAGCGAAGTAGTCGTCGTCCCCGCGAAAGCGGGACCCATAATCACAGGATTGCGTTGCGGCGCGAGCTGCCAATCGCCAGTCTCGTCAAATGACCTTCTGTGGTTATGGATCCCGGATCAGCGCTTACTTCGTTCGCTCGTCCGGAACGACGCCGTGTGTGAGGCAACATGGACGCCCGCGACGCGATCAAGATCGGGATGAGTGCCGAGCGCACCCTCGTGGTGCCGCCCGAGCGCACGGTCGGGCATTTCGTCCCTGATATGCCGATGGTCTATGCCACGCCGATGATGATCCTGGAGATGGAAATGGCCTCGGGCGATGCGATCCGAGGTGCCCTTCAACCTGGCTGGGTCACCTTGGGTACGGAGGTCGACATCCGCCATCTCTGGGCTGCGCCGGTCGGGGCGTTGGTGCGCACCACCGCAAAAGTCGTCGCGGTCGAACGCCGCGTGATCCGCTTCGAGGTCGAAGCTTTCCACGGAGAGCGCAAGATCGGCGCCGGCCGCCACGCCCGCGGCCTCGTCAATGTCGAGAATTTTACCAGGCGGCTCACGGGGCAGTAACCCTCCGCTCGTCATGCGCGGGCTTGACCCGCGCATCCATCGCGAAAGGGTTTCGCAATCACGATGGATTGCCGGGTCAAGCCCGGCAATGACGACTTGGCTTTAAGCTACTTCGCCAATTCCTTCGAGCGCCTCGTCGCGGCTGCAATCGCGCGGATCATCAGCGGCTGTAGCCCGTCGGTCGCCATCAGCACTTCCAGCGCAGCGGCGGTGGTGCCGCCGGGCGAGGTGACGTTCTGACGCAGGGTTGCCGCCGGCAAATCCGAGCGATGCAGCAGTTCGCCGGAGCCCGCCACGGTTGCGCGCGCGAGCTTGGTGGCGAGTTGTTCCGGCAATCCGGCCTCGACGCCGGCGCGCGCGAGCTCTTCGGCGAGCAGGAACACATAGGCCGGGCCGGAGCCGGAGACCGCGGTCACGGCGTCCATCAGGCCCTCGTCGTTGACCCATTCCACCGCACCAGTCGCGTGCAACAGCGCATCCGCAGTCGCGCGCTGCGTAGCGCTCACCTTGTTTGCGGCGACTGCAACCGTGATGCCGCGACCAATCGAGGCCGGTGTGTTCGGCATTGCCCGCACCACCGCACCGCCGCAGACTTGTTCGAGCGAGGCGATCGTCGTTCCGGCCATGATCGAGACGACAAGCGTCGATGGAGCAACCAGAGACTTGAGCGCCGCGCTGGCGTCACGGAACGATTGCGGCTTGACCGCGACCACCAGCGTGTCGACGGGGCCTGCGTCCTTGGGATTGAGGCGGACGCCCTTCGCGACAAGCGCGCTGATCTCGGCCGACGGCTGCGGATCGATCACAATCACACGCCCGGCATCGAGGCCTCCGGCGAGCCAGCCGGTCAACATCGCCCCACCCATCTTGCCTGCGCCGGCAAGCGCGATGGTCCCGGTGATATTTTGCAAGGTGTCGTTGTTACTCAAGGGCGTCACCACTCATGTCGTCCCGGGCTTGCGCGCCGCGGCGAAGCCTTGGCGTAGCCGGGACCCGGGACCCATAATCACAGTCGGTTCTAGTCAGCTGCAGAACGCGCGACAAGCATCAAACCGTCATTGCCGGGCTTGACCCGGCAATCCATCAAACTGAAGCATTCTTTGCAGATGGATGCCCGGGTCAAGCCCGGGCATGACGAGCGGGGTTCTAAGCCTCGCCCTCGGTCTCGAACATCGCGGCGCTCATTGCTTCCGCGGAGGTCTTGCCGGCCCACACCACGAACTGGAACGCCGGGTAGTAGCGCTCGCAGGCATGGATGGCGCCGACCAGCATGCTCTCGCATTGCGCAGTCGATGCGGTCAGCCCGCCGGGCAGCACCAGAGCCTGACGGTGCATGATCATGCCGGTGTGGGTCCACAGATCGAAATGGCCGATCCACAATTGCTCGTTGATGGCGGCGATCAGCCGCTGTGTCTCGGGGCGGCGCGCCGGTGGAATCTTCATGTCGAAGGCGCAGGCCAGATGCAGCGCCTCGATCTCGCTCATCCAGGTGAAGGAGAGCTGATAATCGGTCCAGTCGCCCTTGGAGACGATCGTGACCTCGTCGCCGGCGCGCTCGAACGCCCAGTTGTTATCCGCTGCAATATCCTCGACCACCGTGAGCGGATGGTTCTCGGAATCGATTATGCCTTCGAGGAGGGACATGCCGTCTCGACCTTTGTTCTTCTGACTTTGTTGGTACGCACGCGGAAGGCCGGCCTGCACCAGATAACGCATGGTTGCCGACTGCAGGCCCCCGTCGCCTTCCCGATCGCTCCGAGGCTTGCCAGGATGAAGTGATGTGATTTGCGGAATCCGCGCAACCGGGCCCCGAGTCCGTCCACAGCCAAAGGCGCGCTCGTCCACAGCTGATCGCCGCCATAATTGTTAATGCGAGAACAAACCGGAATCGGATTTGCGCGATCGTCGTAATCGTTAACGCGCGCCCGCGCGTCTCGGCTCGGGCAGGGCATTTGAGAGTTGCCAAGCGGCGCCAACAGGTGACCGAAGGTCGTCAAGGCTCGCGCCGGGCACATGGGGAACATGCCGATTCGCCATGCCAAGGCGCTTGCCGCGCGCCGCGATTTGGCCATAGCCTTGGACAGGTCGTCCATTCCGGGCGGCTGATGTTCTCAGGGCGGGGTGAAAGTCCCCACCGGCGGTGAGGGCCTTTGGCCCAAGCCCGCGAGCGCCTTGCTCCTCCCCGGGGCAGGGGTCAGCAGATTCGGTGCAATTCCGAAGCCGACGGTGAAAGTCCGGATGAAAGAGAACGGTTTGCGGCAGCCTCGCCATCGCGCGTGGCTACAGTCGTTTTCCGTATGCCCTGATTCTGGTCCTTAACGAGGAAAGCCATGAATCAGATGTTGCAAGACGCCGAAGTCCAAACTCCCGAAGCCGAAGAAGCCCAGTCGCCCGCGGGTGCCACGCCGGCAGCTGCGGAGCCGCCGCCGGCGCCGACGCACCCGCGTTTCACCAAGTCGCAGCGGGTTGCGTTCGTGCAGTCGTCCTGGCACCGCGACGTGGTGGAGGAATGCCGCATCGCCTTTCTTGCCGAGATGGAGGTGCGCCATGTCACCAATATCGACGTGTTCGAGGTGCCCGGCTCGTTCGAGATTCCGCTGCACGCGCAGATCCTGGCCAAGACGCGCCGCTACACGGCGATCGTTGCCGCGGGCCTCGTTGTCGACGGCGGCATCTACCGCCACGAATTCGTCGCCGACACAGTGATCAAGGCGCTGATGGACGTGCAGTTGCGCACGGAGGTGCCGGTGTTCTCGGCCGTACTGACGCCGCAGCAGTTCCACGAGACCGAGGTGCATTACGATTTCTTCCGCAAGCATTTCGCTATCAAGGGCGTCGAGGTCGCGGAAGCCTGCGCCAAGACCCTGCACAGCCTCGAGCGCCTGCGTGGCCAGGTCGCCGCGGGAATCGTGGGGTAACGAACGCCGTCATTCCGGGATGCGTGCGAAGCACACAGGCCCGGAATCCATTCGGCCGCGTTCTCTGCGGCGAGATGGGATTCCGGGTTCGCGCTGACGCACGCCCCGGAATGACAGCGTTGACGATGTCTAGTCGAACAGGCTCGACACCGACTCTTCTGCAGCGGTGCGAGCGATCGCCTCGGAGATCAGGCCGGCGATCGAGAGGGTGCGGATGTTGGCGGAATTTCTCACCGCTTCCGTCGGCAGGATCGAGTCGGTGATGACGAGCTCTTTCAGCTTCGACGAGGCGATCCGGGCAGCGGCACCGCCGGACAAGACGCCGTGGGTGATATAGGCGAACACTTCCTTGGCGCCGTTGGCGATCAGGGCGTCGGCCGCGTTCACCAGCGTGCCGCCGGAATCCACAATGTCGTCGATGAGGATGCAGGTGTAGCCGGCGACATCGCCGATCACGTTCATTACTTCCGACTCGCCCGGCCGCTCACGGCGCTTATCGATAATCGCCAGCGGCGTGTTGATGCGCTTTGCGAGGCCGCGTGCACGGACCACGCCGCCGACGTCGGGCGACACCACCATCACATTGCTGAGGGCGAAGCGCTCGCGGATGTCGCGCACCATCACCGGCGAAGCGTAGAGATTGTCGGTCGGAATATCGAAGAAGCCCTGGATCTGGCCGGCATGCAGGTCGAGCGTCATCACCCTGTCGGCGCCGGCATGGGTGATCAGGTTGGCGACCAGCTTTGCCGAGATTGGGGTGCGCGAGCCCGATTTACGATCCTGCCGCGCGTAGCCGAAATAGGGCACGACCGCCGTGATGCGGCGGGCGGAAGCCCGGCGCAGCGCGTCGGTGATGATCAGGAGTTCCATCAGATGGTCGTTGGCGGGAAACGACGTCGACTGCAGGATGAAGACATCGGAGCCACGGACATTTTCCTGGATCTCGACGAAGATCTCCATATCGGCGAAGCGCCGGACCACCGCCTTGGTCAAGGACATCCCGAGTCCGTCGGCGATTTGCTGCGCGAGCACAGGATTGGAATTGCCCGCTACCAGCTTGATCGCGCCGTTCTTGGCCGACATGGACGCTTCTCCCCGGGGTTTGCTCGATACCATGTCCAACATCTCAAGTACCTACAGAACCGGCGGGTTTCGATGGGCGACGAGATATCAGGCGAGGGATGCAGCGGCAACCCGTCACACCCGTTTTCCCGGCGAAAAAATGACAGCTTTTTGACGATCCCGAATGTTTAGTTAGCGCTGTAGCCGAGAGCCACGACCCCGGATTCTTCCGGTGTAGGAGCGCTCGCGACCGCAGGTCCGCGCCGGCTGGGCGTCGTCGCTTCCGACGGCGCATCGCTCGGGCCGCCATTGATCATGTTGCTGAGGCCGCTCAGGCCCGCTTGTGCGATCTTGCGCAGGACCAGGTCGTCGGCGACAGCCCAGGCGTCGCGGCCGGCCTTCCCGGCCGGTTCTTCGCCGGAGAGTCGCAACGCGCGCTGCTGGTTGGCGTCATAGACGTCCCAGACCCAGGCGATGATGGTCTTGCCGCGCACGACCTGCGCCGAGAGATAGCTGCGCACCCGATAGGCGGCCGCGCTTTCGCGCGATACGATCGAGAGATCGCGGAGTTTCGATTCGCTGTCGAGCACGCCCACCATGCGGTCGAACACCTGCGGCGGCGGGCCGTCGATCGATTCGAATGCGATCGTCGGTCCATTACCGCCGGCCATTGCATAGGCATTGCTTGCCGCGCCGCTGTTGGCGCAGCCGCCGAGCGCGCAAGCCGCAATCAGCAACGTTGCAGCCAATACCGCGCGGGCAATTCGGGAGACAGTGACGATGGTGGCGCTCATCGTCTCCCGATATCGTTAAAATACGTTAAGGTCTAGGGCGGCGAGGCCACCGCGTCAGTTCGACGGATTCCAGGATTGGATCGAAATTTTCGTTGAAGTTTAAGCACTTCCGCCGATCGCGGTCATTTTTCGAGGGCGATGGCGTGAACGTGGCGGCCATAATCGCCTTCGTTCCGATGCACCGAGCGGCGGTAGCTATAGAAGCGTTCGTCAGAATAGGTATCGATACCGATGTCGTCGATCATCAGGATACCGGCGTTCTCCAGCCGCGTCCGGATGTAGCCGCCGAGGTCGAACATCGCGTGTCCTTCACGTTCGCCGGGCAGGAAGAAGAGAGCGTTGTCTGCATCGGCCTCCACAAAACGCGCGACGAATTCAGGCCCAACTTCATAGGAGTGCTGGCGGATCAGCGGGCCGATCGCGGCGACGATGCCGCTGCGGTCCGCGCCGAGCCTTTCCATCGCCTCAACCGTCGATTCCAGCACGCCGGTCAGCGCACCCTTCCAGCCGGCATGCGTTGCACCGATCACGCGGGCGTTGGGATCGGCGAACAGGATCGGGCCGCAATCGGCCGCGGTGACGCCGATTGCAAGGTTCTCGGTCCGGGTGACGATAGCGTCGGCCTTTGGCCGCGCATCGCTCGCCCATGGCGTGGTGGCGACCACGACATCGGGCGAATGTACCTGATAGAGCGTGAGCAGGCGGCCTGGCCCGACCCCCATGCGCTCCGCCATGCGCCGGCGGTTTTCCGCAACGTTGTCGGCGTCGTCATTCGAGCCGATGCCGCCATTGAGGGCGGCATAGATGCCCTCGGACACGCCGCCTTCGCGCGAGAAAAAGGCATGGCGCAGACCAGGAATGGCTGAGAGCAGCGGGGAAGCCAGATTCATGAACGTTCCGCGTCTTGTGGGTAGTCGCTCAAACCCGCGATCGAAGTGAGCTCCGGATGGGAGATTGCCATTGCCTTGAACATCGAGCCCATGCCGCCGCGGCCGCTGTCAGTCAGTCGTTTCAGGGCACCGGCGATCTCGGCGGAGACTTCGGGCGTGGCTTTTGCCATCAATCCGGCGGCACGCGCCTCGATGCCGAGGCGCTTTAAGAATTCGCCCTGCGTCACCGGGCCGTGGACTCGTGCGCCGACATCTTCGGCGGCGCGTGCCAGCGCCTCGAAATCGACATGGGCGGTGACATCGGTCTGGCCTGGGTTCTTCAGCGGATCGGCAAAACTGTGGCGGGCGATGGCCTGAAAGGTGTCGCCGGCGTCGCTGCGCAGATGGCCATAATCAATGATCAGCGCCGCGCCGTCCTGGTCGCGCACGCGGGCAGCGACCTTCATGATCTCGGTGTCGGGCCGCCATTCGAACACCGCGGCAATGGGAGCGGCGCGCACCAGCGGCGGCAGCAGCACGTCGAAGCGCGGTATCGGCTCGGACGCGGTGCCGAATACGAGCTTGCCATTGCTGTCGAGCTGGATCACGCGTTCGTGCCAGCCGTTCTCGTGCTTCATCACCTGGTGGATCGGCAGCACGTCGAAATATTCATTGGCGAGGATCACAGCCGGGCCCTCGGGCACGTCGTCGATGCTCTCATGCCAGGTGATGTCGCTCACACCGGCCAAAGTCGCGCGCTGCTTCTCGCGCAGCACCGGATTGATCTCGACCAGATGCACGCTGAGCGACTGATAGAGCGGCGGCAGCACCCGCAGCGCCCGCAGGGCGTCCGCCATCATGGTGCCGCGGCCGGGGCCGATCTCGACCAGGTGCAACACCGGCGGCGAACCGATCGCGCGCCAGATCGACGCCGACCACAGGCCCAGGAGCTCGCCGAACATCTGGCTGACCTGTGGGGCGGTGGTGAAATCGCCCTCGCGCCCCAGCGGATCACGCGACACGTAATAGCCGTGCTCCGGATGCATCAGGCACAATTCCATGTAGCGCCAGACCGGCATCGGGCCGGATGATTTGATCAGCTTCTTGATCTCGGACAGCAGCGGCGAAACTTCGGTCACATCCATCCTTAAATAGAGCTCGGGGCCGGCTGCGGCGCCCTGCGGCGCCAAGCCATCACAACCATGATAATGCCGATAATAACCATCGGCACCGACAACAGCATTCCCATGGTTAGCCCGCCCCACAGGAATCCGAGCTGCGGATCGGGCTCGCGGAAGCGTTCGCCAATGATGCGGGCGATGCCGTAGATCAAAATGAAGCTGCCGAGCACGAGGCCGGGCCGCTTCAGCGCACCGATCCGGATCATCACCGCCAATATCGTGAACAGGAGAATGCCCTCGAGCCCGGCTTCATAGAGCTGGCTCGGATGCCGCGGCAGCGGTCCGCCACTGGGAAACACCATCGCCCAAGGCAGGCTTGGATCGGCGGGCCGGCCCCACAATTCGCCGTTGATGAAATTGGCCAGCCGTCCAAGGAACAAGCCGATCGGCGCAACCGCGGTGGTCATGTCGCCGAGCGACAGGATCGGGACGTGGTTTCGGAGCGCAAACCACATCACTGCGACGACGCAGCCGAGGAAGCCGCCATGGAATGACATGCCGCCCTTCCACAGCTCGAAGATCTCGGCGGGGTGCTGCACGAAGAACGGCAGGTTGTAGAACAGCACGTAGCCGGTGCGGCCGCCGACGATGATGCCGAGCGTGACCCAGAGGATGAAGTCGTCCATCTGGGTGAGCGTGATCGGCGCGGGGCCGCCCCACAGTTTTTCGTTCTTGATCATCTGCCGCGCATAGATCCAGCCGAGTACGATGCCGCAGATGTAAGCGAGCGCGTACCAGCGGATCGCGATCGGTCCGATCGAGATGGCGACCGGATCGAACACGGGGAAATCGATCAAGAGGAAGGGCATCGCACCTCAGGCTATGCGGATAGATTGCGGCGATAGAGCGCCAACAGTCGCTCCCAGTGCCGCTCGGCCGCGTCGCGGTGATAGACCGGGCGCTTCGGGAAGGCAAAGCCGTGATGGGTGCCGGGATAGATCTCGACCTCGTTGTTCGATCCCTTCATGCCGGCCTGCACTTTTTCGATGATCTCCATCGGCGCGTAGATATCGGTCTCGGCACAGGCGAAATAGAGCTCGGCCTTGGTTTTTTCGGCCGCCAGGTGCGGGCTGTCGGGCTGATCGGTCGCCAGATGTGTGCCGTAGACCGAGGCGGCGGCCTTCACGCTGTCCGGAAAATGCGTCGCCGCGTTGATGGCGTAGCGGCCGCTCATGCAGTAGCCGACAGTGCCGGCGATGCGCGTATTCGCAGCCCGCTGGCCCTCGGCATAGGCGAGCAGGGCCTTGGTGTCTTCCATCACCATGGGGATGTTGATCGAGTTCATCAATTCGAACATGCGCTTGCGCTCGGGTGATTCCGGATCGGGATTGATCGGCCCGAGCTCCATGACGCCGGCGCGGTAATAGAGGTTCGGCAGCATCACATAGTAACCGGACGTACCGAGGCGGCGCGCCATGTCGCGCAGCTCTTCGCGGATCGCCGGCGCATCCATGTAGAAGATGATCACTGGAAACCGGCCGCCGCGCTCGGGATGGGTGATGAAAGTGGTGGTCTTGCCGTCTTTGGTCGGAATATCGATCTGTTGGTCGATCATGGGCGTTTCTTCGGTTCTTTGTCCTTGGGCGCTGAATACGATTGCAGGGAAACCGGAGCATGACAAGACAAGTGGCATCATGGGTCATTTGCAGCCTTGAACCACGCGCTTTTGCTTGCCATTGTCTTGATCGCCCAAGGGAGTGCGGAGAGCCAGATGACCCAGACCACGAACCGGTTTTTTGACGAGATCGGTCGCCTCATGAACGACGCCGCCGGCGCCGCCCAGGGCGTCAAGCGCGAAGTCGACTCGGTAATGCGCAACCAGGCCGAACGCGTCCTGCGCGACCTCGATGTCGTCCGGCGCGAGGAGTTCGAGGCGGTGAAGGACATGGCCCGCCTGGCGCGCGAGGAAAACGAGGCGCTGAAGGCGCGGATCGCAGCGCTGGAGGCCAAACTTGGGGGGACCTGATCCCGTAGCTCGTTCTCCTTCCCTCCTGAAAGGGGGAAGGTCGGGATGGGGGTCTGCCACGGGCGCAGGTGCGCGTGGAGAGAGATGATCCCCACCCGGTTTGCGCTGACGCGCAAACCGACCTCCCCTTTTCAAGGGGGAGGTGAACGGGTGCAGGCCCGGCCCATTTTCCTTGTCATTTCTGCCCTTTGGGGCTAAAAGCCCGCCACGTCCGCAGCCCCCGCACCCCTGGAGGCTTGCTGCGGCACGCGAAACGGGGCCGCGATGCGGCCTTTAACTTTTTGCAAAACAAGGACTTAGACTGATGGCGACCGTCAAGGAATTGAAGGCGACCGCACGTCCGAAGAGCGGCAAGGGGGCCGCCCGGGCCGAGCGTCGCGCCGGGAGAGTTCCCGGAGTGATCTATGGTGACAACAAGCCCCCGCTGACCATCTCGGTCGAAGACCGCGAGCTGCGCCAGCGCATCCTCGCCGGCCGGTTCCTGACGACCTTGTTCGACATCGATCTCGACGGCAAGAAGCACCGCGTGATTCCGCGCGACTATCACCTCGACCCGGTGAAGGACTTCCCCGTTCATGTCGACTTCATGCGGCTCGGCGAAGGCGCGACCATCCGCGTCAGTGTCCCCTTGCACGTCATCAACGCGGAAACGGCGCCCGGCGTGAAGCGCGGCGGCACCGTCAACATCGTCACCCACACGATCGACCTCGAATGCTCGGTCGAAAACATTCCGCAGTACATCGACGCCGATGTCGGCGCGCTGGAAATCAGCTACTCGCTGCATCTGTCGGACATCAAGCTGCCGAAGGGCGTAAAGGCGCTGTCGCGCGAGGACGCCACGCTGGTCACCATCGTGCCGCCGTCCGGCTACGCCGAAGAGCAGAAGGCGGCAGCGGCAGGTGCTGCGGCTCCAGCGGCAGGCGCTGCGGCTCCGGCTGCAGGTGCAGCTGCTCCGGCGGCAGGTGCTGCGGCTCCCGCGGCGGGTGCTGCCAAGGCACCGGCTGGCGGCGACAAGAAGAAGTAAGCGGACGCGGGATGCCGCGTCATGCGACTCTTTGTTGGCCTCGGTAACCCCGGCGCGAAATACGCTGATAATCGGCACAACATCGGGTTCATGGCCGTCGATGAGATTGCGCGGCGTCATGGTTTCGCACCGTGGCGCCGCCGCTTTCAGGGCGAGACATCCGAAGGCCTGCTCGGTCACGAGAAGGTGGTGCTGCTCAAGCCGACCACTTACATGAATGAGTCCGGGCGCGCGGTGCAGGAAGCGCAGAATTTCTTCAAGCTTTCAGCCGGCGACGTCACCGTCTTCCAGGACGAGCTCGAGCTGCCGCCGGCAAAGGTGCGCGTCAAGATCGGCGGCGGCATCGCCGGGCATAACGGCTTGCGCTCGATTTCCGCGCATATCGGCAACGACTATCGCCGGGTTCGGCTTGGGGTCGGTCATCCCGGGATCAAGGAACTCGTGCACAGTCACGTGCTGTCGGATTTCGCCAAGAGCGACCGGCCGTGGGTCAAGGCGCTGTGCGAAGCGATCGCCGACAATGCCAGCCTCCTGGCGGCGGGGCACGACTCGTCATTCCAGAACAAGGTGCATCTGACGATGCAGGCGAAGGGGTTTTTCGACAGCGAGGAAGAGGGCGGAAACTAACGCCCGTTCCTCAAGTCAATTCAGCCGCTGCACATTCGCGCGGGAGATCGGAAAGCACGATGGGATTCAAATGTGGGATCGTCGGGTTGCCCAATGTCGGCAAGTCGACGCTGTTCAATGCGCTCACGGAGACGGCCGCAGCGCAGGCGGCCAACTATCCGTTCTGCACCATCGAGCCGAATGTTGGCGAGGTCGCCGTCCCCGATCCGCGGCTCGACAAGCTCGCGGCCGTCGCAAAGTCGGCGCAGATCATCCCGACTCGGCTGACCTTCGTCGATATCGCAGGCCTCGTCCGCGGCGCCTCCAAGGGGGAAGGGCTCGGCAACCAGTTCCTCGCCAACATCCGCGAGGTCGATGCGATTGCGCATGTGGTGCGCTGCTTCGAAGATTCCGACATCACCCATGTCGAGGGCAAGATCGCGCCGCTGGCCGATATCGAGACCATCGAAACCGAATTGATGCTGGCTGATCTCGACAGCCTTGAGAAACGCCTCGACAATCTCACCAAGAAGGCCAAGGGCAACGACAAGGAGGCCAAGGAACAGCTCGACCTCGTCAACCGCGCGCTGGTACTGTTACGTGAGGGGAGGCCCGCGCGTGCGCTCGAGCGCAAGCCGGAGGAGGAGCGCGCTTTCCGCATGCTTGGGCTTCTGAGTTCCAAGCCGGTGCTGTATGTCTGCAACGTCGAGGAAGCTTCCGCGAAGGATGGCAACGGCTTTTCGAAGCAGGTGTTCGAGCAAGCGAAGAAAGAGGGCGCGGTCGCCGTCGTGATCTCCGCCAAGATCGAATCCGAGATCGCAACGCTGTCACGCGAGGAGCGCGCCGATTTCCTGGAGACGCTGGGGCTCGAGGAAGCCGGTCTGGACCGCCTGATCCGCGCCGGCTACGAACTGCTCCACCTCATCACCTATTTCACCGTCGGTCCGAAGGAGGCCAGAGCCTGGACCATCGACCGCGGCACCAAGGCGCCGCAGGCTGCCGGCGTGATCCATACCGATTTCGAGAAGGGCTTTATCCGCGCCGAGACCATCGCGTATGACGACTACGTCACGCTCGGCGGCGAGGCCGGCGCCCGCGATGCCGGCAAGCTGCGCCTGGAAGGCAAGGACTATGTCGTCGCCGACGGCGACGTGATGCATTTCAGGTTCAACACGTAACGCGTCTACCGCATCCCGCCCTGGCCCTGGTCGCGGATCGCGCCGAGATGCTCGTTGATGCGGAACACGATCAGGATGAATTCGGCGACGATGCGCGAGAGCACGATGCCGACCACGATGCTGGTGAGCGAGGCGAGCAGCAGGATGAAGCCGCCGAATGGGCTGACCGCCATTGCGGCCAGGCTCCAGAGGATTCCGTAAATGCCGAACAGCACGATCACGCCGATGACCAGCCAGTAGAACGTCTTGATGATCGTGGGGGTGATGAAGCGGTCCCACTGAAACAGGTCTTGAAAATCGAACATCGGTGGATTCTCCCGGCCAATCCATTTTGAGTCGCGCCGAAGCAGGGCTAGCTCCGAACCTGTGTCCGGGCAAGTCGGGGAGCGGTACGCAAGGACAGTGCTCCCCCGCTATGGTGATCCCCTTGAAAACAAGCCATGCGGGCGGGCGGGTTGAGATTGCCGCAAATAACGGCCACAATCAGGCCCCTCTCTCCTGAAATCCCCAGCATGACCACGCTTACTTTCGAAGACTTCAAGATCGGCCATTTCGGCACGTTTGGCCCGCGCCACGTCACGCGCGAGGAGATCCTGGCCTTTGCCGCCGAATTCGATCCGCAGCCGATGCATCTCGACGAAGCGGCGGCGAAACGATCGATGCTCAAGGGGCTGTCCGGCTCGGGCTGGCATCTCGGCTCACTCACGATGCGCATGCTGGCCGACGGCTTCATCTGCCGCACGGCATCGCTTGGCTCACCAGGCGTCAGCGAGATGCGTTGGCTGGCGCCGCTGCGCCCGGGCGACGATTTGACGCTGGATGTCGACGTGGTCGAGGCGCGGGTCTCGCGCAGCCGGCCTTCGACCGGCATCGTCACTTTCAAGTGCACGGTGCGCAATGCGGCCGGCCTCGTGTTGTGCGAGATGGAATCGCCGATCATCGTCGGCCGGCGCGCGGAAGCGGTGGCGGGGTAGCATCGATGCGCTTCTTTGAGGACATTGAGATCGGCGCGCGGCGCGAGGTCGGCTCGTTCACCTTCACCGCCGAGGACATCAAGCGATTCGCGGCGCAGTTCGATCCGCAGCGCTTTCATCTCGACGAGGAGGAAGGACGCAAGTCGCTGTTCGGCGGACTGGCGGCCTCGGGCTGGCACGTCGCCTCCGTGTGCATGAAGCTCCTGGTCGCCGACGGCAAGCGTCTGGCGCAGGAGATGGCCGCGCGCGGGGAAGAGGTCGCGGTGTGGGGTCCATCGCCCGGCTTTCGCGAGCTGCGCTGGATCAGGCCGGTGCTGGCCGGCGACACCGTCAGCTATGCCAATGTGGTTGAGATCAAGCGTCTGTCCGAGAAGCGTCCCGAATGGGGCATCCTGCAGGGCCGCAATACCGGTACCAACCAGCGCGGCGAACCCGTGTTCTCGTTCCTCGCCACCGCCTTCGTTCCACGCCGGAAGGCAGGCTGAAACACAGCGTGCGTGGTTGCGGGAACCCTGCGGCTCTTTAACCGTATTCGACGAATCCCGGAAACGATCTATTTGCTAACCCATTTTGAACTTTCTGCCGGCCATATCAGACCCAGGGTAAGCACCATGGGGACGACAATGGCAGATCGTGTCGGACTGAAAGTTCTGGGCGCTATTTTCGCGACCGTCACGGTTGCGGTGATGCTGACCACCGGAATGGTGGTGAAGGGCTATGCCGACGGCGCCTTCACGCTCGAGAGCAGCGCGATCGTCCGACGCTGATCTTCAGTTTCCGCTAACCATAGCGGCCACGCCATTGGCCGCCTGCGCGGCGTCAGCGGCTCCAGATCAACACCATCACCACGGTCGCCGCGATCAATAATCCAACGAAGCGGAGCATGATGGTGCCGACACTGTGCGGCGATTGCCGCAGCGGGATGGGATCGGTGTTGTCGGGCCGAACGCTTTGCATCAGTGCTGTTTTCCCCAGGAAACGGCGTGCCGTGGCGGCATCCGTCGCGGCGTGATCAGAAGCGATCAACGCTAGTCAAGAAATCATCGCGCTCTTTGTTTGAGCATGATCTCTTCAGAAAACCGGTATCCACTTTTCCGGATCATGCTTAGGCGCGCTGCGCTTTTATCGTTCAAATCATTTTAGTCAAATAGAAACCGCCGCATCCTCCGCACGGGTGATGCGGCGGTCATGAAGTCGTAGCAGTCGCCGAGATCAGCTGTTGCGCAGCCCGTCGGCGGCGCGTTTCCACTGCGTGACGTTGTCGGCGATCATGCGGGTGGACTTCATCGCGGCCTGGCTGAGCTGGGCATAGCCCGAGATCTCGCGCTGGACGCGCTGGCCTTCGGCGTGCAGGAGGTCGCGCAGGCTTTCGAGCTCGGAGATCAACTTCTCGATCTCCGCGAGCGACGTGCCGGCGACGCGCTGGATCAACGAGTTGACATTGTTCACGGTGGCCTCGGTGTTGGGCTCGAGTGGTTCCGTGCTCACCTGCTGCGGCGACCGGCGCAGATACGCGATATCGTTGCGCACGAATTCGCGAATGCCGGCCTCGACGTCCGAGACGGCGGCGAGGTTGTTGTCGATTTCCGTCTCTTCTACTTCCGTTTCAACTTGCTCGGAACGATTGGTGGCGTTCATCGGCTATTCCTCTGTTACGCAATGACGCGAGCGCGGAAGGCCCCCGCCGCACGACGACGTGAAGAGGTAACTATGGGCGTCCGATTTTGACCGCATCTAGGCCAAGTTGCGGCAATGGTTCGATCATTCCTTAAGGGATTGCGAAGGGTGCGGCCGGCCGACCTCACCAGCTACGCTTGAACCCGGCCGTTAGGCTCTTGTTAACCGGCCCCTGGGCGGTCTCGCCGATCGAGCCGGAGATGGTGATGCCGTCGAACAGCTTCTGCTCGGCACCGACCCGGTGCAGCCATTTGTCGTCGCCGGTCGCAAGCGTCTGGCCGGCAATGAAGCTGGTTCCCAGGTCGTTGATGCTGAGCCTGGCCGATTGATCGGCCTCGTAGCTCCGCGAGGGATGGCTGACGATGCCGGGAACCGGCATCACGCCCTGCTGGATCAGGTTGTAGCCGTTCTGCAGCGTCAACGAATAGTCGTTGGCGAACGGCACCGACTTGCTGATCGAGGTTCCGAATTTGGTCTGATCGGCGCCGGGATCGACGCGGGCCTCGACCGAGGTCTTGTCCCAGATCGAGGCAACGCCCGGTGCTGTCATCGCGGCCCAGGCGGTGCCGGAGGATTGCGGCAGGCTGCCGCCATTGGCGAGCCGCTCCGACAGCAGTTCGGAATTGGTCAGCGTGCCCTGGGGCGCGACCGTCATGTCGGCGCCGATCCGCGTGTCCCAGAACGGCGAGACCGATTGCTTGACCGACACTGCGGACGTGCCGTTCGCATTGTTGCTCGACGACCATGCGGCACCGCCATCCGCCTTCTTCGGCGCGGCGCCCTTCTTCGGTGTCGGCACGGTATCGAAAGCCGAGGCATCGGCGCTGAGCAGGCTCCAGTCGAGCTTGTCCACCTCGACGTCCTTCGTCACGTCGACGTCATTTGCCTCGGGTTCGGGCGCGGCCTCCTCGGCGGCCGGCGTCTCATTGTCGATACCGCTCCAAGGGGAAATTTGCGGGGAGGTTTGCCGCGAGGTCTGCGCCGCTGCCGACAGCACCATCGCCATGCTGATGCTCGCAGCCAATACCGGCAACCACGCCCAACCAGATCGTCGTTTGGAGGTCATTCCCACAGCCCGCATTCCAGTCAGAATAGTACGTGCACCGTAGCGCAAAATTGTGACGGCGACGTTGTTGTCCGGCGCGGCAGCATGTAGCACGGGTCGGATCGTCATGGCCGGGCACAAAAGCGTGAAACGCATTCAGCCAATGTCCCGGCCATCCACGCCTTCCTGGGGCTGGCGGAGGAAGGCATTTGGATACCCGGGAAACGCCCGGGTACGACGAAACTCGAGGCACTTATTGCGCCGCTGCGATCCGCGGCAGGTGGATCGGATAGCCGACGGTCTGCTCGACCAGGTCGAAGCTGTCGACCAGGACGCGCAGGCGCGTCAGGAGACCGGCGCGGAATTGCGCGAAATGCGCGATCCGCACGGCGATCGGCTTGTTCGAATCCAGTGCGGTCAGCGAATAGCGCATCATCGATGCCGCAGAATCGACTCCGAGCATGATGGCCTCGCGGTCGAAGCGGTGGACGCGGAAGTTCTCGGCTATCTGCCTGATCACCTCAAGCGCGGCGGCCTTGCCGTGACGCGCGCCGAAGAAGGAAAACAGGTCGATCGGTCCATAGATCGCCCATTCGACGTCCTCGTCGAGCAGGGCGGCAATATCCGCGAGCTGGCGTTCGTTGATCGCGCGATGAAACGCGCGCGAAAAACGCCAGAGACTATGCTCTGTCATTTATCGTCTTTCCAAATCTGGATTGCAAAACAGCAACGGCCGATGGGCGTCCGCACCGACGCCGCGCCAGATTGCTGCACTTCAAATTTCACGGTCTCAAATAAAGCGGCCGTGCCAGAACACAATTGTTATTTTTGCATTGCACAAATGCAGAGGTTTTTACGGGATTTTGCCTGGATCCCGCCTCCCGCCGCCTGTCAGCGGTCGCGACGGGCTAGCCGCTCATGCTCGATTGCGATCCCGGCGTCGCGAATCGCGAGCACGGCGAACAGCAGCGCACCGCCGATGCCGCCGATCACCGCCCCCAGCGGCATGAAAGTGAAGAACACCAGCGCGCCGCTATCGCCTTCAAAATTCGAGGTTTTGAGGATTCCGATCCAGGCAAGCCCGGCGCTGATGCCGGGCGCGGCGCCGCCCAGCGCCCCGAATGCCAGACCCAACAGCGCCAGCAACGCGATTCTCATGATGTCTCGTCAACCCCGTCATCCGCAACATCCCGGGTAGTTGGTCACGCAAGCGGCGGCGAGGTTCAACCTGATGGCGAATTAATGGGAGTGGCGTCCTGTCGTTCGTGGACGGGTCCCAGCAAGCGCGAGTCGCCTTGCTCGCATCCTACATCGCTCGGCGCTCGCGGAGTTGCCAGGCGCTCTCGCATCTCACTCTGTCGTCGTCCCGTCGAAAGACGGGACCCATAACCACAGGGAGATGCTGTGGAGCGAGCAAGCGGTTGCAGCGGAGCACACCACAAGGGCCTGTGGTTATGGGTCCTGGCCTTCGCCAGGACGACGCGGGAAATTCTGATTCAATTGTCAAACAGCAGTCTCGTAGGATGGGTAGAGCGAAGCGAAACCCATCAGCTTTGCGACGAGCGACTCGAATGATGGGTTTCACTTCGCTCTACCCATCCCACGTCTGAATCAAATAGCGGATGTGAGTGTGCATTCTCGCGGCACGTCGTGCCCGAGCTTTGCATCTCGTTCCACCCTCTCATCGAACAGAGGGGGCAGGGAACGCCGGGTGCGCGCTGCACCCGCGGTCTCGTGTGCATAAGTGCACAAAGAAGCGCACACGAGCATACAGGTTCAGCGGAGGCATTCCGGCATTCCCTGCGCAATGGTCTTACGGCTTATATCGTGCTCTCCTCGGTGAGACCGGGCTTCTTGCCACCGTCGCCCGCCAGAAGCGTTGGCTTCTCACGGACTTGACACCAGCGTCGGGGCGTCAGGACCACACGACTTCGCCGTCCGCCTCATGCGCACTCGTCCGTTTGCGCAATCCGCGTCCACCGCATCCCACCGCAACACTCGTGACGATCGCGAAGCGCCCCTCAATCGGGTGAGACGCTCGAACGCATAGACTGATTTGCATTTCGGAAAAACAGAAATATTTTTTCCGCGGGGACTGGACAGGTTTTTGCTGATTTGCCCGTCGAGTTACTTTGTCGCGCCTGCTCGATGCAGATTGCCCTTGCGTGCGCAGCGAAGCAGTTCACAACGCGCGCCAGCGGATGCATGGATTCCGGATAGCCGCTAACGCGGCTTCCGGAAAGACGGGCACTATGCTAACCACCCGCCGCGGCAACAGGCCGCGATTTCAAACCAATGGAGGGCGTCATGCGCAAACATCGCGATCTCGAAAACCTCCCCAGCTTTCAGCGTCACGCGTAAGCGGCGGAATTCATTCCCCTCGGAAACCCATGTCAAACGCGGGCAACGCGTCATCCATGGTGACGTCGAACTGAGCGAAAAGCTTGGCCGCAACGACCTCTGCCCTTGCGGCTCCGGACGCAAATTTCAAAGCCTGCTGCATGAAGTCCGGCGCCCATGACGGCGCAAACCGCGATTACTACTTTCAGGGAGTAGCTGCCGACCGGCGGTGATCTATCCACACGTCATTTCGGGGCGTCGCGCAAGCGGCGAGCCCGGAATCCATTGTGACAGTCACTCGCTGCCTTCGTCAATCAGGCTTTGAACCTGACGATCGAAGCGGGTAAGCCGACAAGGACGAGCGGACACGGATTGCCTACACCCCGTTGAACGCGGTCTTGCAGCTTGCTCCAATGCGTTGTTTATCTGGCTCCGCTGTTCAAAAATCTGAAAAAGTGAACGGACATTCGTTCGAAGGTTGAGCAAACATAGCCAGCGCTATCGCTTCTTCCACCCACCCCTTTTCCCCGGCGTGCCGCCGGTCGATCGCGGCGCCGGCCCGAACTCCGGGCCTGACTGCCGCGAGTCGGTCGGCTGGATGATCCTGCTGGTGCCGCCGAACGGCTTTGCTGGCCTGGCAGTGGGGTTCGGGCGGAAGGGCAGGGACTCCGGGCCGTGCATCTCGTCGAGATGGGGCTTGTGGACTCTTGGGCCGGAGCTGCCGCCGGCCTTGATCGCCGAGGTCACGCTTTTCTTCTTCATCGCGCTCACCGGCAGGTTGGCGGCGTCGCCGTATTTCCTCGTGCCGGCATAAGCGCCGGCCTTGCCCTGCACGGTGCGCTGCTTGGCGGTGGGGTCGTCGACGACGGCCATCTCGGTGGCGCGCAGGCGCTTGACCTCGTCGCGCAGGCGGGCGGCTTCCTCGAAGTTCAGATCGGCGGCGGCTTCGCGCATTCTTGTTTCGAGATCGGCGAGGACCGCCTCGAAATTGTGGCCGATCGAGATCACGTCCTCGGTCACGCTGCCGTCGCGGATATCGACCAGCACATGGTCGCGCTCGTAGACGGAGTTGAGGATGTCGCCAATCGATTTCTTCACGCTCGCCGGGGTGATGCCGTTGGCGGCGTTGTACTCGACCTGCTTTTCGCGGCGGCGGTTGGTCTCGGCGATCGCGCGCTCCATCGAGCCGGTCATGCTGTCGGCATAGAGGATCACCTTGCCGTCGACGTTGCGCGCGGCGCGGCCGATGGTCTGGATCAGCGAGGTCTCGCTGCGCAGGAAGCCTTCCTTGTCGGCGTCGAGGATCGCGACCAGCGCGCACTCGGGAATATCGAGACCCTCGCGCAGCAGGTTGATGCCGACCAGCGCGTCGAACGCGCCGAGGCGGAGATCGCGGATGATCTCGATGCGCTCGATGGTGTCGATGTCACTGTGCATGTAGCGCACGCGGATGCCCTGCTCATGCAGGTATTCGGTGAGGTCCTCCGCCATCCGTTTTGTCAAAACGGTGATCAGGCTGCGATAGCCGACGGCCGCGGTCGCGCGGACTTCGCCGACGAGGTCGTCGACCTGCGTGCGGGCGGGGCGGATGTCGACCGGCGGATCGATCAGGCCGGTCGGGCGGATCACCTGCTCGACGAACACGCCGCCGCTCTCGTTCAATTCCCAGCCGCTCGGCGTGGCCGAGACCGCCACCGTCTGCGGCCGCATCATGTCCCATTCCTCGAACCGTAGCGGACGGTTGTCCATGCAGGAGGGCAGGCGGAAGCCATATTCGGCCAGCGTTGCCTTGCGGCGGAAGTCGCCGCGGAACATGGCGCCGATCTGCGGGATGCTGACATGGCTCTCGTCGGCGAACACCAGCGCATTGTCGGGCACATATTCGAACAGCGTCGGCGGCGGCTCGCCAGGCCGACGCCCGGTGAGATAGCGCGAATAGTTCTCGATGCCGGCGCAGCTCCCGGTCGCCTCCATCATCTCGAGGTCGAAAGTCGTGCGCTGCTCCAGACGCTGCGCTTCCAGCAGCCGGCCCTGGTCGTTGAGCTGGTCCAGGCGCATCTTCAATTCGCTCTTGATCGACTTGATCGCCTGCACCAGCGTCGGCCGCGGCGTCACATAGTGTGAGTTGGCGTAGATTTTGATGAATTCGAGCTCGTCCTGCTTGTGGCCGGTGAGCGGGTCGAACTCCTCGATGTTCTCCACTGTGTCGCCGAACAGGTTCACGCGCCAGGCGCGGTCCTCATAGTGCGCCGGGAAGATGTCGATGACGTCGCCGCGCACACGGAAGGTGCCGCGGGTAAAATCGGCCGAGGTGCGCTTGTACTGCAGCGCAACGAGGTCGGCGATGAGCTGCCGCTGGTCGATGCGCTCGCCCTTCTTCAGCGCGAACGTCATCGCGGTATAGGTCTCGACCGAGCCGATACCGTAGATGCAGGAGACCGAGGCGACGATGATGACATCGTCGCGCTCGAGCAGCGCGCGCGTCGCCGCGTGGCGCATGCGGTCGATCTGCTCGTTGATCGAGGAATCCTTCTCGATATAGGTGTCGGTCCGCGGCACATAGGCCTCGGGCTGGTAGTAGTCGTAATACGAGACGAAATACTCGACCGCGTTGTCCGGGAAGAAATTCTTGAACTCGCCATAGAGCTGGGCGGCGAGCGTCTTGTTCGGCGCCAGGATCAGGGCAGGGCGTTGCGTCGCCTCGATCACCTTCGCCATTGTGTAGGTCTTGCCGGAGCCGGTGACGCCGAGCAGCACCTGCGTGCGGTCGTGGCGGTCGATGCCCTCGACCAGTTCGGCGATCGCGGTTGGCTGGTCGCCCTTCGGCTGATAGTCGGACTTGATCTCGAAGCGGACGCCGCCTTCCGACTTTTCCGGGCGCGGCGGGCGGTGCGGCGTCCATACGCGCATAGAGCCGTCGTCTTTCCGGAACTCGGGGCGGCCGTCGCGGATCAGGTTCTCGAGCGCCTCGGCGGTCGCCTTGACCCCGAGCGCCTCCATCTTGTTGCGCGGCGGGCGGGCCAGCGCCTCGTCATCGTCCTCCGCGGTCGGCAGGCCGAGCTGCCGCGCCAGCTCCGGATCGAGCATCGGCACCGTCGCCGCGGTGCCGTAATTGGCTTGGGAGGCTTCGTCGAAGCCGGTCTCACGCGGGTTGGTCGGAGCTGCGCGATCGCTCGGAAATTCCTTCGGCGTCGAAGCGCGCGCGCGATGGGCGGCGGCCTCGCCGCCGGCGCGGCGGTCGCGTGAATTGTCCGGCGGCGGTTGCAGGCCTGTGCCGGAGCCAAGTCCGGCATCGCCGCGGTTGATCGCGGGATTCAAGAGTTCGGCGAGCGCCGGCGCGATCGGGAGGACCTCGGGCCGGTGTGCTTTGGATCTGGGGGATTTGCCGGGCTTTTTGGGAGCGTCAGGTTTCTTCGCCATGGCCGGAATATGGGACGAGTCCCGCCGGCATGAAAGAGCAAACGCGGGGCCGTACCCGCCATGTCAGCAGATGTCAGCAGGAACCGAAGGAGATTTTTCGAGCGCGGTGTGGCGGCTCCTTCCCCCTGAAAGGGGGAAGGCTGGGATGGGGGTCAAGCCACGGGCGCTGGCGCGCGTGGAGAGAGTTGATCCCCACCCGCTTTGCGCGCTGGGCGCGCAAAGCGACCTCCCCTTTTCAAGGGGAGGTGGGAAGATCAAGGGGAGGTGGGAAGAGACTACTTCTTGCGCGCGACGACAATGACGGTGGATACGGCTCTTCTCCTTCCCCCTGCAAGGGGGAAGGCTGGGATGGGGATCAGCCACGAGTCACACTGTTCGTGTGGAGAGAGATGATCCCCACCCGGTTCGCACTCGCGCGCAAACCGACCTCGCTTTTTCAAGGCCGTTTCAAGGGGAGGTGACATCAGCACGCGGGGGAGGTGGTCTCGACGATGTTGAGGTGAATCCCGCCGCAGCCGGTGCAGCGCATGGCCCAGTATTCGGCGGCGTGGCCAGGAATGATGCGGAGCAGGGCAAACTCGGCATCGCATTGCGGACAGTTGTTCAGGAATGGCGGCGTGGGCGGACGCGCTGACGTCGGTTCGGCCTCGCACTCCGGTGCGGTGGCAACCAGCGCACTGCCGACTATCGCGAGGTCCGCGACGGTGCGGTTGAGGTTACCCCATAGCGCCGGCCGTAGCGGTCGATCTGCGCCTTCGCGTGGGAGATCGCCGCATCCGGATCGGACCACGCAAAGCCGAGTTCGAGTGTCGGAAACGAGATGCCATCGATGACGACCGGCTCGCGATCGGCTCGTTGAATCCTGGCGTGCCATAGCCCCTTCCCTGCCTCGAATGAGTTGATCTCAAAGGCGCCGTAAATCATGCCCGCGATCCCAGGTCTTTTCCCAATTGGGGACCAAAGCACGCCGCTGGTGCGGAACTTTGTGAACTGGTTCACACTGTGCAGGAATCTTTTGTCGCAGCCGCGCCGCCTCAGGCCGCGCCTGCGGGCGCAACTCTCTTCCACCGTCATTCCGGGATGCGCGTAGCGCAGGCCCGGAATCCATTCGAGTGGAGAGAGTGTCCCCCAAGGCGCGCCGCCTCAGGCCGCGCCGCGCTGGCCTTTGCCTGCCGTGGCGGGCTCGGCCGCGGCTCGGATGATCCAACGGCGGAAGGCAGCAAAATCGCGCTGACCGGTGCGGAAGCCGTGATAGACGAGGTACCAGCGCATGCCCTTCGGCACGCTCAGCTCGAACGGCGCAACCAGCCGCCCCGCGGCGAGATCATCGTCGATATAGGGGCGGATCCCCATCGCGACGCCGAGACCGTCGATGGCCGCCTGCAGCGCCTGGCCGTAGAACTCGAATTCGGGCCCGCGCGCCGTGAGCCGTCCGACGCCGGCGGCCTTCAGCCACGTCGGCCAATCGTCCGGCGAGTGCGCTACGCGAAGCAGGTTTCTCCCCTTGAGGTCGCTTGCGCGCTTGAGCTGGCTCGCCAGCCGCGGCGCGCACACCGGCAACAGATCGGCGGCGAACAGCGGCTCGGCCACCAAACCTGGCCAATCGCCGTCGCCGAGCTTGATGCCGCAGCTCCAGTCGTCGCTGAACGGCTCCGGCGCCGCGGCGCCGCCGGTGGTGATGCGGACCTCGATCTCGGGCTCCTGCTTCTGGAAATCGGCGAGCCGCGGGATCAGCCATTTCATCGCGAAGGTCGGCCCGACGCCGATGGTCAGGACACGAACGCTCGCGGGCGCGGTGACCTGCGCCGTGAGGTTCGCCAGCGCATCGAAGATCGGGGTCAATCCGCTCTGGTAGAAGCGGCCGGCCGCCGTGGTGACGAGGCGGTTGGCCTTGCGCTCGAACAGCGCCACCCCGAGCCGATCTTCCAACAGATGCACCATGCGGCTGATTGCGGCCGCGGAGACGTTGAGCTCGGTGCCCGCGGCGGCAAAGCTGCCGGTGCGCGCCGCCGCCTCGAATGCCTTGATGCCGTTGAGAAAGAGCAGCCGCCGCAAACCATCACCCTCAGGAAAGCTGATGCCAGGAGGAGATAACTCAGTTTGCGCGGCATGTCCAAGCGGGGCACAACAATGACGTTAAGCCTGAGGTTGAATCGGTGCGGCTCGCTTCACCTCGCCCCGCTTGCGGGGAGAGGTCGGATCGCATCGCAGATGCGATCCGGGTGAGGGGGAGCCTCCGCGAGTCGTTTGCTACCGTGTTCGCGGAGACAGCCCCTCACCCCCAACCCTCTCCCCGTAAGAACGGGGAGAGGGAGAGGAAGCAGTTTGCCGCGTATCGATCCGCGTTCGTCCCGCTGGAGAGTCTCGTGAGTCTACTTCTGATTGCAGCGCTTGGCGTGCTGATGGTCGCGACGGCGTTCCTGTCGGGGCTGTTCGGCATGGCCGGTGGGCTGATCCTGATCGGCGTGCTGCTCACCATCCTGCCGCTGCCGTCGGCGATGGTGCTGCATGCGATCACGCAGATGGCCTCAAACGGCTGGCGCGCCCTGCTGTGGCGGGCGCATATCCGCTGGCGGCCGGTCGCCGTCTACATGATCGGCTGCGGCGTGGCGCTGGCGATCTGGTCGATCACGCGCTACGTGCCGGACAAGCCGATCGCGCTGCTCCTGCTCGGCATCACTCCGTTCATGGCGCGGCTGACGCCGAAGGGAATAAAGCCGAATCCCGATAGCATCTGGCAGGGCACGTTCTACGGCTCGGTCTGCATGGGGCTGATGCTGATGACCGGCGTTTCCGGCCCGCTGATGGACACCTTCTTCCTCGGCGGCAATTTCGGCCGCCGCGAGGTGGTCGCGACCAAGGCGACCTGCCAGGTCGCGAGCCATTTCACCAAGCTGATCTATTTCGGCGGCATCATCGATCAGGCCGCGACGCTCGATCCGGTGCTGGCGGGCGTGGCTGTGGCGGCCTCGATGCTCGGCACCACGCTGGCGCGGCGGATCCTGGAGGCGATGAGCGATGCGCAGTTTCGCACCTGGGCCAACCGGCTGATCACGACGGTGGCGAGCTACTACATCCTCTATGGCGGCTGGCTGCTGGTGGCGCGCAACAGCGCAATGGCGAACTGAGGTAAGGTTCCAACCGATACCATTGACTTGCGCGGACGGTCGGAGCAAACTTCATGCAATCGCATCTTTCTCCGATGCGCGTTCCCCCTCAGCGGCAGGATCACGCTCATGATCGACCTCCACTACTGGACCACGCCGAACGGCCACAAGATCACGATGTTCCTCGAGGAGACCGGGCTGGACTACAAGATCATCCCGATCAACATCGGCAAGGGTGAGCAGTTCACGTCGGAGTTCCTGGAGATCGCGCCCAACAACCGGATTCCCGCGATCGTCGATCATGCGCCGAAGGGCGGCAGCAAGCCGATTTCGCTGTTCGAGTCCGGCGCGATTCTGCTCTATCTCGCCGACAAGACCGGCAAGTTCCTGCCCGCCGATCTCTATGGCCGCTATGACGCGATCCAGTGGACGTTCTGGCAGATGGCCGGTCTCGGTCCGATGGCGGGTCAGAACCATCACTTCCGCAACTACGCGCAAGAGAAGCTGCAATACGCCATCGACCGTTATGTGAATGAGACCAACCGGCTCTATGGCGTACTCAACAAGCGCCTCGCCGACCGCGAATTCGTCGCCGGCGACTATTCGATCGCCGACATGGCGAGCTATCCCTGGGTTGTCGGCCACCAGAACCAGGGCCAGAACATCGACGATTTCCCGCATCTGAAGCGCTGGCTGGAAACGATCAAGGCGCGACCCGCCACGGTGCGCGCTTATGCCAAGGCGAAAGAAGTCAATCCGAATTTCGGCCAGCCTGCGATCCGCACCGAGGAGGAACGCAAGATCCTGTTCGGCCAGACCGCGGCGGTGGTGCGGTAGCGCTGCCGTCTTCCGCGTGCTCCGCTGTCATCATCCGCGAAAGCGGATGATCCAGTAACCACTGCCGGTCATGAATTCATGCAGCGCAGCGGCTACCGGATGCCCCGCCTTCGCGGGGCATGACGGGTCTCTGGATTCTGCGGTTGCGCTCGTTACTGCCACGGCTACTCTGACCGCCCATATCAGCGGGATTGATCCATGGCCATGAAACTATTCGAACTCGTCGGCACTGACACGTCCCGTCCGTTCAGCCCGTATTGCTGGCGTACGCGGATGGCGCTTGCGCACAAGGGGCTCAGCGCCGAATCGATTCCCTGGTGCTTCACTGAGAAGGAAACGATTGCCCCGCACAAGTCGGACAAGGTGCCGGTGCTACTCGACGGCGATACTTCCGTCGCCGATTCCTGGGCGATCGCCAACTACCTCGAGGATGCGTATCCCGACCGTCCCTCGCTGTTCGGCGGCGAAGGCGGCCGCGCCATCGGGCGCATGCTGAACTGGTGGGGCGATGTCACTGTGGTCGGCGGCATCTTCCCGCTGATCGTCGCCGATATCCCGGCGCATCTTGCGCCTGACGACGTCGCCTATTTCCGCAAGACGCGCGAGGCGCGGCTCGGCAAGCCGCTGGAGGAGGCCGCCGCCACCCGCGATCGCGGCGTCGAAGGCTTTCGCAAAAGTCTCGATCCACTGCGGCTGACGCTGCGGACGCAGCCCTATCTCGGCGGCGAGAAGCCAAACTATGCCGACTACATCGTGTTTGGTGGCTTCCAATGGGCGCGCGTCGTAAGCCCGTTCAAGCTGCTTGTCGAAAGCGATCCGGTCTACGCCTGGCGCGAGCGCCTGCTTGATGCGTTCGACGGCATGGCGCGGAGATCGCCGGGCTTCGAGGTGTAGCTACAGCGCGCCGCGTTCCCGCAGCATCGCCAGCGCCGCGTTGAGGTCCGGCAGCACCGCGGCGCATTTCGTGCGCGACTCCTCGGTCGGCGGGATCATGTCCGGCACCATGAGCGTGATCGCACCGGCGGCGTGGGCCGCAGTCACGCCGTGGTTGGAATCCTCGATCGCGACGCAGGCCTGCGGCTGCACGCGGAGCCGTTGCGCTGCCAGCAGATAGAGATCCGGGCTCGGCTTGCACTGCGCGACGTCGTCGCTCGTCAAAATCGTGTCGAAGCGCGCGCGGATTCCGGCGAGCGTGAGGTGCTGGTCGGCGGAGCGGCGCGAGGAAGAGGTCACGATCGCCATCGGATAGTCCGCGGATCGAAGCGCATCGAGCAGTTCGAGGGCGCCCGTCTTCAGCGGCAGGCCGGCGCGAAAGATCTCGTCGCGATTGGTGGCGAAAGCCTTGTTGATCTCGGCGAGCGGAAAATCGTGGCCGTAGCGGCTCACCAGCATCAGCTCGCATTCCGGCCCGGGAAGGCCGATCATGGCGTGACACACGGCAACGACATCATCGGTATAGCCATGCGCATTCAGTGCCGCGATCAGGCTATCGAAATAGACCTTCTCGGTATCGAGCAGCGTTCCATCCATGTCGAGCAGGACGGCGCCGATGTTCCAGCGGCTCGTCACGTCGCCGCCGCATCGGTTTGCTGCCTCGCGAGCTCGCGCATGCAGTCCGGGCACAGGCAGTCGCCGCCATCATGGGCCGGCATCGGCAGGCGATAGGGTTCCGCCGCGCACCAGCAGTCGCCCGACTGGCTGCAAGTGAAAGCAGTGCCACAGCGGGCGCAGGAAAGCTGACGCGAGGTGCTTTCTTTCCGATTTGTCATGTAATCGGCCGCTTTCCTTTCGCTGAATTAATCCGGGTTTATCCCGATGCGCGCTATGATGATGCACAAATCATAGACCGAGGACGCCCGAAGGGAAATCCGATGGCCCGCGATTCGCAAGCAGCCCTCGTTGCGCTCAATCGCTTCGGGTTCGGCGCCCGCGGCGGCGCTTCCGGCGATTTCGTCAATGCCGCGTTCGATCCGCGCGGCTTTGTCAAATCAGAACTCAATCGCGCCAATGCTGCGCTCCTGGAGATGCCGGGGCTTTGCTCGACGCCAGCGCTCGGCAAGGCGCTGTTCGACTATCAGTTCGAGATCCAGCAGGCGCGCAACGCCGCCGCGAAATCCGCCGCGACGGAAGCGGCGCCAGCGGAACCGAAAGCGCAGCGCCGCAATCCGTCGCTCTCCTCGATCGCCAAGGACATGACGGCCAAGGAGCCGATGGCGCAAGCCGATGCGATGCAGCCCAATCCACCGAGGCCGCCGCCGCAACAGGCCAACGTCATCCAGAAGACGTTTCGCACTGAAGCGCTGGCGCGCGTCCAGCGCGCGACCTTTGCCGAGTGCGGGTTCGTCGAGCGCCTGGTCGTGTTCTGGTCGAACCATTTCTGCATCTCCGCGAGCAAGGGCGCCCTGGCGCGGATCTGGGCCGGCTCGTTCGAGCGCGAGGCGATCCGGCCGCATGTGCTCGGCCGCTTCGCCGACATGCTGAAGGCGGTCGAGCAGCATCCGGCCATGCTGTTCTTCCTCGACAACCAGCAATCCTTGGGGCCGGACTCGCGCGCCGGCATCAACCGCAACCGTGGGCTCAACGAAAACCTCGCCCGCGAGATCATGGAATTGCATACGCTCGGCGTCGGCGGCGGCTACACCCAGGACGACGTCACCGCGCTTGCCCGCATCATCACCGGGTGGACCTTTGCCGGCCGGCGGGGCCAGCTCGGCCCACCCGGCACGTTCGTGTTCAATGCGAACGCGCATCAGCCCGGCGCGCAGCGCGTGATGGGCAAGGTCTACGAGCCGAATGGCGTAGCGCAGGGCGAGGCCGTGCTTGCCGACATCGCGCGCCATCCCTCGACGGCAAAGTTCATCGCTACCAAATTCGCGCGGCATTTCGTTGCTGATGATCCGCCGCCGGCGCTGGTGGCGTACCTGCAGGATGTCTTCAGCAAAACCGATGGCGATCTGAAGGCGCTTGCGACCGCGCTGGTGGATTCCGGCGAGGCCTGGCAGGCGCCGCTGACCAAGATGCGTTCGCCTTACGAATTCCTGATCGCCTCCGGCCGGCTGCTTGGGCGCAATCCCGAAGATCCTTCCCGCTACCTGGGCGGTCTCAACGTGCTCGGTCAGCCGCTGTGGTCGCCGGCCGGACCGAACGGTTTTCCCGATATCAGCGCGGCATGGGCCGCGCCCGAAGGCATGAAGCTGCGGCTTGATATCTCGGCGCAGATTGCCTCGCGGCTTGGCGACGGCGTCGATCCGCGCGAGCTGCTCGAATTGGTCGCCGCGGATGCCGCCTCGCCGGACACGCGGCGCACGATAGAGCGCGCGGAGTCGCGCCAGCAGGCGCTGGCGCTGCTGTTGATGTCGCCGGAATTCCAGAGGAGGTGACGATGCAATGCTGTGAAGGCCTGCGGTCGCAGGCCACCTCGCGCCGCTCTCTGCTGCTTGGCGGCGCTGCGTTCGCGGCCTGGGCGTATGTGCCGAAATTCGCGCGCGCCGCCGATGGCCGCGATCCGCGGCTCGTGGTGGTGATCCTCCGCGGTGCGCTGGACGGCCTTGCGACGGTGGCGCCGATCGGCGACCCCGACTACGCCGGCCTGCATGGCTCGATCGCGCTCCGGCCGGACGGGCCGAACGCGGCCGTCATGCTCGACTCCTTCTTCGGCCTGCATCCGGCGATGCCGGAGTTCGCGCGGATGTATCGCGCCAGGCAGGCCGCCGTGATCCACGCGGTCGCGACCTCATATCGCGAGCGGTCGCATTTCGATGGCCAGGATGTGCTTGAAAGCGGCTTCGCAGGACCGGGCAGGGTGCAATCGGGCTGGCTCAACCGCGCGCTGGAAGCGCTGCCGAAAGGCGAGCGGGTGACGCGCGCGCTCGCGGTCGGCCCCACCACGCCACTGGTGCTGCGCGGCCCGGCGCCGACCGTCGGCTGGGCGCCGGTCGCGCTGCCGCAGGTCGATGACGACACCGCGATGCGCCTGCTCGAGCTCTATCAGCATCGCGATCCCGCGCTCGCCTCGGCGCTCACGCAAGGTCTGCAGCTCGAAAAAGCCGCGCAAGGCGACGAGATGAAGCGCAAGCCCGGCACCAATGGCATCAGTGCGATGCGGCTCGTCGCACGCGGCGCGGCGAAATTGATGGCGGCCGACGATGGTCCGCGGATCGGTGCGCTCGCTTTCGACGGTTGGGACACCCACGCCAAGGAGGGCGGGCCGGTCGGCCGTCTCGCGCAACTGCTCGGCGGCCTCGACGGCGCGCTGGCAGAATTCGAAAGCGGGCTTGGCGAGCGCTGGCGCGACACCGTGATCGTCGTCGCCACTGAATTCGGCCGCACCGCGCGCATCAACGGCACCGAAGGCACCGATCACGGCACCGGCACCGTCGCGCTGCTCGCTGGCGGCGCGGTGAAAGGCGGTCGCGTGATCTCGGATTGGCCCGGCCTGAAGCCCGCCAATCTCTATCAGGGCCGCGACCTCGCACCGACCATCGATCTGCGCGCCGTGATGAAAGGCGTGCTGCACGATCAGTTCGGCCTCACCGACCGCGTGCTGGCGGAGTCGGTTTTTCCCGACAGCCAACCCGTGAAGCCGATGCAGGGGTTGGTGGTATAAAACCTCTCCCCGCTCTTTTGCGGGGAGAGGTCGGAGGCGGCGCGCAGCGCCGGCTCCGGGTGAGGGGCAGGGCGATGCGTGGCCGCAATGAAAAAATGATCCGAATCGCAAGGCGCTTACGCGCCGATCAAACGGACGCGGAAACAGTGCTCTGGAATCGTCTTCGGAATCGTCAACTGGACGGTCATAAGTTTGCCAGGCAGGTTCCGATCCGAGGCTATGTCTGCGACTTCGCGTGTCGTGAGAAGCAGATTGTTATTGAAGTCGACGGAGGTCAGCACAACGAGTCCGCGGCAGACGAAATCCGCGACCGTCGGCTCGTTGCCGATGGTTACAAGGTGCTGCGATTTTGGAATAACGACGTGCTCAGCAATGTTGAGGGCGTCTTGATCACGATTCAGGCTGAACTTCGCGGACAGAGCCCCTCACCCCGCCCTCTCCCCGTGAAGGACGGGGAGAGGGAGTGAGAGAGTCCCGTCTACTGCTTCGTAATCTCATCCACCTGCGCCAGCTCTTCCGCAGTCAAGCTCCACCCGATCGCCTTGACGTTCTGTTCGATCTGTTCGACGCGGGTGGCGCCGGCGATGACGCTTGAGACTTGCGGGCGCGCGGCGAGCCAGGAGAAGGCGAACTCCAGCAAAGTGTGGCCGCGCTCCTTGGCGAAGGCCTGGAGCTTGTCGACGATGTCCTCGTTACGGGGCGTGACGTAGCGGTCGCGCAGCGCCGGCATCTTGCCGAAGCGCGTGTCGGCAGGTGCTGTGGCGCCGCGCTGGTACTTGCCGGTCAGAAGGCCGCTCGCGAGCGGAAAGAACGGCAGCAGGCCGAGATTGTATTCCTGCGCCGCCGGCAAGAGGTCCTTCTCGATGTCGCGCACCACGAGGCTGTATTCGTCCTGGCAGGAGACGAAGCGGTTCACGTTCATCGCGCGCGCGACATATTCCGCTTCCGCGATCCGCCAGGCCGGGAAGTTCGAATTGCCGATGTAGCGCACCTTGCCCTGCCGCACGAGATCGTCGAGCGCGCGCAGGGTTTCGTCGATCGGCGTCAGCGGGTCGTACTCGTGCTGCTGATAGAGATCGATGTAATCGGTCTTCAACCGCTTCAGGCTCGCTTCGACCGCCGACACGATGTAGCGGCGCGAGGCGCCCTGCTTGGTGCCGTCGGTCGCCATCGGCTTCGCATATTTTGTCGCCAGCACGATGTCCTTGCGGCGGTCGCCGAGCACGGCGCCGAGCACCGTCTCCGAGCCGCCCATGCCGGCATAGATGTCGGCGGTGTCGAACAGGGTGATGCCGAGGTCGAGCGCGCGGTGGATCACCTGGCGCGAGGTTTCGAGGTCAGTGCGCTGGCCGAAATTGTTGCAGCCAAGGCCGACCGCGGAAACGCGCAGGCCCGAGCCGCCGAGATTGCGAATTTGCATCGAACGATCCAAAGAGCAGGAGGAAAGACTGCGCATTGTGGCCCGCACGCTGGGACCTCGCAAGGCAGTGGCCGGCTTGCACGTCATCGCCGGTTGCAGTCCAGCCATGAGCGGATGTCGCGCAAAAAAAGCGGCCCCGGTCAGACGCGGCGACTGACGGGGACCGCTCGGGGGGCGTGTGATCTGAGACGGGGGGCCTGATCAAACGCACTGGAAAGCCTAGCCGTGCTTTATTACGCCCGGGTGACAGGTAGGTTATCCACAGCCGGCCGCATGGCCGACAGCTCCGCAAGGATCGATCAGAACAGCTTGCGATAGACGACGAAGCCGGGTTTGTCGGCGACCTTGTCGTAGAGCTGCATCGCGGTGTGGTTGGTCTCGTGCGTCAACCAATAAACACGCGCAGCGCCGGCGCGCTTTGCCTGCTCATAGACGCCCGTAATCAGCGCGCGCCCGATGCCTTTGCCGCGCGCGGCTTCGCTGGTGAACAGATCCTGCAGATAGCAGACCGGCTCGATCGCAATGGTCGAACGATGAAACAGGTAGTGCGTGAGGCCGAGTAGTGCGCCGCTCTGTTCGGCGACCAGCGCATGCACCGGCTCGTAAGCATCGAAGAAGCGCGACCAGGTCATGCGCGTGATCTCAGGCGCCAGCGCAGTCGGGCCCGAACGGCCGTAGAACGCGTTGTAGCCGTCCCAGAGCGGCAGCCACTGCTCGTAGTCCTGCCGGGTGATAGAGCGGATGATGATGTCGTCGGACATGGGGGAAGCCATGGTGAAGCGGAAGATGACGCCGCGGATGGCGGCACGGTGCCCGTCGTTATTATCGGCACGGTGGACGCGGATCAATCGTCCTATTCGGCGGCGCGCAATGGCGAGCCAAGCCCGCGATCAAGTGCGAGACCGATGCCGCGCAGGGAGCGATAATAATCGACCTTCCTCGGATCGTCGGTGCGGCGCACCAGGTCGGTCACTGGTATGTAACTCAGCATGCGGCCGCCGTCGGGCAGCGCCGTGCAACTGAAGCGCAGCACCTGGCCGTCGGCGAGGTTGATGTTGATCGGCGTGGAATCGCCAATCCGCATCATTTCGATGCGCCGTGCGATGAAGTCGTTCAGTTCATCCTTCGGCAATTCATAGGCGCCGGTGTCGCGGCCGTGATACATCAGCGCGATGAATGGCGGCTTGCTTTCCGCCTGTTCGTCGGACAGCGCGAAATAGTGGCGGAAGGCACGATTGATGAACTCCGCCCGCGTGTCCGAATCCAGGAGCACGATTCCGATATCGACCTGGTCGAGCGCGGCCTTCAAGCGCTCCGCGGTGGCATGATGCTTCTGCTCCCAGGCGAAGGCATCTATCCATTTCCGCCTGAGCAGGCCGGTGATGACGGCGGTGACGGCGGCGGTCGCCGCCAGCAGCGCCATCCGCGCGAGGTCCGACAGGTCATAGCCCGGTGTCGCACGATGGTTGAGGAAGAAGATCGCCGAGCCTGCGACCGCAATGGCCGCGCTCAGAAGGCCCGACGCGATGCCGCCGGTTGAGCTCGCGAGCGCGACGATGCAAACGAACAATGGCGCCGGATTGGGCACGCCGGCGAAATGATGGTCGACGGCGAAGGCGGTCAGCGCCGTCGCCACCGTGAGGGCAGGGCCCAGTATAGCGTGCCAGTTCAACTGCATGCTCGCGCCTCGTTACAACCGAGGATAGGCGCGCAGTTTGGCGGCTGGTTTCGCTCGCGGCGGGATTTTGCGCGTCACACTTAAGATGCGTTTGATTGCGAGCGACAAGCTTTCGCATTGTTGGAATCAAATGCTATGCGAATTGGCTGAAATCAGTTCCGTGGCATGGATCGCTCGCGAAGATCATGCTCGGTCATGCTGCAGCGGACCATTGCCGGAGGATGTCGATGCCTACCATTGCTCCCACGATCCTGCCGATCCTGATGCTGTTTGCCTCCAACGTCTTCATGACCTTTGCATGGTACGGGCATTTGAAGTTCAAGGGGAGCCCGCTGCCGGTCGTGGTTATCGCGAGCTGGGGCATCGCGTTCTTTGAATATTGGCTTGCCGTGCCGGCCAACCGGTGGGGCAGCGCGGTCTATTCGGCGGCGCAGCTCAAGACCATGCAGGAGGTGATCACGCTGATCGTGTTCGCAGGCTTTTCGGTGCTCTATCTCAAGGAGCCGCTCGCCTGGAACCACGCGCTCGGCTTTGCGCTGATCGCCGCCGGCGCGTTCCTGATCTTCCACAATTTCGCGTGATGGTGGCTGATCTGTGCTCCCTTCACCTCCCCTTGAAAAGGGGAGGTCGGTTTGCGCGCAAGCGCAAACCGGGTGGGGATCAATTTTCTCCACACGCACCTGCGCCCGCGGCAGACCCCCATCCCAACCGTCCCCCTTTTAGGGGGAAGGCGCGCAGCGGCGCAAGCTGCACGCGCTATTTAGTCGTACGAGACATCACCCGCACCGCAGGGGCGCCATCCTCGCCACGGGTGCCCGTGACGATCAGGAGCGAGGCCGCGAGCAGGATCGCGACGGTCAGTCCAATCGTCACCAGTCCGACAGGTGTCTTCAACATGCTCTGGTCGCGATATCAGCCGTCGCGCCTCGCGTGGTTACGATTTCTAGAAGGGGAACCACCGGATCAGGTCGAAAGCGGCATCGCCATCGTGACCTTGATCGACAGCATTGTCAGTGTGATCACAACACACGGCGACAACGCACCGGTCGTGACCGAGGTGGCGGTCGCGCTCGCCAGTCGGGACGGGACTGCTGGCGCGGTGCGGCTGTCGAAGCCGGCCGTGCCTGGCGACCATGTCATGGTCCAAATCCTCGCATGCGTGGGCGAATCACCACGTTCTCTGGCTGGAGGATTCGCAATCGTCGCCGGCAATATTGCGGCGGTTACCATGCGAAAAATGGCGAAACCGCGGCATCGCGAGAGGTTTTGCCCGTAATTTTACGGGCTATGCCCGCAATTCCCGCTATTCAGCCCCTGCGGCAATGCCGGGGGCGTCGTCCAATTCGGCTTCCGGCCGCCAGTCCATCGGGACGAAGCCGGGCACCTGTTCGACCCGCCTGAGCCAGGCGCGGATCGCCGGAAAGGTGACGAGGTCGAAATCGCAGCGGTCGGCGACGTGGGTGTAGCCGTAGAGCGCGATGTCGGCGACCGTGAGCTGGTCGGCGGCGAAGAAGTGCGCGGTCTTGAGATGGTTTTCCATCACCTGCAGCGCGGCGTAGCCCCGCTCCATCCAGTCTTCCAGCGCGTGCGTCTGGAGGTCGCGGCCACCCTTCACGAGCGATAGCCAGAAATAGGCCGCGCCGATATTTGGCTCCAGCGCGTGCTGTTCGAAGAACATCCATTGCAGCGCCTCTGCCCGGTCGATCACCGACTCCGGCGCGAGCGGCGTGCCGCCGGCGACATACCAGAGGATGGCGTTGGATTCGGCGAGGTAACGTCCTTCCTCGACTTCGAGCAGCGGCACCTGGCCGCTCGGGTTCTTGGCCAGAAACTCCGGCGTACGGCTCTCGCCGCGCAGGATATCGACCTCGATCGCCTCATAGTGCGTATCCAGCAGCGCCAGCGCAAGGCGAACCTTGTAGCTGTTGCCGGAGAGCTGCATCGAATAGAGCTTGTACATCTGCCCGAGTTCACCCAGTGGAGGGGCGTCAGCGGCAGGTGGTGCCGCAAACGCAACTCCACAATGATGCCGACGGGGGTGCGTCGCAAGACCTGCGGGATGGAAAAAGTCGAAAACTGCTCCCGCACCGCACGCGTGCAGAATGATTCCATTGGCGCAGCAGGATCACGCCCCTGCTATCCGGTGATCGCAGCACGATTCCCTCGGATCCGATCGGAGTGAACGAAGTGAAGTTGCGGCAAAAGTGCCGAGGAAACCCTGCTTTTCGCTTGCCGCTGCACCGCAACGGTCCTAGAAACGCTCCTGCGCCATTGTGCGTTCTTTCCATCAAAATCCGGAGACGATGATGTCCTTCCTGTCCGCTGCGCTTGATCGTGTGAAGCCGTCCGCGACGATCGCGGTCACGGACAAAGCACGCGCGCTGAAAGCGGCGGGCCGCAATGTCATCGGGCTCGGCGCCGGCGAGCCGGATTTCGATACGCCGGCCAACATCAAGCTGGCGGCGATCCATGCGATCGAGGCCGGCAAGACCAAGTACACCGATGTCGGCGGCATTCCCGATCTGAAGGAGGCGATCATCGCCAAGTTCCAGCGCGAGAACGGCCTCACCTACAAGCCGAACCAGGTGATCGTCGGCACCGGCGGCAAGCAGGTGCTCTACAACGCGCTGATGGCGACCATCAATCCAGGTGACGAGGTCATCATTCCCGCGCCCTATTGGGTGAGCTATCCGGAGATGGTCGCGCTGGCCGGCGGCGAATCCGTGCCCGTGGTGTGCACGGCCGATCGCGGTTTCAAGCTCAGCGCGGAAGATCTGGAAAAGGCGATCACGCCGAAGACCAAGTGGATCATCCTCAACTCGCCGTCGAACCCGACCGGCGCCGCCTACACGCGCGCCGAACTGAAGGCGATCACCGATGTGCTGGTGAAACATCCGCATGTCTGGGTGATGACCGACGACATGTACGAGCATCTGGTCTATGACGACTTCGTCTTCGCCACGCCGGCGCAGATCGAGCCGAAACTCTACGACCGCACGCTGACGGTGAACGGCGTCTCCAAGGCCTACTGCATGACCGGCTGGCGCATCGGCTATGCCGGCGGGCCTGCGCAGCTCATCAAGGCGATGGCGACTATCCAGTCGCAGTCGACCTCGAACCCGTCGTCGATCTCGCAGTGGGCCGCGGTCGAAGCGCTCAACGGTCCGCAAGATTTCATTCCCGAGAACAACAAGGTGTTCAAGGAACGGCGCGACCTGGTGGTTTCGATGCTGAACCAGGCTGCCGGTATTGACTGCCCGCGGCCGGAAGGCGCGTTCTACGTCTATCCGTCCTGCGCCGGCACCATCGGCAAGACATCGCCGAGCGGCAAGGTGATCGAGAACGACGAGGACTTCGTCACCGAACTCCTGGAGAGCGAGGGCGTTGCGGTCGTGCACGGTTCGGCCTTCGGCCTCGGCCCGGCGTTCCGCATCTCCTACGCCACCAAGACCTCGGATCTCGAGGATGCCTGCAAGCGCATCCAGCGCTTCTGCGGCAATCTGCGCTAGTCAAAAGCAATCAAGCGAGACTGAGAGGCCCGCGCAAGCGGGCTTTTTCTTGTTCCAGCGCAACTTGGTTGTGCCGTCAATCTGGTACGGCCGCAACGCTTGTGGCATAGACAAGCACGCGCCGCGGGCAGACGCGTCCTTCATCTTTACTCACGTCACATCCTTTCAGCCGGAGATATCTTCATGCGTCGCTTCGTTCTTCGCGCGAGCACGACCATCGTGATGCTCGCATCGGTCATCGCCGGCGCCAACGCGCAGCAGCCAGAGCGCGTGCGGGTTGGCGTTCTCGAATGCCGCGGCGGCGCCAGCGTCGGCTTCATCGTGGGGTCGGTCACCCATCTCGGCTGCGTGCTGCGCGTCGAGGGCATGCCGGAAGACCGCTATGTCGCGACCATTCAGAAAGTGGGTCTCGATCTCGGCATCACCCAGGAGACGGCACTGGCCTGGGGCGTTTATGCGCCGGTGTCGCGGCTTGGACCGGGCGACCTTTCCGGCAACTACGCCGGTGCGCAGGGCAGCGCGACGCTCGGCGTCGGCGTCGGCGGCAATGTGCTGGTCGGCGGCTCCAACAATTCGATCGCGCTGCAGCCGCTGAGCCTGCAGGGCCAAGTCGGCCTCAACATCGCAGCCGGACTCGCGAGCCTGGAACTCCGGCCGGGGCGCTGACGCCAGGCGCGTGGATGGTGGGCACGCTGCGCTTTGCCCACCCGACTCCATCGTCATTGCAAGCGAAGCGAAGCAATCCACATCTCCGCAAGTGGTAAAATGGATTGCTTCGTCGCTGTCGCTCCTCACAATAACGGCACCATTCGGCTGTGCCTGCTTCGTTACATTACATCGCAACGCAGCGACGTTTTCGCACTTGCCAAACGCTCGCGACGGGCGGAGCATCACCGGTTGCCGACCCAATCAAGGGCCGAGCTCCAGATGAGGAGACGGCAATGGGACAAGACGTCAGAAGTCCCCGAGGTCCACGGTGCATCGCACTTGTGGGCCCTTTCCAAAGCGGTAAGACCACACTTCTAGAAGCAATCTTGGCGCGGACCGGTGCGATCCGCACAGCCGGCAGCGTCGATGCCGGAACTTCCGTTGGCGACGCCAGTTCCGAAGCGCGCCATCACAAGATGAGTGTCGGGCTTACCGCCGCCACCACGACCTTCATGGGCGACAGCTACACCTTCCTCGATTGTCCCGGCTCGGTCGAATTCGCGCGTGACATGCGCATGGCGCTTCCTGCCGTCGATGCTGCGGTCGTGGTCTGCGAGGCCGATGAGAAGAAGCTGCCGCAATTGCAGCTCATCCTGCGCGAATTGGAAGAGCTCGCCATTCCCCGTTTCCTGTTCTTGAACAAGATCGATCGCGCCAACAAGCGCGTCCGCGAGACGCTCGCCATGCTGCAGCCGGCCTCGCGCGTGCCGCTGGTGTTGCGGCAAATTCCAATCTGGAACGGCGACCTGATCGAGGGCTTCGTCGACTTGGCGCTGCAACGCGCCTTTGTCTATCGCGAGCACAAGCCGTCAGAGGTGGTCGCGATCGAAGGCGGCGATCTCGATCGCGAGAAGGAAGCGCGGTTCTCGATGCTGGAGAAGCTCGCCGATCATGACGACGCGCTGATGGAGCAGTTGCTCGAGGACATCCAGCCGCCGCGCGACGCCGTGTTCGACGATCTCGCCCGCGAGCTGCGCGACGGCGTGATCTGCCCGGTGCTGCTCGGCTCGGCGCTGCGCGAGAACGGCGTGCTGCGCCTGCTGAAGGCGCTGCGCCATGAAGCGCCTGGCATCGCCGAGACAGCCAAGCGCCTTGGCGCGCCCGCGACGAAGGATGCGCTCGCCTATGTGTTCAAGACCGTGCATTTGCAGCATGGCGGCAAACTGTCGCTGGCGCGGCTGCTCGCCGGCCGTCTCGACGATGGCGCGACGCTGACCTCCGCGTCCGGCGAAACCGGCCGCGTCTCGGGCATTCTCGCCGTGAGCGGCGCCTTCGACACCAAGCGCCCATCTGCAGAAGCCGGCGAGACGGTTGCGCTTGGCAAGCTCGATGCGATCAAGACCGGCGACACCGTCGCGGGCGGCAAGAGCGCGCCGCCGTCGCTGGCGAAGGTCGAACCGACCTCGCCGGTGCTCGCGATGTCGGTCGCGGCCAGCGACCGCAAGGACGACGTCAAGCTCGGACAGGCGCTGCTGCGGCTGAGCGAAGAGGATCCATCGCTGACCCAGATCCAGAATCCGCGCACCCACGACACCGTGCTGTGGGGGCAGGGCGAGATGCATCTGCGCGTCGCGGTGGAACGGCTGCGCGACCGCTTCGGCGTCAACGTCAAATCGCACCCTCCCGCGATCGGGTATCAGGAAACCATCCGAAAACCGGTCACTCAGCGCGGCCGGCACAAGAAGCAGTCCGGCGGCCACGGCCAGTTCGGCGACGTGGTATTGGAAATAAAGCCCCTGCCGCGCGGCTCCGGCTTCACCTTCGACGAGACCGTGGTCGGCGGTGCGGTGCCGCGGAACTATATCGGCGCGGTGGAAGAGGGCGTGGTCGACGGCCTGCTGAAGGGACCGCTTGGCTTTCCCGTGGTCGACGTTCATGTACGTCTGACCGACGGTTCCTACCACAGCGTCGACTCCTCCGATTTGGCGTTCCGCACTGCGGCGCGGATCGGCGTCACCGAGGCGCTGCCGAACTGCCAGCCGGTGCTGCTGGAACCGATCCACATGGTCGAAATCGTCTGCCCGACCGACGCCACCGCCAAGATCAACGCCATCCTGTCGGCGCGGCGGGGGCAGATCCTCGGTTTCGACACCCGCGACGGCTGGGCCGGCTGGGACTGCGTCCGTGCCACCATGCCAGAAGCGGAAATCGGCGACCTGATCGTGGAACTCCGCTCGGCCACCGCCGGTGCTGGCAGTTTTACACGCCAATTTGATCACATGGCTGAAGTGACCGGCCGGACGGCCAATCAGATTATTGCGGCGCATCGCGTGGCGGCATAAGTGTTGCTAGGATCATGGCCCCGGATCGAGGGTCATGATCCCCGCATCGCCATGGAAGTTGTCGATCTCTCCTTGAAAATGCGGCGGCTGACGCAATGGCTGGACGGCCGTTGTCAGCCCTATCGGCTCGTGCGCCGTCGGTTCGACGGTCCTCCGTTCGGTCACTGCTACGTGACCATTGATCCCGAACGTCAGGCGCCGTTCCCGTCCGCCAATCTCAATCGCGTTTATCTCTGCGGCACCGATCCCGCCATGACGGATGATGCGATCGCGCGCTTCATCGATCTGTTCACGGCCGCAGGCGTGAAGCGCTTCTTTGTCTGGCTCAGCCCGGGTCCCGACATGGACGTGATGCGGGCGCGACTCGAGGCGGGGGGCCTGTTGCGCGCCCGGCGCACCGGATATCCGACCTTGTGGCGCACGGCGTATTCGCCGATCCACTTCAGCACCGATCTCGGCATCCGCGAGGTGACCACCGACGAGATCGACGCCGCGCGCGATCAGCTCGGCGACACGCTGTGGCCGGAATATGCGCGCTCGGCCGGCCGCAGGGGTTTCGTTCACTACATGGCGTTCGACGGCGATCAGCCGGTAGCGATCGCCGCGCTCTGCCTGTTCGAGGATATCGGCTATCTCCTGGCGGCGACAACCGCCGAAAGCCACCGCAAGCGCGGCGCGCAGCAGGCGCTCATTGCAAAGCGGGTCGAACGCGCCGAGCAGATGGGCTGCAGAGTCCAGGTCTCCGAGACCATGTACATGCTGGAGCATTCGTACCGCAATCTGCGGCGCGCCGGTTTCACGGAAGCCTACGAGAAAGAGGTCTACGAGTGGACGGCGTGACGGATGCTTGATTCGCGCCGCAACACGGCGCTGGCCTGCGCGCTCAGTGCGCTCGCCGGCTATCTCGACGGCATCGGCTATCTGCATCTCGGCGGCCTGTTCGTCTCCTTCATGAGCGGCAACTCGACCCGGCTCGGCGTCGACCTGACCGAGGCGAACTGGTTCGCGGCAGCGCAAACCATTGGCATCATCGTGACGTTCGTGATTGGCGCGGCGGCGGGCAGCTTGATCGTGCTCGCGCGCGGCGGCCGCCGCCAGACCTGGCTGTTGCTGACCGAAACGCTGCTGCTCGTCGGCTCCGCGCTCGCCTATACCTTCGGCTGGCCGACGGTCGCGGTTGGCGGGATCGTATTCGCGATGGGACTGGAGAATGCCATATTCCAGATTCGCGGCGGCGGCAGCCTCGGCCTCACCTATGTCACCGGCGCACTCGTCAAGGCCGGCCAGCTCCTTGGGACGGCGTTGACCGGTGGCCCACGCTGGGCCTGGCTGCCGAGCCTCTTGCTATGGGCGGCGCTGGTGTTGGGGTCGACCGTCGGCGCACTCGCTTATCTTCACCTCAATCTGTCAGCGGTCTGGTTCGCGGCCGGAGCCGCCGTTGCGCTCACCGCGATCGTCGCGGTGCGGGATAAGTGAGGATTGACAGTCCTCACCGCTTGTCCGAATGGACTGAAATGACCGAACCCACCAAAGCCCGCGCCGCATGCCTGATCGGATGGCCGGCCGCGCATTCGCGCTCGCCGCTGATCCATCACTACTGGCTGCGGAAGCTCGGCATCGAGGGGGGCTACAACATCGAGGCGATCCCGCCGGAGGGCTTTGCCGAGTTCGTGTTGCATCTGTCGACCCACGGCTTCGTCGGCGCCAATGTCACCATCCCGCACAAGGAGCGCGCGCTGGCGCTGTCGCTGCCTGATGAGCGCGCCCGTGCAGTCGGCGCTGCCAACACGCTGTGGTACGAAGGCGGCGAGCTGTGCTCGACCAACACCGATGTCGAAGGCTTCATCAACAATCTCGATGCCTCCGCGCCCGGGTGGGACCAGGCGACGGAAGCGCTGGTGCTGGGCGCCGGCGGCGCGGCGCGCGCCGTGGTGTTCGGATTGCTCGATCGCGGCATGACGCGCATTCATCTCGTCAACCGCAGCATCGATCGTGCCTGCGCGCTTGCCGATCAGTTCGGCTCGCGCGTCGAGCCGGCCATCTGGGATACGCTCGCTGATCTGTTGCCGCGCGCGAGGCTATTGGTGAACACCACCTCGCTTGGCATGCACGGCCAGCCGGCGCTCGCCCTCGACGTCGGCTTGTTGCCGCCAAATGCCGTCGTCGCCGACCTCGTCTATGTTCCCTTGAAGACGCCATTGCTTGCGGCCGCCGAGGCGCGCGGATTGAAGACAGCCGACGGGCTCGGCATGCTCCTGCACCAGGCGGTGCGCGGCTTCGAATTGTGGTTTGGCCAGCGCCCGCAAGTGACGCCGGAACTGCGGGCCCTGGTCGAGGACGATCTCACAAAGACTTGAGGGCACGAAATATCGCTGCAAGAGCGGGGTCTCTGCACAGGTGATCCACCCGGAGCTCCGCCCTATGACTCCCTATCGTTCCACCCTTGTCCGTCCGCTATTTGCCGCCGCCATGGTCGCGGCATCAACCCTCTATGCGATCGCGCAGCAGCCCCCGACATCGTCGCGGGTGCGCGGCACCATCGAAAGCGTCAACGGCGACACGCTCGCGGTCAAGTCGCGCAGCGGCGAGGACGTCAAGCTGCATCTGACGAACGATGCGCGCGTTGCCGGCATCGTCAAGATCGCGCTGTCCGACGTCAAGGTCGGTTCCTTCATCGGCGCCACCACCGTGCCAGGTTCCGACGGCACGCCGAAAGCGGTGGAAGTCCACGTCTTCCCCGAGGACATGCGCGGCACCGGCGAGGGCTCGCGGCCCTGGGACACGCGCCCCAACAGCAGCATGACCAATGCGACGGTCGAGCAATCCGTGGTCAGCAATGACGGCCACACGCTGCTCGTCAAATACAAGGACGGCGAGAAGAAGGTGCTGGTCTCGCCCGACACGCCTGTCGTCACTTATGTTCCCGGCGACAAGTCCGAGCTCAAGACGGGCGCCAAGATCATCGCATTCACGAAAAAGGCGCCCGACGGCTCTCTCGAGACCAACCGCATCAGCGTCGGCCGCGACGGCATCACGCCGCCGATGTGACGTGCGCGTTGCTGTCTTCCCTTCTCCCCTTGTGGGCTCCCTTGTGGGAGAAGGTGGCGCGCATGCAATGCGCGACGGATGAGGGGTTCTCTCCGTGGGCGACGGTGCTCGCGGAGAGAACCCCTCACCCAAACGCGCTCGTTGCCGATGCCGGAGCTGCCCTCTCCCACAAGGGGCGAGGGCACATTAATCGGCATCGCGCGTGTGTTGGCCTAAACCGCCAGCACCTTGTCGTCGATCTCGGCGATCGTGTTGACGCCGCACAGGCCCATGGTCGTGAGCAGCTCCTTCGCCAGCACGTTGATCGCCTCGGCGACGCCGGCCTGTCCGCCGGCGCCGAGACCGTAGGCATAGGCGCGGCCGATCATGCAGGATTTCGCGCCGAGCGCGAGCGCGCGCATCACGTCCATGCCGGTGCGGATGCCGCCGTCGAACATGACCTCCACCTGCGATCCCACGGCGTCGACGATCTCGGGCAGCACCTCGATCGAGGAGGGGGCGCCGTCCAGCTGTCGGCCGCCATGGTTGGAGACCACGATCGCCTGCGCGCCGGTCTTGGCCGCGATCTCCGCATCCTCGACGTCCAGGATACCCTTGAGGATCAGCTTGCCCGGCCAGATGCTGCGGATCCAGTCGATGTCCTTCCAGTTCAGCGAGGTGTCGAACTGCGAATTGATCCAGGTCGACAGCGAGGTGATGTCCTGGTCGACCTTGAGATGGCCGGCGAGATTGCCGAAGGTGCGGCGCTTGCCGCGCAGCACGCCGGAGACCCAGGCCGGCTTGGTGGCGAAATCGATCAGCTTCGACAGCGACCATTCCGGCGGCACGGTCATGCCGTTCCTGATGTCCTGGTGCCGCTGGCCGATCACCTGCAGATCGACGGTCAGCACCAGCGCACTGCACCTGGCGGCGATCGCGCGCTCGATCAGCGCCTTGATGAAGCCGCGGTCCTTCATGACGTAGAGCTGGAACCAGAACGGCTTGTCAACGGCGGCTGCGATGTCCTCGATCGAGCAGATCGACATCGTGCTCTGGGTGAAGGGAATCCCTGCGGCCTGCGCGGCGCGGCAGGCATGAATCTCGCCGTCGCCATGCTGCATGCCGAGCAGGCCGACCGGGGCGAGGATCAGCGGCATAGCGGCAGGCTCGCCCAGGATCGTGGTGCTGAGGTCGCGCTTGGAGACGTCGACCAGGATGCGCTGGCGGAATTTGATCTGCTGAAGATCCTCGCTGTTGGCGCGCAGCGTGTCCTCGGTATAGGAGCCGCGGTCGGCATAGTCGAAAAATGCCTTCGGTACGCGGCGCTTGTGTAGCTGGCGCAGATCTTCGATGCAGGTGATGTGCTTCATGGACGCTCCCGGCCCGTCTTGTATTTCGCGAATGCGCCGTCATCTAGCATGGTTGGATCATCTGCCAAATCGCTCCACCGAAATCCGCCCCACCAGGAGGCCACCATGACCAGATCGACCCCCAAGCGGAAGGATACCGACGGCGAAAAGCGCGCGCTCGAGGAGTCGCTGGAGGAGGGATTGGAAGGGACTTTTCCGGCCTCCGACCCTGTCAATGTGATCCAACCGGCGCCTTCCAAGGACGACCATCACATCCTCCGCAAACGCTAGAATCGGGCGCGGCCGCTCCCAGTAAAGCTACGATCCCTAAGAATTATACATTATTTTACAATATATTAACCTAATCTCTTGCCATCGGGTGAACGGTAATGATTCATCATATATTTTGAAGCCGCCGTGGCGGCTGACGCATTATAAGGCCTGCATCGATGGCGTTTCGGGCTTCTCGCCAGGGTAGCTGGAGAAGCCCAGGCCTAGCTGGGGGTGATATGAGCCGTAAATACTTTGGGACCGACGGGATTCGTGGCCGTGCCAATGGTCTGATTACGCCGGAACTCGCACTCAAGGTGGGGCAGGCCGCCGGCCTCGTGTTCCAGCGCGGCGATCATCGCCATCGCGTGGTGATCGGCAAGGACACGCGGCTCTCCGGCTACATGATCGAATATGCCATGGTCGCGGGCTTCACCTCGGTCGGCATGGACGTGCTGCTGCTCGGCCCGATGCCGACGCCGGCGGTCGCGATGCTCACCAAATCGATGCGCGCTGACCTCGGTGTGATGATCTCCGCCTCCCACAATCTGTTCGAGGACAACGGCATCAAGCTGTTCGGGCCGCAAGGGTTCAAGCTTTCCGACGACGTCGAGAAGCAGATCGAGCAATTGCTCGACGAGCCGATCGAGCGCCGGCTCGCGCAGAGCGCGAGCCTCGGCCGCGCCCGCCGGATCGACGGTGTCCACGATCGTTACATCGAATTCGCCAAGCGCACGCTGCCGCGCGAATTGAGCCTCGACGGCCTGCGCGTCGTGATCGATTGCGCCAATGGCGCGGCCTACAAGGTGGTGCCGGAAGCGCTGTGGGAGCTTGGCGCCGACGTCGTGCAGATCGGCGTCGAGCCCGACGGCTTCAACATCAACAAGGAATGCGGCTCCACCGCGCCGGAAGCGCTGGCGAAGAAGGTGCGCGAGATGCGCGCCGATATCGGCATTGCGCTGGACGGCGACGCCGATCGCGTCATCCTGGTGGACGAGCGCGGCCACGTGGTCGATGGCGACCAACTGCTCGCAGTGATCGCGCAGAGCTGGAAGGAAGAGGGCCGGCTCGCCAAGCCCGGCATCGTCACCACCGTGATGTCCAATCTCGGGCTCGAACGCTTCCTGCGGGGCATTGGGCTCGACATGGTGCGCACGCCGGTCGGCGACCGCTATGTGCTCGAGCGGATGCTGAACGACGGCTACAATCTCGGCGGCGAGCCGTCCGGCCATATCATTCTCTCCGACTACGCCACCACCGGCGACGGCTTCGTCGCAGCGCTGCAGGTGCTTGCCGTGGTGCAAAAGCTACGCCGCCCGGTGTCGGAGGTCTGCCGCCGCTTCGATCCGCTGCCGCAGATCCTGAAGAACGTGCGTTATCGCAGCGGCAAGCCGCTCGATGATGCCGAGGTCAAGTCCGCCATCGTCGACGGCGAGAAGCGGCTCAACGGCCACGGTCGCCTGCTGGTCCGTTCCTCCGGCACCGAGCCGGTGATCCGCGTGATGGGCGAGGGCGACGACCGCCTGCTGGTCGAGGAAGTCGTCGATCACATCGTCTCCGCGCTCGGCCACGCTGCCGCCGCCGCGGCGTAACGCTCGCTTCCGACGCTTCCGCTTCCGTCGTCCCTTGCGAAAGCAGGGACCCATAACCACAGGGAGAGGTTATGGTGGGAGCAAGCAGTTGCAGCGGAGCACACCACGAGAGCCTGTGGTTATGGGTCCCGGCTGCGCCAAGGCTTCGCCGCGGCCCGGCAAGCCCGGGACGACGAGAGTGCTTTGCGCGGCGCACCGAAAACTTCATCAACGCATCGTTAGCATTTGTGGCGCGGCCACCGCGTATGCACGCAATGATGCGCACGTTCGATAAAATCGTCAGAGGCTGTCAACCTTAATAATTAGGGTTAAGCGCCGCTTAAGCATTTAGTGCCATCGTCCGGCCGTGGGTTTTCAGACGTGAGGCTTCCGCGCTCGCCTCACTGGCCAAAAGGACGAAGCCAATGCGTAGCGTTAAGTCTCTCATTGCCGCTGGTGCGGCCTCCCTGATCTCTTCGATGGCGTTCGCCGCCGACATGCCGATCGCGCCGCCGCCGGCCTACGGACCGCCGCCGGTGGAGGATTTCGGCGGCTGGTATCTGCGCGGCGACGTTGGCTTCAGCAATCAGAGCGTGAAGGAAGTGCGCAACGGCAACGATGCTTTGTATGCGCCGCTGCTCTCTCTGAACCAGCAGACTGGGTTCGACACCGGCGGCATCTTTGGTCTCGGCGTCGGTTACCAGTTCAATAGCTGGTTCCGCGGCGACATCACCGGCCAGTACCGTGGAAGGACGAACTTTCACGGTCAGGATCTCGCGACGTTTCCGATTGGCGGCGGTGTTGTCGGCGCCGGCGTCGACAATTACACGGCAAGCAAGTCGGAATGGCTTGTCCTTGCCAACGCCTATGTCGATCTTGGCACTTGGTGGTGCGTGACGCCGTTCATCGGCGCCGGCGTTGGTGCAGCGCGCGTGACCATCTCCAACTTCACCGATCAGGGTCTTGCCGATATCTCTCCCGGTGTGATCGGGCCGGGCTTTGCAACCGCCAATTCGGCTTCCAAGTGGAATTTCGCATGGGCCGCGCATGCGGGTCTTGCCTACAAGGTTAGCCCAAATCTGACGCTCGAAGTCGCCTATAGCTACGTCGACCTTGGCTCCGGACTCACAGGACCCGTGACCACGTTCCAGGGTTTCACGACCAACAACCCAATGCACTTCAAGGACATCACCTCGCACGACCTCAAGTTCGGCGTGCGCTGGAATCTGGACAGCCCGCAGCCGGTCTACGCGCCGCCGCCGCTGGTGCGCAAAGGTTAATACGAAGCTTCATTGGTTAACGATTGCAGACGGCGCGGGATGTTCCCGCGCCGTTTCGTTTTTGTGGACGCATGGTGCGCATCACGCAGAACATTGTGGCAAATGCGGCCCGCGACAACCATTGGTTAAGGTTAACGAGCGATGATCGCGCCGGGTTTTGGTTAAGTCATTGGGGGCGTGGGCGATGCGTCGGTTTCTACTGGCGGTAGTGATGTGTGGCGCGGTGACGGGCGCGCAGGCCGCCGATCTTCCTGATCTGCCAATCCTTCGCGGCAGCTTCACCGATGGGCTGACCACTTCCAGGGCTTATTGGGAAGGTCTCTACATTGGCGGCCAAGCCGGTTACGGATCGTCCGACGCGAATTTTGACAGCAAACCGTCATCTTTGATCTCCTCGCTGATTTCCGACAACGTCGTCCAGCAGATGGGCGTTGCGCAATGGAATCTCGGTCTAGGAAAGCAGACGGCGCGTTCGTCCACATATGGAGCGTTTGTCGGATACAATTGGCAATGGAGCGACGTCGTGCTCGGCCTAGAGGCAAGTTACATGCATGGCAGCTTTGGCGGTTCGGCCAGCGCCAGCAAGGAGCTTGTGAGCGGCGCCCCTCTCACCGACGGCTCCTTTCACGATGTCGGAGTCACCTCGGCATCCTCGATCTCGATCTCGGACATGGCCACGTTCCGGGGACGCGCAGCTTACGCTTTCGGATGCTTCCTGCCCTATGCGTTCGGCGGCTTCGCGCTCGGCAAAGCCAATATTTCACACACTGCAATCGTTACGGACGCCGTGGGTCCCTCTGCCCTTGGGCCCTTCACGCCGCTAATGCCATTGAGCGCGACGGATGCTGTGCACAATCATCTCATCTACGGCTATACGGCCGGCCTTGGCATCGACATCAATCTGGTCGGTGGCCTCTTCATGCGCGCGGAATGGGAATATATCCGCTTCACCACAACGGTCGATACCAACATCAACACGGTGCGCGCCGGCCTCGGCTACAAATTCTAGACGCGCTTCCGTCCGATGTGTTGACAGCTCTTGTTTCCGCTGTTGCTCTGTCGTTGGGCAACAGGACAACAGCCAGCCATGAAGATCTACGGCGACGACAAGTCGGGCAATTGCCTGAAGGTGAAGTGGGTCTGCGATCACCTCGCGCTGCGCTACACCTGGATCGACGTTGACGTCCTCAAGCAGGAGACGCGGAGTGCGGATTTCCTGAGGATGAACAGCGCGGGCCAGGTGCCGACAATCGTGCTCGACGATGGCCGCACCCTGGCGCAGTCCAATGCCATCATCCGCTATCTCGCCCGCGGCAGCGACCTCATTCCATCCGACGATTTCGCCGCCGCGAAGATGGATGAGTGGTTGTTCTGGGAACAGTATAGCCACGAGCCCTATGTCGCCGTGTGCCGATTCCAGATGCGCTATCTCGGCAAATCCGTGTCCGAGCTCGATCCGGAGAAGGTCAGGCGCGGCCATGCCGCGCTGGCGCGAATGGAGCAGCAGCTTGCGCTCACGCCGTTTCTGGTTGGCGAAGTGCTCTCGCTCGCCGACGTGGCGCTGCTCGCCTACACGCGGCTTGCGCATGAGGGCGGATTTGATCTCAGCGGCTATCCCGCGCTTCGTCGCTGGATCAGTGACGCCGAACGCTCACTGGGCCTTCCGCCTGCACGCTGAACTGTTTCGGAACACATCATGGCAACTGCGTCTTCGATCACCATCCGTCGCGCCCGTCGCGACGATGTCTCCGTTATCGTCGGCATGCTCGCGGACGACCGGCTCGGCAGTGCGCGCGAGCGGATCGAGGATCCCTTGCCTCAATCCTATTTCGGCGCGTTCGAGAAGGTGGATCGCGATCCGAATTTCAAGCTCGTGGTCGCCGAGAGCACGGACAGCGTGGTGGTGGGCTGCCTGCAGTTGTGCATTCTGCCGGGCATAAGCTCGCAAGGCGCCTCGCGCGGCTTGATCGAGGACGTGCGCGTTGCGACCCACTGCCGCAGCCGCGGCATCGGCGAGCAGATGGTGGAGTGGGCGATTACGGAAGCGCGCGCCAACGGTTGCATTCTCGTCGAACTGCTCACGCATCACACCCGCGTCGATGCGCAGCGGTTCTACGAACGGCTTGGATTTCAACGCAGTCACGTCGGCATGACGATACGCTTCTGAGTTGCGTCGAGTTGCGCGGCTACGATCGCTGATCGCAGTGGTAGTCTTCGCTCTGCGTTCCGGTTAACAAGCGGTAAACTACGCCGGCCTCCGTAATTTTGCCGGCAGGAACGCTCCTGCTAGTTACGCGTCTCCCAGCAGCAGAACATGATCCGCAAGAGATGATGATCAAGCAAAAAAGATCGAACGGATGACGTTCCAAAGTCATCGCGTTCAGGGGACGGCTCGGGGATATTTCAGATGAAGCGATATTCGATCGTCAGGGCGGGCAACGAATACATCGTACAGGTCGATGAAAAGAGCATTATGAAAATGTCCAGCCGGCGAAAGGCCATGAAGCTGGTGAACGTTGCGGCCGGACTGCTCGATCAGGTGCCGGCTCCAGCGCGCGACGAGCCCGCATCAATCGCCTGTGATCCTCCTGAAGTTCCTTGACGATCCCTTACCCTTCCACTATCTCCGACGGCGGGAAACCTCTCCCCACCGAGAGGCAGCTATCTGGAAGGGTAGATCATGACTGCAGCGAAGCCCGCTTCGCGGCCGAACGTGCCGCATTTCTCCTCCGGCCCCTGTGCCAAGCGCCCCGGCTGGAATCCTCAAAATCTCAAGGACGCCGCCCTCGGCCGCTCGCATCGCGCCAAGATCGGTAAGGCAAAGCTCAAGCAAGCCATTGAGCTGACGCGCGAAGTGCTGGAGGTGCCGGCCGACTACAAGATCGGCATCGTTCCGGCGTCCGACACCGGCGCGGTCGAGATGGCGCTGTGGTCGCTGCTCGGTGCACGACCCGTCACCACGCTGGCCTGGGAATCCTTCGGCGAGGGCTGGGTCAGCGACATCGTCAAGGAACTGAAGCTGAAGGACGCCACCAAGCTCAACGCCGGCTATGGCGAGATCCCCGATCTCTCCAAGGTCGACCCGGCGAGCGACGTCGTCTTCACCTGGAACGGCACCACCTCGGGCGTGCGCGTGCCGAACGCCGACTGGATCAGCGCGACCCGCGAAGGCCTCACCATCTGCGACGCGACCTCGGCGGCGTTTGCGCAGTCGCTCGACTGGCCGAAGCTCGACGTCATCACCTTCTCCTGGCAGAAGGCGCTGGGCGGCGAGGCCGCGCATGGCATGCTGATCCTCTCACCGCGTGCGGTGGAGCGGCTCGAGACCTACAAGCCGGCCTGGCCGCTGCCGAAGATCTTCCGCATGACCAAAGGCGGCAAGCTCAACCAGGGCATCTTCGAAGGCGAGACCATCAATACGCCGTCGATGCTCTGCGTGGAGGACTATCTCGACGCGCTCGACTGGGCGAAATCGATCGGCGGCCTGAAGACGCTGATCGCACGCGCCGACGCCAACACCAAGGTGCTCGCCCACTGGAAGGCGAGGACGCCGTGGATCGATTTCCTGGCCAAGGATCCCGCGATCCGCTCCAACACCTCGGTGTGCCTGAAGATCACGGATCCCGCGATCACCTCGCTCACGCCGGACCTGCAGGCCGACTTCTGCAAGAAGCTGGTCGCCCTGGTCGAGAAGGAGAATGCCGGCTTCGACTTTGCGCATTACCGCGATGCGCCGGCGGGCCTGCGCATCTGGTGCGGCGCCACCGTGGAAGCGAAGGACGTCGAACTGCTCACGCAGTGGATCGACTGGGCGTTCGCCGAGATCAAGGCACAGCTGCCGAAGGCTGCTTAGCGCTCTCTCCACCTCTCCCCGTTCTTCACGGGGAGAGGTGGGAAGGTAGAGGACCACTACCATGTCAAAACCGAAAGTTCTCATTTCCGACGCCCTTTCGCCCGCTGCCGTGCAGATCTTCAAAGACCGCGGCGTTGAGGTCGACTTCCAGCCCAATCTCGGCAAGGACAAGGAAAAGCTCGCCGAGATCATCGGCAACTATGATGGCCTCGCAATCCGCTCGGCGACTAAGGCAACCGCCAAGCTCATCGAGAAGGCCGCCCGGCTGAAAGTGATCGGCCGCGCCGGCATCGGCGTCGACAATGTCGAGATCCCGGCCGCCACAGCCAAGGGCATCATCGTGATGAACACGCCGTTCGGCAACTCGATCACGACCGCCGAGCACGCGATCACCCTGATGCTGGCGCTTGCCCGCGAGATCCCGCAGGCCGATGCCTCGACGCAGGCCGGCAAGTGGGAGAAGAACCGCTTCATGGGCGTGGAGATTACCAACAAAACGCTCGGCGTGGTCGGCTGCGGCAATATCGGCTCGATCGTCTGCGACCGTGCACTCGGCCTGCGCATGAAGGTGATCGCGTTCGATCCGTTCCTGTCGCCGGAGCGCGCCAAGGACATCGGGGTCGAGAAGGTCGAGCTCGACGATCTCTTCAAGCGCGCCGATTTCATCACCCTGCACACGCCGCTTACCGACAAGACCCGCAACATCATCGATGCCGTGGCACTTGCGAAGATGAAGAAGGGCGTGCGTATCGTCAATTGCGCCCGCGGCGGCCTCGTCGACGAGCAGGCGCTGATAGACGCGCTCAATTCCAAGCATGTCGCAGGCGCGGCCTTCGACGTGTTCAGCGAGGAGCCTGCGAATTCGAACGTCCTGTTCGGCCATCCGAGCGTGATCTGCACCCCGCATCTTGGTGCCTCCACCACCGAAGCGCAGGAGAATGTCGCGCTGCAGATCGCCGAGCAGATGTCGGATTACCTGCTCACGGGTGCGATCTCCAACGCCATCAACTTCCCCTCGATCACGGCTGAAGAGGCGCCGAAGCTGAAGCCGTTCATCGAGCTCGCCGAGAAGCTCGGCTCGTTCGCCGGCCAGCTCACCGAGAGCGGCATCGTCAAAACCCAGATCACCTATGAGGGCCATGTCGCCGAGATGAAGATCAAGGCGCTGACCTCGGCGGTGCTGTCCGGCCTGCTGCGGCCGATGCTGGGCGACGTCAACGTCGTCTCTGCGCCGGTGGTTGCCAAGGAGCGCGGCATGGTGGTCGACGAGGTGACGCGCGCGGCGCAGAGCGACTACGAAAGCCTGATCACCGTGACCGTGACGACGGAACGGCAGGAGCGCTCCGTCTCGGGCACCGTCTATCACGACGGCAAGCCGCGGCTGGTCGACATCAAGGGCATCCGCGTCGACGCCGAGTTCGGCAAGTCGATGATCTATGTGACCAACGAGGACAAGCCGGGCTTCATCGGCAAGTTCGCGAGCCTGCTCGGCGACGCCAAGATCAATATCGCGACCTTCCATCTCGGCCGTGTCGCGCAAGGCGGCGACGCGATCGCGCTGGTCGAGATCGACGGCCCCGTTGCGGCGGACGTGCTCGCCAAGGTGCAGGCGCTGCCGCAGGTCAAGCAGGCCAAGGCGCTCGCGTTCTGAGCGCGGAGGTGCCAATTGCTGCGCCCTCGCCCCTTGTGGGAGAGGGCAGCTCCGCTGTTCGTACCAGACTCATTCGGGTGAGGGGTTCTCTCCACGAGCGCCGTCGCCCGTGGAGACAACCCCCTCATCCGGCGCTTCGCGCCACCTTCTCCCACAAGGGGAGAAGGGAAGGAAGGTCGCGCCGTTCGACCCACATATTCCGATCTGCGGAACATGACGCCGCCTCCGGCATCGGAGGCGGCGTTTGCCGTTTGGCAGCTGACAAAATCTGTGTACGAATGGGCCAAGACCGGTCATATCAGGCCGTCCGAACAAGGGAGAAAACACAATGCGTGAAGCCGTTATCGTTTCCTATGCACGCACGGGACTGGCAAAGTCCGCCCGCGGTGGATTCAACATCACCCCGCCGATGTCGCTGGCGGCGCACGCCATCAAGCATGCCGTCGAGCGCGCCGGCGTCGACAAGGAATACGTCGAGGACTGCTATCTCGGCAATTGCGCCCATGGCGCGCCGAACATCGGCCGCCAGGCCGCGCTGCTCGCCGGCCTGCCGAAGTCGACTGCCGGCGTCTCGGTGAACCGCTTCTGCTCCTCAGGGCTTCAGACCATCGCGATGGCCGCCAACTCGATCCGCTCCGACGGCGCCGAATGCATCGTCGCCGGCGGCGTCGAGAGCATCTCGATTCCCGGCGGCGGCACGCCGAAGGAGTCGGTCGATCCGGAGTTGCTCAAGACCGCGCCCGACATCTTCATGGCGATGATCGACACCGCCGATATCGTCGCCGAGCGCTACAAGCTCAGCCGCGAATACCAGGACGAGTTCTCGCTGGAGTCGCAGCGCCGCATGGCCGCCGCGCAGCAGGGGGGCAAGTTCAAGGACGAGATTGTCCCGATGAAGACCCGGATGAAGGTGGTCGACAAGGTGACGAAGGAAGAGAGCATCAAGGACTATGTCGTCGACCGCGACGAGTGCAACCGTCCCGACACCACGATCGAGGGGCTGGCGAAGCTCGAGCCGGTGAGGGGACCGGGCAAGTTCATCACGGCCGGCAATGCCAGCCAGCTCTCCGACGGCGCCGCGGCTGTGGTGCTGATGGAAGCCAAGGACGCCGAGAAGCGCGGTCTCGAGCCGCTGGGCCGCTTCGTTGCCTGGGCGACCGCCGGCTGCGAGCCGGACGAGATGGGCATCGGTCCCGTCTATGCGGTGCCGAAGCTCTTGAAGCGCCACGGCCTGAAGATGGACGATATCGATCTCTGGGAGCTCAACGAGGCTTTCGCCAGCCAGTGCCTGTACTGCCGTGACCAGCTCGGCATCGATCCCGAGAAGTACAACGTCAACGGCGGCTCGATCGCGATCGGCCACCCCTTCGGCATGACCGGCGCGCGTCTCACCGGCCACCTCCTGCAGGAAGGCCGCCGCCGCAAGGCCAAGTGGGGCGTCGTCACCATGTGCATTGGCGGCGGGCAGGGCGGCGCCGGATTGTTCGAGATCTATAGCTGAGAACGGCTTCGGCTGAACGCTACATGAACCAAAGCACGGCGCCTCAAGCGCCGTGCTTTTTTGTGCCTCACGCAAACCGCAATCGAACCGGTTCTTTTCTCGCTGCGTCTCACCACCGATGGGGTGTGACTTTCGCCGCTGTCCGGTGCCGGATGGGGCGGAGTTTGCGCGCAATGCAGGAAAGGGATCCAATGCGCTTGATTGCCAATTGTCTTGTCACCACCGGCCTGGTGCTGGTCACCCCGCTTGCCGCTTTGCCGGCGCGTGCGGCTGACGTCGATGCCTCTTCGACGGTGGATGCGGTTACCGTCTATCCGGATGGCGCGAGCGTCACCCGCGTCATCACGCTCGATCTGCCGTCCGGCGACAGCACGCTGGTCGCCAGGGATTTCCCGCTGTCGCTCGATCCATCCTCGCTGCGTGTCGAGGGCGAGGCGGGCAGCAAGCTGACGATCGGGTCGATCGACGCGCGGCGGCCGCGCGCAGCGCCGCCGGTCGACCTGCCGGAGCTCGACAAGCGCATCGAGGCGCTGAAGGACGAGCGTGCCAATCTGCAAGGCGCGATCGACGCCGCGAAGGCGCGCCGCCAGTTCGCCGCGCGCTTTGCGGAAGCCGCGCCGGTCGGCATCGGCGACAAGGGCGAAGCGCGACCGATCTCCGAATGGCGCGCCGCGTTCGCCGCCGTCGCTGAGGAGATTGCAACCGCCGACACGGCGATCCGCGAGACTGAGCGCAAGCAGCGCGACATCGACCGCGAGATCGCGCGGCTGGAACACGATCGCGCCGCCAAGCCGCCGAGCAAGCTCGAGGTCCGTATTGACCTCGCTGCCGCGGCCGCGACGAAAGCCACGCTGCGCGTCACCTATTCGGTGCGCAATGCGCGCTGGGCGCCGATCTATGACGCCCGCCTCGAGACCGGCGCGAAGGACCGCAAGCCCTCGCTCGAACTGGTGCGTCGCGCCGAGATCACGCAGTCGACCGGCGAGGACTGGTCGAACGTCGCGCTCGGCGTCTCCACCGTGCGCATCGCCCGCGGCGGCAGCGCGCCCGAATTGAAATTCGCTGGTCGTGCAATATCCCCAGCCGCCGCGCCCGGTGCCGATGCCGGGCGCCGTGTCGGAGTCGGCGAGGCCTGCGCCGATGCTGCGCACGGCGCCCGCTGCAAAGTCCGCCGACGCGATCGATGCGCGTGAGCGCGCTGAAGAGCAGCAGGCGGTGGCTGAGATCGGCGCCTTCCAGGCCACCTTCAAAATTCCCGGTCGCGTCAGCCTCGATGCCAGCGAAGGTGCGAAGAGCCTGCGCATCGCAAGCAGCGTGATCGTGCCCGACCTTGTGATCCGTTCCGCGCCGGTGCTAGACCCGACGGCTTTCCTTGAGGCGAGCTTCAGGCAGGCCGAGGACGCGCCGCTGTTGCCCGGCCGCGTGGCGATCTACCGCGACGGTGTGTTCGTCGGCCGCGGCAAGATCGCTTCCGCCGGCAAGGATGAAATGGTGCGGCTTGGCTTCGGCGCCGATGACAAGGTCGAGATCGAGCGCTCGGTGGTCAAGCGCAACGAGGGCTCGGCCGGCCTGATTGTGACGACGTCGAAGACCGACGAACGCTCGTTCAAGACCAGCATCCGCAACGGTCACGATTTTCCGATTCGCATCGCGATCGAGGATCAGCTTCCGGTCAGCGAGAATGAGGAGATCCTGGTCGAGATGCTGCCGCAGACCACGCCGCCGACCGCAACCAATCTGCGCGACAAGCGCGGCGTGCTACAATGGACGTTCGACGCGAAGCCAGGTGAGCTCAAGGAGATCAATTTGGGCTGGCGCATCCGCTGGCCCAAGGACAAGGGAGTCGTGATGACGCCGGCGGGTTGAGGCATTCTTACCTCGCCCCGCTCTTGCGGGGAGAGGTCGAATTTGCGCAATGCGCAAATTCGGGTGAGGGGCTCTCTCCGCGAACACATCTGCCACCGTGATCGCGGAGAGAGCCCCTCATCCCGACCCTCTCCCCGTGAAGAGCGGGGAGAGGGAGGGCGCTCACTTCGCCTTCAGGAAGTCGCCGACTTCCAGCAGCACGAACTCGTTGTCGTCGGCCTTGTTGGGATCGCGGCTCGAGGAGAACGGCAGGTTGTTGTCGTTGCCGACGATGATATGGGTGTCGTCGACGCGATCGACGTTCTCGATGGTGAAGAACGGGAAGGTCAGCACGCCGTCGTTGAGCGGCTTCTTCGCCTTCTTGTCGGGATCGCGGATCTTCATCAGGTCGATATAGGCGACCTTGCGCACGGGCTTGCCGACATTGGCGTCGGAGAGTTCGATCTTGTAGACGCGCTTGAATTTCGCCAGATCCGGAAAGCAGTTCTGGCCGCGCTGGCCTTGCGGGCAGGCCTTGTCTGCGGTGCCTTCGCCATTGTCGCGCTCGATGATCAGGCCGGCCGTAGCGTCGATCATGTTGAAGTCGCCGATGGCGTTGCCGTTCTGCTCGAACACATATTGCCAGTAGCGGCCGGTGAACTTCTCGTTTGCCACGTCGAACTCAAGGATGCGCGAGGCTTCCTTGCCGTCGACCTTCTCCCAGTCCTTCTTCTCGGCGTCCCACAGCGGACCCTCGAGCAGGCCGTACAGGAACTTGCCGTCCTTCGAGGACGCAAAGCCCTCATAGCCTTTGGAGCGGCGCAGGTTGACATTGGTGTAGCTCGCGCCCGGCGCGCCGGGCGACTGCACCGACCAGTGATCGGGCGAGCGCACCGGCTTGCCGTCGGCCGTCGTCTCGAACACGGCCAGCACCTTGCCGGTCTTGTCGGCCTTGATCACGTAGGGCCCGAACTCATCGCCCATCCAGAACGTGTCACCGATGATCTGGAAGCCTTCGGTGTCGAAATCGGCACCGGTGAGACAGCGCTTGGCAGTGTCCTCATGCAGGATGCGGAACGGCACCTTCTTGTCGGGATCGTGCAGGAAGATGGTCTCCTGCCGCTCGATCTTGCCGCTCGCCCAGTCGATCTTGTGCCGGTTCAGGTACAGCATCGAATCGGCCGAGTTGTAGCGCGAGCCCATGCCGTTGTCGGTGAGCACCCAGAACGTGCCGTCCGCCATCACCTTGATGCCGGAATGGCCCTGCAGCGGCTGGCCCTTGAATGGCAGCGACACGCCGGTCGGCCGCTCGTAGGACTTGCCCATCACGCTGCCGGCGGCGTCGACGCGGCGGCCGGTGGTGTATTTGCCCGAGGTCTTGAGATCATCAGGTGCATCGGCAGGCGCGTCGATGAAGCTTTCCGCCGGAAGCACGGCGTGGCCCTTGAGGGTCGCCGGATATTCGCCTTCGCCTTGCGCGAAGGCCGCTCCCGAGAGCAGCACGATGGACGCGACGGAGCAGAGCAGTGATTTGCGCATGTTGATCTCCCCTGAAGATAACGCCGCGGAGTTCTGGGAGGCGCGTGTTACATGCCGCTGACAGTTTCGTGACGGGGGGCGATTGGCGCTGGATATGCCTGCGACGTTACGTCACCGGTCGCATCGTCTGCGGCAGCAGGAAGGGAATGCCGCCATCGGTATAGCTGATCGCGGCATCGACCTCGAAGATGGTGCGGATCGTGTCCGCGGTCATCGCTTCGCTGCGGCTGCCGTCGACCGCGAGTCGGCCGCGATGCAGGAGAACCAGGCGGTCGGCAAAGCGCATCGCGAGGTTGAGGTCGTGCAGGATCGCGATCACGGCGGTGCCGTTCTGCGCACGACGGCGCGCGGTCTCGACCAGATCGATCTGGTGCCTGAGGTCGAGGCTCGAGGTCGGCTCGTCCAGGAGCAGCAGGCCGGGGCCGTTAAGCGCTTCGCCGCAGGCGAGCTGCACCAGCACGCGGGCGAAATGCGCGCGCTGCTGCTCGCCGCCCGACAGTGTCGGCAATTGGCGATGGCGGAAGCCTCTCAGCCCGACTTCGTCCAGGGCGGACTCGACCAGCGGCGCCACTGTTGCGCGCGAGTTGTCGCCCGCGCCCATGTAAACGATCTCTTCCACGGTGAACGGGAAGGTGACGATGACGTGCTGCGACAGCATGGCGCGATGCCGCGCCAATTCGCGCGGAGGATAAGCGCGGAGCGGGCGCTGCTTCAATTCGACCGTGCCGCGCGTCGGCGTGATGTCGCCGGACAGCATACGCAACAGCGTCGACTTGCCGGCACCGTTCGGGCCGACGATCGCGATCATCTCGCCCGGATTGACGCGCAGATCGACGGTGTCGACCAGCGTGGCGCCGCCGACCACCACAGAGACCGAGCTCGCCTGCAGCATCGGTGTCATAGCGAAATCAGGCTGCGCTGCCGCAGCAGGATGGCGAGGAAGAACGGCGCGCCGACCGCCGCCGTCAGGATGCCGATCGGCATTTCCGCGGGCGCCACAATCGTGCGTGCCATCGTGTCGGCGCCGACCAGCAGGATAGCCCCAAGTATCACCGAGGCCGGCAGCAGCAGCCGGTGCGCCGGCCCGATGGCGAGCCGCAGCAAATGCGGCACCACGATGCCGACAAAGCCGACCACGCCGCAGACGGAGACCGCGACCCCGGTCATGGCCGAAACCAGGATGATGGAGATCCGTTTCAACCGCTCGACATCAACGCCGCTGTGAAAGGCCTCGGCCTCGCCGAGCACGAGGACATCGAGCCCGCGCGCGATTGAGATGCACGCGAGGAGCGCAACGGCGAGCACCGGCGCGAGCGTCGCGATCTTGCCCCAGGTGGCGCCGCTCATCGAGCCCAGCATCCAGAACGTGATGTCGCGGAGCTGGCGATCGTCGGCGATGAACACCAGAAGCCCGATGCCGGCATTGGCGATCGCGGCGATCGCAATTCCTGCCAGCAGGAAAATCGCAATCGACGTCCGCCCGGCGCGGCTTGCGATGCTGTAGAGGATGATGGTCGTTGCGAGCGAGCCGGCAAACGCCGCCAGCGGCAGCAATTGCTGCTGCATGAATCTGATGCTCTCGCCGATGTAACTGTCAGTGAAGACGATCGCGGCGGCTGCAGCAAAGGCGCCGCCGCTGGAGACGCCGACGAGCGCGGGATCGGCAAGGGGATTGCGGAACAGCCCCTGCATGATCGCGCCGGATGCCGCCAAGAGGCCACCGACCATCGCGGCGGCGACGATCCGGGGAATCCGGATCGACCACAGCACGAGCTGGTCGCGCGCAACCAGCGGACTGGCCGCCCCGTCGCTCCACAGGCCGAGCGCGGCGGGAAGGCGGGCGAGGGGGATCCCGGCCGCACCGAGCGTCACCGCAATCAGCGCAGTGCCGACAAGAGCCGCACAAAGGCAAAGCAGCGTGAGCGACGCCGGCGGGCGCAACGAGCGCTTGATGCGAGAATCGACAGCCTTGCCACGCGCGTCGGCCAAGGCGCTCATTGCCGGCAATTTGCCGCGAGCGCTGCGGGCACGAACTTCTCCGCCTGCGGCGCCAGCGCCGGATAGAGTTTCGTCGAAAGGTCGCGCGCCGCGGCCGCCGTGCGCGGCCCGAAGCCGAGCAGATAGAGACCTTCCATCGAGATGAAGCTCTTGTTCGCTGCGACCGGCGTCAGCGCAAAGCCCGGATGCGAATAGATCGCCTCGGCTTCAAGCGAATCCTTGCCGCGCTGGATCGACAGCACGACATCGGGCTTGGCGGCGACGATCGCCTCGTCGCTGATGATCTTGTAGCCGTCATAGCCTTCGACCGCATTGACGCCGCCGGCGAGCTGGATGATCTCGTTTGCCGCCGTCTTCTGGCCCGCCGCCATGGCGCGGCCGTTGAGCAGCGACATCACGAACATCACCCGCACCGGCTTCGTCACCTTGGCGCGCAACTCCCGCAATTGCGCGAGATCATGCGCGACGGCGCTGCTCAGGCATTCGGCGCGCAGATCGGCATCCATGGCGTGGCCGACCAGCTTGATCTTGTCGAGCAACCCCTGCTCCGAGAACGTCTCGGGCACCAGCACCAGTGGCACCTTGGCCGCTTCCAGCACGTCCATGGTCTCCTTCGGCCCCGAGCCCTGCACTGCCAGCACCAGCGAAGGATTGAGCCCGAGCACGCCTTCGGGCGAGAGCTGGCGCATATAGCCGACATTGGGTTTGTCGCGCAGCGCGGCGACCGGATAGAGGCTGGTCGCATCGACGCCCGCAACACGGTCCTCGAAGCCGAGCGCATAGAGGATTTCGGTGATCGCCCCGCCGATCGAAACGATCCGCGAAGGGTTGTCGATGATGACGTCGCGATCGCGCGCATCATGCACGGTGGTGCTTGCCGCCGGTGCCGTCTTAATGGGCACCAGGCTGGCGATCAGCAGGACTGCGAGCGTGCGACAAAATGCCATCGGGGGATCACTTGGTGAGGATCAGCTTGTTCTGCGAGGTCAGCCGCAGCCGGTAAATCTCTTCGCCATGCGCGATGATGATCTCCCGTTCGGTCTGAAACAGCTCGCGGCTGTCGATCCGGTTGCCGGTCATGGGGAGGCTTCTCGCGGCAGGTGAGGTATTTCCTGCGCGCCCTCCGGCGCCTTCGATACTGTCTCCGGAAGTTGCCGCCATATTCCTGTTTGCTGCGCCCCGAACGTTCCCTGAATGGCTGTTTGTATAGTTCGCCGGCGCCGCAATCCAATCGCCGCAGTTTACAATCGATATAAACTGCGCCGTGCCGTTATTGACCGCTTTGTTACCGCGACGTAACGAAGATGAACGTGATGCGGGCGGGGGCCCGCGCCGTATATTTGGTAGCCAGCAAGCCGCTCGCATCATTTGGCGAGCGCACGCCAGCCAGACCCAAAAGCAGATCATTAGATTGGGGCAGTATGGCTGACGGGGCTAGGATTTCGCGCGTCCTGATTTTGGGCGCGTCGGTGGTTTCAATTGGGTTGTTGCTTTCCGAGTCCGGGGTTGCCCAGACCGCGGACGCACAGCCGGCTGGTCGCGCGTCGGAGCGTGCCAAGCAGGCCAAGCGCAAGCCAGCGAAGCCGAAAGGCGAACAGGAGGCGGCGGCGCCCGTGATGAACGCGCGCGCGCAGATCGGCGCCGTGACGGTGCAATCGCTCGACACCATCACCGTTGCCGCATCGAAGACCGAGGAGCGCGCGATCGACGCGCTCGCCCCGGTCAGCGTCGTCACGCTCGAGCAGATCCAGGGGCTGCAGCCGAATAGGCTTTCCGACATCTTCTACAACGTGCCCGGCGTTTCGTTCCAGGAACGCGGCGACGATCCATCGACCGTGATCAACATCCGCGGCCTGCAGGACTTCGGCCGCGTCGCCGTCGTCGTCGATGGCGCGCGCCAGAACTATCAGCGCACCGGGCATAATGCGAACGGCTCGTTCTTCCTCGATCCCGAGTTGGTCGGCGGCGTTGATGTCGTGCGTGGACCGACCGCGAACATCTACGGCTCGGGCGCGATCGGCGGCGTGGTCTCGTTCCGCACCAAGGACATCCAGGACGTGGTCCGGCCCGGCGAGCGCTGGGGGGTCGACATGACCGGCTCCTACGGCACCAACAAGGACCGCGGGCTTGGATCGATCTTCGGCGGCGTCCGCGTCAATCCCGATGTCGACGTGTTCGGCGGCGCGCTCTATCGTACGCAGGCCAATTACAAGGATGGCAACGGCACCGAGATCGGCAATACCGGCAACGAGATCGCCGGCGGCCTGATGAAGCTTACGGTACGCCCGGCAGATGGCCATGAAGTGAAGCTTGGCGGCATCTTCCAGGACTATCAATACAGCATCGGCCAGGAGAACCGCGGGCCGACCACAACGGCGGCGCCGCTTGCGACGATCGCCGGTTCTTCGGTCTATGCATCGGACGTCAAGAACTACACGGGCACGCTGACCTGGAAATATTCCAGGCCGGAGGACATGCTCTGGGACTGGAATTTCTCGCTCTACGGCAATCGCACCGACAACGACCAGATCAAGACTTACAATAACCGCATCACCACCGGCGGCGGCGTCTGCACGCTGGCCAATCCCGGCAACAATATCTCGGGCTGCGTTGGAGATCGCCGCAGCTACGTGCTCGATACAATTGGTGTCGACGTCAACAACACCACGCGCTTCAATTTCGGTGATTGGAGCAATGCGTTGACGTATGGCTTCGATGCGTTTCAGGACGACGTCACGACGAGTGACGGCCGGGGCAATTCCAACATCACGACGCCCGGCGGTCTGCGTACCGTCTCCGGTGGTTTCGCGCAGTTGAGGAATAACTATTCGACCTGGCTGGAGGTCATCAGCGCGATCAGGTACGACCGTTATGACCTGCATTCGGCGACCGCGGGGGTAAACTCGGGCGGCGACCGCTTCTCGCCGAAGATCACGGTCGGCGTGACGCCGGTCGTGGGCTTCACGCCCTATGTCAGCTATGCCGAAGGTTATCGCGCGCCCTCGATCACCGAGACGCTGATCGCAGGCGGCCACGCCACCGGGGGCGGCCCGGCGCTATTCGTTTGTCCTGATGGGACCAGCGGCCTTTTCTGCTTCCTGCCCAATCCCGGTCTGCGCCCCGAGGTCGGCAAGAACAAGGAGGTTGGCGTCAACCTGAAATATGACGGCATCTTCACCGCGGCCGACTCCTTCCGCGGCAAGATCAACGTGTTCCGCAACGATGTCTCCGATTACATCGACCTGGTGCCGTCGACACCAGTGCGCGTGCCGCCGTTCGGCTCGTTCAGCCAGTTCTACCAGTATCAGAACATTGCCCAGGCCCGGATCGAGGGTGTCGAGTTCGAGACGCTCTACGATACCGGCCTGTGGTATCTCGGCATCGCCGGCCACGTGATGCGCGGCAAGAACCTCCAGAATAATGTCGGGCTCGCTACCATCACACCGACCAAGGTGACGACGACCGCCGGCGTTCGGCTGCTCGACCGCACGCTGATCCTCGCTGTGCAGTGGGCGTCGTTCTCCGCCAACAACGATCTGCCGGCCGGCTACCTGCCGTCGACTGCCTATGATCTGGTCAATCTCTATCTGACCTGGAACGCGACCAAGGACATCACGTTCACGGCATCGGTCGACAATCTGCTGAACCAGTACTATCGGCCTTATGCGATCCCCGGGAGCTCGACCGACGGCACGACGCAGAACGACGTGCTGTTCTCGAGCCCCGGTCCGGGAACAGTGTATAAGGCTGGATTGAAGATCCACTTCGGCGGAGCGTAATTCGAGGAACTGAGATCAACATCCAAATTGCCGCCGGCCGCGCTGATGCCCCAGCGCGGCCTGGTGCGTTCTTGTTTTCAACCAACTTAACCGGCAGGCTGCGGTGATGGCGTAGCGCCGAAAACCAAGGAGAATTCGACAATGTTTATCGCGATGAACCGGTTTCAGGTGAAGAAGGGCTCGGAGCAGGATTTCGAGACGGTGTGGAAGACACGTGAATCCTATCTCGGTGACACGCCAGGCTTCATCGAGTTTCATCTGGTCAAGGGTCCGGAAGCCGAGGACCACACGCTCTATGCGACGCATACGGTGTGGGCCAACCGAAACGTCTTCGAGGCCTGGACCAAGTCGGAAAACTTCCGCCGCGCCCATTCGCGTGCCGGCAACGAGACCGGCGGCAGCCTCTATCTGGGCCATCCCAAGTTCGAGGGATTCGAGGTGCTGATCACCGAGCGCGCCGCCAGCGCTGCGGCGTGACGGAGGCGCTAATGGCCGCGAGCGAGCCCGCCGATCTCAGGACGTACATGGCCGACAATCCCGGCGCCGTGATCGAGGACGTCGCGCGCGAGCGAAAGGTTTCGCCGCGCGCGGTGATCGAGGCGCTGCCGGGCGAGATGGTGCGGATCGGCAAAGGCGATGAATTCACCGCCGCCATGCAGGACATTGCTGAATGGGGCGAGGTGACGCTGATCGTCCACACCGACGATGCGATCTTCGAGTTCACAGGCTCAATACCGGGTGGCGAGATCGGCCGCGGCTATTTCAACCTGATGCAGCCGAAGGGCCTGCACGGCCATCTCCGGCACGCGCGTTGCGGGGCGATCGCCTTTGTCGAGCGTCCGTTCATGGGCAAGTCGTCAGCCTTCATCGCCTTCATCAATATCGACGGCGGCATCATGTTCAAGGTGTTCGTCGGCCGCGACGAGACCCGCGCGCTGCGCAGCGACCAGCTCCAGCGCTTCCGCCTCCTCGCGGACCGGATCGCGCCGATGAAGGCGGCCTGAACAAGCCAACGCCGGAGGCGATCATGCAAACATGGCTCGATGGATTTTGCCGGCGGCCAATCGTCACGACGCTGATTGCTGCCAGCGCGCCGCTGTGGCCGGCCGCCTGCTTCGCTGCCGACGACAACGCGCTATTGCCGCGCAACCTGTCGCCCTGGGGCATGTTCCTGAGCGCCGACGTCGTGGTGAAGGTGGTCATGATCGGGCTGGCCTTCGCCTCCTTGGCGACGTGGACGATCTGGCTGGCGAAGACCATCGAGATCCGCCGCAACACGGCACTGGCAAGACAGCGCCTGCGCCTGCTCGAGAAGGATACGGTGCTGGCCGAGGCGGAGCAGGCGAGCCGCGGCGACGATGATGCGGTGGCGCAGATCATCCAGTCCGCGGCGCGTGAGGCGAGCCTCTCGGGCGGTGTGTTCGACGACGGCTTCAAGGAGCGAACCGCGCTCAGGTTGGAGCGGGTGGAAGCCGCAATGGCGCGGCAGATCGCGCGCGGCACCGGTGTGCTCGCGACCATCGGCGCCACCGCGCCCTTTGTCGGCCTGTTCGGCACGGTCTGGGGCATCATGAATTCCTTCATCGGCATCTCCGAGGCACACACGACGAATCTCGCCGTCGTGGCACCTGGCATTGCCGAAGCCTTGCTCGCGACCGCGCTGGGGCTTGTCGCGGCGATCCCGGCTGTCGTGATCTACAATCATCTCACGCGGTCGATCGCGGCCCATCGCGCGCTGCTCGGCGACGCCTGCGCGATGGTGCTGCTTTTGGTCAGCCGCGAGGGCGATCGCGGCCTGTTTCGGCTCGCCCGCGCCGCGGAGTGAATGATGGGCGTCAGGCTCGGGTCGGGCAGTGCAGCGGGCGGACGGTTTCGCGCCGAGGATGATCTCGTCGAGGCGCACGAGATCAACGTCACCCCCTTCATCGATGTCATGCTGGTGCTGCTCATCATCTTCATGGTCGCAGCACCGCTCGCCACCGTCGACCTCGGCGTCGACCTGCCCGCGAGCACCGCGGAGCCGCAGCCGCGCCCGGACAAGCCGGTGTTCGTCACGGTCAAACCCGATCTCTCGGTTGCCGTCGGCGAGGACATCGTCGCGCGCGACGCGCTGTCCGCGACCATCGACGGCGCCACCAAGGGCCGCAAGGACGAGCGCATCTTCGTGCGCGCCGACAAGGCCGTGAGCTATGGCGAATTGATGGAGGTGATGAACCTGCTCCGCAACGCCGGCTATCTCAAGATCGCACTGGTCGGCCTCGACGGCCGAAGCTGATCCGCAAGATGAACGCCTTCGCGCTGCACGATGCCACCGACCACGCAGCATTGCGGCGCTGGGGCATCTCGGCGCTCGCGATCCTGGCGGCGCATGCGGCGCTGATCGCGGCCGGCATGAAATGGTATCACGAGCAGCCGCTGCCTGGTGTCACCCTGCCTGCGATCATGGTCGATATGGCGCCAGCGACGTCGGCGCCGCAATCGACGCCATTGGACCTCGCACCCGGCCCGGTGATGCAGGAAGCGAATGCTTCGCCGCCCGAACCGGTGCAGCAGCAGGCAGCGGAAAAGCTGATCCCGCCGACGCCTCCGCAGGAGAAGCCTGAGGTCGTGGCACCACCGGAGCAGAAGGTTCAGCCGACACCGCCGACGCCCGAGCCCGCAAAGCCCGCTCCCGATCATAAGCCGGCGCCGGTCAAACCGAAGGTGGTCCGTCGCGAGGCCAAGAAGCCGACGGAAGCACCGCCGGCGCCACGCACCACCGCGTCACCACGCGTAGAGCGCCAGGGTCCGACGATGTCCGCGGTCAGCAGCGGCGCATCTGCTGCCGCCGTCGCTTCCTACAACCAGATCGTCCGCGCGCATCTGCTGCGCTTCAAGCAATATCCGCAGAGTGCCAAGTCCGCCGGACAGCAGGGCGTCGCCAGCGTGATCTTCACACTGAGCCGTGGCGGGCAGGTGACGTCGAGCCGGCTCGGCCGGTCATCGGGTAATCCCGCGCTCGATGCCGAGGTGGTGGCGATGGTTCGCCGGGCCCAGCCGTTTCCGCCGTTTCCCGCCGACATGAAGCACCCCGCCATGGGCTTCAACGTGCCGATCTCGTTCTCGCTGCGGTAAGCATGTGAGGCTCCCACCTCCCCTTGAAAAGGGGAGGTCGGTTTGCGCTAAACGCAAACCGGGTGGGGATCTTCTCTCCACGCGCACCTGCGCCCGCGGCTTGACCCCCATCCCAGCCTTCCCCCTTTCAGGGGGAAGGAGCTTGAGCTTGCTGACCCTTACACACTACTCCTTCACTGCGCCTGTCAGCGAGGACACGTAGTAGTCCACGAACAGTGAGTAGAAGATGGCAACGGGCAGCGAGCCGAGCAGGGAGCCTGCCATCAGCGCGCCCCATTGATAGACGTCGCCGGAGACGAGCTCGGTCAGGATTGCGACCGGCACGGTCTTGTTGGCGCTGCTCTGGATGAAGGCGAGCGCGTAGATGAACTCGTTCCACGACAGCGTGAACGAGAAGATGCCGGCCGAGATCAGCCCGGGCACCGCCAGCGGCAGCGTGATCCGCCGCAGGATCTGCAGCCTTGTTGCACCATCGACCAGCGCGCATTCCTCGAGCTCGTAGGGGATCGACTTGAAATAGCCGATCAGGAGCCAGGTGCAGAACGGCACCAGGAAGGTCGGATAGACCAGGATCAGCGCCAAGGGGCTGTCGAACAATCCGAACTGCACCACCACGGTGGCGAGCGGAATGAACAGGATCGAGGGCGGCACCAGATAGGCGAGGTAGATGCTCAAGCCCACATAGGGGCTGCCACGGAAGCGCAGCCGCTCGATCGCGTAGGCGGCGAGCGTGCTAGCGAGCAGCGACAGGAAGGTCGAGCCGATCGCCACCAGCATCGTCGTCTTCAGCCAGCGTGGATAGGCAGTGTTGAACAACAGGTGCTGGATATGCGCCAGCGTTGGCGAGGATATCCAGAACGGGTTGTGCTCCTTGTAGTTCAACAGCTCCGCGTTCGGTTTGAATGCGGTCACCGTCATCCAATAGAACGGAAACAGCAGGATGATGACGAAACAGGCGAGCGGCAGGTAGATCATCATCATCCGCCGCGCGCGGGAGTCCCACGCCATGGTGTCGGGCGCTGCGCTTGCGACCTTGGTTGGTTGGGCGACGGCGTCAGTCATCGCTCTCTCCCTGCTGCCATTTGCGCCGGGCCAGGCCGAAATAGCTGAACAGCGTCGCGAACACCAGGAACGGCACCATCGACACCGCGATCGCCGCGCCTTCGCCAAGCTCGCCGCCGGCGATGCCGCGCTGGAACGCCAGCGTCGCGAGCAGGTGCGTTGAGTTCACCGGCCCGCCGCGGGTGATGGCGTAGACCAGCTGGAAATCGGTGAAGGTGAAGATGATCGAGAACGTCATCACGATCGCCAATATCGGCATCATCATCGGGAAGGTGATATAGCGGAAGCGCTGCCAGGATGAGGCGCCGTCCAGCATCGCCGCCTCATAGAGCGATGGCGAGATCGTCTGCAGTCCCGCCAAGAGCGAGATCGCCACGAACGGGATGCCGCGCCAGACGTTGGCCGCGATCAGCGAGAACCGCGCCGGCCATGCCGAGCCGAGAAAATCGATATTGGTCGAACGCCAGTGCAGTACGTCGACCAGCAGATAGGAGATGATCGAGAATTGCGGGTCGTAGATCCACCAGAACGCCAGTGCCGACAGCACGGTCGGCACGATCCAAGGCAGCAGCACGATGGCGCGGAGCAGGCTCTTCAACGGAAAGTGGTTGTTGAGCAGCAGCGCCAGCCAGAAGCCGAGCGCGAATTTCCCGAAGGTCGCGACGGCTGTGTAGAAGACGCTGTAGAACACCGCGCCCCACCACAGGGGATCGCTGAGCAGATATTGGAAGTTCTCCAGCCCGACATAGATGCCGCGCCGCCCGATCGTGGTGTCGGTGAAGGCGAGCCAGACGCCGAGCCCGAGCGGATAGGTGAGGAACACGGCGAGTAGTCCGATCGCCGGCGCGAGGCACATGACGATCAGGAACGGCTTGTAATCGAACAGGCGCGCAAGCCAGCCTGGCTGCCGCAGCGCGATGCCTCGGGGGGATAGTGTGGTCACGGACATCAGAGACTTGTCCTGTGCTGTTGCGCCCTACGCCGTCATTGCAAGCGCAGCGAAGCAATCCATTTCGCGACAAGAACAACGAGTGGATTGCTTCGTCGCTCCGCTTCTCGCAATGACGGGGCCTATCGATTCACCGCCGGAAGTAGCGTTTGCAGCGCCGCTCGGCTTCCGCCGCTGCGGACTCCGGCGTCGCCGCGTCGGTAGCGACCGACGCGCACATCTGCACCAGCACATAGTCGGCATTGACAGCGCCGGTCGCGGTCGAGATCGGACCCTTATAGCCGGCGTAGTACTGGCTCTTCATGGTGTCCTTGAAGATCTTGACCTTGGGATCGCCGGACCACACCGCAGCATCCGCATAGCCCGCGAGCGGCTGCGCCCAGTATCCGCTGTTGGCATTGAGCCACGGCTCGTACTGTTCCTTCTCCATCATGAACTGCAGGAAGGCCTTGGCGGCGTTCGGATAGGGGCTGTGCTTGAACACCATGGCATTCAGTGTGAGGCCCGCCATCGGCGTGGAGCTTGCCAGGCCCTTCGGCAGGAACTGATGCTCGGTATCCTCGGCGATCGCGGCCGTCGCCGGATCGTTCTTCAGCGCGAAATAGAGCGAGACGCCGTTGGCCGTCAGCGAGATTTCCTGCGATGAGTAGGCGCGGTTGTTGGAGACGTCGTTCCAGGACGGCGTGCCCGCGATCAAAGTCGGATACAGCTCCTTCAGATATTTCAGCGCGGCCACCGTCTCCTTGCTGTTGATGGTGACGTTGCCTTCCTCGTCAAGCAGGGACGCGTTGTGCGACCACAGGATCCAGTTCGCAAAGCCGTTGCCGTCGCCGACGGCGTTGCCGAGCGCGAAGCCTGCGGGCTTGCCGGCCTTCTGCAGCTTGCGGCAGACATCCAGCACGCCCGCATGATCTTCCGGGACTTTGTCGTAGCCGATCGATTGCAGCACCGACTTGCGATAGACGAGCGGGCCGCTGCTGGCGCCGAACGGCAATCCGATCCATGCGTTGCCCTTGGCGCGCTTGCCGTATTTCTGGGCCAGCGTCTGCCAGCCGCCGTAGCGCTTGCCGAGATACTCCGCGACGTCGGTGAGTTCGATCAGCTTGTCGGCGTAGATATGCGGTGCGTCCGAGAAGCCGATGATGATGTCGGGACCGGCGCCGGAGTTCGAGGTCACCGCGGTCTGCTGGTTGATGTCCTCCCAGCCGACGAAATCGACCTTGACCTCGACGCCCATCTTCTCGGTGAACTTGGCGGCGTTGGCACGGAATACGTCTTCGTCGGTCTTGACGAAACGGACCGGCCGCAGCATCCGCAGGCTCGCGCCCTTCTCGATCGGCAGCGATGGTGCGGCGACGTCGGCCGCCTTGACTCGCGATTCCGTTGATTGCGCCGAGGCGCCGGTTGCCGCCAGCGCCGCAGCCGAGAGGCCGAGCGCCAACGCGTCACGACGAGTGAGGTCGTTCCCCATAGTCTCCTCCCTTGTTTTGTCGTTCCCGGCGTTATTCACCGGTGAACGTGAGCTTCGCTCCCAATCAGGACCGAAGCGATCGCCTTGAAACTTTTGCCCCGCACGGCTCCCGCATTGCGGGAAACGCGCGTTCCCGCCGGCTAGCTGTTCGGACCTCGATCCATGCTGACAGGCTGCCAGCGCCGGAGCGAGGTGTTCTGCAGCACCGACGGATTGACGCAGCTTACCGGCCACAGCCCGGAAAGCACCAGCGACAATTCGTAGCCGACGCGCCGCTTGCGCGCCTCATCGAAACGTGCCGATGCGGAGGCGACATGGGCGGTCAGCGTGACGTTGTCCATGCGGAGCAGGGGATTGTTGTGCGACGGCGGCTCCTTCTCCAGCACGTCGAGTGCGGCATGCGCGATCCAGCCCTCCTGCAGCGCCTTGATCAGCCCTTCCTCGTCCACCGTGGCGCCGCGTCCGGTATTGATGAAGATCGCGCTCTTCTTCATCTGCCGGAAATGCTTCTCGGTGAGCATGTGATGCACCTCGGGCCGCGCCGGCGCATGCATCGAGACGAAGTCGGATTGCGACAGCACCTCCGACAGCGTCGCCGGCAGCACATTGTGTTCCGACATCAGCGTTTCCTGGATGAACGGATCATATGCGATCATCCGCAGGCCGAACGGAGCCGCGCGCTTCGCCACCGCGCGCGCCACGCGACCGAACGAGATGAAGCCGAGCGTCTGTCCCATCAGACGCGGAATCTTCAACAGTGCGGGGCGTCCTTCGGCCCAGCGCCCTTCGCGTACCATCTTGTCCTGCTCGACCAGGCGGCGGAAGCCGGCAAGCAGCAGCATCATCGCGTGATCGGCGACTTCCTCGATGAACGTATCGGGGATGTTGGTGACGGGGATGCCGCGAGCGGTTGCCGCCTTGACGTCGACGCTGTCGACGCCGACGCTGCCGAGCGTGATCACCTTGCAGTTCTCGAGCGCATCGATGACCGCCTTGGTGATCGGCATGCCCTTGGCGTAGATCGCGTCGGCCGTCTTGGCGGCTGCGATGAATTCCGCCTCGTTGGCGGGAGCCTCGATGATCTCGGCACCGATCGGATCGAGCGCTTCCTTCTCATAGTCGTAGCCGCCGCCGGCCACCGTGAAGCTTGCGCCTTTCGGCGTCACCACCCTGAACTTCGACATCTCCTGCTCCCGATTTGATTGTTCGGTTGTTGATTGTTCTGCCGCCACTTGGCCGCGACAAGTCGTCGCTGCCTCGTGTTCGTGCACCGAAGCGCGCCCCGCACCGTCGCGGGTTGCCTTGAGCGCGGCTTTCCCGGGATTTTACGGAGAGGCTTCGTAACCTGACGCTAAAGGCTCTCACATTAGGGTGGGCCGAATCAATCCGCCAAACACGCAAGCGCGCCATTCCCGGAGACGCCCTGTGAAGCTGACCAACCTCAAGATCACTCCCAAACTCGGCATTTTGGTGGGGGTGACCATCCTCGGCCTCTGCGCCGCCGGCATCCTCGCGCACCATCTGATGCAGCGCGAAATGATGAACGCGCGCATCGACCAGACCAAGGCGATGGTCGAGATGGCCAGGAACATGGCGGCCGGCCTCAAGAAGGAGGTCGATGCCGGGCGGATGACCAAGGAGGCGGCGCTCGCCGAGCTCGGCAAGCGCGGCAACTCCATGACCTATGACAACGGCTCCGGCTACCTGTTCGGCACCTCCTATGAGGGCATCACCATCCTTGCGCCCGATCCCAAGCAGATCGGCACCAACCGCCTGGACGTGGTCACCAACGGCCGCAAGCTGTCCCGCGAATTGATGGATGGCGTGAAGGCGAAGGGCGAAATCCTCCTCACTTACGAATATGTGCGGCCCGGCGAGCAGAAGCTGATCCGCAAGATCGGCTATGCCGTCGCCGTTCCCGGCTTCGACATGTATCTCGGCACCGGTGCCTATATCGACGATATCGACGCCAAGCTGGCGCCGATCGCCTGGCTGCTCGCCCTCTCGATCCTCGGCATCGCCATCATCTCCGGCTCGATCGCCTGGCTGATCGGGCGCAGCATCACCAGGCCGCTCGGCCAGCTCGGGACCAGGATGCGGGAACTCGCCGACGGCAAGCTCGACGGCGATATTCCCGGTGTCGGCCGGGCCGACGAGGTTGGCGCCATGGCGGCGACCGTGCAGATCTTCAAGGACAATGCGGTGCGCATCCGCGGCCTCGAGCAGGCGGAAGCCGAGACGCAGGCCCGCGCTGCCGACGAGCGCCGTGCCGCAATGGAGAATATCGCCAACGATTTCGAGCGTAGCATCTCTGGCGTCGTCCGTTCGGTCGCGACCGCCGCGGCCGGCATGCAAACCACCGCGCAATCGATGACGGCGACCGCGAGCGATGCCAGCGCGCGGGCGGCGAATGTGAGCGCGGCGTCTGAAAGCGCCTCGAACAATGTCGGCACCGTTGCGGCGGCCGCCGAGGAGCTGTCGAGCTCGGTCACCGAGATTTCCCGCCAGGTAGCGCGTTCCGCCGATATCGCCAGCAAGGCCGTGGCCGATGCCGAGCGCACCAACGCCACTGTGCAGGCGCTCTCCACTGGCGCGGAGAAGATCGGCGAGGTGGTGAAGCTGATCCACTCGATCGCCGCGCAGACCAACCTGCTTGCGCTCAACGCCACCATCGAAGCGGCGCGCGCCGGCGAGTCCGGCCGCGGCTTTGCGGTGGTCGCCTCCGAGGTGAAGGCGCTTGCGAACCAGACCGCGAAGGCGACCGAGGAGATCTCCGCCCAGGTCACCGCCATGCAGGCCTCCACCACGGAGGCGGTCACCTCGATCGGCGGCATCACCGAGACGATCGCGCAGATGAGCGAGATCACCGCCAGCATCTCGACCTCGGTGGACCAGCAAGGCGACGCGACACGCGAGATCGCGCGCAACATCCAGCAGGTCGCGGCCGGCTCCAGCGAGATTTCCAGCCATATCGGCGGCGTCACCACGGCCGCCTCCGCCACCGGCACCGCGGCTTCCGACGTGCTGTCGAACGCCCGCGAGCTCGACGCTCAGTCCGGCATGCTCCGCAACGCGGTGGACGAATTCTTGGCAAAGGTGCGTGCGGCGTAAGCGTTCACCGTCATGCCCCGCGCAGGCGGGCATCCAGTAATCGCCGGCCGCAGTCATTGACCCGAGGCGCCGTCGTTTACTGGATCGTCCGCCGGAGCCTGTCATCGGGCGGCCGTTCGGCCGACCCGTTGGCGGACGATGACGGCGGATTATGTGGCAGGGGTCCATCACTGCTTCTCGATTCCGGCGTCCGTGATCAACCTCTCCCAGAGCACGAGCTGCTCCTTGAGGAAGGCGTCGAATTCCTCCCGCGTGCCCGAGAACGCCTCCATGCCGCGTTCGGCGAGCTGGCTCTTGATGTCCGGCCGCTCGACGACCTTGCGGATCTCGGCATTCAGCTTGACCACGATGTCCTTGGGCATGTTGGCCGGACCGAGATAGCCCTGCCACGAGGTGATGTCGAAGCCTTTCACGGTATCGTCCATGGTCGGCAGCTCCGGCAGCAGTGCCGACCGGCGCTTGGTGGTCACCGCCAGCGCCTTCAGCACCTTGGCGTTGACGTGCGGCAGCCCGGTCGGGACGTCGACGAACATCATGGAGACGCGGCCGGCGATGACGTCGGTGAGCGCGGGCGGCGAGCTCTTGTAGGGGACGTGCAAGAGATCGATGCCGGCGAGACGAGCAAATGTCGCGCCTGACACGATAGCCGATGAACTGCCGCTGGCGTAGGAGTATTTGCCGGGGTCCTTCTTGGCGAGCGCGATCAGCTCGGCAACCGAATTGGCCGGGATTTCCGGATTGATCACCAGCATGAACGGCAGGTCGCCGGTGCGCGCGATCGGCGTAAAGTCCTTGATCGGGTCGTAGCTCATGGTCTTGAGCAGATAGGGATTGGCCGAGTGCGTGGTGTTCGTCGTCACGAACAGGGTATAGCCGTCGGGCGCGGAGCGGGCGACATAGTTCGCCGCGATCGAGCCATTGGCGCCCGCCTTGTTCTCGATCACCATGGGCACGCCAAGCGCGGTGCCGAGCTCCTTCGAGATCAGACGCGTCGTGGTGTCGGTGCCGCTGCCGGCCGCAAACGGCAACATCAGCGTGATGCTGCGGTTCGGGTAATTCGGCGCCTGCGCCGTGGCCGCGCCCGAGAGCAGCGCAAGCCCTGCGGATGCCGCCGCGATGCGCCAATGGTGTTTCAGTCCCGAAATCATGTCGTCGTTTCCCCGCTATGGGCTGTTGGTTGCCGGGGAAACTAACTGGTCGTGGCTCGAAGCGGAAGGCGTTGCCGTGCTTGATTCACCGTTTGGTCGAGCTACGCCGTGACGCGATCACGACACCGGCCAGCACCAGCGCGTAGCCGATCAGGTGGAACGGTTGCAGCGCCTCGCCGAGCAGCAGGATGGCCATCGCCGAGCCGAACACTGGCACGAGGTGAAAAAAGGGCGCGGCGCGGTTCGGTCCGATCAGCGCGATGCCGCGGTTGAAGAAGAGATAGGCCAGCGCCGAGGGGAAGATAAGGACATAGGCCAGCGTTCCCAGCGTCAGCGCGTCGAATTTGAGGGTGGCGCCGGTCAGATATTCCCAGATCGAGCCGGGCACCAGCATCAAGGCGCCACAGCCGGTGGTGAATGCAATCAGCGAGAGCTGATGCGTCACCGGGCGCCGTGTCATCAGCGCCGAATAGAGCCCGAATGACAGCAGCGCGGATGCGAACATCACGTCGCCGCGATTGAAGCTGATGGAGGCGAGCGCGCCGAGATCGCCGCGCAGGATGATGGTGAGCACGCCCGTCAGCGACAGGATGACACCGGCGAACTGCGCCCCGGTCAGCCGCACGCCGAACAGAACCAGGGCCCACAGTGCGACGAACAGCGGGCCTGCCGACTGGATCAAGAGCGCGTTGAGGGCCTGGGTGTATTGCAGCCCCCAGTATGAGATCGCATTGTTGAAGGCGAAGCCGGTGAGCGAGAGCAGCAGCATCAGCGGCAGGCGGCCGCGCAGCGCCGGCCAGTCATGCCGAAGATGCGGCCAGGCAAAGGGCAGCAGGATGAGGCAGGTGCCGAGCCAGCGCAGGCAGGACAGCGTGAGCGGCGGCACGTGACTGCCGACATAGCGCGCGATCACGATATTGCCGGCCCAGAACAGGGACGTCAGGCTGAGCAGCAGGTAGGGCTGGTTGTTGAGCCAGGCGATCGCGGAGCGGCGTGTGGGAGCGGGTGCTGACGGCAAGGCGCGGAGGTCGGTCATGCTATCAGACCTTTTTGCCGGATTCTTCTCGCGCGACAAGACGCTCCGGAAGAATGCAGCCATGCGCGCTGCCGCTGGGTGTCATGGACGCGATATATGCGATGCTGAACTGCTCAAGGAATCATCGGAGAGACGCATGGGTGTGGACCTCTTGAACGTCGAAGGCCTCAAGGCGCTGCAGCCGCAGGAGCCGGTCGTGATGGTGAACCTGATGCGCTTCCGCGAGCGCTCGCTCGATGGCGACGGCTCGGGTTGGGACGCCTATCTGCGCTACAGCGCGCTCACCGTGCCAATGATCAAGGCGCGCGGCGGCACACTGCTCTGGACCGGCAATGCCCGCACGGTCGCGCTCGGCAGGCCAGACGACAACCAGTGGGACTATCTGGCGCTGGTCTACTATCCCGCGGTCTCAGCCTTCATCGACATGATGACCTCGGCCGACTACGAAACCTTGTGCGATCCCCACCGCCGCAACGGTTGCGCCGAGCACGTCATCATCGCGACCACAGAGGCCTACAGCAAGTTCAGGATTGGCTAGGTGCGGGAAGTCTCCGCGAACGCGGCTGCGCTCCCTCTCCCGCTTGCGGGGGAGGGCTGGGGTGGGGGTGTCTCCGCGGTTCACATTCTTCGTGTGGAGAGAGCCCCCACCCGGCGCTAAAGCGCCGGCCTCCCCCGCAAGCGGGAGAGGTGAACGTGTGGCCAGACCGATTCAATCAACGGGCGTTACGGTCTAGAACTTCCGTACCAGGTCCGGCGTGATCTCACTGAGGCTTCGGATGCCAAGCAGCGCGAGGTCGCGGTCGATCTCGTCACGCAACAGCGTGATCGCGCGCGTGACGCCGGCTTCGCCGGCGGCGACCGCGGCATAGAGGAATGGTCGGCCGACCCACACGAAATCGGCGCCCAGCGCCAGTGCCTTGATGATGTCGGTGCCGCGGCGGATGCCGCCGTCGACCATCACGGTCATGCCGTTTGCCTTGGCGGCGATCTCCGGCAGCGTGCGCAGCGCGGAGACCGTATAGTCGAGCTGGCGGCCGCCATGGTTGGAGAGCATCACGCCGTCGACGCCGCTTTCACGCGCGATCCGCGCATCCTCCGGCGACACCAGGCCCTTGACCACGAGCTTGCCCTTCCAGCGCTTGCGGATCAGCTCGACATGCTTCCAGGCAAGCTGGTCGCGCGCGCCGATGTTGCGGATCAGGTTCTTCGAAAGCACCGGCGGGCCGCGCTGTGCGTCCATGTTCTCGAAATGCGGCATGCCATGATTGAGAACCGTGCGCGCCCAGGTGTTGAGCAGCCAGTCCGGATGCGTGATCGTGTCCCAGAACACGCGCGGCGTGATCGCCAGCGGCACCTGGAAGCCGTTGCGGATGTTGTTCTCGCGATTGGGCGGCACCGGCACGTCGGCGGTGACGACGAAGGTGTCGTAGCTGGCCGCGGCCACGCGGTCGACCAGAGGTTCGATACGCGCATCGACGCCGGCGAGGTAGGCCTGGTACCACGCGGCCTCGTTCTCGCGGCGGACGTCCTCCAGCGTGATGAGGGAGGAGGCAGAAAGGATCATCGGCACATTCATCGCCGCCGCCGCGCGCGTCAGTACGATGTCGCCGCGATGGGCGCAAAGCGCCGACGAGCCCATCGGCGGAATCCCGAACGGCGCGGCGTAGGTCTTGCCGAACAAGGTCGTGGTCTGGTCGCGGCCGGAGACGTCCTTGAGCACGCGCGGCACGAAGCCATATTCCTCGAACGCCTTACGGTTGTCGCGCTTGGCCGCATCGGTCTCGGCGCCGCCGTCGATATAGCCGAACAGGAACTTCGGCAGCAGCCGGCGCGCGGCCGGCTCAAAATCATCCAGCGTGAGATAGCGCCGCAGATGCCGCGGCACCACGCCTTGGGCGCGAGTTACGGTGGGCGGCGGGGCGGGCGGGCTCTTCGTCTTGTCGTGCACAGCAGGCGTTTCCGTTATTGTTATCGTCTATTGTTATCATCGTGCTACGTTAGCGCCCGCCGCCGGTTCCGCCAAATTTCCGGTCCGCCTTGTTCACGGACTGGCTGATATCGCCCAGCATCTTGCGGGTGTCGGCCATCAGCGCGGTGGACTTCTTGTCGAAGCTCTCGATCAGTTCGCGCAGCGAGATGACGGTCGGCAGCAACTCGCCGCCATACTTGTCGCTGCCGAGGCTCTTCAGGAACGCTTCGGTCCGGCTCATGCCGTCGTCGAGACCATTGACGCCCGTTTCGGCGGTGCTGATGACGCTGCTGATCTTCTCGCCGTTGCTCGACAGCGAGGCGGTGAAGGTCTCGAAACCGCTCAACGTGTCGTGGATCGCACCCTCGTTGTCCTTGATGACAGTGTCGACATTGCGCAGCGCGGCACGGATCTTTTCCTGGATGCCCATCGTGCCCAGGGGATCGGCGGTCAGTTCCGGAATGCCGTCGGGACCGGTCGGCGGAGGCGGCGCCTGGTCGGTGCCGCCGGTGAAGGAGATCCCGGCGATGCCGGTCAGGCCCTGGAATTCGAGTCCGACCTGGGTGTCCTTCTTGATCGGCGCGGTTTTCTCGATCCACGTCATCGCGATCACGCGGTGACGGTCGAGCCTGATCGACTCCACCTCGCCGATGCGCACGCCGGCAAAATTCACGCTGCCACCCCGGCGCAGGCCCGAGGCCGGGCCCTCGAAGATCACCCGGAACGGCACCTGCTGCTGGATTCCGGCATATTTGCGGTAGCCGAGCCAGCCGCCGAGCGCGCCGGCGACCAACGCCAGCGCCAAGGTCCCGATCATTACATTGCTGGCGCGCACCATGTTTCGATCTTCGTGAAGCGGACAGCGAAACTAGCGGATTTGCGGCGGCCAGTCACCGCTACGATCGTAACACGCTTCTTCCGCGCTGAAATCACGCTGTAATCCGTCCGTTCCCTCATACCACGACACGGCTGTGTGGACGAGGAGAGGACTGCGATGGTAGGCAAGATAGGCAAGCAGGCCGTAGTGATTGGCGCGGGTATGGCTGGCTTGGCCGCAGCGGGCGCGCTGGCCGACCACTTCGAACGGGTGATCGTGCTGGAGCGCGACCGCCTGCCGGACCAGGCGGTCCCGCGACCGGGCACTCCACAAGCCCGGCATCTGCACGTTTTGCTGCCAGGCGGCCAGCGGGCGCTCACCGACCTGTTCCCGCATTTCGAGCGAGATCTGATAAATGCCGGGTCGGCGCTGCTTCGAGTGCCACGCGAGCTTCGTGTGGAGATCCCGGGTCTCGGTCCCCTACCATCGCGCGATTTCGGCTGGTTCTTCTACTGCGCATCGCGCCCGCTGATCGAACGGCTCACGCGCCGACAGGTCGAGAGGCTGACCAACGTGACGATGCGCGGGGGATGCCGGGTGCTCGAGATCACCGCTACGTCGGATGGCGCTATGGTTACGGGCGTCAGCTATGAAACCGCCGATGGATGGCAGGAAACCCTCGCCGCCGATCTTGTTGTCGACGCGTCCGGACGCGGTGCGCCAACCCTGGCGCTGCTCCGTTCGTTCGACCAGCCAGTGCCGGATGAAATCATCATTGGCGTCGATCTCCATTATACGACGACCAGCTTTGTCATTCCGCTGGATGCCCCCACCGATTGGAGAGGCATAGCCAGTCATCCCCACGCGCCGGAACGCAGCCGTGGCGGCTATATGCTGCCGATCGAAGGCAACCGCTGGGTTCTGACGCTCACGGGACAGCTCGGCGAACGTCCGCCAGCCGAGCCGGACGGATTTATGGACTATGCCCGGCGGCTCGAGACGCAGACGATCTACAACGCCATCAAGCATGCCGAGCGGCTGGGCGGCTTCGAGCGCTATGGCTATCCGGCCAGCGTATGGCGCCGTTTCGACCGGCTGAGCGCATTTCCGCGCGGCCTGCTGCCGATCGGCGACTCGATCTGTCGCTTCAACCCGATCTATGGCCAGGGCATGAGCGTGGCGGCTCAGGAAGCTCGTCTTCTAAAGCAACTCCTGAAGGGTCGGGCGACCAAGCCCGATCCGCTTGCCGGACTGGCGCTGGCATTCTTTTCCGAAAGCCTGCCGTTGGTCGAGGCTCCATGGAACATGTCCGCGGTTCCGGATCTGGTCTATCCCGAGACGCGCGGCGAACGTCCGCCGGATTTCGAGAGCCGGCTTCAATACAATGGAGCCCTGATCCGGGCCGCGATGCGCGATCCCGCCGTTCACCGGCTCATGGCGGAGGTCCAGCAACTGCTCAAGCCGCCAAGCGCGCTCCAGGATCCGGCTGTCGATCGGCTCATTCAGCTTGAGTTGTCCCAGATGGCTGCCGAATAACACAGGACGGACCTCCAGCGAGGTCTGAAAAAGGCGAAGCGTTGTCGCGAGACGGTCGGCTGATATCCTGGCTTATGGCTATCGCTGGCACGATGCAGCAACCACAAGTCATGCGCGCGATGATGCGATGCTAGTGGACTAGTTCAGATGCAGCCAGCAAGAGAGCGCCAGACCCGTAGAGCTGTGTGTCCGTGATCTGAACGGCGTCCGGCCTGTCGCCAATCTGCTGCACGCGGCCGAGTCGGCCGTTAACCGTCGCCGATGCCAGAGCCCGCCAGGCTCGTTCAATCACTGGACTAAACTGCTTTACATCGAGAAGTCCCATCCGCACCCCGGCGGCCAAGCCGTAGGTCAGGAATCCAGTGCAACTGGATTCAGGGCTGCCTACGTCGGGCGGAGCGAGCAGCGAGGTGGACCAGAAGCCATCCGGGCGCTGAAGGCTCGCTACGCGATCCGCGATCTCGACGAACAGGTTGACGTATTTCTCGCGCAGCGGGTCGCCGGGACGAAGCTCTCGTAGGATGTTGGCAAGCCCAGCGAGCACCCAGCCGTTACCGCGGCCCCATAATATCTTTTCGCCATGCGCGCCAGTTTTCCCGATGAAGCGGCTGTCGCGGTAGAACAGGTGCTCCTGGCTATCGAATAGGAAGTCTTTCGTGGCCCAGAATTCCCTGTCGGCATAGTCACGAAACCGCTGGTCCTTCTGGATGCGCGCAATGCCGAACCATGTTGCAGGCCCCATGAAGATGGCGTCAGACCAGCACCATCGCTGCAGGCACTCTGCGTTGTCGAATTCGAGCGAGACCTGTGGTGGGTGCTGCAGGATATACTCCAGCCGCCGCACGGTCGCCTCGATCATGCGTCGATCGCCGAAATGATCATAGGCGGCGATGTAGACCTGCCCGATGGCATGATCGTCTGCAAGGTAGATCGGGGGTGCCCAGTCGCTGTTGCCGATCTGCCAACCGGTCCGTTCTCCAAGCTCTCGGATCGCGTCGAAGTATTTCATCTGATCTGGTGTCGCAGCCCATCTTGCGAGACCGATATAGAAGACGGCGCGTGTCCAATCTGTTTCAGGCGCCTGGGGTACTTCATGGAAGTGCGACATTTGCCAGCCCGCGACTTGCTGGGCCGTATTGCGTACGATTTCCGGCGCAAGTGAAGCGGTGAGCAGGATGGCCGTCAGTGCAATTGCCTTCATGCTTCTGTTCCTAACGTTCCTAACTGCTGACCATCGGTCCATCGGCGGATCGCACCGCGGCGGGACGGCACAACGCCATCGTAACAGTAACGTCCGCTTCTGACCCAGAGCCGACGTCCAGGGGAACGCAACGAGGTCGTCGCAATCCTCTACTCACTCAAAGGACAGGTCATCCGCGTCTGACCAATGCAGCGTCCCAGCTAGCTGTTGCGGTCGCAATCAACGCGTGATCCGCAGCGTATCTCACCGCTGTCTCGTCGGACGGGCGCAGCGCTATGCGAGCGCCGCGGTTGATGGGCGCGCGCTCCTGCGAATTCCAAAACTCACGCTTTGGACGCGGATCCCTGACTGCGGCTCAGGCGTATTGGACTGAATAGGTTCCTTCGTATACCATCGCGTCGCGGCTAAACGGCTAGCCGGAGGAGGAAAGCGATGCCCCAGAATGTGAAGCAGATGTTGGCGGAAGCGAATGCTGTAGTCCCGAAGTTGTCTCCTGCTGAAGCGGCTGAGAAACTGCGGTCGTCGGAGGTGCTCGTCGTCGATGTTCGTGATCCGACCGAGGTTCAGCAAACAGGTAAGCTCAAAGGTGCTCTGAACGTGTCACGCGGCATGTTGGAGTTTCGCGCCGACCCCGAAAGCCCCTATTACAATCCAGCGTTCAACAAAGACAAGACGATCCTTTTGCATTGTGCGTCAGGTGGTCGTTCTGCACTTGCCGGAAAAGCCCTTCAGGAGATGGGTTATACGAAGGTTTTCAACATTGGGGGGTTCAAAGAACTTGCCGAAGCGGGGATTGAGGCGGAGTCGGCGACGTAAGGAATGTCTGCTCGTGACCCAACTGAGACATCGGGGCCGCGGCCCGGACGAAACCTAGGTCAAGGCCCAATTCCGCTCCCTTATCAGGGTTCTTCAGTTTAAGCCGATACGATACTTCGTCCAGCGGCAAGTTTGCTCAAGGCCTGTCTTCGCGACATGGAAGTCAGTTATAACAAAGGCGGGGCGTTCGGAGCATCCGCGGAGCGCGCGATCCGATCTCGCTCACCAAGTTCACCAAGTCGCGCCTGCAAACTGATTTCGTCGAGCGACTTGAACGGCAACTGCATGAACGCCCTGAATTGACGCTCTAAGCCAGCCAGTATCCGAGCCAGCTCCTTACGCCGCTGCCACTCTTCGTCAGGAAGGTTTGCAGGATCGGGATAACGCCAATCGGCGGTAATTGGTCGACCTGACCAATGTGGCAATGGCTCCCCAGCCACGGGGTCGCAGAGGGTAAATACGAAATCAAGGGCTGGGGCATCGGCTCTGGCGAATTCCTGCCAGTGCTTGGGGCGCAAACCGTCGACAGAATATTGCGCGACCCGCAAAACGTCGATAGCCAGAGGGTCCAGAAAGTTGGCCGGGTTCATACCCGCACTGAAGCCCTTAAAATGTCCTCGTCCCAATCGGTTCGCGACCGCCTCGGCGAAGATACTACGCGCTGTGTTGCGGTTGGACAAAAACAGGATGTTATAATGACCGGTCGGCATGGGCATCCCCTCGTCGCCACTGGCTGGTTTTGCCAAACGCACAACGACCGCGCCGGTTCCTCTTAGGCGGTTCCTGGCTACCGACTTCCGGGACCTTTGGGCTACCCCGACTTCCGGAGTTGGCCCGTCGCGACATGTTGCGCCGCGGCGCAAGCTTGGTCGCTAACGGGGCAAGCGGACGTGCCTTCGCCGCGTCACATCAACGGGTTTATGGGTACAGGGCCTAGTGAAGCTCGCTGAGCAAGGCCTTGGCATTTCGCAAATCGCTTGTGTCAAAACCCTCGGTGAACCAATCGTATACTGGGGCAAGAACGTCGCGTGCCGCTTGTCGGCTGCCCTGCTCAGTCAAGAGCCGCGCCAGGCTCATGGCTGCGCGCAATTCCCATGACTTGGCCTGCTGGGCGCGTGCGAGGGTCAGGGATCGCTCGAAACAGGCTTGCGCTTTCGCCACGTCCCGACGCGGCGATTTGAGCGCGATTTCACCGGCCACGCGATGCGCCTCGGCCTCGCACCACCGTTCCTTGGTTGCCTGCATCGCCGCCATCGCCTTGTCGATGCAGCGGCAGGCATCATCGAATTGGCCCGCATTCGCATGCGCGATTGCCAACATGAACTGTTGCTCCGGCGTGAATATCGTCGACCCGGCCGACTGAAATGCCGCAGAGATCGGACGTGCCGACTACCGATTACGCGGAGTGTTCCCTAGCGGGCAAACGCCTCGCCTTGGGATTGACTGGCGCCGCGTTCGAGCTCAGATCTTCGCAAGAAAGTCCTCAAGATCAGAAAAGAAGCGCTGCTCGAAGCCGAGCATACGGTGGGGATGATGGCCACATCGTTTGTATTGGACGATTTCAAGATGGGGATTGGTCGCCAGCAAATTGCCGGCATGTTCATCCCAAAATGCGCCTCCGAACCGTTCTTCACCTCGAACAAGCTTTGCAGGGCACAGGAACGGTCGCTCAGTCGATATCGATGACAACGCGTCTCTCAAGCAATCATCACGAAGGCAACGCGGGTCGACGCGCTGTATCGCGGAAGCGTGGCTGAGCAAATGCCGAGCCGATATGTGGTCCTGAGCCACACCTCCCAAGCGGTCGGACCCATTGGAAAGCAGTTCAACGTAGGTCGTAAACGGCGGAGGCTCGTGCTGCCATTTCGTCAGCCGCAATAGCAAGAGTGAGAACAGCTTCGAGAGTAGCGACCTGCTCCATTCCTCCGGACGTCCCAGGAACCACGGCGGGTCCTCAAGAAAGACTGCCCGGATGTTCGGATTGGTTTGGCTGAGCACACCGGCCACGCATGCGCCCAGGGAATGCCCAACAACTATTGCCGGACGGCCTATGGCCGCTAGAGCAGTTTCGGCATCGGAAACATAACCTGCAAGGTCGTAGTTCGACGCGCGATCGGAGTGGCCGTGACCACGAAAATCGAGCGTCCAAACGCAATAGCGACCCATCAATTGCTGCTTGGTTTCATTCCACGTATCGCGACTTACGCTTGCCCCGTGCAAGAACAGGATCGGAACCGCATCCATCGGTCCATCAACCGATGCGGCAAGTCGTACGTCGCCGTTCGCCAAAGTAAGATGAGTCATGCTTTATGCCCCGCAGTGCGGATCATGGGTGACAGATTGCCACAGTGCGACTTTCGAATGGAATCTCAAGAACCTGCTCCGTCACTTCGGGGAACACAAAAATCACTTAATTGCGTGCCATTTCTGCCACGTGAGTCAAAAAAACATCGCGCAATTGTTGGCTTGGGAGCCTGTTGTTGCGCTCGCAAGGAGCGTCAGGTTAGTTCTAGCATTGCCCTTTATGGCCGGGCTATGTTCTGACCGAGACACAGGCCAGCTTGGAGCACCATGAACACGCAGCGCCCGTGCAACGTGCTTATGCTTTATCCGCGCTTCGTTGCGGACTCGTTTTGGAGCTTTACCGAATCCTGCAAACTGATGGGAGTTCGACGCCCCGCAGCTCCCCTCGGCCTGATTTCCGTCGCGGCGATGTTACCGGACCGCTGGACGGTGCGCCTGATCGACTGCAATACGGCGTCGTTCACGGACGACGATCTTGCCTGGGCTGACGTCGTTTTCACTGGCGGGATGTTGCCGCAACAGGCTGACACGCTGCGGCTGATCGAGGTTTGTCGCTCGCGGGGCAAGCCGGTGGTCGTCGGTGGCCCCGACCCAACTTCCAGTCCACACATCTATGTCGCAGCCGACTTTCAAGTGCTCGGTGAGGCCGAAAGTGTAATTGACCAGTTCGTCGCGGCTTGGGAGAACGGTGCCCGATCGGGCGTCTTCACAGCGCCCAAGTTCCAGGCTGACGTCACCAAGACGCCAGTGCCGCGTTTCGACCTGCTCAACTTTCAAGATTATCTCTATCTTGGTGTGCAGTATTCGCGCGGCTGCCCCTTCACGTGCGAGTTTTGCGACATCATCGAACTCTACGGGCGGGTGCCGCGTACCAAGACGACCCCGCAGATGCTCGCCGAGCTCGATGCGCTCTACGAGATGGGATATCGCGGCCATCTCGACTTCGTCGACGATAACTTCATCGGCAACAAGAAGTCGCTCAAGCTGTTTCTTCCCGAACTCGCCGCCTGGCAACGCGCGCACGATTATCCGTTCGAGTTTTCGACAGAAGCCTCGGTCAATCTGGCCGATGATGCGGAACTGCTGCAGATGATGGCCGCGGCCAACTTCTTCGGCATTTTCGTCGGCATCGAAAGTCCGGACCCGGCGACCCTGGTGGCGACGAAGAAGAAGCAGAACACAAGGCGCAATATCGCCGAGAGCATTCACCGGATATACGGCGCCGGGATGCTCGTCACCGCGGGCTTCATCGTGGGCTTCGACAGCGAGAAAGTCTCGATCGCGGATGCGATGATCGACTTCATCGAGGAAGCCGCAATCCCCGTTTGCATGGTTGGCTTGCTCTATGCCTTGCCAAACACGCAGCTCACGCGCCGTCTTACGCGCGAGGGTCGGCTGCACCCCAATCACGATTTGGGTCCAACCATCGGCGGCGATCAGTGCACCGACGGCATCAATTTCGATCCGACGCGTCCGTTGCGCGACATCTTGATAGACTACAGACAGATCCTGGAGAGCGTCTATCATCCCGTCGCGTACGCGAGCCGTATTGACCGATTGATGACGATCCTCGACCGTTCGCGGCAACGTCAGGAACTGCCCGTCGGCGACATCCGTGCCAAGGTGCGGGCATTAGAGACAGTGCATCGCGTCGTCACCGCGATTCCCGAAGCGCACGATCCGTTTTGGCGAACCTTCCTCAGCTGCGCCAAGCGAGACTCGTCCTCGGCACGAATCGCAGTAGCCATGATTGTGGCCTACGCGCATCTTGGACCTTTCTCACGCCAGGTCATCGACGCAATCGATCGTCGCCTGGCCGCTCTGGATGAGCCCGCCGCAAATTCGACCGCGGCAAACGTCGCGATAGCCTAGAACACAACCTGGCAGCCGCTAGATCGGCGGAGGCCATCAACAAACTGCACAAGGCAGACTGAGTGCTTGACGTCTCAGTCGCGTCAAAAGCGGCTGTCATCTGCGCAGGAGATCGAGGGCCTCGTCGACGCACACCTCCAGATTGCGATGTGCTGTGTCGATAACAATGCGATCCCGATTCCACTTGTCGTAGGCGCGGGCGGCGACTGCATCCCAATCGGGCAGGTGCAATCCCACGATGTCGCTTGATCTTGTTTCAACTCTTCGACGGTGCTCGAGGGGGTCGCTGCACACGACTTCGAGCCATTTGACTTCAGCTCCGATACGTCGCGCCGCCGTCTCCCAGCCGTCTCGTGCCTCCTGGCAATCGTTTACACAGTCCGCAATGACATCCAAGCCGAGCGCTAAATTATCGGCAGCGACCGCTTGGGCTGCTCGGTAGGTCGAATCAAAGAGATCGCTAGGCGCCGTACCTGATGCCCAGATTGCCTGGTCCATTGAGTCGATCCGCAGCCAGACGGCACCAGTGCGCCGCGCCAGATGCTGCGCAATGCTCGACTTGCCGACACCCGGCAAGCCCGCCATCGCGATGAGCCTCGCCATTGCACCCTCGACTTTTCCCGGCCAGCACATGGGCCATTACGGTAGTTCAATTTCAAGCCTGTTGGCGTAGCGCGAAGCTTATCCTTGTCAGCGCTTGCGCTTCACCGCTTCGTACGCGAGCCGCTTGAACTCGGCCACAAAGGGATGCCCCATCTCACGCTGCGCCATGATCAGGCCTGCCGTATTCGTCTCAGGTGAAATCCACCATTGCGTGCCACCACGTCCGCCCCAGAAGAGCTCGCCTCTTACGTCCGGATGGTCAAACCCGCTGGCCGTGACTTTCATGTCTTCCATGATCGGCCCTCATGCTCGCGATAACAAGCCCGGTGCCAAGCCTGTTAGTTCAAGCCGATCAGCTCATGACTCGGCGCCGAAACACAAATGACGGCGATTGGCTTAGGCCGGCTTCGGCTTGCGCGAGGCGACGAACACGCCTGACAGCACCAGCGCAAAGCCGATGAAATGGAACGGTTGCGGATGTTCGCCAAGGAAGATGATCGACAGCACGGTGCCGAACACCGGCACCACATGGAAGAACGGCGCGGCGCGGTTGGCGCCGATCAATTGGACGCCGCGGTTGAAGCAGAGATAAGCCAGCGTTGAGGGGAACACCGCGACATAGATCAGCGAGAGCACGTTGTTGAGGTTGAGCTCCATCGCCGGGCGCGCCAGCAATTCCCAGACCAGGAACGGCGTCAGCCATACCGCGCCGCAGCCGAACGTGAAGGCGACGAATGACAGGCCGTGAATCTGCGGCCGCTTCAGCGACAGCACCGAATAGATCCCGAAGATCGTGAGCGCCAGCAGGAAGATCAGGTCGCCCTTGTTGAACTCGATCTTTGACAGCGCGGTGAAATCGCCGTGCAGGATGATTTCCAGCACGCCCGCAAGCGACAGCAGCACGCCAAGGGCCTGCGCCGCCGTCAGCCGCACGCCGAGCAGGACCAGCGACCATACCGCGATGATCAGCGGCCCCGCCGATTGCAGCAGCAGTGTGTTCAGCGCCTGGGTGTATTCGAGCGCCCAATATTGCAGGGTATTGAAGACGCCAATGCCCGTCAGCGAAAGGAAAACCATCAGGCCGAGGTGGCCGCGGATCGCCTGCCAATCCTGCTTCAGATGCGGCCAGGCCCAGGGCAGGGTCAACAGGAACGCCAGCGACCAGCGCAGGAAGGAGAGCGTCACCGGCGGAATATGGCCGGCGGCGAGGCGGCCGACGATGGCGTTGCCGGCCCAGAACAGCGCTGTGAGGCTAAGCAGCAGGTAGGGCTGGTTGGCCAGCCAGTTGCCGGAGCCGGCAGGAGTGGTGGTCTCGGAAGCAGACATTCGTCGGGCCCGGTTCATGGCGCCGTGGCCCGCCCGGCGAGGTCACGCACCGGGCCGGAATGTGAGAGGGCCCGGCCCGCGCCACAGACACGGATTTTGCGGTGACGGCAATGGCGTTGGCTGCATCGCGACCATGCGCGAGGCCCTATTCGGGCAAGCCTGTCGGCAGCTCCTGACGACTGTTTCGTGGGGTGCTGGTCCGCCGGAGAGCGGCGTCAGCCGGCCTCGCCCGAAGGATCAGCCTGGCGTTTGACGATCTGTGCGGTCAGGTCGATGAGCATCCGTTTCGTATCGACGTCGTGCAATTCGCGAAACAACCGCAAGAGGCGCAGCTCGAGCAGCGACTGCAACGATGCGGAGCCCGGTTCCGGCAGTCGCCGTGCTCGCGCGGCGCTGCTGCCGGCGCGGCCGCCGAAGTGATCGGCGGAAACGCCGAGCGCGCTCGCCACGTGGCGCAAGCGCTCGAGATCAACCGCCTCGCGGCCGTTTACGCGCCCTGTCCGTTGCGGGGGCGTTGCTCCCAGCACTTCCGCAAGGTCGGACTGCGATAATCCGATCTCGCGCCACTTGGCCTGCACCAATTGATCGATGTGCCCGTCGGTCGATTTGCTCATTGCGTTGCTCAGCCGATCTTGGACCGTGTTTCGTTCACGAAGCCTGCGAACAGATTGACCAGCGGCTCCCCCTTGTAGGTTTTCTGCAGATCGTTGGGATGCACGAACTCGTCGCGGAACCACGGATACTTCCGGCTGTCGAAGGCCTGGATGGTCCAGTCGATCAACTGCTTGACGCGTGGAATCCGCTTGGCGTCGGGGTGATAGGCAAGCCAAATGTCGAGCGAGAAGTTGATGCCGATGTCGAGCGGGATCAAAGGCCCGGCGACCGCCGGCACATAGGTCGGCAGCCAGCCGATGCCGGCGCCCTTGGCGACCGCCCAGACATGCGCGCTGCTGACGTTGTTGCGCATGGCGACGAAGCCGACCTGCTCGCGGCCGGCATATTGCTCGTACATCTGCTGCGCGCGAGTCTGGTCGGCATCCTGCAGCACGATGCGGTGGTTCTGCCGGATGTCGTCCTGGTCCTTCGGCATGCCGTAGATCTCGACATAGGACGGGCTGACGAACGGCATGACATGCAGACGCCCGATCTTGACGCGCTTGAGGTCGGGCTTGTCAGGCTCTTCGAGCTGCACCGCGACATCGGCCTCGAGACGGAGCACGTCAGCCGAGCGCATCTCGCATTTGAGATCGACCAATAGTCCCGGATAGACGCGCTGGAATTCGATCAGCCGCGGCGCGACCCAGAAGGTGCCGAGACCTTCGGTGATCGCGAAGCGCACCTCGCCCGACAGCGCCGGCGTGGTCTGGCTCAGCGCGCGGTCGAGGCCGAAGGCCGCTTCCTCCATCCGCCGCGCCGCCTCCAGCACCTTCTCGCCTTCCGGCGTCAGCCGCACGCCATCGACATGGCGGGTGATCAGCGTCGTTTTATAGGCGCTCTCTAGTTGCAGGATCTGCTTGCGCAGGAAGTTGGCCGAGGCGTTCAGCTCCAGGGCTGCAGCGCGGAAGCTGCCGATCCGGGCCACCTCAAGGAAGATCCGCACCGAATCCCACTGGCCGATGCGGCCCGGAGGGTGTGCACGGTGGTGAGCACCCCTGCGCTCAGGTGAGTGCATACAAATCGCCTCGTTTGTCGCCTTTTAGCTTAACGGGAACACCTCGCTATTCTTGGCAGAAACGCGGCGAAACCACAACCGCGAGAGATGATCGATGACTGCTCTGGACCTCGATTTTATTCGCAAGGCCGCCACCAGGCGTCAGGGGACGGGTCCCGCCCGTTCGCTCGACAAGATGACCATGCTGCAATTGGCGAAACGCACGGTGATCTTCACCGTCGATGCTGCCGGAATTGCGGCGCTGATGGATGCGGCGAGGGAGGATATTCCCGGACTGACCACCAACCGGATCGTTCAGACCGTTGCTAACCATAATCCGGATGTGTTCTGGGCGATCGCGCGGCGCGACCAATTCGACATTGCCGCGCCGAAGGGCGAAGGCTTCCTGGCGGTGCTGCCGCTGACGCATGAAGGCGCGCGCCGCCTGATCGACGGCCGGCTCGACACCAAGAATCCCGATCTCGAATTCGTCGCGCGGCAATCGGAGCGGCCGGCCGGCATTTATGTCTGGGCCATCCACGCCAAGGGGCCGACGGTCGCTGCGATCCCGCTGGTGCTGCAGAAATTCTCGACCCCGCTCTACCAGGGCATCAACATCTATTCGCGCCCGATCACCAAGGAAGGGCTGCGCGTGCTCGAGCCGCTCGGCTTTACTCCGGGCGCCCGTTATGACGGACTGTTCGCGCCGCATCTGCAGATGCTCGATCGCTCGCACGAGATGCCGCCGCCGAAGCCGGTGCCGCCGGACCCGATCTCGGTGCGGGTGGTACGCTCGATGGACGAGATGGCGCGCGTGATGGCGATCCGCAGCGCCGTCTACATGGGCGAGCAGCATTGCCCGTTCGAGGAGGAATTCGATGGCAATGATTTCTCCGCAACCCATCTGATCTGCCATCAGGGCCGCGAGCCGGTCGGCTGCATGCGGATCCGCTACTTCGCCGATTTCGCCAAGCTGGAGCGGCTGGCGGTGCGCAGCGAAAACCGCAGCGGCGGTATCGCCGGCCGCATCGTCGATGCCGCGATCGAGCTCTGCCGCAAAAAGGGTTACAACGTTCTTTATGCGCATGCGCAGAAGCGATTGCTCGGCTTCTGGGAGCAGCGCGGCTTCGAGCGCATGCCGGGCTCGCGCGAATTCGTGTTCTCCGATTTCGACTATGTCGAGGTCAAGCTTCAGACCGAGCGGCATCCGCAGCGCATCACCCTCGGCGAGGATCCTTACGTCCTGATCCGTCCCGAAGGACAGTGGGACGTCCCCGGCATCCTCGAAATGTCTGCTGGCCGCGGCGCGGCTGCGCAGCCGCCCACGATGTGATCCCATGGGCGTGATCGACCTCAAACCCTATGTCGGCGCTTCCAACACCCGCCTGCTGGTCATGGTCGACCTGCAGGAGGATGCCTATTTTCGTGCGGCGGCCTGCGCTGACGATCTCGCTCGCTCGCTGGAAAGCTGCAGGGCCGCGATCCAGCACGCCCGCAATGCCGGGATGCCGATCGCCTTCACGCGGCGGGCTGAAGGGCTGGATATTGTCGACAGGAAGGCGCAGTCGCCCTGGATCATGGGCCTTGAGCCGAAGCGTTCGGACATGGTGTTCGAGCGTAGGCAGCCCTCCTGCTACGCCAATCCGCTGTTCGAGGACGTCGTCTCGCGGATCGGCAGCTTTGCGATCGGCGGTCTGGCTGCGGAAGAGGTCTGCCTTGCCACCGCCATCGACGCTTCGCACCGCGGTCATCGCGTCACCTTCCTGACCGATGCCGCGGCGAGCCGGCAGCGGCGCGATGCCGATGCTGGTTCAGTGCACCTTGTTGCGACGAAGGCGATCGAATTGTTCGCCGACGTCGCCACCACCGCTCACTGGCTGGTCGCAACCGCGCAGCGGCCGCTGAGAGGGCATCGATATGGATGAATTGAGGGCCCGTCGCTTGCGTAACGTGATTCCGGTACTGACCGAACAGCGTAACATCCTGGTTTCCGGCGGGCTGTCCTTTGCCGGCCACCTCGTCGATCTCGCGATCATGCAGCTTCAACTGTCGCTGCACGAGATTTCGGAAGACGAACTGTCCGAAATCTCCAACGTGGTCAGCCGCAATCTCGTCAGCAGCGACCTCCAGGATTGATCGGGAGGCAGCGATGCCCCGCAGATGGATCGTGCTTGCCGTGCTGTTCGCAGCGCGCGCGGCGACCGGGTTTCAGTTCCAATCGGTCGGGTCCACGACCAATTTCCTGATGCAGGATCTCGCGCTCGGCTACGCCCAGCTCGGGATGCTGCTCGGCGCTTATCTGTTGCCCGGAATCGTCGTCGCCTTTCCAGCGGGCCTGATCGGCCAGCGCGTACGCGAGACGACGCTCGGGCTTGTCGGACTGGCGCTGATGGCAGTCTCGGGCGTCGCTCTGTCCTATTGCGATAGCTTCGCTGCCGCGCTGATCGCACGTGTGATCGGCGGCGTCGGCGCCACCATCGTGATCCTGGTCGCTACCAAGATGACGACCGACTGGTTCGCCGGCCGCGAGATCGTGCTGGCGATGTCGCTGTTGCAGATGAGCTGGCCGTTCGGCGCGATGGTTGCGCTGCCGGCGCAGACTTATCTCGCCCAATCGCTGGGGTGGCCGGCGGTGATGGCGTCGAGCGCGATGATGGCCCTGGTCGCGCTCGGCGCCTTCGCACTCCTGCCGCGGAGTCCCGTCCAGGCAGAGACCGCGGCGGCCACGCGCGCCGGCCTGCCGGTCAGGACACTGGTCCCGATTCTGATTGCGGGCGTCATCTGGGGCGCGATGAATCTCGCCTGCGTGCTGTTCTTCAGCTATGCGCCGCAATTGATGGTGGCGCAGGGAGCGAGCCCGACGGGGGCGGCCTCGCTGGTCAGCCTCGCGATCTGGTTCACCATCATTGCCATTCCCGTCGGCGGCTATGTCGTCGAGCGGTCGGGGCGGCCGGTTGCCGCGATCGTTGCTTGCGGGCTTGTGGCGGCCCTGGCGCTGGCCGTGTTCGTCGCAGACATCCACCCAACCATCGCCTGCCTCGTCTTCGGCGTCGCCATCGGCCCCTTGTCCGGCGCGATCCTGTCACTGCCGACGCGCGTGCTCGAGCCGGCTGACCGCTCGCTCGGCTTCGGCCTGTTCTTCACCTGCTTCTACATCCTGATGGCGATCGGGCCGTCCGCCGCCGGCCGGCTGCAGGATGCCTGGGGCAAGCCATCGGCCGCACTGATCGCTGGCGCTGTGCTGCTCGCCACGATGGCGCCGCTATCGCTGTTGTTCTCGCTGCTCTCGAGGCGGCGCGAGGTGCTGACGCTCAAGCCCGCGACGGCCTGAGCGTCGCATCCAACCTCATGCAGTCAGCGGCCGCACGATCGCAGCCGTCGCCTTCACCGCATCGTCGGGCGCGAGCTCGATCTGCAGGCCGCGCTGGCCGCCATTGACGAACACGCTCGTCTCGTTAAGCGACGCCTGTTCGATCGTAACAGGCACGCGCTTCTTCTGCCCGAACGGGCTGATGCCGCCGACGTGATAGCCCGTCAGCCGTTCGGCATCGGAGGGGCGCATCATCTTCGCGGTCTTGCCGCCGAAGGCGGCCGCTAACTTCTTCATGCTGACCTCGCAGTCCGACGGCACCACGGCGCAGACCGGCTTGCCGTCGACCTCGGCCATCAGCGTCTTCAGCATCCGTTTCGGCGCCACCCCCAGCGCTTCGGCGGCCTGCAGGCCGATGCTCTCGGCGTCAGGATCATAGTCATAAGCGTGCAGGGTGAATTTCACGCCGAGCCTGGCCAGCGTCTCCGTGGCGCGCGTGCTTTTGGACATCTGGCTGGTTGTTCCCTTAATCCTTGCCCATGATCTGGCCCTGCTTTTCCGCGGCCACAAATTTTCCGGGGATATCAAAGGCTTGGAGACCATCGAAACGACGCAAAAACTACCCTTCTTGCTTGCTTAAGCGTAGCGCTTCCTTTATCGGGGTGAGCGACCTGTGTGCGAGCGGCCACCGCCGTGATTTCGGCCGGGCAGCTTAAACCATGATCCGGAAAGTTCGGCACCGCTTTTCCGCTGTGATCATGATCGAACCTTGAAGTGTTGCAGGGAACGCTTGCGAAATGGCCAATGTTGTCGTGGTCGGCGCCCAGTGGGGCGACGAAGGGAAGGGCAAGATCGTCGACTGGCTGTCGGAGCAGGCCGACATCGTCGTGCGCTTCCAGGGCGGTCACAATGCCGGCCATACGCTTGTGATCAACGGCGAGACCTACAAGCTCGCACTGCTGCCGTCGGGCGTGCTGCGGCCATCGAAACTGGCCGTGATCGGCAATGGCGTCGTGTTCGATCCGCAAGCCTTCCTGGATGAGGTGGCGCGGCTGAAGGGGCAGGGCGTTGCGGTCAGCCCGGACAATTTGCGGATTGCCGAGAACGTCACGCTGATCCTGCCGCTGCACCGCGATCTCGACGCGCTGCGCGAATCATCCAACGCGGTGACCGCGATCGGCACCACTCGCCGCGGCATCGGCCCGGCCTATGAGGACAAGGTCGGCCGCCGCGCCATCCGCCTGATGGACCTGGCCGACCTCGACACCTTGCAGCACAAGATCGACCGGCTGCTGGCGCATCACAATGCGCTCCGCCGCGGCCTCAATCTGGAGGAGATCGACGGCAAGGGCATTCTGCGCGAGCTGACGGCGCTGGCGCCGAAAATCCTGCCCTATGCCGAAACGGTCTGGCGACTGCTCGACCTCAAGCGCCGCGAGGGCAAGCGTATCCTGTTCGAAGGTGCCCAGGGCGCGCTGCTCGATGTCGATCACGGCACCTATCCTTACGTCACCTCTTCCAACACGGTGGCGGCGCAGGCGGCAACCGGCGCTGGGCTCGGCCCCGGCGCGGTCGGCTATGTCCTGGGGATCTGCAAGGCCTACACCACCCGCGTCGGTCAGGGGCCGTTCCCGACCGAGCTGACGGACGAGATCGGCGAGGAAATCGGCCGCCGTGGCAAGGAATTCGGCGTCAACACCGGCCGCAAGCGTCGCACCGGCTGGTTCGACGCGGTGCTGGTGCGGCAGACGGTGCGCACCTGCGGCATCACGGGACTGGCGCTGACCAAGCTCGATATTCTAGATGGATTCGATACCATACAGGTCTGCACCGGCTACAAGCTCGACGGCAAGGAAATCGACCACCTGCCGGCGGGCGAAGGCGCACAGGCCCGCGTGGTGCCGATCTATGAGACGATCGAGGGCTGGAAGCAGCCGACGGCGAACGCCCGTTCCTGGGCCGACCTGCCGGCGCAGGCCATCAAATATGTCCGCCGGGTGGAGGAACTGGTCGGCTGCCCGATCGCACTACTTTCCACCAGCCCGGAACGCGAGGATACTATTCTGGTACAAAATCCGTTCGAGGCTTAACGGGATATTACCTATATCCCACCAATTTGAGTGGAAATGGCTGATTACTACCCGCTGATTGCCCGTGCCATCGCCGGATTGGATCCCAATGCTCCCGGTGAGAGCCGCCGCGCGCTTTACGAGCGGGCGCGGGCTGCGCTGATCCAGCAGCTCCGCAGCGTCCAGCCGCCGCTTTCCGAGTCCGAGATCACCCGCGAGCGGCTGTCGCTCGAAGAGGCCGTGCGCAAGGTCGAATCGGAAGCCGCCCAGCGCGCCCGCGAGGCTAGCCGTCCCGGCGGCGGTTCCCGCAGCGGCGACGCCTTCCGCCGTGCCACGGCCACGGCGACCACCCGCCCGCCGGAAGGCGCTCAGGCCCCAGCCACGCCGCCGCGCCCGCGCACTCCGCCGCCACCGCGTCCGACCGTTGGCGAGGATCGCCCGCAGCGCAACCTCCGTGGCGAGGCTCCGCCGGTCACCCCGCGGCCGCCGGCGCCCCAGCCGCCAGATCCGCAGCGGCCTCCCGGCGCGCGCCGCGGGCCTGACAATAACGGTGCCGCCACCAATGGCGGGCCGCCAGTGCCGCAGCCGCCTGGCCTTCGCGGTTTCCGCGATCTCGCCGCCGACGCCGACGATCTCGGCCGCGCCGCCGCGCAGGCCAACCGCAACGCGCGCAAAACCTACGCCAACGTGCCGTCGCCCTCGCCGGAGTTCGACCGGCTCGAGCCGAACATGGAGAATCGCGGCGCCGATCCGGATGCCACATACTCCTATGACGAGTCGAGCGAGGAGGCTGAGCGCTACGCGCCGCAGGGATCGCAGCTGCGGACGCGGATCGGCAATGGCGGCGATCGCGAGCTCAAGAAGAGCGCGCGGCTCGGCTCGGCATTCCCGTTCAAGAGTGCGATCGCGGTTGGCATCATCCTGATCCTGATCGGCGCCGGCATCCTCTGGGGTAAGCAGGCGGTCACGGTGGTGAGCAGCCTGCTCAAGTCATCATCCTCGGTGGAGGCGCCGAAGGACGCATCGGCGCCCGCCACCAAGCCGAAGATCCCGGACCGTGTCGGCCAGCCGTCGTCCACCGAGCCGGTCGCGCCGGTGGCGCAGCGCGTCGTGCTCTATGACGAGGACCCCAGCGATCCCAAGGGCAAGCAATATGTGGGCTCGGTGATCTGGCGCACCGAACCGATCAAGGCCGCCGGCAACTCGCCCGCTGACATCGCCGTGCGCGCCGACATCGAGATTCCCGACCGCAAGTTCAAGATGACGATGTCGTTCCGCCGCAACACCGACTCGTCCTTGCCCGCAAGCCACACCGCCGAGCTCACCTTCATCCTGCCGCAGGACTTCCCGAACGGCGGCGTCGGCAACGTGCCGGGCATCCTGATGAAGTCCAACGAGCAGGCCCGCGGCACGCCACTCGCAGGCCTTGCGGTGAAGGTCACCGACGGCTTCTTCCTGGTCGGCCTCTCCAACGTCGATGCCGACCGCTCGCGCAACCTGCAGCTCCTGAAGGAGCGCTCCTGGTTCGACATTCCGCTCGTCTACTCCAACCAACGCCGCGCCATCATCGCGATCGAGAAGGGGGCGCCGGGGGAACGCGCGTTTAATGATGCGTTCGCGGCATGGGGGGAGTGAGGGAGTTATTTCCTCGTCGGGACAATGCCGCTAACCTGTCGTAAGGCAAGAGCGGCGTCGTTAGTGCAGTGAGTTAGGCACCATGAAACGCTACCTGATCTTCGCCGCTATCGGCCCGTTCATCGGTGGTCTCATTCTGCTGTTCGCGACCAGCTATCAGTCCGGCTATTGGACCGAGACGGGCGCTCACGAGGTCGGAAAGTTCTTCCTGGCTTTCGCCAAGACGCTGCAATACGCGTATCTGTTCGGTATCGTGCCGTCGCTGATGCTGGGGGCAATCGACGATATCCTGATGCATGTGCGGAAGATCAGTCCGTCCGTGCGGATACTGGTCATTGGCACAATCGGCTTCATCGCGTCCGAATTGCTCTACGGCTCGCGCGGACCGGACTCCGGCGTGGTGCAGTTCATCCTCTACGGGCTTGTCGGCTGCGTGCCGGCAACGCTGTCATCCTGGCTGGCGCACAAATATGCGGAAGAGCCGCAGCCAGTGACGACATAAGCCACTCTCTCTGTCATTCCGGGGCGCGCGTCAGCGCGAACCCGGAATCCATTGCGTCGCATGCGCAAGCGGGAGAAATGGATTCCGGGCTCGCGGCTTCGTCGCGCCCCGGAATGACGGCGTATCTGTGGTGCGAGCCTCGCCGCCAGGTGACAGAGCGGTAATGTGACGCAACTTGTACCGCGCCCTTGCGTTACCATGTCATGCGCATGCCCGACGACATCTTCACGCCCAACCGTGCCCGCTCGCGCGGCGCCTACCGCGACGCCAGGCCGCAGGGAAAAATCATCGACCAGGACGGACGCGAGATTCCGGAAACCGCGCTGCATCCGCAATTCGAAGCGTTCCGGTTGGATTTCGAGGGTGCCAATCCGTTCGGCAATCTCACCCGTGAGCAGCGGCTGGCGCGGCTCGAGGCGATCGCGAAACTGCTCGACGTCGCCTTCATCGTGCCCGGCACCAACATCCGCTACGGCATCGATGGGCTGATCGGCCTGATCCCCGTGGTCGGCGACATCATCACGACGGCGATCTCGCTGTGGCTGGTGCGGGAAGCGCGTGCGCTGGGCGCGCCCTGGCACATCACCGCGCGGATGCTTGCCAACGTCGCGCTCGACGGCGCGGTCGGCCTGGTGCCGCTTGCCGGCGACGCGTTCGACGTCGTGTTCCGCGCCAATGTCCGGAACGTGCGCATGCTCAAGCGCTGGCTGGACAAGCAGCCGCGACCGTAAGCGCAAAAAGAGAAAGCCCCCGGATCATCCCGAGGGCTTTTCGCTTGGGTCGGGGACGGATTGGTTTAAGCTGCGTCGGCGTCGGTATTGGTCTGCACCGGGCGCGGACGGCGGGGCAGCGGAAACGCCTCGCTCTCATAGAGCGAGCGGATGCCGTTCTGGTCGAAACGGGCTTCTTCGACCTGCAGATAGGCGCCGTTCAGCGAATCCGCCGGCAACTCCTCCATGGCATAGCGCACGGCTTCCGCCGCGGTGCCAAAGCGCCGATAGGCGAAACCTGCTCGCTTCTTCTTGCGAATGGCGGCGGGAAACAGTTCGGCGGCAGTGTTAAAGTTGAACGGACGCATAGGACGCATGGTCGACGACCTCTTACTCTTCTTGGCGCTAGCGCGATTGGGAGTTGGGGACGGCGGCCACAACCGGCGGCGCGCCGCACATGTCATTTCGATCCCTAATATAGGCTTATTTGACAAAATTGCGACCCCTGAACGCCAGCGACAGACCTCATGATGAATCCACGCATGGCAGTAAAGAAATTCAGATAAATGTAATTAAATCAGACGGTTATAAGATTTTTCGCGCGACAGACACCGGTAAACACGGGGGTTGCATGGCGCCGTTCGGCAGCGCTCTCAGCGCCGGGGACGCGGAGCTTGTGCGGGACGCGCGGGGCTTTAAAACTGGCGGCAAGAACAGAATGGCCGGTGATTGCGTCTCGCGCCGCCGGCCCCTGAGGAAACGTCAGGAACGCCCGAGGATCATGCTCAAGGAAGCCGCAACCTACGACGAACTCTACCGCAACTTCCGCTGGGAGGTCCCGGCGCGCTTCAACATGGCGACGGCCTGCTGCGACCGTCATGCCGACGGCACTAAGCGGCTTGCGCTGGTCTATGTCGATGAGGACGGCAGCCAGGCGCGCACGACCTTTGATGAGGTCGCGGAAATGTCGCGCCGCTTCGCCAATGTGCTGAAGGCTGATGGTCTTGTGCGCGGCGACCGCGTCGCGGTGTTCCTGTCGCAATCGCTGGAATTGCCGATCGCGCATTTTGCCGCCTTCCGCTCCGCGCTGATCTCGATCCCGCTGTTCGCGCTGTTCGGTGAGGATGCGCTGGAATTCCGGCTGTCGAACGCCGAAGCGAAAGCGATCGTCACCGACGCGGCCGGCTGGCAGAAGCTGGCGAAGATCCGCGACCGCCTGCCCGAGCTGAAGAACGTCTATGTGGTCAGCGACGAGGTGCCAGCAGGCACCAAGCCGTTCTGGCCGTCACTGCGTGCGGCGTCGGCGGAGTTTACCAGCGTCGACACCTCGGCCGATGATCCCGCACTCATCATCTACACGTCGGGCACCACGGGTAACCCGAAGGGCGCGCTGCACGCGCATCGCGTCGTGCTCGGCCACCTGCCGAATGTCGAGATGTGCCACAACTTCCTGCCGCGGCCCGGCGACCTCATGTGGACGCCGGCGGATTGGGCCTGGATCGGCGGCTTGATCAACGGCCTGTTCGCGTTCTGGTACCACGGCATTCCCGTGGTCGGCCATCGCGCGCGCAAATTCGAGCCGCAGGCGGCGATGCAGATGATGGCCGAACTCGGAATCCGCAACGTGTTCCTGCCGCCGACCGCGCTGAAGCTGATGCGGCAGGCGGGCGTCAAGAACTCCGGCGTGAAGCTGCGCAGCATCTTCACCGGCGGCGAGTCGCTCGGCGGCGAATTATTGGGCTGGGTGCGCGATACCTTCGGCATCGACGCCCATGAGGTGTTCGGCCAGACCGAATGCAACCTTGTGATCGGCAGCAATTCGAACCTGTTTCCGATCCGCCCAGGCTCGATGGGCAGGGCGACGCCGGGCTTCGACGTGCGTATTGTGAATGAGAAGGGCGAGGAGCTGCCGCGCGGGACGAGGGGCATCATCGGCGTGCGCCAGCCGTGCCCCGTCACCATGATCGAGTATTGGCGCAACCCGGAGGCGACCGCGAAGAAATATGCCGGCGAGTTCCTGCTGACCGGCGATCTCGGCGTGCAGGATGAGGACGGCTATTTCTGGTACGTCAGCCGCGAGGACGACGTCATCACCACCGCCGGCTATCGCGTCGGCCCGTCCGAGATCGAGCACACGCTGATGAAGCATCCGGCGGTCGCGATGTCGGCCGTCGTCGGCATTCCCGATCCTATCAGGACCGAATCCATCAAGGCCTGGATCGTGCTCCGACCGGGCTATGCCCCGAGCGACACGCTCGCCCGTGAGATCCAGGATTTCGTCAAGGTGCAACTCGCTGCCCACGAATACCCGCGCTTTGTGGAGTTCGCGGAGTCGCTGCCAATGACCGCAACCGGCAAGGTGCTGCGTCGCGAATTGCGGGCGCGGGGGTAAACACCTCGCCCCGCTTGCGGGGAGAGGTCGAAATTCAAGCGCAGCTTGAATTTCGGGTGAGGGGGAGCCTCCACGAGTTCGTCTATCAACGTCTGCGCGGAGAGAGCCCCTCACCCCAACCCTCTCCCCGTAAGAACGGGGAGAGGGAGCCCACTTGTGTTCGCGCCGCTTACGGCGTCGCGATTCCCAGCTCCTTCAGCGCCGCCAGCATCCGCTCCGGCGGCTGCATCTGGACGACGAGGGCATTGCCGGTTTCGAGCAGGCTCTTGAGGCTGGAGAGGATCGCGGGCCAGCCGGCGCGGCCGCCGGAGAGGATATCGTCGCTGAGCGGCCGGTCGTGCGATTGCAGCAGCGTCAACTTGACCGCGTTGCCCGCTGGTTCGATCTCATAGGTCACGAGCGTCGGCCCGAGCTTTTCTACCAGGGCCGGCCAGTTGACGTTAAAGGTCACGGTCAGCTTTCGCGCCGGCTCGCATTCGATCACCTCGCCGGTAATGTGCGGTGCGCCATCCGGCGTGCGCACCATGAATGCGCCGCCGACCCTGAGATCGACCTCGACCGCGTTGCCGAAAAAATACTTGCGGCTGAACTCGGCGTTGGTCAGCGCCTCCCAGACCTTCTCCGGTGTGGAGGCGATATAGATCGTGTAGACGATCGCCGGCTTGAATTTTTCGATGTTCATGTCCACTCGAATCCTCCGATAGATCTTCATCTCTATTCGAATCCTTCGATCCCAAGCGCGCGAGGCGGGATCGCGAACACTTTCCCTGTCTCAAGCAGGGTCTTGAGTCCGGACAGAATCGCCGGCCACCCCTTGGAGATGCCGTCAAAAAGCTTGCTGCCTTCGACGAAGCCTTCATGCGTCACGGTCAGCTTCGTAAGGTTGCCGTGGGGCTCGATGGTGAAGACGACCTTGGTCGGCGGCTCCTTGCGCAACTCCTCATCAAGCTGGTGCTTGAAGGTGTAGGCAAGACGCCGCGGCCGGTCGGCCTCGAGAATTTCGCCCACGTCGGTCGTGATGCCGTTCATGACCAGCGCGAACGGGGAACCCACCTTCCAGTCGGATTTCACTTCCGTGTTGAACCAGTACTGCTTGGTGAATTCGCTATTGGTCAGCGCCTCCCACAATTTCTCCGGCGTGGTCTCGATATAGGTGACGTACACGAATTCCGGCTTGGACATCTTGAACCCTCCCGCGAGGCTAATCGCCGCCCTTCCAGCGTCGGCGCGTCATCGGCATCGACGCGCCTGTCTCCAGCATCGTTTTCATGCTCGACAGGACGGCGGGCCAGCCGGCGCTGACGCCGCGCAGCATCTCGTCGTCGAGTTCGCTGTGCACGACTGTCAGCCTGGTCGAGCCGAACTGCTCCTCGATCGTGAAGGTAACCCGGGACACCTTGTCGGCATTGCCTAGATTTGCCGGCTGGGCCCAGCTCAGCACGAGCCGATGCGGACGCTCGCTCTCGATGACGGTGCCGGCGATGGCGACCTCGGAAGGGTCATCGTAATCTTCGTGCTGCCACCTCGCGCCCTTGCTCCACTCCGAGCGGTTGCGCTTCCTGCCCCAATAATCCTTGGTCATCTCCGGATCGATCAGCGCATCCCAGACCTTTTCGCAAGTCGCCTCGATATAGATCACATAGACGAATTCCGGCTTACTCATCACGCTTCTCCAGTTGCCGTTTCAATTCGCTGAGCGCCACCAGCTTGGCGCGCTCGAATTTCCTGATCCACCGTTCGCCGATCTGATGGATCGGCACCGGATTGAGATAGTGCAGCTTCTCGCGGCCATGCTTGAACGTGCTGACGAGGTTGGCCTGCTCAAGGATCGCAAGGTGCTTGGTGACCGCCTGTCGCGTCATCGCGAGGCCTTCGCACAACTCGTTCAATGTCTGTCCGTTTCTGGCGTGAAGCCTGTCCAGGAGCGACCGCCGCGATGCGTCCGCCAGGGCTTTGAAGACTTCGTCCATGCGCGCGAAAATAGGCAACCAAATGGTTGCATGTCAAGGGCGTGTTTTTGGCGCAGCGTTTGGTTGTGTTATCCTGCCGTCAGCCAACGGAGATTGGCTTCAAAAAGGGGAGTAACGCATGAAGGGTAGCGGTAAACTTGCGCTGTGTGTGGCAATTGCTTTTGTCGGGGGTGCGGACGTCTATGCGCAGCAGCAAAAGATCGGAGCGCCGCCCGAAGCCTCAAACATGAAATTGGTGGGAACCAACGATCTGCAGGCGCGCAGCGCCTATCAGCCGACCATCCATCATCAGGGCGACCGCTGGATCGCCTATATCGGCCATCACGGCGGCACCGACGGGATTCCCGATCCCATCAATCCGATGACCGGCAAGCCGGAACCCAACGGCACGTCGATCGTCGATGTCACCGATCCCGCGCATCCAAAATATCTGCGCCACATTCCGGGGCAGGAGGGCAAATATGAGTCCGGTGGCGCACAGATGGTGCGCGTCTGCGACGGCAAGGATTTGCCGAAGGGGGATCGCAACGCGGTCTATATGCTGCGCACCTTCGGCAGCGAGGCGCATGAGATCTGGAATGTCGCCGATCCCGCCAATCCAGCGCTGATCACGCGGATCGGCGGACTGAAGGACACGCACAAGAGCTGGTGGGAGTGCAACACCGGCATCGCCTTCCTGGTCTCGGGCGCGCCGGACTGGCGCACCCGTCGCATGACGCAGGTCTACGATCTCAGTGATCCCGCCCATCCCGTGAAGATCAGGGATTTTGGCCTGCCAGGCCAGGAGCCTGGTTCGACCGGCGCGGTGCCGACCGAACTGCACGGGCCGATCTCGACGGGACCATCTGGCAACCGCGTCTATTTCGGCTATGGCACCAACAAAGGCGGTTTCCTGCAGATCGTCGACCGTGAAAAGTTGCTCAACGGGCCGAAGGAGCCGATCGCGGAAAATCTCCGTTATCCCGAAATATCGCGCATGCCGCTGTCGGCACTCAACGGCGCACACACGACGTTCCCGATGCCGGAAATGCCGATCGCGGAATTCGCACACGACAAGGATGGCAAGACCCGCGACATCGTCATGATCGTCGACGAGGCGATCTTGAACGAATGTGGCGAGGCGCGGCAGATGGTGTGGTTTGCCGATGTCACCACCGAGACACGGCCGATGATGATCTCGAGTTACACCGTGCCGGAAGCGAGCGGCTCCTTCTGCGAGCGCGGCGGGCGGTTCGGCTCACATTCCTCCAACGAGAGCATGGCGCCGGTCTACTACAAGAAGGTGGCCTTCATCGCCTTCTTCAATGCCGGTGTCCGTGCGCTCGACATCCGCGATCCCTATCACCCGAAGGAGGTCGGCTACTTCATCCCGTCGATCACGCCGGCAACCGACAAGCGCTGCGTCACCATCGAGGGCAAGGACCGCTGCAAGGTCGCGATCCAGACCAACAATGTCGAGACCGACGAGCGCGGCTACATCTATGCGGTCGACCGCGCCAACACCGGCCTGCATATCCTCGAACTGACCGACGAGGCGCGTGCCAGCGCCGGCCTGCCGTGAGGGACGAATGCGCGCCTGGTCGGTCATAGCGACTGCGACGCTCGTGCTCGGCGTCCTGTCGGGCGTTGCGGCTTACGAGCGCGCGACGCCGCCTGACGACTGGAACGAGATCGCCTGGCCATTCCCGCGCGACGGCTGGCCTGCGGGCCGTGCGTTCCACTGCAGCGCGGCGTCCTGCGGCGGCGATATCGAAGTCTACATCCGGCCGAAGCTCGGATTCTGTAATTGCACAAGCGGTGTTGCCGATGACGACGAGGTCGACCGCGTTGCGGATGTCGACTTGATCAGCGAACGTTTTGTCCCGATCAGCGCTGGCGAGGCCGTGCGCGTCGCCGATATGCCCGGACGTATCAGACCCTACAATCTGAGGCTGGGCGATGGCACGCGTGCTGCGATCGGCATTGCTGTCTCGCACCGCTGCGATCTTCTGGTGGCAGCGGCGCAGGGCAGGGGAGATGCCATTCAGGTACAGCGCGCTGCGCTGGAATTACTGGCGAAGGCCGAGCCGGCGCGATGGATGAAGTCAGCGATGAATACGCAATAGAACTGACCACGCAGGGCTTGTCCTGGGCATTCCCATCTCTATGATGCGAGCAGAGCCTCCAGCCGAGTCCTCCCTATGTCCCTTCAAGCCTATCTCGCTTACGTTGCCGCCTGCATTGCGCTCGCTTTGTTGCCTGGGCCGATCGTCACGCTGGTGATCGCCAACGGCCTGCGCTATGGCACCCGCGCCTCACTGACCAATGTGCTTGGTGCGCAGGCGGGGCTGGCGATCGTGATCGGCGTCGTCGCCGTCGGTCTCACCTCGCTGATGGCGACGATGGGCTATTGGTTCGACTGGGTGCGCTTTGCCGGTGCGGCGTACCTTGTCTGGCTCGGCATCAAGCTGATCCGCTCGCCGGTCGAGGAGGTGAGCGCGGATGCGCCGCCGAAGCCGCCGCGCGGCGGCTTCTTCCTGCAGGGATTCCTGGTGCTGCTGTCGAACCCGAAAGTTCTGGTGTTCTTCGGCGCGTTCATTCCACAGTTCGTGGACCTGAACAAGGATCACTTCCCGCAAGTCGCGCTGCTTGGCGTGACCTTCATGGTGACGGCGGCCATGAGCGACATGGTGTATGCGCTGCTCGCCGGCCGCGCGCGAAAATTCTTTTCCAAGCAGCGGACGCGCCTGGTCTCGCGCATCTCCGGCGGCTTCATGATCGGCGGCGGCATCTGGCTCGCGCTGACACGGGCGCGCTAGCTAGAGCATGATCCGGAAAAGTGAAGATCCGTTTTCCGAAATCATCAGGCGGATTCCGCTGTATGCGGCCTGAGCCGAATCCGGAGACCAAGAGGCGATGTCAAGCCAGCGCATCGGCAGCATCGCTGATGCAGGCGTAGATTTCGGCAAGATCTGTCGCCGTTACGCAATAGGGCGGCATCACATAGATTGTGTTGCCGAGCGGGCGCAGCAGTAGATTTCGATCCCTGAAGAAAGCTTGAAGTTTCGGACCGATATCTGCGAGATAACCCGCATCGCTCCCTTTCAGATCGAGCGCCGTGATGGTCCCGGTCCGACGGACGTTTTCGAAGCGCGAGTCGGCGCGGAATCGCTCAATTTGCTGCTCCTGCATCGCAGCGACGAACGCCATGCGCTCTCGAACGTCCTGGCGTTGCCAAAGATCGAAGTTTGCTTTGGCGGCTGCGCATGCGACCGGATTTGCGGTATAGGAACTGGAGTGAAAGAACGTGCGCGCACGATCGTTCGAGTAGTGTGCTCTAAAAATATCTGCGCGGCAGAGTGTGACCGCGAGCGGAAGCGATCCGCCGGTGAGGCCTTTCGAATAGCAGACGATATCCGCAGACACGTCCGCCTGCTCACAAGCGAACAGCGTCCCCGTGCGGCCCCAGCCGGTCATTACCTCGTCGGCAATGAGCAAGACGCCCGACGCCTCGCAGATCCGCCTCATCTCTTTGAGGACCCAGGCTGGATACATCAGCATCCCGCCGGCGCCCAGGATCAGCGGCTCCACGATAAAGGCTGCCGCATTCCCGTTCCGGCACGCAGCCTCGAGGGCATCGAGTGTTGCCTGTTCGCGACCGCTCGCGGGGAACGGGACAGAGGTGACGTCGAACAGCAGAGGCTCGTACGCCGCGTTGAACACGCCGCGCGCGCCGACCGACATCGTCCCTATCGTGTCGCCGTGATACGAGTGCTGCATGACGATCAGACGTGTTCGCGGCTCGCCTATGTTACGCCAGTAGCCCAGCGCCATTTTCAGCGCCACTTCCACGGAGGTCGAACCGCTGTCGGAGAAGAACACGTAGTCGAGGCCGCGGGGCGCAAGTTGTAGAAGAAGCGCGGCGACCTCCTCGGCGGGCTCATGCGTGTGGCCGGCGAAGATGATCTGATTGAGCGTCTCTGCCTGTTTCTGAATCGCGCTGACGATGTGTGGATGGCAATGACCGTGGGTCACGACCCACCAGGATGAGATCGCATCGATGATGCGGTGGCCATCCGCGGTGTAGAGGTATGCGCCCTCTCCGCGGACAACTTTTGTCATCTCGCCTTGAAGCGCATGTTGCGTGAACGGATGCCAGATCGGCGATTTCCTCTTTGGCATCATAGGTCGAACTCGTCGCGGCGGAACGAAGCTTCGAACGCGGTCCGGAGCGCGCTCGTCGTGAGACGAGAAAGCCAGGGCAGTCGGCCCAATCTCCTCACGCCTCCAATCTTGCAGACCGTCGCCTCGCTGTCGGCATTCTCTTCGCCGATGAATGCGATCCCGACAATCTCGATCTTTCGGCGTCGCAATGCTTCAATCGATAACAGCGAGTGATTGATGGTGCCGAGCGTAGTACGCGCGCAAAGCACGACCGGAAGATGCCATCGCGCGAAGATATCAATGTAGAGCGTGCTGCGATTGAGCGGCACCATCAGTCCGCCCGCGCCTTCGATCACAAGGGGACGCTCCCCGGAATCCGGCACATCGAGCGACTGCGCGTCAATGCAAATCCCGTCAGCTTCTGCGGCGTGATGGGGCGAAGCTGGTGTCTTGAGACGATAACGCTCCGGCACGATGCGATCATCGGAGAGATCAGCGAGCCGCGCGACGGTCTGGGAGTCGGTCTCTCCTTCAAGACCAGCCTGGATCGGCTTCCAATAATTGGCGTCAAGGAAATTGGCGAGCCCGGCCGAAAAGACTGTCTTTCCAATCCCGGTGTCGGTGCCGGCCACCACGATTCGGTGTCTCATCGAGCTTCGCCTCTTATCTCTTCCATCAGTGCATCGAGCATTGCGCGCACGTCAGCCTCTCCGACGTTCAGCGTCAGGGAAATGCGCAGTCGTGCGGTGCCCGCCGGCACGGTCGGCGGCCGGATTCCACGGATGTCGAATCCGCGAGCCTGCAGCGCAGACGCGAGCCGCATCGCACGCGCATTGTCGCCCACGATATATGGCACGATCTGCGAGCACGATGGACTTCTTAGGCCACTGCGCGCAGCGATCTCCCGATGCGTGAACGCGACCAGATTGGCCAGCCGCCGCTGCCGGTCAGGTTCGTCCCGCAGGATCAAGAGTGCCTCCCGCACTGCGACCGCCATCAAAGGTGACGGTGCGGTGGAGAAGATGAATGAACGGCAGCGATTGACCAGGAAATCACGCAGGACGCGTGTCGCAGTGACGAGCGCGCCGGCAGCACCCAGCGCTTTGCCGCAGGTGTGAACGACCACCAGATTTTCGCGCCCCTCATAGGGCGCGGTGAGCCCTCGTCCGTGCTCGCCGTAGACGCCGGTGGCATGGGCCTCATCCACCATCAGGAAAGCATCGTGCCGGTCCGCGATTGCCAGCAGCTCTTCGAGCGGGGCGAAATCGCCATCCATACTGTACAGACTTTCGACCACGATCCAGATGCGCCCCGTTCCGCTTTTCGCCCGCCAGTCGCGAATTGTGTTTTCGACCGAGGATGGGTCGTTGTGGGCGCTCATCCGAAACTCGGCCCGGCCAGCCCGCGCGCCTTCATGAATACTCGCGTGCACGAGAGAATCGAGGACGAGCAAATCGCCCCGTTGCGGCAGCGTTGTCAGGACGGAAAAATTTGCAACATAGCCGCTGCCAAAGAAGAGCGCCGTCTCTGCTCCGAAGAACCTGGCGGCTTCTGCTTCGACATTTTCATGCTCCTCGCAGTTTCCACGCAGAAGCCGCGATCCGCCGGCTCCAATCGGTGTGCCGGTATCGATTGCAGCCGCGATAGCCTTCTTCATGCGCGGCGCGCTCGCCAGCGCGAGATAATCGTTCGAGACGAAATCGATCCCCGCTCGCGGCTTGAGGCCGCGCAGCCTGTTGTCTTCTCCCAGGGCACCCAAGGTCGCGACGTAACCGGCAACTTTAGCGTCGTGGATGGGGGGCATTCTTCACTCCGTGTTGGCCATCCATCGTCCATAAGTCCTGACGATCGCTAGAAGGACGAGTCATGGCGTGAGGTGAGGTGTGGCCGGTTTCGTTATGCGCAGCGCGCTAGCTCAGCTTCTCTGCGCTTAATGTCGTCTCGATCTCGGCAAGGATCCGCGCCAGCCGGTCGGCCCACGCCTTCTGTCCGGCCTGGTCGGAGATCAGGTCCTGGCGGATCTCGATTCCCGTATTCATCAGGCCGCGCCTCTCGCCATGGACGGGGATCGTGTAGTCGGTCTCGTCGCTGACCGCATAGGGCTCGTTGTTGCCGACCACGAGGTCGCCCTCGCCGCGCAAATGCTTCAGGAGCAGCGGCGGCAGAACGGTGTCGCGGTGATAGAGCGTGCCGATATGCCAGGGACGATCGATCCCGGCATAAACCGGCGTGAAGCTGTGCAGCGACACCAGCGCCGTCGGCTTGCCCGCGCGCAGCCGCCGGTCGATGATCTCGTCGATCCGCCGGTGATAGGGATCGAAGATCGCCTGCCGCCGTGCCTCCGCGGCTTCGCGCGTCAATCCCTCATTGCCGGGGATCGTGGTGGCCTCGCTGATCAGGGGGATCGAGCTTGCGACATGCGGGGGGCGGTTGCAGTCGATCACGAGCCGCGAATAACGCTGCGCCACCAGATGCGCGTCGAGCTGCCCCGCAAGCTGCTCGGCGACGCCGGCGATCCCGATGTCCCAGGCGATGTGCCGCGTCAGCTCGCTTCCGGAGAGGCCGAGATCGCCGAGCATACGCGGGATCAACCGCCCATAATGGTCGCAGGTGAACAGGAACGACGAGCGGCCATCGGCATTTTGTTCGTGGACCGGCGGAACGTTTTCGTCCGTGAGCAGGAACGTAGTGCCGGTCGTGGTGTCCAAGATTTCGTCCTCAACTTTGCCTATCGAAGCGGCGCGTCTACATCGCTACACCCATCCGGAGCGTTCGGCGAGCACCGCATCATGCCCAGCCCGCGCGACAGCCATGACTTGCGCGTGGTCGAGACGATCTCAGATGAGAGCCACAGCCGATGTCGCTGCGCTGAATCCACGATGTGTTCGGCAACAGTGTGGCGATCGCCTTCGACGAGCGGGCGGACACGCTCGGTCTCCGTCATTTCGAGCGAGTGGTCCACGCCTGCACGAGCAGCAAGACGGATTGCTTCGCTCCGCTCGCAATGACATAGAGAGCCATGATCTCCAACTGTCTCTTCGTCTATGGCACGCTGATGCACGGCTTCGACCATCCGATGGCACGGCTGCTCTCGGGCAATGCCGATTTCATCGGTGAGGCGTGCTGCCAGGGCCGGCTTTACCTGGTAAAGCATTATCCGGGGCTCGTGCTATCCGACGATCCCGCCGATATCGTGCACGGCGAATTGTTTCGCCTGCGCGTTCCGGACGAGCTGTTGCGCGAGTTCGATATGTACGAAGCCTGCGGCGAGGGTTTTCCGCAGCCGACCGAATATGTCCGCCAGATGCTGCCGCTGATATTGTCCGACGGCGCCAAGGCCGAAGCGTGGACCTATGTCTACAACTGGCCGGTCGCCCGCCTGACGCGCATCACCTCGGGCCGCTTCCTGGAGAAGTAGTCACTCCTCCCGCTCGAGCCGGACATCGACCTCGCGCTCGACATAGCTCCATTCTTCGGTCGCGCGCAGCATCGCCACCAGCTCGTCGAACAGCGCGATATGCTCGGGCGCGAATTCGAACCAGGTGAGGAAGTCGAAGGGCTCGCCGAGGTCGCGGCTGTGGAACAGCTGCCGCGCGATCGCGGGCAGATATTTCAGCGTGCCGGCGATGTGGTGCGACTTGTCCTCGAAGAGGTCCCGCCGCTCTTCCGGCGTCAGATTCCACCACGCGACCGTTTTCCGGATCGGGATCAGCGCCGCGCAGCTCGCCTCGCGCCGGCCAAGCGCGGGCTGCTGCGCGTCAAGCTGTTCCTTCTCCGCCCGGTTTGTATAGCGCAGATGACTGGTGACGCCGGCAAGCCGCCAGGCGGTGGTCGACGGCAACAGCGGCAGCGCGATCGCTTCGCTCGCGATGATCGACACCGCCGCCACGCGCGGCAGCGTCTCGCCCTTCACCTTGGAGATCGAGGTGACGCGCCAGCCGCCGCTCTGTCCGCCCCTGAAGGTCGTGAACATGGTACTATCCAACCCCGGAACCGAGCGAGGTTCAAGCTTCCCGTGTTGTTGACGGGCGCGACAAAGCCCGTTGCTCCTGTGAATACCGGGCGAATCACGACATTGTTGATCCGTTGAGGACGTCCTCCCTGTATCGGTGACCGGTTCACGCCCACCCTAGAAATCGCCCCATGCGCTTCACCCCGCAATTCCTCGACGAACTGCGCGCCCGGCTTCCGGTCTCGGAAGTCGTGGGCAAGCGCGTGCGGTTGAAGAAGGCAGGGAAGGAGTGGAAGGGGCTGTCGCCGTTCCAGCAGGAAAAGACGCCGTCGTTCACGGTCAACGACCAAAAGGGCTTCTATCACGACTTTTCCTCCGGCAAGCACGGCAACATCTTCGATTTCGTGATGGAGACCGAGGGCGTCTCCTTCCCGGAAGCGGTCGAGCGGCTCGCGGCGATGGCCGGCATGCCGCTGCCGGCCGTGACGCCGGATGCCGCCCGCCACGAGCAGCGCCGCAAGACGCTGCACGACGTGATGGAACTGGCCGCCAAGTTCTTTGCCGACACGCTGGCCTCGCGGACCGGCGCCAAAGCGCGCGGCTATCTCGCCGACCGCGCGATCTCGCCGGCGACGCAATTGCAGTTCCGCCTGGGCTATGCGCCGCCGGAACGCTTTGCGCTGAAGGAATTCCTGGGCTCCCAGGGGATTTCGACCGAGGACATGGTGGAGGCGGGGCTGCTGGTCGCCGGGGACGACGTCCCGGTGCCCTACGACCGCTTTCGCGACCGCGTGATGTTTCCGATCACCGACCTCCGCGGCCGCGTGATCGCCTTCGGCGGCCGCGCGCTGGAGAAGGACGTCCCGGCCAAGTACCTGAACTCGCCGGAAACCCCGCTCTTCCACAAGCGCGACAACCTCTACAATCTCGCGACCGCCCGCCAGGCCGCCCATGACGGCGCTGCCCTGATCGTGGTCGAAGGCTATGTCGACGTCATCGCCATGGTCACCTCGGGCTTCGCGGGCGCGGTGGCGCCGCTTGGCACCGCGCTCACCGAGAACCAGCTGGCGCTGCTCTGGAAGATGGCGGACGAGCCGATCCTCTGTTTCGACGGCGACCGCGCTGGCCAGAAGGCGGCATATCGCGCCGCCGATCTGGCGCTGCCGCATCTGAAGCCCGGCAAGAGCCTGCGCTTTGCGCTGTTGCCGGAAGGCCAGGACCCCGACGATCTCGCCCGCTCCGGCGGGCGCGGCGCAATCGAGGAGGTGATCTCGGCCGCCCGCGGCCTCGCCGACGTGCTCTGGTCGCGCGAGCTCGAGGGCGGCAATTTCGCCACCCCCGAGCGCCGCGCCGCATTGGAGGCCCGCATCGGCGAGCTCACCAATGCCGTCCGCGACGACGTGGTCCGCCGCTACTACCGGCAGGATTTTGCCGAGCGCCTGCAGCGCAATTTTGCCCCCGAGCCCGCCCGCGGCGGCTATGGCCGCGGCCCTTTCCGCTCGCCCAGGGGCAGCGAATCACCCCGCCGATTCGCGCCTCGCGCCCCCGGTGGCGGGCGGTTCGGCCCACCGGCCGGCCTGGCCCAGGGGCTTCCCCGCGGTCCGTACCAGGCTGCGAGCCCGCAACTGGCCAACAGCCCGATCATGCACGGCCAGCGCAGCGCGCTGTCCCGCCGCGAGGCCCTGATCCTGCAGACCCTGATCAACCATCCCTGGCTGCTGCACGACCATCTGGAGGAGGTTGCCGCCCTCGAGCTCGCCCATCCCGAGGCGCACAAGCTCCGCGCTGGCATCATCGCCGCCTTCGCCAACGATCACCACCATTCTCCCGACGAGGAGGAGCAGGCGGAAAAAATGCGGGCCGACCTCACAGCGGGCGGATTTTCGCAAATGCTTCAAAGGGTTGAGCGGGCGATCACGACGCAGGCGGTGTGGGGCGTGCAAAGCGGCGCCGCACGCGAGGATGTTCTTTCCACTTGGCGGCAACTCGTTGCCTTGCATCAGAAAACACATGCATTACTTAGGGAAAAGAAGGACGCCGAGCAGGCTTACGCCGAGGATTCCAGCGAGGCGAACTGGGCGTGGCTGCGGGACATTCAGGCACGGATGGCAGAAGCCGAAGGCACCGAGGCCCTGATCGAGGGATTTGGTGAGCTGTCGGGCCGGTTCCAGCGCAGCGTGTGATGAAAGAATCATGCGGAAGGCTCGTGCCAAGTCCGCAAGACTCGCCAAATCCATGGTTTGGCTGCAAAAACAGGGTTAAGCGAAACTTAATTGCCGCACCGTTATTGGTGCACACTGGTCGAGGCGGATCAAGGGTGGCGACAGGTTTGCGCCGCCCTTTCCGCATCAAGGGCACGAACGGAAAAAGCGGGTATTCCGTAATTGTGCTCGAAAGAGGAGATAGGGCGGGACGCTTCTCCGAAGAGAAGGCTGTCGCGCTCGTGAGGACTTCGGTGATTCATGCGAGGGGCGTGATGACGCCGGCCTCGCATGGAACGCGTTTCGGGAGCTTGATGAATGGCCACCAAGGCAAAGACGCTGCAGGTTAAGGACAAGGAAAAAGACGACAAGGCAGCGGATGCCCCCGAGAAGGAACAGGCGGATGCGCCGTCGCCCTTGCTCGACCTCTCGGATGCCGCCGTCAAGAAGATGATCAAGCAGGCCAAGAAGCGCGGCTTCGTGACCTTCGATCAGCTCAATGAAGTGCTTCCCTCCGACACCACCTCGCCCGAGCAGATCGAGGACATCATGTCGATGCTCTCGGATATGGGCATCAACGTCACCGAGGCCGACGACGCCGAGGGCGAGGAGGACGACAAGGACACCGACGACGAGACCGACAACGAGCTTGTCGAGGTCACGCAGAAGGCCGTCACCGAGGTCAAGAAATCCGAACCGGGCGAGCGCACCGACGATCCCGTGCGCATGTATCTGCGCGAAATGGGCACCGTCGAGCTGCTCTCTCGCGAGGGCGAAATCGCGATCGCCAAGCGCATCGAGGCCGGCCGCGAGGCGATGATCGCAGGCCTCTGCGAAAGCCCGCTGACCTTCCAGGCCATCATCATCTGGCGCGACGAACTGAACGAAGGCAAGATCTTCCTTCGCGACATCATCGATCTCGAAGCAACCTATGCCGGCCCGGAGGCCAAGGGCGGCATCAATCCGCCCGTGCTCGGCGCGCCTGCTGATGGTGCGCCTGCCGCGGAAGGCGAGGGTGGCGATGTCGCCCCGGGCGCGCCCGCCCATGTCGCCCCGCCGGCCGCTCCGCCGTCGCCGACCCCGTTCCGATCAGCGCCGGCCGCCGGCGGCGATACCGAGGTCGAGGAGAAGGATCCGGGCGAGGCCGCCGCCGAAGCCGACATGGACGACGACGAGTTCGAGAACCAGATGTCGCTTGCCGCCATCGAGGCCGAGCTCAAGCCGAAGGTGGTCGAGACCTTCGACAAGATCGCGTCCGAGTACAAGAAGCTGCGGCGCCTGCAGGAACAGGACATTGCCAACCAGCTGCAGAGCGAGTCGCTCTCGCCCTCGCAGGAGCGCAAGTACAAGAAGCTGAAGGACGAGATCATCGTCGAGGTGAAGTCGCTGCGGCTGAACCAGGCCCGCATCGATTCGCTGGTCGAGCAGCTCTACGACATCAACAAGCGGCTGGTCTCGTTCGAGGGCCGTATGATGCGGCTTGCCGACAGCCACGGCGTCGCGCGCGAGGATTTCCTGCGCAACTACCAGGGCTCGGAGCTTGATCCGCGCTGGCTCAACCGTGTCTCGAAACTCTCCGCCAAGGGCTGGAAGAATTTCGTCCACCACGAGAAGGACCGCATCAAGGATCTGCGCCACGACATCCAGCAGCTCGCCGCGCTGACGGGCCTGGAGATCGGCGAATTCCGCAAGATCGTGCACGGCGTCCAGAAGGGCGAGCGCGAGGCACGCCAGGCCAAGAAGGAGATGGTGGAAGCCAACCTTCGCCTCGTGATCTCGATTGCGAAGAAATACACCAATCGCGGCCTGCAGTTCCTCGACCTGATCCAGGAAGGCAACATCGGCCTGATGAAGGCGGTCGACAAGTTCGAGTACCGGAGAGGCTACAAGTTCTCGACCTATGCCACCTGGTGGATCCGGCAGGCGATCACCCGCAGCATTGCAGATCAAGCCCGCACCATCCGCATCCCCGTGCACATGATCGAGACCATCAACAAGATCGTGCGCACCTCGCGCCAGATGCTGAACGAGATCGGCCGCGAGCCGACCCCGGAAGAGCTCGCCGAGAAGCTCGGTATGCCCCTGGAGAAGGTGCGCAAGGTCCTGAAGATCGCCAAAGAGCCGTTGTCGCTGGAGACGCCGGTCGGTGATGAGGAGGATTCACACCTCGGCGATTTCATCGAGGACAAGAACGCGATCCTGCCCATTGATGCGGCGATCCAGTCGAACCTGCGCGAGACCACCACGCGCGTGCTGGCCTCGCTCACACCGCGCGAAGAACGCGTGCTCCGCATGCGCTTCGGCATCGGCATGAACACCGACCACACGCTCGAAGAAGTCGGCCAGCAGTTCTCGGTAACCAGAGAGCGCATCCGCCAGATCGAAGCCAAAGCGCTGCGCAAGCTGAAGCATCCGTCAAGGAGCCGGAAGCTGCGGAGCTTCTTGGATAACTGACGCAGCAATACGAGTCGTCATGCCCGGGCTTGACCCGGGCATCCACGAACGGCGGGCGAAAGCCCGCCGTTTTTGTTTGCGGTTTCAGTCCGCGCCCGATTGTCTGGAAATTGGCCAGTAGTTCTCGGTGACCAGAGCGCGCATCCGCCGGACCAAAGCCAAGGCGCTGCTCAATAGCTTGCATTGATCAGGTCGGCATGTCGTTTGCAAATTCATCGAAATCGACATGACTCATTCCCAAGAATTTTCTTTCCTCAATGGTTATGTTGGCAATCGCTCGTTCACCAAAAAGCTCTAGGAAAATTTCGCGGATGATTTTGCTTGAAACGGCGCGAAGCGCAGAATCGAGTGACGTATAGTTGTAGGCCCCTTTGTATATGGAAAAGTATGCGCCAATTGAATCCCATACTTCGATAATTGTTTCCTGAAACGTGCTGTCCGCTTTCATTCTGGCCTGCAGTGTGTATTCCTCTTCCAACCTCTTTACGATTTTGCGAATCTGTTTTTGCGCTACGCGCCAAACGGCATGATTGTCGGCGCCAACTCGGACAATTTCTCGACCGAGAAAGTCTATTGGATCGCTAGGACCTAGCAATTGGGTCTTAGAGTCATCGCTCAATCCTGGGATTGTTAGCTTGATCCGGGCTAAGGTATCACTAATGAACTTGTGGCCTTCTTGAGCTTCATGCTTTGTTTTGAAAAAGACAGCAATATCGTCCGCATAGCGGACCATCTTCATCCCGCGCTTCTCGACAAGATTGTCAAATTCGGAAAGAACAAGATTGGCAAGGATTGGCGACAGCGGCATCCCCTGTCGAATTCCAGCTCCCATCTCGATACCAAATTTTTGAATCTTCGATCGGTTCAAGACGGTAGGCTTCACTTCACAATCGATGATCTTAGAAATAATCGGGACTAAACTATGCTGTCCGAGTGCTCTCTTTACGCAAGCCTTCAAATATTGACGCGGTATTCTATCGAAGAACGATTCAATATCGGTCTTCAAGCACCAATCAAATGCTTGCCGGTGTCCCACAGCTGCTTTTATTGCAGCTTCTGTACCAAGATCGCGTAAGAAGCCGAATGATGACGAATTATAGATAGGAAATTTCTTGTTCTTATCGAGATAGAAGATAATCGCTCGTTGAACCAGACGATCGGAGACCGTCGGAATACAAATCATTCTCTCTTTCTCAGAGTTTGGCTTTGGAATGAAGACAGATTTTAGGGGGGAGGGACCATACTGACCTTGCCGAAGTCTGCCAGCAAGTACTGCAAGATTGTGATCGAGATTCGCGGCGAACCAAGCGGCTGTTACGTTATCGATACCTGGTCGACCCGCGTTTGGAGATGAATCTCGTGAATCGTTCCAAGCTGCACGCAACTTAGACTTGGAAAGTATCTTAGTTGGTCTCGACGTCATGCCGTTCGCACAAGCTCAGGGTCGAGGAAGTTGGTGCACCTAAGCTTGCTAGAACTGGCGCCACCAGATGGTCAAAGACGCATCTGCTGGGTCTCGGAGCTTTGCAGCTGCCACGCTTGCGCGCGACACGCTCGGCTCGTGACAGATCACCGCTGTTTGGTCAATCACGGTCGAAGAACCGCGCCTCACCTCGATGATTGAATTGTTCGCCAAGCATGTCCCAACAATCAGGAAAAGAACAAACCGTGAACGAACGGTATCGACGCACCGCCTCCGCCCCTTCGGCTCTCCCTCACACCTGTCATTAGCCCGCCTCTTCTTATTACGCACCACGGACATTGACACCTCCGTTGTTCTGCCCCGCCACCAGATGGTCAAAGACGCATCTGCTGGGTCTCGGAGCTTTGCAGCTGCCACGCTTGCGCGCGACACGCTCGGCTCTTGACAGATCACCGTCGTGAGGTCGCCTCGGAAAAAAAGCGATTGCCAACACCGCGTAATTACGAGCGGGGCTCGATTCGCGCAAGAGGAAGCGCTGCACCCTACGATTGAGGAGGCTGGAAGTCAGCCAGGGGGTCGTAGCGGCTTCCGAATGCATCCGGCAGATAGAGGCGAATGGTGCCTAAAGTGAAGCGTCCATCGCACAGCCGGAAGCTGCGAAGCCTCTCGACAAACAATCCATATTATCACGCCGACCTTGACCGGGCATCTCGTCAAAGAAAACTGCGGGGAACGTGTTGCTTTTTTTGTACACCCTATCGCGACGATCAACGAACGATAGCGGCTTATTTCTTCTTCACCCCAACCCGTTCGATCTTCTTGATCGCCAACGGTGGGCGGCCGGCTTTTTCGGCGATCTCGCGGTCCTGTTCGATGATGAAACCGCGCGCCGGTTCGTCGCCATCGAGGCCGCCGAGCAACTCGGCAGGCACGCGGCGGTTGGAACGCTGGGAGCCGTCTTCATAGACGACGTTGAAAAAGGCGAACTCGCCTTTGGGATTGGTCCCGGGTTTCTTGGCCATGGCGGCTTGTCCTCGATCAGGGCACCGCTGTCAAAGAAAATAACGGCCTTTCCGCGGCTGCCTGCCCTGCGCGAACAACGCGTGCTTCGCCGAAATGCTCGAGTTCGTAGTGCAGGCCTTGATGGTAACCACGTTCCAATATTCCCCCGCAAACCCCGCCGCGGTTACGAACTGTCAGGAATTACGGCCTTTGCTTCTCGTCACATCAGCATGGTGGCGAGAGATGGTTATGCCTGTCGGACGATACATCGCCTGGGTTGGCGCATCGCTTCTTGTGTTAATGTACATCGTTGACTGGTGCTCGCCACAATCCTTAACGGAAGCGCCGGGTGACCCGGTCGAGCGGCCGGCCATCCGGATTGCTTCGGTCGAGCGGCCGCCCGAACTTGTCGTCATCGACACCAGCCTGCCCACCATTGTGCCGCCGCCAACGCTGGCCGAACCGGTGACGACAAGCGAACCGCCGCCGGTGCGCACGCTCGCCACCGCGCCTTCGCCTCCGGTGCGCGCGCTCGCTGCAGCACCTCCGCCTCCGCCGGCGGTTGAGGTCGAGAAAAAGACCAAGAAGGTCGTCAAACGGCAGGCGCCCAAGGTCGCAGCGCTACAGCCGCCGCTACCGCTGGCGCCCGCGGTCGCGCCTGCCAGCCCGGCGCCGGCGGCCGCTCCGGAGATCAAGCTGTCCTTTGCGGATATCATTTCGGGGCAGTTGGTGAAGAACTTGCTCAACCTGCATTGAAGCCTCACCAGCCAATTGCCGGCGGCTAGCGCATCAAGTGCGCGGAAGAACAGTGGTGGCGGCGCTTTTCGCTCAGGCGTCGGATGCCGCCCTGCCCTGGGTCGGCGCCATGGCAGCGACCCTCTGTGCCACCAGTCGGCCGCGGCCGCGTCGTGGACCGCCGTCGGTCTGCTGCTGCCCCATCGCCATGATCGCCGTGCCCATCGTGCTCGAGCCCAGCGTGACGATGAAGCCGAACAAGAGCAGCCCTAGCGCAACGCCGGGCGCATGATCGGCCAGGATCAGGTCGCGCAGCCGGCCGGGATTGAGCAGCAGCAAGCCGCCGACCAGCAGCACCGCCAGCGAGACGCCTGCGGCGAGATTGATCGCGAGCAGCCGGAGCAGCGGCGCTCCGAAAACAAGCGACCGCGGCGAGGGCGCCTCTTCCTGCATGTCGTTCATCATGAAAGCCTACCGCATTTGCGAATGACAGGGACGGCGGTTCACCCGACAAACGGGCGAATTGAAAAGCCGAGCCCGGTTCTGACCAATAACCGGCATCGCTCCAGCTTCGTTCCTAAGTTCGGTCCGATCGCGCGTGGCGGATGCTTCACGCTTCAATCAAGCGTCAGGCGGCCGACAGGTTTGCTGCCGCCGCTTCCGCTTGGGACCACGATAATCTCGCCGCTCGCCGGCAAAATGCCTGTGAGTGCCCGAATATTCGCGCCGTGCGTCACGACAAGCAGGATTCCGCTCCCGGTCCATTTGTCGATCATCGCGCGTGCCCCGGCGGTCAGCGCCGCTGTTTGATTACTGAGCACCACCACATTGCCGAATGTGGGTTCGGCTTCGACCGGTCCCAGTTCCAGCAGCGTCGCCGTGTCCATGCAGCGGCACCAGGGCGAAGAGAGGATTTTCTCGACCGCAATCCCTTCCGACCTGAGCCGCGCCCCGATCCTTGCGGCATCCGCGCGTCCCTTGGCGCTGAGATTGCGTTGCGTGGCGCAGTCATCGATCCTGAATCCCGGCGGGTCGCCGACGCCACCGGGCGCATCCGCATGGCGCATCAGGGCTACATGCCGGCCCGCGCGCAACGCGGTCCAGGCCTCGGCTTGATCGGCGCTTGCGATCTCAGGCGCGGCGCAGACCGCGAGGAGTATCGTGATGATGACGAAGCGCATGCGAAACATGGCGAAGGAGCTCGTTAAAAATACGCGATCAGGCGGCCGGCGCAGACAGCGCCGAGCCACAGCAGCAGCGACAATAGCGCGGTGATTTTTGCGCCGCCGGACGCTTCGCCTCCCCACAGCGCAACTTGCCGCCAGGGGCCGGCATGCGCGATCACGACATTGACCAGCGCGACCGCAATCAGCAGCAGCTTGGCCTGGAACGCGGGATTGCGCACCACATGCGCCGCATCCGCGCTGAACAGCAGGAAACCCATCCCGATGGCGAGCAGGAAACCGAAGCGTGACAAAGGCAGCAGCAATTGCGCCATCGGCTGGATCGGTATAGCGCGCCCCAATCCGAGCAACCTCACATCGAGGGCCAGGATCGATCCCACCAGCACAACGAAGCCGAGGATGTGCAGGATCTCCACCGCGGGATAAAGCGCGGGCGAGCTGCGCATCAGATGCCCCAGCGCGCTCTCCTGCAAGGCCAGGAAGATCGGCGGGGCCGGATGCTGCTCCACTGGCCTACCGCAGTTCGACGCGCTTGCCGTCGAGAATGATGTATTCGATCCGCGCCTCGTCCGGATTGCTGGTGTGAGGATAGCCGAACACGGTGCAGGTCTTGCCGGGCGCGATGAGGTCCGGCGTGATCCCGCGCTGCTGCATGCGCGAGGGCGGCGCCAGCACGAAGTGCCAGTGCTTGCCGCCAACCTCCATCTCGATCGCGCAGTGCGGATTCTGGAATGCGGATTTGAGGATCTCGCCGGTGACGGTGAATGCCTTGGAGGTATCGTAGCCGCCCCAACCGTGATGGGCCATCGCCGCTGCCGGACTAAAGGCGGCCGCCAGCGACAGGAAAAGACGACGGGTGATTGATCTCATAGGCTGCCTCCGCAATGAAGGGCAACGCCGAGCCGCGCCGCACCCGTATAACGCGATTTGCCTGATCGCTCAAACCGGCGCGGCCGCGCGAGGTGCCGCAGGTCGCCAAGGAAAACGCCAACCGCGCGCGCCAGGACGCGCGGCAAAAGGTCCCGTCGGCATTTTGACGGATGCGAGTTTCGCGGGCATGATCGGCCTCCCGCCCACGTTTTTTCTTGAAGGAAATTCGACATGCTGAGGCTTGCTCTGGCCGCCCTATTGCTTGCGCTGTTCGCATCCGGCCCGGCCAGAGCGGCCCGCTGCGGCGGCGACTTCCGCACGTTCATCGCCAGTTTTTCGCAGGAAGCAGCCGCGGCCGGCATCTCGCAAAGCGTGATCTCGCAGGCGCTCGATGGCGTGCAGCAGGATGCGGGCGTGCTTGCCTTCGACCGCCGCCAGCGCGGCACGTTCCGGAAGACTTTTGAGCAGTATGTCGCCACCCGCGTCGGACCCGGGCGGATCAACACCGGGCGCGCGATGCTGCAGCGTCATGCCGCGCTGCTTGCGAGCATCGAACAGAAGTTTGGCGTGCCGCGCCAGATCCTGGTCGCGATCTGGGGATTGGAGAGCGACTACGGCAAGGGCGACATGGGCAAGCTGCCGGTGTTCCGCGTGCTCGCCACGCTCGCGCATGATTGCCGCCGCACCGAGCTGTTCCAGAACGAATTGCTCTCGGCGCTGCAGATCGTGCAGCGCGGCGATCTCCGCCTGAACGACATGATCGGAGCCTATGCCGGCGAGATCGGCCAGACGCAATTCCTGCCGTCGTCCTACATCAAATACGGCGTCGATTTCGACGGCAACGGCCATGTCGATCTGCGTCATAGCGTGCCCGACGTTCTCGCCTCCACCGCGAATCTCCTGCACACCAACGGCTTCAAGATGGGCGCGCCCTACGACGAGGGCAGCGCCAATTTCGAAGCGATGCGCGAATGGAACAGAGCCGTGATCTACCGCAAGACCATCGGTTATTTCGCCGATCGGCTGATGGGCCGGTGAGGTTCACACCGCCGTCTCCACTCGTCATTCCGGGTCCATCGCTTCGCGATGCTTATTCGCGATGCTTAGAAGAACGACTTCATCGTCCCGACCCCGGTGCATACCGCAGTAAAACCATACCCTTATGCGGGCCCATTTCGCTTGCTCGATCATGGCTCGCGATGATACCACCCCGGTGGGCAGGAATTATTGGTGGCAGGGGGACATGCGCAAGCTTGCGCTTGGCGATCCGGTTGTCTTGCAGATTTGCGGGCCGACCGACGACGGGATACGGAAAGCGGCAACGGTGGAGGCCATTGACGGAGACGAAATTATCGTTGCGGGTCACAGGTTCAGAAACGACGCTCTTCCGCAATGGGACATTGTCGACGAAGGCCGAGCCAAAATCCGGCACATCATTCACACGCCTGACAGTGCCGCATATCGATAGTCGGCTTTGCGAGCACCTTGCGGCGGGCTGCACATCGCTGCAGGGCAATTCGCAGCCGCCGCTCCAGTGCGATATTGCGGCAGATGACCGTCGAGCGAATAGACGACGCAAAGCGCGAGGCTGGCCCAGACGGCCGCGCTAAAATAGAGCGACATCCAGGCGATCTCGTCTTTCCAGTGCTCGAAATCGTGCGTCACCACCCAGCGCGTACTCACGTCATGGAGCCCCTCGAGAAAACCGAGGAGCTTGCTGCCATCGGCAAGACCTGCCTGCCATCGGCTCAAATACATTGGGACGTCGATCGTGATGAGAAAAGCCAGGTAGCCCGCAATTCCGACGATCGCGACGATGAGGGCCACGCGGACCAGACCGTTATATTCAGGCAGGAGCCGGCAAAGGCCAACGCCGACCACGAAGAAGGCGATGGCCCATATCGAGTTCTCGATGGCATTGCCTAAATAGTTGGTGGACACCACCGCGTACCATGAGAAGCACTCCGCGATGATGATCAAGGGCACGATCAACCGCGCCGCGTTCAAGGTCGTCTCTGCTCCGGCGATCCCGCCGAGCTGGTTCAGGATGATCGCCCATTGCACCGCAAAACAGATCTCGGCCACGGTTGCCACCGATCGGCCAACGAAGACGCTCGATAGCCAGGTGTCGAACAGACAGATCCGTTGAACATCCGCGCGCGGAAGCAACGACCTGAATGCGCAGCCGAAGACATATGCCGCGGAAAGCAGGAACATGGACTTGGTGCTAGAGGTGTTGCCCAGGCTGCCCACGACAGGCTTGTGGAACTCGCCGTACAGCAAGAACCAAAGCGCGATGTTGGCGCCGCTGACCAGGGTCAACAGACCCCACCACCGAACCACCGGATTTGGCCGCGCGCGCCACTCCATACTCATGGGGCCCTGCTCTCCCGCGTAGTCGAACTGACATGTGACCGTAGCAATTCTGTCACAGACCGCAACTGATCTGATGCGGAATTGACGCTTCTGTGACGCGGATTTGGCGTAGCGAGCGGGCTTCAGCCGACCTTAATGTGACAGTCGCAGGGCGGGCGCGGGAAGGGCAGGCGACCAGTTCAACGCAAGGCGCTGGCCGATCACGATCTCATCGGTCGACATTTTTGAAGCGACCGCGTTGCGGAACCGTGCATAGGCGTCCCGCTCGCGCCCGCTGGTTCGGGCCGCTGCGAGATTGAGCCACTTATAAGCGAGGACGAAATCCTGCGGAACGCCGTGACCCTTGTCGTACAACAGGCCGAGCATGGCCTGCGCGAATGGATTGCCTTGAATAGCCGCGCGGGCATAGAGATCGGCGGCGGCGTCATAGGCCTGCGGCGCGCCAAAGCCGTGCTCGTACATGAAGCCGAGCAGGCCGAGCGCGATTGCATTCTCGCGCTCGGCCAGCGGCGAAAGCTCCCGGAACGCGCGAACGTAATCGCCGCGATAGAACGCAGCGGTCCCACGCGAAAGGCTGCCAGCCGCGACCGGCGCGGCGGCTGCCGCAAGCGCAACGGCCAGCAGTGCCAAGAGAAATCGGCGCGCGGCACAGACGCTCAGCATTCTGTTGTCCCGCTCAATGGAAGCTGGTGGTGATCGGGGCGTTGGTCGAGGTCGTGGCGATGCTGCCGCGCAATTTCGATCGCAGCTCTTCGGCCACGACGTGAGCGTCGGAGCCGTCACGGATGATTTGCGGACGGATGAAGATGATCAGTTCGGTGCGCTGGGTGTTGTTGCTCTGGTGTCCGAAGGCATCGCCAAGGCCTGGAATCTGGTCAAGCACGGGAATCGCGCTGCGGGTGCCGTTCTGCTGTTCGCTGATCAGGCCCGCCAGCAGCACGGTCTGACCGTTTGCCACCGAGATCTGGCTCTTCACCCGTCGCTCCGACACCGTCGGCGTCAGGCTGTTGGCGCTTGCCGCGGGCACGTTGCTGATCTCCTGTTCGACGTCGAGCCGGACATTGCCGTTGACGCTGATGCGCGGCGAAACCCGCAGGATGATGCCGGTGTTGCGATAGTCGATGGTGTTGACGACGGTATTGTTCGTCGTCAACACCGTCGCACTTCCGGTCGACACCGGCACGACGTCGCCGACCTGCAGCGTCGCTACCTGGTTGTTGATCACCACCAGCGACGGATTGGAGAGCACCTTGACGCTGGTGACTGCATGCAGCGCATCGAGGATCAGGCTGGGCTGGGTTTCAGAGCCGATCAGGAAGTTGAAGCCGGGGAAGGCCCGATTGATGAAGGCATTGGTGACCGATCCAGCGACAGTGGCTGCGCCCGTCGTCGGGTCGACGATTGTCGTAGGCGCTGCGGAGGCCGGGGTCTGGGTGTTGAGGATGGAGCCCGTGTTCGGCTTCAACCCGACATTCTGGCTCGTCAGATAGGATTGGACGCCATAGGCTAAGGTGTTGTTCAGCGTAACCTCGGCAATCGTCGCATCGATCGCGACCTGCAACTGCGGCTGGTCGATCTGGACCAACGTCGCTTCGATGATCCGGTAGTTCGCCTGGTCGGCGTAGATCAAGAGCGTGTTGTTGACGGTGTCGGGCGTGATCCGCACGTCCTGCATCATCGGCTGGCCGTTTCCAGAACCGCGGCCGCTATCGAGCGGAGCGCCACCGCCGTTTTGATTGGGATTGGCCGGCTGCGCACCAGGCCCGCCGTTTCCGCCGAGGCCGGACGCGCCAGCCATTCCCATGTTGCCGCGAGAGGCAAAGCCGCCATTTGTGTTCGCCCCCAAGTTGCCGTTGAGCGACAGCCGATCCGCAGCACTTGAACTCGCCGCGATTCCTGACCCCGGCGCGATCTGGCTGTCGGCACTCTCGGTCAGGCTTGACGACGATCCGCCGAGGAACATATCCGTCAGCACCCGCGCGATCTGGCGGGCATCGCCGAACTTCACGCGATAAACGTGGACCGTGGTCCGCGCCGTATCGTTTCGATCAAGACGCTTGATCCAGGTCGCGGCCGTGCGAAGCATCTCCGGCTTCTTCGTCACAACCAGCACCGCGTTGAGACGGGCGATCGGCAGGAACTTGATGATGTTCTGACTGAGGCCGTTCTCGCCGGAATCGACGATCTTCTCCATCTCGGCGATGATGGGCGCGGGCGAGCCGCTCGAGATCGGGAATATGCCGACGGATTGGCCACGCATCCAGTCAACGTCGAAGCTGAGCACCGTATCGACCGCGGTGCGGCGTTCAGCGCCGGTTCCCTGAATCAGAATGAGGTTTCGCGTCGTATCGGCGCGCACCGCGCCGGCCTTGGTGGCGAAGCTGTCCATCAGCTTCAGCAGCGTTTGCGCCGACACATATTGTAATGGCACGACGGAGACGCCGAACCCGGGTTCGGGATTGCCGCTCGCCGTGTCGACCCGGCCTCCGCCGACCGCGTCGCCAAGTGGCGTGAGCCGATAGCCGGTCGTATCGCGAAGCAGCACGACGCCGCTCAATCTCAAGGCATTCTCCAGCACGAACACGATGTCCGACTTCGGCACCGGACGGACCGACACCAGGCTCACGGTGCCCTGCACCCGCGGGTCGATGGTGTAACCCACCTGCAGTATGTCGCCGAGGACGACCTTGGCGACCGTCGCAACCGGTGTGTTCTCAAAGTTCAGATCGAAGCCGTTGCCATTCGCTGTCGGCTGCAGCCGCTCATCCGACACGGCCGTGACTTCGGATCCCTCATACATTGCCGCGCGAACGCCGCCACCCTGAGCGCCACCAGCGGCCAAGGCGTTCACCGGTTGCGATTGCCGTGGCAACAGATCAAGCGAGCGCACCTTGTCGGAGATGTCGACCTGCGCCGTATCCACGCCTCCGACCGTTGCGGAATTGCAGGATGCCAGCAGCCCCAGCGAAAACAAAACAAAGGCGGCGCCGATGCCGCCACGAATCCGTTGGTAGCGGCCCAGCTTGCCTACGCGCACCATAAGTCCTTGCCGTTTCCGACTGGAGGATGTTCGACGATCAGCCCCTGCCCCAGAAATTATTAGCGAGTGAACATGACAAAAATAAATTGATTACATGATTGTCGGCCGGTTAGCATTCTGCGACGTACGCCGAAGCATGAAGGCATGAAGAAAAGCGAGACCAGTCATTCGGGAAAGTCCGGTCTCGACGTTCTCGAACACTCAGCACGCGCTGCCTTCGTATGCCTGTCATACTTCGGATCGATAACAACACGCCTGACGTCTGCGCTGCTCCAAACCAATGTGACGGAAGAAGACGAAATGGCCAGCGATCGGTCCTCGCAATTCGTCGACTACCTCCGTCAGAACAAGCATTTGACGCCCGCTGAGGAAAAGGCGGACGGCGCGGGACAGGGCGGCTCCGACCGCCGTCACCAAAAGCTCTGGGAGATCACCAATCTCTCGCCCGCCGAGTTTGCCGACGAGGCTGCCTGCTTTTTCGGACTCGGCCGCGTGACCCTGCAGGAGATGATGTCGGCTGCGCCGCTCGGGGCGTCGTTCTCGCAGCGCTTTCTGCGCGAGACCATGGTCTATCCGTGCACCACATCCGATGGCGCGATGACGCTCGCGGTCGTCGATCCGACCGATCAGGCGACGCAACGCGCGGCGCAGATCGTGCTCGGCACCGCCGTCGCGATCAAGGTCGCAACCTCGGAAGACATTGCCGTCGTCCTGGATCAACGAGTGCACGTCGAGGACACGGATGCCGCCGGACCGGTGGCAACGCTGCCGCGCGAGGACGACATCGAGAGCCTGCGCGATCTTGCAAGTGGCGCCCCGGTGGTCCGCGCGGTCAATGATCTCATTGAAAAGGCTGTCGAACTTCGCGCCAGTGATATCCATATCGAGCCGTTTCTCTCCGGCCTCGTGGTCCGCCTGCGCATCGACGGCCTGCTGAGGCCGGTGGCAGCGCTATCCGGCGTGCTGCCGCAAGCCGTCATCTCCCGCATCAAGATCATCGCCAATCTCAACATCGCCGAGCGCAGGCTGCCCCAGGATGGCGCGGCGCGGTTGCGGGCAGGACGTTCCGACATCGATATCCGCGTCGCGATCATGCCGATGCAACACGGCGAATCGGCCGTCATTCGCATCCTGCCGAAGGATCGCGGGCTGCTGGTCGTGGAAAAACTGGGATTCTCGGCAGCAGACGAAAGCAAGCTGCGGCGGCTGCTCGCGTTGCCGCACGGCATGATCGTCATCACCGGTCCGACCGGAAGCGGCAAGACGACGACACTTGCGACGATCCTCTCGATCCTCAACGAGCCGACGCGCAAGATCCTGACCATCGAAGATCCGGTCGAGTATGAAATCCCGGGTGTCAATCAATCCCAGGTCAAGCCCGCGATCGGCCTGACGTTTGCCACTGCCTTGCGCTCATTCGTCCGGCAGGACCCTGACGTCATCATGGTCGGGGAAATCAGAGATTCCGAGACCGCGCATGTTGCGGTCCATGCGGCTCTCACCGGCCATCTGGTGCTGACAACGTTGCATACCGAGACGGCGGCTGCTGCGGTGCCGCGACTGCTCGACCTCGGCGTTGAGAGCTATCTGCTGCGCTCGGTCCTGCGTGGCGTGATTGCGCAGCGTCTTGTCCGGCAACTCTGTGAACGCTGCAAATCGGGACGGACGCTTGGCCCTTCCGATTTCGCCGAGGATCCGCGGCTTGCCGCGTTCGGGTTCCGCGCCGGTGAAACGATCCAGGAACCGTGCGGGTGCGAACGCTGCAGCGGCGCCGGCTATCGGGGGCGGCTTGGCGTTTTCGAACTGCTCGAAATCTCCAACGAACTGCGTGAACTGATCGGGGAGAAGACCGACGGACTGAAGATCGATGCAACTGCGATTCGTGCAGGTATGACTACAATGCTCGACGACGGCATCGCCAAATGCCGCGCCGGGCTGACGTCGCCTGCGGAAATTCTCCGTGTCACGACCATGCGGTGACCACGTGCCGAATTTCCGCTACCGCGCCCTGACCCAGAACGGCGAGATCGTGAACGGCACGATCAGTGCACCGACAGCCGCCGAGGTCGCGCGCCGGATCGAATATCTGCGGCTCTTGCCGATCGAAACCATCGAAGACAAGCGGGCTTCTCACAGTTCGGCAGGCTTCGGCTTGTTCGGCCGGCCGAGCGCCGCCGAGATCACCACGTTCACGCGCGACCTCGCGCTGCTGCTCAAGGCCGGCGCCCGCCTCGACGATGCGCTTGAACTGCTGTCGGGTGATGCAGATGTCGGACGGATGCGCCCCGTGGTGGCGAAGATGCGAGCGGCGCTGCTTGCCGGCGGGAGTTTCGCCGATGCGGCGGCAGATCATCCGGCGTTGTTTCCACCGATGTATGGCGCCTTGGTGCGCGTCGGCGAAGTCTCCGGCACACTCGATTCCGTGCTCGAAATGCTCGGCGCAGAGCGCGCGCGTTCCGAACAGATGCGGCGGAAACTCACGGATGCCATGCAGTATCCCGCCTTCGTACTGATCGCGGCCTCGGGCGTGATGCTGTTCTTTCTGCTGTTCGTGCTGCCGCAATTCTCGACCGTGCTCGGGGATTTCGGCGCCAAGTCCGATACGGCGCTCGCCACCTTCATCCAGCTATCCGATTTCCTGCGCGCCAATGCGACGGCCGCCATGTTGATCTCGGCTGCTGTCATCGCAATCGTTTGGTGGCTGTTGCGCCAGGCAAGCGTGCGCGCGGCAATGGTGAACGCGTTATCGCAGCTGCCCCTGATCGGCAACATCTTTCAATTCTATCGCGCCAGCCTGTTCTGCCGCAATCTCGGTGTCCTGCTCGGCAGCGGCGTCAATCTCACGGCTACCTTGCGTATCTTGGTTGACATCATGGCGGTGACGGGCAGCGAAGCAAGCTGGACGGCGGCTTCCGACCGCGTCCGGCATGGCGGAAAATTGTCTGAGGCCCTTGCCGTCGCCAACAGCCTGCCACCGATGGCGGTCCGCATGCTTCGGTTGGGTGAAGAAACCGGGCAGCTGCCGGTGCTGGCGGGACGGGTCGCCGAATTCTACGAAGCAAAATTGCAGCGCAGCCTTGATCGCATCGTCGGCATCGTCGGACCGCTTGCGATCATCACGATCAGCACGGTCGTCGGCGGATTGATCGTATCCGTCATGACGGCGCTGCTGTCGGTCACGCAACTTGTCGGCTAGAGCAAGGGTTACATCATGATTTCGCTCAAGAGCATCGCTGAATTGCTCGTCACCCGCCTCACACACCGGAGCGCCCGTGAGAGAAGCGGGCACGCCTATCTCGGTCAAGAGGGCTTCACGCTGGTCGAAATGCTGGTCGTGATCGCCATCATCGGCCTGATCATGGGCTTGATCGGCCCGCGCGTGCTCAATTATCTCAGCGAGTCCAAGGTCAAGGCCGCCCGCATCCAGCTGCAGAGTTTTTCGAGTGCGCTCGACCTATTCTATCTCGATGCCGGACGGTTTCCTTCGAGCGCGGAGGGGCTTGCCGGGCTGGTGCAGCGGACGCCGGGGCTTGCCGCGTGGAATGGGCCGTATCTGAAGGGCGGCAACGTCCCGAAGGATCCCTGGAATCACGCCTATGTTTATCGGTCGCCCGGCGAGCACGGTCCCTATGACATCGTCTCCTATGGCGCCGATGGCCAGGAGGGCGGCAGCGGCAATTCCGCCGACATTTCTCTTGAGAAGACGACAGCCTCCCGAGATGAATGACGTCACGCAGCGCGGCTTCACCCTGCTGGAGATGGTGTGTGTGCTCGCCATCATCGCATTGCTGGCTGCCGTGCTGCTGCCATTCATTCCACGCCAGACGTCACGGTCGCGGTTGCAGGCCTACGCGTTGCAGGCCGCGACGCTCCTGAAAGCGGATCGCAATGCGGCGATCAACCGCAATACCAGCATCGCGACGCTGGTCGACGCGCCGAGCCGCGTGATCCATTCCGGGTCGTCGCGATCGACGGTCCGCATTCCCGAGGACGTTCGCTTCGATGCGCTGTTGCCGCAAACCTGCCAACGGCGGGCGGCGCTGTCGACCATTCGCTTCTTCGCCAATGGCAGCTCATGTGGCGGATCCATCGCGCTGACGCGGCTCGACGCCGGCTATGAGATCCGCGTCAACTGGCTCACCGGAAGGGTCGAGGTCGTTTCCCGTGACAACGCCACCAACTGATCGCCCCGACGCAGGCTTTACAATCATCGAAGTGCTGGTGGCGCTGGCGGTGGTGGCCGTCTCCATCGTCGCGATCGGCACCGTCATGGCCGGCAACATGCGCGGCGTGCGCGCATTGGAGCAGCACGTGGCGCTGATGCAGGCGGCGCGGACCGTGATGACGGTTGGCGTTCCGCCCCGCGCGGAATTGCAGCAGGGCACCTCGACGGGCCAGGCCGACGGCTACCGCTGGACCATCGACGTCAGTCCGCTCGGCGGCGATTGGACCGTTCCAGGCGCCAATGTGCCGTGGACGCCCGAACTGGTGAGGATTCGTGTCCGGTCGCCCACTGGTGCGCTATCCGATATTCGGACCGTGCGCTTGATGCCGAGGCCATCCGAATGAGCCCAGCATTGGTCAGGCAGCGCGCGCACGAGCGCGGATTTACGCTGATAGAGACCATCGTCGCGCTGGCGCTGATGGGGCTATTGCTGTCGGCGCTCGCGAGCATCACCGCGCAGTGGCTGCCGAACTGGAACAGGGGATTTGGTCGGATCCAGCGCAGCGAACTGACCGGCATCGCGCTCGAGCGGATTGCCGCGGACCTGGCCGCGGCTGAGTTTGTTCCCGCCAACCGCGACTCGCGCCGTCCGCTGTTCGACGGATCGGAGTTGTCCGTCACGTTCGTGCGAACGTCGGTGGGTCCGAACGCCGGGCCGGGGCTCGATGTCGTGCGGCTCGGTGAAACCAGGGAGCGCGGCGAGTTCGTCACGGTTCGGTCGCGGGCCCGCTTCACGCCGCTGCCCGTTGGGTTGTCGCTGTCGGAGCAAACGCATCTCGGCGATCCCGTGGTGCTGCTGCGCGCGCCGTTTCGCCTGTCATTCGCCTATGCCGGTCCCGATCACATCTGGAAAAGCACCTGGCGAAACGCCGACCGCCTACCGGCCATGATCAAGCTGACGGTGCGCGACGGCGCGAGCCAACGCGTGCTGTCGGTCTCGACGATCGCGCCGGTTCATGTCCAATTGCCGAGCGATTGTACGAAGCCGAACGCCAAATGCGACGACAACAAGGACAGCGCGCCAGGCGCTGCCGAGCCAGGGAGGACGTGATGGCAGCGATCGGCGCATGCAAATCCTCAGGCGAACGCGGCTTTGTCATTGTCGCGGTGCTTTGGATCCTGGCGGCGCTGGCATCCCTGGCAATGGTCTTTGCAGCTTATTTGTCAGCGTCCACGCGGGCGATCGCGGTCAACGAGACCGCGCTGCAGACCGAAGCACTGGTATCCGCCAGCCTCGAACTGACCGCCTACCAACTGGCGCTGGCGGACGAATCTGCGAAGCCTCAGCGCGGAGCCTTTCACTTCCGCATGGATGATGCGAGTGTCCAGGTCGCCTTTACATCGGAGGCTGCCCGCGTCGATCTGAATCTCGCTCCCAACGAGATGTTGGCCGGCCTGTTTGCCTCGCTGGGCGCCAGCAAGGACGCGGCAATCGAATATGCGAATCGGGTCGTCGGCTGGCGAACCCGGCCCGTTCCCGGCAACGCTAACGAGGAGGAGGCGCGTTACAATTCGGTCGGCTATTCGCCGCGGCAGGCTCCGTTTACCCATGTCAATGAATTGGCGCTGGTCGTCGGCCTGCCGGCGGCGTTGGTGGAGCGTGCACTGCCTTTCGTCACGGTGTTCAACGGATCTCCCGATGTCGATCCGGCAATCGCGGCGCCGGAAGTCATCGAGGCCATGCCCGACAAGTCTGCGAACAAGCAAGATCCGTTCGGAGGTGGTTCGGCTTCGGTGAACGCCGCGCGGCCGGCGTCGCAACCGTCCGATTCAGCGAAGACCGATGCGTCGACGGCGAAGAGCCCTTGTTACCGCGTCGAGACCACGATCCACTTTCGCAATGGCCGCCGCACCACCTCGGAGGTCGTGATCGCCATGGGCGACGAGGTTGAGCCCTACCGGGTGCTGTCCTGGCAGGATGACATCGCACCGCGAAATGCCGTTTCGCGTCGCGGGAGCACTTGATGACAATGATCGTGCAAACCAGGCAATGGTTCGAGCAATGGATCGCGGCGGTTTCTGGTGCGGTCGACAGCATTACGGATCGGTTGGTGCGCCAGCGCCGCATCCAGCTCGACGAGAATGCGGACGGCACATTCACCGCCAGCATGAAGGCATCAAAAGACAGTCGCGCTCCGACAGTTCTCTCCTTCCGGATGCGGCACGGCACGCCGGAGCCGCCGCTGCCAGCGCAGTGGAGTGCCGCCTTCAAGGGCAGCCGTGTCGAGGTGCAATTGCCGCCCGACCATGTCATGACTCGTCTGCTCGACTTCCCAAGGCAGGCGGCTGACTTTCTCGATGGCATGATTCGTTCGCAGGTCGACCGCCTGACGCCATGGGGCGCGGGCGAGGCGGTGTTCGGCTGGAGTTCGCCGGCTCCAATCGCTGACGACCGGATCGAAGTCGCCTTCAGCGCCACCTCGGCGTCGCAAGTCGATCCGTTGGTGCAGTTGGCCGAACGGCTGGGCGCTGCTTCCGTTGCGATCCATGCGCCAGCGGCGGGCGGCGGCGCGCTGGTTCAGGTGAAGCTGCTCGACAAGCGGCTCCGCAGTGTGGCGGGACCAAATGTGCCGCGCTCGTTGCGCGTCGCCCTGATCTTGACGGGCGTCGCCGCCGCTGCGTCGTTGTTTCTGAGCATCTATCTCGGCGGATCGCTGCAATCCGAGCAGGAGGATGTCCAGCGGCAGATTTTGCAGCGCCGTGCGGCATTGCGGGTTGACGCCAATGGCGTGGCATCCGGGATCGGTCTATTGGCAAAGCGCAAGCAGACCACGCCGTCGAGCGTGATGGTGCTGGAAGCGCTCTCGCACGTGCTGCCGGACACGACCTATGTGACGGAGCTGCGCATCGAAGGCGACAAGGTGCAGGTTGTGGGCATGACCCAGGACGCGCCATCGCTCATCCGCTTGATGGAACAGTCGCCGCAGTTCACCCGCGCCACGTTTTTTGCGCCGACCACCCGTGCGGCGAACGAGTCTGGCGAGCGCTTTCACGTCGAGGCAAATATATCAGCCTATTTCGGATCCGGCTCATGAACGCATCCGCCCGGTCATTGAAGGCAATCAGCACCCAGCCGTTCGTGGCAGCCGCGATTTATGCTGGGCTGCTGATCCTGCTGCTGTTCGTGGCCATATCGTCGCTATCCGACTTTATAGATCAGCGTAACGAACTCGCTTCGTCGTCGGCGATGCTGGCGCAGTTGGAAGGCCGCACGGCGAGAGCAGGCGGCGCGCTTGGTGAGACGATGCCGGCGGGCTCGGCCTATCTCGAAGGCGCCACCGTCACGGTTGCCGGCGCCACGTTATTGCAACGCGTGGCGGGTTCGGTGACGAAATTCGGCGGCAATGTATTGTCGACCCAGCTCGATGTCCCCAACACACCCGCGAAGGCCGGCTTCATCAGCATGGTCGCGAGCTGCGAAATCGAGCAACAGCAATTGCAACAGGTGCTTTACGACCTGGAGGCCGGCATGCCGTTCTTGTTCATCGACCAGCTCGTCGTGCAGACCATCCTCGATGGGGCAAATACGGGCGAAGGCCCGGGCAAGCTGCGCGTGCTGCTGGGCGTCTCCGGACAGTGGCGGGGGGCCAAGTGATGCGTTTGACAGTGATCGTCACGGGCCTCTTGGGCTTGGCGTTGTCAGTTCAATCCATGGCGGCAGCGGCGCCTGACACATCGGGTGATGCATTGGATGCCGGCCTATTGGACGACACGCGGCTGGGCGGGCCCGTCCTGACATCGCCGCCGCCTTCTGAACCGGTCACGACAGTGCGCGTGGTTCCACCGCGGGCGGCGCCGGCGCGGTCACTTCCGGCCAACCCGTTGTGGGGCATTCCGCTGACGCAGCTATCCAATACGCGCGAGCGTCCGGTGTTCTCGCCCTCACGGCGGCCGCCGCCCGTGGCCGTCGCCGAACCTGTCATCGCCAGGCCGCCTCCGCCGCCGCGGAAGAAGGAAGTCGAATCTCCGCAACTGTCGCTCGTCGGTACCATTGCCGGAGATGACGAAGGCTTCGGGATCTTCCTCGATCAATCGACCAATGCTGCGCTACGGCTGAAGATCGGCGAAGATTTTCAGGGCTGGAAGCTGAGCGCGATCCACGGGCGCGAAGTCACCATGGAAAAGGACGAACAGGGTGCCGTGCTTACACTGCCGCCGCCAGGCGGCGAGGGCGGCGGCGAGGTCCATCTCGTTCCAGTGAGCACGATCAGGACGCCATTGGCAACGCGACGCTAGCTAAAGCGTGATGACTTTTCTTCGGATCGTCATCCCGCTTTAGCTCTTTGTTTGAGCACCATCTTTTCGGAAAACCGGTGTCCACTTTTCCGGATCATGCGCTAGTTCAGGTCGAGCCATCGCTGGAAAGCCAGCGTCAGCAACAGACCGAGCGCCAAGAACGGACCGAATGGCAGCGATGTATGGCGTTTCATTTGGCGCCCGGCGAGCTGCAGGCCGCCGACCGCTGCAAGCGCCATCAAGGTGGCAATCAACAGCAAGATCGGAATGCCGGTGATGCCGACCCAGGTCGTGGCGGCTGCGAGAAATTTGACATCGCCGAGCCCGAGCCCTTCGGTCTGTCGCAGCAGGAAATAGAGGCGCCGCAACAACAAGAAAATGACTGCAACCGCCGCAGCTTCGCCGAGCGCTCCGAAGGCGTCCGTCTGGTTCCCGAAGATCGTGGCTTGCGCAATGCCAAGGATGGCAATCGCAAGATTCAATCCATCGGGAATGATACCGCGGCGAAAGTCGATCATTGCCAACGCGCAGCATGTCACGCAAAGGGCGATGTAGAATCCGAGGAACTGTATAGCTTCACTGTCGGCGGGCATGCGCTACGATGAATGACGAAGTGTGTGAGTGCTTACCAGAATTTCCTTCGCGCTCAGCAGCTCAATTTTCAAGCAGCCAGCATAAGTACGACGTGGCCTTTCGGGAATGTGATCGTCGAAAAAAGTCCAGAGAACAGAAAACCGCAACGTGCAGTCAGTCTGTCACAAAACCGCATAGGAAGCTGACAATATTTCCTGTCGCTGCGACCGATAGCTGATGCGCGAATGACGGTGAACAAAATGCGAGTGGCGACATGCCTTGCTTTGCTGGTGATGTTGGGCGGCGTGCGTTCCGCAGACGCCGGAGTCCTTGACGAAGGCGCCGAACGCTATCGGCCTTACATGATCGAAGGCATTGGCAGCGCGCTGGCGGGTGCCCAAGCACTGCGTGAAAGGGCTGCAGCAGGGGATCTCGCGGGCGCGAAGAAAGCCTGGATTTCGGCTCGCGCCGGCTGGGAGCGCTCGGAAGTCTTCACGACCGGCTTCGTGCCTGAGCTTGACGCGAGGATCGACGCCTGGCCAAACGCCGACAGCGGGTTCCACGCCATCGAAGCGAAATTGTTCGGCGCGGGCCAGACCGACGTCGACAAAGATGCCGCCGCGTTGGTGGAGCATCTGAGCAATCTGCACGTCAAGCTCAAGGACATACAGCTCACGCCGCAGGGATTGCTGGATGGTACAGCGCGGCTCGCTTACGAGGTCGGGGAAAGCAAGGCCGATGGCGGCGAATCTCGCATCAGCGGCACCTCGCTCGATGACATGCGCAACAACGTCGCCGGTATCGATTTTGCCTACCACACGATTTTCTCGGCGCCCCTCAACACCGCGGACGGCAAGCTTGATGAAATGGTGACGACCAGAATCGAGCTGCTTGAAGCGATTGTCGCGGCGCCAGACCTGCCGCATGTCGATATCCCGAGGCTGCGCCAAGCCAGCGAGGAACTGGTGGTGGCGCTGCAGACGGCTTCGGCAAAGCTTGGACTGCAACGGCCGACGCTGGAGGCCCAGGTGCGATGATCTCGCCTTGGTTACGGCTGGCGGCGCTTGCGTCCGGTTTGCTTGCCGTCGCGTCGCTCGGACGGGCGCTGGCTTTTCCTGTCGATGGCAATCAGACTGTCCTGCCGACAAAGACCGAGCTGAACGAGGATGCGCTCGACAAACCGCGCGAGGTGTTCCAATCCGAACGCGTTGGCGCGAAATCGTATCTGGTCAACCTCGGCGACCTCGCATTCAATTCGCCGGCGATCCTTGGCGACGTCGCGCGTCAAGCTGGCGTGAGCTGCGGCACCTGCCACGTCAACGGCGTCGGTAACGCCAAGTTCTTCATGCCGAAGATGTCGACGCGGCCCGGAAATTTCGACGTCACCGGTCCCCTGTTCAATCCGAAGGCGAACAACCTCGTGCTCGATCCCGTGAGGATTCCGAGCCTGCGCGGTGCGCGCTATCTCGCGCCCTACGGCAGCGACGGGCGGTCGGCGTCGCTGCGCGACTTCATCCGCAACGTCATCGTGAACGAGTTCGCCGGGCCCGAGCCGTCGCCTGCGATCATTGATGCGATAGTCGCCTATGTTCAGGACATCGACTTCCTGCCCAACCCTAGCCTCGGTCCAGGCGGTCGGCTGGTTGGCAGTGTCAGCGAATCCGAACGTCGCGGCGAGGCCCTGTTCTCCAGGCCGTTCCCGCATGATCCCGGCTTGAGCTGCGCCGGTTGTCATGTTCCGTCCGCTGCCTTTGTCGACCACCAGCAGCATGACGTTGGCTCCGGCGGTCTGTTCAAGACGCCGACCCTGCGCAACGCGGACTTCAACGCACCCTATTTTCACGATGGTCGCTTCGACAGCTTTGATCAGGTCGTCGATCATTTCGACCGCACATTCGACCTTGGCCTGTCGGCGCAGGACAAGCGCGATCTCGTGGCCTATCTCACCGCGATCGGAGATGGTGTGCAGCCCTATGAGCGCGACGGCGCCGGCGCGACGCTGAAGGAAATCAATGACTTCAATCTGGTGCTCGCGACCGCAATTCCCTCGGGCGACAAGGCGATCGTCGCGCTTGCCGTCGACACCATCGGCCAGGAGTTGCGTGAGCTCACTGAGCGATATCCCGATCGAAAGAACACCAGCTTGTCAGGCGGCGAGCGGCAGCGCGTCCTGGCGCGCAACAGTCTCAAGGAACTCGTTCTCATGCTACGTCGAATCGATATCGCCGTAGCCGAAGGCCGCAGCACTGACGCCGCGACTGAGTTCAGGAACTATCGCTATCTCATGGCCGCGGCTGTCCCTGCATTGCTGGCGGGTGCTGAACCATGGTCGCTGTTCAATCAGGATGTGCATGACCAGCACTATGCAGCGCTGCGCCAAGTGATGCAGTCGAAACATCTGTCTCACTAGGCGATTGCTGAGAGGCGCTAATTCGCGTCCGCAGAAAATTCTCGCGCGATTGCATCGCGCGCATCATTTTCAAAAAATCGTTCTGCTTTGTCGTGCGATGCGAATGGCATCGGTCGCGATGCATCGCTGCAGCAGATGCAACACAGAGAATTTTTTTGAACGAGTCAAAATTTCTCGCGCGCTTTCACAGCAACGATAAGTGTGCGTCATGTTGCCACATTAGACGATGTGTCGCCAACCACAACCCTTGGAGTCGATAATGACTTTCAATCATAAGAAGAACTGGCGAACCACCACGGCACTTTGCGTCATTTCAACAGTCGCTGTCGCAACCGCTGCCTATGCTGCTCACTATCCCGGCGGCCGAAGTGATTGGGACAAGCGCCCGCACCACAATCGTTTCGCCCATGACAATCACGGCAACGATCACGATGGGAACGGTCACCACGGTGACAACGATCACGACAACAATGGCCACCATGGTGACCACGATGACAATGATCACGGCGACAAAGTGAAGACCGCCTCGCCAATCAAGCACGTCATCATCCTGATCGGCGAAAACCGCGGGCTCGATCACACGTTCGGTGTGTACAAGCCGAAGGGCAGGGGACAGACGATCTCCAACCTGCTGTCGAAGGGTATCGTCACCGAGGACGGCTCGCCGGGCCCGAATTTCGCGCAAGCCCAGCAATACTCGGTCGCCGCGCAGTCTTCTTTCTACATCGGCGCTCCGACGATCGCGAAGTCGCCCTATAGCGCAACCAATTCGATGCCGCAGCCGAACACGGCAGGCACGCCCACCGCGCAAAGCGATACGTCGCCTCCGTTCAAGACGATCGCCGAGGCCAGTGTCGAGAAGGACATGGACCCGAGCGATCTGGGCATCCTCACAACCGGCTTCAGCGGCCTGCCGACTGGCGTTCTTGACATCCGCGTTCCCGGCGCCGGCCATCTGACCGGACCATTTCCGCTGCAGGGCGAGCAGATCAGCGACGACGACTACACCGGTGACACCACGCATCGGTTCTATCAGGACTGGCAGCAGGAGGATTGCAGCGCCGCCAGCGCGACGAAAGCCAACAACTCCGGCTGCTTGAGCGACCTGTTCCCGTTCGTGATGGCGACGTACTCGGCTTCCAACAAGAGCATGGCCAACTCGATGGGCTTCTACAATGCCCAGCAGGGCCAGGCTCCGATACTGAAAATGCTGGCTGACCGCTTCACCCTCGGCGACAACTTCCATCAGTCGTTCCACGGCGGCACCGGTGCCAACCACTTCATGCTCGGCACCGGCGACGCTGGCTTCTGGAGTGACGGCAAGGGTAATCCGACCACGCCGCCTGCAAACCAGATCGCAAACCCCAATCCGGTGTCCGGAACGGTGAACCGCTACACTGTTGATGGCAACTTCAGCGACTGTTCGGACGTCGCGAACCCCGGCGTCAAGCCGATCGTGACCTATCTGAACAATCTGCCGTATGCGGCCGAGCCGAACTGCAAGCCCAACCACTACTATATGCTCAACAACACCAATCCGGGCTATCTGCCGAACGGTGCGCTGGCCGGCGGAAACAACCTGCCGCCGTCGTCGGTGCGGACCATCGGCGATGCCTTGATCGAGAAGAAGATCTCCTGGGCCTTCTACGGTGGTGCCTATAATGACGCCGTGGCGCTTTCGAACGCCGCGATTGCCGCCAATCCGACAAAGCCGGATCTCAATGCGGCTGCGCTTGCCGATCCCGCTCACGCGCTCGGCGTGGCCTATTGCCAGATCTGCAATCCGTTCCAGTATGCGACCTCGATCATGGCCAATCCGACCGTGCGTCAGGCTCACATCAAGGACACCGCCGATCTGATCACGGCGATCCAGAACAACGCCCTGCCTTCGGTGTCGTTCGGCAAGCCGGACGGCTTGCTCGACGGTCATCCGCAAAGCTCGAAGGTCGATCTGTTCGAGGCCTATGTCCTGAACGTCCTGAACGCGCTGGACAACAATCCGGAACTCAAGGCGGAGACCGCGGTGTTCGTCACCTTTGACGAAGCAGGCGGTTATTGGGACTCGGGCTACATCCAGTCGATCGATTTCTTCGGCGATGGACCGCGGATGCCGATCCTGATCCTGTCGCCCTATTCGACGGGCGGCAAGATCTACCACAACTACGGCGACCACGTTTCGCTGCTCAAGTTCATCGAACGCAACTGGGGCCTGCAGCCGCTGACGAACCGCAGCCGGGACAACCTGCCGAACCCGACATATTCGCGGAACAACGAATATGTGCCGACCAACAGCCCCGCGCTGGCTGACATGTTCGATGCGTTCGACTTCAGCAAGCCCGTTACGCTGTCCTATACCGAGTAACTGAACAGCGTTCCCGAACGAAGGATGGTGCCGATCGAGCCAATGGTCCGGTCGGCACCACCATAATTTTTGCACTGGGCTGAGGTTGGCCGATGGATCGAGACCGGATGATTGCGTTGGGGACCAAAAGCCTGAGAGCAACCCTGCTTGCCTTGGTCGCTTCGGCGTTTGCCGATGTTTCAGCCGCGGCGCAGCAATTTTCCGCCGATCTTGTCGCGATGCGCGGTGAAAAGGCCGTGCGGGTGGGAGGCTTGCGCGTGTCTGAAGGCAAGGTGAGGATCGAGACAACCGGTTTTGCCGATGGCTTCTTTCTAGTCGATGGCACGAAGCCTGCGGCCACTTTCGTGCGTCCGCGCGCGAAGGTGTTCATGGAGGCAAGGCAATCAACTCCGATCACGCAGATGTTTGTCCCGGTTGATCCCGACGAGCCCTGCCGGCAATGGCAGGTGGCGGCGTCGCTGGCGGCGCCGGTGGATCCCGACAAGTGGCGCTGCGAGCGCGACGGAGAGGATACGATAGGCGGGCGCAAGGCGGACATCTATCGTATCGCCGCGGCTTCCGGCACCAGCTTTGTCGGCTGGGTCGACCGCGAGCGGAAGTTTCCGCTGCAGATCAGGACCACGGACGGCGCGGTGATTGTCGTCGAGAACATCCGAGACGAGCCGCAGCCGCCGCAAGCGTTCGAAATTCCGCCCGGCTCGCGCAAATTCGATCCGCGGGCGCTGATCGATCGCATCAGGCAGAGCGACGTATGGGTCGCTCCGCCTGCCTCGGAGTGAGCGGATCACTGCGATTGCCTGACTGTCGATTGCAGCATCCGTCCAAGCGCAGCGTAGTGCGACTGGTGGACGTTGGCGTTGAACAGCGACCACGGCTCCGCCTTTTTCAACGCGACGGGTACGTCGAAGGTCGCGAGCATCGAGAAGTTCTCGTATTCGGCCATGGCCTCGTCGAGACGGCTGGCAGCGACCGCAAGATCAATCCGGCGCAGGCTGAGAACCAGGTCCTTGACGGCGGTACGCGCCGCAAGCCGCTCTTCCTGGCCGCCGACCGAAGCATACCTGATATCCGGAATGTGCTCGGTCAGTTCGCGTAGCTCAGCGCCTACGCCCGTGACGGCCAGCGAGACCACGGCTGTATCAGCGGCGGGGATGGCCAATTCCAGCACGCTCGCCAACTCTCGCACTTCCTTCATGCGGATCGCCACGCCATCTTTGTCGAAGGGGCGGTCACCATCGCCGACCGCTGTCAGGTAGGCGACGAGATCCTGCGTGTCCTGCGACGACAGACCGAGATCGAATACGCGGTCGAAATGTCCAACCACTTCTTCATAAGTGTCGTACCGGCCATCGTGGAAGTAGGGCGCGTTGAAATTGGCGTTGAGCAAGGCCGGCGTCTTCACCAGGCCGCCTGAGCCGACGTCGTGGCGGGTCTGGTCGGTGAAGACGCCGGTTGGAAGATGACAGGTGGCGCAGCTCAGTTGCGGCTGGTGCGGGAACGGCTTGAAGAACAGTTGCTCGCCGCGGCGCTCGGCGTTACTCGCCTGCGTCGTAAGCATGCCGCCAGGCGAAAGTCTGGGATTCGGGAGAAAATCGATATCGTTGATGTAGGCGACCAGGCCGTCCAGGACGGCATCGCTGGGCCGGGGGCCGTCAAACTCGTTGACGATGACATTATATATGAAGTCGCGCAGCGAGGTCATGCGGCCGTCATGCCCATAAGGCGCCAGAAAGCGCGCGCCGCGCAAGCTGGGGATCCGGACCGGATCGAGAATGCTGTTGAATGCCTTCGGATTGAACATCAGGCTGGTGGTGTCGAAGGTGCCGGGCCGCGAGGAGGCGCCGGGAACGAACAGCTTCGGATTCGACGCTCCGTTGATATGACAGGTGCCGCAGCTCATTTCCGCCTGCCGCGCCTTGCCGCCCAGGATTGAAGGCGAGTTGAATGCGAGATCGCCAAGATTGACCAGGTAGGATTTGTGCCCGCCCACGGCTTCCGAGTGGAATAGTTCACGCGGCTTCGCCAGCGCCTCCTCGGAAAATTCGGTCCCGGTCGGCAAGACGGTCTGATCCCCGCCTAATGGAAATGCCTCTGTCTGCAAGGGGACGAACGCTGCAACAAGCGCGATCAGTACAATCAAGACGGACGAAGCGGTGCGATCCGCGGCAGCTGCGCCAGTTCGGCGCGAGCGGCACGCAAGAATGTCCCTGGTCATCACGACAACAGCCCCTGCAACAACCCAATTGAGCGGCCTGTGAACAGCAGATGTCGCGCAGATGACAACGTCCCTGTTGGCGAGACCGCAGCTGGATTGGATAGACGACACTTGTCGTCGGTTTGATGACGCTCAGATGGCAGATCACATATCGACATCTGTCTAAGAATGGCGGCACGTGTGCGCGAGTCCTGCATTGTCGGAAAACAGTCATCGGATCGAAATGTGGGGCAGATAGCCTCACCTTGTTTCCATTCCATCTTTGCTCTCAGGGGAGATAACCATGCGGCTTTGGGGAGCCATTCCCGCGTTCACATTGGCTGTCGGTGCGATCGCTGCCTCGCCCGTAGCTAATGCCGAGAATCTGGTCGAAAGGATCATCGATCAGTTCAAGCACGACATCAGGGACGAGCGGCAGGACTTCAGGAATCATGGCCATGATCATGGTCATCATGATCGGGACGATCTCTTGAAGGCGTACAAGCACATCGTGGTCATCTACCAGGAGAATCACAGCTTCGATAACCTTTACGGCCACTGGGGCGACGTTGGCCGTGACAGGATCGACGGCGTCTCCGATGCCGATCAGCCGCATACGCTGCAGGTCCGCCAGGACAACAAGACGGTCTACACCTGCCTCTTGCAGAATGACGTCAACCTGATCTCTCCTTCGCCGCTGCCGACGAGCTGCACCGACAATGGAAGCTCGGTCGCCATCCTCAGCGCCTTCAAGAACAAGCCGTTCGAAATCAACGATTTCATTCCGACTTCGGCAACCACATGCCCGAAGCCGATCGGCGCGTTCGCGGCCCACGGCTTCCTCAACGGCGCCGGCTTGCCCGGCGGCTGCACGGAAGACATCGTGCATCGCTTCTACAGCGAGCAGTATCAAATCAACGGCGGCCGGCAGAACCGCTACGTGACCGGCAGCGATGCGTCGGGTCTCGTGATGGGCTACTACGACACCAAGAAGCTGCCGATCTATCGCTATCTGCACGATCGCGGCGCGCCGAATTACGTCATCGCCGACAGCTTCTTCCAGGGCGCTTTCGGCGGTTCGTTCCTCAACCACCAGTTCCTCGTCGCGGCTGCCGCGCCGCAGTTCGTCGGCGCGCCGAACGACGGCAGTGCCAATGATCTGCACTCCATCGTCGACGCCAACGGCATGCCAACCAGCACGCCGCTCTACACCCCGCTCTCCACGGTGAAGGATGCGCCACTGACGGCCAAGTGCAACCAGGCTGGCCTGCCGACCGGGCTCGCCTGCGGCGACTATGCCGTCAACACCACCCAGCCGTTCTATCAGCCCTATTCGCCGGGTACGGCAGATGCCCGGCGTCTGCCGCCGCTCAACACGCCCAACATCGGCGATCGGCTGTCGGCCAAGCGCGTCGACTGGGCCTGGTATTCGGGCGGGTGGTCGAACGCCAATGGTGACGTCGGCGCTTCCGGCTGGACCAACGGAAACGGCACCACCTGCGCCGATCCGAACCATCTGCCGACCGCAGTCTTTCCCAACTGCGCCGACGTGGACTTCCAGTTCCACCATCAGGCGTTCAACTACTTCGCCAACTATGCGCCGGGGACGAAGGCCCGCAAGGACCATCTGAAGGATGAGGCGGAGTTCATCCAGGCGGCGAAGAGCGGCAGGCTGAAGGATGTCAGCTTCATCAAGCCGATCGGCGAAGAGAACGAGCACCCTGGTTACGCCAGCGAAGCCGAAGGCAGCCAGCATCTGGTTGACCTGGTCAAGGCGATCACCGAGGGACCGGATGGCAAGGACACCCTCATCATCATCACCTATGACGAGTTCGGCGGCCAGTGGGATCACGTGCCACCGCCGCCCCACAATCGTCACGGCGATGAGGCGAAGGCCGCCGACCAGTGGGGGCCGGGCACCCGCGTTCCGGCGCTCCTGATCTCCAAGCGTTTTGAGAAGTCGGGCGTCGCTCACGAGGATTACGACACGACCTCGATCCTCAAGCTGCTTGAGAAGCGCTTCGACCTCGACCCGCTCGTGACCCGGTCGGTGCGCGACCTCGCAGTGGCGCTCAACGCCGGCGATTCCGGTCGTCATTGAGGATAGGCGACAAGGCGAGCCCGCATCTCCATCAGGTGCGGGCCGGTTGATGCAGGCTCTGCAGGCGAGACGGATCCTCTCACACCCCGCCGCGAAGGCGGGGACCCATAACCACAGGCCTTTGCGTGTGCTCCGCTGCAACCGCCTGCTCGCGCCACAACAACTCCCTGTGGTTATGGGTCCCGGCTCAAGGCCGGGACGACGTGGGGTGGGGTTCGGATTCAAATTTCAAACAGCGGAGGGGATGTGAGTCCGCATTCTCGCGGCGCGTTGCGTCCGAGCTTTGCGTCACTTTCCGCCCTCCTCGATAGCAGAGGGCGCAGGGAAAGCCGGGTGCCGGTTGCACCCGTGGGCCCCGTGCAACAAAAAGCACGGGGATAGGACCACAGGTCAACCGGAGCAACACCGGCTTTCCCTGCGCAGTGGTTTTACGGCTTACTTCGTGCTCTTCCCGGTGACCGGGCTTTCTTGCCACCGTCATCTCTCGCGCAAACTTGTTCGCGCAAAAAACTTAGCGCCAGCGTCGGGGCGCCAGAATCACACGACTTCGCCGTCCGCGAGTGCCACGCTCGTCAGTCGCAACACCCGCGTCCACCGCATCTCACCGCACGTTCGTGACGATCGCGAGCCGCCCCTCATTTGGATGAGACGCGCGGAGTTAAATCACTGATTTGCCCGACGACGGAAGCGGAATGTTTTTCGCGCGAGGACTGGACGGGGCAAATCACCTTGAAATCGCTCGGGTTAATTCGTCCCACCGCGGGCGACACTAGACCCTCATGGTGAGGGGGCGCGCCATCAGCCCGCACAGCTCGCGCGTCATGGCCTCGATGTCGAGCGGCTTCTCCCACAATGGGATGCCCTCAAATTCGGGTTCGATCGCAGTTCTGTCATAACCGGTCGCGAACACGAAAGGGGTGCCGCGGGACTGCAATGCACGCGCGACAGGGAATATCGAAGCGCTTCTGAGGTTAAGGTCGAGCACTGTGCCGTCGACCGCCCGCAATCCATTCAGGATGACCAGCGCATCTTCGACCTCGCCGACCGGACCTTCGATCTCGGCACCGAGAGCCCGGCATGCCCGCGCGATGTCGTCGGCGAGGAAATGTCTTCGGCGACGAGGAGGCGGCGTCCCGTCTGAATTCTCTGTTGAAGTCAGGAATGTGAGACGAAACCTCGTTGTCATAAACATACCAGATGATGGCAGGTTCCATGGGTAACCGTGATATTGTCGTCATCATTGGCTCAGCCGGAGCAACGGCGCCGCTGAACGATGATCTTAAGCGGGTTGCCGGTGGACTTGCCTGCGGCGCGATTCATTGCGCTCCGCATCCCAGACATCTCCAATCGTGGATTCCAGACCACTGCTGCGCGATCTGCGCCTCCATGCTGCTTTAGCGGCGGGGCTGCGTTGAGCCAGGCGAAATGATCGTACGCCCAGGCTGTTTCGCCGCAATCTCTGTTGGGGATAGTGTGAAATTCTGCTATGCGCATGCTTGGCGTAGCTGAATCAGGCCCCGACCCAACAACGAGAGCCGCCGCCGCATGAGTGAACCCGGATCGCAACCAGCGCAGGGCGGGCGTCGGGCCAAGCCACCGTTGATCATCGGCGTCGGCGCGTCCGCCAGCGCGATCGACAGTATCGAGCGGTTCTTCTCGAAGCTGACGCTGAGTTCCGACCAGACTATCGTGTTGGCGTTGCAGCACCGCGAGGCGTTGGACGAAGGACGGCTGCGCGCGATGCTGCAGCGGCCGGAAGGCACCCGGCTTTCCGAAGTCCAGGACGGCGCCGCGATCGAGGGCGGCACGATTTATCTCTGCCCCACGGACGGGATCACCACGATCCAGGGTGGTCGCCTTGCGGTCCGCAAGGCCGAGCAGGTGCCGGGCGAACGTGCCACCATCGACAGCTTCCTGGTATCGCTCGCGGAGGAGCGCGCCGAGGAGGCGATCGGGGTCGTCCTTGCCGGGACCGGCGATGACGGGACGTTGGGCGCCGCGACCCTTAAGGACCGCGGCGGGCTGGCCATCGCCGGACGGGCCACCAACGGCCATGCCGCTCAGCTTGCCGACGGCAACAATGCGGCCGCGATCGCCGATGTCGTGCTGCCGCCCGAGGAAATTCCCGAGCACATCCAGGTCTATGCCCGCCGTCTGCCCCAAGTGCGCTCGCTGGGGCCCGACGTAAGGCTCGAGCGCCGCGCGCAGCGCGTCGCCGAGCGCTACGCGCCGGCCTACGTGGTCACTGACGAGAACTTCCAGGTCCTGCATTTTTCCGGCCGCACCGACCGCTATGTCGAGCCGACCGGCGATGCCGCGACGCTCGACCTCTTCGGTCTCGTGCATCGCGATCTCCGACTGGCATTACGGACGGCGTTCAGCCGGGCGGCGGAAACCAACAAGGCCGTGCATGCCGAGCAGGTGCAACTCGGCGTGAACGGTCATCGCATCGTGGTCGACATCACCGTCGAGTCCATCCAGGACGATGTCGGCGGTCGCCGCAATTTCGTCGTGCTGTTCAAGGACGGGCCGGTCCGCGTCGTGGATGACGTCACCGCGATCATCCGCGCGGAGGAGCGGCAGCTGCTCGCCGAACTTCAGCATCGGGTCCGCAACACGCTCGGCGTCGTCCGCTCGATCGCGCGCCGCTCTGCCGAAACCAGCTCGAGCGTCGAGGAATATGCCGCCCATCTCGACGGCCGCCTGAATGCATTCGCGCGCACCCAGGCGATGGTAATGCGCGATCCCGAGGGTAGCGTCGATCTCGAATATCTCGTCATCGAGGAGCTGCTGGGCTATACTGCGCGCGAAGGCGAGCACTTGTACGTTTCCGGCCCGCGCCTGCGTTTCCGGGCAAAGGCCGCGGAAACCTTCGCGCTCGCCGTCCACGAACTTGCGACCAATGCGCTCAAATATGGGGCGCTGAGCCAGCCCTCCGGGCGCATCGAGATCAACTGGCGGATCGACGAGGCGGTTGATCCGCCGCGACTGGTTTTCGACTGGTGCGAGCGGAACGGCCCGCCCGTCACGGCGCCGCCGCGCAAAGGCTTTGGCACCGAACTGCTGGAGCGGACGCTGGCGTTCGAACTCAAAGGGCAGAGCACGATGATGTTCAATGCCGGCGGCCTTCACTGCACCATCAGCATTCCTTTGAGCCGGCGGACCATTCACACCCCAGTGGTGGGCAGTTAAATGCGTCACACACCCGTCGAGGGAAGCCTGGCACAGCCGGTGATCCGGCGACTCAATGCGTTGCGGCGCTTGTCGGACGAAGGTGTCGCCTCGCTCGAACGGACGATACGCGAAGGCATGCAGCACGTCGGCACCGGTGAGGACGTGATCCGCGAGGGCGATCCGGTCAACAGCGTGCGGATCATCCTGTCGGGCTGGCTGTGCCGCTACAAGACGCTGGAGGACGGAAGGCGCCAGATCGTTAATTTTGTCCTGCCGGGCGAAACCTGTGATGCCTACGGCTATCTTCTGTCAGTGATGGATCATTCGATCGCGACGCTGACGCCGGTGGTCTATGCCACGGTGAAGCGCGCGCAATTCGAAGCGCTGATCGCGCAGGACCGTTCGCTCGCAGAGGCGTTCTGGTGCGAGACGCTGCTGAAGGGCGCGATCCAGCGCGAATGGGCGATCAATCTTGGCCGCCGGCTGGCGCTCGAGCGCGTCGCCCATCTGCTATGCGAGATCTTCGAGCGGCTGCGGCCGGTCGGCCTGATCGATGGTACGTCCTGCAGCCTTCCAGTGACCCAGACGGACTTGGCCGACGCGACCGGCCTGTCGGTGGTCCATCTCAACCGCACACTGCAGGAACTGCGCAGCTCCGGCCTGATCCTGCTGCGGGAACGGACGCTGACGATCATCCACCTCGAAGCGCTCAAGAGTGCGGCGCTGTTCTCGCCGCATTATCTCCATCTCTATCGGGCGTGAGCCGCGCCGCCCGCATCCTGCCTTAGGAACCGCCGACTGGTTCCCTTTGTTGAGTGGTCAGCTTGAGGGCCGCGGCGGCAGGCTGGACGGCCCGTTCGGAAAGCGAAAGGGTACCACCATGCAAATCAAAAGCTTCAAGGACATGTACCTTGCCGAATTGCAGGAACTCGTCAGCGTCGAGCAACAGCTCGGCGAGGCATTGCTGCGCATGGCCAAAGTGGCCTCACATCCTTCGCTAAGGGCCGCGCTGGAGCGGCACCAGCGAGAAACCGTCGTACAGGAGGAGCGGTTGGAGGCGATCCTGCAGAAGCATGGCGCCGGCGCCGAGCGACATACGGATCAGGCCATGCAGGCGCTGATCCATGAGACCGAGAAGATGTGCGCAATCCTGAAGGACGACAATGTTCGCGACGCCGGTCTGATCGCCTCCGCGCAGAAGCTCGAGCACTACGAGATCGCGGCCTATGGAAGCGCGGCCGCACTTGCGGGTCAGCTCGATCTTCGGGAGGACCAGCGGCTGCTGCACGGCGCGCTCGAGGAGGAACGGCGGGCGGACGAATTGCTGACGGTGCTTGCCAAGGGTGAAATCAACCAGGACGCGCTGGCGGCCTGATCGGTCGCGGCCTTGCACGGTTCGCGCGCTGGCTCGGTAGCGGGCAAATTCGAAATACCCAGGTGCCGGTCGACATTAGTCTGGCTACGATGGTGTTCGGATTTGTGATGGGCGGTGCTGATGGGTTCAGGGCCGCCTTGCCGGAGGAGGAAGCTCCGATGCGCGACGACAAGGAAGGCCCGTTCAGCCACTCGCTGACCAACCTGCATCGCGGTCACGCCGCCGCCACTCGAGGTCTGTCGCGCCGCGCGATGCTTCGGAACGTTGGAGCTACCGGCCTGTCGCTTGCGGTCTCGCCAGCCCTCGCCGACGAACTCGTCAAATTGCCGTTTGCCAGCGGGCCGCGGGAACGGCCGGTCACGCATGCTTTTCCGCAAAAAGGCGACATGATCCTGCAGCGGGTGCGGCCGCCACTATTGGAAACGCCGATGGAAGTGTTCGACCGCGGTGTCTTCACGCCGAACGAGCAGTTCTACGTGCGCTGGCACTGGGCCGAGATCCCGAATTCGGTCGACGTGAACACCTTCCGCCTCGCCGTGCGCGGCCATGTCGATCGGACGCTGTCGCTGTCGATACCGGACATGATAGGCGACCTGCCGCGGGTGGAGCTGGCGGCGGTCAATCAATGCTCCGGCAATTCGCGCGGCCTCTTCGCTCCGCGCGTGCCCGGCGCGCAATGGGGGCATGGCGCGATGGGCAACGCCAAATGGACCGGCGTGCGGCTGAAGGACGTGCTGGACCGCGCCGGCATCAAGGCCGGCGCCGTACAGGTCCGTTTCAGGGGATTGGACGAACCGGTCGTACCGGAAGCGCCGACCTTCCGGAAGTCGCTTGCGATCGACCATGCCCGCGACGGCGAAGTGATGATCGCCTACGCCATGAATGGCGAGCAACTGCCGCTGCTCAATGGCTTCCCGCTGCGCCTGATCGTGCCGGGATGGTACTCCACCTATTGGGTCAAGATGCTGAGCGACATCGAAGTGCTCGACAAGGTGGACGACAATTACTGGATGGCGGTCGCCTATACGATTCCCGACACCCCGCATGCGAGTATCGCGCCAGGCCAGACCGGCGTGAAGATGGTGCCGATCAACCGGATGGTGCCGCGCTCCTTCTTCACCAATATCGCTGATGGCGCGTCGTTCGCTGCCGGCACACGCGTGCCCGTTCGCGGAATCGCCTTTGGCGGCGACGCCGGTGTCGCCAAGGTCGAGGTCTCCAGCGACGGCGGCAAGTCATGGCAGCCGACCAGGCTCGGCGATGATTTTGGCAAGTACGGTTTCCGCCAGTGGCAGACGGACCTTGCCCTTGCCGACAAAGGCGATCACGCGCTGATGGTGCGCTGCACGAATTCCTCAGGCGAGGTCCAGCCGGACACACCGAACTGGAACACCAGCGGCTTCATGCTCAATGTCATCGAGACCGTGCAAGTCAAGGCAGTCTAGGAGCGGGCTATGCTGAAAAGACTGTTTGTGATCGGCGGTTTTGGAAGCGTGCTGTTGTCCTCGACACCGGCCCGGGTTCAGGATCTGCCTACGATCAAATCGACGACGGTGGAGCTGCCGGCAGGCGACGCGCTGTTTCCCGGCGGCGCCAGCGCCGATGCGATCAATAATAATTGCCTCGCCTGCCATTCGCCGGACATGGTGCTGAACCAGCCGCCGCTGCCCAAGGCGACATGGGAAGCCGAGGTGCACAAGATGATCAACACCTACAAGGCGCCGATCAACGAGGCGGATGTGCCTGCGATTGTCAGCTATCTCATGAAAACCAAGGGCAAGGACTGAGGGTCAAGCGCGCGGGAAACCGCGTTCTTGATCGAACCTTCTACTGTGCCGCGGCCGGCTGCTTCGCCTGCTCCAACGCCTGTGCAATCGCATCGTCGACGCGCTCCAGCCAGATAAACTCCAGCTTCTCGCGCGCGCCTTGCGGAATGTCGTCGAAGTCGCGTCGGTTGCGCGCCGGCAGCATCACCCGGGTCAGGCCAGCGGCCGCTGCCGCGACGACTTTCTCCTTGATGCCGCCGACCGGCAGCACCAGGCCGCGGAGCGATATCTCTCCGGTCATGGCGGTGTCGTGCCTCACTGTGCGATTGGTGAACAGCGAGGACAGCGCGGTGAACATGGCGACGCCGGCGCTCGGGCCATCCTTCGGCGTGGCGCCGGCGGGCACATGGACATGGATGTCGCTTTTCTCGAAGACGGACGGATCGATCCCGAGCTGCGAGGCGCGGCTCTTCACCAGCGTCAATGCCGCCTGCGCGCTTTCGCGCATGACGTCGCCGAGCTGGCCGGTGAGGATCAGCCCGCCCTTGCCGGGCACGCGGGTCGCTTCGATGAAAAGAATGTCGCCACCGACCGGGGTCCATGCGAGCCCGGTCGCAACGCCTGGCACGCTGGTGCGCAAGGCGATCTCGCCTTCGAAACGCGGCTGGCCGAGCACGATCACAAGATCCCTTGCGCCGATCGTCACTTTGCTTGAGCTGCCTTCCGCGATCTGCACCGCGGCATAGCGCAGTGCCTTGCCGATTTCCCGCTCGAGCGAACGGACACCGGCTTCGCGCGTATAGCCCTTGATGATCGACCGCAGCGCCTCGTCTTCGATTGTGGCCTGGTCCGGCTTCAGGCCGTTGGCCTCGAGCTGGCGGCGCACCAGATAGCGCCGCGCGATCTCGAGCTTTTCATCCTCGGTGTAGCCCGGCAGGCTGATGATCTCCATCCGGTCCTGCAACGGTCCCGGAATCGTATCGAGCATGTTCGCGGTCGCGATGAAGGCGACGCGCGAAAGATCGAAGGGCACGCCGAGATAGTTGTCGCGGAAGGTCGAATTCTGCTCGGGATCGAGCACCTCGAGCATTGCCGCCGACGGATCGCCCTGGATGCCGCGACCCATCTTGTCGATCTCGTCCAGCATCATGACGCAGGCGCGAGAGCCGGCTTTCTTGATGCCCTGGATGATGTTGCCGGGCAGGGCGCCGATATAGGTGCGGCGATGCCCCCGGATTTCCGCTTCGTCGTGCACGCCGCCAAGGCTGACGCGCACGAACGGCCGGTCCATGGCGCGTGCGATCGACTGTCCGAGTGAGGTCTTGCCGACGCCGGGCGGTCCGACGAAGCACAGGATCGGCGCCTTGCCATGCGGCGCCAGCTTGCGGACCGCGAGATATTCGATGATCCGGGCCTTGATCTTCTCCAGCCCGAAATGATCCTCATCGAGGATGCGCCTGGCTTCGCGGATATCGATCGGCTTTTCTTCCGGCAGCGCCCAGGGCAGATCGATCAGCCAGTCGAGATAGCTGCGAACCATGCCGCCCTCGGCGGCGGCCTCGGGCATCCGCTCGTAGCGGCGCAGCTCCTTGCGCGCCTGGCTCTCGGCCTCGGGCGGCATCTTCGCCTTGTCGATGGCCGCGCTCAGTTCGGCGACTTCCTGCGCCTTGCCTTCGCCTTCGCCGAGCTGGCGCTGGATAGTGGCCATCTGCTCGCGGAGCAGCACTTCGCGCTGGCGCTCGTCAAGGGCCGCCTTGGTTTTCTGGCCGATCTCGTTGCTCAGCCGCAGCACTTCCAGCCGTTCGGCCAGATAGCGAGAAACCTTCTCCATCCTGGAGGCGACGTCGATGGTCTCGAGGATCTCCTGCTTTTCCTGCGGCTTGATGTCCATATAGGACGCCGTGAGGTCGGCGAGCGCGCCGGGAGCCGTGGTTGCCTGGAAGGCGCCGACCAGCTCGGGCGGCGCCTGCGGCAGGAGCTGCACAGCCTCGATCGCCTGCCTCTGCAGATTCATGGAACGCGCCTCGATCTCGGGCGACGTCGTTGTCGGCTCCGGAATATGAAGCACCCGCGCTGCGAGGAATGGCGTGCCGGGCAGGAAATCAAGAATGCGGGCGCGCTGCACTCCCTGGCAGACGATGTGATGGGTTCCGTCGGGCGCGGTGATGTACCTGACGATGTTGGCGATCGTGCAGACGCGGTGCAGGTCATCAGGACCTGGATCCTCGATCTCGGCGTGTCGCTGCAGCAGGACTCCAATCGGACGCTGTTCGCGCAGCGCCTGTTGCGCGGCGGCGATCGACTTGGCGCGGGCGATCGTGACCGGAGCGATCACGGCCGGAAACAGCACGATGTTGCGGACGGGGACGATGATCAGCGCATCCGAGGGGATCGCGACCGATTCCGCTTTCGCACCGGCTGTCGCCGAAGCGGGATTTTGATTGTCAGGCGACATCATAACTTCTCACACGGATTTCGACAGGCGCAACACGACGCATCCATTTTGGGCGCTCCGGCTGACGGCGTAGCGTCCGGCCGGCAGCGCAATGCGGCGCTCGAACCGGCCTTGCGGCAACTCGAGCCGGTGGATCAGCGCGTCGCGCAGCTCGTCAGGCAATATCCGTTGCCCCCTGATGATCAGCACGCCGTTCTCGATGATCGCCACCACCTGATCGGGATCGACGCCGGGCAGCGCCACGAAGATCAACAATTCCCGATCGGTCTCCAGCACGTCGATCGGAGGCTCCCAATTGGGCTCGCGCGGGCTACCCGGCTGCAGGCTGAACAATCTTTGATGCAGCCGTTCGGCGCGCGCGAGCGATTCGATCGCTTCAGACAACATCCAGTTGACCGGATCTTTTGTCGGCATTTGTCGTTCCGCCTCCAGTAAAATTCGCCGCCTGCCGCAAACCTACCTCGAAAGCGCACCGCTTGCACAGGCACAATGCCGAGCTATGACTTGGCCAACGACCTGGAACCGCAGCGTCGTCTATCCAGGCCGTCGCGGGCGGCCTTGAGCCAGCTCAATGCAGCGATGGGCCATTTGGTTGTAATCTTTAATTTGTATCGAAATCATCTCACAGGAAGGCCGCATGCAGAACCTCAAACGCGCATTTTGGGGCATGCTGGCGGCCTTGGTTCTGCTGTGGCTGCTCGCGGAGCCGTCCGTATCCCAGTCAGCCACGTTCTTTGCGCTTCGCGACAGGATGGTGCAGCTCAGCGGCGTCGTGGCGATCGGATGCATGAGCGTGGCGATGATCCTGGCGCTGCGGCCACGCTGGCCGGAGCGTTGGCTGGGCGGCCTCGACAAGATGTATCGGCTGCACAAATGGCTTGGCATCGGCGCGCTCGTCGTCGGCATTATCCATTGGCTCTGGGCCGAGGGCCCGAAATGGGCCGTCGGCTGGGGCCTGATGCAGCGGCCGGCGCGCGGGCCAAGGCCCATCATCGACAATCCCCTCGAGGCGTATCTCGCGAGCTTGCGCGGCACGGCGGAGGGCGTGGGCGAATGGGCCTTCTATGCCGCCGTGCTGCTGATCGCGCTGGCCTTGATCCGGTATTTCCCCTACCGGCTGTTCTACAAGACCCATCGGCTGCTCGGCGTCGTCTATCTGGTGCTGGTCTTTCACGCGGTCGTGTTGATCAAGTTCAGCCACTGGATATCGCCGCTCGGATCGGTGATGACGGTGCTGCTAGCCTGCGGGACCTACGCCGCCATCCTTGTCCTGTTGCGGCGCGCGGGCGCCGGGCGGCAGGTCAAAGGCAAGATCACCTCGCTGCAATATTATCCGGGCGTGAGGGCACTCGAAACCGAGATCGCGGTGCCCTGCGGTTGGCCCGGCCACAAGCCGGGCCAGTTCGCCTTCGCCACATCGGACGCCTCGGAAGGCGCGCATCCTTACACCATCGCCTCCGGCTGGCACGCCGAACAGCCGAACATAACCTTCATCACCAAGGAGCTCGGCGACCACACCAGCCGCCTGCGCCACAAGCTCAGGATAGGGCAAGAGGTGAAGCTTGAGGGGCCGTATGGCTGCTTCACGTTCGACGATGACTGTCCGCACCAGATCTGGATCGGCGGCGGGATCGGCATCACACCTTTTGTCGCGCGCATGAAACACATGGCGCTGCAGAAAGAGACCCCCGACTGGCCCGAGGGGCAAACCATCGATCTCTTCCACACCACCGCCGATGTCGACGAGGAAGCGCTCGGCAAGCTGGCGGCCGATGCCAGGTCCGCCGATGTTCTCCTGCATATTCTGATCGATGCCCGCGACGGACACCTGACAGGCGAACGCATACGCGAGCAGGTGCCGCTATGGCGCGAGGCGAGCATCTGGTTCTGCGGGCCGCCTGGTTTCGGCGAGGCGCTGAAACGTGACTTCGCCGTGCGCGGTTTCCCGGTCAAGGATCGCTTCCACCAGGAACTGTTCGCGATGCGATGAGCGGAACATGATCGGGCGCTAAATCACCCTGGCATGGTCGCCAGAATTTCGTCGGCGACGGCATCGGGCAGCTCCTCGTGGACGGCGAGTTTGCCCTTTGGCAATCGCCTGATCTGCACGTTCGGCAGTTCAGTGAGGGCCTCGATCTCCGCGCGCGACTTCGGCGGCGTCCCGGCGCCGTAGATCACGAGGATCGGAACGTTCGCGCGACGCGCCAGATCAAGGAACGCCGCGCGGCTATCGACGCGGTCGAGCGCGCCGGTCACGAAGCGTACCGAGCCATAGCGGGCGCCTTTCGCTTGCGTGACGGCAAGCTTTGCGGCGAGGCGATCGCCGGTCAGCCAATCGGGATCACTGTAGACATGCCCGCTCGCCATCCTCGAGATCACGAAGCGGCTGACATTGAGCCGGTAGAGCGGCGGGCCGATCACAGGCTGATCGATCGCCGCGCGCACGCGGGCGAACCAGGGGCGCGCACCATCCATCATGGTCGGCAACGGCCCGCGCCAGGTCGGCGCGATCAATATGAGACGTTCAATGGTGCCGTGACGGCTAGCCGCCTGATGCAGCGCGTAGGTCGCCGCATGTCCGGCTGCGATAACGATGTGGGGCGGCGAGATGATCCCGGTCAGGAACCAGTCGAGGAATGCCGAGAGCATGTCGGGTGACCAGTCCGCGGAGGGGCGCGCCAAGTCGCCGAAGCCAGGCCAATCGACGGCTGTGACATGGAAGCGGGAGGACAGCCGATCAAGCAGAGGGCGCATCTCCTGACGCGTCGAGATCGAGCTCAAGGCCGGCAGAAGGACAACAGAGCCGCCCTGGCCGGCCCCATCGAGACCGAGCGTGACTTCAATGCTTCCGTGCTTCCATTGGATTGTTCGCGCCATGTCGCCTTCCTTGCCGTCGACGCTGTCCGGCCAGTATGGATCCGCTACCACGACAGCAAGGAATGTTCTATCGTCGGCTTGGGTGTCACAGCGATCACGTGTGCGGGAACGAGGCCGGGCCGACCGCGGCCGACTCATGCGGCCAACAGCTCAAGCCCTTTCCAGTCGAAGTTGACACCATGGCCCGGCCGCGTCGGCGCCAGCGCCATGCCTTCTTCGAGCACCAGCGGATGCTCGATATAGCGATCGAGGCCGAAGCCGTGCGCCTCAAGATAGGAGCGGTTCGGGCAGGCCGCGAGCAGATGCACGGTGATGTCGTGCGCGCCGTGGCTGGTGACGGGAAGATTGAAGGCCTCGGCAAGCCGCGCAATCTTCATAAAGGCCGTCACGCCGCCGCAATTGGTGACGTCAGGCTCCGGATAAGAGACCGCGCTATTGGCGATGTAGTTCTTGAACTCCCAGAGCGTGCGTAAGTTCTCTCCGGCCGCGATCGGCACGCCGCCGGCGGCGAGGATCCGGGCGTGGCCGGCGACGTCGTCGGGAATGATCGGCTCTTCAAGCTAGGTGAGATCGAACGGCTGCAACGCTCGCGCGGCGCGGATGGCTTCCTCTACCGTCCATTTCATGTTGGCGTCGGCCATCAAGGGAAAGCCGTCACCAAGATGCTTGCGCATCGCCTGTACGCGCGCCACGTCCGAGCCGAGATCGGGGCGGCCCACCTTCATCTTGATGGCGCGAAAGCCCTTGCCCAGATTGTCGTCGGTCTGCTGCAGCAGCGCCTCGACCGACAGATCGAGGTCGATACCGCCGGCATAGCAGGGGACGCGCTGATCGAACCCGCCGAGCAGGCGCCAGAGCGGAAGTTTGGCACGCCGGGCCTTCAAGTCCCAAAGGGCGATGTCCAGCGCCGAAAGCGCAAGCACGGTAGGGCCGCCGCGCCCGCCATAATGCAGGCCCCACCAGACGTGGTGCCAAAGCGCTTCGGTATCGTCGGCCTCGCGGCCCTCGATCAATTCGGGAACCTCACGCCGCAGAATGTCGGCGATGGCGCCGCCGTTGCGGCCGACCGTGTAAGTGTAGCCGACGCCCTCGGCGCCGTCGGAATCGCGTGCGCGAATGGTGATGAGCTCGAACGCCTTGATTTCGCCATGGGTGCTGTCGGACAGTGACCGACAGCGGAATCCGGTAGAGTCCGGTTTCGATATTCTTGATATGTGCCATTGCGTTTCCACCTGTTTTTTCTTGCAGGTTAGGACGATGGCGACGGATCGACAATCCCCTCCGACGAGGAGAGCGTTGCGGATGCCGGCCGTGCGATTTTGAAAGAGTGTTGGCAGGTTCGGGAAGACGGGCTCTGCGACAGAGCGATAGTGGTGCGTACAGAACAGAACTATCCATCGTCATCGCGAGGTCTGAATGCCCGAGCCGCGTCCATCTCCCGCACACTCCGTGCTGGGATCGATCGTGCTGATCGGCGTCGTCGTTGCCGGCAGCGCGGCCGCCTTTGCTTACACCGCGGGATGGCTTTCGCCCGAGCGCCTCACGCCCTGGAAGATGTTGCAGGCGCTGGCGCCGCCCAGCGGCCCAGCGCTCGGTCACCGCCGCAATCACGCCAAAGGCATCTGCTTCACCGGCGTTTTCGAATCCAATGGCAGTGGCGCGGCGATCTCGCGCGCTTCGGTGCTTGCCGCCGGCCAGTATCCGGCGCTCGGACGCTTCAATCTGGGCACGCCCAATCCGGATGCCGCGGATGCGTCGGTGCGCGTGCGCGGCATGGGATTGCGGATCACGCCGCCGAATGGTGAGGAATGGCGCACGGCAATGATCAATGCGCCGGTCTTTGCCGCTTCAACGCCGGAAGGTTTTCACGAACTCCTGCTCGCAGCAGGCAGCAAGGACACCAACGCCATGAAGGTGTTTGCCCGAGCGCATCCGGAGTTCGCGACGTTCGGCGCCTGGGCCAGGAACGGGCCCTGGACCGGCAGCTATGCCGAGGATCACTTCAATGGCCTCAACGCTTTCATCTTCACCGACAGTTCCGGCGCTGATCACGCGGTGCGATGGTCGCTGCTGCCGCAGGCGCAGATTATTCCGGTGGCGCAGGATGATCTCGAGAAGCTTGGCGCTGACTTCCTTAAACAGGAGATCACGCAGCGCGTTCGCAGTGGCCCGCAGCGTTGGACCATGGCGGTGACCGTTGCCAATCCGAGTGATCCCACCGCGGACCCGACCAAGGCCTGGCCGGAGGATCGTCGCACTATCGATGTTGGCACGCTCGTGGTGCAGCGGATCGAGGCCGAGGCGGATGGTCCTTGCCGCGACATCAACTTCGATCCGACCGTCCTGCCTCCGGGCATCCGCACCTCGGACGATCCGTTCCCGGCAGCCCGGTCGTCAGTCTACGCCAAGTCGTACGATCTCCGCACGGCGGAGGCCAAGGATTATCCACGAATCCCAACGGGCCCGAAGCCATGAACGCGATCCGCCATCACTTTGCTCCCCTTCAGCGCCTGCTGCACTGGCTCATGGCAATCTGCATTCTGGCGATGCTGTTCATCGGCGTCGGCATGGTCTCCACGATCATGCCGAAATACGTCCCGCTGGTCTCGATCCACAAGACGCTCGGCACTGTCATCTTTGTGCTGGCACTGATCCGCCTGGTCACGCGTTTCTATTACGGCGCGCCGCCGCTGCCGGTTGATCTGCCCGAGCCGATGAAGCTTGCTGCGGAACTGTCGCACTACGCGCTCTACGCGCTGATGATCGGCATGCCCTTGCTCGGCTGGGCCATGCTGTCGGCATCCGCCTATCCTGCCGAGCTGTACGGCGGCATCTATCTTCCCGCGCTCCTGCCGCAGAGCGACAGCCTGCATACGCTGTTGTGGAATGCGCATTTCTATCTGGCCTTCGCATTCTTTGCGCTGATCCTGATGCACGCCGCCGCGGCGCTCTTCCACGCGCTGGTCCGGCATGACGGTGTGTTCGCGGCTATGGCGCCGGTGCCGATCCGAGAGGAGGCTACTCAGGTCGAGTACAGAGTGGCTGAGTGACATCACAAGACCCACTTGCGCCGATGCGAGCAAGTGGGTCATGACGCTTTCGAGCGATGGTGCCGACGACACTACTCGGCAACGTGCAAAGTCGAAATCGCCGTTCCAGACGCTGGACGGCGTTCGCGCTTGGCTCGCGGCCCATGTCGACCGTTAGGAGCTACTCGAACGACGCGTCGAAGATCTCGATATCGATCAGCGCGGGCTTCGCAATCAGCGTGCCGTCGGGCTCACGCGACAGGCAACGCCGGAGCGTGGGAATGACGATGTCGTTGAACTTCTGATGCGCCCAGGTCAGGTGCGCGACTGGCGTGCCCGCGGCCTCGTAGTCCAATCGCCGTTGCAGCCCGTCGCAATCGAAGTAGAAGATCTGCTCCCGCGAATGCGTGACGATGGTCGGCGGAAACAGCGCGCGAAGACGCCGCCAGATCTGGTTGCCGGTGTTCCAGGGAGGCAGCTCCTCGGTCTCAATTTCAGGTTGCGCAAGCAGGAATGGGGTCGTCAAACAGTTCCAGAGCGAGAGGCCGCAGAAATAGGCCAGGCGCAGATCGTCCCACGGCGCATCGTCGTGGTGATCCGAAAATGCCGTCTGCGGGTCGCGACACGATTGCAGGATCTCGCCTTGGAGGCTCTGGATCGCGACCCAGTCAGGCTGATACAGACCGCATCTGTCGGGAGCGGTGAAGCCGGTGAACTGCAGCGTCTGCACCTCGGTCGATCCCTCCACGACCATGTCCTTGAGCTGCCCTGCGTTTCCAATGCGGGAGAAAAGCGCGCCATCAATGGAAACGTGGACGGTGAATCTCTTCAACCGACGCCATCGTTCCAGCCCACCGCAGGCCTCGAGGGCGTCATCAAGCAGTCCCATTCGCAAATCCCGTCTTCGACCAGCCCCAAAATCGTACAGGGAGCATGGCCCAGCACGGGCGAATTTGCGCGTTAGATGTTGTTAGATACTTGAAGCCAGCTCATCGAGCAGTAGTTTTACGGACCGGAGATCGGCGCTGTCGAAGCCTTCACTGTATCGTGCATAGAGCGGGTGGATCAGCGCATGCGCCTTTGCAGCATCGCCCTGGTCACGGCAGAGCCGTCCCAAGGTGGCGGCGGCCCGCAATTCCCATCCCAGCGCACCTTGCCCGCGGGACAGAGTGAGCGACTGCATCAGATAGGTTTCGGCCTCGGATCGACGGGCCGACGAAGCCAGCACGTGTCCCTTGACGCGGAGCATTTCCGGCAGGTCGAATGATTGTCCGGCGCTGTCGCGCTGCGCGATCGCCTCGTCAATGATTCCGAGCGCCTCCTCATATTGCCGCACCTGCACCAGGCCTTCGGCGAGCGCTGCCGCGAACACCGTGCTCAAGATCTTGTGCCGCGTCTGCCGCAATGTTCCGGTTCCCTGCCGGAGCAGCTCGATGCCGACCTTTGGCTCTCCGCGGCGGATCAGCAATTCGCCCTTCAATCCGAGTCCCACGGCCTGGTACGGCCCGAGAAAATGCCTGGCCGCATGATTGATGAGGCGTTCAATGAGCTTGTCGGCTTCGTCCCAATCGCCGACCCAGAGAAACACGTAGATGGACCATATCAGGCCAATTCCGATCGTGAGCGGCTGCTGCGTGCGCTCGGCCTCGCTGACTGCATATCTTGCCGCCTCGATGGCGCGATCGGGATGGCCCGTCAGCCAGAGGCTGCGTGCAAGGGCGACCAGCGCGACGATCCGGTCGTCATATCCGAGGGGCTGCATGTTGATCCGCAGGCTGGTCGGATCATGCGTCGTGGCGCTCTCGCACTGCAAGACAGCTTCGTTCTGATTTCCGATCAGGTGATTGGCGACCCCGAGCATCCACTCCGCGGTGCGGATCGCGCCGGCATCGTTCAATGTCCTGGCAACCACCGCGCCGCGCTCGCCCATCACTAGCGCGCCACGATAGTCGCCGATCCGGGTGAGATAGATATGAAGCTCCCGCAGCAGCCATAGCTGCCAGTGCAGGTCGTTGTGGGACTCTGCGAGTTCGAGGCTGCGGGTGAAGGCCGCATGGACTTCTTCAGTGTTGCCTTGCGTGAACATCAAGGACGCGCCAAGCGCGGCCTGCAGCTCCATCTCCTGGCGCTGGTCGGCAATTTTCGGATCGAGCGCCGCCAGCGCTTGTCGCGCCCAGCGATGGCATTCCGTCAGCAGCGAAAGCTGGAGGAAGAATTGCGTGGCAGCCGCGGCAAGCCCGATCCCGATCGCGCGGTCGCCCTGGTCGGAGAAGCTCCAATCCAGCGCCGCGCGGACATTGGCGAGATGATCCGCATAGAGCGTAAAGCTGTCGGAGCCCGCGGTTCTCGCGGCGATGCCGGTAAGGAGATCGCGAAAATAGATCGCGTGGTTGCGCGATATCTTTGCGGCTTCACCGCTCTCTGCAAGCTTCTCGGTGGCAAAGGCGCGCGTGGTATCGAGCAGTCGATAACGTACCGGCTGAGCCGTTGACGGCAGCGAGATCAGCGACTTTGCCACCAGGTTTGCGATCGCCTCGACTGCCTCGGCGTCGTCGGTTTCATCGCCGCAGGCCACCGCAAGGGCGGCTTCCAGCGTAAAGGTGCCGGCGAACACTGACAGCCTGCGCAGCGTGACGCTCTCGGCAAGAGTCAATAGATCGTAGCTCCAGCCGAGAGCCGCGCTCAGCGTCTGATGCCTGGGCACCGCGGTGCGCCGGCCCTGCCACAGCAGCGAGAATCGACTGTTGAGCAGCGTGGCGATGCCCTGAATTCCATAAGCGTTGACGCGGCCGGCGGCGAGCTCGATCGCCAGCGCGATGCCGTCGAGCTTGCGGCAGATTTCCGCCACCAGTGGCGCTTCGGCATTTCCGAGCTCGAACCCGCCGAGGCTCGCGGCGATGCGTTCGACGAACAATTGCGCGGCCGGGAAGGCCAGCACGTCTTGAGCGGTGATGGCAGCGCGCTCCGGCGGGCAATCCAGCGGAAACAGCCGATGGACCTGCTCGCCTTCAGCGCGCAGCGATTCGCGGCTGGTGGCCAGGATGGAAACCTCAGGCGCCTCGCGGATGATGCTTTCCGCGAGCATCGCCAGGCTCTCCAAGAGATGCTCGCAACTGTCGAAGATCAACAGCATGCGTTTCTCACGCAGAAACGCCAGGATGCTCGGCACCGGATTGTCGGAGGAGACCGAAAGCCCCAAGGCCGATGCCAGCGCGCTCGGCGCCAGGCGCTTGTCCCACAGCGAGCCGAAATCGACGAATCTGACCATTCCGGCATAGGCGGGAAGCTGACGGTGCCCCACCGCCAGGGCGACGGTTGTCTTGCCGATACCACCCGGTCCGACCACCGTGACCAGGCGATGGCGCGCGAGCTCGGCGGCTATCTTCTCGATCGTTTCGGTGCGCCCGATCATCCTGGCGATCTGAGCCGGAAGGGGAGGGCTACTGACCGGCGTTGCGGCAGGCCCCGTCTGCGCACGTATGATCGGCGCGGTGAAGCAATAGCCGCGGCCAGGAACGTTCATGACAAATCTCGCGCCGGACGCGCTGTCGCCGAGCACCTTGCGCAGCGCGCTGACGTGGAAGCGGAGGCTGCCTTCGTCAACGGTCACATCGGCCCACACCCGGGACACCAGTTCCCGCTTGCCGACGACTTCGCCGGCGCGTTCCGCGAGGAAGATCAGGATGTCGAGCGCGCGGCCTCCGATATGTACGGGATCGCCGTCTTTTTCGAGCAGTCGCGCTTTCGGCAGCAGTCGGAATGGTCCGAATGCCAGTGCCGATTCATCGCTGTTGTCGCCCTGCACGCGCTACCTGCCTGCTGCGAGAGCCGTCTTTGGCCCAGCCACGATTTGTGCCCGGATTAGGGCACGAGTTTGGACGAGATTTCCTCTCGCTGGAGCGGCTTGCCGCGAACCAGCCGCGATCCATGCCGGGTTCCAGATTGTATCGGTATCGTCTCCCGCCAGAGCCAGCAACCCATTCGAAAGGCAAGCTGCGACGGTCGCGGCAGGCGGATGATGCATGGAGAAGAAAAGGGGGCGGGGGCCGTCCTGGGATGGGG
>NZ_JAGKJI010000023.1 GCF_020329485.1 Bradyrhizobium cenepequi
ACCTCTCCCTATGGGAGAGGTGAAGACGAAGACCGCCTAGAGTCTTGGGAGCAAAACACCATGCCCGTTCCGCAGCACGTCTTCGATCCGCCGTTCAACATCATCCGCTGCAGCCACGTCGTGCTCGACGTGACCGACCTCGGCGCCAGCCGCGCGTTCTACGAGAACACCGTTGGGCTGCATGTCGAGGATGCGGACGACAAAGCGGTTTACTTGCGCGGCGCCGAGGAGCGTCAGCACCACTCGCTGGTACTGCGCAAGGCGCAAGCTGCGGCCTGCAACCGGCTGGGCTTCAAGGTCGGCAACGACGGCGATCTCGACAATGCGGCGGCGTTCTTCTCCGAGCACGGCATCGACTATCGCTTCGTCGACCAGCCGTTCCAGGGCCGCACCTTGCAATTCTCCGATCCGTTCGGCTTCCAGCTCGAGCTCTATGCTGCGATGGAGAAGCGGCCACACCTCTTGCGCCGCTACGATCTCTACAAAGGCTGCCATCCGCAGCGGCTCGACCATTTCAATGTCTTCGCCGCCGAGTTGCAGGACACCATCGACTTCTACGCGCGGCTCGGCTTCCGCCTCACCGAATATGGCGAGGAGGATGGCCCGAATGGACGGATTGCTGCGGCATGGATGCATCGCAAAGGCAATGTGCACGACCTCGCCTTCACCAATGGCAAGGGCCCTCGCCTGCACCATTTCGCGTATTGGGTGCCGACGGCAATGAACGTCCTGCATCTCTGCGACGTGATGGCCTCCAGCGGCTTTCTGAAGAACATCGAGCGCGGGCCCGGCCGCCACGGCATTTCCAATGCGTTCTTCCTCTATGTCAGAGATCCCGACGGCCATCGCCTCGAGCTCTACACCAGCGACTATTTCACTGGGGATCACGACCATGAGCCGCACCGCTGGTCGCTGAAGGACCCGCGGCGCCAAACCTTGTGGGGCGCGCCCGCCCCACGCTCCTGGTTCGAGCAGGGCTCGCTGTTCACCGGACAGGCCGTGCGCGAGCCGCTGTTCGTTGCCGATGTCACGATTGCAGACTGAGCGAGCCGATGCCGCCACCTCGTCTCGCAACCTATTCGATCGGCGGTGTCACGCGGTATGGCGCCGTGACCGATAGCGGAATCGTCGATCTCTCCGCGCGCTTTGCGAAGGAGTTTCCGGCGCTGCGTGAGGCGATCGCGGCCGGCGCACTGGCGCGGCTCGTGGACGATGCCACGCGTCGTGCGCCGGACTATGCGGTCGAGGCTGTCACCTGGCTGCCGCCGATTTCCTTGCCGGAAAAAATCATCTGCATCGGCGTCAACTATCCGGACCGCAACGCCGAATACAAGGACGGCAGCGATGCGCCGAGATATCCGAGCATGTTCATGCGCACGCCGCGCTCTTTCGTCGGGCACAACACGCCGCTGGTCCGCCCGCGCGCGTCCGCGCAGCTCGACTACGAAGGCGAGTTGGCACTCGTGATCGGCAAGGCCGGACGGCATATCCCGGAAAGCACAGCGCTCGATCACGTCGCAGCGATGACGCTTTGCAACGAAGGCACGATCCGCGACTGGGTGCGGCACGCCAAGTTCAACGTCACGCAGGGCAAGAATTTCGATTCCACAGGCAGCCTCGGTCCCTGGATCGTTCCCTACACGGACGAGTCACAGATCGCGGATATCCGCCTGACCACGCGCGTCAACGGCGAGACACGGCAAGATGATCGCACCGGGCGGTTGATCTTCGGCTTCCGCTACCTCATCAACTATATCTCGACCTTTACCACGCTGGTTCCCGGCGATGTCATCGTCACGGGCACGCCGACGGGCGCCGGCGCACGGTTCGATCCGCCGCGCTACCTCAAGCCCGGCGATATCGTTGAGATAGAGGCCGAAGGCGTCGGTGTGTTGCGCAACGGCGTGATCGACGAAGTATAATACGCAGATGGATGGCAAGATGAGCTCAACCAGCGGCGGCGAAGCGATCGTCAACGGGCTTGTCGCCCACGGCGTCGACACGGTGTTCGGCCTGCCAGGCGCGCAAATCTATGGCCTGTTCGACGCCTTCCATCAAGCCCAGCTCAAGGTGATCGGCGCGCGGCACGAGCAGGCCTGCGGCTACATGGCCTTCGGCTACGCGCGCTCGAGCGGCCGCCCCGGCGTGTTCAGTGTAGTGCCCGGCCCCGGTGTGCTCAACGCCAGCGCGGCGCTGCTCACCGCCTTCGGCTGCAACGAGCCCGTGCTCTGCCTCACCGGGCAGGTGCCGACCGCCTTCCTCGGCAAAGGCCGCGGCCACCTGCATGAGATGCCTGACCAGCTCGCGACGCTGCGCACCTTCGTGAAATGGGCCGATCGCATCGAATATCCCGATGCGGCGCCGGCGATGGTGTCGCGCGCATTCCAGGAGATGCTGTCGGGACGGCGCGGGCCGGCATCGCTCGAGATGCTCTGGGATGTCTTCACCCAGCGCGCAGCGGTCGGCCCATCACAGCCGTTCGAGCCATTTCCGGCGCCACTGCCCGACCCTGAAAGGATCAAGGCTGCCGCTGCGCTGATCGCAGCGAGCAAGACGCCGATGATCTTCGTCGGCAGCGGAGCGATCGATGCGGGCGAGGAAATACTTGAACTCGCGGAAATGATCGACGCGCCCGTCGTCGCCTTCCGCAGCGGCCGCGGCATCGTCTCTAATGCGCATGAGCTGGGGCTGACGATGGCGGCCGCTTACAAATTGTGGCCGACGACCGACCTGATGATCGGGATCGGCACCCGCATGGAATTGCCAGCCTCAGGATTCCGCTGGCCGTACCAGCCTGATGGCATCAAATTGATCCGCATCGACATCGATCCCGTCGAGATGCGCCGGCTCACGCCCGACGCCGCCATCGCAAGCGATGCCAAGGCGGGCACCGCCGAGTTGCTCGCGGCCGTGCGCAAGGCCGGCCCCGGCAAGGACAGTGGCCGGCGCGCGGCGATCCGAGAGGCGACCGCGGCGGCCGAGCGCGAGATCCAGCGCATCCAGCCGCAGATGGCGTACCTGAAGGTCCTTCGCGAAGTACTGCCTTCGAACGCGATCGTCACTGATGAGCTGTCACAGGTCGGTTTCGCTTCCTGGTACGGCTTTCCCGTCTACGAGCCACGCACCTTCATCACCTCGGGCTATCAGGGCACGCTCGGCTCCGGCTTTCCGACCGCGCTCGGCGCCAAGGTGGCCCATCCGGACAAGCCGGTGGTGGCGATCACAGGCGACGGCGGCTTCATGTTCGGCGTGCAGGAGCTTTCCACCGCCGTGCAGTATCGCATCGGCGTGGTGACGCTGGTGTTCAACAACAATTCCTATGGCAATGTGCGGCGCGACCAGCGCGAACGTTTTGACGGCCGCGTGGTGGCGTCCGACCTAGTCAATCCGGATTTCGTGAAACTTGCGGAATCCTTTGGCGCAGGAGCTGCGCGCGTCACCTCGCCCGATCATTTCCGTCCCGCGTTGGAAAAGGCGCTGGCCGATGGCGGCCCCTATGTGATTTCGATCGAGGTACCCACGGATTCGGAAGTCTCGCCGTGGGCGTTCATCCATCCGCCGAAACCTTAGCACCGTCATTCCGGGGCGTGCGTAGCGCGAGCCCGGAATCCATCGTGCCAAGAGGTCGTATGGTGACATAGATTCCGGGCTCGCGACTTCGTCGCGCCCCGGAATGACAGCTGAGACAATCTCTTTAGCGCGCCTTGCGGAAAGTTAAATTGATCCGCTGGCGGCCGAGCACGGCGTGCTCGCCATCGGCGAGTGGCGCGACGCCATGGAAGAACAATCGCGACGGTCCGCCCCACACCACGACGTCGCCATGCGTCAGCCGATGCCGTGCCGGCTTGTCGCTGCGCTTTGGGCCGCCGAACAGAAAGATCGCAGGCAGGCCCAGCGACACCGAGACGATCGGCGCCGCAAAATCCGTCTCGTCCCTGTCCTGGTGCAGCGACAGCTTTGTGCCTGGCTCGTAACGATTGACCAGGCAGGCATCCGGCGCAAAGTCGTCAAAGCCGCCCTCGGCCGCGGCCTCCCGCGCCAGGCGCAAGAATGAAGGCGGCATCGCCGGCCAGGGCTTTCCGGATTCGGGATCGATGCCGTCATAACGATAGCCGCTGCGATCGGTGACCCAGCCGACCGGGCCGCAATTGGTCATCGCCACCGACATCTGATAACCGCCGGGCGTGAACATGCGCCGGAACGGCGCCTGCGCGACGATCTCGCGCAACGCCGGGATCAGCTCAGACCCGACGGCGTGCGCAAATCCGCGCAGGATCACCGCGCCATCCGCGATTGCTTCCTGCGCTGGGCGCTCCGCAATGCTATCGAATAAGTCAGCCGTCAAATTCGCTACACTCACTTTAGCATCGCTAAGCTGGTGGCAGATCCGCGGACTGTCCACCACCCGATTTCCGATTTTCAGGCGTCATTGCGAGCGGCTACCTAGCCCAGCACCGGCAGCGTGACCACGTCATACGCATGGCGGATCGTTCGCTTCAGCACAGGGTCCTCCAGCTCGAACTCGAACCGGCTCGCCGGACGGATGCCGCCTTTGGCGGCGAAAGTGCCACCAAACATGGCGCAGCCGTCGGGCAGGCCATCGTCGCCGAAACCGCGCGCGATCAGTTCCTTCACCGGCAACATGCCGGCGAGCGTGCCTTCCTGGTACAGCACGCGCTTGCCATCGATCCAGGCATGGGAGCGCAGGATCATCCGGTCCCAGTGATCGATGACATCCTCCAGCTCCCAGAGTTCGGAAGCGATCGGCTTGTCGCACATCTGTTTTGAAACCGTGACGCTGTAGCTCTCGACCTTGCGGTCGGTGTGATCGGAGCCACAGCCGACGAAGATGCGGCCCTGCCAGCCGATCAGCACGAACTCGACCTCGCCGCTGGAATCCTCGCCGCAGACTTCGATCGAGTCCTCGGTGGTCAGCCGCCGCGCCGAGCAGCGGTAATAGATCGGCGTCGTCGCCGGCCTTGCAATGCCGAGCGCCTCCAGCTCGGCGATATGCTTGTCGCGCGCCACCGGATCACGGCCGGTCCAGCCGGCGATCACGGCCTGGTCGATGGCGAGCGTCAGCGGCGTTGGCAGGCCCTTGTCGTCGATGGTGAAGGTGAGGTCATACACGGATGATGGTCTCCATTCCAGCCGCGATCTCGAAGATGCGGCGATCCGATCCGCCCGCCGCCGCCACCATCAGGCCGACCGGCACATCATCTGCACGATGGGCCGGCAGCGAGATGGCGCAGCCGTCGAGTACGTTGATCAGCGTGCAGTTGCGCAACGCGCGCAGGTTCTCCGCGGTGAACGCCTTGTCGTCGTCGAGGTCCGCGATCTTTGGCGGCGTGTTGGCCGTGGTCGGCAGCAGCAGCGCGTCATAGGGCGCGATGCGCTTCTCGGTGCGCGCAATGAAGGACTTCCGCGCGTTGAGCAGGTCGATGTAGTCGGCGGCGAGATATCCCTCCCCGCGCATGATGCGCGTCGCGACGCGGGGATCATAGATGTCGCCCTTGCTGGCAAGCAGATAGCGGTGCCAAGCATAGCTTTCGGAAGCCGCGAAGCCGCCCTTGCCGTTCATGATGCCGACATCGAGGAACTCCGGCACCTCGATCTTTTCGATCAGCGCACCCGCCTTCGACAGCGCCGACAGCGCACGGTCGAACGTTTTTGCAACGGCATCATCGAGGTCATCGAGCGCAACCGTGGTCGGCACCGCGAACCGCAGACCCTTCATCGGTCGGGGCTGCAGCGCCGTCAGCGGCTCGTTGGCAAGCACCGCATCGAGTGCCGCGCAGCAGGCCACCGAATTGGCGAGCGGCCCGTAGCTGTCGAGCGAGAACGACAGCGGCACACCGCCATCGAGCGGGATTCGCCGCTGCGTCGGCTTGTAGCCAACGATGCCATTGAACGCCGCAGGGATCCGGCACGAGCCGCCGGTATCGGTGCCGAGCGCGCCGAACGCCATGCCGTCGGCGATCGATACCGCCGCGCCAGACGACGAGCCGCCGGGCACATGGCCGACGCTGCGGTTGTAGGCGCTCTTCGGCGTGCCGTAATGGGGATTGATGCCGATGCCTGAATAGGCGAACTCGGTCATGTTGGTGCGGCCGATCACAACAAAACCGGCTGCGCGAAGCCGCGCCACGACGGGGGCATCGGCTTCCGCCGGCGCAGAGTCCTCCAGCGCGCGGGAGCCGGCGCGGGTCACCTGCCCCTTGATGTCGAAGAGGTCCTTGATCGAGACGGGAATGCCGGCAAAGGGCGACGGCGCCGCATGCGCCTTGCGCAGGCGGTCCATCGCATCGGCAGCCTCGAGCGCGGCTTCCTTGTCGACGTGAATGAAGACGCGCTGCCCCTCGCCTGCGGGATCGGCGATCTCGGCGAGGCACTGCTCGACCAGTTGGCGGGCCGTGATGCGGCCGCTCTCGAGGTCTGCGGCGAGTGAGGCAAGGGTCGGATTGTCTGGCATGGCTTTCGATTTCAGGTCTCTTCGGACGCGTTGCTTGAAGCGCGGCGGATTTGCCGCGTGGCGGACTATTGCCCGAGACAGGCTGGCATACAAGCGCGCTCTCGTCTTCGGATTACAGCCATGCGATGGGAAACGCTGGACCGTTGACGGCGGATAGTCAATTGTCGCATCAAGTTTTTGAATGAGGCCTGACGGCCTGATCCAGGGAGGATGCCGAATGGCCGAAGCTGCACGCGCAAAACCGAAACCGACGCCGGAAACCCAGCACTTCTGGGATGGCACGCAGATCGGCGAATTGCGCCTGCAGCGCTGCGACGCGTGTTCGCATGTCTACTTCCCGCCGCGCCCGTTCTGCCCGTCCTGCGCCTCGCGCAAGGTCAGCGTGTTCAAGGCGAGCGGCAAGGGCAAGCTCTACAGCTACGTCATCAATCACCGTCCCGCCGCGCCCGGCTTCACGCCGCCTTACGCCATCGCGGTGGTCGAACTCGACGAGGGCCCGCGCATGATGAGCAACATCATCGATTGCCCGCAGACACCGGAAGCCCTCGAGCTCGATATGAAGTTGGAAGTTGCGTTCGAGAAGCTCGACGACAAGATCACGCTTCCCCTGTTCCGTCCGGCGAAGGGTTAAAGAGATGCGCAGGAACCAGGTTGCCGTCGTCGGCGCAGCCGAGACCACCGAACTCGGCGTCATCCCCAACATGTCACAGCTCCAGTTGCACGCGGACGCGGCGCTCAATGCCATCGCCGATGCGGGGCTGAAGCTCTCCGACATCGACGGCTTCGCCACTGCGGTCGAGACGCCGCCGCAGGTCTGTCACTATCTCGGCATCAAGCCGACCTGGGTCGACGGAACCTCTGTCGGCGGCTGCTCGTTCATGCTGCATGTCCGGCATGCCGCGGCGGCGATCGAGACGGGGCTGTGCAAAACGGTGCTGATCACGCACGCCGAAAGCGGCAAGTCGATGATCGGCAAGCAGCCGCGCTATACGCCGCCGGACAGCCTCAACGGCCAGTTCGAGGCGCCGTTCGGCGTGTACGGGCCGCCGAGCATGTTCCCGATCCCAGTGCTGCGCTTCATGAAGACCCACGGCATCACCCATGAGCAGATTGCGATGGTCGCCGTGGCACAGCGCGAATGGGCGGCGAAGAATCCGCGCGCGACGATGAAGGAGCCGATCACGGTTGCCGACGTCCTCAATTCGCGGATGATCGCCTATCCCTTCCGCCTCCTGCAGTGTTGCCTCGTCACCGATGGCGGCGGCGCGCTGATTCTGACCTCCGCCGACCGCGCCAAGGACTTTCCGCAGAAGCCGGTCTACATTCTCGGCACCGGCGAGAGCGTGGAAACGCCGATGGTCAGCCAGATGGAGACCTTCAACTCCTCACGCGCTTTCAAGGTCGCAGGCCCCCTCGCCTTCAAGGAAGCCGGCATCACGCATGGGGATGTCGACCATCTCATGATCTACGACGCCTTTGCGCATCTGCCGCTCTATGGCCTCGGCGACCTCGGCTTCATGCCCTATGAGGAGACCGGCCAGTTCATCGCCGACGGCAACACACGCCCCGGCGGCAAGCTGCCGCTCAACACCAACGGCGGCGGCCTCTCCTATATGCATTCGGGCATGTACGGCATGTACGCGCTGCAGGAGAGCGTGCGCCAGATGCGCGGGATCGCGGCGGCACAGGTCAAGGACGCGAAGATCTCGGTCTGCCACGGCGTCGGCGGCATGTTCGCGGCATCAGGCACGATCATCTTCACGAACGAACGCTAACCCCTTTCGTCATTACGGGGCGCGCGAAGCGCGAGCCTGGAATCCATTTCACCACGTTATCCGGTGGCGCCATGGATTCCGGGCCTGCGCCTTCGGCGCATCCCGGAATGACGGAGACAACAGGAGAAATCTCCATGACAAAATCACTGCAGGACAAGGTCATCATCGTCACCGGCGCAGGCCGCGGCATCGGGCGCGAGATAGCGCTGCTCTGCGCCGCCGAAGGCGCCAAGGTCGTGGTCAACGATCCCGGCGTCACCGCCGACGGTTCGGGCACCAGCGCTGCGCCCGCCGAAGAAGTGGTCGAGGAGATCAAGAAGCGCGGCGGCACTGCGGTCGCCAATTTCGAGACGGTGGCGGAAGCGATTCCGGCCAGCAAGATCGTGAAGCAAGCGGTCGACACTTATGGAAAGCTCGATGGCGTCGTCAACAATGCCGGCATTCTGCGCGACGCCATCTTCCATCGCATGAGCGTGGAGGCCTTCGAGTCCGTCATCAAGGTGCACCTGATGGGTTCGTTCTATGTTTCTCACGCCGCGGCACGGCTGTTCCGCGAGCAGGAGAGCGGCTCTTTCGTGCACTTCACCTCGACCTCCGGCCTGGTCGGCAATTATGGCCAGGCCAATTACGCGGCCGCCAAGCTCGGAATTGTCGGCCTGTCGAAGTCGATCGCGCTCGATATGAGCCGCTTCAACGTGCGCTCGAATTGCATCTCGCCATTCGCCTGGAGCCGGCTGATCGGCACCATCCCGACCGAGACCGAAGCCGAGAAGGAGCGCGTGAAGCAGATCCAGCAGATGGGGCCGGAGAAGATCGCGCCGCTCTGCGCCTATCTGCTCAGCGACGCCGGCAAGGACGTCACCGGACAGATTTTTGCGGTGCGCATGAATGAGATCTTCCTGATGGGCCAGTCGCGCCCGATCCGCTCGGTGCACCGCGGCGAAGGCTGGACGACCCAGACCATCGCCGAGCACGCGATCCCTGCGCTCAAGCCATCGTTTTACAAGCTTGACCGCTCTGCCGACGTCTTCAGCTGGGACGCGATCTGATAATTTTGTGACACTGTCGTCCCGGCATGCGTCCGGGACGACGCGATCTGTGGTTGTTTCTCCACGCTTGCCCGCTTTATGCCGGATTGCGGGCGCATGGGTTCCTTCCCAACAACAAAAAAGCCTGGGAGGAAGCCATGAACAAACCAATCAATTCACCCAACCAGCAGGACGGCGGCGCGATCGGGCTCGACCGCCGGACGCTTTTGCGCGGTGCAACCGCGATTGCTGCGACTGCGGCGGTGGCGCCAGAAGCCTTCGCCCGCGATTTCGGTCGCAACGCCGAGCCACAGCGCTATCCTGATCCTGATATCGTCATAATCGATCCCAAGCGCTTCAAGGCCAAAGTCGGCAACACCGCGATCAAGCGTCTCTACACGGGCTGCCTGTGGGCCGAGGGGCCTGCCTGGAACGCGCAAGGGCAATATCTGGTCTGGAGCGACATCCCTGCCAACCGGCAGCTTCGCTATCTCGACGATGACGGCCACATCTCCGAGCAGTTCCGCAAGCCGTCGAATGAAAGCAACGGCAACTCTTTCGATCTCGAGGGCCGGCAGATTTCAGCCGAACGCACACGGCTGGTGCGTTTCGAACACAACGGTACGGTGACCACGCTGGCCCAGGAAGCCAACGGCAAGCCGCTGAACGGGCCGAACGACATGGTGGTCCACCCCAACGACAAGTCGATCTGGTTCACCGATCCCGGTTACGGCGCGATCTCGATCTATGAGGGGCAGCGCGCCAACACCAACTCGGTGCAGCCCTACCAGAAGGAGGCGGTGTACCGGATCGACGGGCAGTCCGGCCAGATCACCAAGGTCGCCGACGAGCCGTTCAAGCCGAACGGCATCGCCTTCAGCCATGATTACAGGAAGCTCTATGTCTGCGACACCGGCATTACGCACTACCCGAACGCCAACAATGTGGTCTGGAGCTACGATATCGACGGCGACAAGCTCTCCAACCCGAAGCAGTTGATCGACATGAAGCTCGACGGCAAGTCGGGCTTCCCAGACGGCCTGCGCGTCGACATCGACGGCAATATCTGGGTCGGCGCCGGCTGGGTCGGACCGGGCTATGACGGCGTGCAGGTGTTCGCTCCCGACGGCACGCGGATCGGCCAGATCGTGCTGCCCGAGACCTGCGCCAACGTCTGCTTCGGCGGCAAGAAGCGCAACCGCCTGTTCATGACCGCGAGCCAATCGCTCTACGCGGTCTATGTGGAGACGCAGGGCGCGCATCACTGCTGACGCGGTCGGCGAATAGGAAGTGGCGGATGGCGAAGCGTCGTTCGCTATTCGCCCTTCCCTACCCGCTATTCCGCAACCCCGCGGATATCCCGTTGATGGTGAGCTGGATGCCGCGCAGCACCTGCTCGTCCGGGTTCTGCGCGCGGTGTTCCTTCAAGAGCTCGACCTGCACGTGGTTCAGCGGGTCAAGATAAGGAAAGCGATTGCGGATCGAGCGTTCGAGCAGCGGGTTGCCCTGCAACAGCCGCTCATGGCCCATGATGTCCAGCAGCGTCTCGATCGAGAGATGCCATTCGCGGCGGATACGGCCGAAAATCTTCTCGCGCAATTCCGCATCCGGCACCAGCTCGGCATAGCGCGAGGCGATCGCGATCGAGCTCTTTGCCAGCACCATATCCATGTTGGAGAGCAGCGTGCGGAAGAACGGCCATTCCCTGTAAAGCTCCTGCAGGAACGGCATGCCCTGCTCGGGGCGCTCGGCGATCCAGGTCTCCACCGCGCTGCCGAAGCCGTACCAGCCCGGCAGCATCAGCCGGCACTGCGCCCAGGAGAACACCCAGGGAATGGCGCGGAGATCCTCGATCTCGCGGGTCTTTTTGCGCGATGCCGGACGGCTGCCGATGTTGAGCGTCGCGATCTCGTTGATGACGGTCGAGCCCCAGAAATAATCGGCAAAGCCGTCGGTCTCGTAGACGAGGCCGCGATAGGCCTTGAAGGCGAGCGCAGAGAGCTGCTCCATCGCCTTCAGATATTCGGCGCGCGGCGCGCTTTGCCAGGGCTGCAACAGGCTGGTCTCGAGCGTCGCGGCGGCAAGGATCTCCAGATTGTTGCGGCCGACCTCGGCATTGGAATATTTGCTGGAGATGATCTCGCCCTGCTCGGTGATCCGGATCTGGCCGTTAACGGCGCCGCCGGGCTGGGCGATGATGGCGTCATAGCTCGGGCCGCCGCCGCGACCCACCGAGCCGCCGCGGCCATGAAACAGGCGCAGGCGCACGTGATGGCGCTCGAACACCTCGACGAGGCCGATCTCCGCCTTGTAGAGCTCCCAGCCGGAAGTGACGAACCCGCCGTCCTTGTTGCTGTCGGAATAGCCGAGCATCACCTCCTGCACGCCGCCGCGGCTGTCCACCAATCGGCGGTAGTCGTGCAGCGCCAGCATGCGGTCCATGATGGAGCTGGAGGCCTGCAGATCCTCGATGGTCTCGAACAGCGGCACGATGTTGATAGCGCTGCGACCGGAGGGATTGATGAGCCCGACCTCTTTCAGGAGCACGGCAACCTCGAGCATGTCTGAGATGCCCTTGCACATCGAGATGATGCACTGGGAAATCACCTCCGGACCAAAGGTCGCATGCGCTTCGGCGGCTGCCCGGAACACGGCGAGTTCGCTCTGCGTCTCTTCGCTGTATTTCACAAAGGGCGAGCAGAGCGGACGCGCATTCCGCAGCTCGCCGAGCAACAGGCTGATGCGGGCGTCCTCGCCGAGCGCCATGTAGGACATGCCTGATATCGCGGCGTCGAGCAGCTCGGCGACGGTATGCTCGTGCACCGCAGAGTTTTGCCTGATGTCGAGGCGGGCGAGATGGAAGCCGAAGCAATCCACCGCGCGCCGCAGCAACCGAAGGCGTCCGCGCGCGACGACGGCGGAGTTGTTAGCGATCAGCGAGCGGTCGAGCACGTCGAGATCTGCCTTGAGCTCGTTGACGTCTGTATAGGGCTCGGCTTTGCCGACCGGTCGCCGCGTGATCTCGACCTGCAGCTTCTCGGCGGTGGTGGCCAGGCGGGCGAAGATGCCGGATACCGCAAGCCGATAGGGCTCGCCGCTCCGATGCGGCGAGGTGTCGGGCGAACGCTCAGCCAAGGTCCGCAGCTCGTCGGAGACGTCGGCGAGGTTCACCGCGAGGGACAATTCGGCGCCGAGGAGGTGCAGCTCTTCCAGATAGAAGCTCAATATCCGGCTCGACTGCAGCCGCAGCGTGCCGCGCATGACGTCGGCGGTGACGAACGGGTTGCCGTCGCGGTCGCCGCCGATCCAGCTTCCCATCATCAGGAACGAGGCGAGCTTGCCCGGCTCGCCGCCTTCCTTGTTGAGCCGGTCCTCGAGCGCGCAATGCAAGCGCGGCACCTCGTGGAGGAAGGTGTAGTCGTAGAACGACAGGCCGTTGGTGACCTCGTCCAGCACCGTGAGCTTGGTCCGGCGCAAGAGATTGGTTTGCCACAACGTCACCACGGCGCGGCGAAGCTGCTCGTCGCTGGCCTCGCTCTCTTCCGGCGTCATCTGCAACCGTTCGCGCCGGTCGAGCAGGCCTGCGATCTCCATCTCGCGGTCCATCGTGCTCTTGCGCCGGACCTCGGTCGGATGCGCTGTCAGCACCGGGCTGACCAGGGCATTCTTGAAGAAACGCCGCAGATGGTCCGGGCTGAAGCCGGCCTGCTGCGCGTGATCCAGGGCCTGCATCAAAAGGCTCGGGCGCGGCCCGCCGGCCCCTCGTCCCCGCATCTGGCGGATGTTGTTCTGGTCCTCGGCGATGTTGGCGAGGTGGGAGAAATAGCTGAAGGCGCGGACGATCCGCACCGTCTCCGAGATCGACATGCCGTCGAGGATGGATTCCAGCTCCCGCCGCGCCAGCCGGTCTTCATCACGATGGAACCGGATCGAGGTCTGGCGGATGCGTTCGACCAAATCGAAGACATCGGCGCCCTCCTGGTCGCGCACGGTGTCGCCGAGGACGCGCCCGAGCAGACGGATGTCGTTGCGCAGCCGCGCATCCTCCTCGAGGGCCTGACTGTCCTCGGCGCGATTGGCGCGGGCTTCGGTCTCGGAAGGCACGGTCTGAGGAGACATGGCCGATCACTCCAGCAGCTGCCCGGCAGCCCCGAAGTGTGCAAGTTTTTTGCCGCAGCGCAAGATGAAGTTGGAGGCGGCGCACACATCGTCATTATCAGTTCAAATCCTCCTTCCCGCCTGCTCCCAATAGGGGTCGCGGAGGCGGCGCTTGAAGATCTTTCCGGAATCCTCGCGCGGCAGGTTGGTCGCGATTTCGATGTGCTTGGGCACCTTGTAATCGGCGAGCGAGGTCTTGAGCTGGGAACGGATCGAAACGACATCCAGCCTCGCCCCAGCTTGCGGTTCGACCACCGCCATCAGCGCCTCGCCGAACTCGGCGTCGGGTATGCCGAACACCGCGCAATCATGCACGCCGGGAATGGCGTGCAGCACCGCCTCGATCTCGGCCGGATAGATGTTGACCCCGCCCGAAATCACCATGTCGCGCTTGCGGTCGCAGATGAAGACGTAGCCGTCCTCGTCGATATAGCCGACGTCGCCTGAGGTGACGAACCCGTCGCGGTCGATCTCGGCGCGCTTCTCCGGCTTGTTGTGGTAGGTGAAATCCGGATTGCCCGCGATGCGCGAATAGATTTCGCCGATCTCGCCGGGCGGCAGCGCTTTGCCGTCCTCGCCGATGAAGCGCAGCTCGGCGCCCGGCGAGATCTTGCCGACGGTGCCGGGCTTCTTCAAAGCATCCTCGGAATTCGCAAACGTCACGGCGCCTGACTCGGTCGAGCCGTAGAACTCGTAGATCACCGGCCCCCACCACTCGATCATCGCGCGCTTGATATCGGCTGGACACGGCGCGGCGGCATGGATGACGTGGCGCAACGAGGACACGTCATATTTCCTGCGAACCTTCTCCGGCAGCTTCATCAGGCGGATGAACATGGTCGGCACCATGAAGACGGTGTCGATCCGCTGCTCCTCGACTGAGCTGAGGAAATCTTCAGCATCGAAGCGCGGCATCAGCACGAGCGCGCCGCCGAGCCGGCCGGAGCGGAGGCCAAACGAATTCGGCGCGGAATGATAGAGCGGGCCTGGCAGCAGCGCACGGACGCCGGGCCTGAGGCCATAGATCATGGCGCGCATCGCTTCCGCATCGGCCGCCTGTTTGGGCGTCGGTGCGAAGCGGCGGACGCCCTTGGGATGGCCCGTGGTGCCGGAGGTGTAGATCATGTTCTGCGGCTGTGGCACCGCCGGGCCGTTGTAGTGCGGGTGTTTCGCAAGCCAGGGCTCGAAATCAACAGCGAAATCCGGCGCGCCGAGATGATCAGGATTGATCTTGTAATTGGCGAGGATTTCCGGCGGCGTCGGCACGCTCAGCACGGTGACGCCGGCAGGGATTGCTTCGCGCAGCGGATGCAGCATATCGGCGTGCGCTATCAGGACGCGGGTGCCGGAATCCGTCAGCACGTAGTTGATCTCTTCCGGCTTGAAGTGCCAGTTGATCGGCACGCCATAAGCCCCGAGCCGCATCGCCGCGTAGGCGGCCTCGATGAAGGCAATGTCGTTGCGCATCAGCATGCACACGCTGTCGCCCTCGCGGACGCCGAGTTTCCGCAAGCCGCTGGCGATGCGCTCGGTGCGCTCGGCGACCTCCTGATGCGTCCGCCTGCGATCGCCGCTGATGATGCCGAGGAAGAGTTGGGAGGTTTCGCTCATTTCTTGTTCTTCGTTGCTGCTGAAGGCCAGACTTGCTCCGGCCATTGATCCTCATGGTGAGGAGGCGCGCAGCGCCGTCTCGAACTATGAGGCCCCCCTCGCGCCCGCGGCCCATCCCTCGAGACGCCGCTAACGCGGCTCCTCGGGATGAGGGCGGTGCGTGACGGCTCACGCGTCCACAAAGCGCGGCGGGCGCTTGTCCATGTTGGCGCGTACGGCTTCGCTCTGGTTCGGACTGCCCAACAATTTCTGCTGCTCGACGGATTCGGCGAGCAGCGCAGGACCCGGATCGACCGACAGCTTGTTCAGCAGGCGCTTCGCCGCGCGGATCGCATCCGGGCTCTTGCCGGCGATCTCGCGCGCGACCTCGAAAGCCGCGGCGCGCGGATCGTCGCACACCCGGGCGGCGAGGCCATAGCTGAGCGCCTCCTGCGCCGAGAAGATGCGCCCCGTATAGGTGAGCTCGCGCAGGATATCGTCGCGCACCAGCGTGGCGAGGATCGGCGTGCCCGCCATGTCCGGCACCAGGCCCCATTTGATCTCCATGATCGACATCCGCGCATCGGTGCTGAGGAAGCGCATGTCGGCGCCGAGCGCGAGTTGAAAGCCGCCGCCGAACGCGACGCCATGGACCGCGGCGATGACCGGCACCGGGAGCTGCCGCCAGCCCCAAACCGCCTGTTGCGGGAAATTGGCCTGGCCGTGGGTGCGGATGGTGAGATCGCGCTTTTCGCCGCCGGCGATCCCGTTGCCGCCCTTCTCCTTCATCGCGGCGAAACGTCCCATGTCGAGGCCGGCGCAGAACGCCCGCCCCTCCCCGGACAATACTACCACCCGGACGCCCTTCTCCTTGGAAAGCCGCTCGGTCGCGGCCACCAGCGCCTCGAACATCGGGGCATCCAGCGCATTCATCTTGTCCGCGCGCACCAGCCGGACATCGGCGATCCCATCGGATACCGAGATCGTGACGCGTTGCTCCATGGAATTGTCCTCCGCTGTTCTTTGATGGCGCTTTACAGATGGGCCGTTGCCGGTTTTAGTCAATCGACCAATTAACTGACAATCCCCTTTGGGTGGAAACCATGTTTAGAGATCAGCTTCTCGCCGGGCGGCGCATCCTCGTGACCGGGGGCGGCACCGGCCTCGGCAAGTCCATGGCCGCGAAGTTCCTGCAGCTGGGAGCCGAGGTTCACATCTGCGGCCGCCGCAAGATCGTCTGCGACGAGACCGCAACCGAGCTGATGGACCAGTATGGCGGTCGCGTGGTCAGCCACGGCGTCGATATCCGGAGCGCACAGGCTGTCGACGAGATGATCGAGGCGATCTGGGCGACCAGCGGTCCCCTCACCGACCTCATCAACAACGCCGCCGGCAACTTTATCTCGCGCTCCGAAGAGCTCTCGCCGCGCGGCTTCGACGCGGTGGCCAACATCGTGATGCACGGCACCTTCTACGTCACCCATGCGGTGGGGCGGCGCTGGATCGCCGGCAAGCACCGCGGCAACGTGGTGTCGATCACCGTCACCTGGGTACGCAACGGCTCGCCCTATGTGGTGCCGTCGGCGATGAGCAAGTCCGCGATCCACGCCATGACGATGTCGCTCGCGGTCGAATGGGGCAAACACGGCATCCGCCTCAACACGATTGCGCCCGGCGAAATCCCGACCGAAGGCATGAGCAAGCGCATCAAGCCACGTGATGAAGCCGGCGCGCGGACCAAGGCGATGAACCCGATGGGCCGCGTCGGCACCATGGAGGAATTGCAGAACCTCGCCGTGTTCCTGATCTCCGGCGGCTGCGACTGGATCAACGGCGAGACCATCGCGATGGACGGCGCGCAGGCGCTTGCGATGGGCGGCAATTTCTATCAGCTCCGCGAATGGAGCGACGACGACTGGAGCAACGCGCGCGAACAGATCAAGGCGCAGAACGAGAAGGACCGCGCGGCGCGGGGGTGAGGTCGCGCGGCAAACACCGCTGTCGTCCCCGCGAAAGCGTGCGAAAGCAGGGACCCATAACCACCGATGTGCGTTGTGGTGTGAGCAAGTGGTTGCAGCTTTGCATAACAATAAGCACTTGTGGTTATGGATCCCGGCTCAAGACCGGGACGACGTGGGGAAGAGCTCAATCAATTTTCAAACAGCAGGCTCGTAGGATGGGTAGAGCTCGTAGCTCGTAGGATGGGTAGAGCGCAGCGAAACCCATCGCGATGGAGCGAGCCTCGCGAATGATGGGTTTCGCTTCGCTCTACCCATCCTACGTCTGATTCAAATGGCGGATGTGAGTCCGTATTCTTGCAGCATTGATTGCCCGAGGTTTGCATCATTCTTCACCCTCTCGTCGAATAGAGGGCGCAGGGAAAGCCGGGTGCCGGTTGCACCCGTGGGCCCCGTGCAACAAAAAGCACGGGGGTAGGACCACAGGTCAACCGGAGCAACACCGGCTTTCCCTGCGCGATGGTTTTACAGCTTACTTCGTGCTCTTCCCGGTGACCGGGCTTTCTTGCCACCGTCATCCGCGGCAGCTCTTGCTGCTCGCGAACTTAGCGCCAGCGTCGGGGCGCCAGAACCACACGACTTCGCCGTCCACGGATAGCTGCGCTCGTCAGTCGCAACACCCGCGTCCACCGCATCTCACCGCACGTTCGTGACGATCGCGAGCCGCCCCTCATTTGGATGAGACGCGCGGAGTCATAGTGCTGATTTGCCCGACGGGTTAAGCGATTTATTTTTCGCGCGAGCACTGGACGGGCCAAATCACCTTGGAATCGCTCGCGAATTTTCCTCGGCCGTCATTCCGAGGCGACGCGAAGCGTCGAGCCCGGAATCCATTGCGCCACTTGCGCCGGCGGCCCGATGGATTCCGGGTTCGTCCTTCGGACGCCCCGGAATGACGGCCGAGGTTGGGGCGCACGCAACGGCGGGAAACTAACGCTTCCCTGCCCCCATATAGCCGAACAGGAACCCGGCCACCTTGCGCTTCTGGATCTCCTCGCTGCCTTCGGTGATGCGGTAGCGGCGGTGATGGCGGTAGATGTGCTCGAACGGCTTGTGGCGCGAATAGCCCATGCCGCCGTGGACCTGCATGGCACGGTCGGCCGCCTCGCAGCACAGGCGGTTTGCCCAGTAGTTGCACATCGAGACCTTGTCGGAGAGCGTGTGCTCGACCTGCGCCTGGGTGACCTGGTCCATTTCCCACGCTGTCTTGCGGATCAGGAGCCGCAGCATCTCAGCCTGGGTGGCGAGTTCGACCAGCGGCCACTGGATCGCCTGGTTCTCGGCCAGCGCCTTGCCGAACGGCCTTCGCTCCCGCGCATAGTTGACGCTTTCATTGATGCAGTAGACGGCGGCGCCGAGCGAGCTTGCGGCTTGGCGGATGCGGTTCTCGTGCACGAAGCATTGCGCGAGCGACAGCCCGCGGCCGACCTCGCCGAACAGCGCATCCTCAGGAACAAACACATCCGTGAAGCTGACGCGGGGATGATCGGTCGGCATGTTGAAGGTCCACATATATTCCTCGACCTTCACGCCTTCCGATTTCGCCGGCACCAAAAAGCAGGTGATGCCGCGGGCGTCACCGTCATTGCCCGACGTGCGCGCGAACAGCGCGCAGTGGGTCGCGACATGCATGCCCGTGGTCCACATCTTCTCGCCGTTGATGAGCCAGCCCTTAACGTTGTCCCGGGTCGCTGGCTCCGCCTTGGTCTCCATATGCGTTGCGTCGGAGCCGTGGTCGGGCTCCGTAAGACCAAAGGTGATGCGGTATTTTCCTGATATCGAGCCGTCGATCATCGCCTTCTGCGCATCGCTGCCGTAGCGGTCCAGCATGGTGACGACGGGGAAATTGCCGACGATCGAATGCTCGTTCTGCAGGTCGTTGTGCAGGCCGAGCCCCTTCGAGGCAAAATGCTCGCGGATCACGGCCATCCAGAGGTTCGAGCCGTCCTTGCCGCTATAGCGTTTCGGGATCGCAAAGCGCAGATGGCCCGCGGCGTCGGCGCGGTCCTTCGCTTTTCGCAGCAGTGCTTCCCATTCGTGCCGCGGCAGGCCGCCATTGTCGAAATCGGTGCGCGCCCATTCGCGGCGGTGGTCGAAAAAGCGGATATTGTCGTCAGCCTCCTCCAGCGGCTTGATCTCGCGTTCGATGAAGGAATCGAGTTCGGCGAGATAGGCGACGAGGTCGGCCGGCAGGTTGAAATCCAAGGCAGTCTCTCCCGCAAGATGTCGTTGCTTGTCGTTTTGCGTTTAGGCGCTGCGCACCTCTGCTCCCCTCGATTAAGGTGAGAAGACGGCGTCCAAGTCAAGCAAGCGCATCACGCCTGATGCGCGCAGAGGTGTTGCGTAATTGGGTAGCGTCAGGGCGCCGGCGCGCGCTAGTATTGCGACCAATATTCTTCGCCACAGAAAATCAGCGGGAGCGAGCATGGATCTGAAATTCTCGAAGGTGGAACGCAAGGGCCCGATCACCATCGTGACGCTGTCGCGTCCCGAAGTGTACAACGCGCTGCATATCGACGCGCATTTCGAGCTCAACAAGGTGTTCGATGATTTCTCCGCCGATCCCGAACAGTGGGTCGCGATTGTCACCGGCGCCGGCGACAAGGCGTTCTGCGCTGGCAACGACCTGAAATGGCAGGCGGCTGGCGGCAAGCGCGGCTGGGACAAGGGCGGTTTCGGCGGGCTGACCTCGCGCTTCGACTGCGACAAGCCGATCATCGCCGCGGTCAACGGCGTGGCGATGGGCGGCGGCTTTGAGATCGCACTCGCCTGCGACCTCATCATCGCCGCCGAGAATGCGACCTTCGCGCTGCCGGAACCACGCGTGGGGCTCGCCGCGCTTGCCGGCGGGCTGCACCGTTTGCCGCGGCAGATCGGGCTGAAGCGCGCCATGGGCATGATCCTCACCGCGCGTCACGTCAGCGCGAAGGAAGGCCTTGAGCTCGGCTTCGTCAACGAGGTGGTGCCGCAGGGCGAAGCGCTGGCCGCGGCGGTGCGCTGGGCCGAGACCATCTGCAAGAACTCGCCGATGTCGATCCGCGCCTCCAAGCAGACCATCGAGCGAGGGCTGGCGGTATCGCTGGAGCAGGCGATCAACGAGCAGCGCGAATATCCGGCGGTGAAGGCGATGGCGGCGTCGCAGGATTACATCGAGGGCCCGAAGGCATTTGCGGAGAAGCGCCCGCCGAAATGGGTAGGGCGATAGGTGGTTTCTCCGTCATTGCGAGCCACCGGGTCGGCGCGCAGCGCCGCCCGATGACAGGCTCCGCGAAGCAATCCATTTCTCCACTTGCGGAGGCGTGGATTGCTTCGTCGCTTCGCTCCTCGCAATGACAATCATGCTTGACGTTGTTGTAGGATGGGTAGAGCGAAGCGAAACCCATCACGCGTCCTCATGCGTGATGATGGGTTTCGCTTCGCTCTACCCATCCTACGATTTCTGGCCCAGCTCGCGCTTGTAGGACGCATAGTTCGGCTGGTCGACCGCGAGCTTGTCCATCGTGGTCCGCCAGAGATGATCGGCCAGTCCCGGCGTCTGCAGATCGACTTCGCCTTTGGCAATCTTCTCCGAAAGCATGCGGTTCAGTTCGATCAGCGAACCGTCGATACCGAGCAACTGCTTCAGCCGCGCCGCCTCCGCGGCATCGGCTGCATGCGCCAGTGCAAGCTGCCGCGTCACCAGATCGAGCGCGTTGATGCCAACGCGGAGCTTGAAGGCGTTGTGGCCCTTGATCGCAGGCGCGATCTCGCTCCGCAGGAAATCCGCAACGGCCTTGATCAGCTCGTTAGGTGTCGGTTCGTCCTGCATCTCAATGCCCTCGCGGTGCCAATAGCCTGAGCAGATCGATCTCGGTCTCCGACGCACGGCGGCCGATCATCGCACGCTCCATCGAATGGTCGGGGCCACTCCGGAAGCGCTGCATCATGCCGCAGCACATCACGCCCCAGCGCAGCGTGCCCATCACTTCCCAGAACATCACCCTGACAGGATCGACCTTGCGGCCGGCCTCCTCATAGCCTGCGAACAGGTCCTCGCGCGAGCCGAAGCCGCCGACTGGCTTGTCGATCTCGCCGAAGCGCCAGGAGTTGACGCAGATCCAGCCGAGATCCTCCATCGGATCGCCGAAATGTGCGAGCTCCCAGTCCAGCACCGCGCGCACGCCGTCGGGACCAATGATGAGGTTGCCATGGCGGAAATCGCCATGCACCAGCGTCACCTCGGCCGATGGACCGGGATCGTGGTCGCGCAGCCAGCGCAGCGCCAGCTCGAACACGGGACGCGGCCAGTCGAAACCGCGATATTCGCGCTCGAGGTCGCCGATCTCCTTGCTCGCCGTCATCTGCCGCAGCTTCGGCAATTTGGCCGCCGGCAAGCCGTGGATGCCGGCTGCGACACAGCCGAGCTGGCGCGCCAGCAGCGGCCGCGCTTTGGCAAACTGCTCGTCGCGCAGGATTTTCCGCGCGATGGTTTCGCCTTCGATGCGCGCCATGATGAAGCCGGTGCCGAGCCCCTCCTCCGGCTTCAGCACATGCAACACGCGCGGCGACGGCAGGCCGGCGTCATGGGCAAGCTGCATCAAGCTCGCCTCGGCATCGAGCCCGGCCGCGCGCGAGGGTGCTGCGCCATAGCCCGGCGGCGCGCGGCGCAAGATCGCGCCGACATTGCCGTCCGGATGCACGATGTCGAAGCTCCAGCTCTCCTGGCTGGCGCCGCCGGAGAGTTTGGCGGCGCCGGTGATGCCGGTCGCGCCCGGATGGAACGACGCGACGCAGCGCGCGAGCTCGGCCTCGATCATTTGCCCTTGAACTTCGCCGGCCGCTTCTCGAGGAACGCGGTGACGCCTTCCTTGAAATCCTCGGTGGTGCCGGCCAGGCGCTGGGACTGATATTCGAGATCGAGCTGATCCTCGAACGAATTCTCCGGGCTGTCCCAATAGAGCTTGCGGATCAGCGACAGCGCAACGGTCGGGCCGTTGGCGAGCTCATGCGCGAGCTTCATCGCCTCTTCCATCAGCACGCCGTCGTCATAGAGGCGGTTGATAAGGCCCCATTCCAGCGCCTTCTCGGCCGGCAGCCGCTCGCCCATCAGCGACAATTCGATTGCACGCGCCTTGCCGACAAGCCGCGGCAACAGCCATGTCGAGCCGCAATCCGGCACCAGGCCGATGCGGCGGAACGCCTGCAGGAAATAGGCCGAGCGCGCGCACAGGATCATGTCGCCCATCAGCGCGAAGCTCATGCCGGCGCCCGCCGCCGGACCATTGACCGCCGTGACGATCGGGCAATGCAGGTTGCGCAGCCGCCGCAGGAATGGATGGAACGCGGTCTCCAGCGCCGCGCCCGCGTTACGCCTGCCGGGCGTCTGGTTGTTGCGCCCCTGCAGATTGGCGCCGGTGCAGAAGGCGCGGCCGGCGCCGGTGATGACGAGGCAGCGCACCTCGTCCCGCTTGTCCTCGATCGCATCGAGCGCCTCGGCCAGGCCGCCGAGCATGTCGATCGACACCGCGTTCATGACCTCCTGATGGTCGAGCTTGAGGACCGCGACCGGTCCATCGAAATCGAGCGTGACGTGCTTGAATTGCATTGTTTCCTCGCGAGTTGCACCCGCGCCATGGATAGCGCGGTAGGTCAAATCTGTTGCTCCGACCCATATTTGATTTTTGAGGCGGGCTTGTCCATGGTGGACCAGAACACCTCGCTTTCGGATGCACGATTAACGTGCGTCAGGCAAAATGGAAACACCCCCAGGGAAATACGCCAAGGAAAAATACCATGAGCATCTTCGACCTCTCGGGCCGCGTCGCGGTCATCACCGGTGGCAATGGCGGGATCGGGCTTGGCATTGCGCAGGCGCTGAATGCCGCCGGCTGCGATGTCTCGATCTGGGGCCGCAACGCCGACAAGAACAAGGCGGCAGCGGCGACGATGGCGGCGGGTCCAGGCAAGGTCGACACCCGCATCTGCGACGTCAGCAGCGTCGCCTCCGTGCAGGACGCGATGAAGGCGACGCTCGACACGTTCGGCCGCGTCGACGGCTGCTTCGCCAATGCCGGGATCGGCGGCGGTGGACGGCGCGCCTTCATCGACCGTACCGAGGAGGAATGGCGAACCATGTTCGCGACCAATCTCGACGGCGTTTTCCACGTGTTCCAGGCCGCCGCCCGCCACATGACCGAGCGCGCCGAGGCCGGCGACGCCTTCGGCCGGCTCGTTGCCACCTCGAGCCTGGCGTCGCTGTTCGGCACTGCTCGCAACGAGCACTATGCCGGCACCAAGGCCGCGATCAACGCGCTAATCCGCGCGCTCGGCGTCGAGCTCGCACGCCATGGCGTCACCGCGAATGCGATCCTCCCCGGCTGGATCAAGAGCGAGATGACGGCGGGCATCATGGCGAATGAGAAATTCGTCGCCAACGTGATGCCGCGCATTCCCGTGCGCCGCTTCGGCGAGCCTTCCGATTTCGGCGGCATCGCGGTCTATTTGATGAGCAATGCGTCGTCGTACCACACGGCGGATTGCTTCGTGATCGATGGCGGCTACACCGCGTTCTGAGGCAACGTCGGTGGTGCATAGGGTGGGCAAAGCGCAGTAAGAAAGGTGGGCACGCTTCGCTTTGCCCACCCTACGGCAGCAGTACAGCGTTTTAAACATCGTTCGAATTCCGTGATGCGGCACTCGTATCTGCGCAGCGTCGGCGCAGGCACCCATGAAAAAAGCGCGCTCGCACTTTCAAGCCGCCGCGTCTATTGTTGGCCGCAACGATCTCAGCGATGGGAGGAATAAAATGAAACACGCCTACATACCCCGGACCACCAACTACACACTCAATCCGGGTGACGATCTCAACGATCTCCGCATGTCGGATCAGGTCCTCCCGCTTTATGAGCATGTGAAGAAGTTCATCCGCGAAACCGTCGACCCGATGTCGGTCGAATTCTATCGGCACGGCGAGAACAAGAAGGACCGCTGGAGCTTCACCGACGGCCAGATCGAGGTTCTGGAGAAAGCCAAGAAGAAGGCCAAAGAAGAAGGGCTGTGGAATTTCTTCCTGCCCGATGCCGAGACCGGCGAAGGCCTGAACAATCTCGACTACGCCTATATCGCGGCCGAGCTCGGCAAGAGCCCGCTGGCGTCCGAGACCATGAACTGCTCGGCGCCCGACACCGGCAACATGGAGGTGCTGGAGCGTGTGGGCACCAAGGAGCAGAAGGAGAAGTGGCTGAAGCCGCTTCTGAACGGCGAGATCCGTTCGGCCTACGCCATGACCGAGCCCAACGTCGCCTCCTCGGACGCCAAGAACATCTCCACCACGGCAAAACTCGTCGGCGACGAGTGGGTCATCAACGGCGAAAAATATTACATCTCCGGCCTCGGCGATCCCCGCTGCAAGATCATGATCGTGATGGTGAAGACCAATCCCGATGCGCCGCCGAGCAAACAGCAGTCGCAGATCCTGGTGCCGAAGGACACGCCCGGCGTCGAGATCCTCGGCCCCATGCATGTGTTCGGGCAGGATCATGCGCCGCGTGGCCACATGCATTTGCGCTTCAACAATGTCCGGGTGCCGAAGGACAACATGCTGCTCGGCGAGGGCCGCGGCTTTGAAATCTCCCAGGTTCGTCTGGGGCCGGGCCGCATCCACCATTGCATGCGCACGATCGGCAAGGCCGAGAAGGCGCTCGATATGATGGTGCAGCGCGGCCTCACCCGCGAAGCCTTTGGCAAGAAGATCGCCCATCTCGGCGGCAATCTGCAGATCATCGCGCAGGCGCGCTGCGAGATCGAGGCGATGCGGCTGATGGTGTTGAAGGCGGCGAAGGCGATGGACGTGCTCGGCAACAAGGAAGCGCGCGTCTGGGTCTCCATGGTCAAGGCCATGATCCCCGAGCGCGCCTGCAAGATCATCGACCAGGCGATCCAGATGCACGGCGCCACCGGCATCTCGCAATGGACGCCGCTGGCCGAGATGTACCAGGACGTCCGCCACCTCCGCTTCGCCGACGGTCCGGATGAGGTACACTGGATGGTGGTCGGCCGGCATGAACTGAGCATGCCGTAACGCTCACCTGTCATGCGCGGGCTTGACCCGCGCATCCATCAACGACAAGCATTTTCGCAAGGTGATGGATTGCCGGGTCAAGCCCGGCAATGACAAGATTGGGTTCGGACCAGCCATTGGAGCCACTATGGAATACGATGCCAGCGATCTGAAGCCGCGTGAACGCTACAAGGTGCTGGCGTCCTTCGTGCTGCCGCGGCCGATTGCCTGGGTGACAAGTATCGGTCCGACCGGCATCGTCAATGCCGCGCCGTTCAGCTTCTTCAACGTGTTCTGCGAGGACCCGCCGCTCTGCATGTTCGCGGTCAATCTGCGGCCGGACGGGCGGGCGAAGGATACGCTGGTGAACATCGAACGCACCGGCGAGTTCGTGGTCAACATGACCGACGAGCCGCTGGCGCGTGCGATGCACGAGACCAGCGGCGACTTTCCGCCTGATGTCGGCGAGCCCGATTATCTCGGACTGAAGCTTGCACCATCGACCAGAGTGGCGGTGCCGCGCCTTGCGGACGCGCCGTGGGCGATGGAATGCAAGACCTGGAGGATCATCGACGTCAATGGTGACCGCCGGCTGATTATGGGCGAAGGCATCCACTTCTACATCCGCGACGAGCTGTGGGACCGCGAGGCCAAGCGCGTGCACATGGAGCGATACCACCCGGTCGGCCGCATGTTCGCCGACCGCTATTGCCGCACCGATGACCGGGTGGTGTTTCCGGCAGCCGAGGGCGCGAAGGGTTAGCGCTTCTTGTTTTGACGCGTTTTCTTCACGCGAACCGGTGCCCACTTCGCTCGAAAACGCTTTAGCTCGCCACCTGCCCGATCTTGTCCTGCGTCCTGGTCTCGAAATCGCTGGCGTCGTGGCGCTCGTGCAACTGGTTTGCGGGATCGCCCGAGATGCGGTTGACGATGCGACCGCGTTTCACGGCCGGGCGTTTTGCGATCTGATCGGTCCAGCGCTGCACGTTCTTGTAGTCCTGTACCGACAGGAATTCGCCGCCGCCATAGAGCAGGCCCTTGACGAGCCCGCCATACCACGGCCAGACCGCGATATCCGCGATCGAGTAGTCGCCGCCTGAGAGGTACTCGACCTCCGCAAGCCGGCGGTCGAGCACGTCGAGCTGGCGCTTCACCTCCATCGCGAAGCGGTTGATGGCGTATTCGATCTTGGTCGGCGCATAGGCATAGAAGTGGCCGAAGCCGCCGCCGAGATAGGGCGCGCTGCCCATCTGCCAGAACAGCCAGTTCAGGCATTCGGTGCGCGTCTTGCGATCGGTCGGCACCAAGGCGCCGAACTTCTCGGCGAGATAAAGCAATATCGAGCCGGACTCGAACACGCGGATCGGCTCCGGTCCGCTGCGGTCCATCAATGCAGGGATCTTGGAGTTCGGATTGACCGCAACAAAGCCGCTGCCGAACTGATCGCCGTCGATCTTGATCAGCCAGGCGTCATATTCGGCGCCGGAATGGCCGAGCGCGAGCAGCTCTTCCAGCATGATCGTGGCTTTCTGGCCGTTCGGCGTCGCCAGAGAATAAAGTTGCAGCGGATGCTTTCCTACTGGAAGTTCCTTCTCATGCGTAGGGCCTGCAATCGGGCGGTTGATATTGGCGAAACGGCCGCCGTTCTCCTCGTTCCAGGTCCAGACTTTCGGCGGCTCATAGGCGGGTGCATCGGTCATTCGTTCGGCTCCAGCGCGGAAGGCGCGACTATTTAGCTGAATGCGCAAGGCAGGCAAAGGCGCGCAGGCGCCGTGCCCGCCATCCATAAGTGCATTGGAATATGGTGGGCATGCCTCGCCGACCATACAAGGGTGGATTCAGGACGCGGCCGCCCGCTGCCGCCGTGCTGTGCCCGCCATCACAAAGCCGTCGTAGCCCTTGGCCGCCACCTCATCGCAAATCTGCCTGTAGGCTCCGACGCCGCCGATATAGGGCATGAATATCCGCGGCTTGCCGGGAATATTGGCGCCCATGTACCAGGAATTGGCCTGCGGATAGAGCGTGGTGTGAGCGACCTCGTTGACGTGCGCCACCCATTTGTCCTCGGCCTCCGTGGTCGCCTCCATCGTGTCGAGGTCACGCTTTCGCATGTCGTCCAGACAATCGCTGATCCAATCGACATGCTGTTCGATCGAGACGATCATGTTCGACAGCACCGACGGACTGCCGGGACCGGTGATGATGAAGAGGTTCGGAAAACCGGCGCTCATCAGGCCAAGATAGGTGCGCGGCCCCTCGGCCCATTTCGCATTCAACGTCAGCCCGTCGCGGCCGCGAATGTCGATCTTTGCCACCGACCCCGTCATGGCGTCGAAGCCGGTCGCCAGCACCAGCGCGTCGAGTTGATACGCGGCCGCCGTGGTGCGGACGGCATTTTCGGTGATCTCCTCGATCGGGTTGCTCCTGATGTCGACCAGCGTCACGTTGGGACGGTTGAAGGTCGCGAAATAGTCGGTGTCGACGCAGATGCGCTTGGAGCCGATCGGGTGATTGTTCGGCTGCAGCAGCCTGGCCTTCTCGGGATCCTTGACGATCTCCGCGATCTTCTCCCGCACGAAGTTCGCGGCCGTATCGTTCGCCGCCTGGTCCAACGCGAGATTATTGTAGGCTGACATGAAAGTCAGTCCGCCACGCTGCCACCGCGCCTCGTACTTGGCGCGGCGCTCGTTGTCGCCATCATCGAGCGCGCCGCGGTCGGGAAAATCGGTATAGATGCCGTTGCGCGCGACTTCCCGCTCGATGCGGCGGATCTCAGGGTAGTTCGCGCGAAACCATGCGCGTTCCTCATCTAGCAGCTTGGCATTGCGAGCGGTATGGAGAAATTCGCAGTGCGCTGGAACACGGTAAGATGGCTCGCCTGCTCGGCGATCACAGGCACCGACTGAATGCCGGATGAGCCGGTCCCGATCACGCCGACGCGCAGCCCAGTGAAATCCACCGGCTCATGCGGCCAATGGCCGGTGTGATAGACTTGGCCCTTGAACCGATCGAGACCCTTGATGTCTGGCTTGCGCGCATTCGACAGGCAGCCGGTGGCAAGCACCACGAATTTGGCGGTGACGGTCTTGCCGTCGGAGGTGGTCACCGACCAGAGCTTGCTGGCCTCGTCGAACACGGCAGCTTCGACGCGGGTGTCGAACTGGATATCGGGACGCAGCTTGAAGCGATCGGCGACATGGTTGGCGTAGCGCAGGATCTCCGGCTGCGGCGCGTAGCGCTCGCTCCAGTCCCATTCCTGCTGCAGCTCCTCGCTGAACGAATAGGAATATTGCATGCTCTCGACGTCGCAGCGCGCGCCGGGATAGCGGTTCCAGTACCAGGTGCCGCCGACGCCGCTGCCCTGCTCATAGACCCTCGCCGAAAAGCCGAGACCGCGCAACCGGTGCAGCATGTACATGCCGGCGAAGCCGGCACCGACGACGACGACGTCGTAATGCGCGGCAGGGTTGCCGGAGGCGGATGACGGGACGGACATGGACGCAGACTCCCTGTAAGTTCTTTTCGTTATCGGCCAGCATTCTCCGCGAAGCCCCAAAGCGCAAGAGACAAAGCGCAACTGATAGGCGTTGCTTATTTTGCCACGCGGAATGCATAGCGCCTGCACGCAAGTCGTCGAAAGCCGATTGGCTTTCCTGTCCGCCATGCGTTAGCCTGATCGATATCGTCGCCCTTCAAGCAAGAAAAGCAGCACAAGCTGCCACGGGAGAGAGAACGCATCCATGAAATCGCCGATCTGCGACATGCTGGGTATAGAATTCCCCCTGCTCGCCTTCAGCCATTGCCGCGACGTCGTGGCCGCCGTCAGCCGCGCCGGCGGATTTGGCGTGCTGGGCGCGACCGTGCATTCGCCAGAGAGCATCGAGCAGGAACTGAAATGGATCGACGACCACGTCGACGGCAAGCCTTACGGACTCGACGTGCTGATCCCCGAGAACATCTCGACCGCCGGCGAGAAGAACGTCACCTGGAAGAGCCTCGAGCAGCGGATCTCGCCCGAACATCGCGACTTCACCCGGAGCCTCCTGAAGAAATACGGCGTCGAGCTGACGACGACTGATGTCGCCGACAACCAGCCGCAGCCGTTCGACGCGCAGCGCGCGCTCGAACTATTGGAAGTCTCCTTCAAGCATCCGATCAAGCTGATCGCCAATGCGCTGGGCGTGCCGCCGAAGGAGATGATCGACATGGGCCGCAAGCACGGTGTGCCGGTCGCGGCCCTCGTCGGCGCCAAGGAGCACGCGCTGCGCCAGGTCGCGGCCGGTGTCGACATCCTCGTCGTGCAGGGCACCGAGGCCGGCGGCCATTGCGGCGAAGTCTCGACCATGGTGCTGGTGCCGGAGGTCATCAAGGCGATCAAGCCGATCCGCGACGTGCCGGTCTTGGCCGCGGGCGGTATCATGACCGGGCGCCAGATGGCGGCCGCGATGGCGATGGGCGCCGCAGGCGTCTGGACCGGCTCGGTGTGGCTCGCCACCGTGGAATCCGAGACCACGGAAATCTTCCGTGAGAAGATGGTCGCTGCGTCCTCGCGCGATGCGGTACGCTCGAGGGGACGCACCGGCAAGCCGGCGCGGCAGCTTCGTTCGGTGTGGACCGACGCATGGGACCGCTCACCCGACAGTCCCGGCGCGCTGCCGATGCCGCTGCAGAGCATCATCAGCCGCGACGCCTTCAACTCGATCGACCGCTCGGCCGCTGCCGGCAACGCGAAAGCGCGCGACCTCGTCAGCTACTTCGTCGGCCAGGGCGTCGGCCTGATCGACAGCGTGAAATCGGCGGGCGCCGTGGTACAGGAATTCAAGGAAGATTTTATCGAGGCGGTGGAGCACATGAATGCGCTGGTGGCGGAGTGATATTGCTCGTAAAGCCGAGTGCTCTCACCCCTCATGGTGAGGAGGCGCGCAGCGCCGTCTCGAACCATGTAGGCCCGCCGGTGGCCTCATCCTTCGAGACGCGCGTTCCGCGCTCCTCAGGATGAGGGTCTTGCCTAGTGCTAGAAGGTGAACATCAAGAACAATGACCAACACAGTTGTTTCCATCCCCGAAGACCGTATCCCCGTCATCGTCGGCGTCGGCGAGATCGTCGATCGTCCCAAGGACATCGCCGCCGGCCTCGAACCGCTGGCGCTGCTTGAAGAAGCACTGAGACGCGCCGAAGCCGACAGCGGGGCCAAGCTGCTTGGTGATGTCCAGTCGCTCGACGTCGTCAATTTCCTGAGCTGGCGCTATCGCGATCCGGAGAAACTGCTCGCCGAACGGCTCGGCATCAAGCCGGCGCATCTCTATTACGGCCCGGTCGGCGGCGAGAGCCCGATCCGCTATTTGCACGAAGCGGCACAGCGGATCGCGCGCGGCGAATGCAGCGTGGCCGCGGTCTGCGGCGCGGAGGCGCAGTCGACCGCGACCAAAGCGGATCGCGGCGGCATCGCCCTGCCCTGGACGCCGTTTGCGCATGATGTCGAGGAGCCGAAGCGTGGCGCCGCGTTCCAGAAGCCGCTCGCAGTGAAGCTCGGCGTGTTCAGGCCGATCACGGTCTATCCGCTCTATGAGTCCGCAACGTCAGCGCATTGGGCCCAGACGCCGCGGGAGGCATTGGCGGAGTCCGGCCAGCTATGGTCGACCTATGCCAGCGTTGCGGCGGACAACCCGAATTCGTGGCTGAAGAAGCGCTTCACGCCGGAGGAGATCACGACGCCGACACCGGAGAACCGGCTGATCGCCTGGCCCTACACCAAGCTGATGGTGGCCAATCCGACCGTGAACATGGGCGGCGCGCTGCTGCTCACCAGTCTCGCCAAGGCACGCGCGGCCGGCTTCCCCGAACATCGCCTGGTCTATCCGCTCGGCGGAGCGTCGGCGGAAGAGCCGCGCGATTATCTCGTGCGCGACCAGTTCTTCGAGAGCCACCCGCAGACCGCGGTGCTCAAGGCGGTGATGGATCTCGTCGAAGGCGACGGCAAAAAGTTCGACGCGATCGAGCTCTATAGCTGCTTCCCCTGCGTGCCCAAGATGGCGCGACGCACGCTAGGCTTGGGCCCCGACGTGCAGCCGACGGTCACCGGCGGGCTCACCTTCTTCGGCGCACCGCTCAACACCTACATGACGCATGCGGCTTGCGCGATGGTGCGCAAGCTCCGCGATGGTGCCAGGCGCGGCCTGCTCTACGGCCAGGGCGGTTTCGTCACCAAGCATCACGGCCTGGTGCTGTCGCGCGAGGCACCGAAAGAGACGCTCAAGCAGGATACCAGCGTGCAGGCTAGAGCCGACCGCAACCGCCGCAAGGTACCTGAATTCGTCGCCGAGGCCGCGGGCAAGGGCAAGGTCGAAAGCTTCACCGTGATCTACCGCGGCAATGGCGAGATCGAGCATGGCGTCGTCATGCTGCGCACCGAAGACGACCGCCGCACGCTCGGCCGCGTGCCTGCGAGCGATGCGAAGACATTGGCGCATCTCTTGAGCTTGAATCGCACGCCAGTCGGCACCACAGGCGACATCGTCATGGCGAATGACGGCGTGCCGGAGTGGCGGGCGGGGTAACCTTCTCCCTCGCCCCGCTCTTGCGGGGAGAGGGCGGGGTGAGGGGTGCCTCCGCAAATTCGAAAGATATGAGTGCGGAGGGTCCCCTCACCCGGCGCTACGCGCCGACCTCTCCCCGCAAGAGCGGGGAGAGGTGAAGGGAGAGAGCACCCTACCCTTTCACGTCCTGCTTTTCGGAGGCCGTGGTCGGTTTCTTCGCGCCGCCGCCGACCACGCGGACCTGGTCGCCGTCGGCGATACCGTCGGGCGGGGCAGTGATGATGCGGTCGTCGGGAGTGAGGCCGGAGGCGATCTCGATCTCCTTGCCGAGGTCGCGCGCAATCGTCACCTTCTTGAACAGGATCTTGTCATCGGCGCCAACGGTCGCAACGCGCAGGCCATTGCCGTCGAAGATCAGCGCGCTGGCGGGGATGTGGAGCGGAATGGTGTCGCGCTGCAGCGTCAGCTTCACATTGGCATAGCCGCCTGGCATCAATTCACCGCTGGAATTATCCAGCGCGAGCTGCATGCGCGTCGTTCCCGAGCTGACATCGACCGCCTGCGAGGAGGTTTCCACGGTTGCCGCGAAAGTGCGGTTCGGATATTCCGGCAAGGTGATGACGGCCTTGGCGCCCATCTTTATCGACGGCACAAAGTTTTGCGGCACGTTCACATAGACGCGCAGCTTGGAGATGTCCGAGACGATGAACATCGCCGGCCCCGCGCCGCCGCCGGCATTGATCAGCGCGCCGACGTCGGTGTTGCGCTCGGTGACGACGCCGTCGAAGGGCGCCGTGATCTTTTTGTAGCCGGCAAGCGCTTCCAGCCGCTCGACATTGGCCTGGCCGGAATTGACGGCGGCCTTCTTGTTGGAGAGGTCGGCGGTGCGCTCGTCGATCTCCTGCATCGAGACGAAGTTGGAGGCGAGCAAGGACCGGCGCCGCGTGAGCGTCGCTTCGGAGAGTTTGGCGCTGGCCTGCTGGCTCGCGAGATCGGCTCGAGCCTGCAGCAATTGCTGGTCGAGGTCGGGCGCCTCGATCTCGGCGATCACCTGGCCGGCCTTGACGCGGGCGCCGATGTCAACGCTCCAGCTCGTCAGGTAACCGGATACGCGCGCGAAGATCGGCGCGCGATAATAGGCTTCCAGCCGGCCCGGCAGGTCGATGGTGGGATTGAGCACCTTGGCGCTGGGCGGCGCCACCGCGACGCTCGGAATGGCCTGATTATCGGTCCATTCCTTGAGCTTGGTGCCTTGCTCCTCACGGGCACGGATACCGGTGACGACGACGAGGACCAAGCCGACACCGGCGGCAAGCCCGAAAATGCCCAGCTTCCAGCGCGAGACCGGCGGGCGTTGTTCAGTGGGCATGCGACATCTCCGGTGCGGCGGCGGCGCTGGCGCCTTGTTTCTTGTGTACCATACTAAAGACGACGGGAACAAACATGAGCGTCGCGAACGTTGCAAAGATCAGACCACCGATCACGGCGCGCCCGAGCGGCGCATTCTGCTCGCCGCCTTCGCCCAATCCCAGCGCCATCGGCGCCATGCCGATGATCATGGCAAGCGCCGTCATCAGCACTGGGCGGAAGCGCACAAAACCTGCGTCGAGCGCGGCGGCAATGGGATCGCCGAGCTGCTCGTAGCGCTCGCGGGCGAAGCTGATGACGAGCACGCTATTGGCGGTGGCGACGCCCATGCACATGATCGCGCCGGTCAGCGCCGGCACTGACAGCGTGGTTTCGGTGGCGAACAGCATCCAGATGATGCCGGCGAGCGCCGCCGGCAGTGCGGTGATGATCACGAACGGATCGGACCAGGACTGGAAGTTCACGACGATCAAGAGATAGATCAGCACGACGGCGCCAAGCAGACCGAACAACAGGCCGGAGAACGCGCTGTTCATGGTCTGCACCTGGCCGAGCAGCACCACCGAGCTTCCTTTCGGCACGTCCTTTGCGGTCTCGGCGATCAGCGCCCGCACGTCGGCGGCGACCGCGCCGAGGTCGCGGCCCTGCGGCGTGGCGTAGATCTGCACCATGGACTGGATATCGTATTGGGAAACGACCGCACTCGAGGTCGAACGCGAGATGTTGGCGATGCCGCCGAGGATCGGCGATTGCGGGTTGTTGCTCGCGGTGATCGGCAGCGTCTGCAGGGCGCTCAGCGAGTCGATCTGGTATTGCGGCGTCTGCATCACGATCGAATAGGACACGCCGTTATCCGGATTGAGATAATAGGTCGGCGCCACCTGCGAGCTGCCGGCGAGATTGACGACGAGGCTGTTGGTGACGTCGCGCTCGGTCAGCCCGACATATTGTGCGCGGGTACGGTCGACATCGATATTGAAGGTGGGGCTGTTCGGCGATTGCTGGATGCGCGCGTCGGCAATGCCGGGAATGCGGCGGATCCGGCTCAGCAGCTTGTTGGCATAGGCGAAATTGGCGTCGAGGTTGGCGCCACGGATCTGCAGGTCGATCGGCGCCGGCGCGCCGAAGTTCAGGATCTGGCTGACGATGTCGGCAGGCAGGAATGCGAAGCTGATGCCGGGGAACATTCGCGGCAGTTGCTCGCGCAACGCCTGGACGTATTCCTCGGTCGGCCTGTGGCCTTCCTTCAGCTTGACCTGGATGTCGCCGTCCTGCGGGCCGATCACGCCGGTGTTGTTGTAGGTCATGTTGATGCCGGAGATCGGCATGCCGATGTTGTCGGCCAGCGTGTCGATCTCGTCGGGCGGGATGATCTTGCGGATCGCCTTCTGCACCTCGGCGAGCTGGTTGGCGGTCTCCTCGACGCGGGTGCCGACCTGGGTGCGGACGTGCATCAGGATGTTGCCGGCGTCGACCGACGGAAAGAAGTTGCGTCCCAGGAACGGCACCAGCAGGAACGACACGACAACAAAGCCGAGGAATCCGGTGACGAAGACGGCGCGGTGTCCGAGCGCCATCGACAGCATGTCGCGATAGCCGCGCCGGATGCGCTCGAACCGCGCCTCGAAGCCACGCTGGAACAGCTTGAACGGATTGCGCGTCGGCGGCAGGCCGCCCTCGTGATGCACGTGCGGCTGCAGCAGGTATTTCGCCATCGTCGGCACCAGCGTGCGCGACAGGATGAACGACCAGATCATCGCGAACATCACCGCTTCGGCCATCGGCACAAACAGGAAGCGTGCGACGCCGGTCAGGAAGAACATCGGCACGAACACGATGCAGATGCAGAGCAGCGACACGAAGGCAGGCGTGACAATCTGGTTGGCGCCGTCGAGAATGGACTGCTCGACCGGCTTGCCCTGCTCCAGATGGTAGTTGATGTTCTCGATCGTCACGGTGGCGTCGTCAACGAGGATGCCGACCGCGAGCGCCAATCCGCCGAGCGTCATGATATTGAGCGTCTCGCCGATGGCCGACAGCATGATGATGGCGCCGAGCACAGACAGCGGGATCGAGACCGCGATGATGATCGTCGACCGCCAGCTCCCGAGGAACAAGAGGATCATCACGCTGGTGAGCAATGCGGCGATCACGCCTTCGAAGGCGACGCCGGTGATGGCGCCGCGGACGAATACCGACTGATCGCCGATAAAGCCGATCTTCAGCGCGTCCGGAAGCTGGTCCTTGACGTCGATCACCTTCTGCTTGATGCCGGCGATGATATCGAGCGTCGAGATCGCGCCGGCCTTCAGCACCATCATCAGCACCGAGCGGTTGCCGTCGACATGGACGATGTTGGTCTGCGGCGGGTTGCCGTCACGGACGCTGGCGACATCCCGCACATAGACCATGGCACCGTTGACGGTCTTGATCGGCAGATTGCCGAGATCCTCCATCCGCGGCGGCGAATTGTTGAGCTGAATGTTGTATTCGAAACTGCCGATTTTCTGCGTACCGACCGGCGTGATCAGATTTTGTGCAGCCAGCGCATTGGCGACGTCCTGCCCAGACAGGCCGCGCGCCTGCAGCGCCGTGGAATTGAGGTCGATCTGCACCTGACGCTGCTTGCCGCCGAACGGATACGGTATGGCTGCACCGGGCACGGTGACGAGTGGCGTGCGGAGCTGGTTGATGCCGATATCGGCGAGATTCTGCTCGGTGAGCCCCTCACCGGACAGCGCGACCTGGATGATCGGCACCGTGGATGCGCTGTAGTTCAGGATCAAAGGCGGCGTTGCGCCCGGCGGCATCTGCTTCAAGAGCGTCTGCGAGATCGCCGTGACCTGAGCGTTGGCGGTGCGGATGTCGACATTCGGCTGGAAGAAGATCTTGATGATGCCGAAGCCGTTGTAGGAATTGGCGACGATATGCTCGATATCGTTCACGGTCGTCGTCAGCGCACGCTGAAATGGCGTCGTGATGCGCCCCGCCATCTGGTCCGGTGGCAGGCCGGTGTACTGCCAGACCACCCCGATCACGGGAATGCGGATATCGGGAAAGATATCGGTCGGCGTGCGTAAGGCGGCCAGCGGTCCGACAATCAAGAGAAGCAGCGCGAGCACGACAAAAGTATACGGCCGGCTCAGCGCAATACGGACCAGTGCAATCATTGACGAGTTATTCCCCGGAACCCGTGAAATAAACGGATGCGAGCCCCTGCACCCAATTCGCTCGTCGATTTACCGAAAAAGGCGCGAAAAGCCAACTTTGGGTGAGAAATCCGCGTTCACATCCTCGACATACGTGATCGATCGGGACAGTCCCGGATCAAGTCGCAGCATTTCCTTCCAATCGCCGCAGATTCGACAGGGCGCTTTCACGCGCACGAGAATGCGCCCGTTCGTTTCGCCCTAAGGCGCGATGAGAGGAATCATCATCGCGCTTTAGGTTATTGTTTGAGCATGATCTCCGCGCAAACGCTTCGCGTTTGTCGCGAGGGAAAACCGCTTCATACTTTTCCGGATCATGCTCCAGGGCGCCGCGTCAGCAGATCGGCGCCGGCTCTCGTCGAGCTCGGCAGCACCTATGCCGCCCGCACCGAGTCCAGGAACTTGCTGACCTCGACCTTGAGGCGGCTGCTGTCGCCGGACAACGCCTTGGCTGCCGACAGCACCTGTGTGGAGGCCGAACCGGTCTCGGTCGCGCCGCGTTGCACGTCAGTGATGTTGGCCGAGACCTGGTGAGTGCCCTGAGCAGCCTGCTGCACGTTACGCGAGATTTCCTGCGTGGCCGCGCCCTGCTCCTCCACCGCCGCGGCGATGGTCGAGGAGATCTCCGACAGCCGTTCGATGGTGTTGCTGATTTCCTTGATCGCGTTCACCGAGTCCTGGGTAGCAGCCTGGATGCCGGTGATCTGCTGGCCGATCTCGCCGGTGGCTTTCGCCGTCTGCTCGGCCAGCGCCTTCACTTCGGATGCGACGACAGCAAAGCCGCGACCGGCCTCGCCGGCGCGCGCCGCCTCGATGGTCGCGTTCAGCGCGAGCAGGTTGGTCTGGCCCGCGATCGTGTTGATGAGTTCGACGACGTCGCCGATCCGCGCCGCCGCCTTCGAGAGTTCGCTGACGCGGTCGTTAGTGGTGCGGGCCTGGCCGACGGCATCGCTCGCCATGCGCGCCGATTCCTGGACTTGGCGGCTGATCTCGGTCACGGAGGATGACAGCTCCTCGGTTGCCGAAGCCACCGATTGCACATTGGTGGAGGCCTCTTCGGAGGCGGATGCGACCGCGGTGGTCAATTCCTGCGAGCGCGTGGCGGTCGAAGAGAGCGTTCCGGCCGCGGATTCGAGCTGGGTCGAGGCGGAAGAAACGGTCTGCACGATCTCGCCGATCATGGTCTCGAAATTGCGCGTGATCGCGTCGACCCGGCGGCCGCGCTCGATCTTGGCTTCCGCGTCGGCGGCCGCAGCGTCGTCGGCGGCCTTCTTGGCGATCAGCGCTTCCTTGAACAGCTGGAGCGTATCGGCCATCGCGCCGATCTCGGTCTTTTCGCCCTGGTGCAGCACTTCCACGGTCAGGTCGCCTTGACCTAGCGCCTGCATCGGCCTGACGATGGAGGCAATGCCGGCCGAGACGTCGCGGATCAGCAGGAAGCTGATAACAGCGCCGGCGAGCACCGCTGCCAGGACGATGAAGGCGAGCATCACGAAAGCGGAGGAGAAGTTGTCGGCAGCATCTTGCGCGGCCTTGTCCGCGCCCGCGTTGTTGAGCGCGACATCCTTGCTCAGAAGCTCGTCGGCCTCCAGACCGATCTTGTTCACGGTCTTGCTGTTCAGCTCATGGGCATCGTGGGGGATCTTGCCGGCATCCCTGCGCGACAAGGCCATCACTTCTTCGGTGCCCTTCTTGTACCGGTCCCAGGTATCAGCCCATTGGTTGTAAAGCGTCCGCTCCTCCGCAGAGGCGATCAGGGATTCGTAAGTCCTGCGGGCCTTGCTGTTGGACTCGACAACCGTCGCCAGGGTCTTTTCCGCTGCAAGCTTCTCCTCGATCGACTCCGCAAGCATGTGCTCGCGGATCACGTTGCGATAGGTAATGACACTGGAGCGCAGCTCGCCGAGCACACGCACGCTCGGCAGCCAATTGGTGCTGATGTCGACGGTATTGGCATTAATCGCCCGCATGTTCCGCACCGCCAGCAGCCCCATGCCCGTCATCGCAACGAGTAGCAGCGCAACCACGGTGATGATCTTGGCGCGGATCGAATACTTGGCGAACATGTCGGGAAATCTCTTGGGTAATTGGCGCGGTCACGCCGGGTGATGCAAAGTGCTTTGGGTTGGCCGAATCGAAGGATGCCGTATTGGCGATCAAACCGCGCAACTTCCTGCGGTCGCGTTAATTTGCTCTGCCGTAAAGTTACGGTAAGCGAAAACCGTCACCAACAAATGAACGGAGTGATACGATCAGCGCATCAGCGCAAGCGCGTCGGAGAAAAATTGCGGGCCACCGAAATTGCCTGATTTCAGAGCAAGCAGCATCTCGCCTTTGTTCGCACCAACCGCGCGCAGGACCGGCACGCCTGCGGCGATCTCCGCGCCGACGAGGAAGCCTGGAATGCGCAGACGATCGACCACGGCACCTGACGTTTCGCCGCCGGCGACCACCAATCGACGCACGCCGTCTTCAACGAGGCCTTCCGCAAGGTCGGCCATCGCCTGCTCGATGGCATGCCCGGCTGCATCACGGCCATGACGGGACTGCAGAGCTGAGACCTCATCCGGTGTGGCGCTGCTGGCGATCAGCACCGGGCCCTCGCCGATCCGGTCGCGCGCCCAGGCGAGCGCGCGGCGGACTTCGTCCTTGCCGGTCACGATCCGCTCGGGGTCGAGATGCAGCACGGCCATGCTGCGCTCGGCGTTAGCGATCTGCTGCAGCGTCGCCTGCGAGCAGCTTCCGGCGAGGCAGGCGGCAGGTCCCCCGACCGGCGCCCCGGCTATCGCGCTCGCGGCCTCCGGCCTGATCTTGCCCGAGCCAACCAGCGCCCGCGCGAGTCCGAGCCCGATCCCGGAAGCGCCGACCGAAACGCGATGATCCAGCGCCACAGTGCCGATGGTGCCGAGGTCGCGGTCGAACACGGCATCGATGATGGCCGCACCAAACCCGCCGGCGGCAAGATCGGCAAGGCGCGCGCGAACGGCATCCGCGCCGCGCGCCACGGTCGCAAGATCGACCAGGCCGACCTTGGTCCTGCTCTGCCGCGCCAGCACCCGCACCAGATTCGAGTCATGCATCGGGTTGAGCGGGTGATCCTTGAGCGGGCTTTCGTTCAGCGGCACCGAGCCGACGAACAGATTGCCCTGGTAGACAGTGCGGCCGGTTTCCGGAAATGCCGGCGTGACCAGCACGATGTTGTCGCCGGAATCCTTGCGCAGCGCGTCCATCACCGGGCCGATATTGCCGGCGTCGGTGGAATCGAAGGTCGAGCAGATCTTGAACAGCACATGCTCTGCGCCACGGCCGCGCAGCCATTTCTCCGCTGCACGCGAGCGTGCAACCGCCTGGCTCGCCTCGATCGAGCGGCTCTTCAGCGACACCACCACCGCGTCGACCTCGGGCAGAGCGAGATCATCCGACGGCACGCCGATGGTCTGCACCGTGCGCAGGCCTGCGCGGGTCAGCGTGTTGGCGAGATCGGAGGCGCCGGTGTAGTCGTCGGCGATACAGCCCAGCGCCAAAGTCATGCTTTTGCTCCGGCATAAGGCTTGAACCAGCCGAGGCCGTCGGTGGTCTTGCTGCGCGGATTATATTCACAGCCGACGAAGCCGGCATAACCGAGCCGGTCGAGCTCGTCGAACAGGAACGGATAGTTCAGCTCTTCGCCGTCAGGCTCGTTGCGCGAGGGGATGCTGGCGATCTGGACATGGCCTGTGATCGGCATCATCTCGCGCAGGTGCATGGTGACGTCGCCATGGATGATCTGGCAATGATAGATATCGAACTGCAGCTTCAGGTTCGGGATCTTCAATTCGTTGATCAGGTCGCTGGCGAAGCCGAAATCGTTGAGGAAATAGCCGGGCACGTTGCGCGGGTTGATCGGCTCGATCACAACGTCGAGGCCGTGCGGCGCGAAGAACTCGGCGGCCCATGTGACGGATTTGTAGAACGCCTCGACCGCCTTGCTGTCGCTCCTGTCCGCGATCCCCGCCATCAGGTGCACGCGCTTGATGCCGGTCGCCTCCGCATAGGGCAGCGCGGTGGAAAGGCTCGCCTGCAGATCGGCGAACCGGTCCGGCAGCGCGGCGAAACCCTTCTCTCCGGCCGCCCAATCGCCCGGCGGCAGGTTGAACAGTGCCTGCGTCAGGCCGTTTTGGCGGAGCCGCTCGCCAACCTCCTTCGCCGGATGGTCATAGGGAAACAGGAACTCCACCGCAGTGAAGCCTGCTTTCGCCGCGGCCTCGAAACGGTCGAGGAACGGGACCTCGTTGAACATCATGGTGAGATTGGCGGCAAAGCGGGGCATCGACGGTCCTCTTTTAGTTTTTTTCGCCGGGCAGCTTGGTGCCGGTGACGCGGGCATACATCCTCGCCACCGAGGCGTCATCATCGCGGCCCATGCCGGCGGCGGCCGTCATCAAGAACATCTGCAGCGCCGCCGCCGAGACCGGCACCGGGAATTTTGCATTTCGCGCCATGTCCTGGATAATGCCGAGATCCTTGACGAAAATCTCCACCGCGCTGCGCGGCGTGTAGTCGCCGTCGAGCACATGCGGCATCCGGTTCTCGAACATCCAGGAATTGCCGGCGGAGGCCGTGATCACCTCATAGACCTTGCGGATGTCGAGGCCTTGTTTCGCGGCGAACGCGATCGCCTCCGAGGCGGCGGCGATATGCACGCCGGCGAGTAGCTGGTTGATCATCTTGAAGGCGGCGCCCTGCCCGGCCGCATCGCCGAGTTCGTAGAGCTTGGCGGCCATCGCATCGAGCGCGGGACGGGCTTTTGCGAACGCCGCCGCGCTGCCGGAGGCAAGAATGGTGAGTTCACCCTGCGCCGCGCGCTGGGCACCGCCGGAGATCGGGGCATCCAGATAATGCCGCCCGGTCGCCTCAAGCTTGACTGCCAATCGCCGCGCCACATCGGGGTCCATGGTCGCGGAGGAGACGAACACGGATCCCTTCGGCAGCGTCCCGGCCACGCCATGTTCACCGAACAGGATCGTTTCGGTCTGGGCGGCGTTGACGACCACGCTGACCACGATGTCGGCGCCATCGGCGGCTTCCTTCGGCGTCTTGGCGCCCTTGCCGCCGCCCTGGACGAACCGCGCGATGCTGTCCTCCGCCACATCGCAGCCGGTCACCTCAAAGCCTGCGCGCAGCAGCGAGGTCGCCATGCCAAATCCCATCGAGCCAAGCCCGATCACGGCAACCCGCGGTTTGGTCTGTCCTGGCATGCGGCGGTCCCTCACGTGCTTCTTAGAAGTCTTGCCCCTGCCTATCACGGCTTGGCCGCCGTGCCAAAGCGTGAGACAAGGCGGGAAACGGGTATGGCTGCCATGACCGAAACAAAGCTCCGTGAGGACATCTGCCGCTTCGGCCGCTCGCTGTTCGAACGCGGGCTGACGCCGGGTTCTTCCGGCAATATCAGCGTGAGGTTAGATGATGGCGGCTGGCTGGTGACGCCGACCAATGCCTCGCTCGGTTTCCTCGACCCCGCCAGGATGTCACGGCTCGATGCTGATGGCCGGCTAGTCTCGGGCGATGCGCCGACCAAGGAAGTGCCGCTCCACACCGCGCTCTACCAGACCCGCGGCGCAGCGCATGCCGTAGTGCACCTGCATTCGACTCATTCGGTGGCGCTCTCGATGCTGCCCGAGATCGACCCGCGCGCCGCGCTGCCGCCGCTGACGGCCTATTATGTGATGAAATGCCGCCAGACCGCGCTGGTGCCCTATTATCGTCCCGGCGACCCCGCGGTCGCCGACGCGATCAAGGGACTGGCGGGCAAATATTCGTCAGTGCTGCTCGCCAATCATGGACCGGTGGTTTCGGGCGACACGCTGGAAGCCGCCGTGTTCGCGATGGAGGAGCTGGAAGAGACCGCAAGACTCTATCTGCTGCTGCGCGGGCTGAACCCGCGCTATTTGTCGCCCGAGCAGGTGGCGGATTTGACGAAGGTGTTCGGGCTGAGGTTGCCGGAACACGGTCACTGACGTCTCTTCCGTCATTGCGAGCGCAGCGAAGCAATCCATGTCTCTCCACGCGTGCGGAAAGATGGATTGCTTCGCTGCGCTCGCAATGACGGGGACATCAAAGTCCCAGATACGCTTTGCGCACGTCGGGATTGGTGCTGATCTCCGCTGCCGGCCCCTGCATCAGCACGCGGCCGGTCTGCAGGATGTAGGCGCGGTCGGCGATTTCCAGGCACTCGGCCATGCGCTGCTCGACGATCAGGACCGTCATGCCGGCGTCGCGGATGCGCTTGACCGCCTGGAAGATCTCGTCGACCAGTTTCGGCATGATGCCCTGCGACGGCTCGTCCAGCATCAACAGCCGCGGGCGGGTCATCAGCGCGCGGCCGATCGCCAGCATCTGCTGCTCGCCGCCGGACAGCGTTTCGGCGCGCTGTTCAAGGCGCTCCGACAAACGCGGGAACAGGTTGAACACGAGGTCCAGCGGCTCGTCGCGGTTGGCTTCGCCGCGGTAGAGATAGCTGCCGAGGCGAAGATTGTCACGTACCGAGAGTCGCGGAAACAGCCGGCGATTCTCCGGCACGTAGGCGATGCCGCCGGCGGTGATGACGTGCTGCGGCTTGCCGTCGATCCGCGCCCCGTCGAAGGTGACGGTGCCCGAGCGTGGACGCTCCGCGCCGGCGATGGATTTCAGAAGCGTCGACTTGCCGGCCCCGTTGGCGCCGGCGACGCAGACGATCTCGCCCTTGGCGACCTCGATCGAGACAGCGGAGATGGCAACCAGCCCCTGATAGGCGGTGGTGACTTCATGCACCGACAGCATGACGATCCCCAAGATAGGCGGTGATGACTTTCGGATCGCGGACGACCTCGTTCGGCTTGCCCTCGACTAGGACTTTGCCGAGGTCCAGCACGATGGCGCGGTCGACCAGCGGCATCACGATCTCCATGACGTGCTCGACCATCAGCACCGTGACGCCGGTGTCGCGCACCTTGCGCACCAGTTCGACGCCGGTCTTGGCCTCCACCGGCGTCAGGCCGGTCAGCACTTCGTCGAGCAGCAACAGTTTTGGCTCAGTCGCGAGCGCGCGCGCCACCTCGAGCCGCCGCTTTTCGGACGGCACCAGATCGCTCGCGAGCACGTTGGCGCGCGCGGCGAGCCCGCAGAACTCCAGCACCTCATAGGCCTTGCGGCGGGCCACCCGCATCACGGTATTACGGATCAAGGCACCCACGATAACGTTGTCGATGACCGTCATGGTCTCGAAGCTTTTGACGACCTGGAAGGTGCGGCCGATGCCGCGCTGGCAGCGCTCGGCCGCCGGCAGTCGCGTGACGTCCTCGCCGTCGAACCAGATCGAGCCTTGCGTCGGCGGCAGCACGCCGGCGATCAGGTTGAACAGCGTCGACTTGCCGGCGCCGTTAGGGCCGATCAGCCCGACGATCTCGCCGCGGCCGACCGAGATCGAGACGTCGCTGTTGGCGACGAGGCCGCCGAATCGCTGCCACACCCCGCGGGTTTCCAGGAGCGCCGTCATCGCACGGCCGCCTTGCGCCAAAAGAACTTGGGCCGCGCGAACAGGCTCACCAGCCCTCTCGGCAGCGCGAGCGAGATCAGCACGATCAGCGTGCCGTAGACGATCAGGTCGACGCCGCGTCCCGAACCGCCGATGAACGACCGCGTCAGTTCGGTCAGCGGGATCAGGATGACGGCGCCGAGCAACGGTCCCCACAGCGTGCCGATGCCGCCGAGCACCGCGGGCAGCGCCATCAGCAGCGAGAACTGGAAGCCCATCACGCTTTCAGGATCGATGTAGGACACGAACTGCGCGTAAAAGCTGCCGCCGACGGCGACCAGGAACGCGGACACCGCGGCTGCTCCCATCTTGGAATTGAACACGACGACGCCAAGGCTTTCGGCCGCATCCGGATTGTCCTTCACCGCGCGCCACCAATAGCCCCATTTGGAATCCTCCAGCCACCAGGTGACGAACCAGGCGACGCAGGCCAGCGCCAGCGCGAAATAGAAATAGGGCAGCTTGCTGCGCGTGAACTGGAATTTCAGCCAACTGTCGCCGCGTACAGGGATATCGATGCCGAGCGCCGCCCCAGCCCACTCCCAATTCTGGATCAGCAGCAGCCCGATCTCGGCGATCACGATGGTGGCGATGACGAAGTAATGTCCGCGCAGGCGGAAGCAGGGATAGCCGAGCGCCATCGCGATCAGCGCCGAGATCACTCCGCCCGCGAGCATGCCGAACCAGGGCAGCACGCCGAACTTGGTGAACAACAGCGCGGTCGTATAGGCACCGAGCCCGAAATAGAGCGCATGGCCGAGCGAGATCTGCCCGCAATAGCCGGACAGGATGTTCCAGCTTTGCGACAGCGCCGCATACATCAGCGTCAGCACCATGACGTTCTGGACGTAAACGTCCTTCACGAACAGCGGCACCAGTGCGGCGATGACCGCAAGGCAGAAGGCGACGATCAGCTCGCGGCGGCGGCGTTTGGCGAAATCCTTGTCCATCACATCGACCCGAACAGGCCGCGCGGGCGAATGAAGACGACGAGCAGATAGACCGCGTAGATGCCGACCGACTTCAGCGACGGCGGCAGGATCAGCGCGGTGGTGGCCTCGACGAGGCCAACGATGATGCCGCCGGCGAACGCGCCGAACACGCTGCCGAAGCCGCCGAGCGCCACGGTGACATAGGCGATCAGCGCAAAGGACGCGCCGACATCGGGATAGATATAAAAGAAAATCGCCATGATCGCGCCGGCGAGGCCAACCAGCGCCGCGCCCAGCCCCCAGCCAAGGGCGAACACCCGGTTCTTGTCGATGCCGACCAGCGCCACGGCGCCCGCGTCCTCACGCGTTGCCTCGAGCGCGCGGCCGAAATCGGTGCGGTGGATGAAGAAGTAGAGTCCCGCGAAGGCCGCGATTGACACCAGCGCGCCGACGAGCTGCGGTTCGGGGAGGAAGATGCCGCCAATCGAGATGGTCTTCCCGCCAAGCCAGGAGGTGTTGATGCTGCGATAGTCAGGCGTAAAGAAGTACTGCGCCAGCCCGCGCATCACGATCGCAAGGCCGAAGGTCGAGAAGATCTGCACCATGCCCGCATTGGCCTTGGCGCGCACGGCAAAGCGCACGATCAACAGATAGACGACCGCCCCGAACACGAACAGCGTCGCCGCCACCAGCGGCGCCGACAACAACGGGTCGATCGCGAAGAACGCGAACAGGAAGAATGTCGCGTACATCGCGATCATCAGGAACTCGCCATGGGCGAAGTTCACGACGTCCATCAGGCCGAAGATCAGTGCCAGCCCGACGGCGATCAGCCCATAGAGCAGCCCCATCAAGAGGCCGCTCGCCAGAGACTGGATAATGGTTTCGGCCGTTAGCACGGTTGCACCCCTGTCAATGCTTTACTCGGTGTCGTCCTGGCGAAGGCCAGGACCCATAACCACAAGTGCATCTGTTGAACGGATAACAGCCAATCATCGCAAGAACACAGGCCCTGGGGTTATGGGTCCCGGGTCGCGCTTCGCTTGCCCGGGACGACGCAGAGAAATGCTTTCCCGCACCGCTTACTTCATCGGCCACACGGCTTCGGACACGGCGACGTCCAATGGAAAGATCGTCACGAACTTGCCGCCCAGGTACTGCAGCAGCACCGGATCGGCGTCGTTGTTCTGTCCCATCTCGTCAAACTTCACCCGCTTCCAGGGCATGATGGTGGCGTTGCCCGGCATGTCGGTCGCGACCAGCGCCTCCCGGATCTTCTCGCCGTCGGTCGACTTGGCGCGGTTGATGGCGTCCGCCATCACGATCAGGCCCATGAACTGCCGTGAGGAATAGTCGTTGAAGTCCTTGCCCGACCGCTGCCTGTACATGTCGTTGATCAAGCCGACCATCGGCCGTTTCTCGGCAAGGTCGAGCGAGAAGCTGCCGCGCGAGATCACGCCTTCGAGCTTGTCGCCGACGGCATCATACAGCGCCTTCTCCGAGAAGCCGGCGTCCTGGGCCACGATCGCGTTCGGCTTGTAGCCGAGCTCGGCCATGGTCTTCACCAGGAGGATGCCGTCGGTGGTATAGCTCGAGGGCATCAGTACGTCGGCATTGGCGGCCTTGAGCTGCTGCACTTCCGCCGAGAGCGAAGGCGAGTTGGCGCGATACTTGATATCGGCGACGATCTTGTAGCCGCGTTCCTTGGCAAACATGGTCTGCGCGTTGGCGGAGTCGGTGCCGAAGATCGTGTCCTCGTGGAACAGCGACAGCGTCTCGATCTTGGCGCCCTTCTTCTTCACGGCGTCGAAGAAGTCGAACATCGCCTTCGAGAACATCTCGTCATGCGGGGCGGCGCGGAAATAGTATTTCAGGCCGCGGCGATGCAGGCTCGGCGAGGAGTTGTCGGCCGACAGGAACGGAATCTGGTAGCGTTCGCAGATCTGGCTGACCGTGACCGCGACCGCGCTCTGATAGGTGCCGATGATCGCGCAGACTTTCTCCTGCGTGATCAGGCGTTCGGCTTCGGCGCGTCCCTTCTGCGGATCGGCCTGGTGATCGGCGAACACCAGACGGATCTTGGCGCCGCCGAGACCTGGCAGCCCCTCGCCCTGGGCGAGCGGCAGCTTGAAATCGTGGTTCTTGTTGATGATGTCCGCTGCGGTCTCGAACGCCTTCTGGGCGTCGACACCGATCTGGGCGCTTGAGCCCGACAGCGGATAGATCACGCCGATCACAACTTCCTTGGTCTGTGCGCGTGCAGCGATCGGCGCGAGCGCGGCGGCAGCGGTGGCTCCAAGCAACACATTACGGCGAGTGATCGTCATTTGCGGAAATTCCCCCTATTGAAGCGAAGCTCTCGAATGAAACGAATGACGGCTACGGTAAAGCCTCAAGAAACGGCAGGCGCTGCCTATTCGGGCATGATCTTCCTGCGCAAACGCTTCGCGTTTGTCGCGAGGTTTCCACTTTTCCGGATCATGCTCTAGAGCACCGCCAATTGTTTGTTCCGGAGATCGGTGATCAACATCAGTCCCGGCGCATGCGTGATTGCGAATGGTAGCTTGGCGTTGGAGATTACCGCCTGCGGTGTCACGCCGCACGCCCAGAATACCGGAATCTCGTCCGCTTCGACCGGAACCGGATCGCCATAGTCGGGCTTTGCGATGTCGTTGACGCCTATCAGGTGCGGATGGCCGAGATGCACCGGCGCGCCGTGCACGGAAGGAAAACGCGAGGTGATCTGCACCGCGCGGATCGCATCGGCCGGCTTGAACGGACGCATCGACACCACCATCGGCCCCGCGAACGGGCCCGACGGGCTGCAGGCGATATTGGTGCGGTACATCGGCACCCGCACATTGCGCTCGATGTGGCGGATCGGCAGGCCCTCGTCCATCAGCGCTTCTTCGAAGGAGAAGGAGCAGCCGAGCACAAAGGTGACGAGATCGTCGCGCCAGTGCTGCATGATGTCGGTCGGCTCCTCCATCACCTCGCCGTCGCGCCAGACGCGATAGCGCGGCACATCGGTGCGGATGTCGAGGTCGAGGCCGAGCGCGGGAATTCTGAAATCGCCGACCTCAGACATGCCGATGATCGGGCACGGCTTCGGGTTGAGCTGGCAGAAGCGGTGGAAGGCGCCGGCGAACTTTTCCGGCAGGATGGCGAGGTTGCCTTGGACAAAGCCGTTGGCGACCCCGGCCGTGCTCGAAGCCATCCCGTTGCGGCAGGCCAACCGCGCCTCGCGGCTCAAAAGCGTGGGGTCGTTATCGCTGATTTGCTGCACTGCCGCTAAAACAGTCATTTGACCGACCTGCCTAATATCTCAACAAGCGCAGCCAACATCAAGCGTGCTATAAAGTCTAATCTTCCTTTCTAATCGAATTCGATAAATCCTGCTTATCGAACGGGAAAAAGCTTCGAATGCTTGATTTCAGGTCGATCGAAACGTTCCTCTGGGTCGTCAAGCTCGGAAGCTTTCGCGGGGCGGCGCAGCGGCTCAACACCACCCAGCCGGCGATCTCCCAACGCATCGCCCAACTCGAACGCGAGTTGGGCGTGAAGCTGCTCAATCGCGACCATCGGGTCGCCTCGCCGACGCCGAGCGGCCGGCAGATGATGGTCTATGCGGAGAAGCTGATCGGCCTGCGCTCCGAGATGATGGCCGAGATCGGCGACCGCTCGGCGATGCGCGGCGTGCTGCGGCTCGGTGTCGCCGAGACCATCGTGCACACCTGGCTGCCGCGCCTCGTCAAGAGCGTCAACGAGGTCTATCCGAACCTGTCGCTGGAAATCGAGGTCGACATCACGCCGAATTTGAGCGCGCGGCTGCTCGCGCAAGAGATCGAACTTGCCTTCGTCGTCGGACCGCTGTCGGCGGCTGGCGTGCAAAGCCGCGTACTCTGCGATTATCCGGTCGACTTTCTGGCGAGTCCGGCGCTTGGTCTCGGCAATGGCCCGGTGCCGCGGCGCGACCTCGCGCGTTTTCCCATCATCACTTTTCCCCGCAAGACGAGGCCCTACGATGCCGTACGCGCCGTGTTCGACCGGCCAGACCTGCCGCCGATCCGGCTGCACGCCAGCGCATCGCTCGCAACCGTGATCCACATGGCGATCGAAGGGTTGGGTATTGCAGTGATCCCCTCCGCCATCGTCGAGAACGAACTCGCCGACGGACGGCTGCAACTGCTTGATACCGACATCAAAATGGCGCCGCTCACCTTCAGCGCAAGCTGGCTCACCTCCCCCGATATTATCGCGGTCGAGCGCGTCGCCGACCTCGCGCACCAGATCGCGCAAGCGAGCCCGTCGGTTGACGAGCCGCTGCCGGCGCGTCATTGAACAAATAGAACGACCGTCATTCCGGAGCGCCCGAAGGGCGAACCCCGGAATGACAGAATACGAATGGAACGAGCGCATGAGCCGAGCCGCATCCAACCTGCAGATCGATTCCGCCCGCCTCTGGGGTGCGATTCACGAAACCGCGAAATTCGGTGCGACGCCGAAAGGCGGCGTGCGGCGGCTGACGTTGAGCGTCGAGGACAAGCAGGTCCGCGACTGGTTCCGCAAGGCCTGCGAGGACGCAGGGCTGGAGGTTCATGTCGACGCGCTCGGCTCGATGTTTGGCCTGCGCAAGGGCCGCGACATGTCGAAGCCGCCGATCGGGCTAGGCTCGCATCTCGATACCCAGCCGACCGGCGGCAAATATGACGGGGTGCTCGGCACCGTCGCCGCGCTTGAAGTCGTGCGCACACTCAACGATGCCGGCATCGAGACCGAGAGGCCGATCTGCATCTGCAACTGGACCAATGAAGAGGGCTCGCGCTTCGCGCCGGCGATGATGGCATCCGCCGCCTATGTCGGCGATTTCACCACGGACGACATCCTGTCGCGCAAGGACGCCGAGGGCGTCACAGTCGGCGAGGCGCTTGACAGCATCGGTTATCGCGGCACGACGGCGGTCGGCACGCAAAAGTTCTCCGGCTTCGTCGAGCTGCATATCGAGCAGGGCCCGATCCTGGAGGCCGAGAACAAGACCATCGGCGTGGTTGATTCTGGCCAGGGCGTGCTGTGGTACGACGGCAAGATCACCGGCTTCGAGAGCCATGCCGGTTCGACGCCGATGCCGCTGCGGCGCGACGCGCTGGCGACCTTATCGGAGATCGTGCTGGCGATGGAGAACATCGCCAGGAAACACGGGCCGAACGCGGTCGGCACTATCGGCGAGGCCGTGATCGCAAAGCCCTCGCGCAACGTCATTCCTGGCGAAATCGCCTTCACCATCGATTGCCGCAGTGCGGATGCCGCCATCATGGACGCGCTGGACCGCGATTTGCGCGCCGCCGTCGCTGAGATCGCTGCCCGACGCAAGGTCGAGGTCAAACTCGACCTCGTCTGGCGCAAGCCGCCGACGCATTTCGACCCGAAGCTGGTCGATGCCGTCGAGAATGCCGCCAAGCAACTCGGTTACTCGCACCGGCGCATCACCTCAGGCGCCGGCCACGACGCCTGCAACCTCAACACGGTGATGCCGGCGGCAATGGTGTTCGTGCCCTGCAAGGACGGCATCAGCCACAACGAGCTCGAGGATGCGACCCAACCCGATTGCGCCGCCGGCGCCAACGTGCTGATGCATACAGTGCTGGCACTCGCCGGCGTCGCGTCCTGATCGGTCCACCAAGCAAGACGGAGATGTGCAGTGCGCGGGGTTTTTGTCGACGCCAATGAATCGCTTGCGGTGATCTTCGAGCGGCTGGAGAAATCGGGCGATCCCAAGGTGCGCATCCACCGCGATCCGGATGTCACGTCCGATCAGCTGCCGAAAATGCTCGACGGCGCCGAGATCGCCGTCGTCGACCACACCGCACTGCCGACCGACATCGCTAAGCAGTGCACCGGGCTGAAGCACGTCGTGTTCCTCGGCACCGGCGCGCGCAGCTACATGAATCCGGAGGAACTCGCCGAGCTCGGCATCTCCGTGCATCTGATCAAGGGCTATGGCGACACCGCCGTCGCGGAATCCGCCATCGCGCTGATGTGGGCCTCTGCGCGCGTGCTGGCGCAGATGGACCGCGAGATGCGCGGCGGCAACTGGCTGCGCGAAGACGGCATGCAGCTCACCGGCAAGACGCTTGGCCTGATCGGCTTCGGCGGCATCGCGGCTGAAGTCGCGCGCATTGCGTCGGGCTCAGGCATGAAGGTGATCGCCTGGAATCGCTCGCCGAAGAACCGTCCGGGCGTCGACTTCGTCGATCTCGACACGCTGCTCGCGCAGAGCCATGTCGTCTCGCTGCATCTTCTGCTCAACGACGACACCCGCGGCTTCATCACCCGCGAGCGCATCGCCACGATGAAGCCGGGCGTCATCTTCATCAACACCGCCCGCGCTGCCATCGTCGACGAGGCTGCGATGATCGATGCGCTGAAGTCCGGCCACATCCGCCACGCCGGTCTCGACGTCTTCAACATCGAGCCGCTGCCTGCAGATCACGAGCTGACGAAGCTGCCCAACGTCACGCTCTCGGCGCATTCCGCCTTCCGCACGCCGGAAGCAAGCGAGAACCTCCTGCAAGCAGCGTGGGAGCATTGCCGACGGATTGTGAAGTCGTAGGGTGGGAAAAGCGAAGCGTGACCGCCTCGCACTAAAGCCAACCCCTCATGGTGAGGAGGCGTGCAGCGCCGTCTCGAACCATGAGGCCCCGATCTCGCCTGCGGCCATCCTTCGAGACGCGCGCGATGCGCGCTCCTCAGGATGAGGGCGGCGCGGGCGGAAGCATCAACCCACCATCTCCGCCACGGCCTTGCCGCAGGCGACCGTGTCGGCGTTGCCGCCGAGGTCGCGGGTGCGGAGCGTGCGTTCGCCGAGCGTGCGTTCGATCGCGCCGACGATCGCGTCCGATGCCTGCTTCTCGCCGAGATGCTCCAGCATCATCGCGCCCGACCAGATCATGCCGATCGGGTTCGCGATGCCCTGTCCGGCGATGTCGGGCGCCGAGCCGTGCACGGGTTCGAACACCGAGGGGAAATCGCCTTCCGGATTGATGTTGCCCGACGGAGCAATACCGATGGTGCCGGTGCACGCAGGGCCGAGATCGGAGAGGATATCCCCGAACAGGTTGGAGCCGACCACGACATCGAACCAATCCGGATGCAGCACAAAGTTCGCGGTCAGGATGTCGATGTGGTACTTGTCCCACTTCACGGATGGATACTTCTTCGCCATCGCTTCCACGCGCTCGTCCCAATACGGCATGGTGATCGAGATGCCGTTCGACTTGGTCGCTGAGGTCAGATGCTTCTTCGGCCGCGACTGCGCGAGGTCGAAGGCGAATTTCAGGATGCGCTCGACGCCGATGCGCGTCATCACCGTCTGCTGCGTCACAAACTCACGCTCGGTGTCCGGGAACATCCGTCCCCCGACCGATGAATATTCGCCCTCGGTGTTCTCGCGCACTACCCAGAAATCGATATCGCCGGGCTTGCGGTTCGCGAGCGGCGACGGCACGCCGGGCATCAGCCGCACCGGACGGAGATTGACGTACTGATCGAACTCGCGGCGGAACTTGATGAGCGAGCCCCACAGCGAGACATGATCCGGAATCTTGGCCGGCCAACCGACCGCGCCGAAATAGATCGCGTCGTGCTTGCCGATCTTCTCCTTCCAGTCGTCAGGCATCATCTGGCCGTGCTTCTCGTAATAGTCGTACGAGGCGAAATCGAAATGGTCGAACTGCACGGCGACGCCATGTTTCTTCGCGGCGGCCTCGAGCACGCGCAGGCCCTCCGGCATCACCTCCTTACCGATGCCATCGCCAGGAATGACTGCGATCCGATACTGCTTCTTTGCGTTGGCCATGAAGAACACCCTTGTGATTTGCCCGGCTTGAGGTGCCGTCTATTCTCGCGCCCTGCAATGGACCAAACTTCGCCTCGGCGCAACGCTGCACTGCAATGTTGACCGCGGGGCCACCCGTTGCGTACCAATTCTGCCGATCCCTTCGCGATCTCTCCAACATAGCGAGTATTGCCATGGACCTGCACCTGCGCGGCAAGCGCGTCCTGATCACCGGCGCCTCCAAGGGCATCGGCGCGGCCGCCGCCGAAGCCTTTGCCGAGGAAGGCTGCAACCTGCTGCTGGCCGCCCGCAGCGGCGACCAGTTGAAGGCGCTGGCCGATCGCCTACGCTCGGCCCATCAGATCGATGCCGCCGCGTCGGTCGTCGACCTGCGCAAGCCGGAGGATCTGGCGCGGTTGGCGAAAGAGGCCGCCGAGATCGACATCCTCGTCAACAACGCCGGCGACATCCCCGGCGGCTCCATCGACAAGATCGATGAGGCGACCTGGCGGCACGCCTGGGAACTCAAGGTGTTCGGCTACATCAATCTCACCCGCGCGATCTACGCGCAGATGAAGGCGCGTGGCGGTGGCGTGATCATCAACGATATCGGCGCCGCCGGAGAGAAATTCGACGCCAACTACATCGCCGGCAGCGCCGGCAACGCCGCGCTGATGGCGCTGACCCGCGCGCTTGGCAGCAAGAGCCTTGCCGACAACATCCGCGTCGTCGGCATCAACCCTGGCCCGGTCGGCACCGACCGGCATGTCACGTTGCTCAAGACCCGCGCCAAACATCAGTTCGGCGACGAGAACCGCTACAAGGAATTCCAGAAGACCCTGCCGCTCGGCCGCCCCGCCCACGCGCGCGAGATTGCCGACCTCATGGCGTTCCTGGCTTCCGACCGTGCGGGTTATACGTCAGGCGTGATCTATACGGTGGATGGCGGCATCAGCGCGGGGTGGTGATGTTACCGTCATTGCGAGGAGCGAAGCGACGAAGCAATCCATCCCTCTGCAAGCGGAGACGTGGATTGCTTCGCGGAGCCTGTCATCGGGCGGCGCTTTGCGCCGACCCGGTGGCTCGCAATGACGGGTGGTCCTAGTCGCCGTCGCACAACTGCCGGATCAGCGCCGTGATCCGGCCCTTCGGCGACATGATCTCGTTCATGATTGAAAAATGGTCGGCGCCGGGAATCTCCTCATACATCACCGGCAATCCATGATTGGCGCGATGCCCGGCGAAATCTGCGGTCTGCTTGCGCAGGAGCGGCAGTTCGGCGCTGCCGACCACGAGCGACAATGGCTTCAGCGGCCCGCCCGACTGCTGCATCGGTGAATTGCGGTGGGAGGCGGCCTCGTCGAGGCCGAGCTTGACGTTGAGATAGCTCAGCCGGATCGGCTCGAGATCATAGATGCCGCTGATCGCGACGCCTGCCCGCACATGCGGGTTTGACAGCGCCAGCGCGGTCAGATGCCCGCCTGCCGACCAGCCGGACACGACGAGCCCGCCGTCGGCCGCGCCCAGCGCCGGCAATTGCTTGGCGAGAAAGTCGGCGCCGGCATGAATTTCCGCGACGATGTCGTCAAGCGTCGCCTCCGGCGCGAGCGTATAGCCGATCAGCGCGACATTGATGCCTTGCGCCATCGGCCCTTCGGCCATCACTGTGAAGAACTCCTTCGACCGCATCTGCCAATAGCCGCCGTGGATGAACAGCAGCGTTGGCGCGCGCTCGCCCGCCTTGAGGAAATCGATGCGGTTGCGCTCGCGCGGGCCGTAACGGAGGTCGATATGATGGGGATAGCGCTTGCGCAGCTCGGCCGAACGCCGGCCCCAGCCGTCAACGATATCACCGCTGCCTGCAACTGCGGCACCGTTGTTGAGGCCGCGGTCGCGCTCCTCCTGACTCATGGCGCGCCAGTCGAGCGCCGAGAAGGGTATCGTCATCAGCAAATCTCCCGTTCCAGCTATTCCCCAGCACGTTTTCACTTTTCCGAAAAATGGTCTAGAGCACTACTCCTCCGCTGCCACGAACTGCAATCAATGGAGATGCAAGTGACGGACCAACGCCTGGTGCGGGAGAGCGCCTGCACAATCGTCGACAAATTGCAAACCGGCGAGGTCACCCCGCTCGACCTGCTCGATATCCTGGAAAAACGGATCGCCGAGGTCGATGACAAGGTCAACGCGCTCCCGATCCTGTGCTTCGATCGCGCGCGGAAACACGCCAAGGCACTGATGCAGAAGCCGGCCGCCGAGCGCGGCCTGCTCGCCGGCATGCCGGTGCCAATCAAGGATCTCTTCAACGTTGAGGGCGTGCTCAATACGCAGGGATCGCCGATCTTCAAGGACACCGTCGCTACCCGATCCGACATCGTCGTGACGCATCTGGAGACGAATGGCGGCGTGGTCTACGCCAAGTCGAACACGCCGGAATTCGGAGCCGGCGCCAACACCTTCAATGAAGTGTTCGGCGCGACCTTGAACCCCTGGGATACATCACGCTCGGCCGCCGGCTCTTCCGGCGGAGCGGCGGTTGCGCTTGCAACCGGAATGGCGTGGCTTGCCCACGGCACCGACATGGGTGGATCGTTGCGCAATCCAGCCAGTTTCTGCGGCATCGTCGGAATGCGGCCCAGCATCGGCCGCGTCGCTCACACGCCGAGCGCCATGATCGATCGCAATCTGACCGTCCACGGTCCGATGGCGCGTAACGTCGAGGATCTCGCGCTGCTGCTCGACGCGATGAGCGGCGAGTATGCTGCCGACCCGCTGTCGCTGCCGGCGCCGACGACGTCGTTCCTCTCAGCGACGCGCTCCGGCAGGAAACCGAAACGCATCGCCTATTCGCCTGACCTCGGCATCACGCCCGTCGATCCGCAAATCAGGGCTGTTACGCGCAAGGCGGCGGAACGCTTTGCCGAAGCCGGCGCCATCGTCGAAGAGGCGCATCCCGACCTCAGCGAAGCCCATGAATGTTTCCACGTGCTGCGCGCTTTCGACTTCGCGGTCACCAAAGCGGCGCTGCTCCGCACCAAACGCGACCTGCTCAAGCCGGAGGTGATCTGGAACATCGAGGAAGGCTTGAAGTTGACGGTCGAACAGATCGAGCGCGCGGAGGCCCAGCGCGTCGCGATGACGGCACGCACACTCGAATTCTTCGGAACCTACGACCTGTTGCTGGCGCCCGCGACCATCGTCGCGCCGTTCCCGATCGAGAACCGCTATGTCGCCGAATGCGACGGCAAGAAATTCGACAACTACGTCCAGTGGCTCGGCATCGTCTATGCGATCACACTTGCGTGTTGTCCGGCGCTGTCCCTGCCCTGCGGCTTCACCGCCTCCGGCCTGCCAGTCGGATTGCAGGTGGTGGCGCCGCCGCGCGGCGAGGCGCAGCTATTGGCCGGCGCGAGAGTGCTGGAGGATATTCTGGGCGTGCGCGGCACCACACCGATCGATCCGAGGGCGCCGAGATAGGCGTTCCGTTCCGCGCTACTGCTCTCTCCCCTCATGGTGAGGAGGCGCGCAGCGCCGTCTCGAACCATGAGGCCCGACCGTGCCCTCATCCTTCGAGACGCCGCTTCGCGGCTCCTCAGGATGAGGAGCAAGAGCGGTGGCTGACGCGCCCATCGGCGATTGCGCTGGCGATATTTGACATGCTACGCGGGCCGCAGCCGCTCCCGGCGTCGTGAAGTGTGCCGGGCGGGATAATCAAATTGCCGTGCGTGGAGTTCCGATATGACAGATCAGGCCGCCAGGATCGCCGACGAGTCCCTCGACATTCAGGACGTCGAACGTCGCATCAAGGCGATCTTCATCGGCTCGGTCGGCAACCTCGTCGAATGGTACGACTTCTACGCCTACACCGCCTTCGCGCTGTATTTCGCGCCGGCGTTCTTTCCTGGCCACGATCCGGTGGTGCAGCAGCTCAATGCGGCCGTGATATTCGCCGCGACCTTCCTGATGCGGCCGCTCGGTGGCTGGCTGTTCGGCTTCATCGCCGACCGCTACGGGCGGCGGCTGTCGCTCACGGTTTCCGTGGTCTGCATGTGCTTCGGCTCGCTGATCATCGCGGTGACGCCGACCTACGCCACGATCGGCTTTGCCGCGCCCATGATCCTTGCGGTGGCGCGCGTGATCGAAGGTCTCAGTCTCGGCGGCGAATATGGCGCGAGCGCCACCTATCTCAGCGAGGTCGCCGACGCCAAGAATCGCGGTTTCTATTCGAGCTTCCAATACGTCACCTTGATTGGTGGCCAGCTCACCGCGATCATCGTGCTGCTGTTGTTGCAGAAGGTATTCCTGACGCCGGAAGAGCTGAGGGACTGGGGCTGGCGGATTCCCTTCGCGATCGGTGCAGCACTTGCCGTGATCGCAGCGGTCATGCGGCGCAGCCTGCAGGAGACCGACGCATTCGAGGAAGCCAAGAAGGTCAGCAAGCCAAGCGGCTCGATCACAAAGCTCCTGAACTACCCGCGCGAACTGCTGCTGGTGGTCGGGCTGACCGCCGGAGGAACCGCGGCGTTCTACACCTTCACCACCTATATGCAGACCTTCGTCAAATTGTCGGTCGGCCTCACCGAGGATCAGACCACGTTCGTGATCTTCGGCTCGCTGATCTTCGCAACCATTCTGCAGCCGCTTTACGGCGCGCTGTCCGACCGCATCGGCCGCAAGCCGCTGCTGATCTTCTTCGGCGTCGTCGGCACGATTTCGACCGTGCCGATCCTGACCACGCTGAAAGACGCCAACTCGCCTTTCGTCGCGTTCCTCTTGATCTGCGCCGCCTGGATCTTCACCGCCGGCTACACCTCGATCAACGCCGTGGTGAAGGCCGAACTGTTCCCGACCAATGTCCGCGCGCTCGGGGTCGGCCTGCCCTATGCGATCACCGTGTCTCTGTTCGGCGGCACGGCACCGGCGATTGCGCTCTATTTCAAGAGCCTCGGGCACGAACAATGGTTCTACTACTACCTCAGCGGCATGATCTTCCTCTCGCTCCTGATCTATGCAACCATGCGCGATACCAAGCGTGAATCGGCGATGCATCGCCACGAGTGATTGATGGCGCCAAGGTGCACGACAAATGGCTGACGACCAGGAGCCGCCGCCGGAAAGCAAGCTGACGCGCAGCAAGGAGCGCTGGGCACGCGAGGGCCGCTTCCTCACCGGCAGGATCTCGCGTCCCGAGGAGCAGCGCCTGCCGCCGGGCCAGCATCTCACCCGCGACTGGCCGACGCTCGATCTCGGATTGACGCCGGAGATTTCCCGCGAGCGCTGGCGGCTCGACGTCTATGGCGCGGTGGAGCATCCGGTGTTCTGGGACTGGGCGCAGTTCACCGCGCAGCCGCAGTCGCAATTCGTCTCCGACATCCATTGCGTCACCACATGGTCGCGCTACGACAATCAGTGGGAAGGTCTCGCCACCCGCGATCTATTGGCCGCATGCCAGCCCCTTGAGGATGCGCGCTTCGTCGTGCTGCATTCCTATGACGGCTACACCACCAATCTGGCGCTGGAGGATTTTGCCACTGAAGACGCGCTGCTCGCCCATAGCTGGTCAGGCAAACCCCTGACCGAGGAGCATGGCGGCCCGGTGCGGCTCGTGGTGCCGCATCTCTATTTCTGGAAGAGCGCCAAATGGCTGCAGGGGATCGAATTTCTCACCAAGGATGCGCCGGGCTATTGGGAAGTCCGCGGCTATCACAACCGCGGCGATCCCTGGAAGGAAGAACGTTACTCAGGTGATTGAGTGCGAGCGCGACGCTGGTCTTCACCTCTCCCGTAGGGAGAGGTCGAATTTCGAGCGCGCGAGAAATTCGGGTGAGGGGTTACGCCCTATCGAGGGACCTGAGCCCCTCACCCGGCGCTACGCGCCGACCTCTCCCCGTGGGAGAGGTGAAGAAAGGGAGGGTAGCCGTGCCGACTGAACGCTTCCAATTCCCAAGCTCGGAAGGACACAAGCTCGCCGCCGCGCTGGATACGCCTGACGGCGAGATTCGCAGCTATGCGCTGTTTGCGCATTGCTTCACATGCGGCAAGGACGTACTGGCGGCGAAGCGCATTGCGGTCGCGCTTGCCGCCAAAGGCATCGCGGTGCTGCGCTTCGATTTTACGGGGCTCGGCTCCAGCGAAGGCGATTTCGCCAATTCGACATTCTCCTCCAACGTCGCCGATCTCGTCGGTGCCGCCAATCACTTACGCGAAACCCGGAAAGCGCCCGATCTCCTGATCGGCCACAGCCTCGGCGGCGCTGCAATGCTCGCCGCGGCCGCGCAGATCCCGGAAGCCAAGGCAATTGCCACCATCGCCGCGCCGTCCGATCCGGCCCACGTCACCCATTTGCTCAAGGACCAGGTCGAGAACATCCGCGAGCAAGGCGAAGTCGAGGTCTCGCTGGCTGGCCGGCCGTTCCGCATCAAGCGCGAATTCCTCGATGATATCGCCGAGCAGAACCTGCTGGCGCAGGTCGCAAAGCTGCACAAGGCGCTGTTGATCATGCATGCGCCCACCGAAGACACCGTCGGCATCGAGAACGCCACCAAGCTGTTCATCGCGGCAAAGCATCCCAAGAGCTTCGTCTCGCTCGCCGACGCCGATCACCTCCTCAGCGACAAGCGCGACACCACTTATGCCGCCGATGTCATCGCTGCCTGGTCCGAGCGCTATATCGGGCAAGCCGTGCTCGGGCCGGCCATAGATCTGACCGAGGTGCCGCGCCACACCGTGGTGCGCGAGACGCGCGACAGCAAGTTCCAGCAGATCGTCACCACCGGCCCGCACCGATTGCTGGCGGACGAACCTGTGGCGGTCGGCGGGGAGGACTCAGGACCCGGCCCTTACGATCTCGTGCTCGCCGGACTTGGTGCCTGCACCTCGATGACGATGCGAATGTATGCCGATCGCAAAGCGCTGCCGCTCGACCGCGTCACGGTGACGCTGACGCACAGCAAGATCTACGCCAAGGATTGCGCGGAATGCGAGACGCGCGAAGGCATGCTCGACCAGATCGACCGTGTCATCAAGATCGAGGGCCCCTCGCTCGATGCCGATCAGCGCAAGCGGCTGATGGAGATCGCCGACAAGTGTCCGGTGCACCGCACGCTGACATCGGAAGTGCGCATCGTGACGAAGGCGGCGGATTAGCCGGCAGCACTCAGGGGCGCAGGATCACGCGGTCGCGCGACGAGCCCGCGACGGCGAGCAACGCTGATTTCGCCTGCTCCAGCGGATAGATCGCGCTTGCTTTGATCGGAAAGGGCTTCAGGTGCCCGCTGGCGAAACCGGGGCCGAGCTCCCGCAGCACCGCGCCGGTCGCGATCGACGACAGGCCCAGCGTATCGATGCCGACATAGGTGTGCTGGCCGCGATAGAATTCCAGGATGTTGAACTGCACGATGCGCTCGACCGTTGCGATCAGGATCTGCCGTCCACCCAGCGCCAGCGATTTATGCGCGGCCTGGAAATAGGGATCACCGACCGTGTTGAAGACGATGTCGGCGCCCTTGCCGCCGGTGAGCTCGCGTACGCGCGCCGCCACATCGATGGCCGACGCATCGATCATCTCAACCTTCGCGTTGCTGTGTCCTTCATAGGGCTCGCTCTTGCGCGCCGCGCCGATGACACGCGCGCCTTGCCAGGTCGCGATCTGCGCCGCTGCCTGCCCGACCTTGCCGTTGACGCCCATCACCAGCACAGTCTCGCCTGGCTTTGGCAGGCCGGCGCGACGAAAGCCCTCGATCGCAGTGACGAAGGGCACGCCAATGCCGGCAGCTTCCTCCCACGAAATCCCCTTAGGTTTTTCCACTACCGCCTCGGCTTCGACCGCGAGATGGGTCGCATGCGTGCCGTCACGGCGAATGCCGAGATCGCCGGACGAGCCGAACACCTCGCGCCCGATCCACCCCGCAGGTCCGTCAACCACGACACCAGCATAGTCCCGGCCCGGCGTCCGTGGAAACACGGCGTAAGGCATCAACCCGGTCGCGGCCTTCACGTCGGAGGGATTGACCGCGGCAGCCTTGATCTCGATCAGCACCTCGTTCGTCGCACGCGACAGCGCGTGCATCTCCACGGTCGGCGCAAGTGCAGCGGGATTGTCAGCCTTGGCCAACAGGCGAACGCAGCGGGCCTCGATCGAAATCGATCGACTATCTGACTCAGGCGCGACGGGCATCAGGATTGTCCTGCTCTCTCGATGAGACGCAGGAATTACCCCCTCGGCCGCTTGTCGTAAACCCGTTTGGCTTTGCCGAGCGAGCGCTCGAGGGTTTCGGGGGCTACGGCTTGGACGCGCGCGGTGATGCCGATCGTGTTCTTGATGAAGATCGAGACCTTCTCGGCATGCGTGACAAGCCCGCTGCCGTCCCAGCTTTCGGGGCGGGCTTCGGCGAGCACCGTCATCTCGTCCATGCGGCCTTCGCGCGAGAGTTCGATGATGAAATGGCCGCCGCACCAGTTGGTGGCGAGCAGCACCTCCTCGATCTGGGTGGGAAACACGTTGACGCCGCGCAGGATGATCATGTCGTCGGAGCGGCCGGTGACCTTCTCCATCCGCCGCATGCCCGGCCGCGCGGTGCCTGGCAGCAAGCGTGTCAGGTCGCGGGTGCGATAGCGGATCACGGGAAAGGCTTCCTTGGTCAGCGAAGTGAAGACAAGTTCGCCCTTCTTGCCGTCGGGCAGCACTTGCCCGGTCTCGGGATCGATCACTTCGGGATAGAAATGATCCTCCCAGATGTGCAGCCCGTCCTTGCTCTCCACACATTCCTGCGCGACGCCGGGGCCGATCACCTCGGAGAGACCGTAGATGTCGGTCGCGTCCATGTCGAAGGCATGCTCAATCTCGGCACGCATCGCGTTGGTCCAGGGCTCGGCGCCGAAGATGCCGAATCTCAGCGACGATTGTCGCGGGTCTAGTCGCTGCCGCCTGAACTCGTCCAGGATCGCGAGCATATAGCTCGGCGTCACCGTGATGATGTCGGGCCTGAAGTCGTTGATGAGTTGCACCTGCCGCTCGGTCATGCCGCCGGAGACCGGTACCACGGTGCAGCCGAGCCGCTCGGCGCCGTAGTGCACGCCGAGTCCGCCGGTGAAGAGGCCATAACCGTAGGCATTGTGGATGATCATGCCGCGGCGGCCGCCGGCGGCGCGGATCGACCGCGCCATCACCTCCGACCAGAGGTCGATATCAGCCTGGGTATAACCGACCACGATCGGCTTGCCGGTCGTGCCAGACGAAGCATGGACGCGTACCAGCTTCTCACGGGGCACCGCGAACATGTTGAAGGGATAGTTGTCGCGCAGGTCCGTCTTAGCCGTAAATGGAAATTTCGCGAGGTCGGAAAGCTCCCTGAAGTCGGACGGATGCACGCCGGCTTCATCGAAGGCGCGCTTATAGTGCGCGATGTTGTCGTAGGCGTGCTTCAGCGACCAGGCCAGCCGCTTGGCCTGCAGCGTCATGATCGCGTCGCGCGAGACACCTTCGACCTCGTCCATCTCAGCGCTGTAACCACTTCCCGTCGACTTGAGCTTTGGCATGGCCATGGCGCGTTTCCCTCGATGTCTATTTTTGTTTGGTCTCGTTATCCGCTGTCGGCAGCCAGGTGCCGCCGATCACGCGTGAATGTCCGCGGAACTCGGCGATCACTTCATCTCCTGCGGTGACGCGGACGTCATAGATTCCGGACCGCCCGCTGCGCGAGATCTCGCGCGCGGTGGCGATCAGGCGGTCGCCGAGCCTGCCCGGCCGGATGAAGGTGATGCTGCCTTGCGCGGCGACAACACGTTCATTGTGGCTGTTGCAGGCAAAGGCGAACGCGGAATCGGCCAGCGTGAAGATGAAGCCGCCATGGGCGATGCGCTGGCCGTTGACCATGTGCGGCGCAATCGTCATCGCGAGCGTCGCCTGCCCCGGCTTGATCTCGACGATCTCCATGCCGAGGCCCTTGCTGGCGTCGTCCTCCTTCCACATCGCCTCGGCGCAGGCGCGGGCGAGGTCTTCAGGCGAAAGCGCAGCCTTGACGTTCACGTTCAACTCCCTGTCGCCGAGCCCGTTGCATGGGCCTCTTGGCATTATTTGTGAGACGCGCTGTCCTGCGTGTCAACGCGACTTAAAGCTCTATACGTGGTCGTAATCGACCACGACCTTGTCCGAGCACGGCCGCGCCTGGCAGGTCAGGATGAAGCCTGCCTGCAATTCCCACGGCTCCAGCGAATAGTTCAGCTCCATCTCGGCCCTGCCTTCGACGAGCTTGGCACGGCAGGTCGAGCACATGCCGCCCTTGCAGGCGAAGGGAAGGTCGATACCGGCGCGCAGCGCCGCGTCGAGGATGGCTTCACCCTCCGCAACCGGCACCTCGCGCCGCTTGCCGTCGATGATCAGCGAGGCCAGCGCCTTCGGCGGTGCGCCTGGTTCCACGATCTTCTTCGGCCGCGGCTTGCCGCCGAACTCGGAGACGAAGCGTTCGACGTGGATTTTATCCTCGGCGAGGCCGAGTTCACGGCAGGTCACCTCGATGTCCTCGCTCATCCCGATAGGGCCACAGATGAAGACGTGATCGACGCTTGCCGCCGGCACCAGCGAGCGCAACAGCACCCTCACCTTCTCGCCGTCGAGCCGGCCATGCAGGATCGGAATGTCCTGCTCCTCGCCCGAGATGACGTGGAACAGCGACAACCGCTGCATGAAGCGGTCCTTCAATTCCTCCAGCTCTTCGAGGAACAGCATGCCTGAGGTCGAGCGATTACCGTAGAACAAGAAGAAGCGGCTCTGCGGTTCGCGCGCCAGCACGCCCTTGATGATCGACAGGATCGGCGTGATGCCACTGCCCGCGGCAAAGCCGACGTAAGTCCGCGCCTCCTCCGGCGCCGGCGCGACGCCGAAGCGGCCGGTGGGCGTCATCACGTCGAGCTCGTCGCCAGCTTTCAAGTCTTCCGCGGCCCAGTTCGAGAACGCGCCGCCATCGACCTTCTTCACGACAATGCGCAGCTCGCCGTCGTCGGGACCCGAGCAGATCGAATAGGATCGGCGCACTTCCTCGCCGTCCAGCGTAGTGCGCAGGGTCAGGTATTGGCCTGGCACAAAGCCATAATCGCTTGCGAGCTCCTTCGGGATCGCAAAGGTCATCGATACCGCATCCGCGGTTTCACGGCGCAGGTCGTGGACGGCAAGGCGATGAAAACGGGGTGCGAGCGACATGGTCAATGACACTTGAAGTAATCGAACGGCTCGCGACAGCTCCTGCAACGCCACAGCGCCTTGCAGGAGGTCGAGCCAAATTCGGACAGAAGTTCGGTGTCTTCAGACCCGCATCGCGGGCACGCAACCTGCTGCTGGCCGAACAGCGCACGGCGCGAGCTGCCGGGCAGCGGCGGCGCGATGCCATATTCTTTCAGCTTGCGACGGCCGTCCTCGCTCATCCAGTCGGTGGTCCAGGCCGGCGCCAGCAGGGTGCGGATTTTCGGGCCGCGAATGCCCTCGCGCTCCAGCGCCAGCTCGATCTCCAGCGCGATCATGTTCATGGCGGGGCAGCCGGAATAGGTCGGCGTGATCGCGACCTCGACCCGCCCGTCCTGAACCACGACATCACGCAGCACGCCGAGATCGGCGATAGTCAGGACCGGAATTTCGGGGTCGACCACCTGCGCGGCGGCATCCCACGCGCGCCGGCGTAGATCGGCGTCGCTGATGACAGCGGTCACCATGTCGCCCCCGGAAACGTTCGCTGCAGCGACTGTAATTCGCTGAGGAGATGGCCAAGATGCTCGCTATGCCGGCCGCTACGGCCGCCCTGCTGCATCCAGTTGCTCGCGGGCAAGGCGAGCGTCGCTTCGTTCGCGACGGCGGTAATCGTCTTCAGCCATTGCGGCTGCAGCGGCGCCGGATCGACGGCGATGCCGGCATCGATCAGGCCACGATCAGAGTCGTCGATGGCGAACATCTCGCCGGTGAAGGACCAGAGATCATCGATCGCCGTCTGCGCACGGCGATGGCTTTCCTCGGTGCCATCGCCGAGCCGAATAACCCACTCCGAGGCATGCCTGAGGTGGTAGGCACTCTCCTTCTCCGACTTCGCCGCGATCGCCGCGAGCGTCGCATCCTTTGACTGCATCATCGCGCGCCAGTAGAGATCGGCGAAGGCAGCATAGAAGAACTGTCGCACCATGGTGCGCGCGAAATCGCCGTTCGGCTGCTCGACCAGGAGGAGATTGCGGTACTGCCTGACGTCGCGCAAATAGGCGAACTTGTCCTCGTCGTTGGCCTTGCCCTCGACCTTGGCGGCGTAGCTGTAAAGCTCGCGCGCCTGTCCGAGGAGATCGAGCCCCATATTGGCGAGCGCCATGTCTTCTTCCAGCGTCGGCGCGTGTCCGCACCATTCCGACAGCCGGTGCCCGAGGATCAGCGCATCATCGGCGCGCCGCAGCGTGAAGAGCACGAGCGGGGTTTCGGAGACCTGGATGTTGGCGATGGGCATCCGTTTTCAATCCACCTGCATCAACTTGCTCAAACCTCATCCTGAGGAGCCTGCGTAGCAGGCGTCTCGAAGGATGGGCCGCGGGCACCATCGGGGCCTCATGGTTCTCCCGGCGATGCGAAGCATCGTCCGGAGACGGCGCTACGCGCCTCCTCACCATGAGGGGAGAGAGTCACATATGCCCGACTTCCTCGGGCACGTCGTAAAACGTCGGATGCCTGTAAATCTTCGATTCCGCCGGCTCGAACATCATGCCCTTCTCGGACGGGTCGGAGGCTGTGATCGCATTCGACGGCACGACCCAGATCGAAAGACCCTCGCCGCGGCGGGTGTAGATGTCGCGCGCGGCCTGCAGCGCCAGCGTTGCGTCGGCGGCATGCAGCGAGCCGACATGCTTGTGCGAAAGGCCATTGCGGCTGCGGATGAAGACTTCCCAGAGCGGACTATTTGGCGTGGCCATCTCGGCCTCCCTATTCGGCTGCCTGCGCGAACTGCCGGCGCTTGCGCTTTTCCGCGTACGCAGCCGCCGCTTCGCGCACCCACGCGCCTTCGTCATGCGCCTTGCGACGCGCCGCGAGACGATCGCGGTTGCAGGGGCCGTTGCCCGCAAGCACCTGCTTGAATTCCTCCCAGTCGATCGGGCCGGGCACCCAATGGCCGGCTTCGTCCTGTTTCATCTCAGGGTCAGGGATGGTGAGGCCCAAGAATTGCGCCTGAGGCACGGTCGCATCGATAAATTTCTGGCGCAGCTCGTCGTTCGAGAAGCGCTTGATCTTCCATTTCGTCGAGGTGTCGCTGTGCTGGCTCGCCTTGTCGGGAGGACCGAACATCATCAGCACCGGCCACCACCAGCGGTTCAGCGCATCCTGCGCCATCGCTTTCTGCTCGTCGGTGCCGCGACACAGCGTCAGCATGATCTCGAAACCTTGGCGCTGATGGAACGACTCTTCCTTGCAGACACGGATCATTGCGCGCGCATAAGGGCCGTAGGAGCAGCGGCACAGCGGGATCTGGTTCATGATCGCGGCGCCATCGACCAGCCAGCCGATGGTGCCGATGTCGGCCCATGTCAGCGTCGGATAGTTGAAGATTGAGGAGTACTTTGCCTTGCCCGCCAGCATCGCGTCGACGAGTTCTTCGCGCGATGAGCCGAGCGTCTCGGCGGCGGCATAGAGATAGAGCCCGTGGCCGCATTCGTCCTGTACCTTGGCGAGCAGCGCGGCCTTGCGGCGCAGCGTCGGCGCGCGTGTGATCCAGTTGCCCTCGGGCAGCATGCCGACGATTTCGGAATGGGCGTGCTGGGAGATCTGCCGCGTCAGCGTCTTGCGATAGGCCGCAGGCATCCAGTCGTTCGGCTCGATGCGCTCGTCGGCACCAATGCGTGCCTGGAACGCGGCGGCGCGCGCGGCATCCTCGACATTGCGGTCATCTGCGTCAGACGTGTTCAGCGCCTGCGTGTACATGGCCGACCTCCCGAATTTTATTGTCTTTGATCTATATCAAAATTCCTATTCTTGCAAGTATTCTTGTAACATATTCACGCACCTTCAAATCGCCGGGAAAGTTCCACGCCGGGCTTCGGCAGCGGCCCGTCCTCGTTGGTCGCGTGCCGATCAAGCCATTGTTCGGACAAGGCAAGCACGCCGCGATAGATTTCGCCGCAGAGCTTACGCGCCGCACTCCCCGGCCAGTCCTTCGGCAATAACGCCGTCGGCAGCAGCGGGTCGCGCAGCACTACGCGGCGGTAGTAGTGGATCAGGAGGATGCGGGCGGTGAAAGCGTCGGCGTCGGTGAGTTCCTCGCCGCGCGCGAGCCAGCCGCGCAACGGCTGGAACGTCCTGATGAATTTCTGATAGGCGTCCGCGGTGCGATCGAGCGGCCAGCTTGCGCCGAGCAATCGCCGCCCGTTTTCATCTTCGGCCGAAACTTCCAGGCGGATAGCGCCCGAGGCCTCATCGGGGATCGGCGCGCCCGACGGCGCGACCCACACACCCGGCAGCGGACTGCCGAAGCCGGCGTTCTTCAGCGCCTCGCGCGCGGCGTCGCGATCCTCGCCATTGCCGATCAGCAGCAATTCGAAACGACCGGTCCAGTCTGACGGCGGCGGATCGTAGATGTGCTTGGTCGCGGTGTCGAAGGTCTGCCGCCCCCTCTCATTCAGTCGGTAGAAGCTGTTGCGGCCGACCTTGTTGCGCTCAAGCCAGCCGTCGGCGGCGAGCCGCGACATCGCGGTTCGCACCACGCCGCCATCGATGTCGAGGAACGCAAAGAAATCCAGGAGCGTGCCGAGCCACACCGAGCCGCCGCGCGGCACGATGGAGTCGCCGAACACGGTGATGACGATGGAGCCGGTACGCGACGGTTCGCGCTTCAGCTGGTCGATGATGCGGTCAAGCGGCTGCGGCATGTGTCCACGCATAGCGCGTTTCGCATGAGGGGGACAATGTTGGTTGTAGCGGGCGTGTGGATGCCCGATCAGTCACACCAGCCGCAGCAGGTATTCGACCGTGTACAGGATCAGTCCGGCAAGGCCGCCGATCAGCGAGCCGTTGAAACGGATATATTGCAGGTCCCTGCCGACATTGATTTCAAGCAGCGAGATCAATTGCTGCATGTCCCAGGCCTTCATCTGGTCCGCGATGAACGTCGAAACCCCGCTCTTCTGCTCGGCGACCACCGTCCGAAGGATCGCGACCAACCCCTCGTTGATCTCGGCGCGCAGCTCCGCGTCGCCGGCCAGCGCCTCGCCCGCTTCGGCGAACATCCTGGCCAGATACTGCTGCAGCACCTGCGTCTCCCCCGAGGCGCTGCGCTCGATGAAATCCTTCACGTTCGCCCAGATATTGCGCGCGAGACTTTCGACTTCCGGCCGTGCCAGCAGATCGCGCTTCAATCGGTTGATGCGATCGGCAAAGGCACGATCGCTGCCGAGCCGCTCGACAAACGACAGCAGCATGCGGTCGAACTCGCCGCGGAACGGATGCTTCGGATCGTCACGAACTTCCTCGAAGAATTTGGTCGCGGAAGCGATGATCCGGTTCACGACGAACTTGTCGGCGCGATAGAGCCGCAGCAGCGTCGGCATTTCGGCGCGGACCTTGTCGCGGATGACCGCCATGGTCTCCTTCGTCGTCAGCGTCTGGTGCAGGACGCGCAGGATGTCGTCGAGCAGGCCCTCGTGCTTGCCCTCCTGGACAAAGCCGCGCAGCGCGCCGGCGGCAAGCGGCGCCAGATCGATCCCCAGCAGTTGCGCGGTGACGCGGCGGCTGACGAACTTCATCAGCCCCGAATTCTCCGTCGCCGAGAATGCCTCCGGCAAAAGACCCAGCACGAAGCGCGCAAGATCGGTCGAGCGCTTGCGGTCGCGCAGCCAGTCGGCGATGAAGGCGCCGAAATCGATCTCGCGCAGCTTGGCCTCCACCGGCCCCGCTTCGAGGAAGTTCTTCTCGATGAATTCGCCAAGCTTCTCGGCAATGCGGCCCTGATTGCTCTGGATGATGGCGGTGTGCGGGATCGGCAATCCCAGCGGCCGCTTGAACAAGGCGACGACCGCATACCAGTCGGCGAGCCCGCCGATCGTCGCCGCTTCCGCAAACGCCGCGATGAAGCCGAAGACGGGATGCACCGGCAACAGCGCTTTCGCGGCAAGGAACAGCACGAACGTCGCAGCGAGTACGCCTGTCGCCAGCCACTTCACGCGCCGCAACTCCGCCGCGCGAACCGCGTCGGCGGGAGTGACGAGGGTGAAGGTGGCGGGAAGGGTCATGGTGGTTCAGCAACGGTTGGTTGGCTGCGATCATATCGCGCCACACCCACTGTCGTCATGCCCGGGCTTGTCCCGGCCATCCACGTCTTGGTGCATGCGGCAAGAAAGCGCGTGGATGCCCGGGACAAGCCCGGGCATGACGGAGCAAAAAAGAAGGCCCGCAACCGGCGGGCCTCGGAAAACCAGGTTTGGCAGCCTGACGCGATCAGGCGGTCTTGCCGTAGACCTTGGCGAAATTGTCCTGCGTGGACTTCGCACCTTCGGTGACGAGCTGTCCGAGATATTCGGAAGTGGCCTTGGCCCGCGAAACGAGCACTTCGCCGCGCGCACGAACCAGATCCGACTGGATCTGCACTGCTTCGTTCAGCGACTTGGCGGAAGCCAGCTTGTCGATCCCGTTGAAGAACGCTTCCGCGTCCTGATAGAACGCCTCCTGGATATTGCGGCTGATCTTGGCGGCCTCGGAAACCGAACCGGCAACGGCGGATTCGATCACGGCGGTCACCTTCTCCGAGCCGGCATGCAGGTCGGCGGCACGAACCTTGGCGGTCTCGGCCTGCTTCTTCACGAACTCACGGGCGGCTTCCGGTACTTCCAGGTTCTGGAATTTGGTGAAAGCCTCCGTGACGGGCGCGAAGGCCTGCTTGACGCTATCGAACACGGAATTGGTCTCAGTAGTCATAGGGTCTCTCCATCCTCGGTTAGAGCTATGGGCTCACCCCGTCCAGATCTGGCCCAGGGCGCCACCCTTATGCCATAGTTAATGGTGCAGTGCACCATTCGTGTTGCGATGCAATATCACAAATCCGTGAACAACCGTCAGATTAGGCGATTTGCCCGTCCGGCCGGCGGCAGGCTGGTCAAGCTTGCGGCAGACCGCGCAGGCGGCGTTCAGCGCCGCGACAAAGCATGGCATAGAGAGCTTGACCGAACATACGCCGAGAAAGCCCGTGATCACCATCGCCCACCGGCCGCCGCAGATCATCCGCGCCAATGGCATCGACATCTGCCACGAGATCTTTGGCGACGAGAGCGCCGAACCGATGCTGCTGATCATGGGGCTTGGCGCCCAGATGATCCATTGGGATGACGAATTCTGCAAACAGCTCGCCGCGCGCGGCTTTCGCGTGATCCGCTTCGACAACCGCGACATCGGCCAGTCCGGCAAGCTCACGGGCGGCAAGCGGCTGACCCCGTTTGAACTCTTGAAGCTGCGTCTGTTCGGGATTCCCGTCGCCGCGCCCTACAAGCTGATCGACATGGCCAAGGACACCGTCGGCCTGATGGATGCGCTTGGGCTGAAGTCGGCGCACCTGGTCGGCGCTTCCATGGGCGGCATGATCGCGCAGGAAGTCGCGATCTCGTTTCCGCAAGTCGTGCGCTCGCTCGCCTCGATCATGTCGACGACCGGCAATCCGAAGATTCCGCCGCCGAGCCGCGAGGCAGGGGCGATGCTGATGGCGCCGCCGCCGGGGACGAAGGAGGAATTCATCGAGCGCTTCGCCAAGACCTGGAAGGTCCTGCGCGTCGGCTCCTTCCCGGAGGACGAGGCGCTCGATTACTCGCGCGCAATACGCACCTATGAGCGCGGCCTCAATCCCGCCGGTGTCGGCCGTCAGCTCCGCGCCATCCTCGCCTCCGGTAGCCGCAAGCAACGCCTCAGCGCCGTGCAGGCACCGACGCTCGTGATCCATGGCACCGTCGATCCGCTGGTGCACCCGGCCGGCGGCAAGGACACCGCGGCCTCGATCCCGGGCGCCAAGCTCCTGATGATCGAGGGCATGGGCCATGCATTGCCGATCCCGATGTGGCCCGAGATCATCGACGCCATCGACCAGCATGCGCGTAGCGCAGCGGCAAAGGTGGCGTGACAAGCCGCACGCATCAGCCAAACCGCCTTCTACGCCATTCGATCAGCTTGGCGCTGACTTCTTCCGGCTTTTCCTGCTGCGTCCAATGGCCGCTGTCCCTGACCAGGTATTTCTCGAGGTCGGGAATGAGCTTGTCCATGCCATCGGCCGAGGACGGCGGCAGCACTGCATCGTTCTCGGCCATGATCATCAGCGACGGCACCCGCACGGTGTGATCTAGCCCTTCGGAGCGTTGCCAATTGCGCGACATGTTGCGGTACCAATTGATGCCGCCGGTGAAGCCGGTCCTGGTGAAGGCATCGACGAACACCTGCTTCTCTTCCGCCGACAGGATCGGCGCGCGCGGATCGTGCCTGGCGTCGTAGTTGGCGATCATCTGCGGGAAAGCCAGGTTGAGCCGCGGCGATGCGCCGACGCCGGCCACGACCTCTTCCGCGGGAGCGTCGGGCCGCCGCGCCGGCTTGCGCATGAAGGCATCAAAGGTCTGCTCGACCCGGCTGCCAAAGATCTTGTCCGGCTCGTGCGCGGGGTCCTGGAACTGGACGATATACATGTGCTCGCCGAACCGCTTGCGCAAAAGCTCGATCGGATCGGCCCAAGCGCGGTTGGTATGCGGAGTATTGATGCCGACCACACCGGCGACACGGTCTGGATGCCGAAGCGGCATCTGCCAGACGACGAAGCCGCCCCAGTCATGGCCGACGAAAATGGCCTTCTCGATTCCGAGATGATCGAGCAGGCCGACGAGATCGGCGGTCAGATGCTCGATGTCATAGGCGTCCACCGGTTCCGGCCGGTCGGTCGCGCCATAGCCGCGCTGGTCCGGCGCGATCACGCGAATGCCGGCTTCGCTCAGCGCCCTGATCTGGTGGCGCCAGGAGAAGGCGAGCTCCGGCCAGCCGTGGCACAGCACCATCGGCGGCTTGTCGGTCTTGGGTCCGGCTTCGTAGAAGCCCATGCGGATGCCGTTGGTCTGGGTGAACTGCAGCGGAGGCATTTCCATCATTGCGACGATCCTTATTCCGTGCGTGGATAAGCAATGGCAAAGGGGCCGGACCGGTCAAAATGACTGAACTCGCCCTCCCGCTGCGCCAGCCGGTCGGCCACCGCCCAGAGCGCCGCGGGATTGACACTGAGCCCGATATGGCTTGCGAGCAGCACCTCGATATTTTCGGCCGTCGCCGATGGGCGCAGCACGCTGGTGCGCCAGTTCACGATGCCGTCGGCGCGCGAGTAGATCGAGGTGGTCGGCACCGGCATGTCGCCTGCGATCGCCTGACGGAGCTCGGGAATGTCGTCGACACCCTCGCCTGTCAGCGCCTCGTACAGCCGCGTCGCGTTGGTGGCGCGGATATCGCCCGCAAACGGGCTGCCAAGCGTGATGACGGAGCGCACCGTCTCCGGCGCGTGCAGCCCCAGATCGCGTGCGTAGACGCCGCCGAGACTCCATCCGACGATGCTCACCTTGCGTCCGGTAGTGTCGCTGATCCGCCGCAACAGATCGCGCAACGACGCGCGCATCCGGCTGAGGCCGCCGACATTGCGGCCCAGGCTCCAGGCATAAGTGTCATAGCCGAGCGCTTTCAGGTACCGCCGCATCGGCGCCATCGACAAATCGCTCGCCAGGAACCCCGGCAGCGTCAGCACCGGATGGCCGTCCCCCTTCGGTGCGCGCATCAAAAGCGGCAGCAGCAGGAGGCTCGAATTGAACTCGAGCAGACCCCTGCCCTCGGCCAGCATCAGACAGACGTTCGGTGGACGCAGCCGGCGTTCGCTCTCCTCACGGCTGCCATCCACCGTCGCCATCTATTTCCTGTCCCTCTTCTGGGAGCCGCCGAGGCCAGCCATCGCCACGAACATATCCTGGAAGCGCTCGGCCAGTTTGGGATCGAGCCAGTTCTGCATCAGCGCCTCCGGCGAGATCTTCTCGATGTTCTGTGTCATCTGCTGCTGAAGCTTGTCCATGACCGCCGTCTGCATCGGCGCAACATCCGGCAGGCCAAAGAACTGCCGGGCTTCGAGCGGTGTGCAATCTATTTCGATATTGACCTTCATGACCGCTCCTCAATGCAGTTGACGTAAGAGCATAATCCGGAAATTCGATTCTTCGAGGATCGTGCTGCGGAGCAGTATCACCGCCAGAGGGCAAGCAAGGCAAGCGGCACGATGACGGCTGACGGCGCATCGCGTGGCAGGGTCAACCAAAGCGCTCCACCGCGAACAGCTTCGCATCCGCAAACGGCGTCTCGCCGGTCATCATCTCCGCAAGCAGCCGGCCGCTGACGGGCCCGAGCGTCAGCCCATGGTGCTGATGGCCAAAATCGAACCAGAGTCCCGGGTGGCGCGGCGCCCTCCCGATCACCGGCAGCATGTCGGGCAGGCACGGCCGCGCGCCCTTCCAGGGCTTTGCTTCCACCGGATCGCCGAGCGGAAACAGGTTGCGCGCCCGCGACACCGCCCGCTCGACCTGGACTGGGGACGCCGGCGCATCGCGATGGGCGAACTCGACGCCGGTGGTCAGACGGATGCCGCGGTTCATCGGCGCGAGACAATAACCGAGATCGGAATCGAGCACGGGATGGTTGAGCACGGCATTGCCGGCCGGCTTCAGGTGCAAATGATAGCCGCGCTTGACCTGAAGCGGGATCGAATAGCCGAGCGGGCCGAACACCTGGTCGGACCACGGGCCCATCGCGACCACCACCTCGCGGGCGGTCACGGTGCCCTCGCCGATTGCCACGCGCCATCGTCCGCCGGACTGTTCGAGCGTACGGGCATCGCCAACAAAGAAGCGGCCGCCCCTGCGGCCGAACAGCGCGGCATACGCCTTTGCCAGCCCGCCGGGATCGGCGACCGAGCCCGGCGCCGGCGAATATACCGCGCCAGCGAAGTCGCCCGACAGGTTCGGCTCACGCGTGGCGATGCCCTGGGCATCGAGGACCTGGTTTGTGACGCCATATTGCTTCGCACGCTCGGTATCGCGTACGGCCTTGGCGAAGCTCGCTTTGCCACGATAGAGCTTGATCCAGCCGGTCTTGCGCAGCAATTCCGGAACGCCGGCTTCCGCAATCAGCGCCTCATGCTCAATCAGGCTCTGGCGGATCAGCGGCATCTCCGCGAGTGCGCTGCGCAATGCACCCTCCGGCGAGGAGGCGAGATAATAGCGCGCGAGCCAGGGCAGGAAGATCGGCAGGTCGGCGAGACGGTAGCGCACCTGCGGCGCGCGGTTCAGCGCATAGCGGAGGAGCTCGCCGAAGTCCCGCGGGAACATGTAAGGAAAAACCGAGGCGCATTCGATGATGCCGGCATTGCCGTAGCTCGTTTCCTCGCCGGCGGCATCGTGCCGGTCGATGAGGACGACGTCGCGGCCTCGTTTTTGTAGATGCAGGGCGGCACCGACACCGACCATGCCCGCCCCCAGGACAACGACGTCGGCCCTCAGTTCCGCCATCCTCACTCCGAAAGTTCAATGTCACGCGCACGGCCAACCGCCAGCGGGGGTCAAGCTAATCATTGCGGCACGGCTGCGTAAACTGATCTCACCTTCTACGGGAAATCGCGCTTGCGCACCCGGTAAACTTTGGCAACATTGGCATGCAATATCCTACCAACAGCGCGCATCGCGGGACCAAGACGGGGAACAGGTTCAAATGTCGGTACGTCACCATCTGCTTGCGGCAATAAGTCTTGCCATCGTCGCGACGACACCCGTTTCGGCCCAGACGCTGCGCTACGCCAATCAGGGCGAGCTCAAGTCGCTGGATCCGTATACGCTGAAGGAAACCACGACCATTGCCCATCACGGCCATGTCTATGAGGGCCTCGTCGCGCGCGACAAGGAACTGAAGATCGTCCCGGCGCTTGCGGAAAGCTGGGAGACGTTGAGTCCGACCAAGTGGCGTTTCCATCTACGCAAGGGCGTAAAATTCCACAATGGCGACCCCTTCACCGCGGACGACGTGCTGTTCTCCGCCGAGCGCGTCCGCGCCAAGGGCTCGAACTTTCTCAGCAATGTTCCGGCCGACGCCAAGTTTTCCAAGGTCGACGACTACACCGTAGACGTGACGCTGGATTCGCCCAATCCCATCCTCACCTCGCAGTGGGACGGCTGGTACATCATGGACAAGAAGTGGTGCGAGGAGAACAACTCGATCGCTCCCACGCCGGCGGCCGCGACGACGCCGAGCTTTGCCTCGTTGCACGAGAACGGCACCGGGCCCTTCATGATCGAGAGCCATCAGCCCGGCGTGAAGACGGTGTTCAAAGCGAACCCGAACTGGTGGCGCAAGCCCGAGCATAATCTCAAGGAGATCATCTTCACACCGATCGGCTCCGACGCAACGCGCGTCGCCGCGCTGCTCTCAGGCGAGGTCGACGTGATCGAACCGGTTCCGATTCAGGACATCCAGCGCGTCAATTCGAGCGGCAACGCCTCCGTCATGACCGGGCCGGAAATCCGCACCATCTTCCTCGGTATGGATATGGCGCGCGACGAGCTCCTGTATTCGAACATCAAGGGCAAGAATCCGTTCAAGGACATCCGCGTCCGCGAAGCCTTCTACAAGACGATCGACGTCGAGCTGATCAAGAACCGCGTGATGCGCGGGCTGTCGACCCCCTCGGCGCTTATGATCGCGCCCCAGCTCTACCCGCTGTTCAAGGACTTCAGGCGGCCGAAGCTCGACCCCGACGGCGCCAAGAAGCTCCTCGCAGACGCCGGCTATCCCGACGGCTTCGAACTGACCATGGACTGCCCCAATGATCGCTACGTCAACGACGCCGCGATCTGCCAGGCGGTGGTCGGCATGCTCGCCCGCATCGGCGTCAAGGTGAATCTCCTTGCGCAGCCGAAAGCGCAGTACTTCGCCAAGGTCTTGAAGCCCGGCGGCTACCAGACCTCGTTCTTCCTGCTCGGCTGGACACCCGCTTCCTCCGATTCCCACAACGTGCTGCACGATATCCTGGGCTGCCGCGACGATCCCAAGGATTCAACCCGCGGCGAAGCCAGTCTCGGCGGCTACTGCAACAAGGAAGTTGATGCGCTTACCGACAAGGTGCTGGTCGAAACCGACACGGCCAAGCGCGACCAGCTGATCAAGCAGGCCTACGAAATCGTCATCAAGGATTACGGCTACATCCCGCTGCACCAGCAGGGGTTGGCATGGGGCGTGTCGAAAAAAGTGAAATTGACCCAGCGCGCGGACAACCAGGTCCTGCTGTACTGGGCGACCAAGCAGGAAGACTGAGTGTCTTCGCCGATTTGGCGTCCCGGAAGCGGTCGTCTCCGGGACCTCTCGTTTCCGGCTCGCGCAACGCTGCGCGCCGTGTCTGAAAAGAAGTGAAAGGTAGAGATGCTCGCTTTCACTCTTCGTCGCGCGCTTCAGGCCATCGGCGTCATGATCGCTGTGGGGATCATCTCGTTCTCGATGTTCCGCTTCGCCGGAGATCCCGTAAACCAGATCGTTTCGATCGACACCTCGGCCGCGGAACGGGCGTCGATCCGCCAGTCGCTCGGCCTCGACGATCCCGTGCTGGTGCAGTTCGGCCGCTACCTGGTCAACGCCGCGCAGTTCAAGTTCGGCGTTTCCTATCAGTTCCGCCAGCCGGTCTCGACGTTGTTGATGGAGCGGATGCCGGCGACGCTGGAGCTTGCGATCTGCGCCACGGTGCTCGCGATGGTGTTCGGCATTTTGATGGGCGTCTATTCGGCGCTCAGGCGCGACACCCTGCTCGCCAAACTATTCCAGGCGGTGTCGCTGATCGGCATCTCGCTGCCGACCTTCCTGATCGGCATCTTGCTGATCTATCTGTTCGCGGTAACACTCGGCTGGTTGCCCTCGTTCGGCCGCGGCGAGGTGGTGCGGCTCGGCTGGTGGACGACCGGGCTGCTCACCGTGTCTGGCTTGAAGGCGCTGATCATGCCCTCGATCACGCTCGGCCTGTTCCAGATGACCTTGATCATGCGATTGGTGCGCGCGGAAATGCTGGAAGTGCTGCGCACCGACTATATCCGCTTTGCCCGCGCCCGCGGGCTCACCACGCGGGCGATCCACTTCGGCCATGCGCTGAAGAACACGCTGGTTCCCGTGATCACCGTGGCCGGTTTGCAGTTTGGCTCGGTTATTGCATTTGCGATCATCACGGAAACCGTGTTCCAGTGGCCCGGCATGGGCCTGATGTTCGTGCAAGCGGTGCAAAACGTCGATATCCCGATCATGGCGGCTTACCTGCTGATGGTTTCGCTGATCTTCGTCACCATCAACCTGGTGGTCGATATCCTCTACACCATCGTCGACCCGCGCCTGCGCGCGACCATCAGCCGCCCGGCTTAAGACGAGATTCTTGAGATGTCCGACGCCGTCGTTCCAGACCGAACCGATTCCAACGCGCCATCCGTGCGTCCTGACGGCGGCTGGTTCAGGCGCGCGTTCGAAAGCGACCTGTTCTATTCGTTCCGCCGCTCCAGGCTGACGATGCTGGCGGCCGCCGTCACCGTGCTGTTCTTCCTGCTCGCAATCTTTGCGTCAGTTCTGGCGGTACAGAACCCGTTCGATCCAGCGCAGCTACAATTGATGAATTCGCGCATCTCACCACTGTGGACCGCCGACGGCCAGAGCCCGTTCCTGCTCGGCACCGACGAGCAGGGCCGCGACGTCTTCTCCGCGATCCTCTACGGCTTGCGGATTTCGCTCACGGTCGGCGTGCTCGGCGTGGTTCTTGCCGGCGTGCTCGGCATCACGCTCGGATTGATCGCGGGCTATGTCGGCGGCGCCGTCGACAGCGTCATCATGCGGATCGCCGACGTGCAGCTCACTTTCCCCGCCATCCTGATCGCGCTGCTCGTCAACGGCGTCGCCAAATCGATCCTGGGCAATCGGCTCGACGCCATGAGCACGCTGGTGGTGCTGGTGATTGCGATCGGGCTGAGCTTTTGGGTGCAATATGCCCGCACCGTGCGCGGCTCGGTCATGGTGGAGAAGAACAAGGACTATGTCGCCGCCGCGCAACTGATCGGCCTGCCCGCGCAGAAGATCATGCTACGTCATGTGCTGCCCAACACGATGGGCCCGATCCTCGTCATCGCCACCATCAATTTGGCATTGGCCATCATCACCGAGGCGACGTTGTCGTTCCTGGGGTCTGGCATGCCCGACACCATGCCCTCGCTCGGCACGCTGATCCGGATCGGCAACAATTATCTGTTCGCCGGCGAATGGTGGATTGTCGCCTTCCCGGGCCTTGCGCTGGCCGGCCTGATACTCTCGATCAACCTGCTCGGCGACTGGCTGCGCGACGCGCTCAATCCGAAGCTCCGATGACTGTGCCCGTCCTCTCCGTGCGTGACCTTAAGGTGGAGTTCGTCACCCGCCGCGCCACGTTGCGCGCGATCGACGGCGTCTCCTTCGACATCGCCAAAGGCGAGGTGCTGGGCGTGGTCGGCGAATCCGGCGCCGGCAAGTCGGTCACCGGCCTTGCTGTGATTGGCCTGATCGATCCGCCTGGCCGCATCTCCGGCGGCGAGATCCTGCTCTCGGGCATGCGCATCGATCACTTGCCGGCCGAGGAGATCCGGCGCGTGCGGGGAAAGCGGATCGGCATGATCTTCCAGGATCCGCTGACGAGCCTCAATCCGCTCTACCGGATCGGCGACCAGATCGTCGAGACCATCCGCACCCACACCAATCTCTCCGAAAGCGCCGCGCGCAAACGCGCCATCGACCTGCTTGCCGAGGTCGGCATTCCCGCGCCGGAAAAGCGCGTCGACGGCTATCCGCACGAATTCTCCGGCGGGATGCGCCAGCGCGTCGTGATTGCGCTCGCGATCTGCGCCGAGCCGGAGCTGATCATCGCCGACGAGCCGACCACCGCGCTCGACGTTTCCGTGCAGGCGCAGATCATCGCATTGATCAAGCGGCTCGGTCGCGACCACGGCACCGCCGTGATGCTGGTGACGCACGACATGGGCGTGATCGCCGAGACCTGCGACCGCGTCGCGGTGATGTATTCCGGCCGCATCGCCGAGATCGGCCCGGTGCAGGACGTCGTCCGCAATCCGCTGCATCCCTACGCCAAGGGCCTGATGGGCGCGATCCCGACGCTTGCGGGCGAGGACAAGCGGCTGGTGCAGATCCCCGGCTCGATGCCGCGGCTGTCGGCGATTCCGCCCGGCTGCCCGTTCAACCCGCGCTGTGCCTTTGCCTTCGACCGCTGCCGGGTCGAGCGTCCCGAACCGCTTCCGAACGGCGCGCAGGCCGTCGCCTGCCATCTCTACGATCGCGCCGCCGAGGAGAGCGCAGCATGACGGCGCTCGTTGAGATCAAGAATCTCCGCCGCGTGTTCGACGTGTCGAAGCCGTGGCTCAACCGCGTGCTCGAAGGCGGCCATCTCGAATTCCTCCGGGCGGTCGACGGCGTCACCTTCGATATCCGCAAGGGCGAGACCTTCGCGCTTGTCGGCGAGTCAGGCTCGGGCAAGACCACGGTCGCGCGCATGGTGGTCGGGCTGTTGCCGCCGAGCTCGGGCGAGGTCGTGATCGACGGCGTCTCGATGACCGATCCCAGGCAGGCGCAGGCGCGCCAGCGCTTGCGCCGGCGCATCCAGATGATCTTCCAGGATCCGTATGCAAGTCTCAATCCGCGTTTCCGGGTTGATGCCATTGTCTCCGAGCCGATCCGCGCCTTCGACCTGATCCAGGGCGAGCGCGACATTCGCGCGCGCGTCGGCGAATTGCTCTCCCTCGTCGGGCTGCATGCCGATGACGGGTTGAAATATCCGCACGAATTCTCTGGCGGCCAGCGCCAGCGCGTCGCGATCGCCCGCGCGCTCGCCTCGGAGGCCGAGTTCATCGTCTGCGACGAGCCGACCTCGGCGCTGGATGTTTCCGTGCAGGCGCAGATCCTCAATTTGATGCGCGACCTGCAGGACAAGTTCGGCCTCACCTATCTCTTCATCAGCCACAATCTTGCCGTCGTCCGCCACATGGCGAGCCGGATCGGCGTGATGTATCTCGGCCGCATCGTCGAGGTCGCGGAGGGCTGCGCGCTGTTCAACAATCCGCGCATGCCCTACACCAAGATGCTGCTCGGCGCGGTTCCCGATCTCGCCATGAGTGGCCGCCAGCGCATTCCCGTGAAGGGCGAAATCCCGAACCCGATCGATCCGCCGCCGGGATGCGCCTTCAACCCGCGCTGCCCGCTGGCGTTTGACCTGTGCCGCAAGCAGCTGCCGGAATTGATTGACGGCGTCGCTTGCCATGCCGTGAATGCCCCCGCCGAGGCTGCCGCGCCGGCGTGATCACGTGGATGCGACATAGCCATGCCGGCTGCGCCGTTGGCAGCGCCTCGTGCCTGTGATCAAGTGCGCCCGCCAAAAAAACAACTGGTGGCCCAGCCATGAGCAATATCAATCCCGATCCGTTCACGACGCGTCCCGAGATCGAAGGCACGTTCGGCGTCATCACCTCGACGCACTGGATCGCGACCGCGGTCGGCATGGCCACGCTGGAGAAAGGCGGTAACGCCTTCGATGCCGGTGTCGCCGCCGCCTTTACACTACAGGTGGTCGAGCCGCATCTCAACGGCCCCGGCGGCGACGTGCCCATCATCGTGCATGACGTGAAGCGTGGCAGAACCGAGGTGATCTGCGGCCAGGGCCCCGCGCCGGCAAAGGCGACGATCGCGCATTACCGCAGCGAAGGACTGGAGATGGTCCCCGGCACGGGGCTGCTCGCCGCCTGCGTGCCCGGGACGTTCGAATCGTGGATGCTGCTGCTCCGCGACTATGGCACGCTAAAGCTGCGCGACGTGCTGGAGCCCGCGATCGCGTATGCTCGCGACGGTTTTCCGCTGGTCGAGCGCGCTTGCGCCACCATCAAAACGGTCGAGCAATTATTCCGGACACACTGGCCGACCTCGGCGGAGGTCTACCTGCCCAACAACGAGGTGCCAAAGCCCGGTACGATCTTCACCAACAAGCGCCTTTCGGAAACCTACGCCCGCATCCTGCAGGAGGCGGAAAGCGTAGGCGGCGACCGCGTCGCGCAGATCGAGCGCGCGCGCCAGGCGTGGTCGAAGGGTTTTGTCGCCGAAGCGATCGACAACTTCTGCCGCACCCGCGATGTGATGGATGTCTCCGGCTCGCCGCACCGCGGCGTGCTCTCGGCTAACGACATGGCGCGCTGGCAGCCGACCGTCGAAGCGCCGCTGACCTACGATTACGGCCGCTACACCGTCTGCAAGGCCGGCGTCTGGAGCCAGGGCCCGGTGATGCTGCAGCAGCTCGCACTGCTGAAGGGTTTTGACCTCGACGGCCTCGATCCCACCAGCGCCGATTTCATCCATCTGCAGATCGAATGCGCCAAGCTTGCTTATGCCGATCGCGAGACGTTCTACGGCGATCCCAATTTCACGGAGATCCCGATCGAGACGCTGCTGTCGGACGCCTACAACGACGAGCGCCGCAAGCTGATCTCGAAGGACAGGGCCTCGCTCGACTTTATTCCCGGCTCGGTCGAAGGCTTTGGCGCAGTGGTGAAGCTGCGGCGTGCCGAGGGGCATCGCGAGGCGGTCGGCGCGATGGGCGCGGGCGAGCCTACTGTCGGCCGCTTCGGCGAGGTGCGCGGCGACACCGTGCATTTCGACATCATCGACAAGGCCGGCAACATAATCTCGGCAACGCCCTCAGGCGGCTGGCTGCAATCCTCACCCGTCATCCCCGAGCTCGGGTTCTGCCTCGGCAGCCGTGCGCAGATGTTCTGGCTGGAGGAGAACCATCCCGCCTCGCTCGCGCCGGGCAAGCGCCCGCGCACGACGCTCTCGCCCACCATGGCGCTGCGCGATGGCGAGCCGTATCTGGCTTGGGGCTCGCCGGGCGGCGACCAACAGGACCAATGGATCACGCAGTTCTTCCTCCGCCACGTCCATGCCAATCTGAACCTGCAGGAGGCGATCGACGCGCCGGCCTGGCATTCCGAGCATTTCCCGATTTCGTTCTGGCCCCGCACCGCGCGTCCGGGCGTGCTCGTGGTCGAAGGCCGCGTGCCCAAGGCGAGCATCGACGAATTGCAGCGTCGCGGCCACATCATCGAGGTCGGCCCGGACTGGTCGGAGGGCCGCCTGACTGCCGCCTCGCGGTTGGGGCGCAGGCGCCGCGCCGCCGCCAATCCGCGGGGCATGCAAGGTTACGCCGCTGGAAGGTAGCTGACCCAAGTCGCGCTCCATATCCCTCATGGTGAGGAGGCGCGTTAGCGCCGTCTCCGGACGATGCTTCGCATCGCCGGGAGAACCATGAGGCCCGGCCAGTGGCCTCAATCCTTCGAGACGCGCGTGCCGCGCTCCTCAGGATGAGGAGATACATCGCGCCTTAAATCACCAGCTCCCGCAGCACGCGGCGGCAATCCATCTCGTATTCGAGATCGACCACCGGCGGCCGGGCGAAATGCCAGGTCAGACCGGAGCGGGTGGCGCCGCGGCGCACCAGTTCGTCGGCAATGTGCGGATGGAAATCATGTATGGTATAGGCATGCACGCCGGTGGTGTCCTGCCAGGTGAAGCCGAATTCGGCGAGCTGCCGCTCCATCTCACCGACGGTGAAGCGCACCTTCTCCTTCCACGCTTCCGCGCTCATGTCGCGATAGCGCACGATGCGTTCGGGATAGCTGCCGCTACCGCCGCGTGCCTCGGCTCCGCCGGCGATCACGAAAGACGGCGAGGTCCCCGTGCTCCGGCGCGTGAACGAGAATGCGTAGAATGACGGCTCGGCAGGCGGATCGATCTCGGGACAGACATTGCTGCGCGCCACCGGATTGGTGGTGCCATCGAACAATCCCCACTCCGCGAGTGTCTTCACATAGTGCTCGTTGAAGGCGCGAAAGCCCGTCTCCGAGACCGCCGCCGGCGAACGCAGCTCGCAGGCACAGAACGAGGTGAGAGGTCGTCCCGCCGCCTGGATATGGCTTGCGATCCGCGCAAAGCCTTCGGCAAGCGGCACCAACCTGTCGAAGCGCACGCGCTCAACCTCGAAGCCGGGATTGGCGGCCGCGCCGCTCGAATACTGGAACACGGCCGGAATGAAACGATAGTTGCCGGGTGCGAAATCACTCACCATGTCCGTTCTCCCCAAATCTTATTAGTCGCATGCGCGCTTGCCACTTCTACGCATGTTTCGCAAGAAACCAAAAGGGCAGCAACGGTAGAACCGTCGCCGCCCTTTCGCTGAGACTTTGGGGCCAAGAAGTCTCAGGTAGGCTTGAGCGCCCCGTCACCGCCGACCTCGTAGTCGGCGATCTGCTTGTTGCGCTCCGACGTCGCCCTCGCCCGGTGGTCGGTGGCGATCGTCACGTAAACCGCGGGCAGCACGAACAGCGTGAACAGTGTGCCGATCAGCATGCCCGCGACCACGACGAGGCCGATCGAGAAGCGGCTGGCCGCGCCGGCACCCGAGGCGGTCAATAGCGGGATCAGGCCGGTGACCATGGCCGCCGTGGTCATCAGGATCGGACGCAACCGGATGCGGGCGGCCATCTCGATGGCCGAACGGCGGTCGAGCCCCTCGTTGAGCTGCAGCTCGTTGGCGAATTCCACCATCAGGATGCCGTGCTTGGTGATTAGGCCGACCAGCGTCAGCAACCCGACCTGCGTATAGATGTTCATGGTCGCGACGCCGAAAAACAGCGGGATCAACGCGCCGACGATCGCCATGGGCACGGAGACCATGATGACCAGCGGGTCACGCAAGCTCTCGAATTGCGCCGCCAGCACCAGGAAGATGATGATCACGGCGAACGCAAAGGTGATGACGAGCTGGTTGCCCTCCTGCACATATTGCCGCGAGTCCGCCAGATAGTCGTGGCTGAAGCCGGCAGGCAAGTTCTTCGCCTCCTTCTCGAGGAAATCGACCGCCTGGCCGACCGTCACGCCCGGCATCGGCACCGCCGAGAAGGTCGCCGAGTTGAGCTGGTTGTAGTGCGTCAGCGCGTTCGGATCGGTGCCCGTCTCGATCGAGACGACGGTCGAAATCGGCACCAACTGCCCGGTGTTCGTCGGCACGTAATAGCCGCCAAGCGCCTCTGGCGACAGGCGAACCGCGCGCGGCACCTGCGGGATTACCTGGTACGAACGTCCCTCCAGGTTGAAGCGGTTGACGTAATTGCCGCCCAATAGCGTAGCCAGCGTGGCGCCGACCTGCTGCATGTTGATGCCGAGGTCGCTTGCCTTGGAACGGTCGACGCGGATCCGCACCACCGGCTGGTTGAAGTTAAGGTCGCTGTCCGAGACGATGAACATGCCGCTCTTGCGCGCGGCGGCCTTCAATTTCTCCATCTGCTCATAGATGGCCTGGAAGCTCGCGGTCGAATTGATCACCATCTGCACCGGCAGGCCGCCCGGACCTCCCGGCAGCGGCGGCAGGTTGAAGGCGAAGGCATTGACGCCTTCGATCTTGGACAGCTCCGCCTGCACCAGCGGCTTCAATGCGATCGACGAACGTTTGCGCTCATCCCACGGGGTGAGCAACATGCCGGCGATGCCGCTTTGCGCGCTCGGCGTGCCGTTCAGCACAAAGCGCAGATCCGTCTCCGGAAACTTCTGGAACGCCTTGTCCATCTTCTCGCCGTAGAAGTCGATGTAGTCGATGTTCGCGTATTTCGGCGCCTTGGTCAGCGCGAACACGATGCCCTGATCCTCTTCCGGCGCGAGCTCCTTCATGGTGTGCATGTAGAGGAAGCCGACAAGGCCCAGAATCGTCAGCGCGAACAGGCCGGTGATCGGACGGTAGTCGAGCGAGCGGTCAAGTTTGCGACCGTACCAGCGCGTCACCGCACCGAACACCCGGTTGACCACTCGCGCGAAACGTCCTTCCTCGGTATTCTTCAGGAGCACCGAGCACATCATCGGCGACAGCGTCAGCGCGATCACGCCCGACACGATCACCGAGCCCGCCAGCGTAAAGGCGAATTCGCGGAACAGTGCACCGGTAAGGCCGCCAAGGAAGCCGATCGGTGCGTACACCGCGGCGAGCGTGATGGTCATCGAGATGACCGGGCCCACGATCTCACGCGCACCGATCAGTGAGGCCTGGACCGGCGTCTTGCCCTCCTCGAGGTGGCGATGGATGTTCTCCACCACCACGATGGCATCATCGACCACGAGACCGATCGCGAGCACCATCGCCAGCAGTGTAAGGAGATTGATACTGAAGCCCATGATCAGCATCAGGCTGCAGACACCGACCAGCGACAGCGGGATCGTCACCACGGGGATGATGACCGACCGGATCGAGGCCAGGAACAGGAAGATCACCACGATGACGATGACGACGGCTTCGCCGAGCGTCTTCTCCACCTCGTCGATCGACGACTGAATGAACTTGGTGGAATCGTAGGCCACCTTCATCTTCAGCGACGGCGGCAGGTTGCGCTCGAGCTCCGGGAACAGGGCGCGGACGCCCTTCACCAGCGTCAGCGGGTTGCCTTGCGGAGTCGCGTTGATACCGATGAAGATCGCATGCTCGCCATTGAAGGCGACGCTCGCGTCCGTGCTCTGCGCGGCAAGTTCGACTTGCGCGATATCCTCCATGCGGACGAAGCCGCCCTCCTTCGACTTCACGATCATGCGCTTGAATTCATCGATATTGCGCAGGTCAGTGTTGGTCGAGACGTTGGAGACGACGTAGTAGCCCTTGGATTGGCCGGCGGCGGCCTGGAAGTTGTTGGCCGCAATCGCCTGCGCAACGTCTGTCGGCGATACGCCGCGGCCCGCCATCTTGACCGGGTCGAGCCACAATCGCATCGCGAAGGTCTGGCCGCCGAGGATGTCGGCGGAAGCCACGCCGTCAACCGTCGACAGTAGCGGCTGAACCACGCGCGTGAGGTAATCCGAGATCGCCGATCCCGACAGCTCCTCACTGGAAAAGCCGAGATACATCACGGCCGTGGTCTGGCCCGTTGTCTTCGTAACGACCGGGTCGTTCGATTCCTTCGGGATCAGGTATTTGACCGAGTTGACCTTGGCCAGCACCTCGGTGAGCGCCTGGTTCGGGTCGAAGTTCAGCTTGATGTAGACCTGGATCGTGGAGGTGCCGAGCACCGAGGAGGAGGTGATGTAGTCGACGCCCTCGGCGGAGGCGACCGCCTGCTCGATCGGCGTCGTAATGAAGCCCTGGATCAGGTTGGCCGACGCGCCGGGATAGCTGGTGGTGACGTTGACCACCGTGTTCGACAGTTTCGGATATTGGCGGATCGGCAGCACGGTCGCCGCGCGCAAGCCGATCAGGAGGATCAGCAGGCTGACGACGACCGACAGGACCGGCCGCTTGATGAAGATGTCGGTGAAGGACATTTACGGGGGTCCTGCTTCTCAATAGCGCGGCGGTTCGGCCGGGATCGGCGGCGTCGGCTCGGTGGAAATCGCAACCGCAGCGCCCGACTGCAGCTTGATCTGACCGAGCGCCACGACGCGGTCGCCGGCCTTCGCTCCACGAATGATTTCGGCGCGGCCGCCGAATCGCTTGCCGACCACGACGAAGGTACGCACGGCCGTCAGGCTGGTCTTGCCGTCGTTCTCCTTCTTCTCAGTGATCAGGTAGACCGAGTCGCCATAGAGCGAGTAGTCGACCGCGGTCTCCGGGACCGTGATCACCGGCGGCTTGTCGGGCAGCACCACCGTGGTGGTCGCGAACATGCCGGGCTTGAGGATCTTCTCCGGATTGGCGACCGTGGCCTGCACGCGGATATTGCGGGTGTCGGTCGCGACCTGCGGCTCGATCGTGGTCAGCTTGCCCTCAAAGACGCGATCCGGATAGGCGTCCACCTTGATGCGGACGGTCTGGCCGACCTTGAGCTGGCCGCTATCCTTTTCCGTCACAGTGAAGTTGTCGTAGAGCATGGACAGATCGGTCAGCGAGACGATCTGGTTGCCCGCGGTCAGATATTGACCGACCTCAACCCGGCGCACGCCAAGCTCGCCATCGAAGGGCGCGCGGACCAGCTTCTGGGAGATCAGCGCCTCAGTCTTGGCAATGCCGGCCAAGGCCTGGTCATACGCAGCTTGCGTCTGGTCGACCGTGGCCTGCGGCCCGAAATTGCGCGCCGCAAGCTGCTTGGCGCGTTCGAGCGAGAGCTGCGCCACCGTCGCCTGCGCCTTGAAGTTGGCGAGATCGCCCTGCTCCGGCCCATCGAACAGTTGCACCAGCGGCGCTCCCGCTTTCACCGCGGCGCCCGGAGCGAACAGGATCTCGGTGATGCGCCCCGAGACGTCGGAGGTGACGTTGACCTGGTGCACGGCGGCGAGCTCGCCGACCGCAGTCAACAGGTTGGGCACCACTTCCGACTTCGCCTCGGCCGCATTCACGGTCACCGGCGGCGGCTTCATATTGGCGAAGAACTCGCCGATCATCTTGGCGCGGAAATAGTTGAACCAGACCAGCCCGCCGACGACGACCGCCAGCAGCAATCCAATGATGATGAACCAGCGCCCCATCCTGACCGGCCGCTTGTGCGGCTTTTTATCGATCGGTTCGCCCTTGATATTCGTTTCGGTCACGATGTTCATGTCATGCACTTTCTGCTGTTACCGATTGTCCCTGGCTCGGTGACGGCTGACGGTTCAAATGAAAGGAGATTGCGGCTTCGGTGAGCCCGATGCCGCGCAGGATGAATTCGCATAGCTGACGCTCGAGGTCAGGCGCGTCGCCGTAGGTCAGGCACGGCGTCGTCGGCAGCCGCGTCAGCGCCGACATCAGCACGACATGATGCGCAAACCAGAACAGGTTGAGCGGCACGCTGCCGATACGGGTGGCGTCGCCGGCAGCAACGGCGCGTTCAATCGATGCGACGAAGATCGGTTCGATCAGACTGCCGATCTTGTCGTAGAGAAGCCGCGCGAACTCGCCGTCGTCGAGATGGCTGGAGGTCATCAGCCGCATCCGCTGCGCATCCTCCTCGTCCGGTCCCTGCGATACCTCCAGGAAGTGACGGACCATGCCTTTCACGAGTTCGACCAGGGTTGCGGTCGACGGCTCCTGCCCGAGCAGGTGCGCCAGATCAGAATCGGCTTCGCACTCTTCGGCGAGGATTTCGGCGTAAAGTGCCGCCTTGGAGGGGAAGTGCTTGAACAACAGCCCCTCCGAAATAGAGGCAGCGGCCGCCACGCTCTTGGTCGTGGTGCCGGCAAAGCCATGGCGGGCGAAGCATCGCTTGGCGGCGCTCAGAATCAACTGCCGCCGCAAGTCACTGGTCATGCGCAGGGTAGACATGCGCGTGAGTAATCACTCACCTTAAGGAATGTCAAGAATTTAGGGCGGTGCAAAAACAGAACTTAAGGTTGGGTCGAACCCGAACCTCCCGATAAGGTCTTGTACGGTCAGGGGGATATCGAGATGTCACACCTGACAAAAATCGGCAAGATGTCCATCGCTGAGTGCCGGCATCCTTCACCTCGCAGGGAGAGGTAAGGATCGCTAAATTGGCTGGTGGCCGAGCGAGCCGCGCAGCCGGTTGACGATGAAGGTGCCGTCGCGGCTCGACAGCACCCGCTCCAGATTGGCGCCGTCGATCTTGACATTGGCGAAGCGCGGACCGCGGCTCGCTTCCTTCAAAGACACCGCGAAAGCTTCGACCTCGGCCATGGTGGTAATGGCACGGCTGTCGGCGATGCCGCAGGCCTTGGCGACACCGACCAGGTCAACTGAAGCGGCAGTATGGCTGACCTGTCCGCCGGTCTCGCCATAGGCCTCATTGTCGAGCACGACGATCGAGAGATTGGCGGGTTTCTGCACGCCGACGGTGGCGAGGCTTCCGAGCCCCATCAGCATCTCGCCGTCGCCGGTGATGACGATCACCGGCAGCTCGGGCTGAGCCAGCGCGAGCCCGAGCCCGATCATGACCGCGCCGCCCATGCCGCCCCAGAGATAGAAATTGCGATCATCATCGCCGGCAGCGGCAATGTCATAGGTGGAGGCACCGAGGCCGCCGACCGCGATCGTGCCGTTACGATCCTTCAGCAACTCAGAGACGACCGAGCGGCGATCCAGAAGATTTGCCTTGCTCATTTCACGAACACCTTTGCTCCGATCAGCCGCTGCGACAGCAGCACGGCGGTCGGCGTAGCAGCATTATAGGCCTGCGCCGCGCCGGCCTCGACGACCTCGCGCACCTCCTCAGGATGCGTCGCACGCAGCACCTTAACGCCGCAAAGCTCAAAGGCGGCTTGCGTGTTCGATCCCATCGGCACCTGCCACGGATTGAACTCGCCCCATTCGCCGCGCATCGTCACCAGCGTCAGGAACGGGAAGCGGAAGATCTGCGTCAGCGACAGCATGTTGATGCAGTTGCCGACGCCGCTCGACTGCATCAGCAGCACGCCGCGCTGGCCGCCGGCCCAGGCGCCGAGCAACAGCGCCACGCCCTCCTCCTCCGTCGTCAGCGGAATGCCGCGCATGGTGGAGGAGCCGAGCACGCGCTCGATCAGTTGCGAATGCCCGGCGTCGGGCACGTAAGGCACCTGGCGGACATCGAAGCGCTGCAATGTCGAGAAAATCTCTTCCGGCCAGGCGGGCTGGCTGTCGGAGGCAGTTTCAGTGCGGGCGTGCATGGGCGTTTCCGAAGGAAGATGCGAGGCAGGCGAACTGTAAAGCGGCCGGCACTTTCCGGAAGAACAAAAACGGCATATCAGTTCTCAAAAAGAGTATGGCAGCATGACCGGAAACGCACGAGAGCTGGCTGAAAGTTTCGACCTGGAACGGCTGACGCCGGAATTCTATGCCAATCCCTATCCGACTTATCTTGCACTGCGGGAGAATGCGCCGGTCAAGCGCCTGCCAAACGGCTCCTATTTCCTGACCCGCTATGACGACCTCGTCACCGCGTACAAAAACACGAAAGCCTTCTCCTCCGACAAGCATAAGGAGTTTTCGCCGAAATACGGCGACAGCCTGCTCTACGAGCATCACACCACGAGCCTCGTCTTCAACGACCCGCCGGCGCATACCCGCGTGCGGCGCCTGATCATGGGCGCGCTGTCACCGCGCGCGATCGCGGCGATGGAGCCCGATCTGATCCGCCTCGTTGACGGCCTGCTCGATGCGATCGCCACGAAAGGAAGGTTTGACCTGATCGAGGACTTTGCCTCCCCGATCCCGGTCGAGGTGATCGGCAATCTGCTCGATGTGCCCCATGACGAGCGGGGCCCGTTGCGCGACTGGTCGCTGGCGATCCTCGGCGCACTCGAGCCGGTGATCTCATCGGAACAATTTGCGCGGGGCAACAAGGCGGTGAAGGACTTCCTCGCCTATCTCGAGACGTTGGTCGAGCGGCGGCGCGCGAAGCCGGGCAATCCCGAGCGCGACGTGCTGACGCGGCTGATCCAGGGCGAAGACAATGGCGAGCGGCTAACCACGAAGGAACTGCTGCACAATTGCATCTTCCTGCTCAACGCCGGCCACGAGACCACGACCAATCTGATCGGCAACGGCCTGGTGACGCTGCTGCATTATCCCGAGGAGAAGCAACGACTCATCGCGCAGCCGGACCTGATCAAGACCGCGGTCGAGGAGATGCTGCGCTACGAAAGCTCGAACCAACTCGGCAACCGCATGATCGTGGAAGAGGTCGAACTCGGCGGCATCAAGATGCCCGCGGGCACGCCGGTGACGCTCTGCATCGGCGCCGCCAACCGCGATCCCGCGCAATTCCCCGACCCCGAGCGCTTCGACATCGCGCGCACGCCGAACCGCCACCTCGCCTTCGCCACCGGCGCCCATCAATGCGCCGGAATGGCGCTGGCGCGGCTCGAAGGCGCGATCGCAATCTCGCGCTTCCTCGCCCGCTTTCCGAACTATGCGCCGGCCAGCGAGCCGATCCGCGGCGGCCGCGTCCGCTTCCGCGGATTTCTGAGCGTGCCGTGTACGGTCAATGCCTAGCGGCTGATCGGCTGGGTCTGCAGCTCTTCTGCGACCCATTCTTCAACGCTGTCCCACCGGCGCACCGTGGCCTCGCCAGCCCTCCTCGCGCAGTGCCGCGTGCGCGACTTGTGCTCGCCCGTCACCCTGCATCGCAAAATCGATGCGGGCCATACAAGCAAGAAACGAACGATTTCTGCGCTTGCGCGTTGAATGTTTGCGGGCGACCAGAGCCAGTGGGAGGGAGCTGCCATCATGCTTCCGCTCAGCGTTCGCGTTACAGCGTTCCTACTTGGTATCTCCGCAATCGCTTGGAGCGGCGGTTCGTTCGCCCAGGGGACCAAGGCTTTTCGGGGTGGCGGGGCTGGACCACCCCCCGCCATGGCGCGCCCTGCGCCACCCGCCATGGCCCGCCCCGCACCACCTCCGACAATGGCGCGACCTCCGGCAATGGCGCGACCGGCCGCACCGGCGATCCGTGCCGCTCCCCCGCCACAGCGGCCGGCCATGGCACCGCGTCCGGCGCCGCATATTGCCGCACCTCCGCGCGCGGCCGCACCACGAGTAGCCGGGCCACGACCTGAGATCCGCCGACCCGACATCCATCGTGGCCCGGCTGCGCCACCGCAGCGTCCCGCCACGGCAGGACGTCAAAGGCCCGACATCGCCGCACCGTCGCGCCCGACCCCATCGCCCGCTGTGGGCGCGCGGCCCTCGCGACAGGAACTGATCGAAACCCGTGCGCAGCAGCGTGAGCAGCGAATCCAAAAGCAGCAGCAGATGGTGCAGGAACGGCGGCGTGAGATGCTTTCGCGCCAGAGCGCCGAGCGCCAGACCCGCATCGATCGCCTGCAGCAGCGCGTGCAGCAACTGCAGTCGCAAAAGCCGGAAGGCGTGCGGGCGCAACGCGCGCAAGAGCGGTTGCTCCAGACGCGGAACCGCCAGATCCAGCGCGAGCAGCTTATGCAGCAACGTGATCAGGCGCGGCTGCAGCGGCTGACACCGCCGCCTTCCGCCGAGCGACCCGCCGCTGCTGCGGCCCTTGAGGCTGCAGCACGCGGACGATTTGCCGCGCACTTCCGCAGTAGTGATGCTCTGCAAGCCCAAGCGGCGCTCGCGCCCCGCGAGCAGGCCTGGGCGCCCCGCCATGCCTGGCGGCGCGGCAAGCACGCGGCGTTTGTTGCCTGGCTCGGCCCGGTGTTCTGGCCCTATGCCTATTCCGACATCTTCAACTACACTTTCTGGCCCTATGCCTACGAGCCCGGCTATTGGGCTTACGCTTACGACGACTTCGTCGACACCGTGTTCTGGGGTGCGGACAGTCCGTATTCCGCCTACGCCAGATACCCGGACCCCGGCGAGGCGATCACCGCTTACCGAGGCCGCCAACGCCCAAGCGCGAACCTGCAGGCTTTGCGGCAAGTGTGCGAAGCTCCGGACAAGGGCGTAACCGCTTGGCCGATCGCCGAGATCACGCGGGCCGTACAGCCGACATCCGCGCAGCGCGCTCTGCTCGACGAATTGAAGGCCGCGTCGGCAAAGGCTGCCGACGTGTTCAAGCAATCCTGCGCCGATTCCTACGCACTGACGCCGCCCGGCCGCTTGCGGGCGATGACGAACCGCGTCCGCGCCATGCTCGAGGCGGTGAAGATCGTGCGGCCGGCGCTGGAGCGGTTCTATGAGTCGCTGAGCGACGAGCAAAAGGCGCGCTTCAATGCGCTCGGTCCCAATGTCGGCGAACGTTCGCAACAGCAGCAGCAAGCGAGTGCTGCGTCCGAGGCCTGCGGCGATCCGAAATCCAGCCTGACGCAGCTGCCGATCGAACGGATCGAAGAGGTGATACATCCTGCGGGCAAGCAAAAGGAAGCGCTCGATCGCCTGAGCAACGCGACCAAGAAGGCGGTTGCAGGGCTGCAAGCTGCCTGCCCGGACGACGTGCCACTGACGCCGGTCGGACGGCTCGAGGCGATGGAGAAGCGGCTCGAGGCCATGCTGGAGGCAGCCGATTGGGTGCAAGCCGCATTGGACGAGTTCTATGCCACGCTGAGCAGCGAGCAGAAGGCGCGCTTCAATACGCTGCCACAGACTGCAGGCCAGTGATCACGCTTTTAGGGAGCCTTGAGTACCGACCCTAAACCGCGGTCCGGTGCCGCTCGATGCAGATCCGCAATGCTTCATCCATCGGGCGGCTCCACCAGTCGTTGGAGAAGATTTCGATCTCCGAATAGCCGGCAAAGCCTTGCGCTTCCACTGCTGCGCGTACGGATTTGATGTCGATCACGCCGTCGCCCATCATGCCGCGGTCGTTGAGGATGTCCTTGGTCGGCACCAGCCAGTCGCAGACATGGAAAGCAAGTAACCGGTCGTTGCCCGCGCGCGCGATCTGGCCCATCAACTCCGGATCCCACCAGATGTGATAGACGTCGAGCGCGACGCCGAGCATGCCGCTGCGCTGAGGATCCAGCGCATCGCAGATGTCAAGCGCCTGCTTTGTCGTGTTCACGCAGGCACGGTCGCCGGCATAGGCCGGATGCAATGGCTCGATCGCGAGCGGCAACTTCGCTCCTCTTGCATATTCCAGCATCTCGGCGATGCCATCATGCACCTGGTTGCGCGCAGCCGCGATGTCCTTCGAGGCCGCGCTGCCCGGCCGCGAATATTGCGGCAGGCCGCCGACAACAAGCACGATGCAGGAGGCGCCGAGTGCCGCGGCTTCGTCGACCGCGCGACGGTTGTCATCACGCGCTTCACCGCGATGGGCAGCGTCCGCGACGAACATGCCGCCGCGGCAATAGCCTGACAGGTCGAGGCCCGCATCGCGCACCGCGCGCACGGCGCGATCGAGGCCGATCAACGCAACCTGATCGCGCCAGGGGTCGATGGCGCGGATACCGTGGCGCGCGCAGGCTTCGATGATCTCGACCAGATTGCCCTGCTTGCGGACTGTCGCGGTGTTCAGCGACAGCCAGCGATGATCGGAAGAAAAATCTCTCATCAGGCGTCGATGCCGCGCGTTGCCAGCACCGTCTTCATCCGCCGCGTCGCCAATTCCGGATTGGCGAGCAGGCCGGCTGCGTCGGCCAGCCGGAACAGTTCGGCGAGATGCAGCGTCGAGCGCGCGCTCTCCTGTCCGCCCACCATGGTGAAGTGATCCTGGTGGCCGTTGAGATAGGCCATGAACACGATGCCGGTCTTGTAGAAGCGCGTCGGCGCCTTGAAGATGTGGCGCGACAGCGGCACCGTCGGCCCCAGCACGTCATGGAAGCCGGCCTCGTCGCCCGCGGCGAGCCGCGAGAGCGCGTAGGATGCGGCCGGCGCGATCGCATCGAAGATGCCGAGCAGCGCGTGCGAGAAACCCTGCTCGTCGCCCGCGATCAGTTCGGCATAGTTGAAGTCGTCGCCGGTATACATCTTGACCCGCGGATCAAGCCGCCGGCGCATGTCGATCTCGCGCTGCTTGTCGAGCAGCGATACCTTGACGCCGTCGACCTTCGCAGCGTGGTGATTGATGATGGCAACGGCCGTGTCCATCGCCTTGTCGAGCTCAGTGGTGCCCCAATATCCCGTCAGCGCCGGATCGAACATGTCGCCCAGCCAGTGGATGATCATGGGCTCGCGGACCTGCGACAGCACGCGGTCATAGACTTTTGCATAATCCTCCGCGCTGCGTCCGAGCTTTGCCAGCGCGCGCGACGCCATCAGGATGATGCGCCCGCCTGCCTTCTCAATCGCCGCGATCTGCTCCTCATAGGCGCGAATCACATCGTCCAATGTCCTGGCGTCCTCCACCGCGAGGTGATCGGTGCCGGCGCCGGAGAACACCAGCGCATTGCCCCTGGCCTTCGCTGCGTTCACCGAGCGCCGGATCAATTCCAGCGAGGTGCTCCAGTCGAGCCCCATGCCGCGCTGCGCGGTGTCCATCGCCTCGGCAACGCCGAGCCCGAGATCCCAGACATGTTCGCGGAACGCGATCGTCCTGTCCCAGTCGACCGCCGCCGTGAGCCACGGATCAACATCGGCACGCGAGTCAGCGACGACATGCGCCGCCGAGAACGCGACGCGATTCAGTGTGCCCTCGAGCTTGGCGGGAAAGGTCCGCGACGCTGCAAGACGATAGGTCTCGAGGCCGCCACCTGCGGTTGGCAGCTTCAGGGAGAGCGAAGACATCGATGGGACTGGCCTGTTCATAATCTTGTCCTCACAGCCTGATCGGTTCGACATCGATCCAGCGCCGCTCCTTCCAGCTCTTAAGCGCGCATTCGGCGAGCTGCACGCCCTTGGCGCCTTCGAGCAGCGTATACTTGTAGGGTGCGTCCTCGCAGACGTGGCGGATGAACATCTCCCACTGCTCCTTGAAACCGTTGTCGTAAGAGACATTGTCTGGCAGCTTCTGCCAGTCGGCATAGAAATCGTGCAGTCGCTTCTCGTCCGGATTCCACACGGGGCGCGGAGTCGCCTGCCGCGCCTGGATCATGCAGTCGGCCAGGCCTGCGACCGCCGAGCCATGGGTGCCGTCGACCTGGAAGGTGACGAGATCGTCGCGATAGACCCGCGTCACCCAGCTCATGTTGATATGCGCGATCACGCCACCCTTAAGCTGGAACGTGGCATAGGCGGAATCGTCAGCGGTGGCCTTGTAAGCCTTGCCCTTTTCGTCATAGCGCTCGGGGATGTCGGTCGTGCCAAGGCAGGAGATGCTCTGCACCTCGCCGAAGAGATTATCGAGGACGTAGCGCCAGTGGCAGACCATGTCGAGGATGATGCCGCCGCCGTCCTCGCTGCGATAGTTCCAGGACGGCCGCTGCGCCTCCTGCCAGCCGCCCTCGAACACCCAGTAGCCGAACTCGCCGCGCACCGAGAGCATGCGGCCGAAGAAGCCCGAGTCGCGCAGGAAGGCGAGCTTCTTCAGGCCCGGCAGGAACAGCTTGTCCTGCACCGTGCCGTGCTTGAGGCCCTTGGCGTTGGCGAGCTTCACCACCGCGATCGCCTCCTCCAGATTGGTCGCGATCGGCTTCTCGCAATAGACATGCTTGCCGGCGTTGATCGCCTTGGTCAGCAGCGAGGGCCGTGCCTGGGTGGTTGCGGCGTCGAAGAACACGGCGTCATCAGGATTGGCCAGCGCCTTGTCGAGGTCGGTCGTGACGCGCGCGATCTCGAAGCGTTTTGCCAGTCCGCCGACCTTCTCGGCGTCGCGACCGACCAGGATCGGGTCCGGCATGATGCGGTCGCCATTCGACAACAGCACGCCGCCCTGATTGCGGATCGCGACGATCGAGCGGATCAGATGCTGGTTGAGCCCCATCCGGCCTGTGACGCCGTTCATGATCAGGCCGAGACGTTTGGTGGTCATAGTGCTTGCTCCTGCAGAATTCTTGTCGTTGGCCGCGCGAGCGGCGACAGGGTGGACCAGTCCGGATGCACGGAAGTGGCAAAGCCCGGCGTCGTCAGCGACCCCGTCAACAGATCGCCGTCATGGATCGCGAGGCGCACCTTGCCGCCGACGCGGACATAGAGATCGGGATGCGCTGAGAGGAATGCCTCGGCTTCCGCCGCGGGCGTTTCGGCAAAGCCATCGACATAGTGGTGCCCGTTGCGTTCAGCGTGGGTGACACCGATCAGCGCGCCGAGCGCCAGATCCTGCTGCACGGCAAGCCCCGCCTGGCAGGTCAGATCCTCGCCACTGACGAAATATGCTTTGCCATCCGCGCTCCATTTCGCTGCGCGCGTCGCGTTGACGATCGACTTGTAGAGGCCCTTGCAGGATTTCGAGGAGATGCCGCGATAGCCAAGCGCCCGCACCGCCGGGAACGCATCGTAGGAATCATCGGCCTCGTCGATAATGAAGCCGCGTGTCGCCAGCGCGCCCAGCGCCGAGGCCTTGGTGATGTCGCGCGGCATCGGCTGCTCGATATAGAGCAGCTTTGAGGCGATCGGCTGCAATGCGCTATCATGGTCCAGGCGATCGCCCAGCGCGCCGAGCGCCGCAAGGTCGGCATATTGCTCGTTGGCGTCGAGCGTCACCTTGTAGTCGTGCGGCAGCGTTGCCAGTTCGTTGCCGATCCGGATCAGCCGCGCCGCGTCATGTTCGGGATCGCCGTTGAGCTTGAGCTTGAAGTAGCGCGCGCCGACGCTCTCTTTTGGATCGGCAACGCCGCCCTCGCCTTCGACCTTGTCGTCGAGGCCAACGGTGTGCCGGATCGCGACGCGATCGAGCCGCTTGCGCCCTGCAAGAAAGCCGGAAATCTCTTCATCGCTCAAGTCGGGCGACAGCCGCGCATCGATACCGGCAATGTTCTGCGCCATGCCGTCGAAGAAGTTGACGCCGACCGCGCGCAACAGCGCATCCAGGATCGCCTTGTCGATTTCCGCCGGCCCATAGGCTGCCGCCAATGGCGGGATATCCTCTCTTGCGCAGGCCTCGACCTGCGCGCCAATGCAGGCTGCATGCAGGCCGAACGCCGTCTCAAAAGTCGAATGCGCCAGATAAAGCTCGCGCGCGATCAATAGCGACCGCCGAAGTTCGTCCACGGTCTCTTCCGGCGCCAGCTGCGGTCGCTTGTCGAACCATTTCGGCACTAGGAACTCGGCGCTCGCACCCACCGCCCGCCCCTTCCCCTCGACCTCGATCTCAACCCTCACGAAGGCTTGGGGGGTCGCATTGACCACGACCGCGCCAAAGCGGAACGGCCGAGCAAAGCTGACCGGACGTTCGAACAGGGCGATATCTCGGACAATGAGGGGCGGCATCGAAGCTCAGTCCAGCGACCCTTGCGTGAAGAAATGCTTGCGAATGCGCTGCACCAGTTCGGTGAAGACGGGATCTGACATCGCATCCAGCGAGCGCGGCCGCGGCAGCGGCACGTCGTAGATCGCGGCGATCGCGCCGGGCCGCTCGGTCATCACAAGCACGCGGTCGGCGAGAAACACGGCCTCGGGAATCGAGTGCGTGATCAGCAGCACCGTCTTGCCGGTCTCGCGCTGGATCCGCATCAGCTCGACATTCATGCGCTCGCGCGTCATGGCGTCCAGCGCGCCGAACGGCTCGTCCATCAGCATGATCTTGGGATCATGCACCAGCGCGCGGCAGATCGAGGCGCGCTGCTGCATGCCGCCGGAGAGCTGCCACGGCAGCTTCTTCTCGAAGCCTTCGAGGCCGACCAGCTTCAGAAGCTCTTTCGCGCGCGGCAGGTACTTCTCCCGCGACAGCTTCTTCATGTCGATCGGCAGCATCACGTTGGAGAGGATGTTCCTCCACGGTAGCAGCAGCGCGTTCTGGAAGACGATGCCGACATTGCCGTGCGGCTTCGTCACCTGTTCGCCCTCGACCAGGATATCGCCGGTCGTGGGCGGCAACAGGCCGGAGATCATCTTGAGCAGAGTCGACTTGCCGCAGCCGGATGGGCCGACCACGACGAAGAACTCGCCCTGATTGATGTGGAAGTCGAGCGGCCGCAGCGACGGCACGTCTCCATCGCGCGAGCGATAAGTCTTGGAGACTCCGGACAGCTTGATGCCGGACGTCTCGCCGGCGGCACGGTCGGAAACCAGGCGCAGATGCGCGGCTGGTTGGTCCACATGGCTTTGGCTTTGTGTCGCCGGCTTCATCGGCAGCGCTTTCACGAGTCGCCCTTCGGCAGATAGTCGTTGGTGTAGAAGGCCTTCGGATTGTCCTTGGCCTTGGGATCGAGCCCGCCATATTCGACCATCAGATTGACGGAGTCCGTCATGTTCTGATCGGTGACCTGGAATGGTCGCTTGGTCTTGGTCTCACTGGTGCGATAGAGCGGGATCGTCAATTCAAAGCCTTGCGTCAGGGTCTCGATCTTGCCGCCCTTGGGGTTGGCATCGAGGATCGACTGCGCCGCCGCCTTCGGCTCCTTCTCGGCGGCTTCCACCGCCTTGGTCGTCACCGACATGAAGCGGCGGACGAGATCGGCGTTGGCTTTCACATAATCGCTGTTGGCGATGATGCCCGAGGAGACCAGCTGGATGCCGTAGTCGGCGAACTTGATCGGATAGACATCCTTGCCGGTGGCGTCCTTGATCTTCATTGACTGGTCCATGACGTAGCCGAGCAACAGATCAGCCTGACCGTTGATGACCGCGTTCAGCTTGGTCTGGCCGTCGCCGGCGACCGTCTGGAAATCGCTCTCCTTCAGGCCGGTCTTCTTCAGGAACAGCGGCCAGATCTGCGTCATGGAATCTGCCGGCGTGATCGCAACCGTCTTGCCCTTGATGTCCTCGGGCTTCCGGATGTTCTTGTCGACGAAGCCCATCGCCGACATCGGGCTGGTCTGCAGCAGCACGCCAGTTGCGATGACGGGCGCACCCTTCACCGCCGCGCGCATCATGGTGGGGATGTCGACATAGCCGAAATTGGCGGTCTTGGCGGCCACCGCCTGCGTGGTCGCAGCTGAGCCGCGGCCCTCCTGGATTTCGAGGTCGATGCCCTCGGCGGCATAGATGCCCTTGGCCTTGCCGTAATAGAACGGCGCGTGCTCGCCATAAACGTACCAGTTCAGCATCAGCACCACCTTGTCGGCGGCCGATGCCGGAAGCACCGAAATCGCCGTCAAGGTTAGCGTCGCCAAGACTACAGCTATCAATCGCATCTTGTTCTCCTCCCTCTCCCCGTCATTGCGAGCGAAGCGAAGCAATCCATCCTTCCACCTGCGGCGCCATGGATTGCTTCGCTTCGCTCGCAATGACGACAAACCTTTATGTTGTTGTCTTTCTCGATAACTCACGAAGCGAAAATAATGTCCTCGCGCTGGCTGACGTGCCAGGGAATAACCAGGCGTTCGATACGGTCGACGACCCAGAACAGGACGACGCCCAGCAGCGCCAGGATCACCAGCGCTGCGAACATCGTCGGCAGGTCAAAGGTTCCAATCGAGCGCTGCATCACATAGCCAATGCCGGAATTGGAGCCGACGAACTCGCCGACAACGGCACCGACCACCGCCAGCGTCACCGATACTTTCAGTCCGGAAAAGATCGCCGGCATTGCATGCGGCAGGTTGACGGCGCGGAACACCTGGAAGCGGCTGCCCTGCATCGCGCGCGCGAGATCGACCATATCAGGATCAACCGATTTGAATCCCTGCACCGCCGAGACCACCACCGGGAAGAAGCCGAGCAGGAACGCCGAGATCACCTTCGGGATGATGCCGAACCCGAACCACACCACGAACAGCGGCGCGATCGCGATCTTCGGCACCGACTGCGAGAACACCAAGAGCGGATATACATAGCTTTCCACCGTCTTCGATCCCGCGATCAGCATCGCAACGGGAATGCCGAACACGGCCGACAACAGGAAACCGCAGATCGTCGCATACGTCGTCGGCCAGGACTGCCGCAAGAGTTCCGGCCAGTCCGTCCGCAGCACGGCGACGACGTCTCCCGGCGCCGGGATCTGGTAGGCGGGAATCTGGAACAGGCGGATGGCGAGGTCCCAGGCCACTACGATGAACACCAGGAACAAAAATGGGCGCACCCACGCCGCATTCAGCAGCCTCGACAGGCCGCCCGCGTCCTTGCTCTCCGCCACGTTCCGTTTCCCTGCTTGGATTGTTATCGGAGGGGAAATTAACCCGTTGGATAAATACTGTCCAGCCCGATTCCATCAAGCTTTTGGGCGCACTCCGTCGTCATGCCCGGGCCTTGACCCGGGCATGACGACGCAATGCAACAATTGCGCGCTAAGGGTTAAACTGCCTGCTGCGCCGTCACCTGGAGCTTCGGCGCCTTGCTCTTGCCGAACGCTGCGATCGACTTTCCGGTGAGCGCTGCCAATACCAGCGCAATCATGTGCTCCAGTCGTTCATCGCGGGCGTCCTTCGACAAGAGATCGCGGCCGAAGATCACGCTCAGCGTCGCGCTGTTGGAGAGATAGAAGAAGGCGAGCGCGGCGATCGAGATGTAGAGCTGCACGGGATCGACTGCGACGCGGAAATCGCCGCTCTCCACGCCGCGTGTCACGACGGTGCGGATCATCTCGACGAACGGCGAATGCATCGATTTGACCTTGGTCGAACGCTTCAAATGCCGCGCTTTTGCAAGATTCTCGGTATTCAGCAGCGCCAGGAATTCCGGGTTGCGGATGAAATAGTTCCAGGTGAAATCGATCAGGCGCGCGATCGCCTCGGGCGGCTCGAGGTGTTCGAGATCGAGCCCACGTTCCTCGGCGCGGATCTTCTCATAGGCGCCTTCGAGCACCTCGAGATAGAGGTCCTCCTTGTTGCCGACGTGGTAGTAGAGCATGCGCTTGTTGGCGCCGGCGTTCTTGGCGATGCTGTCGACGCGCGCGCCGGCGAGCCCATGGGCAGCAAACTCCGCCTTCGCGGCCTCCAGGATGCGCAGCCGCATCCCTTCGGGGTCACGCTGCCACTTCAGAATTCGCTTTGTCTTGGCCAATCGGATCGCTCAATTCAGTCGGAACGCTGGATGTAGCACGGCGCGCAGCGTTTGAGAATGAATCTCCGCACCTCCGTCATTGCGAGCGCAGCGAAGCGTGCCACCATCGCGAGCGCGGTGCTGGATGGTGGGCACGGCGCAAGTGCGCCTTTGCCCACCCTACGGACTGGAGCAGACGTGAGAGAATCGTTACGCCGCCACTGGCGGAGCGGATGGCTGCACCAGCAACGTCGGCACGCTGCAGGTGCTATTGCGCACGGTCATCACGCGCGTGCCCCGCTTGCGGCCGGTGCGGATCTCCGAGATGTCGACGCCGGCGGCAACAAGCCGTGCATGCGTGGCGTCGATGTCGGTGACACGCCAGCAGATGCCACGCAAGCGGTCCGGTGCGTCGGCTTCCAGCTTGCCGGGCTTGTGCGCGACCTCGACAACCAAATCGCCGCAGCGGAAGAACATCAGCCGGCCCCAATCGGGATGCGCCCGGTCCAGCGCCATGTTGAGGCCGAGGCGGGCGCCATAGAGCGCGGCGGTCCGTTCGGGATCGGCGGTCGCGACGACCACATGATCCATCGCAGTGATGCCTGCGGGCTGGCTGCGGACCGAGAGCGGACGCTCCTTCTCCCGCTCGAGGAAAAACAGTCGCACGCCGCGCGTCGCGTCGGTGGCGGCGCGGGTGCGCTTCCACGACAGTGTCGCCCCAGAAATCTCGTCCTGGCTCTCCACCTCCGAGACCGGCTCGGGCCGCAGCGTTAGCCGTTCCAGCCGGCGGCGCATCCTTTCGATGTCGTTGGTCCGGAAGCACAGGCTCGCGAGCCCCTCGCCCTGCGATGCCAGCACCGCGCGGATGCGGCCGGCGTTTTCGCCTTCGCCGCTCGGCGCCATCAATTCCAGCGACGTGTTGTCGAGCGTGAACAGTACCCGCGCGGCGCCATCGCTGACATTCTTCCATGCTGGCGAGCGCGCGAACAGCGTCTCGTAGGCGGCCGTCGCCGCTTCGATATCGCCGGTGAGGACAACGGCATGGTCCAGCGCGGTGATCATGGGAACAATCCCCGGGTGTTCTTGGCGGCGCGGACCTTCTCCACGCCGGTGGCCATCGCCGCGGTGCGATGCGGGATGTTGTCGGTCTTCGCGCGCTTCAGCATCGTCTCGAATGCGCGATCGAGGATCTGGTATTCGCGCCGCATCACCTCCTCCTCTTCCCAAAACAGTTGCTGCAGATCCTGCACCCATTCGAAGTAGCTGACCACCACGCCGCCGGAATTGCAGAGAATGTCGGGAATGAGGAAGATCTCATTGCGGCGCTTGTCCAGGACAAGATCTGCCTCCGGCGTGGTCGGGCCATTGGCGCCTTCCGCCAGCACGCGGCACCGGAGCTTGCCGGCGATCTCGGCGTCGATCACGCGCTCCATCGCTGCCGGCACCAGCACGTCACAGGGCAGCGTCAGCACTTCGGCGGGATCGAAATGCAGTTCGTTGGAGAAACCGGCGATGCTGCCATGCAACTGCGCATGGTGTATCAACGCCGGGATATCGAGACCCTTCTCGTCATAGAGCGCGCCGGTGTGGTCTGAGATCGCCGTTATCTTGAGGCCGTAGTGATGCAGTTCCAGCGCCGCATAGGAGCCGACATTGCCGAAGCCCTGGATCACGGCGGTGGCGCCGGAGGGATTGATCGCAAGCTCGTTCAGCACCCGTCTCGCAAGATAGGCGACGCCGCGCCCGGTCGCCTCGCGCCGGCCGAGCGTGCCGCCGGAAGAGACCGGCTTGCCCGTGACGATCTCGGTCACGGTCTGGCCCTGGTACATTGAATAGGTGTCCATGAACCAGGCCATCACCTGCTCATTGGTGCCCATGTCCGGGGCCATCACGTCGGTATGCGGGCCGACGAACGGAATCATCTCCTGCATGTAGCGACGCGAGAGCGACTCCAGCTCGCGCTTGGAGATCTGGGTCACATCGACATTGACCCCGCCCTTGGCGCCGCCATAGGGCAGGCCGACGAGGGCGCATTTCCAGCTCATCCAGATCGCGAGCGCGGCAACCTCGCCGATATCGACGGAGGGCGCAAAACGGGTGCCGCCTTTGGTCGGGCCCATGGTGAGGTGGTGCTGGACACGATAGCCCTCGAACACCGCCACCGTGCCGTCATCGCGGTGGATTGGGCACGAGACGGTGACGGACCGCTTCGGCATCAGCAGCCGCTCGCGCTCGTCCATCGGGATTTCGAGGTGATTGGCGATCACGTTGAACTGGTTCACGGCCATCTCGAACACCGGGCCGGAATATACGGTCATCGTCCTACCCCTTTGTCTTTCAACCAGGAACTCAGGACAGCCGCCGTCCGTTACCGGATGGCATGCTGGCAAAAACCGGGAACGGTGGTAGTCCTCTCACCTGGCCATCTCAAGCCGCAAACAGGGCATGGTTGCGAATAATTTCAGCGAACGCACATAATATCCGGTGCTAAGCTGAAGCTGCCGCCGGGATCATCCATCACCCCACGACGGAAAACGAATGCAGGCTCTCTTCATCGGACAGACCTATATCGACGTCACCTTCATCACCGATCATCTGCCGACCGGCGACGAGAAACATGTGGCCGACGCCTACGCGGTCTCCTTCGGCGGTAATGCGGTCACTGCGGCATTTTGCTGCGCCAAGCTCGGGATCGTACCGGATCTGATCGCCACCATGGCCAATGACTGGCTGGGGCGGATGTTCTGGGACATGGCCGCGAAGTACGGAATCTCCGTCCATCCGCGCAAGGTCAACTCGTCATCGCTGTCCTTCATCATGCCGAACGACGGCAAGCGCGCCATCGTCCGCTGCCGCGACGACGAGCATATCCATCCGTTCCCGCTTTTGAACCTGAAGGGTTGCCGCGCGCTGCACATCGATGGCCACCAGCCGGATGCCGCCATCCATTATGCAAGACTCTGCCGCGAGGATGGCATACTGACCTCGCTCGACGGCGGCGGCCTGCGCACCAACACCCATGAGCTGTTGCAATATATCGACGTTGCAATCGTCGCCGAGCGTCTCTGCGAACAGATGGACCTGACGCCGGAAAAGATGCTCGATTATCTCAAGGGGCGCGGCTGCCGGGTTGGCGGCGTTACGCTGGGTGAGAGAGGTGTGCTCTGGTACGACGAAGCCGGCGTGGTCCGCACCATGCCCGCGCTGCCGATCCCGCGCGAGCGCGTCATCGACACCAACGGCGCCGGCGACGTGTTCCACGGCGCCTACATCTATTCCTATCTCGCGCATCCCGGCACAGCCTGGAAGGATCATTTCGAGTTCGCGCGCGCGGCCTCCACCTACAAGATCCAGAAGCTGGGCAACGAGGCGGGACTGCCCTCGCTTGCCGACATCGAGGCTGTGAAGCGGGAGTTCCAAGTCAACGCATAACGTCAACGCTAAGGAGCGTTTTTCAGCATGGGGCGGATTTTCGTCGCCGGCAGCATCAACATGGATGTGGTCGCGACGGCCGAGCGTCACCCGCGCGTCGGCGAAACCATCGCCGGCAGCGCCGTGCTGTACTTCCCCGGCGGCAAAGGCGCCAACCAGGCGGTCGCCGCCGCCAAGCTCGGCGCGGCAACCACGCTGATCGGCCGGCTGGGCAAGGACGCCTTCGGCCAGGAGCTGAGAACATTCTTGGCGGCGCAGGGCGTCGATCTCAGCTTTGTCAAGGACACCGCCGAGGCGCACACTGGCACGGCGATTATCACGGTTGCGGATGCGGACAACACCATCGTCGTGGTGCCCGGCGCCAATGCGATGGTGCGCTCTGAGGATCTCGCGGCGCCGGTGCTTGCGAGAGATGACATAGCGGTGAGCCAGTTCGAAATCCCACTCGCCGCGATCACCGTCTTCTTCAAGCAAGCTCGCGCCGCCGGCGCGACCACGATCCTCAATCCCGCACCGGCAAGGAAATTCGAGCGCGAATTGCTCGACCTCGTCGATATCCTCGTCCTCAACGAGACCGAGCTCGGCTTCCTCACCGGACGGGAGCTGCGCGACAGCGACGAACGCGCTCGCTTTCTCGATGCAGCCCGTTCATTGGCGGGAAAAGACAGGATCGTCTGCGTCACGCTCGGCAAGCGCGGCGTGCTGGCGCTGGTCAAAGGTGAGCCGCTGGTCGTAGCCGGACGCGAGGTCAAGGCGATCGACACCACCGGCGCCGGCGATTGCTTCGTCGGCGCACTGGCGTCGCAGCTCGCTATTGGAAGCAATCTTCGCGATGCGCTGGGTTATGCCAATGCCGCCGCATCTATCTGCGTGCAACGAATGGGAGCGGCGCCGTCGATGCCGACGGCGGCAGAAGTGACGCACCTTCTCGGTGCGTAGCAACCATTAGATCGATAGGTTGTGGGCAATTGGATTGTCCGACGGCCGTTGAGCATGACGCCGTGCTCGCGGCCGTCAAGGCGTGGCCTGGCGGCAGCGTGGCGAGGGGAGAGATTGAGGCAACGGCCATCCTTGACGGCCACTGCGCGCGCCGTCGTGGAGACGGCAGGTCGGGACGAAGAAACGGTGCTCCGGTCGAACAAAGAAACTGGGTCAGGCAAGAGATGGGATCGCGGCTGCGGCCGCCGCCGGGGGCTTGTCGTGCCACGGCGTGCCGCGCGCCACGACGGT